>JBMFVE010000004.1:0-218184 GCA_049966155.1 Candidatus Kryptoniota bacterium
TTAAACCAATGAGGGAATCGAGAACTGGTTTTATCATCTCCTGCTCCTCTACTTCAACAAAGAGCGTGGCACTGAGTTCATTTTTGCCCGGGATAAGTTCGTTGTAGGTCTCGATTTCGTGCTGTATCTTGAAATCGTCTATCATTCTCTCCACTCTTATCATTTCCTGTATTTGAAACAGGACTGAATACCTGTTTTCGAAAACAACCGTTATACGCTCGCCAATACTAATTCGGCGGTCTTTTTTTTGTTCGATAACTTTTTTTCGGAAACCAGGTCTTGCTTTTTCGTATTCTACGAGGTTCTTAATATCGGAAAATTCAATCCTTTTCATGTTGCAGCTCCTATTGCAAGTTTAAAAATGTCTGCCCCGGATGTGCTTTCGAATTAATTTTTTTTCTCTATTCTTATATCCTTTTGTACCTGATTCCGGATTGAAGCACATCCCGGGCAGTCTATCTTCTTTGTTAAGGTTTATCAGAAATTGCAGCTCTTAACATCCATCCCATCTTTTCATGTTTTTCCAGAAGCTGCGTTAGAAAGTCGCTTGTTCCTGCATCCAGGTACTTTGTAGCACAGGTTTCAATATCGGTTCTCAGGTTCTTGATGATAGATTCATGCTGTTTCAGCAGGTTTTCTACCATCTTTGATGATTCTGGATTTATGCCTGGCTCCTCTTTCAAGCGAGAATCCTTTAGAAATTCTGTCATTGTTCCAGAAGCGATTCCTCCAAGGGCGCGAGCTCGTTCTGCAACATCGTCGACAATGTCATCAAGTTCTTCATATTGCTCCTGAAAGAATTTATGAAGATCATTGAAATGTGGACCGAACACATTCCAGTGATACTTTCGGGTTTGTGTGTAAAGGAGGTATTCATCGGAAAGAAGTGTGTTAAGAATTTTAACAACCTCTTTTCTGTTTTTGTCATTTATTCCAATGTCGGGTGTCATGTCTTTGTTTCCTTTCATGATTTTGGGTCCTCCGGAAGTCCGTACGCATCTCTGAGAATTTGAATTGGGTGGCGCGGCTTCCGGCCGGAACCTTTTTGAATTTGAAGCTGCGCCAGCGGACAATCCGTTGCCGCAACTGTTTGATGGGATTCTTTGAACTTGTCGAATACAGGTTTTCCAATTTCAAGAGAAAGCTCAAAGTAATCCTTTTTCAGGCTCCATGTTCCGTCATGTCCCGTACATTTTGCGACGACGTCAACTGACGTGTCGGGAATGAGTTCAAGAACATCGCGTGACTTGTAGCCTATGTTTTGTGCCTTCAGATGGCACGGTAAATGATAGGTAATTTTGCCTTGTGCTTTTTTAAAATCCTTAGAAAGCTTACCTGATTTTTCCAGCTTTGCCAGGTACTCCATTAAATCGAACGTGTGCGTGGATATTAACTTTGCATCAGGGTCGTTTGTCAGGAGGGGATATTCCTGTTTCAACATGTAAGTGCAGGTTGGTCCCGGAGTGACAATTTCATATCCTTTTTTTACATAAGGGGCGAGGTGTTTGATATTATATTCGGCATTTTTGCGAGCATTGTCAATATCGCCTCCGTCGAGAAAAGGCATTCCGCAGCATTTTTGAGGAGGAATTTCTATATTGACTCCGTTTTTCTCCAACACCTGAACTGCAGCCTTTCCCTGATCAGTGTCGTTGTAATTCACAGAGCAAGTATGAAAGAAAACTACTTGCGGAGCTTCTGAATTTTTTATTACTGCATGATCTGCTTCACGGTGTTTCTGGTACCATTTTTTAAAGGTTACCGATGAATATTTCGGCAAATTTCGATCACGGTGAATGCCAATAATCTTTTCAACGAGGACCCTTAGAGGCCTATTTTCAAGTGTCCAGTTGACAATTGGTGCCACCTTTGTCGAAAGCGAGCCAATAAGGTCGGTTCTGCCGAGAAGTTTATCCTGCATTGCAACATTCCCCTTTTTTGCCTCTATGGCCTTCCCACGCAGCATCAGCCGCGGAAAGTCAAGCATGTAATGGTGAGGCGGTGTGTAAGGGCATTTTGGGAAACACAGTTTGCAGTCGTAGCAAAGATCTACTATTTTTTTCTTGTCTGTCTTTTCTAATTTGTGTACTTCACCATCTAATTCATCAATTCTCTCAAAAAGAACCTTAAACGAGGGACATAAATTGTAACAAAGTCTGCAACCATTGCATATTTCATAAATGCGAAGTGTCTCTTTATCGTATGCGTCCTCGTTATAAAACTCTGGTGAATTAAGATCGAATACCATTTATCACCTCTTCAAAGGAGAGAGTCCCGATAAGGAGAACGGGACTCTCTTATATGTTAAGTTATTGACCCAGGCTATCGAGAGCCTTTGTGAACCTTCCTGCGTGTGATTTTTCAGCTCGCGCAAGTGTTTCAAACCATTCGGCGATTTCGTCGAAGCCTTCCTCTCGTGCAGTTTTGGCAAAGCCGGGATACATTTCAGTATACTCATATGTCTCGCCTGCAATTGCTGATTTGAGATTTGCCTTTGTATCGTCGACAGGCTCATTGGTTACAGGATCGCCAACTTCTTTCAAGAAATCAAAGTGTCCAAAAGCATGGCCCGTTTCTCCTTCGGCTGTGTCACGAAAGACGCCTGCAACATCCGGATATCCCTCAACATCCGCGTGACGGGCAAAGTACAAATAACGGCGATTTGCCTGAGATTCGCCTGCAAAACCTTCTTTCAGGTTCTGCCATGTTTTTGTTCCCTTGAAACCCCTATTGATATTCAACCCCTTCGGGGTTGATATGTGCGGGATTGATATTGAACCCCTATTGATATTCAACCCCTTCGGGGTTGATATGTGCGGGATTGATATTCAACCCCTATTGATATTCAACCCCTATTGATATTCAACCCCTTCGGGGTTGTGTGTTGTGGGATTGATATTGAACCCCTATTGATATTCAACCCCTATTGATATTCAACCCCTATTAATATTCAACCCCTTCGGGGTTGTGTGTTGCGGGATTGATATTCAACCCATTCGGGGTTGATGTGTTCTGGTGTAGATGTCTGAAAATTATATAGTTAAATGATTTAATATCATGTCTCTGTCAAATTGTAGAATTATCACAAAAAATATTACATTGAATTGTAAATATCAGTTCTACTTTAAAATTGCCAGGAGTTATAACATGATCATAATCGTTGCACTATTAGCAGCACTGCTCTTATACTTTCTTTACGAGTACAGATTAAGAAGGCCGGACCAACTGGTCTTGTATGAGTCTGATGGGAAAATATTATTGAGGAAAGGGCGCTTTTATCCAAGGCATCTCAGTCTGGTCCTTCCCAGGACAATTCACTCCATTCAGATGAATATTGACGCAAGTGCCAGAGGTAACCTGGACGTTAAAGTCAGACTTGTTATGTCTGCCGCTCTTTCTATCGATCATGTTGACGCACTGATCAAGGCAGGAGGATGGAGCAGCTCGGCTGTTCAGGAAGCAGCAAAAGAGCTGGAAATTGTTGTTTATAGCCTTGTTCGGGAATTTGCGGAAAAATTTGAGGTTGAAGACCTTTCTTCTGAAAAAATCCGGGAATACTTGAATGATAAGACAAGTATTAGCAAGGAAAAATTTGGCCTTGAGATAATTTCTATCTCTGTCCAATCTCTAGAAATTATCGATCACAAAATTGCTGACGCTATTCGGCAGCAGGAATCTGCGCGCATCCTTGAACAAACAGAGGAGTTAAGCCAAAAGGGGAGAATTGCGGCAGCCAGGGCAAAATTTCAGGCTGATGAACAGATTGCTCTTATGGAAAGTGAACTTGAATTGAAGAAGTATGAACTAAAAAGAGCCGAGCTTGAAAAAGATGCTGAAATATCAAAGAAACGTGTCGAAGAAGAATTGAGGAGAAAAAAAATGCAGCTTGAATATGAAAAACAAGAAATAGAACTTTTGAAAAATAATCCAGAGCTTTTATTACTTACACCTCAGGCTGCACGCCTCGCTGAAGCAAGCCAGTCGCTGAAAAATGCAAAGACAATAGTATCGCTTTCGTCGAAGGATGTTTCTCGGGGATCAGAGTTAATAACCGTGCTTCAGAATTTGCTGAAAAATTCTTTCAGCAGTCCACAAAGTAAATCTAAAGAAAAATAGCATCAGCTATTGGGTGCTGAAACGGTAAATATGAAAGATCCTCTTGAAGTTTTTGAGTTGAAACCTGTCAGGGCAGCGAAGGTCTCTGAAATAAGTGAAGCTACCGCCCTTTCGCCAATTCCGCCTGGAGAAAGAGTGAATTTTCACATCGGGAATCCAGTCCAGGATGACCACCTCAGTTCTGCATACCTGCGTCTTTCACTTGGACTTGATGTGACGGACGAGAGGTTTAGCATAAATCGGCTCAATGAGATTTATGATTACCTTGACTTGCAACAAAACGACAAAGTAAAATTGGAATTTCTCTCGGAGTTGATAAAAAAGAGCTCACCATATTCTCCCCGAGGCGGATTTATGAGGACAAGTCCACCTTACGTAATACAATGCTTCAATGACTGGTTAATGAAGAATCAACAAGAACCCCTTTCGTATGACCTGGGAGAAAAGACAGGCCGGAGAGAAATCGTATTGGCTTCGGGCGGTATATTCGAGGCTTTGAGGGTTTTCTTTCATTCTCTTTCAGATTTCACAGTCAATAGGCCAGCCAAGATTTTTTTTCATGGGATTGACATTCCTGATCATCTGAAAATCTTTCCAGACCTTGAATTTGAACAGCTGAATGAAAACGAGCATGATTTTGTTCGCCAGCTTTTAGAATACTTCAACTCATCACACCGGACGCCAAATTTTCTGGTTCTGGGAAAGAATACTTCAGAGGAAACGAGGAGGCAATTACGACAAATTAGCCTGCTGAATCCTTTGTTTTTCGTTGAAGTCAATGACGCACCAAATCACCTTTCGCTTGCACGGGAAGCTAAGATGATGAACCGGGTGCTCAGATTTATTACGCCAGGTGTTTTAGATCAACGTCTGAAGAATTTTTCATTGATCTTTATTGCGGGAAATTCAGACTTTATAAACGTTTTCGAGACGGTACATTTTCAACTGAAGGGGACTCCCTCATCAACTGAGATAGAGCTGCTTGGGTTTCTGTTGAAAAATATGCAGCCGTATAAAGATGAATATGGTGATAGGATAACAACCGAGGTTGAATATGAAGGTGCGACGATAGTTCCATCTCTCGAGAGTGTCGGTCGACTTATTTCCAGGGTTGAGGATAGGCTGAACAAAATTGTTGAAGAAAAAAGTGTTTTAACAGAAATGGCCTTTCAGGGGATCGAGAAAAAAGCGGCATCTCATGTGTCAAATGTTCTGCTGCATTTAAGCAACCCCCATTTGGATCGGTTTGCGGATTTGGGAGCATTGGATCTTTTGGAAAAATTGATACGGAATATTGATGAGAATGGATGGATTGATGGGTTAAGTTTGAGCTACCTAACCGCCTTTTTAAATCATCACCCTGAATATAAACCAGATAGTTCAATGGTTATCAGTGGTTCTTCACGTACGGTTTTGAGTTTGCTGGGATTCCATTGTGGGTTTAAAGAGGTTGTCATTCCTGATTTAAGCTGGACATACGAACATTGTTTTCCAAAAGTGGTCACCGTCCCCCTCACCTCAAATTTCCAAATTGATGTTGATTCTGTCACGAGAGTGGTTCAATCGCGCATTGCTGCAGATCCCGACTGGAAAAAATATGGAGCGGTCATTATAAACAATCCTCATAATGCAACGGGACAAATATTTAATGGCAGTAATCTGGTTAAGTTAATTAGATGGCTGCTTGAGAGGAAGATATTTATAATAGATGACCTGTCTTATCAAAATGTTAAACCGTCTGAAAGACTGGAACAAATACCAACAATTCGTCAGCTTACAAACGAGCTGGTGAAAGCGGGATACATTGGTGAAGAGGAATCAAATTATGTCATTACTGTGCATTCGATGTCAAAAACAGATTCTTATGCGGGAGCTCGCCTATCGGTAGTGGAAGTGCGCCATGAAGAGGTCGGAAGGAAGTTCCGACAGGTCAATTCCTTCATCAGACCTAATGTAGCAGCTATTGCGCTTGCTTATTTGTTTTACAGAAATAAAGTGGAGGATGTAAATGCCTATTATCGCCTCAGGAATAAGATTTTTAAAGAGAGGAGTGAAGCTCTCCTTGAGGCGGTTAGACAGCTGCCCAAGGAGAGGAATCAATTTGACATTGAAATTATCCCTCCCGTTGGGAGTATGTACCCTCGCATGGTGGTTAACAATCTACCGTCAGGGCTTTCTCTGGATTGGCTGGCGTCTGGATTAGCAAGACAGGGGATCGGACTTGTACCTCTTTCTACTTTCGCACGTACAGAGATGGGGTTTGACACAGGAAGGAAAAGTTTTCGTTTGACACTTGGAGGCACGGATGACGCAGAGACTCTTAACAAAAAGACAAGGCGTGTGCTAATCGACCTGAACAGGTTAATTGCAGAAGAATCAGCTAATTACAACAGACGCGAATTTAAGCACAAAGATGTCAGCTTCAAAAAGTATGTTGATTTAATGCAGAATGCTGACAGATGGAATGAAGTGGAGTTGCGCCTGCGGGATAATATTACCAGCACAGTACATGAGGTGGTCCGTAAACTCGGGCTCCATGAAGATCTCGAGGCTCATGTAAAAAGGATACAAAATGACTATTTGCCATCCAGATTATCCGTCTTCAGGAATAAGTTCGAAGAAAGGCGATCATTGACAAATGAGATGGCCAACCTGTACCTGTCGACAAATGACGACACCCTTACTCAGCTTTTAGAGAGGGAGTTTTACAAGGATGACCTCCTCAGAAGGAAAGATGCTTTTCGTTATCGACTTTTTGATCGGACTGTTCATCCCACTCAAATGTATTCAATAAAGGTGGAGATGTTAGTTGAAAAAATAATTGATATACTTATACATAACAGGAATATACCAGCCCAAATTATTGCCTCACTTACATCTGAACTTGTTAAAGAATATTTTGGTCTTAATGTGGCCATCGCATCAAATGAAGAGCCCCAGGAACTTATTCTAGACCTAAACACAATGATTGCAGTAGAAGATTATCTGAAGCTGCATTCTGGTTATGAATTTGAGCCATTTCTTTCTTTTTGGGGAGACTGGGACGGCAGTAACAGACCGTCGGGACAAGGGCACAGTCTGGTTGCGGCTGTTTTAATCGAAAACGTTGTTCGACAGGCAAAAATTGTACGGTCATTACTGCGCTCAGATGGAGATGTCAGGATTAATCCGAAACTTCTTTTGGAAATAGAAAAACTTCCAGTCAGCAACAAAAAGTTTTCCTTACTGCTCAACAAAATTACCCTGTTAACCCATCAATTGGAGAAGCGCTTTCGTGGCACACTTCCTGTAAATGTTAAGCCAGGGCGAATGAGGCGCCTGGGTATGAAGCTTCACATTGCAAAGGATCCGTTGACATGGTTGTGGCAACATAATGATAGACTCGAGAGAAAAATGCTCGAATTGCGTCAGAGACGCAGGGAGACACTTGAATACTATTTTTCACTCAACAAAGAACTGAGAAAAACTCTCTACCATCTTATCCCAAAAATAAAGGAAAATCTTTCTAACAGAGAACTCTTACTTGAAATTAGCTCGTATCGGGATATGTTGAGGAGATTTGTGGTTACGCCGCGCATACATCAAAAATTAATTACAGCTCAGGATCAGTTTGCTATCGATACAACTGTGCACAACATTAATGAAATAAATGAAATTGGCGGCAAATATGGAAACCCGGGTCTCGTGTTAGCACTTCAGGTGAGTATGGCAACAAAGCCAGAAGCGCTGATTTCACTTGATAGAAAACTTCGATCAAAAAGAGAGGAAATCCTTCGTGAAACAAAAGGCGGTGATATACCGGAAATCTGGATAGTACCATTGTTTGAAGACCTCGATTCTGTAAAGAGTATGACAGATTATTTAAATAAAGTATGGGATTATGCATTTCAAAGCAGGCGCTTAAATCAGGAAACAAGCGACAGATTTTCAGAAATCATTACTGAAGTTTTTGTTGCCGGTTCAGATTTAAGTCAGCAGGTCGGACAGGCTATGGGAATGAATTTATATCTGGAATCAAAGTACGATTTGATGACCTGGTTGAGTTCACATAATTTGATCGGAAAGGTTAGAATGAAAATGGGAAGCGGAGAACCAATGCAGCGACAGGGAGGGTACTACTCAAATGTTGCTGGCAAGCCGCTATTTATAAAGAGTGACGATTCCTCAACAAGATTTTCGTCTTATTTGAAGGAGTCCACGCGCCGGAGCACTTTTTACGCTACAACACCACTTATGGGCGTCTTTTCCTCTGGGGATTTGCGCACTTTTCAAAGCAACCTTTTTGAAAAATGCCGACAGCTCAGTATTGGTCAACTCGCCCAGCTTTTTTATCATATCAAAGAGTCGCAAGCCTTCTACCAGAGTGAAACCTTACGGGCAGGTGAACCCCTTTCTGAAACAAGACTACAGTTTAAAACGCGAGGCTTACAAGAACTAGAAAGGCTAACTGTTGGCAAAAGGGACAAAATCTTCAATGAATTTCTGTTGGTGCACAAAGACAATTTCAGACAAATACTCTATGGCAGGGATGAGGATGTTATAGGCATTCATATTGTTTCTTACTTCATCGGGAGAACAACTCCACCCCTCAGGGATAGGCCTACAGCAAGGCCCGGTCAGGAGATTGGACAGGAAGCAGGACAGGAAATACTTCATAGAATAGCAGGGACAATCCCTCTGTCGAAATACGGTAGTCTTCTCAGGGCTATTTCTCACAATCAGGCGCAAACAGTGGTGCTCGGAATTAACCAGCTTACAACGGGATTGTTCCGTGCGCTTGACAATTTTTCGGAGAGAGATTTTGCCGAAGGCGAATCATCTATTTTAATAGTTGATCAGGTATTACCGCGGCTGCCGATTTACGAAATGCTGCACACGCTCAGGATTTATCAAGACGTGAATCTTACGTATTTAAACAGGATTGAAAAGGCCTTTCCTGCAGGGAACTCAGCTTTAACTGCCCTGAGGGAAGATATTGACTCAATGAAAAAATACTTGCCTCTCTTTCAAAAGGAGTTGCTCAGGAGACATGGCCTTGATGTTTCTGAATTTTTTTCAGGCGATACTTTTATCCCCGATCTTTTGCCGACAATGAGACCCGATATTGCGGTGCTGCTGCAAAAAGACATTTTCAATTCCGACATTGATGCACTTTTGTCTGTGATAGAAGGTAATGTCAGCGAAGATTGGCTTTCCAATGTTAAGAGACTTTTGCTGGTGCCTGTTCAAATAAGGAACTGGAGGAGTAAAATCTGGGAATTACTAGAAAAACCCGTCTTTCAGAGAGTAGCCAGTTTTGCTGAATTGGCAGTTGCACTGCATTCATTATCTATGGAAGGGTACAGGAAAGAATACCTATTCAATCCGGAGAGAATGAAGATCTCCCCCCGGTTTGTTCAGCCGACATTTGATGACGGCATGCAGGAATTTCTGTTGGCAGCTCTGGAGTATCTGACATCAATTTCACAGTCCATGGTAGAAGTCCCGGTGAGTATAGTTCGGGCTCTCAAGGAAGCAGAAACTATAATTAAAATAGAAGAACAGGCATTAGAACCCAGGCAGCAGGATTTGCTGAGATTTTATCTACTCCAGATTGCACGGTTGACAGGTGAAAACGGATGAACAGATTTAAACTGATATTTATAGGGCATTTTTAATTTCCTCATAACTTCATAAATTTCTTAGTAGATAAGGCTCGCGAAAATTGTTTTTTGAGAAATTGAAAGACCGGATTATCATAAATGCTGTCGTTTTATTTGATATAGCAGGCTCTCTAAATATAATTCGTTCTTTCTCCTTTCCATTTACCCTTTTCAAGCAGCTGTTTACAGCTAGCGCTGTTCCCGTCTTGTTGACAGTTACAACAATGGTAGTGGCTTATGAGGTGGCGTTTCATAAAATAAAGCAATCCAGTCAGCTTTTTCTCCTTTGTCTTTCAGTAGTATTTTTAGCAGGCACATTTTACCTTCAAAGCGAAGGAATTTATCGGGATAGTGCTTCAATTGCCTGTTATGTTTCAATAATGTTTCAAATGGGGACTGCTGTGGCTTTATTGAGGAATAGAGAGTTACATATCAAATCTGGTGTTTGTTCAGGGCTGGCGTTGATGCTAATGACAACGGCAGGCTCCTTTGCCTATACTTTTACAGAAAAAGATGTCGAAATCAGTCCACTCTCTGCAGACGCTGTGGTTGTTTTAGGAGCTTCTGTATGGGGCCCCGATAAACCGAGTCCACTCCTGCAGGGGAGACTTGACCGAGCACTTGAAGCTGAGGCCAAGACCGCTCATGCAAAAATAATCGTTACAGGGGGGACACCTCGATTTGGAACGGTGGAGTCTGAAGTTGAGGCCTTGTACCTGAGATCAAAGGGAATCAGGGATAGTGATATAATAAGGGACAATGTCTCGCTGCGCACTTCCGATCAAGCCCGCTTCATCAAGGATGTTATTGTTGATTCCTTGAAATTACACAAAATCGTAATTGTAAGCGACCGGTGGCATTTGCCGCGCGCCCTGCTTATGTGCAGATGGCGTGGAGTGGATGCAGAAGGATTGTCAAGTAAATATAACCTGCCGTTAACAGGTGAATTTTATTATCGCCTGAGGGAAGCTGTAGCTTTGCAGTTATTTATATTTACAGGAGTGTGAGGCAAACAGGACATTTGTATGCCTACACAGAGAAGAGTCGCACGGGAAAGAGTATTGCAAGCGCTGTATGCATACGATCTCTCAGGGAGCGATCCCGAGTTTTTGAGTAATGAAATTTTTCAGGACATTGATGACGAAATGTCACTTGAGTTCGCGAGAAAACTTTATAGAGATACACTTGAACATCTTGGGGAAATCGATGCTTTGATTCAGCGGCATCTTGAACATTGGGACGTATCGCGCGTCAATCCTGTCGACAGGAATATACTTCGGATGGGAATAAGTGAGTTGTTATTCTTCAAGGAAGTGCCTACAAAAGTTACGATTAATGAAGCAATTGAAATATCGAAGAAATACAGCACTGAAGAGAGCCCGAAGTTTGTAAACGGAATACTGGACGCAGCCTTGAAGCTTTTAACAAGGGAAAAAAGGATTATAAAGGAAGGGAGGGGACTTATAGACCAAACGACGAGGAAAAAGAAATGAGTGACCGGGATTACTCACCGCTCACCATTTTTTCTTGGACGCTCTTTGACTATGCACGCACATCCTTCTCTGTCATGGTTAAAACAGTCGGATTTGCGCTTTACTTCCGTGAAATTGTTGCTGGGGGTGCACATGGAGACTTTCTATGGGGATTGGCCGATAGCATATCTATGGTAATCGCAGCTTTGCTATCCCCTGTTCTTGGAGCTGCTAGTGATTATTCCCATCGAAGAAAGAGATTCCTTCTCTTTTTCACTATGTTATGTGTAACCGGAACGGCAAGCTTATATTTTATCAAACCGGGAATGATACTCGCCGGTATGCTGATATTCATTGGTGCAAACGTCGGATTTCAGGGCGGATACACATTTTACGATGCGTTTTTGCCTGAGATTGCACCAAAACACCTGTATGGTCGCGTTTCCGGCTACGGATTCGGAATGGGCTATCTCGGTGCGCTCTCGATCCTTGCTGTTAACTTTCCCTTTATCAGGGAAGGTTTTTCAAAAACGAACATTGATAACTTCCGTTTAAGTTTCCTTGTTGCAGCTGTTTTTTTTTCAGTATTTTCTACGCCCGCTTTCTTGAGATTAAGAGACCATACCGGGTTTTACAGGCGGAAACTTCCCTATTTTCGGTTGGGATTTAGACGAGCGGTAAGAACTCTGAAAAGATTGACAAAGTACAAATCTCTTTCGAGATTCCTGATAGCGTTTTTTCTCTATATTGACGGTGTCAATACAGTAATTTTTTTCTCTGCTCTTTATGCCCGCGGCACACTTGGATTTACCCCCGTTGAGGTCATTCTCTTTTTTATCGTTGCCCAGACCACTGCGGTACTCGGATCTGTCATCTTCGGAATATTGACCGACCATTGGGGGCCGAAGCGCAGCATAGTGATTACTTTAGTTATCTGGATTGGAGTTGTAATTTCAGCATTTTTTATTCAGACGAAACTTGAGTTTTACATAATTGGCCTCTTTGCAGGGGCTGCAATTGGATCGTCGCAATCCTCAAGTCGGAGCCTGATGGCACTTCTTACACCTGTTGAACATGCAGCTGAGTTTTTTGGCTTCTATGACGGCATTGCCGGAAATGCCTCCGCAATTATTGGGCCATTGACATTTGGGGCAATCTCAAGCTTTACAGGGAGCCAGCGGTATGCCGTAGTTTCGGTACTTGTATTCTTTTTGGCAGGTCTTATATTACTCAGAAAGGTAAAAGTGGAATGGCGGAAGCGTTCAAATGATACGTCAAAGGCGTGGAATTGATGGATGAATTAATTTATAAGGACCCTGATCCCTATATTCAGATGAGTCTTGAGGACATTCCTGCAAACATTAAAGCAGGCCAGGTTTTTACTGTTTCGGTCCGTGTCAGGCCACAACCCGGTATAAGCTTGAGTGCAATGCCACCGATCAGAATCCGATCAATAAGTCCGCAGTTTAAAGTTATTGAAGTAGAATTGCAGGTTGTAGATGTTAAGTTAAATATTGACGAGCCAATACGAGTAGTTGTTCAGGATGTAGAAGGGAAACAAGGAAAGCAAAAGGTGCAGCTTGAGGTCCAGCTCTCCTATTGTTCTGACGAGGAAAAGTGGTGCAGGATAGGGAAGAAAATTCTTGATGCTGAATTGGAGGTTTCAAACGAGTGAAGCCTGTTTTCTTTATTTCGGATGTTCATCTTGGTGCACCAAACATTAGTGCTGGCAAAGATGCGGAGCGAAGGCTAAAACTTACAAGTTTCTTTGAAAAAGTGGCTGCCGAAGGGAGCCGACTTATCATTGCAGGGGATTTATTCGATTTCTGGTATGAATATAAATTTGTGATTCCCAAAGAGCATTATTGGATTTATCCGCTACTTTCAAATCTTATATCTTGCGGTGTGCGCGTTGACTATGTTGCCGGAAATCACGATTTTCATCTTGGCGATTTCTTTTCCGACACACTGGGTGTAAATATTTATCCTGATGGTTTTTCTGAAAGAATTGGTGAGAAAAATTTCCTGATTATTCATGGGGATGGTCTTGCTGTTAAGGACACCGGTTATCGGATACTGAAGAAAATCCTGAGAAGCCCGGTCACGATATGGCTGATGAAATGGATTCATCCCGACATTGGATTTGAAATAGCGAAAGCCTTTTCCAGAAAGAGCCGGGAATATACGTCTAATAAGGATTTTGGCGAAGAAAATGGAATGAGAATTTTTGCAGAAAAGAAAATAGGGGAAGGTTTTGACTACGTAGTTATGGGACATCACCATGTTCCGGAAATCATTCACCTGAGAAACGGTTTTTATGTAAATCTTGGTGACTGGATTGAAAATTTTACTTTTGGTTATTTTGATGGGGAGAATATGAAACTGTTGAAATGGGATCTGAGGGATGAAGTGGCGATATAGCAAGGAAGAAATGGAAAGGTATTTTAACGACCCTGAGTACAGAAAATCCAGGCGTAAAAGGAAAGCAAAATCGTCGCGAAATAGTGTCCTCTTTAAAGCTGGTTTGCTGACAACGCTTCTTGTTGCTCTCACAGGATACTTTATATATGTTTTTAGCGGTTTACCTTCACTTGAAGAATTAGAAAATCCAAAACCGGAGCTGGCAACAAGAGTTTTATCGGCCGATGGCCAGATTATTGACCAGTTTTTTTTGAAGAATCGGGCTTTAGTAAAAATGAAGGAGTTGCCACCTTATGTAGTGCAGGCTTTGATTTCTACAGAAGATAAAAAATTTTATTCTCACTGGGGACTTGACCCTGTTAGAATATTAAGTGCGCTTGTGATAGACATAATCCATTTGCGTGCAAAAGAAGGAGCAAGCACAATTACCCAGCAATTGGCAAGAAATCTTTACTTAAACCAGGAAGTTTCTTTAACAAGAAAGATTCGGGAGGCAATTACGGCAGTACAGATTGAACGAACCTATACAAAGAAAGAAATTCTTTCAATGTATTTAAACGTGGCATACTTTGGCCGCGGGGCTTACGGACTGGAATCGGCTGCACAGCTTTATTTTGATAAATCTGCTTCTGAACTGACACTTCCTGAGACAGCATTGCTAATCGGCATGTTGCGTTCCCCAAGTCGTTATGATCCAATTTCTCACCCGCGGCGGGCTATTGCTATCAGGGAAGTTGTATTGAGAAATATGTTGAAAGATGGTGAATTAACCCAGGCTGAGTTTGAAAAAGCAAGTTCTTCACCTCTAAGTGTTAAATACCATGGGCCGTCTACGGGACTTGCTCCACACTTTGTAGAAATGGTTCGCCAGGCACTTGAAAAAGAGGCAGAAAAGTATGGTTTCGATATTTACAGAGATGGTTTAACTGTTTATACAACACTTGATTCCAGGATGCAGGAATATGCTAATCAAGCGGTAGATCAACATCTACAGCAGTATCAGAAAATGTTTGATTCTCGTTGGAACTGGAAGAAAAATCAATCAATTTTATGGTCAGCAGTTGATAAAGCCATTAAAGATAATCAGGAATATGACGATGCTCCCACTCCACAGGCAAAGAGGGAGGTTTACAATAGACTGAGATCCAATCCATCTTTTGTTGATTCGGTGCGAAAAGCTGAGCAAACAATCCAGGTTGGGCTTGTTTGCATTGACCCAAAGACAGGCTATATCAAGGCGCTCGTTGGAGCATCAAATTATAAGCAATTCAAATATGGGCTCAATCACGTTACTCAAATAAAGAGGCAGCCCGGTTCGGCCTTTAAGCCTTTTGTTTATACTGTAGCTATTGACAATGGCTATCCACCCTCGTATAAATTGTTAAATCAACCAGTAACAATCATAATGCCGGACGGTACAAGATGGACGCCTCAAAATTTTGAAGGAGAGTTTGGCGGAGAGGTGACTTTGCGGGATGCTTTGAAGTATTCTTTGAATGTTGTAGCTATTCGTGCGATTCAAGAAATTGCCCCGGTTAATGAAGTCATCGATTATGCTCACAGGATGGGAATTACAACCTACATTCCTCCGTATCCATCAATAGCGATTGGGACAGCCGAGGTGATTCCTCTGGAGCTTACTTCAGCATATGGAGTTTTCGCTAATGAGGGGGTACTTACAAAGCCTATATTCATTTTGAAGATTGAAGACAAGAACGGAAATGTAATAGAAAGCAACACACCGCAGCCTACAGAGGTATTGAGTAAACAAACAGCATATATTATGACCGATATGATGCGCGGAGTTGTGAACGGAGGTACAGGGTCGAGGGTGAGAAATTATTTTTATCTGGACTGCGCGGGTAAGACAGGGACAACGCAGGACTATGCCGATGCGTGGTATGTTGGTTACACTCCTCAACTTGTTGCCGGGATATGGGTCGGATTTGATGACAACAGGGTACATTTTACGGATGCAGATGGACAGGGCGGAAGAGCTGCCGCCCCAATATGGGGAATGTTTATGAAGGGCGTTTATGATGACAGAAGCATTGGAATGCCTGTGACTTCATTTGTCCAGCCCGAAGGCGTTGTAACTGCAACAATTTGTGCACAAACAGGAAAATTGGCTACAGAATTCTGTCCGGATAAAATTACAGAAATTTTTAACGCCAAGTATCTTCCCCCTGTTTGCGATGTTCATACCTCGCCTTCGAGTTCAAAGGTTCAACAACCCTCAGGGAAAATAGGTTACTAAAACTATCACACTCGTTTTATTTCAGGTAAGAACATTATCCAGACAAAGGCTAAAATTTTCTGTCCTCCAATTCCAGGTTAAAACATACCCCTATACATGCCGCCATCTATCTGTATGGTGGCGCCTGTTATATATGTATTTTTTTCAGAGCAGAGAAAGGCAATTAGGTCTCCAACCTCTTCTGGCCTACCGAGTCGGCCCATTGGTATTTCTTTAACCATAAGTTCAAGAGCTTTCTCTTTTGTTATCAGGTCATTTACTGCTCTTTCTTCCAGCATTGATTCAATCCTCCTGGTCATAATCATCCCGGGAGCAACGTTGTTTATCAGGATATTATTTTTTGCATAATCGCGGGAGATGGTTTTTGCCAGTCCAACCACAGCTGCTCGTACTGAGTTCGAAAGGACAAGGTTTTCGATGGGCTGTTTTACTGCAAGGGAAGTTATATTTACAATTCTTCCCCAGTTGTTTTGAAGCATTGTTGGTATTGCTGACCTGATCAGTCGGACAGTGCTCATCAAATTAAGCTCGACAGCATTTAGCCATTGTTCGTCGTTGAAATCCATAAAGTAACCTGTTGGAGGACCACCGGCATTTGTTACAAGAATATGAATTGTTGAGAAGTGCTTTAGCGTCTGGTTAAAAAGTCGATCAATATCAACCGACTTCGTCACGTCGGCTTGAATTGAGAGAGGAATTTTACCTGTTCTCGACTCGATTTCTTCAGCTGCCTCAGATAAATTTGCCTTATGCCTCCCGCAAATCACTACGTTAGCCCCCTCCCCGGCGAGTGAAAGGGCTGCAGCTCTGCCCAACCCTTTGGTTGATGCAGCAACAATTGCTACCTTTCCTTTTAATCCAAGGTCCATTTTTAATTCTCCTTAATTGGCCGCAACTCTGCTGATAGTGTCAATTTAGATTACTCATGGACATGTTTTACCAGTTAAATTAATTCTGAAAAAGGAGCATAACAAGGGGTCTTAGCTCACAGATCCTTTTAATTTTCTTAACGAAATGTTAATAAGAAACAATCATGCTCCCCTTGCTTTTTAGATGCAAGGTTGATTATAATATCAGCGTCAAATGGGCAAAAAGGAAAATATGCGATGGCTGAAATGATTAATTCTTCTGCCAATTTCAATTTCTGCCCAAGAGTGTCTGATCGAAAATTCAAACCAACTAAAAGGGAGTAACTCATGCACAAGCCTTTCAAGTTGTTATTAGTGTTGTTCCTCCTCTTCTCACCACGGTTTATGGCAGCACAGGGTGTCACATCGGCATCTGTTAGCGGGATCATTACGGATGAGAAGGGGGAACCCGTGCCCGGAGCCACAATTGTTGTGGTTCATGTTCCAAGCGGTACAAAATATGGGACGAGCAGTCAGCTCGACGGCAGGTATTATGTTCGAAATCTCCGTGTTGGTGGCCCTTATACCATTACTGTAAGCAGTGTAGGCTACAAGACTCAGGAGATCCGCAACCTCGAGCTCGCACTGGGGCAAAATCTGGAACTTAATTTTAAGCTAACTGAACAGGCTATCTCGGTCAGCGGCGTTGAAGTGATAGCAGAGAGGAATGCTCTGTTAAATACCAATCGAACAGGTGCAGCCACAACTGTATCAAGACAGTATATCGAGAACTTTCCAACAATTTCCCGGAGCTTTCAGGACTTTCAGAGCCTATCACCACAGTTTGTCGGCAACTCGGCGCTGGGAAGGAACAATCGGTATAATAACATTCAAATTGATGGGACCAATTACAATGATTTGTTTGGACTCCCGGGTAGTGGAACTCCAGGAGGACAGGCTGGGACAAATCCAATTAGTCTTGATGCAATTCAGGAATTTCAGGTAACTCTTGCACCATTTGATGTAAGGCAGAGCGGGTTTACGGGGGCTGAGGTTAATGCAATAACCAGAAGCGGTACAAACCAGTTTCATGGTTCAGTATATTTTTATGGGCAGAACCAGAATTTTGTTGGGACAAGCCCTGATGCTTTCAAAACACCATATCCAAATTTCAGCAATGTACAAACCGGATTGCGTCTTGGTGGACCCATTGTAAAGGATAAGGTTTTCTTCTTTGTTAATGGAGAAATTACGAGGAGAAGACAGCCTCTTTATGATATAATGAACCCTCCAAGCGCTGCATTACAAAGAATCGATTCAATTGCAACAGCGAAATATGGATACAATCCAGGTGATGTCTCTACCTATACATTGTTGAGGCCTTCTAATAAGATATTTGCCCGTCTGGATTTCAACCTGTCGGAAACTCAAAAGCTGACAATCCGCAATAACTTTGTAGATGCCACAGATGACAATCTTGTCCGAAGCTCTACCCAATTAAGCTTCTCAAGCAATGATTATACATTTGTCGACAGGACCAATTCAACAGTTATACAGCTGAGCAGCACATTTAGCTCAACATTGTCAAATGAATTAATCCTTGGATATACCGCAATTAGAGACCGAAGGGATGTTCCATCACCTGTATTTCCAATGGTACAAATACTTGATCCGACTATTCCGAATAATGGCAGCATAGTATTTGGGACTGAACGGTATTCTGGAGCAAACCATCTGTACCAGGACATTTTTGAGTTAACAGATAACCTTACATGGGTAAACGGCGCTCATTTATTTACATTTGGAACCCACGAGGAAATATTTGGTTTTGAAAACCTGTTTATCCGGGATTACTATGGTTGGTACAGGTTTAATAGTATAAACGATTTTGCTGCGGGTAAACCTGCTGTATATAACTATAGCTATTCCAACATTGCTGGTGTATCCCGGCCGGTTGCAAAGTGGAACGCTGTTCAGTATGGACTGTATGCACAGGATGAATGGACAGTTAATCCTCAACTGAAGCTAACCTTTGGATTAAGGGTCGACGTACCGACATTCCCTGATAAACCACTTGACAATCCAACTTTTGACTCGACATTTGCATTTATGGGATTGAAGACAAACCAGGTTCCAAAAGCAAGCTTTCTTTTTGCACCAAGGCTGGGCTTTAATTATGACATAACCGGCGATAGGCTTACAATTTTACGTGGTGGAATAGGAATATTCAGCGGACGCGTTCCTTATGTCTGGATCTCCAACCAGTACAGCAATACAGGTGTGGATATAGCACGTGTTGATGCTTCCGGTTTACCTGCGGGTTTCTTTAGCCCCGATCCAAATAATCAACCAAAACCAGGAGTGACGCAAGGATTGACACCTGTAAAGACCACTGAAATTGATATTACCTCAAACAACTTCAAGATGCCGCAGGTTTTGAGAGCAGATGTGGCGGTAGATCGTCAGCTGGCGTTTGGGCTTGTTGCTACAATTGAAGGAATTTTCAGTCAATCAATAAACGACGTACTGTATCAGGATATTAACATAAAACCCACAGGGAATACGCTTTCTGACGGCAGGCCTCTTTTCGGCACATCCCCGGGTGCTAACAAAACTTACTGGAATGTCAATAAGATTAACCCGGCATTTACAAATGTCGTTTATATGACAAACACAAACAAGCCTTATGAATACAGTATATCTGCACAGCTGCAGAGGCAGTTTGGTGAAGGAATTCTGTCGATGTTAAACGTTGGCGGTGTTCATGATCAACTCTTTGCATCTCTTTCCTATGCTTTTGGCCATTCATATGACCAGAATGCAGTCACTTCAAGTCAAGCCATTTCCCAGTGGAGATATAATCCAGTCCCGGGAGATCCGAACAACCCACCGCTGGCAATATCTGACTTCGATGTACCTCATCGTGTTGTAGTTTCTGTTTCCGAACGGGTTGATTATGCGAAAGGATTTGCAACAACAGTGTCACTTTACTACTCCGGCAGATCGGGAAGCCCGTACTCGTATATATACAATGGCGATGTCAATGGAGACGGCCAGTATAACAATGATCTTGTTTATGTTCCGAAAAATTCTTCTGATATAATCCTGACAACGAATAACTGGGATCAATTAAATGCCTTTATCAACGGTGATTCTTACCTGAGCAGCAACCGCGGCCAGATTGTCCCCAGAAACGGCGGGAGGGCACCATGGCAAAATGTGCTTAATTTAAGATTGGCTCAGGAAATCCCGACAGTAGCAGGGCAGCGTATTGAATTCACAGTAGACATCATTAATGTTCTTAACCTTTTAAACCATGACTGGGGTTATATCAAGTATGTACCATATGGAACCTATTCATTGCTTACCTATAAAGGTCTGAATGCAAGTGGTCAACCTCAGTTTGCCTTTTACCCACCTAATACCGGGACAATCTTCCAGAATGATCCTCTCTCATCAAGGTGGCAATTGCAGTTAGGCGCCAGATACACGTTCTGAAAGCTTTTGTGATTTAATTATTTAGGGCTTGCTTTACACAGGCAAGCCCTATTTTTTTCTATATGATAGTTGATCAGTGCAGCGCTCTTTTCTGCTCAATAAACAGACGCGGCATCCCTGTGGCAAAATGCCCTTTACATGCATGGAAAATCTCAACTCTTAAAGATATATTATATTAAAACATGCAAATGAGTAAACGATTGATGCATTTTGAATGGCATCGTATTTGCAAAAAGAACGTTGAGTTGTGAACCGATTGACAATTAAAAAGTTACAAAGGAAAAATAAATGGCAGAAGATAAGTCCAATGAAACAGAAATTGACGAAACTGCTTATTCGTCCATTGTGACAATCGATGGAAACGAAGCAGCTGCTTATGTGGCGCATAAGCTTAATGAAGTAATTGCAATTTATCCCATTACTCCCTCATCTCCCATGGGGGAATGGTCTGATGAATGGTCAGCTCATGGTAAAAGGAATTTATGGGGAACTGTCCCTTTGGTTACAGAGATGCAAAGTGAAGGGGGCGCTGCAGGTGCAGTTCATGGAGCTTTGCAGGCCGGTGCCCTGACCACCACATTCACTGCATCCCAGGGACTCCTTTTAATGATACCGAACATGTTCAAGATTGCAGGTGAATTGACCCCCACGGTTTTTCACATTGCAGCCAGGACGGTTGCGACACACGCACTTTCAATTTTTGGTGATCACAGCGATGTAATGGCTGCACGGGCGACTGGCTGGGCAATGCTTTCATCAAATTCTGTTCAGGAAGTGATGGATTTTGCTTTGATTGCGCAGGCAGCCACCTTAGAAGCCCGTGTTCCATTCTTGCATTTCTTCGATGGTTTCAGAACATCGCACGAGGTGATGAAAATTCAGCAACTAACTGATGAACAGATGCTCGCATTAATCGATGAGGAGTTGATAAAACAACACCGTGAGCGTGCCCTATCGCCTGACCGCCCTGTTTTGCGAGGTTCCGCCCAAAACCCGGATGTCTTTTTCCAGGCGCGCGAGACAGTAAATCCATATTATGCAGCAACACCAGCTATAGTCCAAAAGGTAATGGATAAATTTGCCAAAGTTGCAGGACGGGAGTACAGGATATTTCAATACGTGGGGGCGCCGGACGCCGAAAATATCATCGTGATGATGGGGTCAGGTGCGGAAACCGCTCACGAGACAGTGGAATATCTTGTATCAAGGGGTGAAAAAGTCGGACTGGTAAAGGTTCGACTCTTTCGTCCCTTCTCAGTTGAGGCATTTGTAAATGCTCTTCCAGAGACAGTCAAAAGCATAGCAGTTCTCGACAGAACAAAAGAACCGGGTGCGTCAGGTGAACCGCTTTATACCGATGTGGTTACAGCTCTGAGCGAATATATAAACGGAATGCATGACGGCACAGTCAATCTCCGCCTTAAATCAATGCCTAAGGTCATTGGAGGAAGATACGGACTTTCTTCCAAGGAATTTACCCCTGCTATGGTAAAGGCGGTTTTCGATGAACTTCGGAAAAGTAGGCCAAAGAATCATTTTACAGTTGGCATTACTGATGATGTAATGAATACAAGCCTTGATGTTGATTCGTCCTTTACGGTGGAATCGGACGATGTCTTTCGGGCAGTTTTCTATGGACTGGGTGCAGATGGTACGGTTAGCGCGAACAAG
Organism: Candidatus Kryptoniota bacterium; assembly: GCA_049966155.1. GTDB lineage: Bacteria > Bacteroidota > Ignavibacteria > Kryptoniales > JAKASW01 > JBMFVE01. The sequence goes on from JBMFVE010000004.1 coordinate 21,926, forward strand.
AACACAATAAAAATCATTGGTGGCGAAACTGAAAATTATGCACAGGGATACTTTGTGTATGATTCAAAGAAGTCTGGTTCGACGACTGTTTCGCATTTGCGATTTGGTCCACGCCCAATTCATTCATCTTATTTGATTAATAGTGCCAATTTCATCGGCTGCCATCAGTGGTTCTTTTTAGAGAAGTTTAATGTCCTTGAAAAAGCGGCTCCAGGAGGTGTGTTTCTCCTTAATAGCATTTATGGACCGGATAAAGTGTGGGAACATCTCCCCCGACATATTCAGGAACAAATTATTGAAAAGAAATTAAAATTTTATGTAATTGATGCTTATAAAGTCGCACGCCAGACAGGAATGGGAAGCAGAATTAACACAATAATGCAGACCTGCTTCTTTGCAATTTCAGGAATACTTCCGCGTGAACAAGCAATTGAAAAAATTAAGGCATCAATAAAGAAGACTTATGGTAAAAAGGGTGATGTAGTAGTACAACAAAATTTCCAGGCAGTTGACCAGACACTTGCCAACTTGTTTGAGGTGAAAGTACCCGATAAGGTAACAAGTACAATTGAAATGCCACCAATTGTTCCCGAAAGGGCCCCGGAATACGTGAAGAAGACTGTTGCGAAAATGATTGCCGGTTATGGTGATACACTTCCTGTCAGTGCCATGCCTGCAGACGGCACATTTCCTACCGGAACAACTCAATGGGAAAAACGAAACATTGCTCTTGAAATTCCCGTATGGGAACCTGATATCTGCATACAGTGCAACAAATGCGTCATAGTTTGCCCGCATGCAACCATTCGTGCAAAAGTTTATGATGCAGAGTTTTTGAAAAACGCTCCACCAACTTTTAAAGCAGTCGACTATAAGGGGCTGGAACATAAGGGGCTAAAATATAGTTTGCAGGTTGCACCTGAAGATTGCACAGGATGTGCTTTGTGCGTTGAAGTCTGTCCTGTAAAGAGCAAGACTGAGAGCAAGGTGAAAGCTATTAATATGAAGGAGCAACCTCCGATTCGCGAGGCTGAAAGGGAGAACTGGGACTTCTTCATGGAAATTCCTGACATAGACAGGCGACAGGTTAAGCTGGACTCAGTTAAAGACTCGCAGTTTTTAAGGCCGTTGTTTGAATTCTCAGGAGCGTGCTCTGGCTGTGGTGAGACCCCATACGTCAAACTTGTAACTCAGTTATTTGGTGATAGGACTCTGATTGCTAATGCGACAGGATGCTCATCTATTTACGGCGGTAACCTCCCTACAATACCTTATACTAAAGACGATCAAGGGAGAGGTCCAGCCTGGTCTAACTCACTATTTGAAGATAATGCTGAATTCGGATTCGGCATGCGCCTGACGATAGACAAGCTTACGGAAATTGCCCGTGAACTTGTTAGGAAATTGTCTTCTGAAATCGGTGAAGAACTGGCAAATCAAATCCTCAATGCTGATCAAACTGATGAAGCTGGAATTTACGATCAGCGTGAGCGGGTAAAGTTGCTTAAGGAAAAACTAATTTCGGTAAATTCTCCAGATGCAAAAAGACTCCTCGACATTGCTGATAATCTTGTTAAGCGCAGTGTCTGGATCATAGGAGGTGATGGGTGGGCGTATGACATCGGTTACGGTGGTCTGGATCATGTCTTGGCATCGGGTAGAAATGTGAACATCCTTGTACTTGATACAGAAGTATACTCCAATACAGGCGGACAGATGTCAAAGTCATCAGCAAGAGGGGCAGTGGCAAAATTTGCTGCGGCAGGGAAACCGTATGCTAAGAAAGACCTGGCATTGATGGCGCTTACATACGGCAACGTTTATGTCGCACGGGTTGCCATGGGAGCCAACGACGCACAAACTGTACGCGCGTTCCTCGAAGCAGAATCTTACGACGGGCCGTCATTGATTATTGCCTATTCACATTGCATTGAACACGGCATAGATATGTCTAAAGGAATGCACAACCAGAAATTAGCTGTGGATACAGGCTACTGGCCTTTATTCCGGTATAACCCTAAACTTCTTGCTGAAGGGAAGAACCCGATGAAGCTCGACTCAAAGCCTCCAAAACTCCCATTTACTGAATTTGCATCAGTTGAGCAGCGATTCAAGATATTGCAAAAGATAAACCCTGCTCGAGCAAAAGAGCTTTTGACCCTTGAACAGGAAGACATTGAGCGGCGCTGGAAACAGTATGAACTTCTCGCTAAAGACGTAGAGGAAATAGTAAAGAAACAGTCACCTCAAACAGTTCCAGCTAACAACTAATGGTTGATGGAAGGAGCAGCCGGCAATCGTTATCCGTAGTGCGTCGGCTGCCATTTTTTAGGGTAATAATTAAAAAAGGAATTTCATGTGGATATTAGCACAAGTTATTTAGGGATGAAGTTAAAGAATCCGGTTGTTCCGTCAGCAAGCCCCCTTTCTCGCAATCTTGATTCAATGAAGAGGATTGAGGATGCGGGTGCTGCAGCAATAGTAATGTACTCGCTGTTTGAAGAAGAAATTATCCATGAGAGTATGGAACTGAATCACTATTTAATGTATGGTACTGAAAGTTATCCTGAAGCTCTTTCATATTTCCCCGATGCCAGCGAGTACAATTTGGAACCAGACCAATATGTCAATTTGCTCAGAAGGGCAAAAGAGTCATTGTCAATTCCTGTTATTCCCAGTTTAAATGGGATTACACCCGGGGGATGGATTAAATATGCAAAGCTATTTGAGGAGGTTGGTGCAGATGCGATTGAATTAAATGTTTATTACATCCCAACAGACAGACGCCTGACAGCGGCCGAGGTGGAGAAAAGATATATTGAGGTTCTGAAAGCGGTTAAATCTTCTGTAAAGATACCGGTTGCAGTAAAATTAAGTCCTTTTTTCAGCAGCATGGCAAATATGGCTGAAAGTCTCGTTGAGTCGGGAGCAGATGGGCTTGTCCTTTTTAATCGATTTTATCAGCCTGATATTGATATTGAGCAACTTGAAGTAAGGCCAGAGGTTGTATTAAGCGATTCTTCAGCAAGCAGGTTGCCTTTAACATGGATAGCTATACTTTATGGAAGGGTGAAGGCCAGTTTAGCCGCAACGAGCGGCATTCACAATGAAATTGATGTCCTGAAAATGTTAATGGCTGGAGCAGATGTAACCATGATGTGCTCAGAACTGCTGCAAAATGGCATCAAGAGAATAAGTGAAGTTCTGGATAAAATGCGTCAGTGGATGGAGGAGCATGAGTATGTCTCCGTTGAGCAAATGAAAGGGAGTATGAGTCAAAAATCCGTTGCCGACCCGGCAGCATTTGAACGAGCGAACTACATGAAGGCACTGAACAGGTTTAAACTGCAGGTATAAGCATGTACAGGTATATGGCTTGATGGAAAAGGTAATGATCTATTCAGACCTTTCCGGTTTGAAATTGATTAAAAGAGGGAAAGTCAGGGATATTTATGACCTGGGTGATAGACTTCTTTTTGTGGCAACTGACAGAATTAGCGCGTTTGACGTTGTATTACCGGACGGCATTCCCTATAAGGGCAAGGTATTAAACCTAATTTCACAATTCTGGTTTGATTTCACAAAATCAATTGTAAATAATCATGTGATTACGGGGAATGTTAGGGAATATCCAGCTGTTTGTCAGCCTTATCGGGATGACCTCGAAGGGAGAAGTATGGTTGTCAAAAAAGCAAAGCCGCTGCCAGTTGAGTGCATCGTCAGAGGGTACCTGACAGGTTCGGGCTGGAATGATTATTTGAAGACAGGGAGAGTATGCGGGATCTCGCTTCCTTCTGACCTGAAGGAATCAGATAAGCTTCCACAACCGATTTTTACCCCGTCAACAAAGGCTGAGATTGGACTGCACGATGAGAATATCACATTTGATGACATGATTCGATTAGTTGGTGAAAAGGTCGCTGTAACAGTGCGCGAATATGCAATTAATGTTTATCAGAAGGCAGCTGAATTTGCTGAAAAAAGAGGAATAATAATTGCTGATACTAAAATGGAATTTGGATTTGATGAAAGAGGTAAATTAATCTTAATTGATGAACTCCTTACTCCTGATTCGTCACGCTTTTGGGATCTGGAAAAGTATCGTGCGGGCAGATCCCAGGAAAGCTTTGATAAGCAGTTTGTAAGGGATTATTTGCTCTCCATAAATTTCAACAGGAAACCTCCAGCGCCTGATCTGCCAGAAGAAGTAATCCGCGGAACCAGCCAGAGATACCTTGAAGCTTTGCGACGTATTGCGGGGATTGAACTGCCGCTGCACAGCCAGTTCCTGGATTCAATAAAGTAATTCTCTTACTACCTTTGATGCAATTGCCGGGGTTATTTCGGTCATGCATTTGAAGTGGCCTTTTGGGCATTTGTCGAGCCCAATATGTGAACAGGGGCGGCAGGTTAGTCCGTCAACTTCGAGAATCCTGCTTTCAACAAGGTAGGGCGCAAATCCAAATTCTTTAACAGTCGATCCAAAGAAAGCAACGATCTTCTTCCCGAGTGCATTAGCTGCATGCATTAAATAGGAATCGCCAGTCACTACCACTTTTGCGTAACCGAGCAGGGCTGAGCTTTCAAGAATGGACAGGCGGCCGCAAAAATTCAGTATATTAAGCTTACTCGCTATTTCTGTGCATATCGGGCTATCCTCAGGTCCGCCGATTAAAAAGGGTGATGTCTCGCCCATAATTGCTTTTGCTAGCTCTACCCAGTAGATTGCAGGCCACTGTTTTGTGAAATGCTTTGAGCCGGGGCAGAGAGCAACAAATGGCTTCTCTCCGGGAATCTTCTTAACAATTTCTAAAACTCTTTTTGAAATATCATCGTTAAAAAACAACTCTGGTGGTGGTACATCCTTTATTGTTCTGTCATATGTTTGAGCATACTTGAGGGCAACGGGCCTTATTTGTTTGTATCTATTTATTTTAAATTTGACAAGAAGCAACCTTTTTAAAATGTCTTTTTTTATAGTTTTTATTTTTGCAGAAGTTCCCCTTCTTAAATAAATGCTTCTGAAATTGTTCTGAAGGTCGATTGTTTCATCGAAGTTCTCTTTCACCAGATGTTTACGCAATCTTTCAAGTTCGTGTATGTTTGCACCACTACTTATTGTATAAATAGCTGTGACCAGGGGATTGTACTTTATTAAATCTTCAAAGCTGTCTTTAACCACGAAATGTATTTCCGACTGCGGTTCACGCTGCTTTATCAGTTTTATCAACGGTGAAGTTAGAAGAACGTCTCCAGCAGAACTCAATCTTATCAGGAGCTTTTTTTGATTCGCCATTGTTTAAAATATAAGTGTGAGATTGCACGATGTAAAGAAGAAAATTATTTATAATGTTGAAACTTGAATAAGATAAAGATATATTCCGCAGAGGAGAGGAATTCGAGATGAGCAGGCCAAGGACGATTGGTGAGTTAAGAAGTTCCGGATATGTGTGTGTTTCTGTTAAAGATGAAATGCGTAATAATCTTATCTCTAAATTAAAATCAAAGGAAGTTCTTTTTCCGGGCATAATTGGTTACGATAACACCGTAATACCCTCAATTGTTAATGCAATTCTTGCTAAACATGATATGATCCTTTTAGGGTTGCGTGGGCAGGCCAAGACTCGCATAGCGCGCAGTCTGGTAAATTTTCTCGACGATCAAATCCCTATCATAAAGGGCTGCGAGATTAATGACAATCCGTACAAGCCTGCGTGCAAACGGTGTGTCGACCTTGTCTCTGAACATGGCGACGATGTCGAAATTGAATGGATTAGCAGGGAACAGAGGTATGGTGAGAAATTAGCCACTCCGGATGTAACAATTGCTGACCTAATTGGAGACATCGATCCGATAAAAGCAGCTGTTCAAAAACTTCATTACTCGCACGAGGGGGCAATTCATTTTGGAATTATTCCGAGAACCAACCGTGGAATTTTTACTATTAACGAACTTCCCGATCTTCAGCCGAGAATCCAGGTGGGCCTCTTCAATATTATGCAGGAAAAAGATATCCAGATAAGAGGTTTCAACGTAAGAATACCACTTGATGTTATGATGGTGTTTACAGCAAATCCCGAGGATTACACTAATCGTGGAAATATAATCACCCCCCTGAAAGACAGAATTGACTCGCAAATACTTACTCACTATCCCCGTACAATTGAAGAGGCAATGTTAATCACAGAGCAGGAGGCGTGGATTAAACGCGACAGCGGAAAGACCATAATTATGCCGTTATACATCAAGCAAATTGTTGAAGAAATTGCCTTTCAGGCAAGATCAAGTGAGTTCGTTGACCAAAAAAGTGGGGTCAGTGTCCGTATGACAATTTCGATTATTGAGAACCTTGTGAGCAGTGCCGAAAGACGAGCAATATTAAATGACGAGCAGGTAATCGTGCCGCGTATTTGTGATTTGCAGTTTGCCCTCCCAGGGATGACGGGAAAGCTTGAACTCGTTTTTGAGGGAGAGCAAGAAGGCTCTGTGAGGGTCAGTAAGGCCCTCATAGGGAAGGCGGTGCGCCAGACTTTTAAAAAATATTTTCCAGATCCTTTACAAAAGCGCACGAAAGGTCAATTATCTGATGAAACAAAACGAAGAGAAGATGATTATTCACCAATTATCAACTGGTTTGAATCCGGAAATAAAGTCGATGTTGCTGATGACATGCCTTTTGAAGAATATTATGAAGAACTGAGCAGGGTTCGCGGATTGAAAGAGGTAGCCAAGAAATATTTAAAGCTTGATGAGACACGTAAGTATGAGCTTGCTACTGCAATGGAATTTGTGCTGGATGGACTGCATCAACTTTCAAGAATTGCTAAAGATGATGTGGATAATTTAGTTTCATATAAAGATCTTGTTGGAAGCATATTTAATGCAAAGGAAGGATTTGATGAGGATTGACTCAGAATGATTGTTTGCGCATGTACTTATTAATTGTCAGGTAAGGAGATTCAGGATGAGATTAAGATACTCAAAATGGACAGAAGGCTCGCAGACAGATGAACAGCGGCTGGAGTACCTGATATCGTTGCTCAGTTACTTCTTGCTCGGAACCAATGGAGATGCAGAAGAAGCATTAAGGTGGCTAAGACAACTTGATGAAGAGCATGAAATTTTTGATGAAAACATGTCAATTGAACAATTTATTCAAAGACTGAAAGAAATGGGGTATATCGAGGACGAAGTAGATACAATAGTCATAACTCCCAAAGGGATTCAAAGAATCAGGGAAGATGCTCTGAAAGAGGTGTTTTCCAGTCTTAAGAAGAGTCCAGAGGGTAACCATGAAACTCCATATACAGGGCAGGGGGTTGATCGTCTAAGTGAAACAAAGAAATTCTTTTTTGGTGATCAACCGACAAATATTGATTTAACTGCAACTCTGACCAACACTTTAAAACATAGTACCATTGATGATTTTCATCTTGAAGAGGATGACATTGAAGTTTACGAAACAGAGCATTTGACAAATTGTGCTACAGTCTTGCTCCTTGACATAAGTCATTCAATGGTGCTGTACGGTGAGGACAGGATTACGCCTGCAAAACAAGTTTCTCTTGCACTTGCTGAGTTAATTCGCACAAAGTTTCCGAAAGATCACCTCAACATAGTGGTCTTTGGAGATGACGCCAGAGAAATAACTCTTGCCGAGCTTCCTTTTGTCACAGTCGGACCATTTCATACCAATACGCGTGAAGCCCTGCGGCTCGCAAGGAGTATCCTTAGACACAAGGGAAATGTAAACAAACAAATTTTTCTGGTTACCGATGGGAAACCTTCCGCAATATTTGATGAAGCCGGGCGGCTTTACAGAAATTCTTTCGGCCTCGACCCAAGGATTGTGAACAAAACTCTCGATGAAGCTGTTAACTGCCGCAAAGAAAGAATTCAAATCAGTACCTTCATGGTGGCAAAAGATCCATACCTTATAAACTTCGTAGAAGACCTTACGAAGGCAAATAAAGGAAGGGCGTACTACTCATCATTAAATAAGCTTGGTGAATATATTTTTGTGGATTATATTCGAAACAGGAGGAAAAGATTTAGAAGCTCCCTCCCTTGAAATTTAACGCTGCATTCCAATTTTCTTGAAGCACAAAGATAGCAGGAAATAATAATAATAATTTGTCAGGCCTATTTTCATTTTACAAGCAAGTTTTTGAGCGCCGAAATAATGTCAGGATAAAGAAATTCAAATCCTGATGAGATCAGCCTTTCGGGAAGGACTCTTTGACTTGTAAGTATTGTTTCTTCCGCCATTTTACCCTGGATTAGTTTCAAGATTAAAGCAGGTGCTTTAAAAAGAACAGGACGATGTAGTAACATGCCAATTTTTTGTGAGATTTCGGCCATAGTTGCAGGATGTGGGGCGGTTAAATTATAAGCTCCGGAAGCATTCTTGCTTTTAAGTAAAAAAGAAATTGCTCTGATTTCATCGTCATAGTGTATCCATGGTACCCACTGTTTGCCGTTGCCGGGAACGGTTCCTGCATAGAGCTTGAATGGCAGGACAATCTTCGGCAGCGCTCCACCGAGCATTGTAAATACAACGCCTGACCGGATTGCAACAGTTCTGATGCCATATATTGATAGGTTTGCCGTTGATCCTTCCCATTCCCTGACAACGTTTGAAAGAAATCCTGTACCTGGTAGAGAATTTTCTGTAAGTATTTCATCCATTCGTGAGCCATAATAACCTACTGCCGATGCCTGTATGATAGTTGAAGGAGGTGCCTCCATTAATTTTACCAGTTTGACAATCTGCAAACCGGAATTGACTCGGCTCTCCAAAATTAGCTTCTTCTTTTTCTGAGTCCACATCGCGGCAGCAATACTTTCTCCAGCGAGGTTTACGATTGCTTCAGTTCCTTCAAGCTCTCTGGCGAGTTCAGGTAAGAGAGACGGGTGCCACCTGAAAATCCTTACGGTTTTGCCAAGTTTTACAATCGCAGCCTCCGGGTGTCTTGATAGTGCAATGACGTCATGACCATCCCCCTGTAAAAGTTGAACAAGCCCCGTGCCTATTAATCCCGTTGCTCCAGTTATAGCAATTTTCATTAAAAAATATCAGCAGTTGGCAATTAAATTTCAACACAAAGACTCCTTTAATTATTCATCCTTTCTTCGGAAATTAATAAGCAATGTTAATCAGGGTAAAAGTTCATACCAGGTCGAAAAACAGTAAGCTCATAAAGAAAACTGATGAGAGCTTTGAGGCTTTTGTCAAATCGGAACCGATTGAAGGCCGGGCTAATGATGAATTAGTATCGCTCATTGCTAATTATTTTGGCGTTGCACTGAACAGGATCAAAATTGTACACGGTGGCAGGTCACATAATAAGATTTTGGAAATTTACGATGACCGCTTTAAAAGACTGGCTTAAAAACTCACCAAAATCGCATATAAAAAGCAACCGTTATTAGAACGTTACTATCGATTTTTGTTGACTTTAACACCGCAAAAGCTTAAAATAGCATAGCTCTTAAACAAAAAACAGGAGGTAGACTGTGGCTCCCAAAATTAAGGCTTTGTCAGTCTTAGCGGCAACCTTTGTATTTGTCTCAACAGCTTTTGCAAGTGGTTACCAGCTCAACGAACACGGAGCACGTGCAACCGCAATGGGAGGTGCGTTTGTTGCGCGTGCCAATGATCCTTCCGCGATTTTCTTTAACCCGGCTGGGTTAAGTTATCTCAAAGGCCTCAATGTGATGGTTGGGGGAACGCTAATTCTTCCCAGTACGACCTTTACAGGGCCTTATCCTAACAACACCGAAACCCGGATGAACAATCTTGTTTTTTTCCCTCCAAATGCCTACGTCACTTATACAATGGACAACGGTCTGGCTTTTGGGATAGGGACTTACACGCCGTATGGATTGGGCACAGATTGGCCGGGCAACTGGGTCGGCAAGTTCATTATAACAAAAATTAATCTTCAGAGTTTTTACATCAATCCGACGATTTCATACTCATATGAAGATCTCCTGTCTGTAGGTATTGGATTTGATTATGTACTTGGGAGTGTTGAATTAGACAGGGTCGTTTCAACTCCTTTTTCAGATCCAAGCGGAAATCCAATTCAACCTGCTGCTAACTTGAAGGGAAATGGAAATGGAAGCACCTTTAACTTCGGAATTCTTCTTAATCCGACTAAAAATTTGTCGCTTGGGTTTTCTTATCGTGGCAAGACGAATCTTAAAGCGGAAAACGGAACAGCTACGTTTACAAACGCTGGCAAACTATCGCCATTACTTCCCGGTGGTTCAGTTTCCACCAGCGTTCCGCTGCCGGAAACATGGTTTGTAGGAGTAGCCTACAAAGGGGTGGACTATTCAATTGAAGCTGATTACCAGTATGTCGGCTGGAGTGCATTTAATCAGCTCGTTATCAACTTTGCCACGCAAACTATCCTTCAAAGTCAAACAGTGGTGACGGGAAATTACAACAACAGTTATATTATCAGGGTAGGTGGCGACTACAAAATTAATGAAATGATCACGGCAAGGGCAGGTTTCTTTTATGACAAAAACCCAATACCCGATGCATATTTAGAGCCGCTCCTTCCAGATGCGGATAGGCTCGGTATTAACATTGGTGCGGGGATAAATCTGACAGATAACATAGCACTCGACCTGTCGTATATGTTTCTTCCGTTCAAACAAAGAACAGTTACAACCTCTGCAGTTGGATTCAATGGCACATATAATTCCACGGCTAACTTAATAGGGGCTGACCTCAGTTTCAGGTTTTGATGAATAAATGTACCGTTAAACCTATTAATGAGAGAATATCAATGAGTCCGTCAAGAAGAGTGGAATTGGTTTTTAAAAAACAAATGACAGAGGAGTTTATATGAAACAGATGAGTTTAAAATTAGCGGGCATCGCAGCTTTTGCTGCTCTTGCATTTCTGGTTGCATCGTGTGGCGACTTTAAGAAGTCGAGCGTGGTCAATCCTCCTTCTAATGGTTCGCTCGATTTCACAACGTACGTTGCACTTGGCAATTCTCTTACGGCAGGTTATCAGAATGGTGCCCTGTATAAATCGGCCCAGCTTTATAGCTACCCGAATTTAATCGCCCAGCAAACGGGATCTCAAAATTTCCAGCAACCTTTGATATCTGATCCCGGGATTGGTGGAAGATTGAAAATTGTTAATATTGTAGGACCTGTTATTGGTTCTGATCCTGTGCAGGGGGGACAATTGTTGAACGCATCTCTGAACAGGCCTTACAACAATCTTGGTGTTCCTGGTGCGATCCTTTATGATCTTATCGATACTTCCAATTTTGCTGCCAAAGCACTTCCCCCTCGCAATAACCCATTTTTCAGCATCGTGTTACGAAGCAGTGTGTTTGGATCGAGCGCTGTGGCACAGGCACTAAATTTAAAACCAACTTTCATATCTGTCTGGATTGGTGCAAACGATGTCCTTGGCTACGCATCTTCGGGTGGAACAGTTGGGACAGACCCTGCTACACATTCTCTGCCAACTGACCAGGCAACGTTTGCGTATTTATACAACCAGACTATGAGTGCTCTTCTTGCAGGTGCTCCCAATGCGAAGTTTGCGACAGCTAATATACCTGACGTTACTGCAATTCCTTTCTTTACAACTGTACCTGCTGTTGTCATTAATCCTCAAACACAGCAACCCGTGACTGTCAATGGTCAATTTGTGCCGTTGATTGTCCAAAGGCACGATCCAAGTGGAAAGCTTTATGTTGGTCAGGCTAATCCGGTTTATGATTTGATTTTACTTACAGCTATGGATTCTCTGAGAGCTGGTGTTGGAATACCTACGGCTCTTGGCGGAACAGGAAGGCCTCTTGGTACGCAATTTGTTCTTGATTCATTGGAGGTGGCCAGAGTTCGGAACGCAACTCAGGGTTTTAACCAGGTAATAGCTGCTTTTGCAAACAGTAATTCCACAAAAGTTGTTATGGTCGACGCATACAGCATTTTGAACAACATTAAGCAAAACGGTTACATGGCAGATGGCGTTGCGCTTAGCAGTACTTACATCAGCGGTGGATTCTTCGGATTGGACGGTGTACACCCGACATCACGTGGATACGCTGTTGTAGCAAATGAGTTCATTCAGGCTATCAATGCGCACTTTGGTTCCAACATTCCTCTTGTTCCGCTTTCACAGGTGCCTGGCTCTGCTATTCTTGCAAAAGCATTGCCGAAGAAAATTTTATGGCCTGAAATACATCTCGGTGATTTGCAGCCAACCCTGAGGCTGATGCAGCAAAGCGATTTGTATTAATATAATTTCGTTTAGGTCCTGACTGAGGACGGGAGGATTGAAGGCAGGCGGTGACTTTTTGCAGTGCGCTGCCTGCTATTTTTTTGTAAATTGTTTCTGTTATGTGCCAACAATTGTCTGTACAAAATGAGTATAAAAGTTAATGTCGATGTCGCACGGGAAATCGGGTTGACATCTGAAGAATATGATCGCATTGTGCAAATCCTCGGTCGTGTCCCCACTTACACCGAGCTGGGGATATTTTCAGTAATGTGGTCGGAGCATGCCAGTTACAAGAATTCCATTTTACAGCTGAAAAAACTTCCTCGCAATGGGAGAGGACTCCTCGTAAGTGGTGGTGAGGAAAACGCAGGTCTTGTTGATGTTGGGGATGGATTGGCCATTGCATTTAAGATTGAGAGTCATAATCATCCGAGCGCAGTTGAACCGTATCAGGGAGCAATGACGGGAGTTGGAGGAATCCTTCGGGATATCTTTACAATGGGTGCAAGACCTGTTGCGGCTCTGGATTCTCTCCGCTTTGGCAGTTTGGGTAATCCGCGGGTTAGGTATCTTTTTGAAAACGTCGTTAAAGGGATAGCTGATTATGGGAACGCTTTTGGAGTTCCAACAGTTGGCGGTGAAGTTTACTTTGACGACAGCTACACAGATAACCCCCTGGTGAACGCAATGGCTGTTGGAGTCGTACGGCACAACTACATAGCCAGGGCAGCCGCAAAAGGCCCAGGAAATCTTGTAATGATTATTGGTTCATCTACAGGAAGGGATGGTATACATGGTGCAACATTTGCTTCTGAAGAAATTTCTGAGACTTCAGAGTCAAAGCGTCCATCTGTACAGGTGGGAGACCCCTTTACTGAAAAGCTTCTCCTTGAAGCAACCCTGGAGGCAATCAAGGCTGGTTTGATTGTTGGGATTCAGGATATGGGCGCCGCCGGAATTGCATGCTCAACATCTGAAATGAGTGCAAAAGCCGGGACAGGAATGGATATCGACCTTGACCGGGTGCCACTTCGTGAACAGGATATGTCTGCTTATGAAATAATGCTCTCGGAATCACAGGAGAGAATGCTGGTCGTGACAAGGCCTGAAGACGAAGAGGCATTAAAAAAGATATTCAATAAATGGGACCTCCATGCTGAAGTTATTGGTAAAGTTACTGACGACGGTCTGCTCAGAGTCAGGCGGTTCGGTAAAATTGAAGCCGAGATTCCAGCAAAAGCTCTTACTCTGGGTGAAGGCGCACCAGTTTACAAAAGAGAGTCTCGTAAACCAGACTACATTGATCGGCTCCAGTCTTTTGATCCACAAATACTTCCCGTCCCTCAGGATATGAATGACGTACTCATTAAACTTATCTCTTCTCCAAATGTTGCAAGCAAAAAGTACGTTTATCAGCAATATGATTATATGGTGCGCACAGACACTGTGGTAATGCCAGGTGCTGCCGATGCTGCAGTGATTAGACTCTCCAAATGGATGAAGGATGGAACAAGGAGAAAAGGGATTGCTCTGACAACTGATTGTAATGGCAGATATGTGTATCTTGACCCGCAGCTGGGAACTGAACATGCGGTTGTTGAAGCCGCCAGAAATGTAGCATGTGTCGGTGCAAAACCTGTTGCAATTACAAACTGTTTGAATTTTGGAAATCCTTATAAACCCGAAGTTTATTATCAGTTTGAGCAGGCTATAGCTGGAATGGTGAGGGCCTGCACTGAGCTGGATACTCCTGTTACTGGAGGAAATGTGAGTTTCTACAACGAAAGCCCGACATTTGCGGTTTATCCCACTCCTGTTATAGGAATGCTTGGGGTTATTGATGACGTCTCCAAATCCCTTCAGGGCAGCTTTAAAAACGAGGGTGACCTTATTGCTGTGGTAGGGAAGGACACTTATGAAATGGGAGGGAGTGAATATTTGAGCGTTGTACATGGTAAGGTTGCAGGAAAGATTCCACGAATAGATTACGACTATGAAAAAAACTTGCATAATTTCCTTGTGCTGGCAGCAGACCTGAAGGCAATCTCGTCAGCGCATGACGTCTCTGATGGCGGCCTTGCTGTCGCTCTTGCGGAATGCTGCATAATGAATGAAGAACAGCTGTTAGGTGCACGCATTGTGTTAGAATTTCACGGCAGGCCTGATTTTGCCCTTTTTGGGGAAAGTGGAGGGAGGGTTGTAATTAGTTATTCCCCGGAAAACAGTCGACTGGTCGACCAGCTTGCAAAGGCCTCTGGAATTGATATTGATGTTGTTGGAATTGTGTCTGGAGAAGCATTCGAAATAAATGAGCTCATAAACATACCTGTATCCAGGATTGCAGACAGGTATTACAATTCAATATCATCTAATTTTCCCACTTCCTATACTCGATAAATTGGAAAAGGCGATAAGATTCTTTTTGTCCACTGTTGAAAAAATCCTGTTTTATATAAAGAATTTAGCTGAAAATTTCCGCAAACATGACGTATTCTTTTATTCATCTGCTCTTTCGTTTCAAATTGTTCTCTGTTTAATACCGACAGTCTTTTTAATAGTGCTATTTGTAAGCGCGTTTCTATCACGGGAAACAATTATAAGAGGAGTAGAATCAATCGTTATTTCGGCATTCCCAAGGGATGTGAGTGCATCTGCACAAGTTAAAGCTCTGCTCTTAAATCGGACTCGGTTGATTGTCAGACACCAAAATCTTGTCGGAATAATAAGTTTTGTTGGCCTCTTGTGGACTTCACTGGGTTTACTGGATACGCTCAGAAAGACAATCCTCCATATTTTAAATCTTCATATTGCCGGTAAGTGGATTGTGTTAAAACTTTATGATCTACGGGCATTACTTATCGCTGGATTCTTTTTGACATCCAGCATCCTGATTACAATGTTCTTCACCTTTCTGCGTGAAATTACCCTTCATTTCCCAGCTGGGTCACTGAAATTCACATTTGTAAGAACAATGCTTCCGCAGCTTTCTGCTTTCGGTTTAACGTTCCTTCTATATTTTTCGATATACAGATTTCATTCCTTTGGAAAACTTGATTTTGCCTCTGCAGCCTTTGGATCTTTTTGGGCATCGGTATTCTTCGAGTTGTCTAAAGATATTTTTGCTGTATACCTGACTAAAATTGCAAATCTGTGGGAGGTATATGGAGCCCTTGAGACAGTTGTTGCACTTCTGATATGGATTTTCTTTTCAACTGTAATCTTCATCATCGGAATTGAGGTGGCATTGATTTATTCGGAGAGGAGAACAGCATGATAAAGCGGAAACTGTTTATTACGGGATTTCCTGGCTTTATCGGGTCAAGGCTGGTGCGCGAATTGCTCTCACGGTATCCTGATATTGAAGTGGTTGCTCTCATTCAACGAAAATTTGCTCATAGTGCCGAAGCATCAAAGGTAAGAATTGTATCTGGTTACCCTGATTTCGAAAGAAGATTTTCTTTTGTTTTTGGTGACATTACTCAAAATATGCTTGGGGTATCTGAATGGAAGTCCGTTTGCGAGGGAATCACACAAATTTTTCATCTTGCAGCAGCTTATGATCTCGGTATTCAACGCGAAGTCGGTATGAGGGTAAATGTCGAAGGAACAAAGAATGTCATTGACTTTGCACGCCATTGTAAGAATCTCACCCGTTTTGATTACGTCAGCACTGCATATGTAAGCGGTTTCTCTACAGGCGTGTTCTCCGAGTTAGACTTTGACAGGGGACAGAAATTTAAAAATTACTACGAGGAAACGAAATTCATTGCAGAGAAAGTCGTCAGGGATGCGCATGACATTCCGTATGTTATCTATCGCCCGGGCATAGTTGTTGGTGATTCTGTTACCGGTGAAACTTCGAAGTATGACGGCCCTTACTATGTTTTAAAAATGATGAAGTCATTGCCGGTTCATTTTCCTTTTCCCAGGATTGGCGATGGCAACGCTGAGGTCAATCTTGTGCCTGTTGATTATGTTGTCAACTCAATGGTATCGATTGCAGGGGATCCTGGTGCAATTAAAAATACATTTCACCTTGTCGACCCTATGCCACTAACAGTAAGGCAGCTTCAGGACTTGTTTTCGATGAAATTGAAAAGGAAGTTCATATTTTATTCATTTCCAGTTTCACTGGCAAAGATAAGTTTGAGGATGCCGGTGCTGAAGAATATTTACAGGATGCCCGTCGAGCTTGTTGACTATTTTGTACATAAGGTGCATTACGAAAACCGCTTTACGAGGGAATTCCTTTCTCGTTACAGAATAGAGTGTCCTCAATTCAGCACTTATTTTGGTTCTCTGCTAAAATTTTTTTTGGAACACGATGCTGAAGATTTACAGGGTATCATGATATAAACATAAAGGAGTAACTTGTAATATGCCAAAAAAATTTCAGTTTGCAAAAGAAAGGAAGAAAATTTACGAGCTTGCATTTAATCTGAGGTGGACATACGATTATCAAACACAACAACTTTTTTCGAAACTCAGTCCGCGTGTGTGGGAACGATGCAATCATAACCCTATTTCCGTCTTGGAGGAAATTGGCGAAGATGAACTGAAAGCCCGACTTATGACGGAGGAGTTTCAGGTGCATCTGAACTCCTGTTATGAATCTCTTCAGAAGTATCTTGCAGAAGTAAATAAGCCCAAACCCGAACTAAAAGTTTTCGACAGACATCCAGTGGCTTATTTTAGTGCGGAAATCGGACTTCATGAAAGTTTGCCTGTGTACTCAGGAGGGTTGGGTATTTTGTCGGGTGACCATACAAAAAGTGCTAGCGATATGGGATTGAACTTTGTAGGAGTGACCCTTTTTTACCGGCAAGGATACTTTACTCAAAAAATTAATAGCGATGGTTGGCAGCAGGAGGAGTATTTCCCGAACGATCCTAAGAAACTTCCGATAATCCCCGTTACAGATGAAGCTGGTAATCTTGTAAAGGTGAAAGTTCAAATAGGACACAGCGTTGTGGCAGTTGCAGCATATAAGGTGGTGGTTGGCAGGTCAATAGTGTATCTATTGGAAACAAATTTACCAGAAAACGAAGAGCATTACAGGGATCTTACGGCCAGGGTATATGGTGGAGACAGTACAACGCGGATTTCGCAGGAAATATTGCTTGGTATTGGCGGAGTTAAAATGCTGCGGGAACTTGAATACGATCCCCATGTTTACCACATGAATGAAGGACATTCAGCATTCTTGACCCTGGAACTGTTGCGGGAAAATTTGCTTCTCGGGAAAAAACTTGAACAGGCAGTTGAAGCCGTCAGACAAAAATGTGTATTTACGACACACACTCCTGTAGCAGCTGGCCATGATCGGTTCACTTCTGACCTGATAAGTTACAGCTTAACAGGATTAATTAACCAGCTGGGCCTTTCGTTGGATGAGTTTATGAAGTTTGGACGTGTTAATCCTATGGATCAAAACGAGACTTTTTGTATGACTGTTTTGGCATTGAAAATGAGTCGGAATGCCAATGCTGTAAGCGAGCTTAATGGGAAAGTGAGCAGGCAAATGTGGACCGGTTTGTATCCCGGGACGAAGCCGGATCAGGTTCCAATAGGCCATATAACCAATGGCATTCACATTTTAACCTGGCTGGCCCCAGAAATGCAGGAATTCCTTGCTGCCCACATTGGCAGAGACTGGCTTTTAAAGCTTTTTAAAGTGAAAGAGTGGAATCAAGCAGTTAATCAAATTCCTAACGAAGAATTGTGGGGTTTAAGATATGAATTGAGGAGAAAACTGATTGAGTTCACCCGCGCTCGCATGAGAAGGCAACAGCTCAGATACGGAAATGCATCAGAGTGGGTTGAAAAAGTTTTATCAGCTGATGCGCTTACAATTGGATTTTCGCGACGTTTTGCCACCTACAAGAGAGCTCCTCTGATATTTTCCGATCTGGATAGAGCAATGAGAATATTTTCAGATCCTCAACGACCTGTTCAGATAATTTTCAGCGGTAAGGCTCATCCAAGGGACGACGCCGGTAAGGCCTTTATTCAGAAAGTTGTGCGATTGGCAAGAGACCCAAAGTTTGTCGGGAAGGTAGTTTTCCTGGAGGACTACGATATGAATGTTGCACGTTATCTTGTTAGTGGCTGCGACCTCTGGCTAAACAATCCACGTAGACCTCTGGAAGCCAGCGGCACGAGCGGAGAAAAAGTAATCTTAAATGGCGGACTCAATTGCAGCGTAATGGATGGCTGGTGGAGGGAAGCTTATGATGGGTCGAACGGCTTTGCAATAGGTGAAGACAAAGATGCCCCCTCATCTGCTGAAGAACAGGACAGGCTTGATGCCCAGAATCTTTACAACGTGCTTGAAAATAAAGTCATACCTCTCTTTTTCGACAGGGACGCTTCCGGTATCCCCATTAAGTGGGTAAAAATGATAAAGTCTTCTATGAAGACAATTGCCCCGGTTTTCAACACAAGTCGTATGGTTAAAGAGTACATAAAAAAATATTATATTGGAAAAAGTTAAAAGCCTCCATTGAGCTAAAGTAGTTATTGCTGAAAATTCGCATAATCTGGCTGTGAAATAACCCCTTAAAAAGGTTTACAAAAGAGGTAGTTGTCGTATGACTGAAATTGATCAACTTTGCATTAACACAATTAGATTTCTCTCTGTGGATGGAGTACAGAGAGCGAATTCAGGACACCCTGGAATGCCAATGGGCACCGCTCCATTAGCATATACTCTCTGGACAAAATTTTTAAAGTATAATCCAAGAAACCCTTACTGGTACGATAGAGACAGATTTGTCCTCTCTGCAGGTCATGGCTCAATGCTTCTCTATTCTCTTTTACATCTTACAGGATTTGATGTGAGTCTGGAGGACCTTAAAAACTTCCGCCAGTGGAAAAGCAAAACCCCCGGCCATCCTGAGTACGGACTTACCCCTGGTGTTGAGACAACCACCGGTCCGCTCGGGCAAGGGTTTGGAAATGCCGTGGGGATGGCTATAGCGGAATCTTTTCTGGCAGAACATTTCAATCGAGAAGGTTATGAAATTGTAAATCATTACACTTATGTTCTGGCAGGCGACGGCGACATTATGGAAGGGATTTCAGCTGAGGCAGCATCCTTAGCCGGTCACCTCAAACTCGGGAAGTTAATAGTCTTTTATGATGATAATCATATCACCATAGAGGGAAATACAAACCTTGCATTATCGGAGGATGTCCTCAGGAGGTTTCAGGCATATGGATGGCACACTGAGTACATTGCCGATGGTAATGACATCGACTCGATTGAGAAGGTAATTATGTCTGCCCGGGCTGAAAGTGGAAAGCCATCGCTAATTGCTGTTAGGACTCATATCGGGTATGGTTCCCCTAACAAGCAGGATACTGCCGATGCCCATGGTTCTCCACTTGGGGAAAGGGAGGTTGAAATGACAAAAAGAAATCTTGGTTGGCCGCTCGAACCAAATTTTTTTATTCCTCCTGAAGCACTTGTAAAGTTCAGGCAAATGGTAGACCGTGGTGCCCAGTTACAAAAAGATTGGGACAACCTATTTGCCTGCTATCGGTCTAAATACCCTGAGCTGGCAGAGGAATTTGAGGACTGGATGCTTGGAAAGATCTCACCTGAAGCAATTGCAGTAATACCTGAGTTTAAGGTATCTGATGGAGCTATTGCTACAAGGTCTGCATCGGGTAAGGTAATTAATGCAATTGCATTGAAACAGCTAAACTTCATTGGCGGCGCGGCTGACCTTGCACCATCAACAGATACGTTCATAAAGAATGAAACATCTTTTTCTTCCTCGAACAGGAGGGGTCGCAATTTCCACTTTGGAATCCGTGAACATGCGATGGGGGCGATTTTGAATGGTATTGCTGTGCACGGCGGACTCATTCCTTTTGGTGCCACGTTCCTTGTTTTTTCAGATTACATGCGGCCTCCAATGAGAATTGCTGCATTGTCTCACTTTAAGACGATATTTGTATTTACCCATGATAGTGTCGGATTGGGTGAGGATGGTCCAACACATCAACCTGTTGAACACTTCATGATACTGAGGGCAATCCCGAACATGGTTGTAATCAGACCTGCAGATGCTAACGAAACTGCCGAAGCATGGAAGTATATCCTTGCTCATAAGAATGGTCCAACGGCGCTTTTACTAACACGACAGAAATTGCCTGTCATTGACAGGTCAAAATATGCTCCTGCAGAGGGGCTGCAACGAGGTGCTTATGTGCTTGCTGAAACAAATAACCCTGAGGTAATTGTAATTGCAACGGGGAGCGAAGTGGCGGTTGCATTAAAAGCGTTTGAAACTCTTTCAAATGAGGGAATCCGACTTAGAGTGGTGAGCATGCCGAGCTGGGAAATCTTCGATGCACAGGAAAGCGACTACAGGGAATCGGTCTTACCCCGGACTATCTGGAGAAGGGTATCAATAGAAGCGGGGATAACAAAAGGATGGTGCAGATATGTGGGTGATCGAGGAATTTCAATTGGTATAGATCACTTCGGTGCTTCTGCACCGGGAGACGTTGTTATGAGGGAATTTGGAATTACTGAGCAGGCAATAATCAATGCTGTTGAAAATTTACTTTCCGTAAAGGATTGATGAAATTAGGTATAAGATGGCAATTGAAATTGAATTAAAAGTAGGTAAACAAGGAGAAGTCCTTGACAGGGGATTACGAACACTCAGAGATGTTAATTTTCTTGAAAGGATTTTTAAAAGGGATGGTTCTTTATGGTCTTCTGACCCTCGTCATAAGAGCATCGCTGAAAGTCGACTTGGTTGGCTCGAGCTTCCAGCTACCATGCTTGAAAAGGTCGATCATGTTGAATCGTTTGTTCAGGAAAAATGCTATGGTCAATATAAATATGCTGTACATTTAGGAATGGGTGGAAGCAGTCTTGCACCGGAAGTTTTATTTCTCACATTTAGGAGTTTGCAAGGCTTTCCGGAATTAATTGTGCTCGATTCTACTGACCCGGATCAGATATATGATGTTGTAAACCAGATTGACCTGTCATCAGCTATTTTCATTGTAGCTTCTAAATCAGGCACAACCGTGGAAACAGACTCACTTGCGCGCTTCTTTTATGAAAAAATAAAGGAAGCATGTCCAGCTTCTTGCAGAGAACATTTTATAGCTATTACGGATCCCGGGACGCAGCTGCAGGAGTACAGCGACCAAAATTACTTAAGAACGTTTGTAAATCCACCTGACATCGGAGGGCGCTACTCTGCACTTTCTTATTTTGGGCTTGTCCCGTTTGCTCTGATGGGTCACGACCTAAAGAGGTTTCTTGGAAGAAGCTATGATGTTCAAACTTCATGCAAATCTGGTAGTTGGTTCGACTGTCCAGGCGTAAAGGTTGGCGCTCTTTTAGGCTCACTTGCTTTGCAGGGAATTGACAAGCTCACATTACAAGTTAGTCCTTCAATTCAGAGTCTCGGCAGCTGGATTGAGCAATTAATAGCCGAAAGCACAGGAAAAGATGGGAAGGGGATACTGCCGGTTGTCAACGAACAGCTGACCACCCCTGAATTTTATTCGTCAGATCGGGTATTTGTTTATATTTCTGTACGCAGCGAAGTTGAAGTTGAGAAAGAAAGAAAGTTGCTGGCGTTAGAATCCCGAGGTTATCCGATTATTAAGATAGTGTTAGACGATATTTATGATCTTTCGAGCGTTTTTTATACATGGGAGATTGCGACTGCTGCAGCTGCAGTAATTATCGGTATTGATCCTTTTGATGAGCCGAATGTGCAGGAGAGTAAGGACAACACTAAAAAAATTTTGAAAGAATTCCAGCTGACAGGGCGGATGTCGATTGACAACAAACCACTTTTCAAAAATCGGATTATTATCTTCGGCAATGTTGAAGCAAAACCATTTGCATATGAAAAGGATGTAATTAGAGCCCTTTTTCAGAAAAAGAGGGAAGGAGACTACCTTGCAATCACGGCATACCTTCCAAGACGCAACCACCTTGAAACGAAATTTCAGAGGCTTCAAGCTATAATTCGAGATAAACTTCAAATACCTGTAACAGTTGGTTTTGGCCCGAGGTATCTTCACTCAACCGGACAATTTCATAAAGGAGGGAATCCTAAAGGGCTTTTCATACAATTAACTCATTCGCCCGAGCAAGAGATGTCAATTCCAGGTGAAGATTACACTTTCGCCGATCTTTTCCAGGCCCAGGCAATCGGGGACTATAATGCTCTCAAATCTAAAGGTAAGCCGATTCTTTCAATTCAACTTGGTAAAGATTATGAGCACGAACTTACTAAGCTGATAGATGAAGTTGCGGTGATTTGAAACAAACTTTTTCAGCTGCCTAAATAAATAAAAGCGGTAATACAATTGCACCGACGGCGCTCGCTGTAAAGTTTACTAAATCGTTATTCACCCACCTATATCCTCTGACAAGCTTTGTCGACCTGCCCCCGCAGTGCTTTTCTCGTTCAGTGATCTTCCCACATAACTCACACTGATATTGGGCCTGAATAGTCCCCCCAATGAAACTGTCGGTCATGCTTCCAATTAATCCGCTGAGAGCAATTGCAATGATTAATTTTATCGGGAATACTCCGTACACATCCGCAAAGGGCAGTGCAACCAGCCCAAGTGCACCTCCTGAGAGAAAACCTGCAAGGGTTCCCATGTAAGAGACAGCACCTGAAATCCCCTTTTCAACTCTTTCCATTTTTATTAATGAAAAGGGATTTTTAAAGGATAAAATTCCCAGTTCAGTAGCCATTGTGTCGGCCGTTACCGCAGACAAAGACCCCAGATAGCTCAGATACCAGATGGGATTTGGGAAAAGAAGCTCTGTGAGAAAGATTACCATGCCGACTCCTCCATTGGCGAACACCTGTCCCGCATCCCTTGTATGTCCCTTTTCATACATCAGGTTGTACTTTAACTTATGTTTAAGAAAGAGTCTGGATCCGAGACTCCCTGCCAGAAAAAAGAAAAGCATTGGCAGTGTCCATTTCCATCCACCCAATCCGAACACGAAAGAACCAACGAGAAAAGCAGCTACTGATCCATCTTTTGACAGAAATCGTAAACGGAATGAAGTAATTGCAAATGTAGCAGCCAGCAATTCCCCAAAAACAAACATTGTCACTGCATGGTGATTAAATATCAAAATATCCATGATAATCGCTGAAAGAAGCGGCACAGTGAGATTATCCGTCGATCTTGGCGAAATCAACTCAGCCGGTGCTATCACCAATCCGACAGCTGCCGACATAATAATGAGCTGAAGCAGGTTAATTCCTTTTAACTGAACAAAGCTATCTCGGAAAAAAAGAATTCCTAAAAATACTGAGAGGGTTGCCGTCACGAACATTGCAACTGAACCCTCTACAGTCTTCTTTTCTCCAAAAGATTCAACAAAATGGGGTAGTCTGGCATGTCTGCCGACTAAAGCTGCTGCGGGATCTGCAAACCCCATTACAATCATTGCTGTCGAGACCAGGAACGGTTTTGATTCCCAAAACAGCAGGACGAGAACCAAAAATGAAATAGGATAATAAACCGTTCCCCAGTTTCTATCTGATAGGTTTATTCCTTGAAAAATTCTCAGTCGGGATGTGATAAGGTTGGCAACTATAAAAACTGAAGCTAACGCTGCAGGAAAAATTTTGTTTTGCAACAGTAATGGCGCAAAAAATACAACAAGAGATACGCTGGCGTGGACAAACATTCGTGTTGATCTGGGATCGACAAGGAATTTTTTTTGAATAAAGTCAGCCGTAATCACCAGCATGGATAGCAAAAAGAATATCAGTACTGCAAAAAACAGCTCATTCATGCTGAAAAGTATAAATTTGAAGGAGAAAATACAATACTTTGCACTTACAGCGGTGATTAAGTAAATTTATTAAAGGATTAACATCATGGCACACCTTTTTCTGGATGGAAACTCACTTACAATTGAAGAAGCTTATAATGCAGAAAAGTATAATCACACGCTGGTTTTATCCAGAGAAGCCGTAAGACGTATGGCTGCTTCGAGAAAACTTGTAGAAAAATGGCTTACTGATAACGAGGTAATTTACGGCGTTACAACAGGATTTGGTGAGTTTGCAACCGTTAAAATTCCTTCTGAAAAAATTTTTGAACTTCAGGTTAATCTAATCAGAAGTCATTCAGCCGGCACAGGAGAACCTCTCCCTTCTAATATAGTAAGACTGATGATGTTACTGCGTGCTAACGCACTTGCCAAAGGTTACAGCGGGGTACGCAGGGAAACTGTTGAAACCCTTCTGCAGCTATTCAATCTTGGACTTGTTCCCTTTATCCCTTCAAAGGGTTCAGTTGGAAGCAGCGGCGACCTTGTCCAGCTCGCGCATCTTGTACTTGCAATGACCGGCGAAGGTCAGTTCATTGTTAAAGGAAAACTTGCTAAGGCGTCTAATGTGCTGAGGCGTAATAATATTAAGCTCCTTGAGTTAAGCGCAAAAGAAGGCCTTGCACTGGTCAATGGAACGCAAATGATGGGAGCGTATGCAGTTCATTGTGTGTATGAGGCAAAACTGCTGAGTAAAATCTTTGACATTACCGGTGCAATGAGTGTCGAGGCACTGCGGGGAACGGACACGGCTTTTGATGAACGGATTCAAAAACTGAGGCCATATTCAGGGCAGAGAGAATCTGCAAGAAATGTTCGTATGCTCATGCGTAACAGTGAAATCAGGAAGTCCCATCTCAGGAACGACCCCCGTGTTCAGGATGCTTATTCAATTCGCTGTATGCCTCAGGTTCATGGAGCAATACGTGACACCATCGACTTTGTCAGGCATCAGGTAGAAATAGAAATTAACTCTGCTACCGACAATCCACTAATCATACCGGAAGATGAGATTCACCTGGAGGGGGGTAATTTTCATGGTGAACCTCTGGCACTTGCACTTGATTATCTCGGAATTGCCTTAAGTGAGTTTGCCAGCATTTCCGAGAGGCGTATCGAAAGGATGGTGAATGGCCAGCTAAGTGGTCTCCCGAAATTCCTGAGTGAAAATGGAGGGCTCAACTCTGGAATGATGATTGCTCAGTACACAGCTGCGTCACTTGTCAGTGAGAACAAAGTCTTTGCTCATCCTGCAAGTGTTGATTCAATCCCAACAAGTGCAAATCAGGAAGACCATAACTCGATGGGCTCAATTGCGGCCCAAAAATGCTACCAAATTCTTGAAAATGTCTGGCGCGTGGCAGCCATTGAACTTCTCGTTGCCTGTCAGGCTGTGGACTTTTCAAGAAAGCAGACGCCGGAATATTCAGGAAATGTTATGAAGTGTGGAGTTGGAACTCAGGCGGTGTATGAAGCTGTTAGGAAGAAAATACCTCATTTGAATCGAGACAGGGTTTTACATAAAGATATAGAATTAACTCTGGAACTTATCAAAAGCGGTGAAATTATTCTGGCTGCAGAAAAAGCTGTAGGATCATTAAGCTAAAAAACGCATTTTAAATTAATAAGATGGTGAAAAATTATGATTGAAGTCACTTTTCAAGTCAGCCTTTATCCCCTCTCTCAGAAGAATATTCACACACCAATTGACGAATTTATAAACGAATTAATGAAGAGAAAACTTAAGGTAAAAGTACATGAAACCTCCACTATTGGCTCGGGAGACCTTGATTCTGTCCTTGACAGCATAAAAAGAGCTTATACAAAGGCCTGTGAGCATGGTGAAGCCGTTATGGTGCTTACTATTTCAAATAGTTGTCCAACTTTTGAGGAGTTGCACAAATTAAATGAGCCCAAAGATTGAGGGCACTGCTGCGCATATGAAAGGTCGCTCCCGGATCTTCTTTGGCCCGGTTGCTAAATACTATGATGAATGGTATTCCAGCCCTTTGAACAGGTATGCTGAAAGGATTGAAGACTATTTCCTTTTCGAAGTTTTTAAAGACTTATCCGGATCGATTCTGGAGGTCGGTTGCGGCACAGGCAACTACCTGAAAAAACTATCCCATTTTGTCAATATGGTTGGTTTAGATTATTCCATGGATATGCTGGAGATCTGTGTCAGAAAAACAAGCTGTCCTCTTGTAAATGGTCGAGCTGAGTCACTCCCATTTAAAGATGGCTCTTTTGACATTGTCTTTGCCATGACTGCAGTTGAGTTTTTTGATGATATTGAAAAAGGACTCCACGAAATCGTCAGAGTTTCAAGCAAGCATATAATTCTCGCCTTTTTGAGCAAGCCGAGCCTGATGCACTTCACAAGGAAAATTGCTAATATATTTACGAGGAACGAATTTTCTTTTTATAATCCTCAAAATCCCAGAAAACTTATAAGTTTTCTTTTAAGTAAGTATCACAATCTCAAACTGGTACATAGAAGCACAACACTACTGTTATATCCAATTTATTTTAAAAAAGCGGAAAAGTTCCTTGAATTTCTTGATATAAGATTTTCGTGGACAAATTTAGGTGGCTTTTCCGTATTATACTTAAAAAAGGAATAAGAATAAATATGACAAACCTGTTAGATGCAATCCACGAAATGCCAAAGGTGTTACTACATGATCACCTTGACGGCGGCCTCCGTCCTGAAACTGTGATAGAACTGGCAAAGGAACAAAAATACGACAAATTGCCAACTCATGATCCTGGTGAATTAGCCGAGTGGTTTCACAGGGGGGCAAATCGCGGCAGTTTGCCTTTGTACCTGGAAGGCTTTGCTCATACCACCGGGGTCATGCAGACACCTGATGCTCTTGAAAGAGTTGCATATGAAATGATGGAAGATATGAAAAAGGATAACGTTGTTTACGTTGAAACGAGGTTTGCCCCTGTGTTTCACACAGCAAAAGGACTTCACTGGGAAGAGGTTGTCAGCGCTGTTCTTCGAGGACTTGAAAGAGGCAAAAAAGATTTTAATGTTGGATACGGTCTTATCATATCGGCGATGCGTAATATGAAATTGAGTGAAGAAATGGCCCAGCTGGCAGTGGATTTCAGAGATAGGGGTGTGGTTGGTTTCGACCTTGCCGGGGAAGAAGGGGGATACCCACCTAAAAAGCATGTTGAGGCCTTTCACTATATACAGCGCCAGAATTTCAATATTACCATCCATGCAGGAGAAGGTTTTGGGATGGAATCCATATGGCAAGCTATCCAGTGGTGTGGGGCACACCGTATTGGTCATGCAACAAGGTTAATTGAAGATATTGCCTTTTCAGACGGAAGAGTTGTGAAACTTGGAACCTTGGCCCAGTATGTCCTTGATAAACGAATTCCACTCGAAATTTGCCTGAGTTCAAATGTGCATACGGGTGCGGCAAAAAGCATTGAAGAGCATCCTTTTAAAGTTTATTTCAGTGAAAGGTACAGAGTTACACTAAATACCGACAATCGTTTAATGAGTGCAACAACTCTCTCCAATGAATTTGCAATTGCAGAGAGGTATTTTGGACTCACTTTTGCTGATATGGAAAAACTTACCATTAATGCAATGAAGAGTGCATTTATTCCATATCAGAAGAGAATAATGTACATATATGAGGTTATTAAACCGGGTTTCAAACAAATAAGACAAAAATATGGTATCGAAGGCGAAGCACCATATGGTGGACAGCTAAAGCCTTGATTTTTATCAAATAGAGAGGTGTGAGGAATTGGGAGCTAACATTGGTTCAGAGATGACTGCGACTTTAGTTCGTGCCCCGCGTGGGACTGCACTTAATACAAAGGGCTGGCAACAGGAAGCAGCTCTCAGGATGCTGATGAATAACCTTGATCCGGAAGTTGCTGAGAAACCGGAAGAGCTGATCGTCTACGGAGGAAGTGGAAAAGCCGCACGGAACTGGAAAGCATTTTATGCCATTGTTGAAACATTGAAGCGGCTGGAAAATGATGAGACGCTCCTGATTCAGTCAGGTAAGCCGGTTGCGGTCTTTAAAACATATGAAGAAGCCCCGCGCGTCCTGATAACGAACGCTATGCTTGTACCTGCCTGGGCAAACTGGGATGAGTTCAGAAGGCTTGAGACATTGGGCCTTACGATGTTTGGGCAGATGACGGCGGGGAGCTGGATTTATATCGGCACTCAGGGGATCCTGCAGGGCACGTATGAAACATTTGCTTCTGCGGCGAGAAAGTATTTTGGAGGAACACTATCAGGCAGGTTTGTTCTTACGAGTGGCCTTGGCGGGATGGGGGGTGCTCAGCCGCTTGCTGCAACTATGAATGGTGCTGCTTTTCTGGGTGTTGAGGTCGATAGGACACGAATCGAAAAGCGTCTTCAAACAGGCTATCTCGATAAAATGAGTGAAAATCTCGATGATGCACTTGGGATGGTTCTCGAAGCACGCAGCAAGAAATTTCCCCTGTCTGTCGGTTTGCTAGGAAATGCAGCTGATGTCCTGCCGGAAATACTGAGGCGCGGGATTATTCCCGACCTGTTAACTGATCAAACAAGCGCACATGACACTTTGAATGGCTACGTTCCATCGGGTATTCCTTATACCGAAGCCCTTTTACTGAGAAAGAGGGATCCTGAAAAGTATGTCAGGATGGCACGGGAGTCGATTGTTGTTCATGTAAAAGCGATGCTTGAATTCAAGCGCAGAGGAGCAATTACATTTGACTACGGCAATAATATCAGAGGAGAAGCCCATGCTAACGGTGTCAATGATGCTTTTGAAATTCCGGGATTTGTTCCCGAGTTTATCAGGCCATTGTTCTGCGAAGGGAAAGGGCCATTTCGCTGGGTTGCTCTTAGCGGTGACCCTGATGATATTTATGAAACAGATAATGCTGTTGTCAAAACTTTTCCTGATAATAAGCCCCTAATAAACTGGATAGAAAAAGCCCGGAAGTACGTGCATTTTCAGGGACTCCCTGCGCGGATTTGCTGGCTCGGCTATGGTGAAAGGGATAAAATGGGACTTGTATTTAATGATTTAGTCAAAACTGGTAAGGTCAAAGCGCCAATTGTCATCGGTCGCGACCACCTTGACGCAGGGAGTGTGGCATCGCCTAATAGAGAGACAGAAAAAATGAAAGACGGCTCAGATGCAATTGCTGATTGGCCTATCTTAAATGCCCTGTTAAATGCTGTCGGTGGAGCGAGCTGGGTCTCGGTTCACCACGGCGGTGGAGTTGGAATCGGACTGGCAATCCATGCAGGGATGGTCGTAGTAGCTGATGGCACGGACATGGCTGATAAAAGGTTGAAGAGGGTCTTAACTTACGATCCAGGACTGGGAGTTGTAAGGCACGCTGATGCGGGTTACGAAGAAGCAATAAGAGTGGCTATTCAGAAGCGTTTAGATATGCCAATGTTAAGAACAAATGATTAATTCTGAAAAGCCAATGTCACTTCTTTGATTAAATGAAGCTGAATTACATAACTTTTGGAGACGGCCCTTCTCTTATAATCCTTCATGGCCTTTTTGGATCTCTGGACAACTGGTACTCCCTGTCGAAGGCTTTTGCGAAAGGATTTAGAGTCATAACAGTTGACATGAGAAATCACGGCAGATCTCCACACAGTTTCATATTTAATTATCAGGTAATGGCAAAAGATATTCTTGAGCTTCTTGATGATCTTCGGATAAGTGAGGCGTCGTTATTGGGTCACTCATTGGGAGGCAAGGTAGCAATGCAGTTTGTCTCGCTTTATCCCAATCGAGTGCATAGTCTGGTTGTCGTTGATATTGCTCCACGCAGTTATGAAGCAAATCACCTGGAAATTATTCAAAGCATGCTGTCACTGCACTTATCTTCCCATCAAACAAGGAAAGAACTCGACGCTGAATTGGCACAATCAATCAGGGAATATTCAGTCCGACAGCTTCTTTTAAAGAATGTCGGCAGGGATAGCAGCGGAAAATTTTTCTGGAAATTTGGACTTGAAGAAATTGCTAAAAATTATGATGAAGTCAATCGCGAAATAAGATTTTTGAGCAAGATCAACAAGCCGACTTTGTTTATAAAAGGGGGAAAATCAAATTATATCAATGATGAGGACATACTTGACATTAAAAAGTATTTTTCAAAGGTCGAGATTGTAACAATACCAGCTGCAGGTCACTGGGTGCATGCGGATGCTCCTGCTGAATTTTTAAGAATTGTCATGGATTTTTTGGAGAGGAATTAGTGTTATAAAATCAGCGCAGGTAATTCAGGTAAGCGCAAGCCAATTTTATAGAAAAATAATTAAAAACTAAAAGAGGAGAAAATTATGTCTGTAGAAGTAGGTACAAAGGCCCCTGAGTTTACTTTATACGATACTGATCGTAAAGAAAGGAAACTTTCGGAATTCGTCGGAAAGAAGATTGTACTGGCTTTTTACCCTGGGGCATTTACAGGTGTCTGCACTAAAGAAATGTGTACATTTCGTGATTCAATGAGTCGGTTTAACGACGTAAATGCTAACGTAATCGGAATCAGTGTCGATCCCCCGTTTTCAAATAAGGCTTTTGCTGAACAGAACAAGCTTAACTTCCCGATCTTATCTGACTACGAAAGAAAAGTTATCAGGCTTTATGGTGCCTATCATGATGATTTTCTTGGCCTTAAGGGCTACACTGCAGCCAAACGGGCTGTCTTTGTAATCGGCACAGACGGAAACATTTCTTACAAATGGGTTTCCGATAACCCCGGAGTTGAACCTCCATATGAGGAGGTGATTAAAGCAGTCGAACAGGCCAGGTAGCGATTATAAGCATATCCGCAAGTGGCCCGCCTGCTATTTTTTAGGTATGACGGGCCATTTTTAACATATGTAAACAATGAAGATGTGGAAAGGAGGAAGTAAACTCATGCGAAGTTCTTCAGCAGCAAAAAGTAAAACAATCACCAAGAAAATCGTTGAAGGAGATGAGGCACCGGATTTTAACCTCAAGGATGACAGCGGTAAAGATGTCAGGCTATCATCATTTCGTGGAAAAAAGGTTGTTCTCTATTTTTATCCAAAAGATAATACTCCCGGTTGTACAAAGGAAGCATGCTCGTTTAGAGACGGCTTAAATGAAATCCAGAAACGGGGTGCTATTGTTATTGGGATCAGCACTGACTCAATTGAATCACATGTAAAGTTTAAACAGAAGTATAATTTGAATTTTCCCCTTTTAAGTGACACCGATAAGAAAGTTGTATCAAAATATGGGGTCTGGAAGGAAAAATCGCTGTACGGTCGTAAATTTATGGGAATTGAAAGAACAACATTTGTCATAGATGAACGTGGCAGGATAAAAAAAATATTCCCCAAAGTTAAGGTTGAGGGACACTACGAGGAAGTTCTTGCAGAACTATAATTAAAAGAGGAGATTTGTAAAATGAGCGAAGTGAAGGTGGATTTTGAACTGGAAGAT
Organism: Candidatus Kryptoniota bacterium; assembly: GCA_049966155.1. Lineage (GTDB taxonomy): Bacteria > Bacteroidota > Ignavibacteria > Kryptoniales > JAKASW01 > JBMFVE01. The sequence goes on from JBMFVE010000004.1 coordinate 53,517, forward strand.
CTTGTGAGAGAATTTTTAGCAAAAATTGGTGAAGACCCATCACGCGAGGGTTTGCAAAAAACTCCATACAGGGTTGCCCGGGCCTATGAATTTCTGACAAAAGGATACAGGCAGGACATTGACGCTGTGATGAACAATGCAATCTTTGAAGAAAAGTATAGTCAAATAGTAATTGTTAAGGACATTGACTTTTACAGCCTCTGTGAGCACCACCTGCTTCCTTTTTTTGGAAAAGTGCACATTGCATATATCCCTGATGGTAAAATAATTGGGCTGAGTAAACTCCCGAGGATAGTGGAAGTTTTTGCCCGCAGGCTTCAAGTTCAGGAAAGGATGACAGAGCAAATAGCCGAGACGCTATACCAGTACCTGCAGCCTCGTGGAGTTGGCGTAGTAGTGGAGGGACAGCACCTGTGTATGATGATGAGGGGAGTGGAAAAGCAGAATTCTGTTGCCACAACGAGCGCAATGCTGGGGGAATTCCACGATGACGTTAAAACCAGAGAAGAATTTTTGAATCTAATTAGACAGAGGTTAGGTTGAATTGAAACTCCATGGAAAAGTCGTTGTAATTACAGGTGCAAGCAGAGGTATAGGGAAAGAAATAGCGAAAAAGTTTGCTTCTGAAGGAGCAAAAGTAGTTGCCGCTTCAAGAACTTATGAGCACATTGCGAAGGTCGCAGATGAAATTAGCAAAAGTAACGGTGAGTGTTTACCTGTTGCTGTTGACATTTCAAACGAAGCTGATGTTGAGAGAATGATTTCCGCAGCATCAGCCAAATTTAAAAGAATTGACATTCTGGTGAACAATGCTGGCGTTGGTATATTTAAACCCGTGGTGGAAACTACCACAGATGAGTTCGATCTTCAGTTTGGTGTTAATATGCGGGGTACATATCTGGCTACAAGGGCTGTTCTTCCTTTAATGATCTCTCAGGAGGACGGTGTGATAATCAATATAGCCTCTCTGGCTGGTAAAAATGCAGTTGAAAACGGCGCTGTTTACGCTGCGACCAAATGGGCAATGATAGGATTTGCAAGAAGCCTGATGCTTGAAGTGAGAAAGTACAATGTTAGAATTGTAACAATAAGTCCTGGCTCGGTGGACACGTCGTTCGGCAGAGGGGTTTACCGGCCGAACTCAGAAAAAATTTTAAAACCAGAGGATGTGGCAGAGGCTGCGCTATTAGCAGCCATCATGCCGCCGCGTGCAATGATGAGTGAAGTTGATCTGAGACCGACAAATCCCAAATAGGATTTTCAAAATGGCGTTTAAAATGTTTGACATAACTATTATTGGAGGAGGTCCCGTTGGGCTTTATGGCCTTTTTTATGCTGGCTTGCGTGGAATGAAAGCAAAGTTAATTGATGCTCTTCCTGAATTGGGAGGACAACTGGTTACGCTTTATCCAGAAAAATATATTTATGATGTTGCAGGCTTTCCAAAGATTCTTGCTCGTGATCTTGCAAAAAATCTTATTTCACAGGCACTTAGTTTTAATCCTGAAGTATTCCTTGGCGAAAGGGTCGTCTCAATTGAACAAAGGCAAAATGACGGGCGTTTATGTTATCGCCTTTTAACGGAGGGAGGAAATGAGCACTTTACCTCCACGATTATCCTCACAGCAGGGATTGGAGCATTCAGGCCGCGCAAGCTTCCGATTCCTGAGTTAGATAGATTCGAAGGCAATGGCGTTCATTACTTTGTCAATGAGAAAGGACTTTTTAAGGGGAAGAAGGTCTTAATTGTTGGAGGAGGTGATTCAGCCGTAGACTGGGCTCTAAATCTCCTTGGTACTGCCAATAAGATAACTTTGATACACAGGCGAGATAAGTTTCGTGCACATGAAAAAAATGTGGCTCAGTTAATGAATTCTCCGGTTGATGTCATGACCTATCATGAATTAAAAAGATTTATTGCAAATGAAAAGATAGAAAAGGGTGTAATATACGATAATCGCACTCTTGAAGAGAAGACTCTGGAAATTGACGCTATCATTTTAAACCTTGGTTTTCAAGCTGATTTGGGGCCTCTGAAAAATTGGGGTCTGGATCTCGATCGGACCGGAATTAAGGTTAATTATCGAATGGAGACAAATCTTCCCGGAATTTTTGCTGCGGGCGATATCGCTTCTCATCCAGGCAAACTGAAATTAATCAGCACAGGCTTTGGTGAAGTTGCAACAGCTGTCAATTTCGCTAAAAACTACATTGATCCTGATTCTAAAGTTTTTCCCGGTCACTCAAGTGATCTTTCGCTTGGTTAAACAATCTGTATTATAAAACCTTGCCTTTATCTCAACCATGAGCCCAATTTTTGTCAACCAGGTGAAATTAGCCCGCCTGTCCATTTTTGCCAGCGGACAATTATCAATAGCACGAAAGAAGTTGTTCAGGAATTTTCGTTCGTTGAGACACTACAATTACCGACTTTATTGGTTTTCGCAGCTAATCTCGATGACCGGCACATGGATGCAGAACGTCGCGCAGTCATGGCTGGTTATAACAATGACAGGTTCGGCGGTAGCACTTGGCACAGTGACCGCATTTCAATTCCTGCCAATTTTATTCTTATCGTTGTTTGCCGGGGTTTACGTTGATCGCATTCCTAAAAGGAGACTGTTGCTTGTTACTCAGACAGTTTCTGCTATCCAGGCATTTGCCATGGCATATCTTGTTTACACCAAATCTGTGACAATATGGGAAATTTATATCCTTGCAATGCTACTCGGATTCACAAATTCATTCGATCAACCTGGCAGGCAAGCGTTTGTAGCCGAAATGGTGCCGGACGATGACATTCCAAATGCAGTAGCACTTAATTCACTCCTGTTTAACACGGCACGAACCCTTGGGCCCGCAGTTGCCGGAATTTCTATAGCTTTAATAGGTATGGCTTTAAGTTTTGCGATTAACGGAATAAGCTTTGTCGCTGTAGTCATTGCATTGATAATGATGAAGCCTGAACTTCTGAGAACATTTCCAATCAAGCGTGAAAAATCAATGGCTGCTGATCTTAAAGAGGGATTTTCCTATGTGAGAAGGACCCCCTTAATTGCTGGTCTTCTCATGATACTGGCATTTGTCGGAACTTTTGGGTACAACTTCAGTACTGCCTTACCCCTTCTCACAAAAAATATATTGGGAGGCGGGCCGCAGTTATTTGGCATTGTAACTTCTTCTGTAGGAATAGGCTCAATGTTAGGGGCGATGGTTGTTGCGAGTCGTGCAAGACCATCCTTACGTATTGTTATTACCTCAGCTATGCTGTTCGGGTTTTTTGAGATTATTGTGTCATTGATTCGTAATGTTTGGCTATCCCTTTTGTTGCTGGCGCTCGTAGGAGCCTCAGGGATTATCTATACCGCTACGACCAACACAATGCTGCAACTCAATAGTCCTCCTAATTTGAGAGGACGAATAATGGCCTTGTATGTTATGGTTTTTACCGGCAGTACGCCCATTGGTGCCGTTTTCACAGGATTTGTTGCAGATTATGCAGGTACGCCACTTATGATTCTAATTGAAGGTAGCCTCTGCATTTTTGGAGCCATTGTTGGAATTGTTTACTCCAGAAGGAACTCAGAGAGGATTAAATCATCGGGAGCCCGGGCTGCGGGTGCTCCCGATGCACAATAACTTACTTCGAACTATCCTGAGGGAACACAGGATGTCTCATTTTACTCCCCATTTTCATGAAGTTGTTTCGCATCATTTGCATCCTGTGGACCATTGCGCGCTGGAAAAATCGTGGATGCTCAAGGACTCTCTTCCATATTTTTTGCTGCTCCGGTGTTAGAATCTTATTCACTGCAAACCAGCTGTCAAGTCTGTTTTTCCAGACTTGTGCCTGGAGCCTTGATATTTCATCAAGCTTGCTCTCAAGCGCGCTCTGGTCTGGACTTGAAGCCGAGGCTAATTGCTCATAGTCAATTTTTGCATTTGCAATCTTTGCACGTAAATCAATTTGCTTTTTCATCAGATCAAACTTAATCCTGTTGAACTCCTGCTTTTGATCTGCAGTCAAATTTAAACTTCCAATCAAATGAAAGGGGTCCATGTTTAACTGGTTCCGCAGCTTAGCGGGTTGTGAAAAAGCCTGAGATGTCACGAGAATGACAGCGAGCAATATTGCTGACAGTTTAGTTTTCATTTTTAAATCTCCTTTTCTCTGCATCCTTTGACGCCCTGTGACCAGTGGTGGTTTAACTTGCTTCTCTGGTGACATCTGAACCGGTATTTCCCATTGTACATCCATGTTCAATACTGATTTCCTTGAAGCCTCGTTAAGGTTGGTTTATATTCTGTTTCAACAGGCTGTGCAGATTAGCTTTTTGACTTGAGAAAAGATTTTTCAGTGTATCCATTGAAACAGACCCGATCACGGGAGCCCTTCAAATGATGAGAATACTGAGCTATTTATATGCTGGAATTCGCGATAGAAAAATGTGATAAGCTAACCAAAGCCCGTGCAGGGATAATCCGAACAGGTCACGGGATTATAAAAACACCTGTGTTTATGCCCGTGGGTACGAGGGGAAGTATCAAGGCAGTCGAACAAAGAGAGCTTCGTGAAATAGATGCGCAAATTATTCTCGGAAATACATATCATTTATTTCAAAGGCCTGGTGTTGATGTGCTTTACAAGTTTGGCGGACTGCATTCATTTATTTCCTGGGACAGACCAATTTTGACGGACAGCGGAGGTTTTCAAGTTTTGAGTCTTTCAGAACTTAGAAAACTGACTGAAGACGGGGTGGAATTTCGATCTCATATTGACGGCTCCGTACATTTTTTCTCTCCTGAACGAATAATAGAAATAGAAAGGCAAATAGGTGCGGATATAATCATGACGCTTGATGAATGTACGCCTTATCCCTCAGACCGCGATTACGCTATAAAGAGCCTTGAACTTACACACCAATGGGCAAGAAGGTGCAAAAATCACTTTACTTCTACCAAGAGTCTGTATGGCTATCCGCAATATCTCTTTGGAATTGTGCAAGGAAGCACCTATCCTGACCTGCGTGAAAAAAGTGCGCAAAAAATCATGGAAATAGAGTTTGATGGATACGCTATTGGCGGTCTGGCAGTAGGGGAACCGGCAGATATTATGTACGAAATTACCGACATGGTTACAGATATCTTACCGCAAGACAGGCCGCGATATTTAATGGGGGTAGGTACCCCTCAAAACTTACTTGAGTCAATTGAACGAGGGGTGGACATGTTTGATTGTGTGCTTCCAACGAGAAACGGGAGGAATGGACAGGTGTTCACCAAGACAGGAACTTTGAATATAAAAAATAACATTTTTAAGTATGATGACACCCCGATAGACAGTTCATGTGACTGCTATACCTGCAGGTACTTTTCTCGTGCCTATTTGCGCCATTTATTTAATGTTCGTGAAATTCTCGGTTTGCAATTAGCTTCATTACATAATTTGAGGTTTTTCATTAACTTAGTTAGTGAAGCCAGGCAAGCGATTGTTAAAGGTAATTTCTCTGAATTCAAAGCCGGTAAACTTGAAATGCTCAATACACAAAACAAACAGGAGGAATCTTGAAGACGTTACTATTAACGTTAATGGCTCCGCAGGGCGGCGGCGACGCAGGCAGCGGAATGATCAGTACAATTGTAATGTTTGCACTGATTATCTTTATTTTTTATTTCATGATAATTCGACCCCAGAGTAAGCGTCAAAAAGAACGACAAAAAATGTTAGATGCACTTAAGAAAGGCGATAAGGTGGTGACAAGTGGAGGCCTTCACGGCCGGGTTGTTGGATTGGAAGACAAAACTGTGCTTGTTGAGATTGCTGAAAACGTGAAAGTAAAGGTTGAAAAGTCCGCAGTAGCTGCTGTCATCCAGGAGTAGTTAAATGTTCTTCGATTCAATTGACACGGCATTGGAAGATATACGAAATGGAAAACCTGTTATTGTGGTTGATGATGAGGACAGGGAGAATGAAGGCGATTTTATAATTGCAGCAGAGAAAGTTACACCTGAATCAATCAACTTTCTTGTAAAGAATGGGCGAGGCATTGTCTGTATAGCTCTCCTTCCACGCCGGGCAGAGGAACTTGGACTTGATTTAATGGTAGAGTCCAATACTTCTCCGCATCAAACAGCTTTTACCATAAGTGTGGACGTTTTAAAGGGGACGACAACCGGTGTATCTGCAGCTGATAGAGCAGCGACAATTCGGGCACTCATTGACCCTACTACAAAGCCTGAAGATTTAGGAAGACCGGGGCATATATTCCCTCTTCGCGCAATGGAAGAAGGCGTGTTAAGGCGCGCTGGCCACACAGAGGCAGCTGTTGACCTTGCACGCCTTGCAGGGCTATATCCCGCCGGCGTGTTGTGTGAGATTATGAATGATGATGGAACGATGGCCAGAGGTGAAGAGCTTTTCCGGATTGCGCAGCGATTTAATCTTCGTCTTGTGACGATTCGTGATCTAATTAACTTTCGAATGAAGACTGAAAAACTTGTAGAAAGAATTGTAGTCACAAATTTGCCCACACGTTATGGGACATTTAAGCTTCACCTTTATCAGAGCAAAACTGACAAGAAAGAACACCTGGCACTTGTAAAAGGTGAGATAAATCCTGATGAACCTGTCCTGGTACGGGTGCACTCTGAATGTTTAACAGGAGATGTCTTTGGTTCGTTGAGATGCGACTGCGGCGAGCAATTACACTGCGCCATGGAGATGGTGGAACAGGAGGGGAGAGGGGTTGTCCTTTACATGCGTCAGGAGGGAAGGGGTATTGGTTTGGTAAACAAGCTCAAAGCCTACAAGCTTCAGGATGAAGGCAAGGATACGGTCGAAGCGAATGAAATTCTTGGTTTTAAAGCAGATCTCAGGGACTACGGGATTGGTGCACAGATACTTGTTGATCTTGGAGTTAGAAAAATGCGTTTACTTACAAACAATCCAAGGAAGGTGGTAGGGCTGGAGGGTTATGGCCTGGAGATAATTGATAGGGTTCCCCTGATAGTCAAACCAAACGCAATAAATGAGAAGTATTTGAAGACGAAAAGGGATAAGCTGGGTCATTTAATTTTGGACTCAGATGACGAAAAAAATTGTTGTCCTACTGACTATTTTCAAAACCGATAAATTGTTAAATTATAAGTAAGCCATTTAGCTCACCGAGCAAATGGCTTTTGTATTTTATCCAGCTTGTAGAGAAAAAGCATTTTGTAAGATTTATATGTTAAGGAGGATCCAATGTCAAATAATGCTGTTTATTTGACCAGAGAAAAGTTAGCTGAACTTGAAGCCCAATTGAAAGAACTAAAGACAAAAGGCCGACAGGAAGCTGCACGTAAGTTGGCTGAAGCTCGTTCCCACGGCGACCTTTCTGAAAATTCGGAATATGATGCTGCAAAAGAAGAAATGGCAATGCTTGAACTTCGAATTGCGCAGCTTGAGCAAACCCTTTCGAGAACAAGGGTTATGGATCCCAACGAAGTGCGCACAGATAAGGTATATATATTTAGTAAAGTAAAGGTGCAGGATCTCCTTTCAAACAGGATACTTGAATACCAGCTTGTTTCAACCGAAGAAGCTGATGTTGTCAACGGCAGGATATCGACAGACTCACCTATCGGCAAAGGGCTCCTTGGGAAAACCGTTGGAGACGTAGTCAGCGTGCGCGTTCCATCAGGTGTTAAGCAGTATAAGATTCTTGAAATCAATAAATGATGTCCAGGAACTTAGAGTATAAGGCTGAAGCAGTTGATATTGGGAACCTGGAAAGGGAATTTGTCGCCAATGGAGCAGTGTTTAAAATGTCCATGCATCAGGTGGATACTTATTTTAATGTAAGCAGGGGGCGCTTGAAAATTAGAACAATTGAAGGTGGAGGAGCTGAACTAATTTTTTATGAAAGAGAGGAAAAGAGCCCAGATTCAATGATAAGTTTGTATCATCTGGCTCCAATCCCTGAGAAAGGGATTATCGATATCCTTGGACTGGCCCTAAATGTGAAAGTCAGGGTGGAAAAAGTAAGAAGGCTGCTGATGTTGGAAAATGCGCGAATACATCTGGATGAGGTCAAAAATCTGGGGAATTTTCTGGAAATTGAGGTTGTCCACGAGGGTAATGATCATGATGATCGAATACTGCTTCAGTATTTGAAGAGAATTGCAGCCAAATATATAGTAAGAGAGTTAAACAAATCATATAGCGATTTGCTCCTTGAAGGCAGAGAGAGCATTTCTGCCGGGAGATAATTCCACTCAGTTAATTTAATTAGAAAAGGGGAAACTATGGCAGAGCTGAGGCAAAACGTGATTACAAGGGATTGGGTTATCATTACTCCGGAGAGAGCGCGTCGTCCTGACCAATTTGCAAAGTCCAATAATGAAACGTTGCCTTTAGTTCCTTATATGCCCGATTGTCCTTTTTGCAGGGGTAATGAGCATATGACAATGGATGAGATTCTTAAAATTGATGGGAGCGACGGCTGGAATGTCCGGGTTATTCCAAATAAATTTCCGGCTTTAACTGTCAATGGGGAACGCATTCACAGGGTGGATGGAATTTACAGGTCTATAACAGCGGTGGGATATCATGAAGTCATTGTAGAACATCCCCTTCATAATACGACTCTGGCTTTGATGAGCGCAGAGGGGATCTCAAAAGTATTGACTGCTTACAAAAGAAGGTACAGCGTTATAAGACGCGATCCCAGAATTGAGGCTATAATTATTTTTAAAAATCATGGCGAAGAAGCAGGAACATCAATTATTCATCCCCATTCTCAGCTGGTAGCTACCCCCATAGTGCCATACCAGGTGCGATCACGCATAGATGAAGCTATTCGGTACTTTGATGACACCGGTGAGTGCGTTGGATGCAGAACTGTCGAAGATGAACTCAGGGCTAAAGAAAGAGTGATACATGAGACTGAACATTTTGTTTGTTTTATACCGTACGCGGCGTTGTCGCCATTTCACACATGGATTTTTCCGAAACATCATTCGTGTTCGTTTGATGCTATCACAGACGAGGAATTAAATGATCTTGCGGTGATGATGAAAATTGTTCTTGCTAAACTCTACTCTGGATTAAACAATCCAAGCTATAATTATTCTATTAGATCAATGCCAACGCGGGAGCAGCAGGCTGAGTATTTTCACTGGTATTTGTCAATTATTCCCAGGGTGTCCAGGACTGCCGGATTCGAGCTTGGCAGCGGGATGTTTATAAACACTGCCGTTCCGGAGGAAAGCGCAAGGTTTCTTCGTGAGGTAAGAATTAATGATTAATTTGGAGAATACACACCTTTTACTTTTTAAAAACACTGTCAATTCTCCTGCTGTTTGTTTCTTGATGCACGTACTTCCATCAGTGTGTATACAAAAGCAGGGATTGCAATTACAACCATAAACAAAGCAATCAAGAAATACCCGGGATCAACAGGCAGAAAACTGTCAAGTTTCATAAATGTGGCTACCCCAAAAGCCGCAAATAACATTCCTCCAAAAAAAAGTGTCCTGCCGCCGGTCTGAGCACCAATTTGCTTAATTTCATTTTCACCGGCTAACCTTGTCCATCGTAATGATGCCCCGAAAACATATCCGATTACAACAAGCATCAGTGTTGTGCCCAATCCAAAGAACAATCCGGGGAGGAAACCCAGCCAGGGGCTCTTCATTGCAGGTGCTGCAATCGTGTTGATAAAAAGCGAAAATCCGCCGAAGCCAAAGCCAGCAATAAATCCATGCAATGCTGCCCATCTTGCAGGCGGCGGGCCGGAAATTATTTTTGATTCGCTGTGATGTCTTGTTATGACTGATCTGCTCAGCCCCATTTGTCTCACGTCGTCGTGATGATGACCGATGAAATGCAAATGTGGATAATGATTCTTGCGCAAAACTATCCCTCCGGCAACCGTCATTGCAAAGCCTACTATCACGTAGACCATTCCATTTATCTCTGCAGAAATTAAAAACGGCGCCAGTGCCAGATAAGCTGCTTCAGAAAGGAGAGTTCGCTGGATTGTAAATGCGGCCGAAAAATATAAGGCGGCCTTCATCCCTTCTTTCCCACTCCCTCCACCAATAGCATAACTGAACGTTATAGGCCATGTGTGTTCATCTGGAAGCACACCGTGTAACAATCCAAACATGAAAGAGTATAAAACAGCTGTTAAAGGTGTCATATTTGTTATCCTGTAAGAATTTTCTCTATTTTATGGCTGCCTTGTCAATCTCAATGATAAAATCTAATGCTGCTCTCGGTTTTATTCAAATTGATTTCTTAAGCTACGATAGCTTTGCTCTTGAAATAATTAACTCGAAGAACCGGCTTCAATTTTCGCACAGATTTAATTATTTTAACTATTGACATGATAAAACTCTTAACGGCAGAAGAAATGCAGAAATGCGACCGTGAGACAATCAGTCAGGGCCATGTCGCCGGTGAAACCCTCATGGCTAACGCCAGTCACGGTGTCTCCAAGGTTGCAGAAATACTTCTTGGAGGAGCACAAGATCGGAGAATTGCAGTCTTTTGCGGTCGGGGGAACAATGGCGGTGACGGACTTGGTGCGGCCTTAAACCTTGCCCGCGAAGGTGCCAATGTTGATGTCTACCTTCTTGGAAATGAAGAACAAATTAAAGGTGAGCCGCTTATTTTTCTTAAGAAACTGAGGCGATATGCAATTAAATCCGATAGGGCAAGGATTCTCGACTTCTCCAAATCAAAAGGAATAGCTGATTATGGTAAATATGAATTACTGATAGACGCGATATTCGGTACAGGCTTGAGTCGGCCCCCTGAAGGTGAATCAAAAGAAGCAATAGAAATTATGAATGCTTCAGGAGTCCCCGTGCTGGCAGTTGATATTCCGAGTGGAATAGATGCAAATTCGGGTAAGTTGCTTGGAGTTGCTCCCAGAGCAATCGCAACTGCTACGATGGCGTTTCCAAAACGCGGGCTTCTAATGAATGAAGGGAGAGATAGATCAGGCCATATTTATGTTGTTGATATCGGTATGCCGGATGATCTTCAGAGTTTATCCACTGTTAACACCGCGGTTATTACGTGTGAGGATGTTGCCAGAATAATCCCTTACAGACCGATGGAAACTCATAAAAACGCTGTTGGCAAAATCTTTGGGTTTGTAGGCTCTGCTGGACTGACAGGAGCAGGTGTGATGGCAGGACTATCTGCAATGAGGTCTGGAGCAGGTGCTGTTGTGCTTGGTGTCCCGGAAAGTTTGAACGAAATCTTTGAAATTAAGCTTACCGAGGTAATGACCGTTCCTCTGCCGGAAACCAGGGAGCGTACCCTTTCTGCAAAGGCTTACCAGAAATCACTACCATACATTAATTGGGCTGATGTCATAATTGTCGGTCCCGGCCTATCCCGACACACAGGGACCGCAAAACTTGTTTATCGGCTTCTCGAAAACTACAATGGCACTATAGTAGTGGATGCTGATGCGCTGAATGCTATAGCTGACCGTCCAGAGATTTTGAAGATTTCAAAGGCTGAGCTTATTCTAACTCCACATTTTGGTGAATTCAGCAGGATATCAAAAATTTCGGTTCAAGATATACCTTATAATCGGATTGAACATGCTCGAAAGTTTGCTGTTGAAAATAAAGTCAACCTTGTGCTTAAAGGCTCTCCAACCGTAGTGGCTACAAAAAATGGAACTGTTTTTCTGAATATTCATGGTAATCCTGGAATGGCTACGGCAGGCATGGGAGATGTCCTTACCGGGACAATTGCTGCTATAGTTGCCCAAAAAGTAAAACCGCATGAGGCTGCAATAGCAGGTGTATACTTACACAGCGTTGCCGGTGATCTATCTCGTAATGAGAAGGGTATCCATTCATTGATGGCAACTGATGTTATAGAAAAACTGCCGGATGCTTTTAGAAAAACCATTGAAATGGAGATAAATGAATTTGAAGAAATCAACTAATTTTTTAAAAAATCAATTGCCGGCCATCTTATGGATGGTACTGATATTCACCCTGTCATCCATTCCCGGTTCTGCATATGCGCCATTTGAATTTCCTTATGCTCATACAATAGCTCACACAATTTTGTTTGGTATATTGTACTTCCTCCTTTATCGTGCATTTAAATACCAGAGTTACAGCCGCCTCTTTGCTGACTTAAGTACTTTAATTGCCTTTGTTTTTGCTGTTCTTTACGGAATGTCTGACGAGTATCATCAGTCATTTGTCCCTGGACGCTCTGAAAAATTGAGCAACGTTTTAAATGATACCGTTGCAGCTTTGGTTGTGTTTTTGGGCATAGTAGTTTATGAGAAATTTATTAAGTCAAGGCAAAATGCCTCTCATGAAGAATAAAATTCCATATTTTGCCCGCTATATGAGGAAAGTATGAACGAGAAATGAGTCTTACCTTAGCTTTTTCTCTTTTAATGATTGCTTTTTTCTCAGCCAGTGAGACAGCATTTATTGCATCTGATAAAATTGCTCTGGTTGTTGATTCTAATCGGAAGAGACAGGGTGTTTCAATAAATTTCTTTATCGAAAATCAGGAAATTTTTTTTGCAACAATTGTAATTGGCTCAAATTTATGGGTTACAATCTTTTCTAACCTGACTGAACTTTTATTTGGGAGAAAGTTAGGCATTGATGCTGCTCTGGTTGCTGTACTATCTACAGGAGTTGGAGTGATTTTTGGAGATATAATTCCTAAAAGTGTTGCCCTTGATTATCCAGAAAAATCAGCCTCTTTATTACTGCCAGTTGTAAGAATATTTTATAAGCTTTCACGTCCCGTTGTAACGGTTACCGAAGTAATTGCGTCCACAATTTCCGCAAAGGTTTTCGGGTACGATCGGAGCGCCGCTCCTTTTCAGAAAAGGGATATATATAGACTCCTGAGCGGAACTGTTTCATCAGGAACTCTGGATCGTGTTGAATCGGAACTCGTAAAGCGCCTTTTAGAAAATTCTCAGACTTCTGTTAAAACGATTATGGTACCACGCACATCATTGGTTGGGATGGACATTGAATCGGATATGGATTTGCTGATGAAGACGTTTGAGAAATGCGGTAAATCGAAGATATTAATATACGAAAATAACATTGACAACGTTGTTGGTGTGGTTCATATAAACGACGTTTTTTCTGGAGCTGACTCTCTCAGAGATCTGATCAGAGATGTTCTTTTTATTCCAGAGACAATTTCTATTACGGATTTGATGCAACAGTTTAAACGATATGGAATATATGTCAGTGTTGTGGTTGATGAATTTGGAGGAACAGCCGGACTTGTGACCTCATCTGATGTTATGCAGTCGTTTATTGGTGAAGCTGCTGTACCCGAAGAAGAAAGAAAGGTCAAAGAAATCAGTTCTGGCACTTATCTATTGCAGGGTTCGACGGACATTACTGAAGTTGAGAATACTTTGGGCGTTGAACTTCCAAAGGGTGATTATCTTACAATTGGTGGCCTTCTTGAATCTCAATTGGGGCGGGTTCCTGTAGATGGAGAAAAAGTTAAAATTGGTCCGGTAGATTTCGTTGTCCTTAAGGCAGACCGTCGAAAAGTCCTGACTGTAAAAGTAAGTCTAAAACACATGAATCAAAATTAATCTTAATCTCATCTGAGGTTGGAAGTGGAGCAGCTAAATTATCTTGATTTTTCGCTGTGAAAGCAGACAAGGCAAATGGAGGATTTATGAATCGCATCACCTTCGCGGCATCGGTACTTGTTTATACAATCCTGGCATGCCAAGCAGGTGCACAGGATTTCGGCAAGAATAAGGTCCACTATAAGGACTTTACCTGGCAGTTTATTCAGTCTCCTCATTTCAACGTATACTTTACTCAAGGTGGTTATAAGCTTGCTGAATTTGTTGCAGCTGAAGCAGAGACATCCCTTGTTTCGCTTAGCCAGAGCCTTAATTATAAGATTAATCAGCGGATAAATATAGCAGTGTTTAATTCTCATAATGACTTTCAGCAAAATAACATTATACCTGAATATCTTGAGGAAGGCACGGGCGGCGTTACTGAACTTTACAAGAACAGGGTTGTCCTGCCGTGGGAAGGAGATCTCAGGTTAATGCGTCACGTCACCCACCACGAACTCCTCCATGCTGTGTTTAATGAAATGTTTTACGGTGGTTCCCTGCAATCAATTATTTCAAGAAATATTACATTTCAAATTCCGACATGGTTTAATGAAGGTATGGCAGAGTACCAATCTCTGGATCACTGGGAAACATCTTCTGACCAATTTCTAATAGATGCTACTATAAATGGCTATATGCCACCAATCAAATACCTGAATGGTTATCTTGATTACAGAGGCGGTGAGTCGGTCTGGCACTATATTGACGAAACCTACGGGAGTCAAAAAGTCGGGGAAATTGTTCATGCTGTTCTGGCCACACGAAATGTCGATCGCGGTTTCGAGAGAGCGACAGGACTTAACCTCGACCAGCTGTCGGAGAAGTGGCTCCAATATAATCGTAAAGTTTACTTTCCCGAAGAAGGTAAACGTAAAACTTTAAATGAATTTTCCAGAAGAGTTACCAATCACATGGTTGACGGGAGTTTCTACAACTCTGCACCTGCAATTTCACCGCAGGGTGATAAGGTAGCATATATTACTAACAGGACAGGATATTTTGACGTTGTCCTCGCTTCCGTCGTGACAGGGAAAATTATTAGAACTCTTGTCAAGGGCAATAGAACTGCAAACTTTGAGGAACTCCATCTTACAAAACCCGGGATATCATGGTCGCCTGATGGGAGTAAAGTTGCTGTGGCATCAAAAACAGGTGAATATGACCAGGTATTTCTGATTAATGTCGAAACCGGGAAAACAATTGCCCTCCCGGGGCTTAAAATGGATGGAATAGGAGGTATCTCTTTCTCACCCGATGGAACGAAACTTGCACTGTCAGCTTACACGCCGCTTCAGTCTGACATTTACATATATGATATAAAGACGGGCTCCCTTGAGAACCTCACAAATGATATTTACAGCGATGCGGATCCTCATTGGTCAGCAGATGGACAGAAAATTTACTTCACCTCTGATAGGGGAGACAGCTTGTACCAGCACGGCCGATCCCTTCAACTTGCGCATTGGGCAGCAGGTAATCCCCTGGATATTTACTCAATTGACGTCAGAACCAGGCAAATTACAAGGATAACGTACAGTGAGTTTTCAAACAGCCCAAACATCGTCCCACACGGCGGGGATAACACCTATCCTTTGCCGACGGGAGATGGAAAGGGTATGATATTTCTTTCAGATAGGAATGGCATTGAGAATCTTTATTATAAGGATTTCGGTACTGGTAAAGAGACTCCACTAACTAACTCATTAAACGGCATTGAGGATCCATCTATGTCAAATGATGGGCAGCGGCTTGCCTTTTCGGCATTAAATGATGGTGGATATGATGTATTTGTTATGGATTTGCCGTTGGCTCATAAAATAGAAAATCCTCTTGAACCAACATCATACATGACTCAGCTGTTGACTGAGAAAAACACCGTAAAGAAGGTGGAAAAAAATGTACCTGAAAATCTCGTTTCAGTTTATGGAACTTCCAGCTTACCAGATTTATCTCGGTATGTCTTTTCGCGTCGGATTGACCTTACAAAACCGGAAAGGAATTTGAATCCTTTTTTGTTGAAAGGGGATGTGGATTCACTTGGTAACTTTATTGTCCATCCATACAAAGTGGATTTTACCCCCGATATTATCTATGGCGGTGCAGGTTATACGACCCTGTATGGATTCCAGGGGACGACAGAACTTTCCTTCAGCGACATGCTCGGAAACAATCAGATTAACATTTATACTGATTTTGTGTTTGATTTGAAGAACTCCGACTATGCTCTCTCTTATGCATATTTACCACAAAGAACAAATTATGTTTTTACTGCATTGCACACCGCCAGATTTTTGTATCTTTATGATAACGCAACAAGCTCATACGAAGTAAATCGTTTTCAATCTGTCGTTGGTGATGTTTCATTGTCCAGACCCTTTAATCGATTCAACAGGGTTGATATGGATTTTGCCTATCTTGGTATTTCACGTCAGAACATTGATAATACAGCAGATCAGGGGTCGTCTGCAAACGCACTGATGGGTGCAGTTAGCTACGTTGGAGACAATACTTTACCCGGGTATCTGGCACCCTCGGATGGCACCAGATATCAGTTTACACTTACATTCCTGCCAAAAATTTCATCGAGTTTCATTGGGTTTACAACTGCAATGGTGGACTATCGCACATACTTCCCGTTCCTTTCGGAAAATGTTCTTGCATTGCGTTTTTCAGGAGCCGCAAGCACGGGACAAAATCCACAGAGATTTTTTATTGGGGGTGTTCAAAGCTGGATAAACAGAGGCTACTCACAGTCGGTCATTCCAATCAACAGTGTTGCAGACTATGCTTTCCTGACACCTGTATTCCCGCTTCGTGGATATGATTACAATACACAACTGGGCGACAAGTTCTTTCTGTGGAATTTTGAGTTGCGTTTCCCTCTGGTTAGATACTTTGTCCCTGGACTAATTCCCATACTTTTATCAAATGTCGAAGGCGTTCTATTTGTTGACGCCGGGAGCGCTTTCACCGATGCGCGTGAGTATAAACCTTTTGGGCGGACAGGTAGTGGAGAACTTATCACTCAAGATCTGTTGGTTGGTTCGGGTTTTGGTGCAAGAGTCCCATTTCTCTATTTTGTGCTGAACTTCGACTATGCCTGGCAATACACCATAGTCGGATTTCAAAATCCGCGTTTTTATTTCTCGCTTGCTGGGGACTTCTAATGCTGTACAGACTGCTGACCCTGATTGCAATTTCTGCTGTAGCATATGGCCAATCGGCTGTTCTGAACGGCGAATATATTATTGGGGCACGTGCATCTTCACTGTCAGCATTTACTGCAGACCCTGATCCGGAGCATGCGGTTGCATTGAATCCAGCAAAACTGTCAGAAGTGAGCAATCTTTATCTCACGTCCGACTACGAATATCAGAAGTCGCTCAATGATATGTCCAGCTCCAATTTTTTACGTATGAGAAGTGGAGGGGCAGCTTTTCATGCAGGCTACATTGGAATTGGAACTAACTACTCTTATTTTGAATTTAATAAAAATCACACTGAATTGTATGAAGTTGGTGTGGGCTTCCCCGCTGTTTTTGGGGTTTCATTAGGAATAACAGGCAAATATATCTCTTTTGAAGAGAATAAAAATCTCGGACCTGCGTACCAGAACGTAATAGCCGACTATAAATGGAAAAAATTTGTTTTTGATGTTGGTTTGCATATGAAGGATGTTCTGGCAAGCAATATGTTCTTCAATGCTGTGATAAATATAGGAGCAACATATGACAACATTAACATTAAAGGGGGTGTGACCCAGAGATATGTTCCCGACATTCCAGTATCGCTAAGCCAAACCTTTCCGGACTACCTTCCGGAGTTCATAACAATTGGTGGACAGTATAGTTTTATATCGAACTATCGTCTCGCAGATTTTGAAATGTTCCGATTCTCTTTTGCTGTCGATTATTCGCATCGCACCAATAATTCTCCCACCGTTTATGTTGACAAGGTTGAATATCCACGGGATATTTATCGATTAGGGTTCGAAGGGCAGGCGCTTGGAGTACTATCTGTTCGAATTGGATACGTTCTTGCTGCGCCGGAAATTTCTGGCAAAAGCTTTGTCACTAACGTTCCTGTCGCACAGGCGGGGACGGGTTTTTCCTACGGTTTTTCACTGCGTTTTCCGATAAGACTTGTGCTGCCTCAGATCCCATTAAACTGGATGGAAGTTTATTATTCAAAAAGTCCGGGCTGGACGACAAGTATTGATCACAACTTATTTGGAGTGTCCGCTCAAATGGAAATTTAAATAAGAACTGGAGGGGGGCCAGTGGAGCCCATGAAATATTGTATGAAATTTGAAAACCACGATAATAACAGATAAATTTATCATCATATAAAGAGATTAAACATGTTAAGGGTTTTGAAGTACGGCACAAAAGCGGCAGAAGAACGTCTGGAGAAAATAGCCAGGCGCAGTTTAATTTTCGATAAGGAACATATAGATAAAGTCTCGTCCATATTGACGGCGGTGAAGGAACAGGGGGACAGGGCTCTTTCGCATTTTACAAAAAGATTTGATGGCGTTGCCATTAAGCAGTTTAAAGTTCAAAAGCAAGAACTTGATACTGCTTTGAAACGTATTGATAAAAAGTTTGTTGACGTTTTGCTAGAAGCTGTTGACAATGTCCGGCGATATCATGAACGGCAAAAACAAAATTCCTGGTTCATTCATGAACCGGATGGGACGATGTTGGGCCAGCGGATTCTTCCTTTTGAGAAGGTCGGTTTGTATGTGCCTGGAGGAACAGCGGCATATCCTTCAACTGTCATAATGAATGCTGTGCCTGCACAGGTTGCCGGTGTTACCGAGATCAGCGTAGTTACGCCTCCGCAAAAGAACGGTATGCCTCACCCGCTCATCCTGGCAACGTGCCGCTTGCTTGGCATTGAAGATGTTTTTTCAGTTGGCGGTGCCCAAGCAATTGCTGCACTGGCATATGGAACTGAATCTGTTCCACGTGTCGATAAGATTGTTGGACCAGGAAATTTATATGTTGCCATAGCAAAGAAATTGGTCTATGGTGACGTAGCTGTGGATATGATTGCAGGACCAAGTGAAGTTGTGATAATTGCTGATGAGACTGCCGACTCAGGTGAATTAGCGGCGGATTTGCTTGCCCAGGCAGAACACGATATAAATGCGGCGTCTATACTTATTACCACTGATTCAGGTCTTGCTCGAAAAGTAAGCAAGGAGCTGTCAAGATTGCTTACAAAGATTTCCAGGAAGGCCATTGCGGAACAGTCGCTCATGAAAAACGGAGTAATCTTCGTTGTATCAAGTCCGTCTGAAGCTGCAGCTATTGTTAACGAGATTGCGCCTGAGCATCTGGAGATAGTCACAGAAAAAAATTGGGACATCCTCACAAAGATTCGAAATGCCGGTGCTGTATTTCTCGGCCGTTACACACCTGAGCCGATCGGCGATTATTTTGCCGGGCCAAGTCATGTGCTTCCAACCGGCGGAACTGCTCGTTTTTCTTCAGTTCTTAACGTAGATGATTTTATGAAGAAATCAAGTGTGATTCATTATTCCAGAGAAAAATTTTTCCAAAATGCATGGAAGGTGGAAACCTTTGCTAAGAACGAAGGACTAACCGCTCATGCCATGTCTATAAAGATTAGAAAAGAACGTGGACGCTAAATTAAATTTTCGAAGCTCAATTCTGAAGCTTTCACCTTACGCAGTTTCGGGACATCACGCCAACGTCAAGCTCAATCAAAATGAAAATCCTTTCGATTTGCCGGCTGAATTGAAGAAAGAAATTATCTCTGAATTTTATTCGGTGAGCTGGAATAGGTATCCAGAGGTCTTTTCGCGTAAACTCCCGGAAAAACTGTCGGCTGTTCATGATATTTCTCCCGACTGCATTATTGCTGCGAACGGTTCCAATGAACTTATTTACACCGTTGGAATTTCAATTATAGAATCAGGAGTAGAAGTCCTGATACCACAACCGACTTTTTATTTTTTTGAAAAAACTGCATCTATTTTAAATGGTAAAATCATTAAGGTTTTTGCGAAACCCAACCTTGAATTTGATGAAGATGCTATATTGAGCGAAGCTAAGAAAATGAATCGCGGGTTGGTTATTCTTGGGTCGCCAAACAACCCGACGGGACGGTCGCTTTCGTCAGATTTTGTTCGTACGCTGCTCAAAACAACCGGGGCAATTGTACTGCTTGACGAAGCATATATTGAATTTTCACCAAACCCAAGCCTGATAAAACTGGTGAATGAATACAAAAATTTAATTGTACTTCGAACGTTTTCCAAAGCTTTCAGTCTGGCCGGGCTTAGAGTTGGTTATCTTGCTGCACATCGAGATACCGCATTTGAAATCATGAAAGTGAAAATACCTTTCACGGTTAATCCGTTGTCGGAGTTTACTGCAATCAAGCTACTTGATCATATGGAGCTTGTCGATGAGCGGATTGAGTTCTTAAAGGAACAGCGTGATTGGATGATAGATCAGTTGAAAAAAATTAACGAAATTGTGTTAGTACCATCAGATGCAAACTTTTTTCTGTTTGCTACTTCCGTCGAACCCGGGAAAATGTTCAACGACCTTCTTGAACGAAAGAATGTGCTGGTGAGAGATGTATCCAGTTATCCGATGCTTGAGCGTTTTCTCAGGGTCAATGCTGGCACCAAAGAGGAATCCGAAATTTTCGTGAAATCCGTCACTGAAATTTTGCAGGATCGCTAAATCTTGTTCAGTTACATAATTTAAAGGCTTTTTTTACCTTTTAAATGATACTGGAAAACAAAGCAGAATGAGCACTGGAATGGCGGGACTGTTAGTATATTTTCTTGATGATGATAAAAATATTATTCGGCTGACCGAGTATGGACTGAGGAATGAGCAGTTCACACTTAAGACCTTTGAAAGGCCAACTCATCTGCTTGAAGCAATAAAGAACGAATATCCAGATGTGGTCATTACAGATTTGATGATGCCCGACATGGATGGAATTACGCTAATTGAAAAACTCAGGGGGTTGTCAAGGCTGATGCCTGTAATTATTGTGACGGCTAAAACAACAATTGACACAGCCGTAAGGGCAATGAAAGCGGGGGCATTTGAGTATCTGACAAAGCCAATTAATTTCGATGAGCTTAAACTTGCAATATCACGTGCTGCAGAGGTTGGCCGTCTGCGTTCGGAGGTTGCCGAGATAAAATCAAATTTTAAAACAAGGTATTCTCTGGAAAGTCTTGTTGGTGAAAGCAAAGCTATTGCAACAATAAAGCAGTTTATTGAACAGGTGTCGCCTATAATCGAATCTGTGATTCTTTTGAGAGGAGAAAGCGGTTCAGGAAAAAATCTCGTAGCAAGAATTTTACACTATACCAGCCCAATTGCAGACCAGAAATATCTTGAGATAAACTGTGCTGCATTGCCGCCAAATTTACTGGAAGCTGAACTGTTTGGATACGAAAAAGGGGCATTTACTGATGCAAAATCTTCTAAGAAAGGACTCCTGGAAGTTGCAAATGGAGGAACGGTTTTACTGGATGAAATAACAAGCATGGATCTTTCATTGCAGGGCAAATTCCTTTCTTTCCTTGAAAGCAAGTCAATCAGACGTTTAGGTGGTATTGAAGAAATACCTGTTTCCCTCAGGGTAATATCGGCCACAAATGCGGAGCTTGAACAAGTTGTGGGACAGGGTGCCTTTCGGAGTGATTTGTTTTACCGCATAAATGTCATTTCCCTTCACATACCCCCTTTGAGAGAAAGAGGAAATGACGTTATTCTCATTGCACGAAAGTTTATAGATGAGTTCAATATTAAATTTAATAAACATGTCAAGGGTTTGACGAGCGACGCTGAGAGGAAGTTGCTTTCTCATTCGTGGCCTGGAAATATACGCGAACTGCGAAACGTTATTGAGCGTTCGATGATTTTTGCAAGGGCTGATTTAATTGATGCGAGCGATATCGTAATTTCAAATATTGTGCAGCAAGCTAATCATTCTGACGGGTTGTTTTTGCCGCGAGGGTTGAGTCTGGATCAAATTGAAGGTGAATATCTTAAAAAAGTACTGGAATGGAATAACTACAATCTCGATGCTGCTGCAAAACAACTTGGTATTACGCGGAAGACATTATGGGAAAAAAGAAAGAAATATGGACTAATGAAGGAGTGAATCAATAATCTCAATAAACTTGTCTTTCTCGGCATTCCAGTTCAGTTCTTCACTTGCTTTAATGCAATTGGCTCTGTACTCATCGTACCTCTTATCGTCTTCAATTATTGAACGTATTGAACCAGCTACAGCTTTAAGGTTTTCGGGCGACACTGTTATTCCAACCTTATACCTGTCGATAATTCGCTTCATCTCGGGAAAATCTGAAGCAACAACCGGCAACCCTGCACAAATATACTGGAAAAGTTTGTTTGGGAGTGCAAGGTAGTGACACAGCCCTGTATTTTCCATGAGGTATATTCCGATGTGTGCCTGCCTTAGCTGTGAGACCACTTCATAATTTTTTACACGTCCAAGCATGTGAACTCTGTCAGCAACATTTTGTTTGATAGACAATTCAACTATACTTTCAGTAAGATCTCCATCACCAATAAGTTTTAGATGATAATTTGTCGGAAGGTATGACAGCAGCTTCACGAGGTTTGTTATTCCTCTACCGCGCTGCATTCCCCCTGAAAAGGCAAGATAAATTGTATCAAAATCCTTATGGGCATGAGTTTCCGCAATCTCACAGTCCGGCACATTCATGATTACGGTTATTTTTTTCCTCCATCTTTGAGATAACAAATTCGCAATTGATTCATTCACTGTCAACAGATGGTCAATGTATCCCGAGGAAATTTTTTCAATAATGGTCCAGAAATAAAAGGATGTTTTTTTCATTTTAAGACTCGGCAGTTCACTGTAGAGCTCTTTTGAATCGTAAACTAACTTAGGATAAGGCCACACGTTGGAAAATTTCTTTTTTGCGATAATGGCAGGTGGAATGGCAAATAAGTCTGCGGCTATAACGATTCGGGCTGGCTGATGATATACGAGTGGAATAATTTTCCGGTAAAACTGAAAAAAAAATTTTTTTCCGCTCCTGCTGGTTATTTTGGCACGTGTAATTCCTCTGACAGTCCAATTGTTTGTTAGATTTGTTTCCTCGTCTGTAATTCCTACAAGTCTTGCAGAATATCCAGCCTGAAGCAGCGCTGAATAAAACTTTGAGCTCCTGGTGTCATAAACGGGATCAGAACTAGAAATTATGAGAACATCTACAGGTTTTCGACCTTTCATCTCAAATAGCGAAACTCAAGCTAAATGTTTGACTGTTGCCAAAATCAAGTTTTAACGGCACATATGAATAGTCGAGGCGAACAAATTTATAGCTGAATCCAGCCCCAAACGACATACCTGTCAAATCCTTACCACTGCTGTAACCAGCTCTCAGATAAATCATCTGCATGTATCCAACCTCTCCACCAACGGCTGCATGAATACCACCTGATTTAAAAGTGTGAAATCCAATGTAGCCTGTTGCCGAAAATTCCTGACTGAATTTATGTCGGTAACTTCCGCCTGCTCTTATAAAAACGGGAAGTGCAATAGGTTGGTATGCCATTTTTGAAGCAGACCCTATATTTCCAGCTGAGATTCCTATGACAACGTTCTCAATTAAATGATATCTCAGTCCTGCATTAAAGGCTAAGCCCTGAGATTCATAAACAAATATTTTTTCGTAAAGGTACGCTGCAGAAATTCCAAAATCTAAGTTACGGAACGACTTTCCAGCGCCGAAGCTAAATAAAAAATCTTTTGCAGAAAAAATTGCCTGCGGAGGTCCGGGCTCAGTGCGAACCTCTATACCAGGAATGCTCGAAATGAGGACAGCTGTACCGAATCCTATTCCATTTACCCTGAAACGGGAACCAAGGAAATCTATTGTACTCCCCGCAATATATTGTTGATGGGTTAAAGTGAAATGTGAAGAATATGCTTCTTCCTGAGAAAAGGTCAGGGATGCGGGATTTGTCAATACTGCAACAGGATCTGTTGAGATTACATCAGCTGAACCGCCAAGTGATAATTCTCTGGCTGTGAATCCGATTTTGAGTATCGCAAATCCGGCACTTCCTCCTTGAGAATATATTGCCGAGTTAGATAAAATTAGAAAGGCGAGAGTAAGGGGTAAACTTTTCATAATAGGTTAAAACCCAAATATAATTGTAACTGTTTGAATTCCGTAAGGAGCAAAAGGTTCCGAGTTGTATGCATAGTTCACCTCTGGTGTGAAGTCAAGAAAAGAAATTTTTGCACCAAAACCAAATGAAAAATAAACCTTTGTGCCTAAAAGCTGCTCATTAGAAGCCGAAAATCCTCCTCGCAAGTTAAGCAAGTCAAACGGGGCATATTCAATGCCAAATCGTAGAGCAGATAGAGGTATTGGAGCTATGTCATATTGAACCGATGCCGATGTATTGTATGCGGGAAGGTTGTAGGACAAACCGACTCTTACAATATGTGGAAAATCAGTTTTAAAATTAGATCCGCTTGTTCCATATAGCGTCGAAGAATCCCAGTGGTAACTTTCACCAACATCTGTAACTGCCAAACCCAATGATAAATTGTTTGTCGGTTCATAAATTCCTCCAAAGTCGAAGCCGACCGATGTTGATGATATGGATGAGTAAAGCTTGTAATAATAAACCTTGAGACTAAGTCCAAGGGAAAAATTGTCGGCAAAACGATTTCCAAAACTAAAGAAGAACAGGTTTTCACTTGTTGACAGATCTGTTGTGTGCTGTCCATCAGCATCACGTCCATCTATGTTAGAAACGGTTGCGTTCATGATGCCGGCAGCTAATCCAGCGGTTGGTTTGACACCCTGGGTGTAGGTGAACATGTTTATCTGTCTTCCGAGCGACATAAGGCTTACAGATGCTGCCGCACTCCCACCGGTTTGAAAGGTTGCAAGTGCCGGATTATAAAAAGGGTATACGTTACCCGTTGTCGCAGCGGAAATTGAATTGCCAAGAGCCATTCCCTTTGCTCCAAAACCAATCCGGGTAAAACTGCCAGGATAACTCTGTGCTGAACAATTGCTCGTGATTGAAATTGTCAACGTAATTAAAAAAACGAACATCATTACCTTTTTCATCTTACCACCAGGATTTTTCCCCAAATTAATTTTCCACTGTTAATCTGTACACTGTAAAAATAAACACCGTTGTCTACGACTCTGCCGGATTGATCCAGCCCATTCCAGATTTCATCCTGGTCTCCATTGGGACGACTGGCATTTTGTATAATGGTCCTCACGACGTGCATCGAAAAATCATATATGCGAATGGTAACAGTACCGGATGTTTCTGTAACTGTGTAATGAATTCTTCCAATGTCCAGCTTTGGAGAAAAGGGGTTGGGATAAAAATAGGTTTGACTGGTAGCAGTAATGGGCTGGTATGCCCGTGCGACACGCCAGGAGCTGAAGTCAAATCCAGCTCCATTATCTATTCCAATTGCAGTGCCGTCTGATGTACCAATCCAAACTGTATCGTTTTCGGCAGCAACGGCATAATAAGTATCGGTAAGGACCGACTGACGGGTGATTGGATCTAGAATGGTGGTAATTACCTGATATGTCCTTCCTAAATCACCGGATCTATATAAGCCATCGTCTGATGCAGCGTACAATATTTTTCGATTAAATGCCATTGAGTGGAAAAAGTGTCCCGTTAGAACGTACTGCCATGATAATCCCCCATCCATCGTATAACTGATACCTTCCTGTTCAGAGGGATCATTTGCATTAACGGTAGCTGCCCATATAAAATGCGCACCATTGAAATCATTTCCTGAAATTGAAACAACAAAGTTTCCCGAAATCGGATTGGATTGGTTTTGATGGTTAAATTTTTGCCATGTGAGGCCGCTATCTGTGGTTTTATTTATCCCATCTGCAGTTCCCACATATAATGCAGAGTCGCCATCGGAGTAAAGTGAAAAAACACGATGATTAAGATTTGATTCATAAGTAATCGAGCCGGCAACAGGAGAAAGCTGGAAATTGTAAACACTGTCTGGATTTATGTAATTGAGATAATCCGGAGGGAGGACAACCCGTTGCCAGGTCTTTCCTAAATCAGCCGTACGTCTGAGTCCACCTGCAAAATCTGCAGCATAGAGATAACCCTTGTAAAAGGCCAAACTGTAAGTGACGTTATTCACTTGTGTGGTTATCGGCAGTGCCTTTAATCTGTTTGAGCCGTATGTTACGGTAGAATCTGATAATGAGTCTGTGCTCTGAGGTTTAAATGTCCATGAAATGCCTTTATCGGTTGAAACAAAAAGTCCGGCTCCCTTCGGGTAGGAAGTCCCTGATTGCTCGAACGTGGTCGATGCTGCAACTGCTATTGTGTCCCCTTTTACTGCTATTGCTGAAATGCCAGTGCCCGTCGGTCCGTTGGTTCCAAAGTCGGTCTTGAATGTCCTTCCCCCATCTGCAGTGAGATTTAACCCCTTTTCTGTTCCCAGGTAAACCACATTATTGGAGATTACGATTTGACTTATTGAGTTGCTCGAAGGCCTTGGTGATGGAAACTCAAGGTTGAACGCTCTTCTTGAAAGCTGCGCTACTCCCTGTGTAGCAAAAAAAGATGTGATTAAAATTATTGAAAGGACTCTCATTGGTAAACCTTTATAAAGTGAGTTACCGGTGAACTGAGTGCATTGCTGCGGTCAATACAATAAAAGACAAATTTATAGGTTCCTGTCGGCGTAGTTGGTGGAAGCTGAATGGTCAGGGTGTAGATTCCGTCCCCTGGAACTGCATCACCATGCGTTCCATCATCATACATATAAAAAGGGTTATTTGTGGATGGACTACCGTCGGGTTTATACGAATTAAAATATACATGAGATATATCCAGAAGGCCATTTGGATCATGCACCCCGGCAGTGATGCGGAGAAGAATAGTGGTTGACGGGTCGAGCTGAACCGAATCCGGTACCTGTACAGAATCAATGATGGGGGGAAGGTTTTTAGAATTATAAAGATGCAAGAGATGAGATACAGAGTTGCCCGGAACCCCAACAGTGTTGTAAGCTGTGAAGCTGAATGTCAGATCTCCTACCACAATTGGGGTTACAGTCGTTGTAATTAATCCAGATACAACCCCGCTCCCGCTTCCATAATAGTTTGCCTGGGTTATTATTTGACCAAACAAATTTGTCACTGTTACAGTTATAAACTTAAAGTTCCGCGAATCACTTACCTTCACCGAGAAACTGTCAGATATAACTGGAGAGGTCGTATCAGCTGAAAACAAACTGCTGATGTCTGTACTGTCCTTATCAAAGTAGCTGAGATCCACACTGATTGGATGCAGAGTATCAATAACTGAATTATCAGCCCGCTGGCACGATCCGAAAACCAGTGCCGCAATAAATGCAAGTATTGTTCTTTTCATTTCACCTCAAAGAGATAATAAATGGAGTCGGAGAAAATGAAACAATGAAAATTATAATGGTCAGCCAGCCGACAACCTGACGTTTCCTATCGAGAGGCTCAAGGTCAATCACGGGCGGGTGATCAAGCTTGACAACGAAAAACAAAATCGCACACCAAAAGAGCCATCCGCTCCAGCCGATTTCAGATTCGATGCCGAACACAGGAAGAAGTCCGAGTAAACCAATGCTCAGTATAATAATAAAAAAAGCTCTTGCAATAAATCTGTGCCGCCTCTCAACCATTGCATATATCATATGTCCACCATCAAGTTGTCCAATCGGCAGCAAGTTCATCGCCGTTACAAATAAACCAAACCATCCAACACAAAGAAAGGGGTAATGATAAATTTCCGACATTGGTGGGACAAATTCTTTATGGGGGTTTGTGAGTATTAATTCAAGTAGCTTATAAAGAATCGTGTTTCCGAACACCAGTGGCACCCCTCCGGAATTGGGGACTGAATTGGTTGCAAAGTTAAAATCAGGATGGATGCTCAGTATATATTCTTTTGGGGGAAGGTGGGTGAATCCGAAGATCAATATCAATGTGCTGACAACAAAACCTGCAATTGGTCCAGAAACGCCGATGTCAAATATTGCTTTTCTCGATGGGACCACACTTTTTGTTCTGATGACCGCGCCGAGCGTTCCAAAGTTAAGCATTCCCGGCATGACAGGGAAGGGAATGAAAAAGGGAAGGGTAGCCTTGACTTTGTGTTTAACAGAATAAAAGAAGTGGCCAAATTCATGAGTGCCGAGAACAAGGAGTAACAAAACGCTGTACGTTATCCCGAATTTAAAGTTCAGAAGATCGAAAGGATCTTTACCTACCCATTCAACTCCTGCCATTGTCGTGGTTATGAAAGTCAACACAAACAGGATAATGTGTCTCGTAATTCTCAATTCCCGAAGCGATATCGTAAAAGGCTCTCTATATTCAAAGCTTTCCATTTTGTCCTTAGTATTTGCGTCCTTTCCATTTGACTTCCCCACCAATAAACACAAGTAAGGGGAGTAATGCAACGTACAATATGTAATAAATCTCAAAAAAAACTATGAATTTCAAGTGAGAAATCTTTCCATAATATTTTAAAAACGGAAAAAGAAAAAGAGTATCGACAGCAGTTTTAAGAAGGAAAAAATATCCGAAGTATGTGAAAGAGAAGAATGGACTGAGAATAATTAACCAGTGGAGCATAAACCCCGGTGCCATAGTGGCTATGCCAAATAGGCCTGTGTCTTTTCCACCTGTTGCCCACCGCCTTCGTTGAGATAAAAGCTCCCTCAGTGTTTTTACTGGCCTTGTATGTACCAGCGTTAATCTGTCTATCGGGTACTTGAAATTCCATTTTTTGGATTTTGAAATTGATTTATAAAGTGCATAGTCCTCAGTAACACTAAACTTGATTTTCCTGTAGCCTCCAACATTTTCGTATGCTTCCTTTCTAAACGCAAGGTTATTTCCCAGACATCCTGTTGGTTTGCCAACTGTTGCTGCACCAGGTGCTATACTCAAAAGCAAATCCCAGTCGAGTGCCTGAATTCCACTGAAGATCGTATTGGCGGGATTGATATGGGTCACGCCGCCGACGATACCCGTTTTTTCATCGAAGTACTTTAAGGTTTCATCAATCCATTGGGGCGGTACTTCACAATCGGCATCAGTAAGGAAAATTATTTCACCACTGGCTTTATCTATTCCTTGAGAAAGTGCATTTGTCTTTCCTCTGAGGTGGTGATCATGGGATACGTCAATTCTTTTTACAAAAGGAAATCTGGAAATAAATTCGTCGATTATTGAAGGGGTCCTGTCGGTAGATTGATCATTGGCAATTATGACCTCAAGTTTATCCTTTGGATACCTTAATCCAACAAGCGATTCCAGGCAGGCTCTTATATTAAATTCTTCATCCTTTGCTGCAACGACTACCGATACAAATGGAAGATTAGACAGCACAGCGAGAGTTGTTGGTGTCTTTTTTGCCAGTAGTGCGGCAAAGGAGTAAAAGCTAAGATCAATAACGTATATTGCAAAAATTATGAATGCAAGGGTCTCCAGATTCATCTGGTTATTCCTAATTCTAATAGAAGCTTTGCGCGTTCCTCCGTTAACCCGGGAAGGGTGTTATCCACCTGAAGGGCTTTGTTTATAAACGACAACGCAGAGGTTTTGTCTCCATATGCATATTCGTAAGCAG
This sequence comes from Candidatus Kryptoniota bacterium, assembly GCA_049966155.1. Classification (GTDB taxonomy): domain Bacteria; phylum Bacteroidota; class Ignavibacteria; order Kryptoniales; family JAKASW01; genus JBMFVE01. The sequence continues at coordinate 82,864 of JBMFVE010000004.1, forward strand.
CACGTGCAACAAACATCTTTGCGTAAGTTGTCACAATTTGTTTTGAATAGTCGTTTCCTTGCTGCACCGCATAACGGTACCCGTCAAAAGAGTAATCTGGCGGATGTACATAAGAGGAGTCTCGTCTGAGCATGAAAACCAATCCGTAAGGTATCAACGTAAAGCCGGTGATGTAATTCCTCTCTATCTCGGGTCCAACGAATACAGCCCTTCCCAGGTGAATTGCACCAAGGATTATCTGCCTTATAAATTCAGCATAACTGCTTTCTATTTGAGAAGGATCATACGGCAAATCATTCTCGAAAAGATGAAGTTGATGGAGATAATTCTGGTACACGTTTATGTTTCTGCCAAAAAGGCTCTTATTTCTTTGAAATATGTCATTTGCGTACCAGGAACGTCTCAGCAACTCTTTGTCAATCACCAATATGTCCGGTCTTATATTGTCAACATTTTGATAATACCAGGAAGCGGAGACAAAATCATCCCACTGGTAAGAAATGACAACAGAATGCTCTGGCAGGCTTTGAAGAATATCTTTTGTATATGCTTCAACAGACCTGTCCTTGCTTCTGTCAACCGACCCGTAATTAAATATTACCATTGAAACCGGGATGGTCAGGAGAACTGCTGCTGATGCATACTGCAAAGAATGGGAAGATCCCTTTAAATTGTTCAAAACAAAGTAGTAACCATAAAGGGCATAAATAGACAGGCCAATATATGCGAGAAGAAAATAACTTTGTATGTCGTGAATATCATAGTTTGTCGAGTAAACAAGATCCGAAACTACGAGTATTGCAGAAAAGATAAAAAGTTTACGATGTTGATAAAAAGAGGATGCAATTCCTGTTGTGATTATCACAAGTGACAGTCCAAATTCGTGAGTTAATCCTCTAAAAAAGAAGTTTAGTTGCCGCCAGAAAACCTCCTGTGAGCTGAACATCCAGACTCTGAACTGTTTACCGGTGACATGCCAGACAAACCTTTTGAATGTCTCCGGGTCTCCCCAGTTGAGGAGCGGATGCTGAGCGGACCTCAGTGGGAGGTAAACATAAAGGGTAAGTGAAAGAATAAATCCTCCTAACAGTGCGGCTGCGATACCTTTGCTTACCTTTCTTTGTTTAAGTAAAGGATATGTCAAATAAAGTAGTCCAGGAACAATTAAAATAGTTGTCATGTGATTGGTAAATCCCAGCCCGAGAACGGCGCCAGAAGCAGCTGCAATGTACATGGTTGGTGATAAAACAAATTTAATCCATACAAATAAAATCGACGCAAAGAGGAGGAGTTGTAATGAATAGACCTCTACCGACGTGCTCTGGTCCCAATATGTTCGTGAGAATCCCAGCGTAAGCGTTGCAAGAAATCCCGCCAAATAGATAGTCTCAAAACTGAGAAAAATGTCATTTTTTTCTTTATCTTTTTTTAATTTCCCCATGGTGGGTGTACTGCGTAAAATCAGGACAAATGAAGCTAAAAAAAATCCGCCACTCAATGCAGTACAGATTACAGCGAATAAATTTGCCCTAATTGCTACCTCGCTGTAAAATGGTATTCGCACAAATGCTGCACCGAGAAGTGTAAAAAGGGGGTAACCAGTTGGATGTGCAATGCCAAGAGTCCACAACACGGTTGTAAGTTCGCCAGCATCAATGTAAGTTATACTTCTTGACATAGTGTTCAGGTAAACTCCAGCCAGTGCAAGCGAAGCAATTGCCGAGAGCTCCAGTACAATTATATTCGTTTTCCGCTCCTCCAATGTAACGGCTGTCCGTGAAACCCCTTTATTGAGCTTCATTTTTTAAAAGCTGTTGGATTATGGGTGTGGCCGGTTGGCGGCATATCTTTTTGCGTTATAAAGCGGCTAATGTGCATTTGGGACAAATTGCGATACAACCTTACGAAATGTTGAAGCTGTCCATCGGAGCCTTGATGAAACACTGTTGAGAAATTCATTTGTATTTTTATAATCAAGATTAGAAGCAAGTGTGTTTAAATCCTTATCGTTATCCGGTAGTTTATGGGTTGGTCGAGACAAAGCCGTATAATTGACAAATTCGATCATACGGTAAAAATTGTAATTATTTATCAAATCTTCTGCGGTTTCAGTATCTATCAAGCCATAATTAGTTGCTGTTCTTAAAGCATCTGGAATGCTCATGGGTATTGCCGGCAAAAACTTTTCTATTGAACTGAGTATTAAAATTTGACTGATGAACTGAATGGTCACCATCCCGCCATCAGATGTTTTTACATCTTTTGTTCCAAAGATTTTTTTTGTCTGGACTGTTTTTTCATGAATTTTTATTATTTCTTTTAAATTCTCCTCTGTAAATTCAAACTTTAAAAGCCTCTCCTTGACTGGGATCTCGCTGGAAGTATCGTTTACAATTACCCTGAATCCTGTCATTGCCATTAGTTCCCATATAGAAACCCTGGATTGCAGGTATTTTTTGTACTCTTCAAGACTCACAATAAGGGGGGCGCTCCTACCCTCAGGGCGGAGCTTAAAATCAATTTCAAAAAGAGGTTGGCCGTCTTCGTCTACAAGGTTCCTCTGTAGCTCCTGAATGCGCTTTTCGAGCTCAGGGATTTTGAGCCTGCCTGAATTGGGGGAGAGAGCAAATAAGTCGAGGTCGGAAAAGAAAGACATCTCCCCTGTTCCAAGTTTTCCACCAGCAATCAGTATAAGTTCATCTTCACGAAAAATCCGACGGTACTCTCTCAACAGCATCTGTTCGGCAAAATTAGTCCAGAGGCGCTGCATTTCTTCAAGTGAGATTTCCCCCAGCAGGTAAAGCAGTCCATACTTCATCTCGTTAAAAGCCCTGATTGAGCTGGCAGGCATTTCCTCCAGATATGGTTTTGGATCGAGAAAATGTTCGGCTGTAAGTATTAGATCGAGCATGAGGGGATTTGAAGAAATGTAACTGATGAACCTTGTGGCTCTGGAGCTAATTGTGAGTATCAAACGGCGCACTCTTTCGTCAAAAAGCGATTTGTAAAATGCCTCAACGCTTTTTACAACCGGTACCATTCTTGCGAGGTTGTGAAGGGCAAGGTCAGGATCCGGTGTTAGTTTGAGATCTTCGAAAAGCATAGGTGCTATTTCCCTGAATGTCCTTGTCACAGATGTTGGGAACTCAACATCGCCAGTTCGAGTGATGCCGCGAGATAAGTATTTTATATGTTTTAAGCTCTCGTCCGGCTTCAGCACTCCATAGTTTTGCAAAGCTCTTGCAGTGCGCTGATCGTTCGGCAAACCATCCAGGATTTGTCCTATCTCTGTTTGCTGAATGGGTTCCTCGTAGTGAAATACGTCATCAAAAATTGATGCAACTTGCTGGAAATAACCGAACAACTCATTTCGGAACCTCCTTTCGTTCCTATAACCGCATCTTTTTGCAAGTGACAATAACTCACTTCCCCCAGGTGGAATCGTATGTGTCTGGATATTATGATAAAGCTGCAGACGGTGCTCAACAAGACGAAAAAGGCGGTAGGCTTTATCAAGAACCCGAGCTTCTTTCCTGCTGAGAAGTTTCCTTTCGCAGAGAAGCTGGATTGCCTTGAGCGTATTGCCGGTGCGCAGTTCAGGATTAGTCCCGCCATTTAGCAGCTGAAGTGCCTGGACAATAAATTCTATATCTCGAATGCCACCCCTCCGAAGCTTTATATTAAGCTCATCTGAAGAATCAGCTTCAATTCGAAGTTTTATTCTTGCAATTTCATCGAGAGGATTCTCGAGCCATGTTCGAGGATAAACAAAAGGAACAAGAGTTCGTAAAAAGATTTCAGATGTGTATTTATCACCGGCAATGTGTCGGGCTTTGATCAACATCTGCCGCTCCCATAGTTCACCACGTGACTCATAATATGTCAGTGCGCTTTGAAGAGTCCTTACAACAGGGCCGGAAGCACCGTCCGGCCGCAGGCGAAGATCTGTTCTATATAAATGTCCTTCGTTTGTTGTTGTTGTCAGATATTTCATAAAGTTGTCAACATACCATGATGCATGATCTCCGAGAGAGTGGGTTAGTTTGTCATTGTCTTCTTTGTAGATAAAGAGTAAATCAATATCTGAACTGTAATTCAGTTCCCTGCCCCCAAGCTTTCCCAGACCTATGACACACAGCGCCGGAGGAGATTCATGAAATTTGTCGGTGAAGTCGGCCGCGGAAACTTCAAGAATAACCTGAAGTATCGTGTCTGCAAGATCAGAAATCTGTCTCGTGGTCGATTCAATGTCATCGTACCCGCAAATGTCACGTGCCCCTATTCGTAAAATCTCGCGCTTATATATTCTCCGAAGATAATCAAGCCTATGTTGGCGTGTAGAAAAAAGCTTAATTTCACCCAGCATTTCACGGTGGAGTTCTGCTGCGCTGAAGATTGTCTCGATTCCTCCCTGAGAAAACAAGAATCTAAAAAATGATGGATGCTGAACTAGGATGTCTGCAAGATATTGGCTTGTTGAAATAATTTTAATAAAATCTGTCAGCAGTTTGTTGTTCTTGTTGAGATCTGAAATGACTGAAGCCTGATTTGGTGTTGAATTTAAAAATCGCTCGAGATTGTTAATCGCTGAAAACTGAGAAGGGGTTTCAGCTGATAACCTCTCAAGCTTAACAATCATTGGCGTGGCTTCTACATCTGCGCCAGAATGCGCGATGATTTCGAAGAGAATTTTAAGAATATCGGAAATTTTATTTTTTTCCGCTGTTTTCACGTCTTTTCTCTATACTCTGTCCGCCAGTTAGATACCTATACGCAATATAAGCCAGGAGGGCAGAGCCGTACTGAAGTACCTGCTCGCTGAGCCTAAACTTTGAGCTGTGGAGCGGTTCAATGGAGCCGTCTTTTTTATCACCAGTCCCAATCCACCAGAAACTTCCCGGCACCTTTTTAAGGAAAAATGAAAAATCTTCCGCTGCCATGACGGGTTCTATGGTGGTTGCCGATTTATACCCGAAAAGCTCTTTTGCACATTCAGATGCCAGGGAAGTTTCCGGTTCTGAATTTTGCAAAACAGGGTACCCGCGGCTTATTTCACATGTGCACTTTGCACCACTCCCTGCAGCAATATTTGTACACATTTTCTGTATAAGATTTAAGGCTCGTTTTCTCCATGTTTCGTTCATTGCTCTAAATGTGCCGGAAAGTCTTACCTCATCTGGAATGACGTTTGGGACTGTGCCGCCGTGCACAGCCCCAATTGTAAGCACTGAAGGTTCAAATGGGTTCTTCATGCGACTAATTGTTGTTTGAAGAGCCATGACAATTTCGGATGCTATTACAACCGGGTCAACTGTATTGTGCGGCTTTGCCCCGTGCCCCCCTTTACCCGATACCGTAATATATATTTCATCCGCCGAAGCCATCAAAGGCCCGCTTTTAAAGCCAAATTTTCCCACAGGGAGATCATTGGTGACATGCTGCCCAAATATGGCATCAACATCTGGATCCTTCAAAACCCCTTCTTCCTCCATTATCTTTGCACCACCCGGATTGCGTTCTTCACTGGGCTGGAAAATAAACTTTACTGTACCAGGGAAGTCATTTGAAAGCTGCTTCAGAATTATTGCTGCGCCAATTAGCATTGCCATGTGTGCATCATGACCACAAGCATGCATTATGCCATTTTTTTTGCTGGCAAATGCAAGATTTGTTTCTTCCTGTATGGGTAGAGCATCCATATCTGCCCGAAGGGCTACCACCTTGCCGTGTCCTTTTCCGTGCAGAACTCCAACGACCCCGGTGTATGCAACGCCTTCCTTTATTTCAATACCAAGTCTCTTTAGAAATCTTGAGACAATCTTTGATGTCTTATACTCTTCAAATGCCAATTCAGGCATTTGATGTAAGGTTCGCCTAATCTTTATAAGATCTTTCTGGATTTTTGTTGATAGTGAAAGGATTTTATCTTTCATTAATTAAAAATATTTGCATTGTGGATGAAATTCAATCACTGATATGACAATATAATTCATAACCTCGTAAATCTTTTGTTAAAACACAAAGCAAATTTTGCAGCCTTAACGAGATGATTGCAGGAAGATTTTAAAAGGATGACGATTTAACGTCTTCTCAAAATTGCTTATTAAGGTGCTCATGGCTAAATTTTCTTGTAAAATTTGGAGGATTAAATGGCAATAAACGTAGCAATTAACGGTTTTGGAAGAATTGGCAGGAATTTTTTCAGAGCCGCTTTTTCTCACAATGAAATTAACATAGTAGCTGTTAATGACATAACTGATGCAAGGACCCTTTCGCATCTTCTTAAATACGATTCTGTTCTTGGTAAATTTGATGCAAATGTTGAGGTGAAGGATAATGAGATTATCGTAAACGGAAGAAAGGTAATTGTACTTTCGGAAAAGGACCATCACAACCTCAACTGGAAGTCTTTAGGCGTGGATATAGTCGTTGAATCCACAGGTCTAAAACATTTCACAGATGGTGAGGATTCTCAGGTTCATTTGCAAAACGGTGCAAAGAAGGTTGTAATAACTGCACCTGCAAAAAAACCTGATGTAACTATTGTGCTTGGAGTCAATGACGAAATGTATGATCCCGTGAAACACAATATTATTTCCAATGCCAGCTGTACAACAAACTGTCTGGCCCCAGTTGTAAAAGTGCTCAGGGATACCTTTGGCATTAAGAAGGGTTTGATGACCACTGTGCACTCCTATACGAATGATCAGCGAATACTTGATTTGCCACACAAAGATCTGCGCCGTGCACGTGCTGCTGCAGTTTCTATCATTCCTACCACTACAGGGGCGGCAAAAGCAATGGGTATTGTAATGCCTGACCTCAAGGGCAAGTTAGATGGTTTTTCTATGCGTGTACCCACGCCAAATGTAAGTGTGGTTGACGTCGTAGTTGAGGCCGAAAGATCCACCACAAAAGAGGAAGTGAATGCAGCTTTAAAGGCGGCTTCGGAAGGGGCCATGAAAGGGATCCTTGGGTACAGTGAAGAACCTCTTGTATCAATAGATTACAAAGGGGACCCCCGTTCTTCAATAGTGGATGCATTGAGTACCATGGTTATCGACAATATGATAAAAGTTGTTTCATGGTATGACAATGAGTGGGGTTATTCAAATCGGGTCGTTGATTTAGTTAAAAAAATTGGTTCGACCCTTAACTAAAATAGTTTTGGGCTGACCCAACAGGTCGGCCCATTTTTTCGGGCAGGTGAGTTGAACTTCCTTACATTAGTTGTCCTTATTTTAAATTTAGTTACGTTGAAATTGGAGTCAACCGATCCAATGAAAGTTCTTGATACTGCCAGACAGCGTATAGCAAAGATGGATGCGGTTGTCATGAATGAGGACTTCCAGTTTATACAACACGTTGAGTTTGCTTCTGTTAAAGGTGACAGGGATTATCTTGTTTTTCGGGTTATTGCCAGACACGGGACTTTTAGACGGGATTTAATCTCGACAACGATTCCTAATGATCAAAGGTTTCAGGATGTCTATAAAGTTTTTGAGAAATCATTTATGCTGTCGGAATACTTTCCGTCATCTGACAATCTTGTTACTTCCTGCAATCTTGAAAGATGGGCAGGTGATAAATACTATCTGCTTAATTTTGGATATGGAAGCCCAGTTGACCCGTCACACGAATTTACTTCAGTTCGTGTAGTTATAAATTCCGCAACTTATCTCCCTGAACAAATTAAGGAGGATATGAAAGGACTACCCCTTGATGTGGAGCTGCATAATGAAGTTGAGGTAGGTTATTCTCCTGAACTGAAGGCATGCTATCCGAAAAAAATTGTAATGAGATTTTATTCAAGTATATTTTTTTTGAGAGGTGAACTGGCAGTATTCACTATAAAGAATGATGAGCCAACAAAATTATGATATTATTTTTTATTGTAGTGGTCATATTCACTTCTGCTTCGAATGCTCAGAAAACGGATGCAGTTAATATACTTAAGATAGCTGAAGAAAGGGTGTCTGCACTTGACTCTATGTCGGAAAAATTAAACGGTGAATTTTCGCGTGAGGTTAAATTCAAATCGAGTACCATAGGGGGACCAGGGGAGGGAAACCTGACCTATTTAATAAAAGTCAAGAAAGGGAGGCAACAATCGTACAGGAAAATAAGTGTAAATGGTGTTTCAGATTCGTCCATCATTGCAATAATGGACAAGGCGTTTGGGCAAAGGAACGGTAAGCCCGTTCTTGAGGTTTATAATACAGCGTTTCCGTGGACTAAGTATTTAAGAGGCGGTGAATCTGGTGATGTGCTTTCAGCTCAAATTTTGTCAAACAACACGGATTATTTTGGTGAGAAATGTTACTTAATAAAGTTTAATATAAATGTAAAAAATGATTCATTGAATGTATCGGGTTCTGGCAAAATCTGGATAGCCGAAGTCAGTTACCTTCCTGTCCGCCTGGAATCTGACATGAACTTTGATTATAAGAGGGGCAGGGGACGAACTAAAACATTTGTAGATTTTACTCTTCTGGAGGACAGGATTCTTGTCGTGACAAGGAGTGAATTTCAGACTTTTCCAAAGTTCTTGTTTGTGCCAATGGGATCATTTAAAATTGTAATTGAACAAAAAGATTTCAATTTGGAGTATGAAAAATGAGTCAAAAAACTACTTTTAGTAAGAAAACTATTGATGATGTCAGTTTAAAAAACAAAAGAGTGCTTGTCAGAGTCGACTTTAATGTACCACTGGATGTGAATAGGAAAATTACTGATGACAAGAGAATAGTGGAATCTCTTCCAACTATTAAAAAAATTATAAACGATGGCGGAATTGCAATTCTTATGAGTCATTTAGGAAGGCCAAAAGGTAAGCCGAATCCGGAATTTTCTCTTTCGCCCGTTGCCCTTCGTCTGGGGGAGCTTTTATCAAAAGAGGTTGTTATGGCGCCTGATTGCGTCGGGGAGGAAACGAGAAAGATTGTCTTCTCTGCAAAGCCGGGAGATGTAATTTTGCTTGAAAATTTACGTTTTCATCCTGAAGAAGAAGCTAATGATGAGGATTTCTCTCGTCAACTGTCTCTACTGGGTGAAGTGTATGTAAATGACGCATTTGGTAGTGCACACCGCGCTCATGCGTCAACTGAAGGCGTGACCCGGTTTCTTAAACCTGCAGTTGCAGGTTACCTCATGGAGAAAGAATTACGCTATCTTTCCCAGGCTATTGGGGAGCCTGTTAGGCCATATGTGGCCATAATCGGGGGCGCGAAGATTTCAGGCAAAATTGATGTATTGAATAATTTGTTGACAAAAGTTGACACACTGATCATAGGTGGCGGCATGATGTTTACACTTCTAAAAGCAGAGGGAAAGGAAATCGGCAACTCTCTTGTGGAAGATGATAAGATTGATGTAGCAAAAAATCTGCTCAAGCAGGCAAAGACAGGCAGGGCAAAACTTATTCTCCCAACGGACTGTGTTGTTGCTGAAAAATTTGATAATAATGCCATAAAGAAGAATGTTGATGTAGGCTTAATCCCGCAAGGATGGATAGGTATGGATATAGGTCCTAAAAGCATAGAGTTATTTAAAGCTGAAATAATTAATGCAAAAACAATCGTATGGAATGGTCCAATGGGTGTTTTTGAAATGGAAAATTTTGCCAATGGAACAAAAGCAATAGCAGAAGCAATGGTTGAAGCGACAGAAAAGGGAGCGACTACAATTGTTGGTGGCGGCGATTCTGCTGCTGCTATGGCAAAGTTCAAACTTGAAGATAAGGTAACACATATTTCAACAGGTGGCGGGGCATCTCTTGAGTTTCTTGAAGGGAAAGTGCTTCCAGGTGTTGCTGCTTTAGAAAACAGGTAATTATTTGAAACGTTCTACGCAGTTATTGCGTTCAAAAATGTGAGGGCCTGATGAATATGTTTTCGAGTTATGGCGGCTACGGTTATTATACCCCTCCGTCCAGCTTTCGTTTTTTTCCGAAGGGAATGAAAGCGCTCCTGATAGCAAACGTCAGTGTGTTTTTGCTCCAACTTTTTCTTCAACTTGGAGTCCGCGTGGGTAATCTCTATTTGTATGACGTATTCTTCAGGCTTTTTGCCCTTTTTCCTTTAGGGGACGGCTTCTATATCTGGCAGCTGGTAACTTATATGTTCCTCCATGGCGGCTTCTTTCATATTTTATTTAATATGCTGGCACTATGGTTCTTCGGAGTTGAGCTGGAAAGCGTCTGGGGAACCCGCAGGTTTGTTACTTATTATTTTCTATGTGGAATCGGTGGAGGACTTACAAATTTGTTTGTTACGCCTTTATTCACCACACCTGGACCAACAATAGGTGCGTCGGGCGCTATTTATGGGGTCCTTCTGGCGTTTGGAATGTTGTTCCCTGACGCACCTGTATTTCTCTATTTTCTCTTCCCAATTAAGGCCAAGTATTTCGTTGCAATCTTCATTGCAATTGAACTATTTTATGGAGTGACAGGTACGGAAAGCGGTGTTGCCCACTTCGCTCACCTGGGAGGAGCCTTTGTCGGTTTAATTTACTTATTGTATTACAGGCGGTCTGTCAGGATTATTGAACGATCGGGCGATTTAATTTCAAATTTTGTGTCCAGAGTAAAGAATGTCTTCTCTTACAGGAAAACTTATACTGACAGGACAGTCATAACAGATGCCAAGTATGAAGATATTTCGGATAAAAATCGCAACAGAGCATCGCTGGATTTACAGGAAAGGATTGATAAAATACTTGACAAGATAAGTGCATCGGGATATGACAGCCTGACTGATGAAGAAAAGGAAATTTTGTTCAAGGCAAGCAAGAAAATGAATTGATGATGGAGGATGAGATGATAGAGTTGCCCGTTATTCCAGATATAAAAGTTCAAGATCACCCGAAAAATATTTATTTACGTTTTCCTCGTCGACATTCTCGAAGGGTGAATATAGGAAATGTTCCTGTGGGGGGTGGTGCTCCCATTTCTGTTCAAACCATGACAAAAACAAAAACCTCCGATGTTACTGCGACTGTCAGGCAAATATTTGAAGCGGCTGATGCAGGATGTGATATTGTTAGGGTGACCGTAAATGATAAGGATGCAGCATCAGCAATTGGGGAAATTGTAAAAAGATCGCCAATCCCTGTGGTTGCGGACATACATTTTAACCATATCTTTGCCTTAAAGGCTATAAGGGCAGGAGTGGCAAAGGTACGGATAAATCCAGGTAATATTGGAAGTATTGATCGAATTAAGGAAGTACTTCATGCAGCAAGGGAAAGAGGAATCCCGATTAGAATTGGGGTTAACTCGGGATCACTTGAAAAGGATATCCTTGAGAAATATGGGTATCCGACAGCAGAAGCTTTGTATGAAAGTGCAATGCGTCATGCAGGAATATGTGAGGATAATGGCTTTCAGGATGTTGTGATCTCGGTAAAATCTACAGATGTTCGTTTGATGATAGAGGCGTATAGGTTAATTGCACAAAGGACTGATTATCCCCTGCATCTGGGGGTCACGGAAGCTGGTCCGACACGTGTAGGTACAATAAAGTCAGCTGTCGGAATTGGAACACTACTTTCAGAAGGAATAGGTGATACGGTTAGAGTTTCCCTTACCGATGATCCCGTAAAAGAAATTGAGGTTGGAAAAGAGATACTGAGATCGCTTGGACTGACTGGTAGAAATGTTGAACTAATAGCATGTCCAACATGCGGTCGCCTTGAAGTAGACTTGTTTTCAATTACCCGGCAGTTGGAGGAAAGATTAAGCGGTGTGCGGAAGCCTGTCAAGGTGGCAATACTTGGTTGCGTGGTTAACGGGCCGGGGGAAGCAAGTGAAGCTGATATAGGAGTTGCCTGCGGTAAAGGTGTGGGTATTTTGTACAGAAAAGGCGAGGTTATCCGGAGAGTGAAAGAGGATGAAATCGTAGACGCGGTGGTAGAAGAAGTTAAAAAGTTTATACCCGATGAATGAGATGAGCTGTGTTTTTTGCAACATAATTGAAGGGAAATCAAAGGGAGAATTTGTTTATCAGGATGATGAAGTGGTTGTAATAAAAGATGCATTTCCAAAAGCACCAGTTCATCTTCTTGTTATTCCAAAAAAGCATATTCCCACCCTCCTTGATGTTGAATTCGATGCAAATGGTGACTTACCCGGGAAAATGGTGATGACCGCAATTAAAGTTGCAAACGATGTGGGGCTTTCAGAGAAAGGGTTCAGACTTGTCTGGAATGTTCGGATGCATGGTGGGCAAACCGTAAATCATATTCACCTTCATATTCTTGGCGGTCGACAGATGAAATGGCCGCCGGGGTGAGGTAACATGAGCAAATATGCGATAATTGCCTGGATCTTACCCTTTATTTTCATGCTGGTGTCTTTTTACTTCCTTTTTCAAAGTGAGGCATCAATTGCTGTGAAAGTTGTATTTACTGTTATGCCTATATTGATCTGGATATTGGGAGGAGTTGCAATTTATCGTGAGTACAGGTCAGAGCTGGAGATCAGAAAGAAACAAGACGAAATCATAAAAGAGGTGAAAAAGATACTTCAGAGTAATCAGCATTCTGAGGAGTCCAGGGGGCGACACACTAAATGAGTCTGAAATGGATATTCATTTCCAGCGATGGAAGGCCGAGGAGTTTATGGCGCATTCTAATGTTTCTTGCTGTAGTCATCTTAATATTTTATTCGGTTTCCATTTTTCTGGTTAGTTACAAGGTCATTCCCGTTCAAAGCACCTTTTTCTTCTTTTACATAGCTGTTGCCGTATCCACTTACCTGATGCTGAAACTCATTGATCGAAGAAGGTTTTCTTCTGTCGGATTTCCTGTCCATGGGAAGGCCCTTCATGAAATCATTACGGGATTTTTGGTCGGTGCCGTGATGATATCCTTGGTGGCAGGTTTTGAGCTTTTTGTTGGAGCGGTTAAGCTTAGTTTTAGGTTCGATCTGAGTTTTTTGGGACATGTTCAAAATTTCCTCCTGAGCTTTTTATTTTTTTTATATTTTGCGTTGGGGGAAGAACTATTATTCCGCGGCTACGTTTATCAAGCTATGATTGAAGGCACAGGAGAAGTACCTGCGACAATGTTGATGGCTTTAGTATTTGGTGCCTTACATTATGGCAATCCAAACGCGACGATTTTTTCGACAGCAAATACAGTACTTGCAGGTTTGTGGCTGTCGGTTGCATACCTGAAGACAAGAGCACTCTATTTACCATTTGGCATGCATTTTGCGTGGAATTTTCTGCAGGGCTATCTCTTTTCGCTACCTGTCAGCGGACTTTTATCAAATCGTACACTTTTTGTCCCAACAGATTTTGGTCCAGATTGGCTCACAGGAGGAGTATATGGGCCCGAAGGCGGTGTCGGAACAACGTTAGTACTGTTGCTGGCGACGATGACCCTGATGCTTAACAGGCACATCACTCCAAAATATGATTATGAAAAAGTAAAGGAGCGATTTGAAAAGGAAGTAGCAGGTTGAATTGTAAAGAGGCATGGAAATATCGGGATTTCTATGTATTTATAACAGGTTTGAATTGAATGGATAGCTGTGGTTTAATATATTCTTTGTAACGTTGTCGATTACCATCTGCCCGGGTGGCGGAATTGGCAGACGCGCTAGATTCAGGGTCTAGTGGGAGTAATCTCGTGCAGGTTCGAGCCCTGTCCCGGGCACAAAGTGTAATGAAGCTTCATATGAGAAACTCCAATATTATGCTCAAAAGGGTATACGAAAAACCGAAGAAGGATGACGGCTATAGGATACTTGTTGATCGTCTCTGGCCGAGGGGATTGTCCAGAGCATCAGCCCGTGTTGATTTATGGCTTAAGGACATTGCTCCAAGCACAGAACTTCGCCGTTGGTTTAATCACGATCCGGATAAATGGGATGAGTTTAAACTCCGGTACAGGAAAGAGCTTGATGGTAATAAGGAAACTGTTAATCGACTCATGGAAATTATTCGAAAAAAGAAGAATGTGACCTTCCTATATTCAACGACTAATCGGGTGCAGAATAATGCTTCTGCATTAATTGAATTGCTCGGACTTTAATCAAATGTAAAACCATCTTCCACATTGCAGTTCTAAACCAGCACTGCCGTACCTGGTAAAGATCATTCGTGAATCAATTTTGGTTTTATTGACTTTATATTTGCTTAACGGTTATATTAAAATGATAAATGGAAACAATTTCTACACTCACCACTGATAGGAGGCTTAAAATATTGGATTTATTCCAGAAGTGTTATGATTATACCCTTGCGGATGAAGTTAAAAAGCAGGGGCTCTATGCTTATTTTCATCCATTTGATGAAAATGAAGGACCGGTTGTAACGATCGAAGGTAGAAAAGTAATCATGGCCGGTTCAAATAATTACCTCGGACTCACTACTCATCCAAGAGTTCAAGAAGCTGCCAAAAGGGCTGTCGACAAGTATGGAACAGGATGTTCAGGCTCAAGATATCTGACAGGCACTGTCGATCTTCACGTAGAAATGGAAGAACGGCTTGCAAAATTTCTGAATAAAGAAGCCTGTTTAATGTATTCAACAGGATTTCAAACGGCGCTTGGAGTTATTTCAACTTTGGTTCAACGTGGCGACTATGTTATATCAGACAGGGAAAACCACGCTTGCATAGTCACAGGAACCATGATATCACGGGGACAGCAGGCAGAACTCGTTCGCTACAAACACAATGATATGGACAGTCTGGAGTCGGTGGTCTCGAAACTTCCGTTGGATGCTCCAAAGCTTATAGTAACTGATGGAGTTTTCTCTACGACTGGTGACATTGTAGATTTACCGCGTATGGTTGAAGTAGCTAAAAGGTACAATGCAAGGGTTATGGTTGATGATGCGCACGCTATTGGTGTTATTGGCGCGGGTGGGCGGGGGACCGCCAGTCACTTCGGTCTGGAGGATCAGGTTGATCTTATTATGGGGACTTTCTCGAAGACGTTTGCATCCTTAGGTGGATTTGTGGCGGGGGAAAAAGCTGTAATAAATTATCTGAAACACCATTCTCCTGCTTTTATTTTTAGTGCCAGCCCTACACCAGCGTCTGTGGCTGCTGCAATTGAAGCACTTAAAATTTTAGAGGAAGAACCAGATCTGGTGAATCAGTTGATTCGAAATGCAGACAGGGTCAGACAGGGGCTTAAAAGTCTGGGTTTTAAAGTTTATGAAAATAAGACAGCAATTGTTCCTGTAATTATTGGGGATACGATGAAAACGCTTCTGTTCTGGAGAAAGCTTTTTGATGCGGGTGTTTATGCCAATGCTTTTGTCAGACCTGGCGTTCCAGCCGGAATGGAAATGTTGAGGACAAGCTATATGGCCTCTCATAAAAATGAGCACCTTGACAGAATAATAGAGCTATTTGGTTCTATAGGAAAGGAGCTTGGAGTAATAAACTGATTTAAAAATTTGCAGCTAATTAAACCAAGAGGAAATTATGAGCAGTGTAACAATTGAACCCGTCCGCACCAGAAAAGACCTCTCAGCATTTATAAAGCTTCCCTGGAAAATCTATCAGAACGACCCTTACTGGGTACCGCCATTGCTGATGGATAGAAAGAAACTTCTGGATACAAAGAAAAATCCTTTTTATAAGCATTCAGAAATTGAATTATTCCTTGCCAAAAAAGACGGAGAAGTTGTCGGCAGGAATGCGGCCATAATAAACTACAACCACAATAAATTTCATAATGAAGAAATCGGTTTTTTTGGATTTTTTGAGTCAATTAACGACCAATCTGTTGCAAATGCGCTTTTCGACGCAGCAAAGAACTGGTTAATTAAAAAGGGGTTCAGTGCAATGCGTGGCCCAATGAATCCATCTACAAACGATGAAATTGGATTGCTGGTTGAGGGTTTCGACAGCAGTCCCGTTATTCTTATGACGTATAATCCGAAGTACTATCTCGATCTGTTTTCAAACTATGGTTTGAAAAAGGAAAAAGATCTTCTGGCTTACCATGTGAGTGCCGATAGAGTATTTACTGAAAAATTAGAGCGGGTTGCACGAATGATTGTTAGAAAAGAAGGGGTTACATTTCGCAGTATAAACATGAAAGATTTTAAAAACGAAGTTGCACGGATCAAATATGTTTACAATGAGGCGTGGAGTAAGAACTGGGGATTCGTTCCGATGACTGATGAGGAATTTGACTTCCTGGCGGCTGACCTTAAACAAATTGTTGTCCCGGATTTGGCAATTATGGCTGAGGTGAACGGGAAGCCTGTCGGCTTTGCTCTTTCTCTTCCAGACATTAACATAGCCCTGAAGCACAATAAAAGCGGGCGTTTATTGCCCGGCCTGTATCACCTTCTTACAAAGAAAAAAAAGATAAACTGGGTCAGAATAATTATACTTGGTGTAATTCATAGTTATCAGCAAACGGGGATTGCAGCTGTTTTATTTTATGAAACTGCAAAAAGGGCAACGAGGCTGGGTTATTATGACGGCGAAGCTTCATGGGTACTCGAAGATAACGTGATGATGAATCGCAGTGCAGAGTTACTCAATGCAGAAAAGTATAAAACTTATCGAATTTACAAAATGGAATTTTAGTGGAGGTCAGAAATGTCAGTTAGGAAAGTAGATAAAATCTGGATGAACGGTAAATTAATTGATTGGGATGATGCGAAGATACATGTGCTATCTCATGTAATTCATTATGGTTCGAGTTGGTTTGAAGGAATCAGGTGTTACAATACAAAGCGAGGTTCCGCCGTGTTTCGGCTTGACGAGCATCTGACGCGACTTGAGAACTCAACACGAATCTATAGAGCAGAAATTCCATATACTCATCAGCAGCTGAGGACAGCCACCCTGGAAACAATTCGGGCTAACAAAATGAGTGCATGCTATATTCGCCCTGTTGTATTTCGCGGCTACGGAGATGTTGGTGTTAATCCGATGGGCTGTCCAATCGATACGGTTATAGCTGTTTGGGAGTGGGGCCAGTACCTTGGCAGCGGGGCTCTTGAAAATGGAATCGATGTTTGTGTCTCGAGCTGGAGGCGGCCGGGCCCGGATACTTTCCCATCAATGGCGAAGACGGGTGCAAATTATATGAACTCACAGCTCATTAAGCTTGAAGCAATTTCTAATGGTTTTTCTGAAGGAATTGCTCTTGATTCGAACGGTTACATAAGTGAGGGCAGTGGGGAGAATATCTTTCTTGTCTACAATGGTGCATTGTATACACCACCATTGTACTCATCCTTGTTGCCTGGTATTACCCGCTCAACGATAATTCAAATAGCTCGAGAAGCAGGTATGGAAGTTAGGGAAGAAGCATTGTTGAGGGATATGCTCTATGTTGCAGATGAAATTTTCTTTGCCGGCACTGCGGCAGAAATCACTCCAATTAGAAGTGTTGACAGGATAAAAGTTGGAGATGGAAAACCCGGGCCTCTGACCCGTGAATTGCAGGAGAGATATTTTAAAATTGTCAGGGAAGCGGAGGACGATCATAACTGGTTGACTTTTGTTTATGATTGAATAAATGAAGAAATAATGACCGACAAGAATACACCGGGCTCAATTATCTGGAAAAATATTTTTAGAGATAGAAAAGAGGATAATGTTAAGGTACCCGAGGTCTTAAAAAAAGTACCTGTCTTTTCAGAACTAAATGCCCGCGAAATAAGTAAACTGGCATCAATTGTTCATCTTCGGTCTTATAATGCCGGCGAGACTGTCTTTTTGCAGGGTGATCCAGGTCTTGGTATGTACGTTATTGAAAAAGGTCAGGTTTCAATTCGAATGATCACTGATAGCGGTGATGAGAAGGAACTTTCAATTTTAACCGACGGTGATTTTTTTGGCGAGCTTTCCTTGCTTGATGAATCACCAAGAAGCGCTTCGGCAGTTGCTGTTGTACAGAGCAAAATTATTGGATTCTTCCGCCCTGATTTGTTTGAACTTCTTAATCGCTCACCCAGGATCGGCATTAAGGTTCTTCTGAAATTAAGCGAAACTATAGGTACAAGACTGCGTTTGACAAATAACGAGTTGACACGCGTTGCTGCGGAATTACAGGAATGTATGGCTAAACAGAGGAGGTCGAAAAAATGACGAAGGTCAATCTTAAAAAGATTGTTGTACCGCAGGATTTTTCAGGTTATTCTTTGAATGCGCTCAAGTATGCAATAACATTTGCTGAGCTTTTTGGAGCGGAATTAATAGTGGTTCATGTCGTAGAACCCATAGTTTATCCAGCAGATTTCAGCTTTGGACAGGTGAGCATTCCAGCTATGGAAGAGGAAATCAAGAAGCACAGCACTGAACAGCTAAATGAATTAATTAAAAAAGAAATTCCAGTCAATGTGAAATCTGTTCCAATAATTAGAGTAGGGAAGCCTTTTGTCGAAATCATTAAGACGGCAACTGAAGAAAATGCCGATTTAATTGTTATATCTTCACATGGGCGTACAGGAATGGAACATGTCCTTTTTGGAAGCACTGCCGACAAAGTGGTAAGAAAGGCACCCTGTCCTGTGCTTACTGTTCGTCCTCATGAACATGAATTTATAATGCCTTGATAGTGCACCCTTGAAGTTAGACTGATAAACGATACAAAAATATGATATATACTAAATGTGGAGAAAGCGGATTAAAGCTTCCACGGATATGCCTGGGCCTGTGGCATAATTTTGGAGACGTTGATCCGTTTGAAAACAGCAGGGCAATTGTTCGACGTGCTTTTGATCTGGGGATTACTCATTTTGATCTTGCTAATAACTACGGTCCCCCTCCCGGGGCAGCTGAAGAAAATTTCGGAAGAATATTGAAATGCGATTTTCAGAGACACAGGGACGAAATGGTCATTTCCACAAAGGCAGGGTGGGACATGTGGCCCGGACCTTATGGAAACTGGGGATCCCGAAAGCATCTGATTGCATCTTTAGATCAGAGCCTGAAGCGTCTTGGGGTTGAGTATGTAGACATTTTTTATCATCACCGCCCCGATCCTGAGACACCTATTGAAGAAACAATGAGTGCTCTGGATCAAATCATCAGAAGCGGAAAAGCTCTATATGCAGGCGTCTCTCAATACAGGTCAGAAGAGACAAAAAAAGCTTCGGAAATACTTAAGAAAATGGGACATCATCTGCTGGTTCATCAGCCAAGGTATAATATGTTTGATAGATGGATAGAGGAGGATTTGCTCAATACTTTGAAGAAAGAAGGAATAGGCTGCGTTGTCTTTTCACCTTTAGCACAGGGATTATTAACCGATAGGTATCTGAACGGAATACCGCCAAACTCAAGGGCAAGCAAACCATGGGGATTTCTGAAGGCAGAAAACATCACGGACGATATTATTAAAAAGGTCAGAAATCTCAACAAGATTGCAAAAGAGCGGAATCAATCTTTGGCTCAGATGTCAATTGCCTGGGTTCTTCGAAACCCTGTTGTCACTTCGGCTTTAATAGGTGCCAGCCGGCCTGAGCAAATCGATGACGCAGCAGGGTCGTTAAGTAATGTTCATTTTGACGATTATGAGCTAAAAGAAATTGATAGTATTATTGGCTAACCTCTGAACCGGGTTGATAGGAAGAAATGGGCATTGAAAGTTTAATTTGGAGCACTTATCTTATATGTCCAGGTGCCGGGATAGCTGAAAAGTGATGGCGGCACTTAAAGCTTCGACTTGATAAAACTACTAATAGCAATAGACGGTCCCGCGGGTTCGGGTAAGACAACGACAGCTCGCCTACTGGCTGAGCGGCTTTCTTACACTTATCTCGATACCGGTGCAATGTACCGGGCCATAACCTTTAAAGTCCTTCAAATGGGCGTTATGCCTAAAGATGAGGTTGCTGTTGTAGAAATAGCTCGAAAAGCCCGCCTGAATTTGAAGAGCATTAATGGATCTCTTCATATTTTTCTTGACGGAGAGGATGTTACTGAAAAAATAAGGTCAGAAGATGTTACTCAAAACGTTAGTTTAATAAGCTCATACGCTGGTGTACGTGAACTGATGGTTGAAAAGCAGAGGGAAATTGGTGCTCAGAAAGGCTGCGTGGTGGATGGCCGAGATATCGGAACAGTTGTCTTCCCAGATGCGGATTTGAAATTTTTTATGATTGCAGATATTGCTGAGCGTGCCAGAAGAAGGCAGCTGGAACTTGCTGAAAACGGCAGAGATATGCCAATTGCAGAGGTTGTCCGCCAGATCCAGGAGAGAGATGAAATGGACTCCAATCGTGGGATCAGTCCTCTTCGTAGAGCCAATGACGCAATTTTAATCGACACCACAAAGATGTCTGTTGAAGAACAGGTTGAGGAGATTATGCGTTATGTCAGGGAAAAGATAACAGCGTCAAATAAGGAGATCAAATATGAAAATTAATATAGATAAAAACGGCGGCTTCTGCTGGGGAGTTGTCCGTGCAATAGATTTTGCCGAAGAGGAACTGAAGAATAGTAAGAAACTCTATTCTTTGGGAGATATCATCCACAATCCGGTCGAGATAAAGCGCCTTGAAGAAAAGGGATTGAAAACTATTACTCATGAAGACCTTAAGAAGGTGAAGGATGCAAGGGTGCTTATTCGCGCCCACGGCGAACCTCCGTCAACTTATGAACTGGCAAAAAAATACAATCTGGAAGTTATTGATGCTACCTGTCCAGTTGTTACAAAACTCCATGAACGTATACGTAAATTTTATCTGGAAGGCTACCAGATTGTCATATTTGGAAAAAAGGAACACGCTGAAGTAATTGGGCTGCGCGGCGTTTGTAATGACGAAGCAATTGTTGTAAAGTCGGTGGCAGAAGCACTTGAGATGGTGGACTTTACAAGAAAGACGGTACTCTTTTCCCAGACTACCATGGATAAGCCGACGTTTTACGCAATTAAAGAAGCTCTTTCAGAAAAAGTGAAAAGTCTTGTCGTGGGTACGATGGAGGAAATCGCACAGACTTTTCTCGCTAAAGACACAATATGCGGCCAGGTTTCCGGGCGAGACAGGAAGCTGAGAGAATTCGCCCAGCAAAATGATGTCGTTATTTTTGTTGCTGGGAAAAACAGTTCAAATGGGAAGGTTTTGTTTGAGATTTGTAAGGAGGAAAATAATCATACTTACTTTATTGAGGATGAGAGCGAATTGCAGCCCGTATGGTTTGAACTTGTAGAAAGTGTTGGCATTACCGGAGCAACCTCCACACCGCAATGGTTAATGGAAAAAATAGCCAGAGCTATTCAGAAAATTGAAATTGATAGTTCAAAAAAGGCCGTCTCAACTAACTGATGTTAAACAAAAACCAGTATCCTTGCCGGACATTTGACGGCGATGTGCGGAGAAGGATGCTATAAGGAGGAATAACTTGGCCTCCGATACAAATTTCTAAGGAGTGATTTAATGACAGAAAAAGTAAACGGCAGTGAAACTGCAGTACCTCAAGATGCAGGTGCACAGTTAGTCAAAAAGCCTCAACCAAAAGTAAAGATTCTTGCGGGAGACGATTCGCCTTACTCTCCTGAAGAAGTCAAAACGATGGTTGAACTTTACGACAGGAGCCTGAAGCAGTTTGATGCTGGAGAAATTGTAAGGGGAAGGATAATCGGGTTTACTGACAATGACGTCATAGTTGATATTGGCTTCAAGTCTTCAGGACTCGTACCTAAAATTGAGTTCCCCAATTTAGACGAATTGAAGCCAGGAGATGAAGTTGAGGTTTATCTGGATAGTGTGGAGGATCAGGATGGACAGGTAGTGCTTTCGAGAAGACGTGCGGACTTTATTAGGATCTGGGATAAAATCGTAGCGGCACACGACAACCAAACTGTTGTGCAGGGCACTGTGCTCAGAAGGGTCAAAGGTGGTTTAATGGTTAACCTTATGGGTCTTGAGGCATTTCTGCCCGGTTCACAGGTTGATGTGAAACCCGTAAGAGATTTTGACTCGTATGTCGGCAAGACAATGGATTTTCGGGTTGTAAAAATTAACGAGGCAGCTGAAAATGTGGTGGTCAGCCATAAGGCTTTGCTGGAGGCAGAGCTTGAAGAACAGCGAAAGAAGATACTTGCAAATCTTGAAAAAGGATTAATTCTTGAAGGTACAGTGAAAGCAATAACAGAATTTGGTGTATTTGTTGACCTCGGCGGTGTCGATGGACTGATTCACATAACTGATCTTTCGTGGGGGAGGGTTAACCATCCTTCCGAAATTGTTAAACTTGACCAGAAAATCCAGGTTGTCGTCACTGATTTCGACGAGGAAAAGAAACGAATCTCACTCTCAATGAAACAGCTACAGCCTGAGCCATGGAAAAATATAGAGGAAAAGTATGCCGTTGGACAAAGAGTCTCTGGAAAGGTTGTATCCTTGACTGAATATGGAGCGTTTGTAGAAATCGAAAAAGGAATAGAAGGGTTGATACACATATCCGAAATGAGCTGGACTGAGCATATAAAACACCCATCGCAAAAGGTATCAATGGGGCAGACTGTCGAGGCAGTAATATTGAGCCTTGACAAAGAAAACAGAAAGCTATCTCTCGGTATGAAACAGCTTGAACCGGATCCTTGGGAAAAACTTGTCGAAAAATATCCCATTGGTTCGCGCCATAAAGGAATAGTGCGAAACCTGACGAATTTCGGCGTTTTTGTAGAACTTGAGACTGGAGTTGATGGGCTCATCCATATATCAGACCTTTCATGGACAAAGAAGGTGCGTCACCCCGGTGAGCTTGTTAAGCGCGGTGACGAACTGGAAGTTGTGGTGCTTTCGGTTGATAAAGACCAGAGGCGCATTTCTCTTGGTCATAAGCAGGCTTTCGAGAATCCATGGGACAAATTTGAACAGGACTTTAAAGCCGGATCTGAAGTTGAAGGGAAAATTGTCAGACATATTGAAAAAGGAACCATTGTGGAACTTCCGGGTGAGGTCGATGGATTTGTACCACATTCCCATCTCTCTCCGATAAATGTGAAGAATTTTGCCAATCATTTTCCTCCCGGTGATACTCTAAAACTAAAGGTGATAGAATTTGACAAGGAAGGGAAACGGATTGTACTAAGTGCGCTCGAGTACTTTAAAGACAAGGATGACACATTATATCAGGAATATTTAGCACAGCATAAGCTCAATGTGACTGAAAAACGGGAGAAGAAACAGAAGGGTGATAAAAAATCAAAGGTGGAAGCCCAATCTTCAACTCAAACATCTGATAACAATCCATCGTTTGAAAAGGAGAACGCGGAGACACCTTCTGGGGACTGAAAAGCCTTTCCGTATTATTAAATTTGAACAAATAGGGCACGGATGTTTTTTAAGCGTCCGTGCCTTGTTATATTTGAGTGTTGAATATTACATAACCGGGAAAATATTTAGATAAATTATATGCCTAACAAGCGAGTGTCGTTTGAAAGCCTCGGCTGCAAATTGAATTATGCCGAGACAATTCAAATAAAAAAAGAATTCAGGAAACGCGGCTTTGATATCGTGGACCCACAAACAGCGGCTGATGTGGTGGTTATTAACACCTGTACCGTTACTCAAAGTGCCGACAGTGACTGCAGACAGCTGATTCGCAGGGCTCTCCGCAATTCACCGAACGCATACATTGTTGTCACGGGCTGCTATGCACAAGGGAGGCCTGATGAGCTCGCGCGAATTGAAGGAGTTGACCTTGTGCTCGGTAACCAGGAGAAGTTCAGAATTTTTGATCTTGTTGATGATTTCTCAAAGAATTATCATTCCCGTGTGTTTGTTGGGCCAATAGAGGATGTCGTAGATTTTGGTGCAGCTGACTCTGCTGATGAGGGGAGCCGAACACGTGCCTTTTTAAAGGTGCAGGACGGGTGTGACTACAATTGTTCGTACTGCACCATTCCGAATGTTCGAGGCCGAAGTAGAAGTCCCTCTATAGAATTTCTTATGAGCGAAGCAAAAGAGATTGCTTCTCGTGGGTATAAGGAAGTTGTATTGAGTGGGGTAAATGTGGGGGATTTTGGACGAAGGAATAAGGGAACATTAATAGATCTTCTGCGTGCTCTCGAAAGTATAGAGGGCATAGAGAGATTTAGAATAAGCTCGATAGAGCCAAATCTTTTAACTGAGGAGATTGTTAATTTCGTGGCCGGCTCAGAAAAGTTTTGTAAACATTTTCATATACCCCTCCAAAGTGGTGCCGATGAGGTGCTGAAGAAAATGAGAAGAAGGTACAATACCGCATTGTATCGTGGCATTGTTGAGTACATTCGTGAGAAGATTCCTGATGCAGCAATCGGTGCCGACGTAATAGTGGGATTTCCAACTGAGACAACCGAGCTTTTTGAAATGAGCTATTCGTTCATTGAGTCTCTTCCTTTAACTTACCTTCATGTTTTTTCTTATTCTGAACGACAGAATACAGATGCTGCAAAAATTGGTCCGGAAGTCGACCCGCGTGTGAAAAAGAAGAGGGGAGAATTATTAAGAATGCTTTCTAACCGGAAAAGGTATGAGTTTAACAGATCGCACATAGGGAAGATAGTAAGGGTGCTCGTTGAAGAGGAAGAGAAGGAAGGTAAAATGTATGGTTTTACCTCAAATTATGTGAGAGTTGAGATGAAAGCAAATAAATTTCATCAAAGGAAATTATGTGACGTCTTAATTCAAGGAGTAAGCGACAATACATGCATTGGAAATATTCTCTGATAATCCTAACCGTAATGTTATTTATAATACCAGTGAAAGCAGGCGCACAACTGAAAATGGAATTGCTCGACAGGTTGTGTTATGGTGAAGCCAACAATATTTTAAATTATGAGTCGGCAGACAGCCTGGTAAAATTGCCGTCAGCCTTGAGCAAAAGGAAGTCTCCAGTATTGGCAGCTGCTGCTTCTCTAATAGTTCCAGGAATGGGCGAACTGTATGCCGGAAGATATGATGCCGGAAAATATTCAACCATTGCTGAAATTTCATTGTGGATTATTTATGGAGCTATTGAAGCTTACTCTAATCAGGTTAGAAATGACGCGATGAATTATGCTCATGTATTTGCTGGAGCAGATATAAATGGAAAAAGCGGCCAGTTTTTTGTAGATATTGGAAATTTTTTAAATACCGCTGAATACAATGACAAGAAAATCAGAGACGGCGATTACCAAAAGGTTTACAGCGACCCGACCTATCAATGGCAGTGGCAAAGTGATGCAGATAGACAGAGGTTTAAAGGTTTAAGAATAAAAGCCGATCAGTTTCTTGATTACGGCAGATATACCGTTGCAGTGATAGTATTTAATCACTTATTTAGTGCCTTAAATGCTGCCAGAATTTCATCAAACGTCAATGCTTCATTTCAGAGTGGTCCTTCTCACGACCCGACTATGGGCAGTGGTGTGTATTTGACTTTAAAAGCCCATATTTAACTGATGCTGTCAGTTCAGCCAAAGCGAAACATTGCGCTGCTGATCGAGTATGATGGTACAGCCTACAGTGGCTGGCAAATTCAAAAGAATGGTAGGAGTATTCAGGGTACTATCGAAGAGAGAATATCTTCTCTTCTTCAGGAAAATATTAAAATCACGGGAGCAGGAAGAACAGACGCCGGGGTTCATGCAAGAGGTCAGGTGGCAAATTTCTACACCAGTTCAACCTGGGAAAATTCCAGACTTAAATATGCACTGAATTGTACCCTCCCTGAAGACATTTCAATAAGAAGTGTTGCCAATGTGCCGGAAAAGTTCAATTCTCGGTTTGATGCTGTTTCACGAAAGTATAAATACTATGTTTCTACAGTTAAGTCACCTTTTAACAGGTATACCGCAGCCTTCTTTCCATACAACTTTTCAATAAAGTTAATGAATGAAGCCGCATCCTTCCTGATGGGGAGGAAAAGTTTTAAGCCCTTTGCAAAGCAGCCTGCGCAACAGAAGCAATTTTTTTGTGAAGTAACTCTGGCAAAATGGTATGATGAAAATAATATTCTTATTTTTGAAATGGAAGCAAATAGGTTTCTTCATGGGATGGTTAGAGCAATTGTGGGCACCCTGCTTGACGTGGGAAGGGGAAAGATTACAATCGAGGAGTTTTACGAAATCGTGGAGTCTGGTGTAAGGGCAAGTGCGTCTATGTCTGCACCTGCTTGCGGACTTTTTTTAGAGGAGGTTAAATACAGCTTTCCCCTGTGGAATGGCATACATGGATGAAAAGAAGTGAGCAATAATATATCTTCTATGATTAAAAGATACGTGATAACCACTGGCTATATGGGATACGGTCACCTGAGGGCTGCGCATAATTTATCCATGTTGTCCGGTGCCCCGGTAATCAAGGCAGATCTTTTTCCATATGCTGCCATGATCGATCTGGTGCTGTGGCGATTTGCGCAATATGCCCAGAATATCTCTACTCATAATGCTGAAAGTAATTGGCGTGTTCTTTTTTCTCTGTTCGAAAAAGCGCTTGAAATTCCCGATAATTCTTCGCCTAAGTCACTTGCAGGGCCGAAATTGTTAAAAGCATTGTCTGAATTTGGACTGGGTAAACGTCTGACAACCCTCATTTCGATTGAGGAGGCTGTTGTTCATACATTTTATCTTCCTGCTCTTGAATCAGTGTACCACAGAATCAAGGCCAGAAATTATCTGGTGATGTGTGATGTTGATTTTCACCCCGTATGGGTACCAATTTCTCCTTTTGCAAGTTCGCTGACGTATTTTGTGCCAACAAAGAAATCCGCAGATAGGCTAATTTCTTATGGTGTCCCGTCGGGGAATATATTCATCACGGGTTTTCCCCTACCCGCATGGAACGTGCGGGAATCTATCGAGCACTTTTCTGCGCGTAAGAAAAGATTGAGCCCGAACTCAGGTTATAGTTTGACCATAATGTATCCGTTTAGCGGTGCGGGTGCTTATCAGAAATACTTTTCTGAATTTGTGAAGGCCATTTCTGATGAATTGAAGGCGGGGGAATTTCGACTCATTGTATCAGCAGGAAGCAATCAGGGGGCGTTTAGCGAAGCCAGGAGAGTAATTCATCGCAATGGTCTGGATAATTGTTCCTCGGTTCACTTGCTTTACAACTGTGATTTATTTTCAGCGTTTTCCGAATTCAATGCAATCCTTCCTGAGGTTGACCTGTTGATTACAAAGCCCAGTGAACTGATATTTTACTCCGGCCTCGGTATTCCTCTTTTAATGCTATCTCCAATAGGAGCCCATGAAGCAAAAAATCGGGTGTATGTTTTAGAAAATAAATGTGGATTCGATATGGTGCACCTGGATAAATTTGTCAGGTGTGTCAGAGAATTCAAGCAATCCGGAATGTTGCTGGAATTAGCGGAAAATGGATACGAAAGAATTCCAAAGAACGGTTCAGAATCAATAAACGATTATGTACTATCTTCCGTGAGAATTTGAAAGTGAACCAAACAGCCGCTTTAGGGTTGAACCTTGCGATGTTACCAGTATCGTGTTTTTTGTAATCTTTAAACGGTTACCACGCCATACAGTATGGGTGCTGAAAAGTGGAAGCGGCCAGATTATCCCAATCAGTAAATCCTTTAACGGTGACAATGCAGCATCTTTCAAAGATAATCCTGAATGCAATTTTCTGTTTATGATATAGTCTCCTGCAATCTTTAAGAGGATAGCTGAATAAAGGAGACTGAAGGAACCGTAAGAGAATCCTGTGGCGAAAATAGAAATAAAAGCAACAAAAACGAAATTACTGATGAGTTCACCGATGTAACCAAATTTGTTCAAATTCCAGCGCAGCTTTGCCCAACGGCTATGACGACCAAGAAATTTACTGATTGTCCATGATACGTTTACTGTATTAATCACATAAGGCGACAAAATGACCTTGTAACCATGTTTTTGATAAATTTTACCCATCAGATAATCTTCTGCCAGATAGTTAGCCAGAAGTTTAAGACCTCCAATCGCATCGAGCTGTGATTTTCGGAAGAAAATAGATTTTCCTATAACAATCTTATGATTGAGAAAGCTCAAAAAGGAGACACTTCCCATAACGAACGAGTTGAGATGAAGGTTCTCAAAAGTAGCCCCCAGGCTCTTTCCACCGATACCACGTATTGGATTTGTTACTATGCCAACGCTGTTGTCAGCTAGGTATTTAACGTTTTCCCTTAAGTAATCTTTGCCAACAGAAACGTTGCTGTCACTGATGACCACGTGGTCATACCTGGCACGACGAAGGAGCGCGTATAAGTTATTGACCTTTGGATTAAAACCAACATTTTCAGTGCTCTCAATTATTGAAATATCTCTATCAGGGAACTCCTTTTGCAATTTTCTGGCAACTTCGAGTGCGGGGTCGTCTGCATTCTGCACTCCAATCAGGATCTCAAATTCCTTATAGTCCAGCTTGACAAAAGTGAGCAAATTTTCATATAAATTTCCATCTCCATTGCTCAAAGGCTTCAGAATTGAGACCGGAGGCTGATCATTCTCAGTTAAATTACCTCCTTTAACCTTTTTGCCATGATCTGTTTTTACTGAGGCCGAAACCAAACAGAAGATGTAGTAAGATGCTCCCGCAAGGGCAAGAAGGACAAAGAGATAAATCATTGTTTAATCATCTTATTGTTAACTTAATATAATCATTAAATGTAATTATACCGTTAAATTTACACAAAGTTACCGTGAATTGCCGTGAACTATTTCTCCGTCTTCTCGGATATCTAAAACTGTTAGAATGAGTAAGGGCAAAATGTCGGGTCTGGAGGGAGATTAATTACTTATCGTTATTGAAGTTGTGAAAAAAAAAGCTGACATTAAATGTG
This sequence comes from Candidatus Kryptoniota bacterium, assembly GCA_049966155.1. Taxonomy (GTDB): domain Bacteria; phylum Bacteroidota; class Ignavibacteria; order Kryptoniales; family JAKASW01; genus JBMFVE01. The sequence continues at coordinate 111,610 of JBMFVE010000004.1, forward strand.
AGGGTGCCTGGCGTTGCCTTCACTGCGGACAGAGTGCTCAAATCACATTTTTCAGTGATACCAACTATTGAACCTGTCCGAAAAACTTCAGGTGTTCTTGAAATTTTTGAGTCAATGGGAATTAAAAAAGAAACATGAACATTCTGATGACATTATCGCAGCTGGAAGTGACAGGTGCAGAGATTTATGCCGTAACTGTTGCAAATAAACTGATTGAAAACAGTCACACTGTGTTCATCATGTCGGACACATTAACTGCATCAACGGCTGCGCATTACATCCCCATGCCTTTTAATAAACGGGGGTATTTAAACCGGTTTGCACAAATTGTAAGGATGGTAAAATTCATTCGTCTTAACGGTATAGACGTAATCCATACCCACTCCAGAGCTGCCGGCTGGGTGTCTTACTTTGCCTCTCGCATTTGCAATATCCCGCTTATCACGACTGTTCACGGTGAAAGGCATGTTCATGTATCTAGTTTAATGATGAGGCTATTTGGAGATAGAGCTATTTCCATTTGTGAGAACATAACCAATCAACTTACCACTGTTTTCAGGGTAAAGTCAACAAAGATTGTCTTGATTAGAAATCCACTGAAGTTTTATGTAAAGGATGAAGGTGAATTTGATCCAAATAATCCTGACAGACAAATGATATCGGTAATAGGCAGGTTATCCGGTCCAAAAGCAGAAGTCATCTCGAAAATTTTAAAACTATTAACAGAAAGTTTTGCAGAATATGAATTAACCTGTGTGGGTGGTGGAAAGGAATATGAGAGTCTAAAGGCGAAATATGGCCATCGAGTAAAATTCATTGGTTTTGTGAGGGACATTAGATTGTGGTTCGACCAATCCAGAGTTGTAATTGGTTCAGGAAGGGTTGCCGCCGAAGCAATTGCAAGAGGAAGGGCGACTGTTGCTGTAGGTGAATCGTGTCCGGTTGGATTTGTTACAGAAGAAAATTTAAAATCGGCTCTATCTTCGAATTTTGGTGACATATGTCAGAATCACTTTTCTGGAGATTATACATTCCTTGCTAATGAAATTGTGAAAGCTATTCAAGCTGGCAATTCAGATAAAAAGGTAGTGAAGATTGTGAGAGAAGAATTTGGAGCTGACAAAATTGTCAATAAAATAAGGGATGTTTACCTATCGGAATGGGTATATAAAAAGGAAAGGGAAATTCCGGTTTTGATGTACCATAGGGTTGTGAAAGACAAATCTGAGGCAGGTAAACATGGTATATATGTTACAACGGATCAGTTCGAGATGCAGATGATTTATCTCAAAGAGCGCGGTTACAGAACAATTACATTTAATGAACTGGATTTGTATGGGTGTTGCAAAGAAAAAGAGAGGAATGTGATTTTGACATTCGATGATGGATACGAAGATAATTATACGAATATGTTTCCGATTTTGAAGAAATATGGTTTCAAAGCTGTGATTTTTGTTCTGGGAGGCTTGAGTACAAATATTTGGGACGCTGGTAGAAGGGGAGAACCTGAGTTAAACCTTTTGAACGATTGGCAAATCTCACAAATGGCTGAGTATGGGATTCAATTTGGATCGCATGGATTAAGTCATCGTAGGCTTACGGTTCTTAATGACAGTGAGCTGTATGATGAGATTGCAGTCAGCAAGCAGGTAATTGAAAAAAGGGTCGGCAGATATATAAACACTTTTTGTTATCCCTATGGAGATGTTGATGAAAGAGTGAAAAAATTCGTCAGGGATGCCGGTTATGAATATGGTGTTGCAACCGATACAGGTCCGCTGGCGATACATGAGGATAAATACCATGTAAGACGAATAGCGGTTTTTCCAGACACCACACTCCTCAGATTTGCCAGGAAGGTCAAAGGCAACTATAATTTTAAGAGAGTAAAAAGAGTTTCGTAAGCATACGCCGGTTGTCGCAATCACGTTATATATGCTTCAAATTCGTGCGCCCGGAGGGATTCGAACCCCCAACCCTCAGATCCGTAGTCTGATGCTCTATCCAGTTGAGCCACGGGCGCTTATGCTAACTCTGCTGGAGCTTTACCATCGGCAGGACACCCAGCATTGATGTAAATATAGATTAATTAAGGATTGAATACAACGAACTTCTCTGGAAACGGGACGTCTTTTGATATTTGGATTTGGTGGCGCTGCAACAGGATCTGCAGGTGAAATGGCCACTGCAGATACCATTGTTGTGACAGTCAATTACTCTCTGAAATCTTTCTACGAATCGTGCCCTTGGGCCTCTTTTGCTTTTATAATTAATTTGAAACCAAAGGAAATCGTTTGCATCAAAAATAACAAAGGGAGAAAATATGTCTGAAAAAGCAGCTCTTGTAAGACAGGTTAAGGGCCTTACATTTGCAGGTATAACCGACTCGGGCCACTGGATTATGGTTGATGGCCCTCCAGAGTTTGGTGGTCGTAATGCCGCAATGAGGCCAAAAGAGTTGGTGCTCATATCGCTTGGCGCCTGTACCGGGAGTGATGTTGCTTCAATATTGCAGAAGAAAAGAGTAAAACTGACAGGGATTGAGGTATCGCTGAAGGCTGATGTGGCTCAGGAGCATCCTCAGGTGTACACAAAAATCAACATTGAGTATTTGTTTTATGGTGAAAACCTGTCCACAAAAGATCTTGAAAGGGCAATTGACCTTTCTCAAAACAAATATTGCCCTGTAACAGCGATGTTGCGGAGTTCAGTCGAAATAACTCACTCGTACAAAATTTTGCCGCCTGATGAATTTCAGGCAATTAAAACAAATTCATGAGGTAAAAAATAAATGATTCAACCACAACCAAAAGTTATTATATTTACTACTCCCACGTGCAGCTTCTGTAGAGCAGCAAAGGCGTACTTCAATGAGAAAAAGGTTCGCTTTACCGAAGTTGATGTCAGCAGAGACCAGCGTGCCGCGCAGGACATGATGCGGCGAACCGGTCAAATGGGTGTCCCTGTTATACTTATTAATAACAGACCAATCGTGGGATTTGATAAACCTAAAATCAATCAATTACTTGGAATAAAAGATTAAACCAGGAGGTAAAATGAAAATTCAGCCTTTAGACGACAGAGTCCTCGTTGAAATTGAAGAAGAAAAGGAAGAAAGGACAGCAGGTGGACTTTACATCCCCGATACGGCAAAGGAAAAGCCCAGGGTGGGTATAGTAGCTGCTGTTGGAACAGATGAGGATTTACAGTCTAAAATTAAAGTTGGAGACAAAATCATCTTTGCCAAATATGGCGGGGAAGAAATTCAAATGGATGGTAAGGAATATCGTATAGTTCAGCGGAGCGATATACTCGGCGTATTTAAAAACTAATTTCAGCTTTAAAACAAATTTTTGACTCCGGGTGCCGGATGAACGCCCTGGCGCCCGGGGTCATTAACTATTGCAGTTTTTTAAACTTGGTAGATGCATCTTCTCGATCTAATTGTCCCTGTTTGAAATTCCTGCAAGGAAGCTTGCAATTATCAATGCAGAGAGTTTAGCAGTTCTCCCGTCAACGTCAAAACGCGGATTGAATTCGCAAATGTCCATCATTGCTGTTCTTTGCTCTGAGCCAGCAAGGTAGGCACATTCACAGATTTCCTCTGCAGACAGACCCGTTGGCAAACTTGCGCTTACACCGGGAGCATCTGAACTACGTACGCTGTCAATGTCGAAGCTAACGTAAACACAGTTTGCTTTCTTACAGAGTCTCTCATATGATTTCTTGAAGGCTGCGTCGTTTCTTTGAAAGCGCAGTTCACTGAGTGTTACAACGGACGCTCCCTTTTCCTTTGCAAAAACGAGGTGATCCATTGAATTAACAAATTCCTGTATGCCGTACTCGACAAGATTTACCCCTTTGAGAATGTAAGAGTCTATCAACATCCTGTAAGGTGACCCGCTGGTTATTCCATTGGGATACTCGCGCAGGTCGAGGTGAGAATCAACGTTTATTGCGCCGCACTCTTTGAATATATTATTGCAGGCACGAAAGTCAGCATAGCTCAAGTCGTTGCTTCCGCCGAGGACTATAGGAGTGAACCCGACGTGGAGAAAGTACGTAACGATCTCCTCGAGCTTCGCAAGTGCATCCTCAAGCTTCATTCCAATTGAAATATTTCCAGCATCAAACAGGTTTACACTTATTGAAGACATGCCTGTCGACCTTGTAGGAGTCAGTCTATAAAACGCCTTTCTGATAAAGTCGGGTCCTGAGGCAGCGCCGGCCCGTCCCTGATTTCGTATTGTGCCCTCATCATATGGAAAACCGATAATTACAGCGCAATTCGATTTTTGCGAGAGGCCTGCCTCTATTAAACTAGAAATTTCCTGTGGATTTGTGTGGACAATCTCTCCAAACCTGATGTCCCCGTGCTCGTTGCGCCTGTAAAACAATGACGGATCCGGCTGTTCAAGAATACTCAAGAAGTGTTCCATTTTTAACTATGTGAGTTATGGTGTTATGTGTAAAGTGATAAGGGATATAGCTGTAATCCGGGGCGTTTGATATTATCAAATCAGCCTGCTTGCCGACCTCTATGCTGCCGAGTACACTGGACTTTCCGACGGCTGCTGCTGCATTAATTGTAGAGGCATTTAGCGCTTCTTCGACTGTCATTTTGTTCAGGCTGATAGCCATCCACATAATTGTCGGCATGTTGTCGACCATTGATGTACCGGGATTAAAATCTGAGGCAATTGCCACTGCGCATCCATTGTCAATCATCTCTCTTGCAGGGGCAGCAGAAGTTCCAAGATAGGCTGCCACGGAGGGAAGCAGCACGGCCACGGTGCTGCTGTTGGCCAAAAGCTGGATTTCTTTTGTTGAAATGTGCTCAAGATGATCCACTGAGACAGCATTAAGTTCTATTCCTAGAGCTACAGCTCCCGTTGCCTCTAACTCATCTGCATGTAATTTTGGTCGCATGCCGTATAATGAGGCAGCCTGGAGGATTTCCCTGGCTTCGTCAATTGTAAAGAAACCGCTGTCACAGAAAACATCACAATAATCCGCAAGCCTTTTTTTCGAAATATAAGGAATTAATTCTTTGGTGATAAGGTTAATATAATCTCTGCGATGAGTACTGAATTCAGGGGGGACAGCATGTGCTCCCATAAATGTAACGACAATTTCCGGTATGGACTCATTTTTAAGCTCGTTTGCGACTTCAAGAATCTTAATTTCATTTTTAAAATCCAGGCCATAACCGCTCTTAATTTCAATTGTTGTAGTGCCGTGCATCAGCATTTCGTCGATGTGTTTACTTGCCTGCTGTCTGAGTTTTGGCTTTGGTGTTTCACGCAGCTTCCTGACTGTATCTAGAATACCACCGCCATCTTTTGCAATTTGTAAATATGTCATTCCGCGGGAACGCATTGCAAATTCTTTTTCTCGGGTGCCTGCAAAGATTAAGTGAGTGTGTGAGTCAATAAATCCGGGCAGGACAATTTTGTCAGTAGCATCAAAAATATCAGCTTCGTCATCCTCAATATTGGGGGAAATCTCTTTTATAGTACCATCTTCGACAAGAATATCAACCTGATGGCGCAAGTCTACATCGGACATTTCTTTTCCTTTCTTCGAGGATTTTCCGAACGAGGAGCAGGTGACAACAGATTTTGAGTTCTTGATCAATAATTTCATCTTTTTGGTTCCGGAGAGTAAGATGCAATGAATGTTACTGTTACATTTGCAGAAAACGATATATCGGACGGCACCACATTTGGTTCAGAAGAAACAGACGCTGAACGATAAGGGAAAAATATCGGTGGATGAGAGGTTTGCGTTGTTACATTTTTTACCATTAAAGATGAAAGCCCGGATTGCTTTGCAATTATTTCGGCTTTGGATTTGGCGTCCTTCATTGCGTCAAGCAGCGCTTCTGTTTCAAGTGCTGTCATATTTTTTGTGGTGAATCGAATTCCATTTAAAACGATGCCATTTATGGAGCCTGTTCGTTCCAACGCTTTGTTGAGAAGTGCAACAGGAATGCTAAATGAAACTGAAGTATTTACAATGTAATAATCTGGAGAAAGCCTCTCCTGTTTCTGATAGTCGAAGTGAGGGGTTATCGAAAAACCGCTGGTGTAAATCTTTTCCGGGGCAATTATATCTTTCATTGAATTGATAAAATTGTCGTAAATTACCCTGTACTCGTTGTAAGCTTCTGTCGCTGACAAGTTGCGTCTGGTTATACTTATGTTAAACTCAGCGATATCAGGTGCAGCTGTGACTTTGCCCTCGCCTGCAACTGTAATTTCGGCTTGAGCTTGCAGAAGGCCTGGAGATGCCAGTAGCAGTGTTATTGTTGTAAGTTCCAAAATAAGTGAAAGGGTTTTCATCGTAGCTACTCCTTTTCTAAGTATTTATAATAAGTTTGCTGAAAATTCAAATCAAACATCGTGATTGATATAGATCATCAACCTTGATTAACAGGCTCGTCAGCAATAAATTTCTTCAAATGAATGAGTCAGTCCAACCAATCCTGATAATCATGATTGCTGCAGCTCTGCTGTCATTAGATTCCTCCATTACATATGCCCAGGCAGCAGGCGAAACGATTGCCGAACAGCAGGATTACACGTTTGCTGTTGGTCTCTATCGAAATGGCCAATACCAGCTTGCACTTCAGCAGTTTGACAGTTTTTTGAAACATTATCCATCATCTTCTCATTCAGATGAAATTATTTTTCTTTCAGGCGAGAGTTTAATGCAGTTGAAGCAGTATAGCCAAGCTATTTTAAAGTACACCCTGCTGATGGATTCTTTCCCCGAATCACCATATTTTATACGAGCTGAACTTCGCGCAGGTGAAATTTACCTGAAAATTGGCCACTTAGAAAAGGCTGAAAAGTTTCTTAAGAATGTCCTCTCATCAGGTGCGACTCAACGCGAATCTGGTGTGGAAGCTGAGGCGTCATTCAAGCTTGGTCAGGTGTTTGTTGAAAAGTCGGATTACGACAATGCAATTAAGTATTTCGAACTTACATATGAGGGATATCCGCAATCTCAGTTTGCTGATTATGCCCTTTATGCCGCAGCATGGTCTTATGGTAAAAAAGGAAACTTCTCTGTCAGCAGGGCAAAATTCATACAGCTTCTGAAACAATATCCTGAATCTTCTTTGAAAGACGCAACACTGGAGAAAATTGGAGAATGCTCGTACTTTCTTGGGGATTACAAATCATCAGCCGATACTCTCTCGAAATTGACAATCTCCGTTTCAAAAGAACGGGCTTTAAGTGAAAACGGCATCCAGATCTTTGAGCCAGCCCTTTATTTTCTCGGACGTGACTATGCTCAACTTCAAATCATCGACAGTGCAATTACTACTTATGAAAAATACATTGAATTCTATCCAGAAGGCAGTCATAACTCTGAAGTTCGTGTTTTCCTCTCAAACCTGATTCTTGAGAAAGGAAAAGGGGATTTATCAAAGGTTATTAAATTGCTTGGACCAATAGAGTCTGGAGACCCCTTATTCTCTGATGCACAAATTTCACTGGCTAAAGCTTATCAGGCAATTGGCAGGTTTGACTCCACAGAGAAAATTATGCAGAGCCTCATAGCCGGTTCAAAAGGATCGGCGGAAGCTGCAAAAGCAAACCTGGAATTCGGCAAAATGTTGTACAAAGAAAAAATGTATGAAAAGGCTCAATCGACTTTTGTAGAAGCATCCAGAGATGAATCGATCTATCCCGCTGCCATGAAAAACGCTGCTGTTTCAGCAGCAGCTCACGGAGATTATCAAAATGCAAAGGTTTATTTTTTAAACGCAATTGGAAAGCTAACAGGTCACTCCCTTGTAACTGCCCATTTTGAGTACGCATCTGCACTTTATGCCTCAGGTGATTTTAAGGGTGCTGCGCAAGTGTACCTGGCAATACAAAATATTTCATATGCCAGTAATGAAGAAAGAGAAAAAGCGCTTTATCTTGAAGGGGAATCTTTTTTCAGAGCCGGAGACTATCAGCAAGCTGCCAATATTTATAGTGATTACATCAGTGCTTATCAAACAGGAAATTATGCCGAGACAGCTCTCCTCGGGCTTGGTTACTCTCTTTATTATCAGAGCAGGTTCGTGGACGCTATAAAAGACTTTAAGGCGTTTGTTTTCAGGTATCCCGCATCCATATACCTACCTGATGTCTACCTGAGGATGGGTGATTCATTCTATTTTAATCGAAATTACGATTCTGCCCTTGCTGTATACCGTGAGGCAGCGATGAAATTCTCCAGCGATACGACAACTGCGTATGCATGGTATCAGATTGGCCAATCAGAATTCAATTTGCAAAGCTACGATTCCTCACTAACCGCGTTTCAACATGTCATAAAAAACTTTCCAGCCACATCAATTGCAGCAGAAGCACAGTACGCAATTGGATGGGTTTATTTCTCAGAGAAGAATTATAAAGAGGCGATAATAGAGTTTAATCATACTTTAAAAAATTATCCGCAATCGACGGCCGCCTCTCGTGCACTTTACAGCCGGGGCGATGCTTATTATAATATGGGGAGCTATAATCAGGCTCTCCAGAGTTATAATGAGCTGCTGGAGAAGTACCCCACCAGTCAATATGTTGATAATGCTATTGTGGGTATGCAGTACTGCCTGACGATATTGGGCCGACCAAAAGAAGCGGAGCAGGTTATTGATAATTTTGTTTCCCAGCATCCAGGGCTACCCCATGTGGATCAGATTTTTTACAAAAAAGTAGACTATGCCCTGAATCAAAATAGGCTGGCGGATGCCGAAAAGGATTTGAAGGAATTTGTAATTAAGTTTCCTGAGAGCAGTCTCCTCCCCAAAGCTTTGTACAACCTGGCAAACGTGTATATTAAGCTAAAAAACGAATCATCTGCCATGGGTGTTTTCTCAGATATAATCAGGAAGTATCGTAAAAGTGAGTATGCAACTGCTGCAAGAATAGAACTAGCGGAAATATATCAGAGAAAGAAAAGTTATATCGAAGCTCAGAAGCTCCTTGTTGAAGCAGCAGCCGGTAACGACTCCTATACAACAAAAGCTGAAACAGCACTGGGAAGACTTTATTTAGCTGAAGGAGATACTTTGAGGGCTGAATCTGAACTCTCAAAGGCAGCGCTTTCTCAAAGCGATTCAATCAATGATGGCGACAGAGCAAGCGCAAAGATTTTACTTGGTGAAATATACGCCAACACAGGTCGTCTTGAAGAAGCTATCTCTCTGGCAAATTCTGTTGCTCGGTCAAGAACTGATATTATAGGGGGCGAGGCGCAGCTGAATGTGGCGAGGTATTATTGCATGGCTGGAGATAGCTCCAATGCAATCCTGGGCTTTCTAAGAGTAAAATACGTCTTTGGCAGCTTTGAGGATCTGGTAGCACGATCAGAACTTGAAATGGCTGATTGCCTTACAAAATTCGGAAATGTCTCTGATGCAAGGCATCTTCTTGACGACTTTCTGAAGGAGCACCGTAATGATCGGTATGCCAGAATTGCAATGGATAAACTTAGAAAGATTAAATCTCAATAAGAGAGGGAATAATGAGCAAAACCGCCATCTTCTATGGCATTTTGGTAACTATCATCATTCTCGCGTTGATAGTTTCTGCCAACATCAATAAATCACCTGAGCGCAAAGCGCATTTCGCAAGCTTTGTTATTCAGCAGCTCAATACCAGCGACACAACAAACACCTATGGAAAGAATTTGCAAATCATCCATGGAATACATTCGAAGGATCAACTTCTGAATGTAATGCGTGGTTTTACTGAAGCTCTTGGAGTTAAATGCGAGTTTTGTCATGACACACAGGATTTCTCAAGCGATGCAAAGCCCGAAAAGAGAACTGCGCGGATTATGATTAAGATGGTGGAGAATATTAACTCTAATTTTTTGAGCGATCCACAAAAAGAAAAGGTATCGTGTTTTACCTGTCATCGTGGACAGGAAATTCCAAAACTTACATTTTCAAGGTGATGGTCAGGCTTTTCCGGGCAGGCGTATTGACTTTGTTGCTGCTTAAAGAAATTTCCATAGCTCAGGATATAGAGTCTCCCCCTGTTCAGGCCTTTAAACCTGATACATCTCTCCCAAAAGTAAATATTCCTGAATTTGTTATAACGGGTCAGGTAGTATACGATATACCGCGTCCTTCCAAGCCATCGGTTGAATTTGACTCCACTTACTTTCAAAATAGACAGATGATTGGCACTGCTGAAAAGATTCAATTTGCCAACACACTTTCCAATAAATATCAAATGTTGTCCTTCACACAAAATAATTTATTTGCCAGCCTTGGTTCAGGATATTACCAGTCGACCAATTATCTGGTTACTGGAACAGCATCGTATCTCGGTTATGAATTAAATGGAGGTGTGTCCGGATATTATACTTCTGGATTTGAGCCTAACACCATGGAAAGGAATTTGATGCTTCAAATTGGAATTGAACGGAACTTATTGCTTCACCAGGATCTGGAACTGAAACCTCTTTTAAGTTTATCTTTTCGCCCATCAAGTTTTTATCTGTACGGCTCAAGTCATAAAAATTTGCTAAGAAAACTCAGCAATTTAAATGTTGGACTGACCGGATCAACAGATTTGAGATATCATCCCACTTCCTTAAACCTAACTTTTAATCGATATTCAATTACGGACTCAGTAAATGTAACTCAGTATGATTTTGAAGTCGAGGCGGAAAGTTTATTTGACCTGCATGAAGGTGGCCTTCACACCTCGGCTGCATTATCATTTGGAAGACACGATGTGCCCGGCGGACAGAGTCAATATCTCATAAGGGCAGGGGCCTTATACGAAAAAGAGTTTGCTCAATTTGCAATTGGAATTGGATTGAATTTCTACCAGTACAGAGACGACTTTTCAAATGGTGTAGGTAAGCTCTTCCCTGATTTTTCTATATTTTACAAATTTTCTTATGGCAACTCTGTATATTTAAAGTACAATGGGGAAGTTACAAAAAATGATCTCAGCTCACTTATTACTGTTGACAGGTATTTAAATGGGCTTACTTTACTCAAATACCCTGAGAAATATTTCAACCTAACAGCTGGTAGCAACTGGAAAGTCAATGACCAACTTAGTGTGACGCCTGAAGCCAATTTCAGTTTAATAAGATATCTGCCAACATACTATTCTGATTCAACAAACGACAACTTTTTGACCTATTCATCAAGGGCTTCAATCTTATCCCTCAATTTCAAGGGAAAGTATCATACCGACTTTTTCTCGTCAGAAGCTTCTTTTTTGTTCAGGCTGTCAACGGCTGATTCTCTAAGTCCCATCCCAAATCTTCCTTCTTACGAATTTAGAATCTCGGGGAATTACAAAATAACTTCTGAGTTCTATATTCATGCCGGATTCACTTTTATTCCATCCAGGTATTCAGACATTACTTTAGTCAGGAGGGTGAGTGCTGTTTCACTTATTGATGGGCGACTCTCATATCGGTTTCAAATAGAATCTATACCGGTTACAGCCTTTCTGAACATCCAAAACCTATTGAATCAAAATTACTACGTATGGCAGGGCTACCGGGAGTTTCCGCTGACTATCATACTGGGGCTGAGCAGTCGAATTTTTTGAAAGCCACCAGATGTGTCCACTGAATAACCATTTGAATTATATACAAAATTTTCGCATTTTTTGACGATGATAAATCCAATGATAGGAGGAGCAGGAAATGGGTAATTTAAATTTTCAGGACGATGAAAGCAGCGGGTTAGGAGAATCGCATCAGGACATGTCTGACGCAGGGAGTGAGCAACCTTTTAAAAAATCACCTCCTGACAATTCAAAACTGTTATGGTTTACGTTATTGATTGTTGTGATTGCGATAGTAGCTGGTGGAGTTTACCTTCTAAATAAAAAAGGGCTCTTGGGTCCAGAAAAAAAAGCGCCTGCAGCAGCGCCGGCTGTGGAACCCCCATCACCTCAACCACATCCGTCCCCTTTTTCATCCGGGTCAAGCCGAATTGAATCACCTGAAAGAGGACTGGCGACAAACGCTGCAGGAACAGCCCAGAGATTTGCTGTCCAGATTTCATCATTTAAGAGTGAAAGGATTGCCAGAAAGTATCTGGGCAAAATGAAATCAAAGGGCATAAATGGATATATTGTCAGGGGAAAAGTCGGAAAAACGACCTGGTACAGGGTATGGGTTGGTCCATTTGAAAATGAAGCCAAAGCGATTCTTGCAAGTGGTGAACTCAGAAGAAAAGTAGGAACAAATGTCTGGGTTATCCCTGCTGAATGAACAACGTGGTTCAGTTGCCGGTTCATTTTACTTTCGACAGTACGAAATAAGGCACCTTTATTCTCGTAATTTTTTTAGAGGGCTGTTTCTTTCTATAATTTTACATGCTCTATTCATCGGGCTTCTAATTTTATACGCACCCATTTACCATCAGCCGCCCGAGGTGGAAAGAATTATTATGCCTGTTGAGAGTAATATTAAAATCATAGAAATTCAACTTACAAACGGAAAAAAGGGGGGCATGGATTACGCCGGATCTGGTGGCGGGCAGGGTACAATGCCCGGGAAAGCGGGAGCTGCGTTTGGAAAACCGAAACTTACAGGTAATTCATCTTCCACGCTGACTCCAAATGCATCCGTTGTCCCTCGTTCTCTGCAGGGTCCAGGCATAAATGACATAGCCGGGATATCGCGTCCACCTGTTTACTTTGACAGCTTAAGTGGTTACAGCGGAAGCGCGTTATCCGGTGAGGGTGCTGGAGGAGGGGAAGGAACAGGAATTGGTAACCGAATGGGAAATGGAGCGGGATTTACAGGGAAACCGGGCTTTGGCGGCGGTATTGGTAATAAGTTTCTTCCCGGCAACCCATTAAACAATTCTGCAGGAGGCACTCCTTATGAAATAGCCTGGAACGGGGTGTCACGAGCTATTCTGAGGGGGGAACGGCCGGTTTTTCCTGCTGGTGTAGAGCACGGTGGAACGGTAAAGATAAAGATTGTGGTGGATCCTGATGGAAATGTCAAGTCAATGGTGCCAGTGGAAAAAGCCGATTCGAGACTGGAAGAGGCAGCAATGGCTGCAATTAGAACATGGAAATTTAGCAAGCTTCCTTCCGGTTATGCTAAAGTAGACCAGAGTGCCGTTGCGAAGTTCATATTCAAAGTCGACTGATAAAGCTAAATTAACGGACCGGTCTCTTTTTTCCATTGACTTTTGTTGACGGTTTGGTTAACTAACTGAGGATGAAGGAATCTGAATTTCGAATTCTGCCTGCTATTACAGGATTGAGCCTGGAAGGAAATGAAATTTCGCTCGGCGGGGGAGGAGCATTAATTAATATACTTGCTGTCTTTGAACCTGTATCTGTACGTTCAATTTTGGCGTTGAAGTTGCTTGAAAAGATTGCAAAGCGTTATAGTAACACTCCTGTAGAGATTATATATATCATGGAACCGAGGCTTTCTTGCTTCTATAAGCCGGAAGCTGCCAGAAAATTCACCAACCGTCTTGGAATTTCATCAAAGACCATTTATGACAGTAACAGTAAAGTCAGTTTGCAGTTAAGATTGTCGTCCCTTCCGTCAGTATTTATAGCAGACTCTAATTTAGTTGTCCATACTTATCAGGAAGGTGAAATCAGTACAGAGGAAATTGAGCGATTTATTCAATTCAGACTGTCTTCATCAGGATTTCGTGACGAACTTCCTGAAATGGTTGGAATTATTGACGAATCAGCTGATCACTCTTTAATGGTTTCCAGGCCAATTGTTAGACAAATGGGATATGCCTCAAATGATTATCTCTTTAATTATGTTGCATCTCCTGAGGCTTTATATGAGTTTCCATCACCCGGGCTTTGCGCTTCCGAAATGCTATATCCATCTGGACAATGGTTTGTTGGGCGCGATTTCATTCAGGGTGAAAAGGGTAGCGCAATCTATATCAACTGCAGCAGAGATGAGTCGCTCTGGATGTTTGCCGGATCGGATGAGGGTTGTAAACTGACAATCCAGGCTACAGTCGACTTACAGTCGTCGCTGCAATTTGGTAAAGATGTTCTTGTACACAAAGATAGCGTAGAGATGATTGTAAAGGATTGTCAGCAGTACGAAATATTGAGTTTTTCGGGTCAGGAAGAAGTCTTATTAAACCTAAATGTCGAATCCGGAAGCCTCAAAATATATTCAGTGGAATTCCTTTTACTGTCCCATTTCCCTGTATCCGAAGGGAACGTATAGTTAACTGTGGTTGTGTTGCATGTTTGGCAGGGGGTAAAATTGATTTGCCTCCCTGCCAAATTAAGATATTCTTGCAAGCACGGACTATAGTTGATCCAACTTATGGGAATATACCCAGATCGATGTAGGCTGTTGCAATCTTATTTATTGCGCTCACGAATGCAGCAGTGCGAAGATCGGGAATCTGGGGATTGGATTTCCATATTTCTCTGATCTCGTTGTAAGCATTTGTCATAGTTTCCTCTAAACCTGAATTAACAAGGTCAATTTCGTCAGGGCCCTTTGCAATTTGTCTTCTCTCAAAGTCGGAAAACTTTTTTCCCGTTGCATCTTCAATTGCACGCAGCATTTTGTCGTAAGTTGACTGTTCAAACCTTTTTCCCAATCGTCCAAATCGAACATGGGAAAGATTTTTCAGCCATTCAAAGTATGACACTGTTACACCGCCGGCATTTAAGTACATGTCCGGAATTATCATTACTCCTTTTTTTGTAAGGAATTCACTCGCTTCTGATGTGACAGGGCCATTTGCAGCTTCGCCGATTATCTTTGCTTTAACTCTTTCTGCATTTTCAATTGTAATTTGATTCTCCAGTGCAGCAGGGACCAGTATATCGCACTCGAGTTCCAGTGCAATCTGAGTATGCTGAATATCCTGCGCCCCTGGAAATTTCAAGATTGAACCGGTCTCATTTCGATGTTTGATGACAGCATCGACGTCAAGACCCTTTGGGTTGTAAATTGCTCCTTCATATTCAGCGAGGCCGACGATCACGCAGCCTGCCTCCTGGAGAAATTTTGCTGCATGATATCCTACATTTCCAAGTCCCTGGATAACCACGCTTTTTCCTGATAATCCTGTCGTCAATCCAAGCTTCTTCATATCTTCGGAATGACTGCAGGCTTCTGAAAGTCCATAGTACACACCGCGTCCAGTTGCCTCAGTGCGACCGCGGACACCCCCTTCAGCAACTGGTTTACCTGTTACACAGGCCATTGCATCGATTTGACCTGGGTTGAAGGCAGCGTAGGTATCCGCAATCCACGACATCTCCCTTGGCCCAGAGCCGTAATCAGGAGCCGGGACATCGACACCCGGACCTATGAAATTTTTCTTTATTAGCTCAGCCGTATACCGCCGTGTTATATGTTCAAGTTGTTCTACAGTATATTTCTTGGGGTTGATTTTAATTGCCCCCTTTGCTCCGCCAAAAGGCACATCGACAACTGCGCACTTATAACTCATCAATGCCGCGAGTGCCTTCACCTCGTCTTCATTTACATCTTCTGAGTATCTTATTCCTCCCTTAACGGGAACCTTGTGGTGACTGTGTTCAACGCGCCAGCCGGATACCACTTCAACTCCTTTTTCAGTCCTGACAGGGAACTGAAATGCATAGACACTGTTGCACACTTTAATTTGATCGAGCAAACCCTTTGGGTGGCTCGTAAACTGGGCAGCTCTGTCGAAGTTTCGGTTCACACTTTCGAAAAAGCTGATTTGCTCATGTGCCTTGCTCATAGATACACCTATTTTTTTGTGTTATTAGATATTTGTTTTACCCTCAGAGGTCTGTCTACTGCCAATAGACATTTCATCCTCTAATCTAACAGAACCTAAGAAAGAGAAAAATACCAGCAATCAGATTTTTTCTTCAATTTTCGGTTTCTTTTTGTAAATTTTATAAAACCGAGGTCAATGTGAAACTTTTTCTTACTGCAGCTCTTTGTTCAATTTCTCTTTTTATAATATCTTGTTCACAGCCCAAGATGAAAACAGACCTGATTATTATGAACGGGACATTTATGACTCTTGATAACAGAATGCCGACAGCTCAAGCTGTTGCTGTAATGAATGGTAAAATCGTTGGTGTTGGAACAAACAATGAAATTCTGTCCCATTTTTATTCAGAAAAGACAATAGATATTAAAGGTGCTTTTGCAACCCCGGGCCTGATTGATGGTCACGGACATATTGTTGAATTGGGCACCAGCATGAGTACTTTAAATTTAACAGCGGCTGAATCCCCGGAAGCAATTGCTGCTGAAGTTCGAGAAGAGGCACAGAGAGTTCAGCCTGGTACCTGGATTAAAGGAAGAGGGTGGGATCAAAATCTCTGGCTAAGGAAGTCGTTCCCCGATCACAGTATTCTTGATGAAGCAGCACCAGATAATTATGTCTTTCTCGTGCGCATTGATGGACATGCAGTCTGGGTCAACAAAAAAGTTATGGATTTTGCGGGGATTAACCGTGCAACTCCATCACCTGCGGGAGGAGAAATTGTGCGGGATAAGAATGGTAACCCGACAGGAGTCTTTCTCGATGCAGCAATTAATCTTATTGCATCTAAGATTCCTGCTCCGTCTGATGCTGAAGTGGAAAGTGCCATTTTAAGAGCTATCGACACATGTGCGCGCTATGGGTTAACAGAAGTTCATGACGCGGGAATTAATTGGCAAACTTTGAATGTTTACAAGAAGCTTGCTGCTGAGGGGAAGCTAAAGGTCAGAATTTACGCCATGTACAGTGGTTCCGATTCGACACTACTACAGGTTCTTAAGGCGGGGCCCATATTGGGATACAAGGACCATTTTACACTTCGTTCAGTGAAGGTTTATATGGATGGTGCCCTTGGTTCACGCGGTGCTGCATTAGTGCAATCTTATTCCGATGATCCGGGTAATTACGGGTTTACAGAGATGAGCGAAAAGGACCTTGAAAATATTACCATTGCCTCTTTAGCAAATGGTTTTCAGGTTTGCACGCATGCAATAGGTGATCGAGCCAACCACATTGTCCTGAATGCATACGAAAAAGCAATGGAGGTATCAGGAGTGCATGATGCGCGATTGAGAGTTGAGCATGCTCAGGTATTATTAAATGAAGACATTCAACGTTTCTGCAGGCTCGGTGTGATTCCATCCATGCAGCCGACTCACTGTACATCAGACATGTACTGGGCGGAGTCGCGCCTTGGCCCTGAAAGGATCAAGTATGCTTATGCCTGGCGATCGCTCCTGAAAAGTGGCTGCATAATCATCGGTGGCTCTGATTTTCCAGTTGAGAGTCCCGACCCCAGGCTTGGTATTTACGCCGCGATTACCAGAAAGAATTTGAATGGGATTCCAGAGAACTTTAATGACGCTCTGAAATATTTTCAACTGACGCCTGATGCTGCAAAGGATTCTTCTTATTTTAACAACGGCTTTTTTTCAAATCAAAAAATGACATTAGATGAGGCTATCAAAGCATTCACGATTTGGCCCTCCTATGGAGCTTTTCAGGAGAATGTAAACGGCACTGTTTCAGTAGGTAAGTTTGCCGACTTTACGATTTTTAAAAGAGATTTTAGAGCTTTGCCGGCAAATGAAATCCCTCATGATGAGATACTGGCAACTTTTGTCGGCGGTAAGATGGTTTATGTCAATCCTTCATTAAGTGAATGGAGGATGAAATGATATATAGAAATTTAGGCAAAACTGGACTGAAAGTAAGTGAGATTGGCTATGGAACATGGGGGGCCGGAGGGAATATGTGGCTGGACGGCGATGACAGGGAAGTTGTGAAATCGCTCCATCGGGCTTTTGACTTAGGAGTTAACTTTGTTGACACTGCTCTGGTCTATGGAAATGGACACAGTGAAGAATTGGTGGGCAAAGTGATTAAAGAGAGGAGGGAGAAAATTTACGTTGCAACAAAAATTCCGCCTCTCAACGGCCGCTGGCCTGCACCAAAGGGAATTTCACTTCGGGAGGCGTTTACTTTTGACCATATTATTAAATCAACGGAGCGCAGCCTTCGAAATCTTAAGATAGACCGCATTGATGTCCAGCAGTTTCACGTCTGGCAGGACGATTGGGCGAAGGAGTCGGAATGGCAGGATGCTCTGTTGAAACTAAAAACAGAGGGTAAGATAAAGTTCGCTGGGATTTCGATTAATGATCATCAACCTGAAAATGGAATAGAGGCAGCTAAAACAGGGATCATCGACACCTTCCAGGTTATTTATAACATATTCGACCAATCGCCCGAAGATGAACTGTTTCCCTTTTGCAAAGCCAACAATATAGGTGTTATTGCACGGGTTCCATTCGATGAAGGTGCGCTGACAGGAAAAATTTCTGTCGATACTGTATTCCCTGAAGGAGACTTCAGAAATCGTTATTTTAAAGGGGACCGAAAGAGGCAGGTGGTTGAACATGTTGAGCCTCTTAAGGCGCTGCTGGGACGTGGAGAGGCAATGACTTTGGCAGAACTGGCATTGAGATTCGTCCTAAGCAGCGATACTGTTTCCACTGTAATACCCGGGATGCGGAAAATTGAACACGTAGAAGAAAATTGTGCTGCTTCCGATGGAAGGCGCCTTTCTCCACTAATGTTATCTGAACTGAAACGACATCGATGGGATAAAGATTTTTATCATTAAACCCAATTAGGCAAAAAGAAAGCGAAAGCGAGGGAGATAAACATGGAATTGAAGACTGTTAAAATTAATAAACCGGACGACGTAAATGTTATTCTTGGACAGTCGCACTTCATAAAGACTATTGAAGACCTTCATGAGGTGATAGTTCAAACCAATCCAAATATCAAGTTCGGAATCGGATTTTGTGAATCATCGGGCCCTGCACTTTTGCGGTATTCTGGCAATGATGATGAAATGATTGAACTTGCAAAATCCAATGCACTAAATATTTCTGCGGGTCATTCGTTTATAATTTTCATTCGTGAAGGGTTCCCTGTCAACATTCTTAACGCAATCAAGTTAGTACCTGAAGTTGTGACAATTTTTTGTGCCACTGCTAATTCCGTTGAAGTTATTTTAGCAGAGACAGATCAGGGGCGAGGAATCATGGGGGTTGTTGATGGAGTAAAAACCCGGGGGATCGAAACGGAGACAGAAGTCAGGTCTCGTTACGAATTTCTAAGGAAAATAGGATATAAGCTCTGAGTCAGGTCATCTGCAGGCATTATCTTAGGTAGTAACAGACTTAACCAGAAATAGAACCACCCTTCCAGTTTTGCGTCTATTAAAACATCTAATTGAGGGATACTATGCTGAAATTTCTTTTTGGTTTGCTTGTATATACAGGCACCTTATTTGCACAGTCGGACACTCTTACCTTGGAGCAGTGTCTTGATATTGCACTTAAGAACAACCCTCAAATAAAGTTAGCTGAGGGTGCCTTTGAATCGTCGGAGTCAAGTTTAATGCTGTCTCGTTCGGCACTCTTACCACAAATTTCCGGGCAGGCGAGCGGAACTAAAAACGCAGGCACGTTCTTATTTGGTCCAATAGCAAGACCTGGTGCATTCGAAAATTACAGTGCCGGGTTTCAAGCACAACAGCTTATCTTTGACTTTGGCAAGACGATTAGCAGAGTCAAGGCCTCTTCTGACATTGTTGAGGCTTCTCGTGAGGATTTGAGAAGCGTCAGGCAGGATGTTGCACTCAATACAAACATAGCTTATTTCAACTACTTACAAGCAGTAAGGATAGCAAAGGTACAGGAGGAGGCCCTCGAACAAGCCAAACAACACCTGAAGAGGGCGGAGGCTTTTTACCATGCAGGCACAGCGCCACAGTTTGATGTCGCTAAAGCTGAAGTTGATGTAGCCAATTCTAAGGTCAACCTTATCAATGCTAAAAATCAAATAAAAATTTCACGAATCCAGCTTGAAAATGTGCTGGGGAAAAAACTTCCTGAAGGTGCAGTGCTCAAAGATGTGCTTGAAGTTCCACAGGCTGAAATAAGTACTGAAGAGGCCCTTCAGGAAGCAATAAAAAATCGTCCTTCTTTACTCGCAAGTCAGGCAATGGTGAAGGCAAGCAGATCTTTACTCACTTCAGCATGGACTTCTAACTTTCCAACGATAAGCCTGGCAGGTGGTTATAAGTGGACAGGTTTTAATCTAAGTGGCCCTCTATATAATAGCTGGAACGTAGGGGTGAGTTTCTCAATCCCCATTTTTGCAGGGTGGTCAATTCAGGCCGGTATAGATCAGGCAAAAGCAAACCTCAAGTCTGCAGAAGCGTCTAATGAATTGGCTATGCAGCAATTGTACTTGGATGTTCAACAGCAGGAATTTGCCCTGGAAGAGGCTAAAGAGGCGATTGATGCCTCACAGAAACTTGTAGATAATGCTGAAATTGCGCTCAAGTTAGCCGAAGGAAGGTATAATTCCGGGGTAGGTAGTGCCATTGAGGTGACTGATGCTGAATTAACACTGTCAAATGCGCGTATCGCATATATACAGAGCCTTTATAATTACAGAGTGGCATACGCGCGGCTGCGCCACGCAATGGGAACAATAAATTAAGCGAGAAGAAAAAGTGAAAAAAAGAATTATTGCGTCAATAGCTGTACTGATAATAGTATTGGGTGGAGTCTACTTTTATGTGAACAATAGTCGGGACTCTGAGGTACAATGGCGAACAGTTAAGCTGGAAAGGGGAGATCTTAATGTGGTCGTAACTGCCACAGGTACACTCAGTGCAGATACCACTGTTCAGGTTGGCACGCAGGTATCAGGTACCATAGCAAAACTCTACGTCGATTTTAACTCAAGAGTGCACCGTGGTCAGGTAATTGCAAAACTTGACACGACCCTTCTCTGGGCGGCTGTGGAGGATGCTGAAGCAGGTGTTGCAAAGGCACGGGTTGCACTTAATCAGGCGAAAATTAATCTTGAAAGGACAAAGAAGCTGTTTGAGAAGCAGCTTGCGGCACAATCCGACCTCGATGCGGCCACAGCAACTTATGAAAGTGCAGAAGCAGACTTAAAGTCGGCTCAAAATTCACTAACTCGTGCAAAAATTAACCTGGGCTATGCTACAATTGTAGCACCAATAAGTGGGGTGGTGATATCCAGGAACGTAGACATAGGCCAAACTGTGGCTGCAAGTTTTAACACCCCAACTTTGTTTACAATAGCAAACGACCTATCCAAAATGCAGGTGCAGGCAAGTGTTGACGAGGCTGACATCGGTAATGTTAAGAAGGGACAGGACGTCACTTTTACCGTAGATGCTTACCCTGCTCAGATCTTCCACGGGAGAGTTACCCAGATAAGACTGCAGCCGAATATAAATCAAAATGTTGTCGACTATACTGTTATAATTGATGTCCCAAATCCTGATCTGAAGCTGATGCCAGGGATGACTGCAAATATCTCAATTCTTGTTGCGTCTGATAAAAACGTATTTAAAGTACCAACCACTGCTCTGAGGTTCACTCCACCACGAGAATACATCCAATCTATATTAAAAGATCTTCCAGATTCAATTCGAGAGAGGTTTCAACAGAGAATGCACCACGGCGGGATGAATGCAGCTGGAGCAGCAAACTCTCAATTTGGCAGTACTTCCATCGGAGTAGGGAGCACGAGGGAACTCCTTCCCGGGAGTTACTTCCGATTGTGGATACTTGATGGTAAAAGGTTAATGCCTGTACGTGTGAAACTGGGATTGTCTGATGGAAGTTACACAGAAGTTGATAGTCCGTCACTTAAGGAGGGCCAGGAAGTAGTTGTGGGTATCCTTTCCGACAATAGTTTGCAATCCAATCAAAATATACCACTTGGTGGAAGAATGAGGTTTTAAATTGGACAATGTGATAATCTCAGTAAAAAATCTGAGTAAGGTGTACATGATGGGTGAATTTGAGGTGCATGCCCTCAGGGGAATATCTATGGACGTGCAACGTGGGGATTTTATAGCTGTGATGGGAGCGAGTGGATCTGGGAAAACCACATTTATGAACATACTGGGATGTCTTGATACTCCAACAAAGGGAGAGTACTATCTTGATGGAATTGAAATAAACAAATTAAAAAGAGACGAGCTTGCTAAAATAAGAAACAAAAAAATTGGATTTGTTTTTCAAGCGTTCAATCTTCTTCCAAGAACGACGGCTCTGGAAAATGTCGAACTTCCTTTGCTTTATTCAAATTCCACCAGCTCAAAGGAGCGAAAGGAAAAGGCTTTGGCTGCTCTGGAAAGTGTAGGTCTGGCAGAACGTGCCGACCATTTTCCGAATCAACTCTCTGGAGGACAACAGCAAAGGGTTGCTATAGCAAGATCACTTGTAAATGATCCTGTCGTAATTTTGGCTGATGAGCCAACAGGGAATCTGGATACCCGTACCAGTGTCGAAGTAATGGATATTTTTCAGAAGCTCAATGAACAGGGAATTACCATTGTACTGGTTACCCATGAGCCCGACATTGCTCAGTTTGCTACTCACAGCGTCACATTCAAGGACGGGAAGATTAGTCGTGCAACGGAAAATGAAAATAAAAAGAAAGCTTCTGATGAATTGCTGAAGATTCCTCTACAAACAAATGGAGACGAATCATGAGCTTTATGAATATTTTAAAGCTGGCATATCGCTCAATAAATCGGAGCAAGATGCGGTCATTTCTTACCATGCTTGGGATTATTATTGGAGTAGCAGCAGTTATTGCTATGCTTGCGATTGGACAGGGGGCACGTGATGCTGTCCAAGCTCAAATTTCCAGCCTTGGCACGAATATGCTTATTATATTCCCTGGAGCTGTAAATCAGGGAGGGGTCAGAATGGAAGCAGGGACAGTCAACAGACTTACTGAGAACGATGCAACGGCAATAAAGCAGCTCTGTCCTGATGTTAGATATGTTTCTCCTGTTGTCCGTGCAGGTGCCCAGATCATAGTCGGGTCTCAAAACTGGAGAACCGTTGTTTGGGGAGTTTACCCAAACTATCAGGTGATCAGAGATTACCAGCTGGCTGACGGGACGTTCTTTACTGACTCCGATGAGAGAGGAGCTACAAAAGTTTGTGTGATTGGTCAGACAGTTGCAACCAATTTATTTGGTCAGAATGCCGATCCAGTGGGACAGGTCATAAGAATCAGAAACCTACCATTCAAAATAATTGGCCTTCTTGCCCCAAAAGGTCAAAATGCAATGGGCCAGGACCAGGATGATATTATTCTTGCCCCCTTTTCGACCGTTCAAAAGAAGTTGTTGGGTACAATTTACGCACAGACCATAATGGCTTCAGCATATTCAGAAGCAGGAATAAGTCTCGCAAGTGCAGAAATTACTCAGGTTCTTCGAGACAGACACAAACTTAGCCCGTGGGAAGACAGTGACTTCACTGTTCGCACACAGACCGATATTGCCAATGCTGCCAGTGCAACTTCAACCACTTTAACATTGTTGCTGGCAAGTATTGCAAGTATTTCATTAATTGTTGGTGGCATTGGAATAATGAATATTATGCTTGTCTCCGTCACTGAACGCACGAGGGAAATCGGCATTCGTATGGCAGTGGGTGCCAGGGGAACAGATGTGCTGCTGCAGTTTCTGATAGAGGCACTGGTATTGAGCTTTTCTGGTGGACTGATTGGAATTGTTCTGGGAGTCCTTGCATCGAGATTTATATCCAGTATCCAACACTGGCCTGTAGTAATTTTACCGGAATCTATCATACTGGCGTTTGTTTTTGCAGCTGCAGTTGGGATCTTTTTCGGATGGTATCCCGCAAGGAAAGCTTCTAACCTGAATCCAATAGAGGCCCTTCGATACGAATAAAAGAGTCTGTAAATTATTACGCCTGCACAGATTGGGGTTTGATTTTAAATACATCATTGGTCAAATTACAGCAAGTGATATCAGCTGAGATTTGCAAATTATGTTCTCAAAATTGGAAATCCCGCTTTTTCTCCTTGTATTGTGTCTTTTTTCTGAAATTTCTTACGCAGCGCAATTTAGCTGCAAATTAGATCTCCAGGAGCACACGTTCAGTGGAGCAATAATGAAGCAAGACACAACGGAGCCATTTGTCGGAAGCAATTATGTTCCGAAATGGTATGATATGTTCTCAAATATACCTGGAGACTGGCTCCGATGGTCGAAAGAAACTTTTCAGGTCAAGAATATTCCTGCCATTGCGGGAATGAGCATCATAACTGCTGGCCTTATTGCAACCGATTACCAAAGCTGGCAGGCTGAGAAGAAGTGGGATGATGAATCACCAGCATTTCATAAAATCAATAAATGGTTGGTTTTCACAGGTGATGGCCGTTTTCAGTTCGGTATTGTTGGAATTTTCGCGGCTTACGGATTTGCCTTTAACGATGCTCGTGCCCTCAGAACGGCAAGTCAGACCACTGAGGCGATTCTCGCCTGCGGCGGTGTGGTTCAACTCCTTAAACATATTACAGGTAGAGAAAGCCCTTTTGTCTCGACGAAGAGAACAGGAGCATGGAGGTTTTTCCCAAATCAAATAGACTATGCCAGGCATGTTCCTCATTATGATGCATTCCCGTCCGGCCACATTGCAACGGCAATGACAACTCTTATTGTGATTGCTGAAAATTATAATGAGCTGACATGGTTGAAACCCGCCGGTTACATTGCCCTTGGAATGATTTCATCAAGCCTTGTGGCGACGGGGATACACTGGTGGAGCGATATTCCGTTGGGCCTTGCTCTTGGATATGCATTTGGTGAGATTGCTTCTCACCCACGAGGTGTCTACATTTTTAACCACACGGAAGAAAACGGAACGCGTTCTAAGCTTTCTCTTGCTCCTGTTCTAATGCCCGATGGCGGATTTGGTGTTGGATTTAGTCTTTCTTTCTGAAGTTTACAGATACGGTGTTCAAAATCCTTGATCATACAGCCGACTTTGGTTTAAGAATACGTGCAAGAGATTTTGCAGGGTTGGTTCGGAATGCAACAATTGCACTGGTCAAAGTTTGGTTTGGCAAAGTTAAAATTCCAGATAGAAGGATTATTCAGGAAATTAAGGTGACAGGTGTCGATAGAGAACAGGTTCTTGTAAAATATTTAAATGAAGTAATATTCCTTATTGACAGCCAGAAATTAATTCCTGTGGATGTTAATTGCAGATTAAACGAGGCTGACATCAATGTAAATCTGCATTGTATAATTGTAGGTGCTGATATGAGAAAGTCGGGACTTACGGCAGCAAGGCCAATTAAAGCTGCAACTTATCACCAGCTGTCTATTCGAAAAGTTTCATACGGCTTAATTGCGGATATCTTTTTTGATATTTAGGTTTGACAGTATTAAAGGAGTATGACGCCCTCTAATCTGAGCAAGTACTCCTTTAGCCTGATTCCCCCAACGTAGCCGACGAGTTTATTGTTTGAACCGATTACCCTGTGACATGGAATTATAATTGGCACTGGGTTGCGGCCTATAGTTGCCCCAATCAATCTGTATCCCTGCGTATGGAGCCGCTTTGCTATTTGCTTATAGCTGACCACGGTGCCGAAAGGAGTCCTGTACACTTCATTCCAAACTCTTATTTGAAATCTGGTCCCGATTAAGTCGAGGGATAAATCAAATTTCGTACGCTTTCCTACAAAATATTCGTTAAGTTGTTTTATAACCTCAGAATTCTTCTTCTTATCTTCAACTATTGCATCTTCGGAAAAATGCTTGCCTATCCATTCAAAGAAAGTCGTTCGTCCGTGGCGGGGGAGAGCAATTTTGCAGACCCCCCTATCTGTAGAAGCAACATAAATAACACCGACAGGTGATTCAAACGATGCACAGTAAACCTTCATGTCCAGCGCCGAGTCTCTTACTTTGTTACTCATCTCGTGCGTAATCGCTAACATTGCATGATGATGTCCGCTTCCGCGTCGACGGGGGATGGCTATGTCTAACTTTGCCTCTGTTATCATGATTGGTCAATGTTCTTTGTTCTTTTTCAGTAAACTCGGAATTTCACGAAATACTGCACCAACTCGAATCCTATGTAAGCTCCAAAGCCCAGCATTATCACTCCTGAAATGCGCGAAAGCACAGTCAGGGTCTCGGCTTTAAATGAATTTCTCTTGTGAAGTATAACCTTTAACATGCTATAATACCAAATTGCCGTTCCAATTCCAACCCCCAGAGCAAACAGGAGCCCATCACCGACATTGCCAATAATTTCGCTGTATGACTGAACCACTCCACTTAATGTAATCCAGAATGCTACAAGGGTCGGATTGGATAAATACATAAGGATTCCCACCAAAAATGAGCTGTGGAATTTCCCGTTCTTTGTTTCAAAATTCTCATATCGAAAGGTCTCAATACGAGTTGTAATATCCCTTACTCCTAAATAAACCAGGAGGATAAACCCGACAACTCTAAAAATTACGCTGACTTCTATTTTGTGGACAAAAGCTGATAATCCGAGTATTGAGGCTGCACAGTAAAGGAAATCCATAGTTGAAGCACCAAGCCCAATGGCTATAGCATCGTGAAAACCCTTCTTAAAACCTTTTGAAATTACGGTGATATTTATCGGCCCTATCGGGATAGAGATAACTATGCCTATAACTATTCCAACCAAAAATGCTAACATCAATCTCCAGATTTTTCAAATATGTTCATCGCAATCCCCTGAATTTGCGCATTCAAAATAAAGAATGAAAAAATAAATTGCAATCTTGTCAATGTATAATCAGGGGATTTTTGGTTTAAAAAATTGATACTGAAATCGTCAACAATCTTAGTATTCAGTATTTACCTTGATTTTCATCCCACGGTTCGTTATGATTTTCTCTAAATATTGAAAATCTGGAGGTTATAATCTAATGAGTCTAAACAAAGTCATCGTACTTTTTCTGGGAGCGTTAATGCTGGCGGGTTGTGCAGCAAATATCAATGACAAAGTCATAGCTACTGTAGATGGTCAGAAGATTACCTATGGAGAATTTAAGCAAGAATATAATACAAACAGCTATTTGAAGTCTGATTCAGCATCACTGAAGGCATCGGCATCTCAGGAAAAGCAAAAGTTTCTAAATTTGCTCATAGACTATAAGCTTAAACTTCTTGAGGCGAAAAAAGAACATCTGGAAGAGAGTCCTTCTATTAAATCTGAAATTAATGGTTACAGAGCACAACTGGCTGTAAGTTACGTCATGGAGCATACAATAACTCAGCCAATGGTCAAGGAAATTTATGACAGGCAAAAATGGGAACTCCGTGCGAAACAAGTTTTTATACCTTTTCCAAAGGACTCTTCTGGAGTTGTTGATACATTGAAGGCATTCAATCAGGCTATGGTTATTATTCACGATTTGCAGCATGGAGCACCAATTGATTCAATATTACATGAGTACCGTGGAGGTGACTCATGGTATGTTACCGCAGGAATGTTTCTGCAATACCAGGGTGGAGAGGATTATGAAAATCTGCTTTATTCCCTTAAGCCGGGTGAAGTTGGACCATATCCCGTTAGAACTGCATTTGGATATCTGGTTGTTCAACTCCTTGAAAAGCGGCCACGTATTGAGGCAGTTAGGGCAAGCCATATCCTTATACCAATAAAAGGCTCTTCACCGGAGGATACGTTAAAGGCTTACAATAGAGCTGTTGCAATTGCAGACTCTGCCAGGAGCGGAGTTAGCTTTGCCGTTCTGGCTAAGGATAATTCTGCAGATACTTACTCAGCTCAGAAAGGCGGGGACCTCGGATTTTTTAACAGGGGTATGATGGTCAGGGAATTCGAGCAGGCTGCGTTTGATGCGAGAGTAGGTGAAATAGTTGGGCCGGTTCGAACCAGATTTGGATATCACATTATTAAAGTGACAGAGAGGAAGCCAATTCCACCCTTTGACGAAGTTAAGGAGAAAATCAGAGAACAGTATCTCAATGGCGGTTATAAGGCTGACCTGCTGAAGCTTGTAGAGAAATTAAAACAGGAATATGACTATAAAGTGAATGAGCCTGTACTGAAAATGTTTTTCAGCAGGATTGATTCATCTAAGCGATTTAACGAAGTGAAGTTCGACTCTATTTTCACCAATTCAGAATTAGCCCAGCCACTTTTCACTTTGAAAGATGGTTCAGCTAGCCTTGATACCCTCATCAAGTCGACAGAGGACGATCAACATTTACGAATGCTTTACCTCAATCATCAGGGTGTTGATATGGCTATAGATGAACTTGCAAAAAAATACCTTGTTACCAGATATTCCGAAAAGAAAGCAATGGAATTTCCCGAGTTCAACAAACTCATGAAAAACTATATAGACGGTATACTGATTTATCATCTTGAACAGCAGAACGTCTGGGACAAAATTGTTGTTACCGACAGTGTGCTGAAGCCATATTACTTTGAACATATTGCAGCATATCAATGGCCACCCCGGGTTGACATAAGTGAAATTTTTGTTTACAGTGACAGTCTTGCAAAGTCCCTATACGACTCACTTTCAAAAGGTGCCGACTTCGACACCCTGGCTTCACATTACACTCAAAGACCCGGCATGAAGGAGAAATATGGTCACTATGGTTTGTTTGCAGACTCATCCAATATCCTTGCAACAGAGGCGTTTAAAATGAAGGAAGGCGAGATTAGTAAACCAATTCGTTTTGAAGGCGGATATTCAATTCTTCGTGTCAATAGATTTGTTCCTGCGGGGCCAAAAACTTTTGAAGAAGCCAGAGGCGAGGTTGCATCTGATTACCAGGATTACCAGTCAAAGAGGCTCCAAAATGAGTGGATTGAGTCACTGAAAAAGGAATTTGGTGTTGAGGTAGAACAGAAAACATTTGACGAACTGATTACCCAGAAAGCACCAGTGAAATCAACTGAGTAACAAAATGTTAGTGCGTTGCTTTACGAACAGGGTGCTGACATTAACAGCAGTATTGATTGCGTTGGCACCCTTTTATAACGGATGCACGCATGCCAGTAGTAATAGTCACATTGTTGCAAGGGCAGGTAGAAACCAGCTTACAATGGATGAAGTTGCCAAGCACGTTGACACAACATCTGCATATGCAGTTCGCAACTTCGTGACCAGGTGGGTTGATGAGCAACTTCTCTATCAGAAAGCCGTTCGCGAAGGAGTGGAAAATAGCCCTGATTACAGATCAAGCGTTTCAAATTACTCACGTCAGCTCGCCATTGCCCTTTATTTACAAAAGCGAATTTATTCCACACCTTCTAAGGTGACCAGCGAACAAATCGCGAGTTTTTATTCAGCACATAAAGAAGAATTCAGGGCGTCGGATAAGCTTTTGTTGGTAAATATGGCGTCATTTGATAAAAGATCGACAGCGGTGGCATTCAGAAATGCAATCCTGTCTACAGGTAGCTGGGCATCAGCTTTTTCCCTCCTGCCTCAGTACTCTATCTTATCGAAAAACGATTCAATATTTATTAACGAAAACAACTCAAATTCGGAAATCTGGAGAGTTGTTGAGTCTCTGCCTGTCGGCCGACCTTCATTCCCCATACAGGTCGACTCGGTTAGCTTTGTAATCCAGGTGTTAAAAAAAATAATGGCTGGCGATCAACTTCCAATTTCATATGTGAAACCGCTTATTCGTGAAAGGCTCACAATTGAGCATAGAAAACAGGAGTATGTGAAGATTCTGGACTCTCTAAAGTCAGCTGGGGATTTTTCGATTGATCCGAGTATTGCTATTAAAGACACGAATGATAAGGAGTGATAAAATTGAGAACGCAGAAGATTTTGTTAGTCATATTTATTTTCAGTTTGCAGTTATCGGCTGGTTACTCGCAGATGAAGCCGGTACTCGACAAAATTGTAGCTGTGGTGGGGAATGAGATTATTTTAAAATCAGAACTTGATTATCAAGTGCAACTTGTTGCATATCAAAATAAACTTAACCCGGACGATGCTGTTCTCCGGCAGAAAGTTCTTGATGCCATGATAAACGACAAACTCATCCTTGCTCAGGCAGTACTCGACAGTATAACGGTGACCGACGATGAAGTGTCGAGACAATTAGATCAGAGGATTCAGAGCCTAATTAAGCAGGTGGGGAGCGAGAAAAGACTTGAAGAACTTTATGGAATGTCTATTTCGAAGATTAAGCGTGAGTTCAGGTCAGAAATGAAGAAGCAGCTTCTTATTGAGAAATTGAAACAGCAGAAGTTTGGTGACCTGAAGGTTTCTGATGCAGATGTACGGAATTTTTATGAGACTTACAAGGATAGTTTGCCTGAAGTTCCAGAACAGGTTACTCTCAGTCAAATTTTCATTATGTCCAAGCCCAGCGCCAAGGCTAAAAAAGAAGCGTACGACCTGGCAGAAAGAATCCTCGATTCACTAAAAGCGGGCGCCGATTTTGCAACGATGGCAAAGAGATACTCACAGGATGCCGCTACATCGGCTTCAGGAGGAGATCTCGGCTGGGTCAAGAGAGGACAGTTTGTGCCGGAATTTGAACAGGCGGTATTTGCCCTTAAGCCGGGTGAAATATCCGGAATTGTTGAGACGCAATTTGGATTTCACATTATTCAGTTGCTTGAAAGGCGAGGTGAGCTTGTCCATCCCCGACATATCCTTATCCAAATTCCCCATCTCGCCTCAGATGATGATTCAATTATAACACTTCTCGATACACTTCGTGCTCGAGCGCTTCGTGGAGAAAGCTTTGCTGCACTGGCAAGGAAATATTCAGAGGACCCTGACACAAAAGATCTTGGCGGCGATATGGGGACTCTGGAAGTAACCCAGCTGGAGCCGTCGTTTTTGCAAACAGTCGACAGCCTGAAGGTTGGTCAGATAAGCATGCCAGTTCGTGTTCCATTTGGAAAGTCCTACGGGTTTCACATTGTTTATCTTAGAAACAGAATTCCATCGCACAAAGTAAATTTTAATCAAGATTATAACCGGCTGAGGATGATGGCACTTTCTCTAAAACAAAACGAAGCATATGAAAAATGGATTTCTCAGTTGAAGAAAAATGTTTATTGGAAAATTCTCAGCTGAAGATCAATTCTGTAGTTTTTAAAACTAAGGCTTCTTCTGAAATTATCAAATCGCTCATCAATACCCAGGAAATTTTATGACTGCTATGGTATCCCGTCGAAGGAAAGTCAGCAGTAAAAGACGTCAACCTCTTATCCGGATCAATGTAGACTTTCAGAAATTTACTCTTGACAACGGGTTAACTGTAATACTGCGTCAGGACAAACGGGTTCCTGTTGTCGCGGTAAATGTTGGATATCATGTTGGCTCCAAAAACGAATCACCAGGTAAAACAGGCTTTGCACATTTGTTTGAGCATCTAATGTTTGAGGGTTCAAAAAATGTCAAAAAAGGGGAGTTTGACAAGTTTATTTCACTAGCAGGAGGGTATAACAACGCTTTTACTACAGAAGACGTAACAAATTATTATGAAGTCGTTCCATCCAATCAATTAGAGCTTGCCCTCTGGCTCGAGAGCGACAGAATGCTGCAGTTCAGTATTACCGAAGAGGCTCTAAAAACACAGCGTGAAGTTGTTAAAGAGGAGAAAAGATGGCGGATAGATAATCGTCCTTATGGCGATGCTCCAATGAGAATCCAGGAACTGTTATTTCCCACAGGCCAGTACCACTGGCCGGTTATTGGGTCTATGGAGGACATTGATTCTGCATCAATGGAGGACGTCAAGGAATTTTAT
Organism: Candidatus Kryptoniota bacterium; assembly: GCA_049966155.1. Classification (GTDB taxonomy): domain Bacteria; phylum Bacteroidota; class Ignavibacteria; order Kryptoniales; family JAKASW01; genus JBMFVE01. The sequence continues at coordinate 143,274 of JBMFVE010000004.1, forward strand.
GAAAAATATTATCGACCTGACAATGCTGTACTGGTTATAAGCGGCGACATAAGCTATTCAAAAGGGAAGGAGGCTGTAGAGAAATATTTTAGTGAAATACCACGAGGTGGTACTGAATTGCCGGCTCTTAATTTCGTCGATGTGCCGCTTAATGGCGAAGCAGTACAGGAAGTTCGCTCATCCGTTCCGTCTCCAGCACTGTTCGTCGCTTACAAGATTCCTCAGGAGGGAACTGAAGATTATTATGCCATGAATCAGGTTTCAAAAATTTTGTCAGATGGAGATAGTTCAAGGCTCTATAAACGACTTGTTTACGAAACACAGGCCGCGTCAGATTTTGATGTGTCGACAGAGGGACTTGAGAAAAGCGGGGTGTTTGCTATTTCTGCGTTTGCAACACCAGGACATACAGCGGAAGAGCTTTTAGAGTTAATAGATGATGAAATTAAAAAGATGAAAGAAACATTGGTGACCAACTATGAATTTGAAAAGGCACAAAACTCTTCAGTTACGTCTTATGTGGGACGTCTTTCAACCAACAGCGGTGTTGCCGAATTGTTGGCTCATTATGAGATGATTTTCCAATCTCCAGATTTAATTAATTCTGAAGTTGATAGGGAACTCAGTGTCTCACGTCAATCAATCAGAGATGCAACTCAGCGTCTCTTAAATGAGAATAGAGTCGTTTTGTTTTACAAACCCCTGGATATGCAAGAGTATAAAAATGCATAAAGCACCTGACCGTACAAAACCTCCTAAGCCAGCTTCCCCTAAAAGCGTGTCATTTCCAAGATATTTCGTTAAAACATTAACCAATGGGCTTAAATATTTTGTGGTTGAAAATCATGAACTGCCCATTGTAACAATAGGTTTGATAGTTAGAAGCGGTTCGGCTTACGACTTCCAGCTGCCGGGCCTGGCAAGCCTTACTGCTGAATTGTTGACAAAAGGAACCAACAGGAGAAATGCTATAGAGATAGCCGAAGAAATAGATTACTTAGGGGGGTCGCTTAACAGTTCAGCCAACTGGGACAGCAGTCAAATTTTCTTATCAGTTCTTAAAAAACATCTAAAGAGGGGTATCGATATTCTTCAGGATGTCGTTCTCAATCCGACATTCCCCAAGGAGGAAGTCGCTCGGGAGACACAGCTTAGAATTTCTGAAATCAAACAAATGAACGCTGATCCTTCTTACCTGACAGATAAATGCTTTTCCAGAGTAATTTTCGGACAGCATCCCTACGCGCAGCCGTCTGTTGGTATCGAACAAAGTGTTATTTCTATGAAGCGTGAGGATTTCGTAAAATTTCACAAAACTCACTATACTCCTGATAATTCATTTCTGATTTTTGCTGGGGATATTAATCCATCGGAAGCTGGTAAAATTGTGGGGAAATTTTTTTCACACTGGAAAAAATCTGAGGGATTAATTCCACCAATTCCGATTCCGTCTCCTGTTCATCATGATTCAAAAATTTTTTTGGTCGATAAACCGGATGCAGTGCAATCCACTATAAAAATGGGACACCTTGGAATAGCAAGGAGCAATCCCGATTTTACTGCGGTCTCTGTAATGAATACGCTGCTTGGTGGTTACTTCAGTTCACGAATAAATGCTAATATTCGAGAGGCTCACGGATATACTTATGGTGCCAGGAGCGCATTTGAGGGGCGTAGTGTCGGAGGTGTTTTTTACGTTTCAGCTGACGTTAGAAATGAAGTTACTGCAGAAGCATTAAGAGAAATTTTGAATGAACTCATCAGGCTGAGGGAGACATTACCATCTAAAGATGAAATGAACATGGTCAAAAACTATTTGCTTGGCCTTTTTCCAATCCAGCTTGAGACACCACAACAGGTGGCTTCCCGAATTATTACGATGGAATTATACGGACTCCCGTCAGATTATTATCGAAAATATAGGGAAAGGATCAGTAAGATTACTTCGAAGGATATTCAGAAAATGGCCAAAAAATATGTAAACCCTGATGAGATTTTAGTTGTTGTGACAGGAAGCAAAGAGCATGTTTATTCGTCTTTAAATAATTTTGGACCGATTGAAATCTGTCGCGATAATACCCAACCACAACCTAAATACAAGGCACCCAAGTGAAAACAGATAAGGGCAAAATAGAGATAGGTAATATCAATTCAGATGTTGAAGCGGTAGCTCAGCTTAATGATCATTTTAAGAATCTTAGACTGGAAATAGCTAAGGTAATCGTGGGACAGGATGATGTAATCCGACATGTTATGATAGCAATCCTGTCAAAAGGGCATTGCCTGTTAATTGGCGTTCCCGGTCTTGCAAAGACTCTTATGGTCAAGACCCTCGCTTCTGCTCTCGATCTTAAATTCAGTCGTATCCAGTTTACACCCGATTTAATGCCGAGTGATATTACCGGTACAGAAATTTTGCAGGAGAACCCAGATACTGGTGAAAGACAATTTAAGTTTGTAAAAGGTCCAGTATTTGCCAATGTTATCCTTGCAGATGAGATAAACCGTACCCCTCCGAAGACTCAAAGTGCGCTGCTTGAAGCAATGCAGGAATATCGGGTAACAGCTGGCGGACAAACATTCCAGATCGAAGAGCCCTTTTTTGTTCTTGCAACTCAAAATCCAATAGAGCAGGAGGGAACTTATCCTCTACCCGAAGCGCAGCTTGATAGGTTTATGCTGAATCTCTGGCTTGATTATCCATCCCTTGAAGAAGAAAGGAAGATTGTAAAATCGACCACTTCAAATTATTTCCCAACTGTGAACAAAGTTATGGGCTCTCTCGAAATCATATACTTCCAGAACCTTATAAGAAAGATTCCAGTAGCTGATTCTATTATAAGTTTTGCTGTTGAGATTTCAGCTAAATCTCGCCCAAAAAATCCACAGGCACCAGAGTTTGTAAGACAATACGTAAGTTATGGAGCGGGACCCCGTGCATCTCAGTACCTCGTTCTTGCTGCAAAGGCTAATGCCGCTCTTGATAACAGGCTCAGTCCTGATATTGAAGACGTCAAGAAAATGGTGTTGCCCGTGTTTCGCCACAGGATAATCACTAACTTCAATGCTGAAGCAGATGGGATAGATTCTGCAGAAATTGCAAGAAGATTGGTGGAGCAGTAATTTGAGGGGAGCATGTTTCTTAATTCTCTTCATGTCAACGCTGGCAACTGCTCAAAGCAAATACTGGATCTTCTTTAAAGATAAGCCCGATTATCCCCTGATTCACGGCTTTTCGAAATCGGAGGATATGGTCGAGTATGCATTAAGACACGACTGGTTAACCAGACGGGCACTTGAAAGAAGGGCCAAGGTGTTGCCAAGGAGGGAATTAATATCCATTTTAGATTATCCAGTGAACAGTTCTTACCTTGACGCTTTAAGGTCAAAAGGTGCACTTGTCGTAGGGATAAGTCGATGGTTTAATGCAGCAGCTGTAATTATAAACCCCAAACTAATTCCGTCTATTGAAAGTCTACCTTTCGTGATTGCGATAAAGCAAATCATTCCAAGAACTGCAAAACAGGATGTGAAGCTTTACAATGCATGGCCGCTCCTGTTTAAAACTCCTTTTGCTGCTGGAGATTCGGCATCATACGGTCCTTCTTTTGTTCAGTATGAGCTAAGCGGGATACCTTATGTCCATGCTTTGGGAATCGATGGAACAGGAGTGGTGATTGGTATGCTTGATACAGGATTTAGATGGAGGGCCCATTCAGCATTAATGAACATAAAGGTGGTTGGTGAACGTGATTTTATCCAGGGTGACTCTGTTACTTCCAATCAACCGGGTGATGCTTCGGATCAGGATTCACACGGCACTTCAACACTTTCTTTGCTGGGGGGTTATTTTCCGGGGAATTTAATTGGGGTGTCCTACGGTTCTCAATTTCTACTTGCCAAGACAGAGTATGTCCCCATAACTGACCTCAAAGTTGAAGAAGACTGGTGGGTTGAGGGGCTGGAATGGGAAGAGTCTCGTGGAGCTGACGTAGTTTCGTCATCTGTAGGATATAACGTGTTCGTCGACTCCAATGGTGTGGTCGATTCTGCTGATTCATATTTCTGGTCAAGAGGAGATTTTAACGGGAAAGTATCGCTTGCAAGCAGGGCTGCAGCAATTGCCGCCCGACTCGGTGTCGTTGTAGTACAGGCTATGGGAAATGAGGGAAATGGTAACGGTAAAGTAGGGACAATGCTTGTCCCTGCTGATGCCGACAGTATCATATCTGTCGGTGCGGTCGACAGGAATGGAAACCTGGCTTCATTCAGTTCAACTGGCCCGACAAATGACGGACGTACAAAACCGGATCTTGTTGCAGATGGAGTAGGAGATTACGTGGCCACGGTTCCAGGACCAGACACATATGCATATGAAAGTGGAACCTCATTTTCAACTCCAATTACGGCTGGAATTGCTGCTCTCATCTTATCTGTTAGACCAGATTATTCTCCCATGCAGGTAATTAATTTGCTTGAGGCAAGTGCCGTAGAACATGCAGACACCAAGTTTCCGGATCGAACGGTTTTATATCCTAATAATTTTTACGGCTACGGTATTGTCAATGCATGGAAAGCCATACAACTAATAAGTGGCCCCGTAGCTGCAGAAAAGTTCTCTGCCTGGCAAAGCGGCTCTTACCTGTATATTGCCATTCGTGTCTTCTCAAAAAACGGGATAAGCTTCAGTCGTTCTTCAGCATACTATTCGACAAATGATGCTAATTACATCAGAACTGAAATTTTTCCTACAGATACAATTAATCAGGTTGCATTTAAAATTTTTAATTCCGGTCAACTTAACACAATAAATTTTTATTTTAATATTATTGATTCTTCAGGTGACTCGTTATCGCTACCGTATCATCCGGCTAAATCTGTCTTTACATTGAAAAATGTGCAGCCACCCGCCGTTAACAAACTTTTTGTCAGCTGTAACTTCCCGAATCCATTTACAAAGTCCACATCATTCGTAGTTAACCTGCCGACGGCGGGATATTTGAGGATTCTTGTCTACAACTCAATTGGAATTAAGCTCAAAACCATATACGATGGCTACCAAATGCCAGGATCCTTTAATTTCATCTGGAACGGTGATGCAGATTCCAATTTAAAAGCCGCAAGCGGAGTCTATTTTATAGTAGTCGAAACAAACGGAAGTGTTGCTGTTTTAAAAAGCATGCTACTCAAATGAATTACTCAATCAGCTCGAACTTATCATTGGTGATCCTAATCACTTCAGCAGCTTTTTGTGGGTTAGTCGCTTTTTTTTCTTATCACAAGATAGAGGGCATTACAACAGTCAAGCGCCAGGTTCTTATCGCTCTTCGCTTTGTTTCGCTTTTATTAACCCTTTTAATATCCCTGAATGCCGTGGTTTACCTGACGCATCATTATTGGATGAAGAAAACTGTAGTGGTAATGGTGGACGATTCTCGAAGTATGACTCTTAAAGATCCTGCCGGGACAAGGGGTGAAGTCGTCAGGGAGATTTTAACCAGCAAACAGTTCAGCCAGCTCAAAGAAAAGTTCAACTTACACATGATAGCTTTTGGGAATCGGCTGAGTACAATTACTTCCCCTGATTCACTTCAATTTAATGAATATGCTACGGACATCGATGCTCCGATACTGGAAGCAATTAAGCAGAGTATCTCTCATCCGATTGCATTTGCTATGCTGATTAGTGACGGCAACTACAACTCCGGTTCAGACCCACGTCGCGATGCGCGGGAAATGCCGTTTCCCATATACACGATTGGTGTTGGCGACACATTATTGCCAAAGGATCTGTTCGTCAGACAGGTGATTGCACCGGGCAATATTTACAATCAAAAGAGAACAACTGTTCGCGGGGTGATAAGTGCAAATGGGTTGGCTGGAAAAAAGGTTACTGCTTATCTCTATGAAGATAGGAAAATGGTCGATTCCAAAGCCATAGTTCTTCCTGAGGAAGGTGATATAGTAGTTTCATTTGATTACCTACCTAAAGCCGAGGGGCAACATGTTTTGACTGTCAGTGTACCTCCTTTGACAGGCGAATATGACAATAGAAACAATTCACTATCGGTTTCTGTCACTGTTAAAAATGGAAAGTATTCTGTGTTATTGGTTGCTGGCGAGCCTCAATCAGATTTTGCATTCATTAGGAGGAACCTGGAATCATCAGAGGATTTTGTCGTGACTGCCTTAGTGCAGCGCAACGCTCAAAATTTCTACGAAAAGGACGCAGGTAAGGTTCTTTCATTAAAGTATGATGCAGTGGTTCTTTGTGATTTCCCAAATTCGAACAGTGGGGAGACCTTTGGAGATGTTGAACGACTATTGAAGGAGCAAAATCCTGCTGTGATGTATTTTGCAGGGAGAAACTTTGATCCAGCTCTGGTGAACAAAGTGTACAAAATGCCGGTCAAAATTACAGGCTTTAACAGCGGTGAATCTCAAGTAAGCATCTCACCGGCTTCTGAGGAGGACATTCCGATTTCTGAGCAGGGAATCTACAATGAAATTGTTGAAAACGTACAATTTTTTCCTCCTCTTTATTATCAAGTTGTCAACTGTGAACCACAAAATGACGCCGTGGTTTTGGCTTATCCTGTGCTTAACGGTCTAAAGCTAAAAAATCCTCTGTTTGTTGTCAGTTTAAAAGAAAGAGCGGCTACATTTCTCGGCTACGGAATATGGAAATTACAGTTAATGAGCAGCGTAAGCGGTTTAAGGCCCGATTTTCTACACGATTTCTTAACTGGAACCCTGCGAGCACTGATCAACGGAAATCAAACAAAACAACTTACAGTTAAATCTGACAAATTACTTTATGATCCGACAGAACCGATTAGTTTTTCGGCATTGCTCTTTAACCAGGCAGGGAAGAACGTAAGTAATGCAGCGGTCAGTTTAGTGATAAAACAAAATCAGCAGATAAAATCGCAGGTGATTCTCTCTCCATCTGGTGGCGGAGCGTATGACGTAACCACCAATCCACTCCCCGAAGGAAAATATTCATACGTTGCGACGGCAATGGCAAATGGCGCCATCGTAGGCGTGGACAGCGGCAGGTTCGCGGTGGAATCGGAAAATATCGAGTTCACCCAAACAAAGATGAATGTAGATTTGTTGAAAGGACTGTCGGCCGAGACAGGTGGTAAGTTCCTTACCCCGGGGGAATTTTTCGCCAGGGGGATTGATTTGAAAAGCGAATGGCTTCTCCCTGTTGAAAAAAGCAATTCTGAGAACTTTGAATTAATATCAAACCTTCCGCTCCTAATCGTCATAATTCTGACACTGTCATCAGAATGGGTAATCAGAAAAACCTCAGGCCTTCCCTAGGGAAAATCTATATATTAAGCTATTAACCTTTTCTTAACACTTCCTTAACCATTAATTTACCGGATTTGTTTAGTTTACTGGTGGAATGGAGTATAACATAGAGACCTCAATTGCAAGAAAACGTATTAGCATTACCGATGAGGGTAGTGCTGTAACGATGGATAAAGCATTTAAAGGCTTTGTTGGTTTTTTTGCACTTTTAACAGTTTTTATTGTTGTCCTTTTAGGGATACGCCTCTATTTATCGTCAAGGATTGCGCTCTCCGATGCCGGCTTCTGGAATTTCGTTAAATCATCTACATGGGATCCTGTGTCGGGCGTTTTTGGTGCTCTGCCATTCATTTATGGGACTGCAGTGACTTCAGCCCTTTCTCTTTTAATTGCAACTCCGATGGGAATTGGGACTGCGATATTTCTTGCCGACCTTTCTCCGAGATGGCTCAGCCGTGTCCTTCAGCCTCTGATGGAACTTCTCGCCGGGGTCCCGAGCGTTATATATGGGTTGTGGGGAATATTTGTCCTCTCCCCTTTAATGGCAAACTATGTTGAACCATTTCTCCAGGCAAGATTTGGTTTCCTGCCGCTGTTCCAGGGATACCCGCTTGGAATTGGGCTGCTTACAGCTTCAATTATCCTTTCTATAATGATTGTCCCATTTATAATATCTGTCTCTACTGAGGTACTTAGGACTGTACCAACGAGCTTAAAAGAGGGTATGTACGCTCTTGGTGCAACAAGATGGGAGGTGATGAAGAAGATCTCCCTTCCTTTTGCGAGAAGTGGAATCCTTGGTTCGATAATCCTGGCGCTCGCAAGAGCGCTTGGTGAAACGATGGCGGTGACAATGGTCATTGGAAATACCCCCCAGATATCGCTTTCTCTTCTCGATCCAGGTTATTCAATGGCTGCGGTGATAGCAAATGAGTTCACTGAAGCAACCTATGATAAATACCTATCTGCATTAATAGCAGTTGGGTTCATTTTGTTCTTGATAACTCTTTTTGTAAATGGAGTGGCAAGATGGCTGATCTGGCGAACAGGGAGAGAACATTAATGATGAAAACCGGCATTAAAGGTGAAGGGATCTCGTACTGGCGCAGGAAAATCACCAGTGCGTTCTTTACTGTTGTTTTCTCATCAAGTGTAGTCGTTGTTCTGCTGCCGTTAGGGTTGATATTGGGCTATCTTGTCTATAAAGGAGCCTCCTCCGTAAATTTGAACTTTTTTCTTCACCGACCTGCCCCCGTTGGAGAAGCTGGCGGGGGAATGGGGAATGCAATAGTAGGTTCTTTTTATGTGGTCGGGATAGCCTCAATTATCGGAATACCTGTAGGTTTATTGGGCGGAATTTTTCTGGGGGAGTTTCCACATAGTAAATTATCAACATTGACGAGGTTTGTTGCTGATGTACTTAACGGAACACCTTCAATTGTCATGGGTGTATTTGCATACACAATCATAGTACTCCCTATGAAAAGTTTCTCAGCCTTCGCAGGTGGGTTTGCTCTGGGGATTATGATGATCCCCATAATTTTACGCACAACCGATGAAATATTGCAGACAGTTCCTATTTCTTTGAGAGAAGCATCGCTGGCATTAGGAGTTCCCTACTGGAGAACCGTACTCTCCGTAGTACTGAGGAGTGCAAAAAGTGGGATAGTAACGGGGATTTTACTTTCTGTAGCACGAATTTTAGGTGAAACTGCTCCACTGCTTTTTACAAGTTTCAACAATGCTTTTTTCAGCTATAAGCTATTTGAACCAATTTCCACCCTACCGGTTCAAATTTTTAATTATGCGATTTCTCCATATGAGGACTGGCATCGACAGGCTTGGGCTGGGGCACTTGTTCTCGTAGGAGTGATACTCAGTGTCAACCTGATTATCAGGATTTTTTTCAGACAAAAGTTTGATCAGAGCATATGAACCAGGGAATTTATGTTGAAAATCTGGATGCATACTTCGGAAAGGTCCAGGTTTTACACTCCATAAATGTTCATATACCTCACGGAGAAGTTACAGCATTGATAGGGCCTTCAGGATGCGGCAAGACGACTTTTTTGCGGACCTTGAATCGCATGCATGAACTGGCAAAGGATGCGAGGGTTTCGGGTAAGGTCATGGTTGATGGTATGGATATTTATGGACCAGGGGTCGATCCTGTGCTGGTTCGTAGAAAAATAGGGATGGTTTTCCAGAAACCAAATCCATTTCCAACAATGTCCATTTACGAAAATGTCGTTGCCGGTCTGAAGCTTACGGGTCGGCACTCAAGAAACTATCTCGATGAAGTGGTTGAATCGACATTAAAGCAGGCGGCATTGTGGGATGAAGTTAAAGATAACCTTCACAAGTCCGGCGCAAGTCTTTCGGGCGGGCAACAGCAGCGATTGTGCATAGCAAGAACACTGGCCGTCAACCCGGAAGTCATACTGATGGATGAGCCGGCAAGTGCGCTTGACCCGATTTCTACAGCCAAGATAGAGGAGTTGATTTTTGAGCTAAAAGAAAAGTATACAATTGTTATTGTAACACACAACATGCAGCAAGCTGCACGTGTGAGTGACAGGACGGCTTTTTTTTATCTTGGGGAACTTGTTGAATATAGCGACACACGTGATATGTTCACTCGCCCGAAAAAGAAGCAGACGGAAGATTATATAACTGGTCGATTTGGTTAACATGATATGCACATGAAAAGCGACCGTTATCAGAACAATTAATCCCTCAGGGTATGGACATTATTGTGGTAGTTTACTAAAATGTAAGTGTAAGTGAAAGTGCCAGTACCTTTTTCCACAAAATAAGGAAGAGATACAATGAAAAAAATTTACTTCTCCTTTTTTGCAATGTTAATTGGCCTTGTGTCAGTGGTGCATTCTCAAGCCGATAATCCCTTTTCAGCCCCCATTTTTCCTACTCCGTCAGTAGTCCGCTCTGCTGATGGCAGACCAGGTTTATCCTACTGGCAACAGAGAGCGGACTATAAAATTCAGGTTTCACTTGACACAGTCAGGCGTCGGATCGATGGGAGAGAGGTGATTTATTACACAAACAATTCACCGCTGCCGCTCAATTTCCTCTGGCTTCAACTTGACCAAAACCTTTTAAAGCCGGGTAGTCTTGGAAGCATGGAATACAATTCTCCTTTTGGCCGGTGGAGGGGGGGATTTAAGGAAGGAGGAGATTCAATCGGGCAGGTTGTTATTGTTCAGGAGGGGAAGAGCTATAGACCGAAGACTTTTGTAAATGATACAAGAATGAGGATAGAACTGGAGCGTCCACTAAAAGCAAATGGAGGAAAACTAGAGATTAAGATCACCTGGGGATTTAACATTCCTATGTTTGGTGCAAGTCGTATGGGAGCACTTAAGACTGAAGATGGCTGGATTTATGAGATTGCACAGTGGTATCCGAGAATGGCGGTATACGACGACATACATGGCTGGAACACATTGCCATATCTTGGTCAGGGTGAATTTTATCTTGAATATGGTGACTTTGACGTATCGATAACTGTACCTAGAAATCTGATTGTTGTTGCAACCGGGGTTCTGAAAAATCCCTCTCAGGTATTAACCAAAACCGAAATTAGCAGGCTGGCTCAAGCATGGAAAACTGACAGCACCATTCACGTCATTTCAGAATCTGAGGTGGGCGATAGCCAAACCCGTCCAGCAGGTACTGGAAATCTCACATGGAAATTTCATGCTTCAAAAGTTAGAGATTTCTCCTGGGCGGCATCACGTGCTTTCATATGGGATGCTTCTCACTGGGACAATGTCCTTTTAATGGCTGTTTATCCGAAGGAGGGTATTGCTGTCGATAGCCTCAAGGAGAAATCGCCCGGTTGGGAAAGGGTTGTCCAGTTTATGCGACACACTTTCAAATTTTACTCTGAAAACTACTACCATTATCCATATCCTGTTGCAACAAATGTGGCCGGCATAGTTGGTGGGATGGAATATCCAATGATCGTGTTCTGTTCTGTAAAGTCACGAGGTCAGGGGCTATACTTTGTGACAGATCACGAATTTGGCCATAGCTGGTTTCCTATGACAGTTGGCAGTGATGAAAGGCGCTATCCATGGATGGACGAAGGGTTTAACACCTTTATTAACTTTTATTCGAATGATGATTACTACGGCAAAAGTTCAATAGAAAACAGATTGATGACTGCAGACACGATTGCTCATTGGATGAAGAGTGATTGGAACAAACAACCAATAATGACTTATGCTGATCAAATTCTTCCTATGCGGCTTGGATTCCTTGGATACCGAAAACCGGCATTTGGACTCAGACTCCTTAAGGAAGTTGTACTTGCTCCGGGTGAATTTGACAGGGCTTTCCGCACATACATTAGGCGCTGGGCCTTTAAACATCCACAGCCGTCCGACTTTTTCAGAACTATCGAAAATTGCACAGGTGAAGACCTCGGCTGGTTCTGGAACGGATGGTTTTATTCCACCCATGTTCTTGACCAGAGCGTGGATTCGGTAAAAACAGACACCACGCACACGCTGATATATTTATCGAATCGTCGCGGCCTGGTTATGCCTGTGATTGTGAAAGTAATATATGAGAATAATCGGACTGAGGAATTTAAACTCCCCGTCGAAATCTGGTTCCTCGGGAACAGGTACACAATGCGGCTTAATGAACATGAAATTGTCAAAGAAGTTGTACTCGATCCTGATCATTTGCTGCCAGATGTGGACAGAAGTAATAATGATTGGATTATGAAAAAATAACCTCGGAGGCAGTAAGTATTAAGTAATTCCTCCAATTCATTGATTGTTTAAGTGAGCCAGCATATATTTTTGTCAATAAAACATCCAGAGGTTGTCCTTTGAACGTTGAATTACTTTGGTTTGTGATCATTGCCGCGGTTGCTGTTGGTTCAGCTGCCCTGATGATCACTCGTCAGAACCCTGTATTCAGTGCCCTATATCTCGTCCTTAATTTCTTTTGTATTGCTGTCTTATACCTTTTTCTAAGAGCGCAATTTATTGCCGTTATTCAGATAACGGTTTACGCTGGTGCTATTATGGTGCTCTTCCTTTTTGTCATCATGTTGCTAAATCTCGGGGAAGGTGCCCTGCCAAAGTGGAGATTTACCAAAACCAGGCTCCTTGCTGTTGCTCTTACTCTCATTCTTCTAGCTGAAGTCGTTCCCTTGTTCTGGTCGGCATTTGCTAAGGGGTCAATATCTCCACAGTCTGAAAAAATTGGGACTGTCGAAGCTATTGGCAAGACTCTTTTTAACCAGTACCTCTTCCCATTTGAAGTAACATCTTTTGTGCTCCTGGCTGCAATGGTGGGGGCAATTCTTCTTGCAAAAAAAAGATTTGAATGAAAATGATCCCATTAAGTTATTATATCTTACTCAGTATGGTGCTTTTTATTATTGGAGTTGTTGGAGTGCTGACTCTTCGGAATGCAATTGTCATTTTTATGTCTATTGAGCTCATGCTTAATAGCGTAAATCTGGCACTGATCGCTTTTTCGGCCTATTCTGGGGATCCTGCTGGCCAGATGCTTGTTTTCTTCGTAATAGCCGTAGCGGCGGCGGAATCTGCCGTTGGTCTGGCGATAATTATCGCACTTTTTCGCAACCGCCTGACTGTCAATGTTGACGAAGTAAATATCTTGAAATGGTAATTTCCCATTTTATGAACAATCTTTTCTCCCATAGTTTAGAGGAAATTTAATGTATCACTATATCGTATGGATTGTCATCCTTCCAGTTCTGGGGGTCGTTATTAATGGAATCTCAGGGAGTGTAATTCAAAAGAAGTTTGGAGAAAAATTTGTAGGAGTGATTGGAAGCGCGACAATTGGTGTTTCCTTTCTCCTGGCATTGTTTATTTTTTTCGATATGCTGGGTGAGCCCGAGTCATCCCGAAGTCATATAGTAGAAGTTTACAGGTGGATAGCTGCTGGTAGTTTGAATGTAAATGTCTCGTATCTGGTCGACCAGCTTTCTGTTGTAATGCTTTTGATAGTAACGGGAGTCAGCTTTCTAATTCACGTTTATTCTATCGGCTATATGCACGGCGATAGAGGAGTGTTTCGCTTTTTTACCTACCTGAATTTATTTGTATTTGCCATGCTTAATCTCGTGCTGGCAGACAACTATCTTTTAATGTTTTTGGGATGGGAGGGAGTTGGTCTTTGCTCCTATTTACTGATTGGTTTCTGGTATGATCGTAAGTTTGAGGGGGTCGGGATCACATGGACAGGCGAGGCAGGGATGAAGGCATTTGTGGTCAACCGAATTGGTGATTTTGCATTCCTGATTGGCCTGTTTCTCATATTTGTGAACTTCGGAAGTTTCAATTTTGAGGCAATATTTCCAGGGGTATCAGCTCGTTTTGGCGTAGGAAGCGATACCCTGACATGGATAACTATTCTCCTGTTCATTGGTGCAACCGGAAAGAGTGCCCAGATCCCACTTTATGTCTGGTTGCCTGATGCCATGGCTGGTCCCACCCCTGTTTCAGCTTTGATTCATGCAGCTACCATGGTGACGGCTGGGGTATATATGATTGGAAGGAGTGCTGCTTTGTACGTGTTGTCGCCGACTACAATGCTATTAGTTGCAATTATCGGGGCGATAACTGCTATTTACGCAGCAAGTATGGGATTAGTGCAAAACGATATCAAAAAAATTCTGGCCTACTCAACAATCAGTCAGCTGGGTTATATGTTTCTTGCGATGGGTGTCGGTGCATTCAGTGCAGGGATTTTTCATCTAATGACCCATGCTTTTTTTAAAGCTCTTTTATTTCTCGGTGCGGGTGCAATCATTCACGCTCTGCATGAGAGTCAGGACATAAGAGAGATGGGGGGATTGAAAAATTTCATGCCTTCCACATATAAAACTTTTTTATTGGCCAGCCTCGCTATTGCGGGCATTCCACCGCTGGCCGGTTTTTTCAGCAAAGATGAGATTCTATCTCATGCCTATGCCAGCTCATTCTGGCTCTGGCTGATTGGTGTGCTGACTGCATTTTTGACGGCATTTTATATTTTTCGGCTATTTATTCTCGCCTTTGAAGGAAAGCCGCGCTTCGATGTGCATCATCTGCATGTTCATGACGCTCCTATCTCAATGCTGTTACCGCTATGGGTTCTGGGTATACTTTCAATCATTGGAGGCTGGGTTGGTATACCGACATCCCTTGGTGGTGGAGAATGGTTTGACAGGTTTCTTGAGCCCGTATTTGATCCGGCACTTGCAACAATGCCAAGTATTTTCTTTGTTGAACATTCGACAGAATACATCCTTATGGTTTTCTCGGTATTACTTGCTGCTGCTGGAATATATTTAGCTTACACAGCTTATCTTAAAAAGCCTGACATCTCGCGCAGAATTAAAAGCGCGGCCGGGGATTTTTACGATATATTGTTGAATAAATACTATATAGACGAAATTTACCGGGCAATTGTCGTTAAACCATTAGTATACGTGAGTGAAAGGTATCTGTGGAGAGGTATCGATGAGACTGCAATTGACGGCTCTGTCAATGGTGTCGGAAAAACAGTTAAGTTTGTCGGAAAGATTGGTCGACGATTGCAAAGCGGTCTTGTCCAGAGCTATATTTTTGCATTTGTGATTGGAATAGTAATTATAATGGGTTATTTAATACTTAAATAATTAGAGAAGGTTCATGATAAGTGCGCATCTTCTGACGCTTTTAATTTTCACTCCACTTGCAGGGGCGGTACTTTTGTTGTTTTTCAGGAATGAGACAGTGGTGAAGAGTACAGCTATCCTGTTTTCTGCCATTGATACCTTTCTTGCCATCTATGCTTATATCAGTTTTAGTACTACAGGCAATCAATTCCAATTTGTTGAAAAAATTCCCTGGATAACCAGTTTAGATATTTCTTATCATCTCGGAATTGACGGTATCTCTCTTTTGCTAGTTTCACTAACAACACTTTTGACTTTGATTTCACTTGTAGCATCCTGGAACTCCATTCAAAAGCGTGTTAAAGCCTTTAACTTCTTTGTCCTGCTTCTTGAAACTGGAATGATTGGAGTATTTTCCTCGCTTGATCTTTTCCTGTTTTACATTTTTTGGGAGGCAATGTTGATTCCAATGTATTTTATCATTGGAATCTGGGGACATGAAAGACGTGTATATGCAGCAATAAAGTTCTTTATCTATACAATGTTTGGCAGCCTCCTCATGTTAGTTGCGATAATCTGGCTCGGGTATTATGCAGGTACTTTGCCACAGGGAAAGTTCACGACTGACCTCCTTGAACTATATAAAGTTGCACCTACTATTCCACTATCCGTGCAGACATGGATGTTCCTTGCGTTTACGTTGAGTTTTGCAATTAAAGTGCCGGTATTCCCGCTGCACACCTGGCTTCCCGATGCGCACACCGAAGCTCCTATGGCAGGGAGTGTCCTGCTGGCCGGAGTACTTTTGAAAATGGGAACATATGGTTTGTTGAGGTTTTCTCTTCCGCTCTTTCCTCAATCTACCTTTATTTTTCTTCCGCTGATGGCAATACTTGCAATTATTGGAATAATATACGGTGCTTTAGTATCCATGGTTCAAAAAGACCTGAAAAAGCTTGTGGCGTATTCTTCAGTTGCTCATCTTGGATTTGTCGTCCTTGGAATTTTCGCAATTACAGTTGAATCTGTCCAGGGTTCGGTTATTCAGATGGTGAACCACGGCTTCACTACAGGAATGCTGTTTTTACTTGTAGGAATGCTTTATGATCGCCGGCACACACGAGAGATTAATGAGTTTGGAGGACTGGCAAGGGTCTTGCCACTACTGGCTACATTCTTCATGATTGCAATGCTTGGTTCGATTGGTTTACCAGGTCTTAATGGATTTGTGGGTGAGTTTCTCATCTTGCTGGGCTCCTTTAAGAGTGAATTTCTCGGAAACGAGGCATATGCTATTGTTGCGACTTCAGGCGTAATACTTGCAGCAGTTTACATGCTCTGGATGTACCAGCGAGTGTTTTTCAAAACGGTTGATAACCCTCATAACCAAACATTAAAGGATTTAAGCTTTCGCGAAGCTGCAGTTCTCGTTGTAATGGTCGTATTTATTGTCTGGATTGGATTATATCCCATGACCTTTCTTTCAAAAAGCGAGCCTGCTGTGAAGGCTTTGGTTGACACTATGACCAGGGCAAAAATTGGGGTGCTGACTTCTATTCGATGAGACAGGCATATCAGATTCACAAAGCTCGCGTGGCTTCGAAAGTGGATTTTTATATTCTCAAAAAGGAAAATTTTTATCTGAAGCGAGGGAACAATGTACTTCAACTATAGTGACATGATTGCAACATGTCCCATCATTTTCATGGCGGCTTTATCGCTATTTTTACTTGTGATTGATGTGTCCGTGAAGAAATCAGCCAATGCGGTCTACTGGTTGACGTTAGCAGGATTGATTGTTGCAGCGTCTTTAACTCCGTATACTTTTCATTCAGCAGGGAACGCATTTGGCGGGATGGTCTTCACAGGGAAATTCCCTGCTTTTTTTGATATTGTTTTTATATCCAGCGCAGCACTTACAGTCTTCCTGTCCAGATCCTATCTTGAAAATCAAGGAGTTCATTTCGGCGAATATTATATACTTATTGTTTTCGGGACTATTGGAATGTTGCTTATGGCAAGTGCTGGAGATCTGATCGTACTTTTCCTTGGCCTTGAGCTGTTATCGATATCGTTGTATGTCCTTGCAGGGTATAAGCGCACTGATTTAAAATCTAACGAAGCTTCTCTGAAATATTTTCTTCTGGGTGCGTTTGCTACAGGATTTTTGTTATATGGCATTGCACTGATATATGGTGCGGCCGGCAGTACAAATCTGACGGTTATAATGTCAAAAGTTTCAGCCCTGCAAACTAATGCTGTATTCTGGGCAGGTGCTGCCTTTGTCTTTATTGGCCTCGGGTTTAAGATCTCGGTGGTACCGTTTCATATGTGGGTCCCGGATGTATATGAAGGTTCACCGACTATAGTTTCCGGGTTTATGTCTACCGGAGGCAAGGCGGCGGCTTATTCTGGACTTGTCCTGGTATTTAGCTATTCGGCGCATCCGATCTGGCAGCTTCAGATTATAATCGCCTATGTTGCTGCATTTACAATGCTTACAGGAAACATAATTGCTATTGTACAACAAAACGTAAAGAGAATGCTTGCATATTCAAGCATAGCACATGCCGGTTATGCTCTTGTCGGCATTGCGGCTGCAAACGATCTTGGTCGAACCGGCGTTATGTACTATATGCTTGCGTACACATTTATGCAGGTCGGCGCTTTTGGAGTTGTATCACTTTTGGAGAGCAAGGATGGTCGATATCTTAATCTTAATGATTACGAAGGACTTTCTTACAGTCATCCTTTTATTGCTGCTCTCATGGCCATATTTATGTTTTCCCTTGCTGGGCTCCCTCCATTTGCAGGCTTCTTTGGAAAGTATTACCTTTTTGCATCAGCTGTACAGGCAAATATGACCTGGCTTGCAATCATTGGGGTCCTGGCGAGCGTCATTTCAGTTTATTTTTACATTGGCGTCGTTGTAAATATGTATTTCAAGGAATTACCTGAAGGAATTACAGTAGCTGATATATCGAAAATGGGGATGATTGCACTTATTGTTGCTGCAGTATTGACCGTTGAACTCGGCATCACTCCAGGCTTTGTCCTCGGACTTACTCGCGGACTTTTCTGAAAAATCAGCTTAATACTCTGCACAGAGCCAGAACATTTTACAGTGGCTTTCTTTCAAGAGACATAATCTTTGAAATCATCCATCCGACGATCAATAACCCAACAGTAAAGAGAAGAAGGAATAGTATCATAGGGTTCCACTGAATATTTACCGTTTCTTCTGTCAGATCTTTAAACTTGAATATCTCGGTATTCTGCACCCACTGCCTGCAGATTGCATTTAATGTGAGAACCAAGACTTGAGAAATCGACGCAAATAAGGTTGTGCCCTTTACAACAGCTCTCCTCTGAAAAAAAAGGGCGGTCCAGACCACAGCTGGAGAGAGCGCTGTAATAGTAAATACAGTGTACATCAAAGGGGACTTGTGCAGTTGTTCTATAACATATTTATCCATCGAGCTAAAAATGTACCAGCTACCCATAAGCCCAAACCAGATCATGCCGATAGTAAAGAGGACAAAAGTGAAATTGCCTGCCCAGATTTGATATCCCCTGGTTGTTCGCGCACGGTGAAAGAATAAAGCATCTACTGATATATATACGGCAGTTGTCATGATTGCCATGCCGAACATCATCAACCATCGTGGAAATAGAGTTGGATCTGATAAGTTCAATCCGACACCAGTTGTCGCTCCACCAACGGTTGTGTGATTAAAGATTTTAATCCAATTGTTGATGTTGACCATCAAGCTGAAATTGTTTGTAAATAAGAATCCGATGATTATAAAAGCAATTGAACTTATCCACGCTGCTCCTTTAGCTAAGACGGAATCCTTTCCGAATCGAATACTCATAGAATAGACATATACTCCGTAATAAGCAAAGAGTAAAAGTATTATCACGCAAAACCACCACCATCCAATCAGGATTCCAGCAGGGTAGTAAAACTGGTAGTATCCTACCTGAGTAAACAATAGCGGCACAATTCCCAAATTAATGCCAACAGCTACAATTACAGGCATGCTGCGTGACAGTCGGTGAGCAAGTTCCTTTGCGTTGCCTTTTCCAAAAGTTCCCAATAGGGCCACAAGCAGCATACCGGCGTACCATATGTTCATGGGAATCATGTGCAAAGTGAAGCCGGCGACCTTGAAAATTGTAATGAACCAGAGAGGTGCCGGACTTCCAAGTGCTGACGATGGCCCGATCAGGTCTTGCGGATTCATCTTTGATATCCTCTTTTTTCATTTTTAAAGGATAGATCATGATTGATAAAATTGACGGAACTGTATCTCATTCCTGAAGGATGAGGAAGAGACAACGATTTCAAATATCTGGCGAGCACTGCAGCCTCTTGCTCTGTACCTGACCAGGGGGGCATGAAGAAATGAGCTGCATCAAGGTGAATAATAACAGTCTTTATCATATCCTCAGACCATCCGCGGGTCAAATCAGAAACTCCTGAGAATCCCTGTTGAGAATGGCAGTCGTTACAATGGTACTGAAATATAACTTCTCCCACTTTTTCCTGATCTTTATCAGAGAGTTGAACTAGTTTTCTATTGTCTATATTACCTTTCTTGTCAATTACCTGAGGATAATGTGCCTTTATAAAGGCCTTTGTCCAGATACCGCCGTTGAGGTACCCTGTTGACTGCAAGGTGGGGACTTCACTTACAAGGATGTTGTTTCCAAGGACGTAATTGTAAATGATATAAGGTTTTCTGGTGGATTCCCGGATGAATTCACCCGTGCCTGTGGCAGCTATGCCTAATAAAAAAAACATGATAGCAAAACCAGGTGATATCCAATCAGGGTTCCGATACGGACCTAAATAGAGCATAAAGAATACCACGATTGAAGAAGCAAAAATTATCAGGGTCAGCACATTAAGAGCACTTGCTGCTGTAAGTGCTGCTTTTCCGCTTTCAGGGAGAGCCAGATACCACCATGATCCACCAAATGTTACAAGGATTGCGCCAGTCATTCCCCATCTGGATGCCCGGGTTCCAGTTAGATTTTTCAATGGAATGTCAGCTGATAACTTAAATGATGAGTGTAAGAAGACATACAACGCTGCAAGCATAAGCGAAGCGCCGGTTCGGGCTAAAATTTGCGGAAATGTCTGAGGGTTAAAAAAAGCTGCCCACATTCCTTTTTCGGGTGTCCAGTTGCCAATGTCAAGCTGGAATGAGGTTATTCCGGTTATGAGCGCCAGACTTATCCAGGCAGATATCGCGTAAATCCATCCAATTCTCATATGAGTTTTAGAATCAAGCCTCCCCCAATAGTAGTAAAAGATGAATGCAGAGATAATCTCAAGTATAAAAAAAACATATTCCATTGCCCATGCGAATACAAAGATATGTATCAAAGACTCAGTTGCAAGTGGCGAGGTCAATCCTATTGTCCACCAAATACCTACTCCCGTTATTGCTCCAAATACTACTGTTATGAGAATAAAGAACAATGCATGGGATCTTAAGTATTCAAGGAGCAATTTATTATTAATCTTATAAGCATAGCTGGTTTCGGCTGCAAGGAATATACCCCCGCCAACCGCGTACATTGAGACGAACACGTGAAATGTCGCAACTAACGCAATTAGCATTGGTGCAGTAAGGCCGGGAACATACCACCATGGATAGTGCATTATCAACCTCCAGCTTGATTATTGAGGAATTCCCGTTGCAAAAGACTGACATCCTTAAGACTCAGGGCTCTCATTCTTCAAACGGGAGGCATCTGCTGATGCCATGAATCGCTATTGTAATTGGCGGAGGGTGAGGGACTCGAACCCCCAAGCCCCGAAGGGCGCCGGTTTTCAAGACCGGTGCATTAGCCTATTCTGCCAACCCTCCCGACAAATAAGATACAAAACGACAAAATATCATGCAATCAACCCAGAATGCAATAATCTTTCTCCCTGACCGCAGGATCTTTGGCTTCGAATTTGATATTCCTCTATCGCTTCACATTTGCTGTCGAGCGCCAATATATAACGTAATACATACCGACCTTAACTGGGGGTGTGAAATCGTTCTCTTTCAAATCCATCAAAAATGGCCAGGCGCTTTGCGGGAGCTGGTAAATATCAAGGAACCCAATGAATCCGCCGCTATTTTTTGATGGATCAAGCGAGTATTTTACAGCAAGCGAGTCAAATCTCGCGCCTCTGCGAAGTGCATCGACCACTGAGTCAGCTTTCTCCTTTGTCTCACAAACTATTTCCCAGATTGGGATTGGATGTGGGGCCTGCGACACAACCCTGGCTGTCTGCGAAATCCAGATCTTGATTGGAACGCCGTTTGCTATCGCCGGAGTGTACCGCCAGTGGTGAATGCTTTCAACAGCCATTGAATCCCACTCTCTGTTGCCCGTCGGATTTTCCAGTCGCACATTGACCACATTACCATTTTCGTCAATAAAAAGTCTCAGCTTCAGCTGAAGTTCGCCAGTAACATTTGAAGGTAAAGGTGGAAGGATAGTTTTTTCAATTAGCTCCGGCGGCTTTAAACCTGTCCCGGTCCCCCTTGTCGCCGCGCACCCTGCAAGCAGGAGAAGAATTATTGAACCTGTTATGGTTAGCCCGAGGTTCTTTCTTCTACGTATCATCAATAGTTTAAATCATTTGCTTGCTCATTTCAAGTCATATTGTCCAACAAGATAGAAAGTGCGGTCATTCTGGCACTTTTCCAAGTGCTTTGAAATAGCGCAAAATGATGTCCTGGTACTGAGGGGAGAAATTCTTTTTGATCAGGTTGAGCAATTCTTCGTTATAAGCATCATTTTGGTTAGAAAGATCTAACTCACCAGGACTCTTTCTCGCAACATTTTCTCCTGGTGTGGATTCACGCTGGTTGTCATAATCCTGTTTGCGTATTGATCTTGATGCCTGCAAAAGCCGCGATAGGATCCTTTCCTGTCGCTGAATTGTTTCAGGCCTGATATTCTTCCCTTGCATGTCTCTTACAACGTCCCTCATTTCCTGTACAATCTTATCCAGATCTCCAAGAATTTGCCCCTTAGTCTCCACATTCGCATTGTTTGCTTCGCTTGCAAGTTGGGACAGAGATTTTCTCACAGCCTCCTGCTCAGCGGCCAGCCTGGCCAGTTGTGCCTGTTGTTCCATAGAAAGTTCACCGCCATTTGCAAGCTGTTGTGTACTAGCGTTTATTCCCTCCTGTCTCCCTGCCAATTGCTGGAGTTGCTGGAGTAATGAAGGAAATCCACCGGAACCCTGGCCTCCCTGCATCATTGCCTGCAGTGTACTCTGAATCCCGGCAACCGCTTTGTTTAATGAAGCCATTGCACCGGTTTGATTTGGAACGGAGGACTCAGCGGATCGGCTCGAAAGATTGTTAAGTGCCTGCTGCATCTGAGCGTAAGCTGAGCCAATACTTCTTCCCATTTGTGGAGTTACAGCGAAGCTCTTTTGTGAGAGATGCATAAGTTGCTGAGCTGTTAAATTTAATTGCTGCAACAGTTCGTTTTGTTTTTCTGCAAGGGATCTCTGTTCTGCTGAATTTGGTAGCACATTTGCACTTGAGTTTCTGAGTTCCTCCTGTCTTTTTGAAATCTGCAGGAGGTTGTTCTGTGCTTTTCTCAATCCATTAATCACTTCGAGGCGCTGGTTTCGCAGCATCTGGTTCTGTGCTTCAGCCATTTTTTCCTTCAGAGAGCGAAGTAAATCGGAAATTTGATGTTGAGTCGGTAGGGACTGATTAAAATTACCACCGGCAAGATTCTTTTGAACATCCTCCATCTTCTTTCCAATACTGGCATTCTTAATTTCTTCATGGGCTTTTTTTATTTTATCGGCTGGCATTTCATCTTTAAACTCATTCATCTTCTGCTCCAGCATCGAAAGTTGTTCCTCTGATGCATTTAGCCCTTTTTCCAGATCTTTTTCCTGTTGTGTCAGTGAGTTCCGGCTGGAAAGACTGGTACTATCTGATTTTTCAGTTTGTTTTCTGATCTCATCCTGCGCAGAGGCCATCTGCTCGAATTTCTTTTCCAGTTCGTTTAACTTCTGTTCAATCTGAATTCGCTTCAGCAAGTTTAGAGTTCTTTCAATTGACCTTCGAAAAGTTTCTTCGTTCAACTGAAAGTTTTGAAGCGCCTGTCTTACAGTTTCTGGATTAAGCGACTGTAAAGCTTCCTGAAGTTTTTTGAGCGCTTCCTGAAGTTCGGGTGAGTTAATTTCCTGAAGAGCTTTCTGCAGTTCAAGATATTTTTCAAGAGTCTGCGGTGAAAGGATCTTATTTTCAAGCATCTTTTGAGTCAGGGACTCCACTTTATTCTTCAGTTCATTTATTCGATTTTGTATGTCATTGAATTTCTTTAAAGTGCTTTCGAATTTTTTCTGATCTTCCCATGTCATTTGTTGACTATTTGCTTTCAGCTGCTGCGATAGTTTGTCAAGATCATTCTTTAAGTTGTTTGCTTCATTTACAGTCTCCGCGGCTGAATTTTTCATTGCATCCTGAGCAGTGTCTGCCGAAGCAAAGACTTCATCCAATGAAGGAAGCCTGAGCCGGTATTCACTGCTAACGGATGACTTAGGACCCGTTACTGCGTCATTGTCAAATACCATTGCCCGGTAGGTTACCACGTCTTCCGGTACCAGATTAAGGTTGGTAAGGTCCCACAGGTATGTAAGCTCTTGAGTCCCTGCGCTCTTGTCCGCTATAGGGATCTCAATGGAGTGCCATTCCTTATCCGGGGTGATGTATTTGGATGCGGTAAGTTTATATTGAAGGAGCAACCTTGTGAATCCAAAATCGTCTCCTATGTCTATTTTCATCGGCAGCATCATATCTCTGTTAAGATCAAGATCTTTTCCGGGCAGAACTATGCTGCAAGTTGGATATTCGTCCCTGATTGCCTGAATTGAATAAACAATTGGATTACGATTCTTAAGAGAGTCCTTATCAAAGATTTCCACACTGTATTGCACGCTCTTTAATACATTAAAACTACCTGATGCATTTTTGCCACTGATCTGAAGTTCTTTTCTGGCGGAATCGGAAAAAACCAGGAATGCAGATACCAAATTCTTGTTCGAAACAATTGAAAAGTTTGCTTTTGTCCCTACTACAGCAGAAAAGTCGCCTATATTGTCGGGAAGGATTTGCGGTACTTGTCGGGTGTACGGTGGAAATGAAAGAGTTATCTGTAAATGTTGTACCACCGGGAGGTCAATCGCCTTTGCTGTATAGACAGGTGATTTTACTTCTTCTATTTCCGCAAAGTATTCAATGCTGTTTCTTATGTTAGGAAAAATGAATATGAAAGTACTGTCCGCATTTCGCCTCATAACATATTCCTCGAACTTTTGCTCGCCCAGATACCTAGCGAACAGCTCGATCGTGCCCGGGATTCCACCATGAGTAAGAGGCTTGACGGACGCTAAAATTTTTAAGGTGTCTCCCCGAGCAACTTGCACATTCCCTGGTTTTAGTTCCAGGGTGTACTGCGGAATGCTTTCAAAACCAGTCTGAAAGTTAACAATTCTTACGATTGACGCCGAAATTTCGGCAGGGAATAATATAAAAGCAATTATGGCTGCAGCAGCAGTGGACAGAAAAGCCACGACTGCCTTCTTCTTCAATCTGTACTTCAGCGAGTCTTCTATTTGAAGTTTTGAAAACTCCGAAAACATATTTTCAATGAATGCTCGTTTAATCTCAATGGAGTATAGGTCTGAATCGGCAGAAAATGCTAGTTCAATAGCATTTCTAAGCCTGTCGTGGATTTCTGGGTATCTTTCTCCTATCTCCAGTGTGATTTCTTTCAGATCGTTCACGTCAGGACCGGATAAATACCTCCTCAGCCAGGGCTGCATAAAAAAGTAAAAACTTAGAGAGAAGGTAATTACAATGAGAAAAAAAAGGACAGCGCGAACGCCTGGTGGAAACTTGAAAAGGGATTCCAGTACAGTTGAAAGTAATATTACAAAAATTGTAAAGGATATTAATACAAGGACCCCACTGAAAAGCTGAGCTCTAACTTTTCGTCTGTAAAGTAATTTGATGCGATTTAGACTTTCGTGCATAGCTTAACTCAATGTGTCAGAGCCCAATAAACAAGGTTGGTGCCGAATTCAAGTGCTTCCAGTCTTTTTGATTCAGGATCATGATGTACTTCCGGTGGATCCCACCCATCCGAGGGATTGCTCTCATACGTGTAATAAACCACCAGTCTGCCATTCAATATAATTCCGAAACCCTGAGGTGGCAAACCGTTATGCTTATGGATCTTAGGAACACCGTTCGGGAATTCGTAAACGCAATGATAAAGGCCATATGAGAACGGAAGCTCCACCAGGTCTTTGTCGGGAAAGACTTTCTTTATCTCTCTTCTAAAGGCTTTGTCCATCCCGTAGTCATCGTCTGCATAAAGGAAGCCACCATTTTCAAGATACTGTCTTAGCCTTTTTGCCTGCTGGTCTGTGAAATTTATATTTCCGTGACCGGTCATAAATATAAACGGATATGCGAAAATATCATCGCTCATAATGTCCACAAAATAGTAGTTAGGGTCCACGTTTATGTTGGTATGCTGGCGGACAAACTGAAGCAGTGTTGGCTCTTCGAGAGGGTCGTTATACCAATCGCCACCACCATCGTACTTTAATCGAGCAATTCTGAATGCGCTGGACTGTTGTGCGTTAGCTTCGGAAGCAAACATTGATATGATAAGAGTTAAAATAATGACTGTTGCGTTCTGCCTCATCATGAAAATCTACTGATCACGCAACCGATATTCAAGATAAAGCAATCAAGGTTCTTGGAGTTGTTAAATTTGCTTTGTAATCTTTAATATGCAGAACCTTATGACACCAAATGGATATCTTACCATATTTGTGATGGTTGCTTTCAGCGGAGAGATCGGATTATTGACAGGGGTGGCACTTGCCAAGGTGGGGTTGGTCACAGTTCCTGGTGTTATTGCAGTAGGCAGTATTGCTTCTTTTATCGGCAATATGTTTTACTTTTACACCGGGAGGATTTTATGGAACAAATGGGGATTTTTACAACGACGGTTTGGCAAAAAGGTTGGGGAGACAATGAACGTTGTACAAAAATACGGTTCCCCTTTGATGCTTTTTGCACGTTTTTTTTATGGGATACGGAATGTAATTCCTGTAGCTCTTGGCGTATACCAGATATCATTTCTTCCGTTTGTCATATACAACGTGGTAGGGGCACTTATCTGGTCGTGGTTCTTTACTGAAGCTGGTTTTGGTATGTCGATTCTGCTCGGGAGGTTAATCACCGATCTTAATGAAGCCATTTTATGGAGCGTCGGGACTTCACTCTTTATGGCGGTACTTTATTTCGTCATACGGCGTTTAATCAAAAAAGGTTTGGTTGCTTCTTTGCGAAAGAAAAGAGCGGCTCATTGAAGAACCGCTCAGGTATTCTAATTCTTTGTTCTATTGGGTTCCATCATGACAATCTGTACACAATCCTGACTTCCAGGCGTCATCAATGTCCGTCGGGTGTTTAAACTCTACTCCTGACAAATTAACCTCCTCAGCGAGCTTTGGACCCTGGGAAACAATAATGTGGCATGTCTCGCATTTATTCGGGATCACCTCTCCATTTTGGCTCTTGTGATTCCCGTCATGGCAGCGGAAGCAGCCCAGATAGTTCATGTGGCCGATATTATTATTGTAGACCCGCCAGTCGACTCTCATGTAAGGGAAAAAATTGTTTTGGTAAATACTTTGCAGGGTAGTTATCACCTTTTTGATTTCGTTGCTCCTTTGAGAAGAAATTTGGGGATATTGCTGCCTGTAGAAGGTGTTTACGCTGATTGCAATACTGTCAAGAGCGTTTTGCGTACTCATATATCGGGGCGAAAGAGCGTTAATAGCTACCTGCTTTACCCAGGGAAGAGCAGGATCAATAGAACCTGATGCGATTGCATCATTAACTGCGTCGCCGGGTGTCTTTATGATATGCGTTGGCCTGTTATGACAGTCCATACAGTCCATTGTTTTTACTTTTGAATTCCTTACTGAATCAGGTGTGAATGGATTACTGTCCGTCGTGAATATCCGGCTCTTACCATCGGATTTTATTACCTTCACCCATGGAATATTCTGAAGTGTTGAGTCGGTCGATAAGTATTCCACAGTGTTTGTAACGTGCCAATGAACAGGCGGGCGTTGCTCTTCTGCTGAGGTACTTTTTCCAATCTTCAAAAGCATATCGATTGTCCACCTGCTATTGGAGGAATCTTCCATAAAATACTCTTTTGTAATTCTCCGTTCACCGACAAATGATTGTGGCCAATGGCACTGCTCACAGGTTTCGCGCGCAGGACGGAGGTTTTTAATGGGTGTCGGAATTGGGCGGGGATATTTATTGAATAGGACAGCATAAACCTGATAGGCGCCGGATAATTTGGAACGTACGTACCAGCTTGCGCCGGGCCCAACGTGGCATTCTACGCATGCTACGCGTGCGTGCGGTGAATGTGTATATGTTATGTATTCAGGTTTCATCACTGTGTGACAAACCTTTCCACAAAATGTGACAGATTCTGTTATTTCAAATGCACGATAACCTCCAATGGCTGTTAAAAAGACAAGGAGCAATGTCCCTGTGCTAAAGAAAAAAAAACAGCACGCTGCCTGTTATCATTAAGGTCAATTTTAGGAAAAGGGGGTTTTTCCTGTCCTGTTATCTGACGATGCAAACGCCTTCGTTGAATGAGGGCTCCGATAGGAATGATTATTAACCCGAGTATCAGGACACTTGGCATCAGGATGTAAGTGACCAATCCAAAATATGGGGGAAAAGATTTCCAGAACAAATCGATAACCATTAACAGGACTATGATCCCAAAGCTGACAAATGCAATTGCAGCTCCAACGACGCTTGTCATATTATAAAAAATTTCGGGGAACCTCTTCTTGTCCATTACCACCTCTTGATTAGTTGAAAAAATTTAAATAACTCATTCAGGGGAAAACGCGATAACAGAACCAAACAAAATTCACTTTATGAAGAATTACTTCTAAAAACTCTACCAGTTAAACTTGAACCAACTTGCATCTCTGTAATATGATTCGGTTAGTTTTTCAACATCAAAAAGCTCTTTTTCGGTCATTGGCGTAAAATGCGCAGCAATTGATACATTCTCTTCAAGGTGCGGAATTGTATCAATACCTACAATGATTGTGCTAACCGGTTGTGTCAGCACATATCTCATAGCTTGTGCCATACTTGTTATTCCGCCATTGTTAAAAATTCGACCACGCGCAGGGACCTTCATTCCAATTATGCCCATGTTTTTTTCAACGGCAATTGGAAGAAGATTTTCAATGAATGAATTATGATGCCGGTCGGCAGCATTTAAAGCCATAAGGATGGTATCGAATTCATATCGGCGAATCGCTTCAGCCAGTACAAAAGGGTCCCTGTGACCGGTAATTCCAAGAAATCGGACGATGCCTTGATCCCGTGCTTTTTCCATAGCCTTGAGCACACCGTCTTTTGAAAATATCTTATCGAGATCATCCTTTGTGCGCACGTTATGAATTTGCCAGGCATCAAGATGGTCAGTCTGGAGATTTTTCAGGCTGCGCTCCAGAAGCCTCATAGAACCATCATATGACCTATCATGTGTCTTTGTTGCAAGGTAAACTTCTTTTCTCCTGGTCTTCATAACCCGCCCAATATATGTCTCACTGATTCCATTGCCGTAAGCCGCTGCAGTATCTATATAGTTTACTCCAAGGTCGATTGCCCTGTTTATTATTTCTTCAGATTCTCTATCTGTTCCAGGTTGTTCGAGTGTCGACTGGCCGCCAAGGCTGAATATCTTAACTGAATATCCTGTTTTGCCAAGTACACGCGTGGGCATCTGTTGTTTTGTCCCGAATGTAAATAGTTTTCCAATTGCAGCAGCTTTCCCCCCTGACCGGAGCAATCCAATTCCAGCCAGTGCCGAAGCCATTCTGGTCAAAAATGACCTTCTGTCCAGTTGAAGGCTCATCACTTCCTCCCTTTGTTCCTGTTTTTGTCTCGATCTTACAATTACAAGCCGCTATTATAATTTGTGAGGGGAAAATTTACCCAACACAGAGAAAATGTAACTAACGGATAAAGCATCTACAATGTTTGCTGATGTCAACTTTTCACTGTTTGGTATGGAGGAATTAATTAAATTATACAAAAATGGCTATTAGAATCTTTGTTACCGGTGGGACATTCGACAAAGAGTACAATGAGCTAACCGGGCAACTTTACTTCAAAGATACTCATGTCCCTGAAATGCTAAAGCTTGGCAGATGCAAGGTTGAAGTTCGAATCAGGACCTTAATGATGATTGACAGTCTTGAAATGACTGATGAAGATCGTGAAATCATACTTGAAAATTGTTTAAAGTGCGAAGAGGATAAGATAATTATAACTCATGGTACCGACACAATGGAATTGACAGCTCGTACCCTTGGGAGAGTAATAAAAAATAAAACAGTGGTCTTAACAGGAGCAATGGTGCCATATAAATTTGGAAGCTCCGACGGCCTTTTCAACCTTGGTGCAGCACTTGCTTTTGCTGAAACGTTGCCGCCGGGTGTATACATTGCAATGAACGGTCGATACTTCAACTGGGACAATGTTCATAAAAACAAGCAGACCGGTGAGTTCGAAGAAATATGGGCCTCGAAGGACAGGGCATCGTAAGTAG
This sequence comes from Candidatus Kryptoniota bacterium, assembly GCA_049966155.1. GTDB lineage: Bacteria > Bacteroidota > Ignavibacteria > Kryptoniales > JAKASW01 > JBMFVE01. Next base: position 172,975 of record JBMFVE010000004.1, read on the forward strand.
CTTTTTGGTGAAGTAATCGTCCATAAAATAAAATTCGGACCTCTGAGCTGTTTGCCGACCTAAGAAATTGAGAGGAGTTTATCATTGGTGGGGTATTTGTCGAGGAGTTGCTTAACTGTCAAAAGTGCGTTCCTGTTCGATAGTTTTGAGATAGATCGGCGAAGTTTGCCCAAATGTTCCATCCTATCCTTAAAAAGAAGCTCTTCCCGCCGTGTCCCCGACGCATTTAAGTTGAAAGCCGGGAAAATCCTTTCTTCTGCGAGTCCTCTATCAAGGACTATCTCCATATTTCCTGTCCCTTTAAATTCCTGAAATATCAGTTCATCCATCCTTGAATTTGTTTCAACGAGAATCGTGGCTATAATTGTAAGAGATCCGCCACCTTCACACTTCCTTGCAGCACCGAAAATGCGCTTGGGAATTTCAAGTGCACGTATGTCGACCCCACCGGACATTGTCCGTCCGCTGCTGCGCTGATGTGAATTAAAAGCACGTCCAATTCGAGTGAGAGAATCAATCATTAGTACGACATCTCTGCCGGTTTCAACTTTTCGTTTTGCATATTCAGGAACTAACTTTGCCAGGCGGACATGATTGGAGATGTCGCTATCGTTAGAACTGGCGAAAACCTCTCCTTTTATACTTCTCCTAATATCTGTCACCTCTTCAGGACGTTCATCGACTAAGAGAACAATCAAATCCAGACCCGGATGGTTTCTATTTATTGCCCGGGCAATCTGCTGGAGAAGGATTGTTTTCCCGGCTTTTGGTGGTGATACTATTAATGCTCGCTGACCTTTACCAATAGGAGCGAAGAGATCAATTATCCTCAATGCCACTTCGCCACCCTTACTCTCAAGTTTTAGCGGTTCGTCAGGCGAAACGGCGTCGAGCTCAGATATCATCTTAATATTTTTCCATTTTTCAGGAGAAATCCCATTAATTGACTCTATATTTGTAACCTGAGACCCCCTCCTGGTTTTGATTAAAGAGCCCGTAATGAACACCCCATCCCTCAGCTTGAGGTTACTGATGATAAATTGAGGCACAAAGGGATCATTAGGTTTCCCGGAAAGTGTCAGTGATAATGAGCGAACAAAGGCGTGCTTTGGTGAAATGATTTCAAGAATTCCCTGAAACCGTTCTTGTTGAAAAGACGACATCGTGTCGTTTTAACCTTTCAGTTGATAAATGTAAAATCTCAAAACAGTTGTGGTGATTTAATTTCCCCATCTCGTTGTATAATAATATAGTCTTTAAACTTAAATATTTCAAATCTTCTAAAAGAGAAGGACCACTGTCCTACTTATAGTCAGTGTGTCAACCGCACATCCCTTCAGCAAATATAACCCGGCTGGTTTTTGTCCCACGCTCATACTGTTGATTTGTTATCAGTTATTTTTTCATTTCGACGGTTCCATAAGAAGTACAAAGCCGCCCCAAGAATCATCCATGCCAGACCAAGGCTGATTGCTTCCAATCCTGAGCTCATGAATATGAAAGAAAACCCTATAAAAGCAATAATGGAAGGAACAGGATAAAGCCACATTTTAAAAGGCCGCCTGAGGTCGGGTCTGTCTTTTCTCAAAAGTGTCAGTCCAACAATTTGTCCAAGAAACTGAATAAGTATCCTGCTTGAAATGGAAGCACCTATGATAAAATCGAGGTTAAACAGGCTGGCAAAGCAGGTCATGAATCCAATGGTTAATAAAGAAAAATGAGGGAAATGTTTCTTCAAATGGATTTCTCCAAGCCATTTAAAAAAGAATCCATCACGTGCAGCTGCATAGGGGAGACGGGAATAACTCATCATCAGGGAGTAAGTAGAACCGTACGCAGTGATAATCACAAGTATTGTCAGGAAAACTGCTGCTTTATTTCCCAGGAATTTTCCAAACATATCTGAAACTACATGCTCTGATTTTGCGATCTGCTGCCATGGCATCGTCCCCAGAATGGATATGTTCATCACTGCGTAAATCAAAGTCACCCCGATGACAGAAAATATTATTGCACGTGGAAAAACATACTCAGGCCGCCTCACCTCTTCTTCGATATAACAAATGTTATAATATCCCATGAGGTCGTACATCGCAATCAGGGTAGCTGAACCGAGCCCGGATACAAAACCCCATGAAAAGCTAAACCAACCTTTTGGAAAATTAAATGCGGTTTGAGCGTTAAAATTGCTCAGGCCAACAGCAACGGTAATCCCTGCTGTTATCAACATGACAATCCATAAAATCACCGTAACAGTGCCCACAAATTTTACCCTGTTATAATGAAGAACAATGGTAAATACGCCAACCAAGAAGGCAATAATCCTGATTCCTATTCCATTTAACAATGGCCAGATGTAGGAGGCGTATTGAACCATCCCCACAAAACCGGACGCGATTTCCAGAGGGCCACTCAGCAAAAAAGTCCAAACAAATAAAAACCCTGCCAGTCTGCCGAAGTATTTACTGTAAGCTTCACGAAGGTAGACATAAGATCCGCCTTCTCCCGGAAGGGAAGTGCTCAGTTCAGCCCAGACCTGTCCATCTGAAATTGCTATTATTGCTCCTACAAACCAGCCGAGCATCGCTTGTGGGCCGCCCATTGCACTGACAATTAGCGGAATTGTAATAAACGGGCCAATTCCAACCATGGTTGCCATGTTGCTCGCAGTAGCATGAATAAGACCGAGACTTCTTTCTAATTGAGCTTTGTTTTCCTTCATCAGACCTCATGACATCTTGTTAAAGTTAGGTGTTCAGGCGAAGAACTTTTTGCATTTGTCGGGATGCGAAATTGCAGGCCCATGAATCATTTGAAGATTTTTGTGTGAATGTTCCAGCCTGAAATCTCCAAAGCGAGCTGCTTAAAATTTCTTTCATTGGAGTAAAAGTGACCTGTAATTAATCTGGTCTCACCGGGGAGAAGTGAGACGTAATTTTCACTCCAGAAGATAGGAAGGACAGGATCTTTTGTTGTAAGATTTTTTACCTCTAAATACACCATAAACGCTAAATGGTTTGATGGGTTATGAAGTTCGACTTTAATGAATGACTTCTTTCCAGCATGAACAAACTGATGCTTGACTTCAAGAGTTACTTGAGGCAGCTCATTTAACATCTTCAGGTTTGCATACGATTTTTCAGGTGTTACATACCATGTTGATTTGCTCCAGTTAAGTGTGTCGTTAGAGGTTGAAAGTGCGTAAAAGTTAGTGCTCATTACTTTATGTCCTTTTAACAAACGGAGATCAAGAAAGTACGTCGATGAAAGTGAGTCTTTTTGAAGGATTTTTCCCACCATGGCAGCAGAATTTGATTTTGCCATGCACATTCCTTCAAGTTCATAGCGCTTCTTCATGTCGAAGTTATAAAGCCTCGCAACAAACTTGAGATTATTGATGTCCTGTAAAGTCGAGTTTACAACATAAATTTTATTGTTTGCTGGATCAAACTCAATATGAACTGGCTCACATGCTTTTTGAGCACCGTAAAAGGCTCCGGTTGGGTTTAAGTAATAATCATACAATTGCCACCACATCTTTGGCCACGCTGAGTTGTACATCCACTGGATAATTCCGGTAGCATTAAATTTAAAAGCGCCAAATGCCTCATACATTGCTCGCATAGCCTCATAATTTGTGTACTGGGCTTTTCTTTCATAATCAGACAGTCCTGTAGGAGATCCCAACCTTCTATCTATGGCTTCGTTATACCTATCGAGGTGTCTGAACATTCCTCTTGAACAGTGATAGTACCATTCACCATTAATCGGCCACAATGAATCAGGTGACAGCATCTTCTTCAATGATTCAACTCTAGGCACCTGTGGACCTGGGCCTGTTTCTGTGTTAAATCCAAACGCACCGCCGTATGTTGTATCTACAAACCAGTACACAGGAGGAACATAGTCATAAGGCCCGCGCATCTTCACCGCTGTAAGTCCAGTGAGTGTGCTTTTGTGTTCCTTTGCGGCTGCCAGGAAGGGACGGGTAGTATCATATCTGGCAAGTATTCCCAGGTACATTCTCTCTAACTCCGGCCTCGGAAGTTTGTCACTCCCATATGCCCATACATAAATGCTTGGATGATTGCGGAGCCATTTTACCTGATCTTCAAAAGATTGTGCAGCTGTTGCCATATCTTCCCGGGATTTTATTCCTCCAAATTCATCATCTTCTTTTCCAAAGACATTTTTCCATTCCCATTGTGCGCTCCAGCCAACCATAATAAGGATGCCTTTCTCATCGCACAAATTATAAATATCGCTGCTCTCGCCCCAAAAGCCTTCCATTCTGATTGCATTTAAGTTCATATTAACAGCATATTCAATTTGAGATTCAAGGTTTTTTCTGTCCTGGTTTAAGAAAATGTGATCAGTCCAACCACCGCCGCGAATCAGTATTCTTTTCCCGTTAAGCCTGTATCCACGGAAGCCTGCTTCGTTTATGTAATCACTAATTTGTCTTATCCCAAAGCGGACTTCTTTTGTATCAATGATTTCATTATCCACTTTGAATTCAAGGTGAAGATTGTACAGATTGGGACTGCCGAAGTCGTGTGTCCACCACAACCGCGGATGATTAATGTGTAATTGGGGGAATTCATTTACATTAAACACGGCTGTCGCAGCTGATTGTGGAGCAAGCTTAATTCTTTTTGAAAATTTTATTTTACCAATTGTACCTGAGATGACACCGGTGACTTCCCGATTAAGATTATTATTTAACTCGGCTGAAATTACCAGGTCTGCACTTTTTAAGGTAGCTGTATCTACTGAACTGGCTACAAAAGGATTTTTGATTTCCACTCCGCCAAAAATGTGCAGCTCAACAGTCCTCCATAAACCCATGTCATGGTCTGGAGGCGTGGGGTTCCAATCGACAAACCCCAATGTGACATCACCGGGGATAGGTCTATATATCTTAACAGCAAGCACATTTTTTCCACCAAATTTTAGATATTTGGTAACGTTAAATTCAAATTGCCTGAATCCCCCAAAAACAGAGTCGCTGCTGGCAACAAGACTGCCGTTTAGCCAGATGTCTGCTTTATAGTTTATGCCGAGGAATTTAATCGACACCTGTGTCCCTCCCTTTAACATTCTTGGGAGTTGAAACGTTGTTCTGTACCACCATGGTTTTTCGAAAAGAGAATCGGGGATGCTGTCAAGGTTCCTCCCCTGAAACTGGTTCTTAAAAATTCCATCTGAAACCAGGGTTCCAAGCACGGTGGATGGTACAACAGCCCTATACCAGTTCACCGCAGGATAGGAAACGCTGGATATTTGTCTTTCATTTAAACCTACCCTGCTGGATGATTGAATTAGCCAGTTATCGTGGAGGACAATTACCTGCGGCAAAATGGAAGTGTTCGCCAGCAAAAAGAACGGGGGTGCAAAAAAGAGGCCAAAAGCGGTAATTAAAAGTGATAATTTTTTCATTTTATAAAATCCATTTTTGTCATTAGGTTTGCCGTATAGAAATTATGTAAAAAGAAATCGCTTATCAAAGCTAAACTTCATAAATAAATTCTATGAATCGAATTTCCTTTGTCCTCGCTTGAAACACTCCACAATTTAGGTTTATATTCAAAGGAAAAGTTCTCGAGATGTCAAATTTATTGAATTTCCGTCAATATTTGATGGGGCAGTATAAACCTTCCGAAACGGAAGATGCAGATACCCTCTCCGGCAACCCGTCAAAGGTTATTCTTTATAACGATGACTGGCATACCTTTGATGAAGTGATTGCCCAGATTGTCAAGGCAATTGGCTGCAGCACCGCCAAGGCCGAAGCGATCACAATAGAAGCTCATACACGAGGGAAAGCGCTTGTTTACGAAGGCGATATGGCGGAATGCCTCCGTGTAAATTCAGTACTGGAAGAAATAGGACTGACAACTGAAATTGAAGTATGAAATTTATGGAATCAAAAGAAGTACGAAGCAGCTTTGTAAAGTTTTTTGAAGATAGAGGTCACAGGTTCGTTCCGAGTTCACCTGTTGTCCCTTATGATGACCCGACCCTTTTGTTTGCCAATGCAGGTATGAACCAGTTTAAAGATGTTTTTCTGGGGAAAGGAAAAAGGGACTACACAAGGGCGGTTAACTACCAGAAATGCATTCGCGTCAGTGGAAAGCACAACGATTTAGAAGAAGTCGGACGCGATACCTATCATCATACGTTCTTTGAAATGCTTGGTAATTGGTCTTTTGGCGATTACTATAAGGAGGACGCCATAAGATGGGCATGGGAACTCTTAACGGAAGTCTGGAATTTACCCAAGGATAGACTTTATGCGACTGTATACAGGACGGACGATGAAGCATATGAAGTCTGGGCTAAAGTTACAGATATTTCCCACAGCAGGATTTTGAGATTTGGAGAAGAAGACAATTTCTGGGAAATGGGTGATACGGGACCTTGTGGGCCCTGTTCTGAAATCCACATTGATCTTGGAGAATCTTCATGTCCCATAAATCATACACACGGTGTAAATGTCCCCGGCTGCTCACGTTTTATAGAATTGTGGAATCTCGTGTTTATTCAGTACAACAGAAATGCGGATGGAAAATTGGAGCTCCTGCCATCAAAGCATGTCGACACAGGTATGGGCTTTGAGCGTGTGGTGGCCGTATTGCAGGGAAAGCTGTCAAACTATGATACAGACATCTTTACACCTCTGATTTCAGAAATTCAAAGAATAACCGGGAAGAGATACGAGGGGAACATAAATCAGGTGGCAATGAGAGTGGTTGCCGACCATGTTCGTGCATTGACGTTTGCAATTGCTGATGGTGCCAATCCTTCCAACGAAGGGAGAGGTTATGTTTTGAGAAGAATACTGAGGCGGGCATCGAGATTTGGTCGCAACCTCGGCATGCATGAACCGTTCATTTTCAAACTGGTTGATGTTTTAACCGAAACAATGGGTGACGCATTTCCTGAAATCGTTACTTCAAAAAGTAGAATAAAAGATGTAATAAATGCTGAAGAGAATGCGTTTAATGCAACTCTGGACAGAGGTCTTGAGATATTTGAAGAAGTTGTAAAGAGAGTTTCGCAAACGGGAACCGGGGTAATTCCTGGTGAAGATGTCTTTCGCCTATATGACACTTATGGATTTCCTGTTGACCTGACGGCGCTACTTGCAGAAGAACGTGGCATGCTTATCGATATGAATGGGTTTGAAAAGCTGATGACACAGCAACAGGATCGTTCACGCGAGGCGACAAAGAAGGATTTTGCAATAAGCGTGGAGCGCGAGGTTGATCTGAGAAATCTCGTTGCTGACTTGAAAACTGAATTTACCGGTTATGATACTACTGAAAATCCAGCAACCGTAATTGGGCTGAAACATAGCGGCGGTCGTCACTATTTAATTCTGGACAAAACCCCATTTTATGTGGAATCGGGTGGACAGGTTGATGATACAGGTATTATTTCGACAGACTCACGGTCATTTTCTGTGGTTGATCTCGTTAAAATTGATGATCTGACCTTACACATTGTTGAAAATGATGAAGCTGGAGCATTGCGCATTGGTCAGAGCGTACTTGCAAGCGTAGATAGCAAGCGTAGATTGGAGATTATGCGAAATCATAGTGCCACTCATTTGTTCCATGCTGCTCTACGAAGAATTCTCGGCACGCATGTTCAACAGGCGGGGTCATTAGTCGATCCTGACAAACTGAGGTTTGATTTTACCCATCACAGGAAGGTTAGCTCCGAGGAGTTAAAAGACATCGAAGCACTTGTAAACGAAAAGATCCTGGAACGCATTGATTTGATACATTATAGAAATATTCCCTATGATGAAGCGAAGAAAATGGGAGCGCTTGCATTTTTTGGTGATAAGTATGGAGACAAAGTTAACGTTGTTCAGTTTGGGGATTTTTCAGTTGAATTTTGCGGCGGAACGCACGTTCGCAACACGAGCGAAATAGGGTTATTTAAAATCATAAGTGAGTCCAGCATCGCCAGTGGAGTAAGAAGAGTCGAAGCTTTGACAGGCGGAGGTGTCGAGACCTATATTAATGCGCTCATAAAGCGAGCTGAAGAAAGAGAGAAAGAAAGAGACGCTCTCGCAGAGAAGATTAAATCTCTTGAAAAGGAACTCAGTTTGTACCGCTTGCGGACAGCAGTTACTTTAGCCGGAGAGTTATTAAGGAAACCTGAAATTGTGAATGGGGTTAAGCTTGTAGCCGGTATTGTTGAAGTGGATACCGAAGATGAGCTGAAACAGGTTGCTGATGAACTTAAGAACAAAATGAAAAGCGGTGTAATTGTTGTTGGGAGCAAGGTTCAGGGGAAAGCGATGTTTGTAGCTGTTGTTACCCCCGATTTAATTTCAGAAAAGCATCTTCATGCCGGCAAAATTGTTAGTGAGGTAGCGAAGGTCGTGGGTGGAAGCGGAGGGGGACGTCCAAATTTTGCAACTGCCGGCGGTAAAGAGGAAGGCAAAATTCATGAGGCAATTTCAAAGGCAAAGGAAATTTTGAGGAAGTTTTTAAATTAGGAGGAGAATGAAAACTTTTGACTACCTGTGTAATATCAAGGAGGCTAAGGGTGCGGGCTTCTTCCTATTACTTGATCCCGATAGGTTAAGTCGCGATGGCCTTAAGGATACTATAGAACATGCTCAATCATCGGGAGTTGACGCCTTTTTATTTGGAACCAGCCTTATGACACGTGACACTTTCGAAGAAGCTCTTGCAGATGTGAAAAAATTTGCAAAGGTACCCGTCATTATATTTCCAGGAAATTTGTTCCAGATTTCCGCTAAAGCTGATGCTATACTATTTATTTCAGTTCTTCAGTCAAGAAATGTTGATCTGATTATTCGCAACCACGTACACGCAGCTCCTCTTATAAAATTTCATAATCTTGAGGCAATCTCGACAGCTTATCTTCTGGTGGAGTCAGGGAAGCTGACAACAGCACAGTTCATGTCGGACAGTGTGCCCATTCCCCGTAACAAACCAGAAATTGCGGCAGCTTATGCCATGGCGGCTGAAATGTTCGGAATGAAAATGGTTTATCTTGAAGCGGGAAGTGGAGCGCAGTTCAGTATCAGCCCGGAAATGATTTCAGCTGTTGTCAAGCATTCGAGTCTTCCAGTAATTGTTGGCGGTGGAATTAGAAATCCTGACACTGCTTATGAAATTGTACGAGCAGGTGCTTCATTTGTGGTAACAGGGAACTTTTTTGAAAACAACGACCATGCTAAATTGTTAAAAGATTTCGCAGGTGCGGTTCATTTTAAAGAAAGAAGAGGAATAATTTCCTGATGGTAGACAGGACAAAGTTCATCCGTGAATCGTTAGAAGAGAGTGCTGCTACAAAGAAATTGATTCTTGAGAGGTGTTTTGATGACATTTTTAAGGCGGTGAGTGTAGTGGTGGATGCATTAAGGAGCGGCAATAAACTACTCCTGATTGGCAATGGTGGCAGTGCAGCAGACTCACAGCACATTGCTACAGAATTTACAATACGTCTTAACCACCAGATTAATAGACCGGGCATTCCTGCCATTGCTCTTACAACCGACACATCAGCTTTAACTGCAGGAGGTAATGACATTGGATTTGAGAACACATTTGCTCGCCTTGTCGAAGCAATTGGAAGAAAAGGTGACGTCTTATTCGCAATTTCAACGAGCGGTAACTCTGAGAATGTTGTCCGTGCGGCTGAAAAAGCACATCAAAATGGGATTTTCATCATAGGATTACTGGGCAAGGATGGAGGAAAACTGAAGCAGCTGGTGGATCTCCCTATAATTGTTCCTTCTAACAATACCCAGCGCATCCAGGAAGGCCATATCACAATCGGTCATATTATTTCCGAGCTGGCTGAGATGGAAATGTATTCATAAAAAAAGAGTGTTAAATTAGACTACAATGATGACTAAATTATCGTCGGCAGAGATTGAATCCAGAATTTTAAAACTTCAATCATGGGAAAGAGTGGGGAGTTCAATCAAACGTGATTTTAAACTAAAAGATTTTCAACACGCTATGGGGTTTGTTGTAAAAGTTGCTCTTGCTGCAGAGAAAATGGATCATCATCCGGATATAACGATTGAATATAATAGGGTGAAAATTGTTCTAACTACTCATAGTGTTGAAGGGTTAACAGCACTGGACTTCGAGCTGGCGGAAAAAATAGATAAACTGTTTCAGACTTGATGGACAAGGAAAGGATAATAGAACTATTTCAGAAGACAGGTGCCCTTCAGCAGGGGCACTTTCTTTTAACCAGCGGGTTACACAGTTCAGAATACTTCCAGTGTGCGAAAGTCCTGCAGTATCCAGCTTACAATGAACTACTATGTAGTGAAATTGCAGCACATTTTTCCGATAAAAAAATAGATGTGGTTGTTTCACCAGCTATAGGTGGAATAATGGTTGGACAGGAAGTTGCCAGGCAGGTGGGCAGTCGTGGGATTTTTGCTGAACGGGATAATGGTAAAATGTCTCTTCGGCGAGGATTTGAAATCAGGAATGACGAGTTTGTCCTTGTGTGTGAAGATGTTGTTACCACAGGTGGCAGTGTACATGAAGTTGTTGAACTGGTGCGAAACGCAGGTGCAACTATTTTGGGCGTAGCATGTATTGTCGATCGGAGTACGACGGCTGTAAATTTTGGTGTAGATTTTTTTCATATTCTCAAGATGCCTGTTCCGGTTTTTCAACCTGAAAATTGCCCATTGTGCAGGTCAGGAATCCCATTGATCAAACCAGGGAGTCGCGGAATAAATGTCTCTAAAACTAATTAATCGTCAGGTTGTATTCAGGGGCCGTGTATTTAACACGATAGTTGACGAAGTTGAGTATGAATCGGGTAGAAAGACCATTCGAGAAGTTGCTGAACATCCGGGAGGGGCGGTTGTCCTTCCGTTACTTGATGACGGTAACGTGGTCTTTGTTCGCCAGAAAAGATATCCGATGAATAGTTTGCTGTATGAGCTCCCGGCAGGGAAACTGGAACCAGGGGAACTTCCTGAATTATGTGCTGTGAGAGAGTTGAGGGAAGAAACAGGCTATACCGCAGAGAAGATTGAGGAGCTCACGGCAATTTATACTTCGCCTGGATTTTGTACGGAAAAGCTATATATATATCTAGCAACTGGTTTGCATGATGGTCAGCAAAATTTGGAAGAAGGAGAGGAGGGATTAACTCTCGAGAGAATACAGTACGAAAGAGCTTTCGAAATGGTTTACAATGGCGAGATTGTCGATGCAAAGACAATAGCCGGGTTGTTTTTCCTTGAAAGAAAAATGCATCATTGACTAAGGATGTATACCCCTTACGAAATTATTAAGGCAAAAAGGGATGGCACTGAGTTATCTGATGAGCAGCTCAGGTATTTTATAAAGGGGTATTCCAATGGGGAAATTCATGACTATCAGGCTTCTGCGTTATTGATGGCTATTTTCTTCCGTGGGATGAATGATCGTGAGGTTACAAGCCTCACTCGCGCTATGATTGAAACAGGTCAAGTTGTAGATCTCAGCGAAATTACAGGGTGCAAAGTTGACAAACACTCCACTGGCGGTGTGGGTGATAAAATTTCATTGCTTCTTGCACCCCTGGCAGCTGCCTGTGGCGCGAAGGTACCTATGGTATCTGGAAGAGGACTTGGGCACACCGGTGGAACAATAGATAAGCTCGAATCAATTCCTGGATTTCGAACTGCCCTTTCCATTTCCGAGTACAAGGATATTCTTAAAAGAGTCGGATTGGTAATGAGTGCTCAGTCAGAAGATATAGTTCCAGCCGACAAGAAGCTGTATGCTTTGAGAGATGTAACTGCAACGGTTGAATCAATACCGCTGATTACGGCAAGCATAATGAGCAAAAAGATAGCCGAAGGAATTGACGCGCTGGTACTTGATGTTAAAGTGGGAAACGGCGCTTTCATGAAAAATCCGGACGATGCAAGAAATCTCGCAAGGAAGATGGTGGAAGTAGGAAAGATGTTTGGGAAGAAAGTGACAGCATTTTTGACAGATATGAACCAACCGCTCGGTAATGAAATTGGTAACTGGCGTGAGATTGTCGAATCTGTTAAAGTGCTGAGATCTGAGTGCAATGTTGAGGATGTGGAAGAACTTACGGTAAGTTTAACTTCTGAAGTGGTCAGACTCTGTTTAGGCATATCGCCAGGTGAAGCTGAAGGAATCGTTCGAAAAAAACTTAAAGACGGTTCGGGTTATGAAAAATTCAGGGAGATGGTCGCTGCACAGGGTGGCGACGTTTCCTTTATTGATAATTTGCAAAAGTATCCAGAACCAAAGGTAATTCTTGAGATCAAGGGTAAAGAGACCGGATACGTTGGCTTTATTAATGCTTATCGGATTGGAATGGCAGCAGTGAAGCTTGGGGCCGGCAGGTTAAAATTAACCGATTCCATAGATCCTGTTGCAGGCATTCGCATTGAGAAGAAAGTGGGGGATTTCTTGCGAGCGGGAGATGTTATTGCATTTATTTACGGTAACGATGAGAAAAGGTCAAGGGCTGCTTACGCGGAGGTAGAAGCTTCATTTGAAATTTCGTCAGAGAAGCCTCATAAAGCCAACCTAATACTGGAAAGGATTTACAGCGAGTGATGTTCTGGATTTTACTATAAATTTTCAATTAAGGAGTATTATATGGGTAAGGTTATAATGTATCAGAAGGCAACATGCGGTACCTGTAAGAAGGAAAAAGCTTATTTAACAAAGGTAAAGATAAGCTTTGAAGAACGTGACATTATTAAGGAGCCGCCATCGAGGGAGTTCCTTGAGAAGAATATAGATGAGAACCGTCTTGATGACTATATTAATAAGCATTCGAAACCATACAGAGATTTGAAGCTTGGAAGTAAGAAAATCAGCAAATCTGAGCTTATAGATCTTATGCTCAAAGATCCCAATCTCATCAAACGGCCAATTATTATAGACGGAAAGAGAGTTTATTTTGGATATAACGAGATTTAAACTATTTCTCTATTTTCATGAAACCCATCTTTAGCTCTCATAAACCTTTGTCAGAAGGAGGAACAGTAACAGCTTAATCAAAACTTTCAAAGATGTTCAACATTTCATAACGGTATCGCGAAATGAAATCTGAAGACGAAATCATAAGAGCGCTTGATGACATCATTGACGGTAAAATTGTTAATAGGTCTATGCACAGGCTTGTGTATGACGGAAGAGATGTAAGTCAGTCTTTCATTGAGCGACTCATCCAGCGGAATTATCTCCCTATGAGAGTAGAAGAAATCTCAGTAAATAGCGGGGAACGTGTTCCTGCGTTTGTGGTCAGAGATGTTGTCGCCTACTTTGGATGGGTGTTTGTTGAGAAATTTTCGGATAAGAAATCAAGAAAGCTCTTCGGTAGTGTTGTAAAGAACAAAAAAGGGGATTGGCTGATTCAAATCCCGACCAACAGTAAGGAAATTGTCTATGCTAATCTTGATGATAAAGTTGAAATTGAAAATGAGAAATTATTTGTAATGCATTAAAGCTTTTAAGTGAGCTGCAACAGGTTGGACATAGTACTAATCGTATAGATTTCGGGACAGTAGCTCTATCATTTGATCATGAATCAACCCGTTGGAAAGCAGGATATTTTTGTCATATATACTGTACTCCATTCCACGAAAATCAGAAACCCTTCCTCCTGCTTCGGTAGCTATCAGAACCGCAGCAGCTGTGTCCCACGGATGCAGATTCACTTCCCAGAAACCGTCAAGTCGGCCTGCAGCAACGTAACAAATGTCAAGGGCAGCAGAACCTAACCTGCGAATTGCCTGTGCGTACAAAAGAAATGTGTTGAAATGCTCAATGCAATTAAATGGATTGTCCTTAACATCGTAGGGGAATCCGGTCGCAAGCATGGCGTGACTTAAGTCGCGCACCTGCGTTACCTTTATTCGCTTGCCGTTTAAAAATGCTCCCGAACCTTTCTCGGCAGCGAAAAGTTCGTTAAAGTTTGGGTCATAAACCACGCCGGCAATGACCTGGCCTCTGTATTCAAGTCCAATGGAAACACAATACACAGGGAAGCCATGCGTAAAGTTCGTGGTTCCGTCCAGTGGATCAACAATCCACTTGTAATCAGAGACCGATTTTGTCGCTCCACCCTCTTCGGCAAGAATTTCATGCCCGGGAAAGTTCTTTCGGATGAAATCAACTATCATCGCTTCCGATCTTCTGTCGATGTCCGTGACAAGATTGGTGAATGAACCTTTCTCAATTATTTCGGAAATTTTTCCCTGGTTTTCCTTCAAAAATTTTCCTGCTTGCTTTGCTATATCTATAATTCTCTCTATCATTTCACAGTAATTTAATGAATATTATCTCAAAGAAAATGTAAAAAAAAGGGAACTCCCGGACGACCGTCCACTTATAGAATTCACTGTTCCGTCCTGTTATCCTTCGAAATTCACTTGAGTGTGGACGTCATCTCTCGCATCATAAGGTCGTTCCCTCCATCGGTAGTCAAGCAGTACCTCGACCTGATACCGCCTGACCCCGATGGATAATTGAGCAATATTTTACTTGTCCTTCACATAGTATCGTATGATACTATTTCAGTAGCAACATCTTTTTTACCTGTGAAAAAAGTGGAGTCGAAATTCGGTACAGGTAAATTCCACTGGGAAGACCTTCAGCATCAAAGGTTAAAGTATGGATGCCGGCTGAAAATTTTTTGGAATTAACCAGCAGCGCAACGCGCTGTCCCAGAATATCGTAAACTTCCACTGTTATCACTGTAGCGGTCGGGAGAATAAATGTTATCTTTGTCGATGGGTTGAACGGATTTGGGAAGTTTTGGAGGAGTTCAAACTTCAAAGGGATATTGCTGGTTGACTGATTTATTCCTGTCACAACAGATTTTGCTTTTGTGATTGCGTCATTCAATAGGGCTACACTATATTTGTGGTTGTGAAACCCGCCGCTTTCATCACCTTCAGCAAAAGTCATATTTACAGTTGCTTCCGCCACATATGCACTATCCAGACCGGTTGCATTTGGTTTTGCTAGAATGCTGTCTGCCCTGCTCACGTATGCCCTTGCTGCGGAATCAAGAAGCGCGAATTCCTTTTTCCAGCTATTAATAACTACCATTACAGAGTCTGCGCCCATGTTGGAGTGGCAGTTTGTACAGCTTGCTGTTGTTGTTCCGTCCGGCTCTTTTATCAGTACCTGCCATGAGTGGCCGCTCAGCATTTTGGAATTTGTCCCGTCCACGCTGCTTTTGTACATATGGCAATCGACACATTTTGTGCCGGGCATGGTCTGTATATCCGAAACCCCAATTCCCCCTGTCCCTTTTTCAACGTTGTATGAAAGGTGGTCGGTATCTGGAAATCTGAGATTTCCGTGGCATTGACCGCACAACTGATTTGAATTGCTCATTAATTGATAAGATCTTGTTGATGAGTTGAAATAAGATAAAGTGTCGGGGTGATGCGGGTCATGGCAGGCATTGCATGCAACTTCTGTCCATTCCATAGTATCAACAGCTGCTGTTGATGCACTAAATTTGCCATTCATATCCACGGAGAAAAACGTAGCAAGAGCTTGAGCTTCAGAAATTCCTCCTTTCATTTGAACTGAGGTTGGTGCATGACATGCTATGCAATCCTCATTAGCAGTCACCTGCGCTGGAGTTAAACCAGCATCGTTAGCCGATAGTTCTGCTGCAACATCAGTTTGACCACCATGTCCATGTCTGCTGAGCAGCCAACCGTTGTAGAGCTGGTGGTCTGTGTTGGGAAAATGAAGATTGCCATGGCAGTTGCCACAAAGTGCTGAAACATTTTTAACAGAGTCGTATTTTGCAGTTTTAGAGTTGAATACCATTTGAGCTGGCATTGTCGAAGGGTGATCAGACGGAACATTATGACAAGTTGTGCAGTAAACATGTGGCCACTGGCCGGAATTCGTTGTGTCCGTTGCACTGGTGTATTTTCCATTGAGGGTGGTGAAGAAGAATCCCATCGCCTGAGTTTCTGTCATGCCGCCGTTGACTGAAACTGCTATTGGTGCATGACATGCTATGCAATCTTCAGCCTGGGAGCCGGTTATAACAGAATCAGGTGTTTGGCCTACCCAGTTTGCAGCAAGTTCATTGGCAACATCCTTTTGAGTATTTGAGTGGTGACTTAAAAGCCAGTTGTTCAATTGTGTTGCGTGGCATTGACGACAGTTTAGAGGGGATTGTGAGTATGATGGAATGGTCAGAAATGTGAAAGCTGGTGTCATTGTAATAAGAGTAATAAGAGCTTTTCGAAAGAGGGTCATTTTGTCCATTGTGAATCTCCTTTTTAATATTAGCAAAAATTTGCTTCATAAGGATTAGCACAACAGATGTGCCGGTATTTTTAGTTACGATTAAGAATAGGGGTTTTAGATATTGCAAAACTTTGCTAAAACAAGGAGCAATTTATTCAGAATTGTGGCATATTACCCTCTCCAGTTTAATTCCTGCATTGCAGGGTGTGGAATGTGGCAATTATTCTATATATGGGACTTACTTGTGCTGATTTCCTGAGAGGATATGACCATTGTTTTTCTCGCTTTTTGCCGATATATTTTCTAACCATGAGTAAAAATAGTATGCCAACCAGAGAAGATGCAGAATCGCTTCTGCACGAGTTTACAAAATCGGAAAGTCTTCTCAAGCATGCTTATGCTGTTGAGGCCGTGATGCGAGCCTATGCCAGGAAATTCGGCGAAAACGAAGATGAATGGGGAATTGCAGGGCTACTGCACGACTTTGACTACGAGAAGTTTCCAACCCCCGAACAGCATCCTTATATTGGTAGTAAAATTCTTGAGGAAAGGGGATATCCAGAAAATATCAGGAAGGCGATTCTCGGCCACGCACCTTACACAAAAGTTGAGCGCGACAGCTTAATGGCAAGATATCTTTTTGCATCGGATGAACTGAGCGGATTTGTGACAGCAGTTGCTCTTGTTCGACCGACGAAATTAGAAGGCCTTGAACCGGGCTCGGTAAGAAAAAAACTAAAAGATAAGGCGTTTGCGCGTAGTGTCAGCAGGGAAGATATAAGGCAGGGCTTTGCCGAGATAGATATACCTGAGGATGAGCATATTAAATTCGTTATTGAAGTGCTTCGACAAAATGCTGAAAAATTGGGGCTAAAGTAGGAAGAAATTCACGTTAGATTGGTAGAGTACGATGAGAATTGTCTTTATGGGAACACCTGCATTTGCCATTCCATCACTGATGGTGATCAATTCCGAAAAGCGCTGGGAACTTGCTGCTGTGGTGACAAATCCTGATGAGCCTCAGGGGCGTGGACTTAAATCTGTGCCTCCGCCAGTAAAGGTCGCCGCAGATCAACTTGGATTGAAAGTGATACAGGCGACAAATCTCAATGATCCTGCTTTTCATTCTTTATTGGAAGACCTCTCTCCCGACTTACTGGTTGTAGTTGCATTCAAAATTCTGCCTGCTAAAGTTTTGTCTGTTCCCAAGCTGGCATCTTTTAACCTGCACGCTTCACTGCTCCCAAAGTATAGAGGTGCGGCTCCTGTAAACTGGGCAATTGCAAACGGAGAAAAGGAAACAGGTGTTACAACGTTTCTGCTGGAGGAAGGAGTTGATAAAGGTAAAATTTTGGTACAGAAGAAAACTGTAATTGGAGAAGATGAGACAGCAGGTGAGCTTCTGGAAAAATTAAGTCACCTTGGGGCTCAAGCTGTTGTTGAAACAATAGAGCTAATAGAAAATGGAAATTACATAGCGATTCCACAGGATGAAAGCAAAGCTTCGAGAGCGCCAAAGATTAAAAAACAGGATTGCTTATTGGAGTGGAGTAAGCCTGCTGAAGCCCTTCACAATTTCATCCGTGCCTTTTCGCCTGATCCCGGAGCTTATACCTTCTTCAGGGGGAAGATGCTTAAAATTTATCGCACAAGGAAAACAAATATACCATCAGCTTTTGCACCCGGACAATTGATCACTATGGGAAACGAATTGTACGTATCAACCGCGGACAAGTTACTGATGATAGTTGAACTGCAACTCGAGGGGAGGAAAAAACTCCCTGCTTCTGAATTTATTCGAGGCGCACGACTACAGCCCGCAGAGAAATTTGAAAAGCCTGCCAGGTAAGTCTAATTTTTCAGGATGCTTTCTTTTCGGTTTTCTGAACCGAGGCCTCACCATCCCCAGGTGAAGTATGCTCCTTGGGTTTTGAAGAGTGCTCTCCATTGCCGCCATTTGTGCTGGGTGATGACCCGGTCTTTTTGTAGTCGGTTAAGTAAAATCCTGAGCCTTTGAAAATCAACCCTGCTCCTGCACCGATTATTCTGTGCACAGAACCGCCACATTTTGGGCATGTGGACAAGGGATCATCATTAATAGGCTGAAATTCTTCAAAACTGTAACCACATTTCTGGCATTTGTATTCGTACGTCGGCATTTGGCATCTCCTTTTAAAGCAATGGTGAAATTTATAGCTTTTTTGGACTAAATTCAATGAGATAATGAATTCACTGAATATTTCCTAAAACAAGATGTCGCCTGATCTTTTATCAATGAATCATCGGTGGAAAAGTGAGGTTGTCTTCCACAAAAGCAGGTGATTTCGGCATAGGATGAAGCACAACTGAAAAGCATTGTGCGGGTCGTTATGAGAGATTTCGGCGTGCGGGATTGGGGGCTCGATTTTTCCTTAAAATCTGTTAAAATGGGGCAACTGAGAAGGTCTGGTTAAGCACAATTTTTTTGATTTTGCAACATTTCCTTGCTATTGACTTTGTTAATCTGTTATTTTTAACAAAATTGAAGGCTTCTTGAAGAAGAGATTGTAAAATGAATTTATATTTCGATAGATCAATTACGTTTCCCAGAGGATTTGTTGCAAGCGCTGTGAGCGCAGGAATTAAGAAAGACAAAGCACCGGACTTATCTCTTATATATAGCATTGAACCTGCAGTTGCAGCAGCTGTCTTCACAAGAAACAAATTTCAGGCAAGTCCCATAATAGTCAGCCGTGAAAATTTGAAGAAATCTCACGGAAAAGTTCGTGCGATTGTTGTCAACAGTGGATGTGCAAATGCTCTGACGGGTGAAAGGGGGATTCAGACAGCAAGGAAAACAGCGGCGGTGGTTGCAAAGTCGCTTGATATAGAGCCGACAGAGGTCCTTGTGGCTTCAACAGGGGTAATTGGGGTACAACTGGACTACGATAAAATTGAAAAAGCTGTTCCAAAACTCGTTGATCAGCTTACAATCAACTATGATGAGAGCTTCGCTCGCGGGATAATGACTACCGATAAATTTCCTAAAATGTGTGCAGCCGGAGTTGAGTTGCCTGGAGGAAGGTATTTTCGAATAGGGGCTTCTGCAAAGGGAGCTGGGATGATACATCCAAATATGGCGACCATGCTCTGTTTTGTCACAACGGATGCAGTGTTGAGGGGCGAGGATGCACAGGTTATACTGGCAAATGCTGTTTCAAAGAGCTTCAATCTTATTTCGGTTGATGGTGACACAAGCACCAATGACACTGTCTTTTTGCTGGCAAATGGCGCATCAGGCACGGCTGTCACATCTCAGAGTGATTTGAGAAAATTTGAGGAAGCATTAACTGTTATTTTGCATCAGCTTGCTGAGATGATTGTAAAAGATGGTGAGGGAGCCACAAAGGTGATTCACTTAAAGATCCAGCATGCACGGTCATTCGAAGACGCTGTTGCAGTTGGAAAAGCCGTGGCGGTCTCGCCTTTGGTCAAAACTGCAATTTTTGGCGGTGATCCAAATTGGGGAAGAATTTTATCTGCTGTTGGGAACAGTCCTGTAAATTTTAACCAAAGGAAAGTTTCCCTGAAAATTGAAAATGTACTTGTTTTTAATCAAAATGAACCTGTAAAATGCAATACCAATAAACTTAGGAAAATATTTTCCAATCCAGAAATAGAGATAACGATAGATCTGGCAGCAGGAAAGCAATCGGCAGAAGTGATTACCTGTGACCTTAGCTACGAGTATGTAAAAATCAATGGTGAGTACACCACATAACAAAAACAAACAAAAACAAAACAAGGAGAAGTAATATGGCTAAATTTGATGAACTCCGCGACCTCGTTAACAGCTTTGAAGCGGACTTCCGTAAATTTTACGAGAAGGGCAACAAAGCGGCTGGAACCAGGGTGCGAAAGCACATGGGTGAACTGAAAAAATTTGCCCAGGCAGTTCGACAGGAGGTTCAGGAGTTGAAGGCTAAAATGAAGGAGGAGGGGAAGTAAGGCTTTGAATGGATGGGCAGCAAATCGTATTGACTTGCTGCCCATCTCAATAAGCTAAAACTCATTTCTCTTCTTTACGCTCTTTTTCCCCGTGGATATCGATCATATTCAGGTCGTTTACATAAGTTTTCCTTGCGGGTTCTTTGAGTTCTGTGAATTTTCTGGAAATTAATTTGAGCCTTTCCGCACTTTCGGCAATGAGGTCGACAGCGCGCTGCATTTTTTCCAAATCTCGCGTTTTTAAAGTGCTCCTGAGAAGATCGAGGGCAAGGAAAAGCACGTTTAAAGGGTTGTTAATTTCATGACCAACGGTTGCAGCCATCTCCAGAACCGCAACCCGATGACTTAAATCATGGATTTCGTCCTTTAGATTTTTCAAGCGCATTCCTGTTCTAACTCTCGCCAGGAGTTCAGGGTGCTGCGCAGGCTTGATGATGTAGTCATCTGCACCGGCATCAAGTCCACGAACTATATCTACCGTGTCACCCTTTGCAGTCAGGAGAATTATATGTGATTGCTTTAATTTCTGATCTGATTTTGCGATGCGTGAGAATTGTTCTCCATCCATTTCTGGCATCATCCAGTCGACTATAATTACATTTGGTTCGAATTCTCTTGCCGCTTCAAGTCCGCGCTTACCGTTTTCTGCTTCGCAGATCTCGTAATCTTCTTTTTTGAGAATCCTGCTGAGAATCATCCTCGCATTTGGGTCGTCATCAATTATTAAAATTTTACCTTTCACCTTGCTTCTCTTTCCTTTGGAATTGTGAATTTTACAGTTGTGCCCTTGCCGATGCCTTCACTTTCCACCTGAATGTCTCCCCCCATCATCTCTATGAATGAGCGTGCAATGACAAGTCCCAAGCCGGTGCCCCCAAATTTGCGGGTCGTACTGCTGTCGACCTGGTAAAATTTTTGAAAGAGCCCCGGTTGTTTATCCAGAGGAATACCGATCCCTGTGTCCTTTACAGTGAACAAAATTTTTTCATCAAGTGAATTTAAGTAAATGGAGATACCGCCGCGTGAAGTGAATTTCATTGCGTTGCTAATTATGTTTATAAGGACTTGCTTGAGTTTTTGTGCATCAGTATAAGCGAATATCGGTTCAGTTCCCAAATTTAATTCAAATTTTATTCCTTTGCTCTCAGCCTGTATTTGAAATATATTCTTCATTTCCTTCATAATGTCGTTGACATAAACATTCTCCATATTGAGCTGCACTCTTCCGGCCTCAATTCTTGATATGTCAAGCAGGTCATTAATGATTCTCAACAAATGGTGGGCACTTTCAAGTGCATTTCGACTGAACTGGTTTAATTCTTCTTCGTTTTCATAATATTTCTCGGTAATTAGAGTTAGAAATCCAATTATTGAATTAAGAGGCGTCCGCAGTTCGTGGGAAGTGTTCGCGAGGAAATCATTCTTTAGCTGGTTTACTTCAATTAAATACTGGTTAATCTTTCTTGTTTCCTCAAAAAGTATTGCTCTCTCAAGCGATAGTGCGACTGACCCTGCGAGCCGTTCCAGTAGTTTAGCGCTTTCCTCGTCGTAAGCTGACGACTTTGTCGACTTCAGCTGGATAATTCCGATTGGTTTTATTCCTGCAATTATAGGGACACAGGCATTTGACAGATAGTGGTTGTCATTTGTAACGGAGTTAGGTGTATCCAATTGGATAGCTGTTCTTCGATTATGTAAAGCCGTAGTTAATATATCGTCGTCAATTGAGATTGCACAGACTTCATCCAGTATTTTGAAAACACCATCTTCAAACTTTCCAGTAAATATAGGTGTGATGTTTTCTTCGTTTTGGTCAAATTGGCCGATCAGGATCCAGTCATAGTCGATAAATTTTCGAATTTCAGCAGCAACAATTTCTACAATTTTTCTTATCTCCAGAGATGAAGATGCAAATAATGCGACCTTGTTTATCAGTTCAAGTTCTCTCGATTTTTCGGTCAGATTGTCTATAAGGGTCTGGTATTTTGTAATCTCAGTAACCGCTGCGGTTATGACGCTTTTGTTGGCTTGATCCCTCACAACAGCATCCCTTTCTGATAGCCATTTTTCAGTCCCGTCCTTGCAGATAATTTTGTAATCTATAAACTGTGTATCTTTTTTACTGGGAAGGCCATTGTAGTAGCTCATTAATTCCCTGGAATAGTCCGGATGAACGATTTCACGAGCATATATTCCAAGATCCTTGAACTCACTCTCGTTATAACCTGTAATTGACTTGAAACCTGGAGAAACGTATTTAACAGGCATAAAGTTAAAACCCACCTCAGCAACATAGACAAAAAAGCCGGGATTTTTAAAGGATTTCAATACTAAGTGTAATGTCTCTAAATAATTGAGATCTTCGAGGGATTTATATTCACGCTTCATGAATAGCGACTTTCTTCAGGGAGAATTTACAAACTACTACAGCGACTTGCAATTTAGCAGCAAAATTCAAAGCGAATCCACCTTCAGGGGAACTATTATAGATTCGCAAAAAGTTATATAGCTAAATGGACTTTCTTCAAAATGTGCGAGCTACTCTCCTTTATTTTGATCTGTTCCAACATCCACTTACGGAGCAGGAATTGGTTCATTTTTTTCCTGAGCCAATAACCGAGAGTGATATGCGAATGAATTTGATAAAGCACCAATTTAAATCCAGGGACGGATATTATCATATTAGAAGTGACGACTCAATAGTTCAATTAAGAAAGAAGAGAGAATCGGCAGCCAGATTCATGCTGTCGGCTTCAGGGCTAATTGGAAACTTCATTGGTCAATTTCCATTCGTTAGAGCTGTATTCTTATCCGGCTCATTGTCCAAAGGAGTTAACAATGGGAATGCAGATGTTGACCTTTTTCTTATTTCGGAAGAAAAAAGGCTCTGGATTTGCAGAGCAATTATTACTTTTTTCAAGAAAACATTCTTGCTAAATAAGAAGCGGTTTCTCTGTGCAAATTACTTTTTATCGGAGAACCATCTGGAAATTCCCGAAAAAAATATTTTCACGGCGACGGAGTTAGTAACACTTCGGCCTTTATACTTATCGGATAGTTCTCTGCTGTTAAAACTTTATAATTCAAATAGCTGGGTAGCAGGGTTTTATCCGAATTGGGAACAATTGATTAAAGCAAACATAAGTGCCAGGTCAGCTGCTGTGAGCAAACCTAACAATCCATCAGGAAACGGCTATCTGAGCAAGCTTGATTTACGTTTAATGATTTACTATCGAAATGTATGGAGAAAACGGTATCCCCAATTTGACAATGAACAGCTTGACCTCCTTTTCCGTACAACTCCTTATGCATCTAAAGTACACCCGAATGATTTTCAGACGAAAATACTGTACGAATACGAATCAAGATTGAGAAAGGAGAACCTGCAAAGGTTAACAAGGCTGAATGACTGATGTATTGTTGTCTCATTCGTATTTTTTGAGATTTGACCGCAAACAGTTCAAAACGATGCAGCCCTATGCGCCCCTAAGCACTTTGTATGCTGCGAGTGTTTTGAGAGAAGCTGGCATAAGCGTGGTACTTTTTGACTCAATGTTTGCGAGCAGGGAGGAGGAACTGTCTATGATGATCCGGAAGTATTCTCCAAAAATTGTTGCAATATGCGACGATAATTTTAATTACCTTACCAAAATGTGCCTCGAGAGGATGCGCCTTGCCACATACAGGATGATTGAAATTGCACGGCAAGCGAGATGTACCGTCATAGTTTCTGCGCTGGATTCATCCGATCGTTTTTCTGAATACCTTTATCATGGTGCTCAATTTGTGATTTATGGGGAGCCCGAGTACACTCTTCTTGAACTATGTGAGGATATCCTTAGCAAGGATAGTCGTGACGTAGGATCAATCAACGGGGTGATATTTAAATCTGAAGGTAAGGTTATTATAGCTCCGCCCAGGGCACCAACCTCGAATCTCGATTTAATTCCGTTTCCTGCATGGGACTTGGTAGATATTGAAAGGTATCGCATTGCATGGCAAAACCGTCATCGCTACTTTTCGATGAACCTTGTCACAACAAGAGGGTGCCCATTTGGCTGTAATTGGTGCGCAAAGCCTGTTTACGGAAGGAGTTATAACTCAAGGTCGCCTGAAAATGTCATGGAGGAAATTGCGATTATTGTCGATCGATATCACCCGGATCATATTTGGTTTTGTGATGATATTTTTGGCCTGAAGTCAGGATGGATAAGACAATTTTCAGAAGAAGTGGCGAAGACAAATATCAGAATCAGGTATAAGTGCCTGTCACGTCCAGATTTACTTCTTAAAGAGAATTCTTTTCAGCTGCTTGCAGCATCCGGTTGTGAAACTGTCTGGATTGGCGCCGAGAGTGGATCTCAGAAAATCCTCGACGCAATGGAAAAAGGAACGAGGGTGGAGCAGATCCGATTGGCTACACGAAAATTGAGAAAAGAAGGAATAAGGGTAGGATACTTTTTGCAGTTTGGTTATCCTGGAGAAACATATGAAGAGATTCGAAAAACGTTTCGGATGGTACTGGATGAAATGCCCGATGAGATTGGTGTATCTGTATCCTATCCTCTTCCTGGGACAGAGTTCTACGAAATGGTACGAAGAAATCTGGGTGCAAAGAAAAACTGGTATGACAGCAGCGACATTTCACTTTTATTTCCGGGTGAGTTTAAGCCGATATTTTATCGTGTGTTACACAGCTTTTTGCATAAAATTCACAGAATGCGCCGCATAACACTGCGGATGGAAAAATTAACTTTGAGGTCGATTTTCATATATCTGGTCAACCTGGTATCCCTTCCATGGCTTTTCCTCGTAATGCAGCTTTTGAGAATCAGAAATCCCGAAACGGAGTCATCGATTACAATTACACAAATGAATTATGATAAATAAACTTGATCTGTCAGCAGATTCTTCCACAATTATCGATGCATTGGAAAAGTACGCAGAAGAATATCGGAAGAATCTTTATTTACCTCAATTTTTACGAGCAAGGCAAATCGTCATAAATCACGTGGTCAAATATGTTAGTCGTGGAAAAAGGATTCTCGATATAAATTGTGGGACTGCGATAGATGCTATTAAGCTCGCAGAGCTTGGATATGAGGTAACCGGTGTCGATATATCTTCTGCCATGATCTCCATTGCGAGGGAAGAAATATCAAAGGCAAAGGTATCCTCACTGGTCAAGTTAGAGACGGCAGATTACAGGGCAATGCCCAAATTTGAACATAAGTTTGACGCTGTTCTGTCAAATTTTGGAGGGATCAATTTTGCAAAGGATTTGAATCCAATATTTAAATCTGTTTCAGATAGTCTGAATCAAGGTGGCATCTTTATGGTTAATACTGTGAACCGAATCTGTGCAGCAGAAATAGCTATTTTTATGTTAAAGGGAAGGATCTCAAAAGCGTCACGCAGAATTACCGGTGGAAAAGCTAGAATAGGTGGTAAGCTTGTTGAATTGTATTACCACCCGAAACGATCTTTTGTTAATGATGGTAATCGTCTGGGCTTTAAACTGATAGACTCATTTGGTCTGAACATATTTGCGCCGCCGCTATGGGCTAGTGATTTTTTTAAATTTCACGGAAAAGTTGCAGGTTTTCTGGAACAAATTGATGACGCAATCCGCCGGATTCCATTAATAAGATCTCTGGGTGACTTTATGGTGCTGGTGTTTCGGAAGATTGAATAATTGGTCAAATGGATATGAATTTGCAGTTATCTTTTTACGGTAAACTTAAGTACCTGTTTCTCCTTGCCAGTAGGTTGCCTTTGCTCAGGAAAGGTTTTATATTACGATTGGGATTGTAGCATGGATGTCCTCGTAGTAGAAGATAATGCAATAAACCGTCAGCTTGCGGTTTACCTCCTGAAAAAGGCAGGTTTCGATGTTTACGAAGCAGATTCCGGAAAACAGACATTCGAGTTTCTATCTCGACAAACTCCAGATGTTATTTTACTCGATATACAACTGCCTGAGATGGATGGTATTGAAATTTTAAAGAGGATAAGAGATAAAGAAGAAACGAGAAGAATTAAAGTTATTGCGCTGACAGCTTATACCATGCGAGGTGACAGAGAGAAATTTGAATCAGCTGGCTTTGACGGTTATTTGCCCAAGCCGATTGAGCCTCAGGTATTTGCCAAACAAATACTTGACATATGTAATAATGGCTCGGGGGACAGCTTTTAAGGAACATTACAGGACAAACCCGGGTTATTACTATAGAGAGAAAAAGAGTTTATTATAGCATTTGTTCTTTGAAAAAAGCAAACTACCAGATGTTCTTCGAGATTGCTATTTTATGGGGATGATATTGGAATCGACGGAGATTGGGATGGTAGGAGCAGCATGCCGCGGTCACCGAGTCCGCGTAAAAAATCGGTAAAAACAATAAGTGCGAACTATAACTACGCATTGGCTGCTTAATTAAATAAGCAACCCGTCCACTCAAAAGTCTTGCTCGCCGGCTTTGAGATGGGCGTCGATCAGACGGGCATCTCTTTGCCTTCCTCCCGGTGGGGCAATGAGATTAAAAACCGGGATATTCGGGTCACAGCTCAGTCCCACGAGTAGTGCCCGAAGAAAACTCAAGATGGGACTAAGCATGTAGAAGCTTCTATGGTCCTATCTTCGGACCGGGGTTCGAATCCCCGCATCTCCACAAACATTGTACCAATATCCAAATATCCCTACAGGGTGGTCCAACATTTTCATAGGTCGAAGAGGCGATTTGTTAAACTCGTCTGCTTGGGCTGGAACTTAAGTTTCCATTCAAGTTGACCGGGATTCTTTTTGCCTTTGTAGTCCAACTTCTTATATTAAATTATCATGTGGACTCGAGATAGATTATCTGAACTTGTGAGATCGAGAATTGGTGACCGGCTTCTTGTGGTGGTATCGAATCGTGAACCATATGTTCACACTTTTGATGGAGAGGAAATCAGGAACTACGTTCCCCCAGGGGGTCTTGTGACAGCTCTTGAACCTGTAATGGAGGCAAGTGGCGGTTACTGGGTAGCACAGGCGTCTGGAGAAGCGGATTCTTATGTTGTGAATGATCAAAATGAGATAGCGTGTCCCCCATCTAACCCAAGCTATATCTTAAAGAGAGTATTTCTGACAAAGGAAGAGGAAACAGGATATTATTATAATTTTTCTAATCGAAGTCTTTGGCCATTATGCCATGTTGCTTATGTACGACCTCAATTTGATGAGAGAGATTACCTAATTTATAAGAAAGTACAGGAGAAGTTTGCTGAAGCTGTTTCAGAAATCGTTCGAGATAAACCGGCTTTTGTCTTCATACAGGATTACCATTTTGCAAACCTGTCAAGGATGTTAAAAGAACGCTTGCATAATGTCGTGACTGCTCAGTTCTGGCATATTCCATGGCCAAACAATGAGGTAATACGAATTCTTCCTTTTAAGGAAGAAATACTTCAGGATCTCCTATTTAATGACCTGCTAGCTTTCCATATCCAGTACCATGCAATTAACTTTCTCGATACAATCAACAGATATCTTGAGGCAAGGGTTGAATACGACACAATGAAAATCAGTCGTGGCGGTCGCACCACGTTAGTCAGGTCATTTCCAATAGGAATTGATTTTGAAGAAATGTCAAAAACATCGAATTCTGCAAACGTAGTGGCACTAAGAAAAGAGCTCAGGAGAAAGTATAGGCTTGCTGGGTCAAAGGTCATTCTAGGAGTTGATCGGATTGATTATACAAAAGGCATTCTTGAAAGGTTCAAGGCAGTTTCTCGGTTCTTTGAAAAATATCCTCAGTATGTGGGTAAGGTAAATTATATACAGCTTGGAGCCTTGAGCCGAATGCGAATTGAAGAATATAGAGTTTTAAATGACCATTTGAACGACCTGATGGTGGAAATTAATGATAAATATGGATTCAAGGGATGGAAACCTATTACCTTAATGCGAGCGAATCACAGCAAAGAAGAGGTTGCAGCCTGGAATGGAATAGCCGATGTTGGAGTTGTAACTTCACTTCATGATGGAATGAACCTTGTTGCTAAAGAATTCGTAGCGTCAAGAAATGACCTGCGAGGGGTCCTCCTTCTAAGTGAATTTACAGGGGCTGCGAGGGAACTCTCAGAAGCTGTGCTGGTAAACCCTTACCATATTGATGGAGTTGCTGATGCAATAAGAGAGGCACTTGAATTGCCAGTGGAAGAGCAGGAACGGAGGATGAGAAAGATGAGAGAAGTAGTTCAGGTTCAGAATGTATACAGGTGGGCGGCAAAGATTTTAAGCGAACTATTTAACTTTGAGTTCGTTGAAGCATGACGACAGGGATGACTGTTATGCAGATGCTCATCCTTTCAACCGCTGTTGTAATATCTTCAATCATTTTCGGACTTTTTCTGCGAAATTTTTTACTTGCAAAACTGATCCATATTGCAAGAAAAACAAAATGGCAATTTGACGATATCATATTAGAAGGACTCAGAAGCGGCATTGTATTCTGGTCTATTGCGGTGGGGGTTTATTATGTATTGAAGAATGTGAGCCTTCCTGAAAATGTAGTCCATATTTCAATAAGAGTACTCACCGTATTAATTATTTTTTCCGTGACTATTGTCCTGGCCAAAGTTGGCGTGCTAATCGTTGACCACTATAAAAATTTGATGGCTGGTCTGGCGTCGACCTCTTCATTGCTCAAAAATATTGTCAAGATTAGCATTTATTCTATCGGAATTCTCTTTATTCTAGATTATCTGGAAATTCACATTGCACCACTTCTCACCGCTCTGGGTGTTGGAGGTCTCGCAATAGGCCTGGGATTACAGGAAACTCTTTCAAATTTTTTTGCAGGGCTTCAAATACTCGCTGCAAATCAAATTAGAGTTGGAGATTATATTAAGTTGAGCTCAGGTGATGAAGGTTTTGTCGAAGATATGAACTGGAGGGCAACGGTTGTGCGTACACTTTCTGGAAACCATGTAATCATCCCAAATAAGAATTTGGCGGGTCTCATCATTACCAATTATCAGGAGCCTGCCCCGGACATGT
Source organism: Candidatus Kryptoniota bacterium (assembly GCA_049966155.1). GTDB lineage: Bacteria > Bacteroidota > Ignavibacteria > Kryptoniales > JAKASW01 > JBMFVE01. Next base: position 202,285 of record JBMFVE010000004.1, read on the forward strand.
CGATTGTCTTTAATCTTGGTGTTGATTATTCAAGTGATTTAGATGAGGTGGAAAGGGTGACCGTAGAAGTTGCAAAGGAAATTCAGATGACTGTCCCCGGGGCAGTAAGAGATTTTCAGCCGTTCATTCGCTTTAACGAGTTTGCTACTTCATCGATCAATTTTTCCGTCATATTGAGAGGAAAATCTTATGTTGATCAGTATTTAATAAAGCATGAATTTGTAAAGAAACTAAAACAAAGGTATGACAAAGAGGGGATCAAAATCCCTTTTCCCGTCAGAACTGTTTATCTCAATCAAGACGATAAGAAAGATGGATGACACCATATTTGAGTTCAAGTCACGACTCGTTCTCACCGAATTGCTTGGAAAAAGGGCTTCCAACTTATTTGAACTCCTTGAAGGTATTAAAGTTGTTCCACTGACTTCTATATACCATCATACTCATCGTTTTCTTCAACAGCATCATTTTCTCTCTCCAGAGCCTCCCAATGATTTTGCATATTGGGTTACTAATATGCTTAATGATGAGCTCGCCGGTGAAAAGCTGGCCAGTATAGATGTTATGCAATTTAACAGACTTGCAGATTTGAGAAACAAGCTTGTATCGCTGCTTTCTAATTATCTTTCTGAATATGCTGAGAGGATAACTCAATCAGCCCCGGAAGGAGAGGAGTTTCATTTTATGAGCAGCAGAATATTTGTACTTCCGACTCCATGGAGAGCTTCCAATTTGCATGAATTTATTGAATGTTTAAGGAATGTCAGCATACACTCAATTTATTATCACATGTTTGAAGCAAGGCTGAGACTCGAAAAGGGTGAGAATGATTTTTCAATTTGGCTCAGATCAAACGGATACGAAGGTGCAGCTGAAGAATTGTCTAAATTAGATCCTTATACATTTACGCTTGAGGGTTTAAGAACGAGGATACTTGGAATTGTTTCAGGTGCAGAAGGCCGAGTCTATGATTGAAATAAAGCAGTATAAAGACATTGTTGGTGAGGCAGTAATCAGTGAATTGTATTCTCTTGGGGAGAAGGCCGGCAGATTTGCTCTAAAACATGTAAATTCCACTGCCGTAGGCGGGGGGGTGGCAGAAATCTTAACCCGAATGGTGCCAATGCTTAACGAACTGGGGGTAAGAAGTGATTGGGATGTCATTAGAGGGGGAGAAAAATTTTTTTCTATAACAAAAAAGATGCATAATGCACTCCATGGAGTAAACTTGCATTTTGAAAAGGAAGATTTTGATTACTTTGTTGAAATCAATCGAAATAATGCGCAGTCCATGAATTTTGATGCTGATGTAATATTTATTCACGACCCACAACCCATTGTTCTTGTTGAGAAGCGGGAAAATCTTTTAAATAAATGGGTCTGGAGGTGCCACATAGATTTTTCAGAACCTGATGAGCAGGTTTGGCTTTTTTTAAAAGATTATATAGAAAAATATGATGCAGTTATTTTTTCTGCCCCTGCATTCAGTCGACCGCTGTTAACAAGACAGGTTCTAATCTCACCTTCAATTGATCCATTGAGTGATAAAAACAGAGAGCTCGATGCAAACCTCGTGCAATCTGTGTTTGACCGTTTCGGGATAGACAGGAAGCGTCCTGTTATCACGCAAATTTCCCGTTTTGATTATCTCAAGGATCCTGTGGGTGTTATAAAGGCATATAAGCTTGTCAAGAAGTATGTTAATTGTCAACTTGTGCTGGCCGGAGGTGGCGCAACAGATGATCCCGAAGGTGAAAAGGTACTCTCAGATGTTCGAAACGCAGCAGATGGCGATGAAGATATATTTGTTCTCCTTTTGCCTCCTTCAAGCGACGTTGAAATTAATGCATTGCAAAGAGGATCGACGGTAATTCTCCAGAAATCGTTGCGTGAAGGATTCGGACTGACAGTGGCAGAAGCTTTGTGGAAGTCAAAGCCAGTTGTTGCTTCAGCTGTTGGAGGAATTCCCCTTCAGATAAAGCACAAGTACAATGGGATACTTACACACAGCATTGAAGGAACGGCATACTGGATAAAGCAGCTGATTAACGAGCCGAAGTACGCTGCAGAATTAGGTCAGAATGGAAGGGAACATATACGGCAAAACTTCCTTATAACGCGTCACCTGCGTGATTACCTTCTTCTGACGCTGTCTCTTTTTTATAACAAAGACATAGTGTACCTATAAATTGATATCTCTGCCAGTAAAATTTCGAACCGAAACACTTCTGAACATCGCAGGAAGGAATCCCGTCTTCTTTTTTGACTTTGATGGAACTTTAACCGAGATTGTTGAGCGACCACACCAGGTCGAATTAAAAGCAATAACAAAATTTATACTTGAAGAGCTTGTCAGACGATTTAATGTTGGAATACTGAGTGGCAGGAGGCTTGTTGATGTCAAACAGCTTATCGGAATAAAAGGATTGTACTATTCGGGAAATCACGGCGTGGAAATTGAAGGGCCGGATTTCAGATTTATAGAGCCACAGTCTGTCGGATCATATAGATATATTCTTTCAATTTCTAAAGCAATCTCCGATAAATTAGCTGGTACAGGCGCGTTAATAGAGCAAAAGAAATACTCGGTTTCTATTCATTATAGAAACCTTAATCCAAAAACTGTAAAGAAGGTCCTATCAGAACTTGATGCTATTCTGGGAGAACCACTACGCCGAGGAAAAATTCAAATTCTTCATGGTAAAAAAGTTATTGAAGTTAGGCCTCCGGTTGACTGGGATAAGGGAAAGGCATTGAGAATAATTTTGGAAAAAATAGACGGAACAGGTAAACCGGTTTTCTTTGGTGATGATATAACAGATGAGTACGGATTTAGAGAGGCAAATCGCCTCAAAGGTATAAGTGTCTTTGTCGGAAGGAAGAATCGGAACACTGCAGCAGGTTACTGGATTGAATCCCCATCGGCATTGATCGGGGAGTTATCGAAATTTTTGTTTATTGTAGAATGACGTCAGGCAAATAGTCGGCGAATCAGGAATATATTAAAACTTTTTTAACGTCAGGTGGAATCCTTTCTAATGCAGGAGAAAGTTAATAAACATAAACAAAGAAGTCCCGACTGAGCGGGACTTCTTTGTAGATCTCCAATATTTGCATTGCTCAGTACATATCGCCCATTGGAGGATTCGGTACGGGTGGTTTCTCCTTTTCTGGCTTCTCACAAATAACCGCTTCTGTTGTTAACAATAAGCTGGCAACGCTTGCTGCGTTTTCAAGTGCAGTGCGCGTTACTTTAGTCGGGTCAATTACGCCCGCCTTTACCAGATTTTCGTATGTCTCCGTTTGAGCATTGAACCCGAAGTCGTCTTTCCCGTCCTTCACCTTTTGGAGGACTACCGAGCCTTCCAGGCCGGCGTTGTTGACGATCCAGCGTAAAGGCTCCTCAAGCGCTTTTCTGATGATGTCAACGCCTATTTTTTGATCGTCATTTTCAGTTTTTACTCCGTCGAGCTTAGCCAGTGCGCGGATGAATGCAACCCCACCGCCAGGTACAATTCCTTCCTCAACCGCAGCGCGCGTAGCGTGGAGAGCATCTTCCACGCGGGCCTTTTTCTCTTTCATCTCAACTTCAGTAGTGGCGCCGATCTTCAGAACAGCAACCCCACCGGATAATTTAGCAAGCCTTTCCTGAAGTTTTTCACGGTCGTAGTCTGACGTTGTCTTTTCAATTTGTGCCTTTATTTCATTTATCCGCCGCTTAATGTCATCTTTCTTGCCAGCGCCTTCTACAATTGTAGTATTGTCCTTGTCGACGGTCACCTTCTTTGCTGTTCCAAGGAATGAGAGCTGAGTATTTTCAAGTTTAAAGCCCTTTTCCTCCGAAATAACCTGTCCGCCTGTCAGGATGGCAATATCTTCCAGCATTGCTTTTCTTCTGTCACCAAATCCTGGTGCTTTCACAGCCACGCACTTGAGCGTTCCGCGTATTTTATTTACAACTAATGTGGCAAGTGCTTCACCCTCTACGTCTTCAGCAATAATTAAAATTGATCTGCCACTTTGAGCAACCTTCTCAAGAATCGGCAGCAGATCCTTCATAGTTGAAATCTTTTTATCGTGAATCAGGATATAGGGGTCTTCAAGGTCGGCTTCCATTGATTCTGAATCAGTCACAAAATAAGGAGAAAGATATCCGCGATCGAACTGCATTCCTTCGACCACCTCCATTGTGGTCTCGGTCCCTTTTGCCTCTTCGACAGTGATCACGCCGTCCTTGCCAACTTTGTCCATAGCGTTGGCTATCAGTTCACCTATCTCTTTGTCATTGTTTGCTGAAATTGCTCCAACCTGTGCAATTTCTTTCTTATCTGTAACTTCTTTACTCAGTTCCCTGAGCGATTCAACTACTTTTTGTACTGCAAGGTCAATTCCTCTTTTCAAATCCATTGGATTTGCCCCTGCAGTGACGTTCTTTAATCCTTCTCTGAAGATTGCCTGAGCTAAAACAGTTGCTGTTGTGGTTCCATCGCCTGCGACGTCGGAAGTCTTCGAAGCGACTTCACGCACCATTTGCGCACCCATGTTTTCAATTGGATCCTCGAGTTCAATTTCTTTTGCTACTGTGACGCCATCTTTGGTTACTGTTGGTGCACCGAATTTCTTGTCGATGACCACGTTTCTTCCTCTTGGACCAAGTGTGACTTTAACGGCGTCGGCAAGCTTGTCCACACCGCGTTTGAGTGCAGCGCGTCCGTCTGCTCCAAAATCAATCATTTTTGCTGCCATTGATCAGTTCTCCTTTCTTGGTTAAATAATTGCAAATATGTCGCTTTCACGCATTATAAGGTACTCTTCGCCATCAATGTTGACTTCTGTACCGGAATACTTTCCGTACAAGACCTTATCCCCAACCTTGACTTCGATTGGGATTTTCTTTCCTTCGTCTGTTACCCGGCCCGGTCCTACTGCAACGACCTCGCCTTGCTGAGGACGCTCTTTTGCCGTGTCGGGAACATATAGCCCGCCTTTCGTTTTTTCGTCAGCAGGCATTGGTTTAACAACCACTCTGTCTGCCAAAGGTTTAATGTTCATATCTTTCCCTCCTTATCTTTGTAAATTACTGTTTAATAAAGTGTTGGCACTCTATTATGACGAGTGCTAATATAATAACTGAAATCTGGAGAATCAAGGGGAGCAGCTTCTTTTTTTTAGTGGTGATCTTCCTCTAAGTGGAATGCTGTCTCCATTCTTTGTGGTAAAATGCCTTGTCAGCTGAAATTTACACTTGTGACGGATAGATTTTCCACCTTAAACTTCGGCACAAGCATTGCACATTTGTTGCTGAAGCCGCTCTCCTGGTTTTCCGGCAGTATCCATGGAAGGGAAGAGCGGGAAGGACTCTTAAAGTTTTAGAATTTGAAGGTTGATAGAGCGATGATGAGTGCGTCAGGTAACGAAGATGGAGCAAGCTCAACGCCAATGAAATTCGTTATCACAGACGATTGTAACGGTTGTGGAGTCTGTAAAAGTATGGCTCCAGACTATTTTGATTGTGTAGAATATGCCCATTATTATATTATCGGTCGTCAGCCAATAACTGAATCTGAAATAGAGCTTTTCAGGGATGTTGCTGATTACTGCACTGTAAATGCCATTCGTGAAGTTAATACAAAAATGTAAAACCATAAAAGGATTGGATAATGTTTGAAATCGTGGAAAAAGAGGTTCTTGCTCGGGGAATCACCAAATTTGTTATCAAAGCTCCATTTGTAGCCAGGAAAAGAAAAGCCGGTAATTTTGTTATCATAAGGGTCAATGAGCATGGAGAGCGAATTCCCCTTACGATAGTCGACTCCAATGTGTCAGCGGGGACAATAACAATTATCGTGCAAACCATTGGTAAAACAACTAAGTTACTGAGCATGCAGAATGCTGGCGATTATCTGCTGGATGTGGCCGGGCCTCTGGGCAACCCAACCCCTGTGCATAATTATGGTCATGTTGTTTGCATTGGAGGTGGAGTCGGTACAGCTGAAGTTTATCCAATCGCCCGTGCTCTTAAAGATGCCGGGAATCGTGTTGTAACCATAGTTGGTGCAAAATCAAAGGATCTAGTAATACTTGAGAATGAACTTAGAGATTTTTGTGATGAAGTAATCGTAACTACAGATGATGGGACCTACGGGATGAAAGGTTTGGTTACGGATGCACTTAATGAATATTTGAAAAGGGCGGAAAAAGTTGGCGCAGTTTATGCAATTGGCCCAATAATTATGATGAAGGCGGTGTCTGATTTTACAAAACCCCTATCAATAAAAACATTTGTCAGCTTAAATCCAATAATGATGGATGGAACGGGAATGTGTGGGGCCTGCAGGGTCACTGTTGGTGGAAGCACGAAGTTTGCCTGTGTTGATGGGCCCGAGTTTGAAGGGCATGAAGTCGACTTTGACGAATTGATTGCTCGGAATAGAACTTACCTTCAGCAGGAAAAGTTGTCATTGGAACTGTTTGAAGCTGAATTAAAAAAACACGAGAAACAAAATACTGAGAAGGAAATGGCCAATGCCTAATACATTGAGACCATCGGAGAGGCTGAAGATACCAAGACAAAAGCCAATAGAACAACCTCCTGATGTGCGGAGTAACAACTTTGAAGAAGTCTCCATGGGATTTGATGAATCTCTTGCGTCACAGGAGGCCTTGAGGTGCATTGATTGTAAGGAGCCATTATGTATTGATGGATGTCCTGTAAAGATCGATATACCCGGTTTCATAAAATTGATTATTGATAAAGATTACATTGGTGCTGCTCAGAAGATAAAGGAAGCAAATTATCTCCCTGCTATCACGGGCAGAGTATGCCCACAGGAAAACCAATGTGAAGCAGTTTGTCCGGTTGGTAAGAAACACCTGCCTGTTGCAATTGGGAAGCTTGAACGATTTGTGGCTGATTACGAACGATTGCATAATGGGTTTGCCCCTGTTGAAATAAAAGAAAGGCGCAGCCAGAAGGTTGCAGTGGTCGGCTCCGGCCCCTCTGGCTTGACATGCGCTGCAGAGCTTGCTAAGAAGGGGTATAGCGTAACTATCTTTGAAGCACTTCATGCTGCAGGTGGAGTTCTTCGTTACGGAATCCCGGAGTTCAGGCTACCTAAGTCGATACTTGATCAGGAAATTGAGAACGTTAAAAAACTCGGCGTGGAGATTGTTACTAATTTCGTAATAGGACGAACTGCCACGGTAGATGAACTTATGGATGAGTTTGGTTTCGAGGCAGTTTTCCTTGGGACGGGCGCCGGTACCCCAAGTTTCCTGAACATTCCCGGGGAAAATTTGCCTGGAGTTTACTCAGCAAGTGAATTCCTGACACGGGTTAACTTTATGAAAGGCTATCGTTTCCCTGAATACGATACACCCGTGAAGCTTGGAAAACGGGTTGCGGTCATTGGTGGTGGTGATACAGCAATGGATGCGGTAAGGACAGCTATCAGGCTTGGGCCGGAAAAGGCTTATTTAATTTACCGCAGAAGCAAAGATGAAATGCCTGCCAGAGAAGAAGAAGTTCACCATGCAGAGGAAGAAGGCGTTGAGTTCCATCTTCTTACGAATCCAGTAAGAATTATTGCCGATGACAGGAATAATGTGAAGGCGATTGAGTGCATAAAGATGGAACTTGGTGAGCCGGACTCTGACGGCCGGCGTAAACCAATTCCGGTTCCTGGTTCAAATTTTGTCCTTGACGTAGACAATGTTATCATTGCAATCGGGCAAAAGCCAAACCCTATATTACAGGCCACCACACCCGGTTTAGAGATGTCGAGATGGGGCACTGTAATAGTTGACGAAAAGACAGGTGCGACAAGCCGTGAAGGTGTCTTCGCCGGCGGCGATTTGTCTCGAGGTGGAGCAACAGTAATTCTGGCTATGGAAGATGGGAAAAGAGCAGCTGCAGCAATTCACGATTACCTCCTTAAGAAAGCGGAGGTCAAATCTGTAAAGGCAATTGTCTGAAGCAGATTAGTCGTCAATTATGTAACATTATATGAATATTATTTGTAACATTTAAAATTCATAGTGGCGACGGGATGCAATAGGAATGGAAAGCTATGAATATCGGCATACCTAACGAGAGTGCAAAATCAGAAACAAGGGTTGCATTAACGCCAGCGTCGGTTGCAACCCTTGTTCGTGAAGGGCATCGGGTTTTTGTCGAATCAGGCGCAGGTATGCAGAGCAGGTTTAGTGACGAATTATATTTAAACTCGGGTGCGCATGTTGTTTACTCGAAGGATGAAGTATTTCGAAGAGCAGAGCTAATATGTGGTGTCGCCCCTCTCACCATTGATGAGCTTTCAATTCTGGAGGAAGGACAGACCACATTTACTTTTATTAATTTACCTGTTGCAAGGCCTCAGTTTATAGACAAAATAGTCGAATCCAGAGTTAATTCAATTGGATATGAACTGATTGAAGATGCCGACGGTGAGAGGCCGGTCCTACATGCAATGAGCGAGATTGCCGGGCAATTATCTGTTTTCATTGCAGCAAGATATCTTGAGACAGGCGGCAGTGGACGTGGTATTATACTTGGCGGCACAGCAGGTATAGCTCCAGCTGCTGTTGTAGTTATAGGAGCTGGGGTTGTAGGAACAGAAGCTGCACGTACTGCAGCAAATCTTGGCGCGCAGGTTATTGTTCTGGACCGCGACCTTGAACGCCTCCGAAATATTGACCGTCTTCTTAATAAACGCGTGTCGACTGCGCTTGCAACTGATGTCAATATAGCAAAAAGTGTCGTATACGCAGATGTGGTGATTGGGGCAGTCCTTTTGAAGGGTGAAAAAACTCCTCACGTTGTCACGGAAGAAATGGTAAAGCGGATGAAACCGGGTGCTGTTATCATCGATGTATCTATTGATCAGGGTGGTTGCTTTGAGACCAGCAGGCCGACCACACTTGCCGATCCCATATTTGTTGTTCATGATGTCATTCATTACTGTGTGCCAAATATTACGGCATCGGTTGCCAGGACAGCAGGTTATGCGTTATCCAATACCGTACTCCCTTATGTCTCTGAAATTGCCGAAAAAGGGATAATTACTGCACTGAAGGAGAATAAGAGTTTGTCTCGCGGCGTCTGTGCCTATAATGGCAGCTGCACGCAGGAGATTGTTACAAAGATTTTTGGAAGAGAGTATATACCTATTGAGAGTCTGCTGGAATGATGGCCTGGATTGATTCATATCGTTCCAAGGTTACAACAGCGGAGCAAGCCGTAAGTGTGATGAAGTCGGGTGATACTATATATATACATCCCGGATGTGCCGTTCCTGAACTCCTTGTGGATGCCATGGTGGCGCAGGGTGAAGATTTGCGAGATATTGAAGTTGTTCATCTTCTCGCGCTTGGTAAGGCAGAATACGCCAGAAGGGAAATGGAGGGCCATTTCAGGCATAGAGCACTTTTTATAGGAAAAAACGTTCGTGAAGCTGTTAACGAAGGACGCGCAGATTTTGTACCGATTTTCCTTTCTGAAATTCCAGCTTTGTTCTATTCCGGACAGCTGAAGGTGGATGTTGCCCTTATTCACGTCTCCCCACCGGACGAACATGGTTTTTGTAGTTTTGGGGTTGGTGTGGAGACTACGAAGGCTGCAACGGAAGTTGCACACACAGTAATTGCACAGGTAAATCCCAATATGCCGCGTGCTCTCGGGGATAGCTTTATTCATATCAGTAAAATTCACCGGGTAGTGGAAACTGATGTTCCGATTATGGAATTGCCTCAGGTTGAACCGGACGCTTCTGCGGAAGAAATGGAAGTTTACAGGCGAATAGGGGAAAATATTGCAGGGTTGATAGAAAATGGTTCAACGCTTCAACTTGGAATAGGGAAAATCCCTGATGCAGTATTGATGTCGCTTGGAGATAAGAAGGATCTCGGGGTCCATACTGAAATGTTTTCAGATGGGGTGATTAAACTGGTCGAAAGTGGTGTGATTACGAATGAAAAGAAAAGCTTACATCAGGGGAAAATGGTGGCGAGTTTTGTTCTGGGATCGAGACGTCTTTTCGATTTTATAGATAACAACCCACTTGCAGAATTTCACCCGACTCAATATGTCAACGACCCTTTCATAATAGCACGCAACAAGAAGATGGTGGCCATTAACTCTGCGCTTCAGGTTGACCTGACAGGTCAGGTCTGTGCGGACTCAATAGGGTACTCTTTTTACAGTGGATTTGGTGGACAGGTTGACTTTATCCGGGGTGCAGCAAGGTCTGAAGGGGGTAAACCGATCGTTGCTCTTCCTTCCACGGCAAAGGATGGAACAGTGTCGAGGATAGTAACTCACCTATCCGAAGGGGCAGGCGTGACAACTTCTCGCGGCGATGTCCATTATGTAGTTACTGAATTTGGTGTCGCATATCTGCATGGAAAATCAATACGGGAACGTGTCACCTCTCTTATTCAGATTTCCCATCCCAGATTTCGTGATGAGTTAACTTTTTTTGCAAAGAAAAAAAGGTGGATATGAAGATGACAGGGCAAATAAAGTGGTCAAAATTTCCACCAGAGTTCGTTTTGAAAAAATTTTTGGCAAATACCTACACTTTTCGGTGTAGATTTTTGCCAGGGGAGGTTTGTCATGACAGCTGGTAAGCTTTTAAAGATTGGTGATGTGGCCAGACATCTTGGTGTCGCCGTATCGACAATCCGGAAGTATGAGGAAGCAGGGCTGGTCCTTCCCGTTAGAACGGCCGGTAAACACAGATTGTTTTCCATGGATGACCTTTACTGGCTGGGCTGCGTCCGTGAAATGATAAATGATAAAAGTATGACTATTGAAGCCATAAAAAGAGTGCTGGCAGTGATTCCTTGCTGGCAATTAAGAAAGTGTCCTGAATCAGAAAGGCTGACCTGTCCAGCGTATATTGACGACTCTAAACCATGCTGGATGATCGAGGACACAAAATTTGATTGCAGGTATAATGATTGTCGTACCTGTATTGTATATAAAAGCGTAACTCACTGTGACAACATAAAACTTCTCTTAAACCAAATCTCATATTCCAGATGATATGACTATGAAACCTTTATTATTACTTTTATTTGCATTAGTCTCTTTATCACAGATGCTGAATGCACAGGTGTCCTCTCAGGTGGAGTTTTTTCCACAGACTGAAAACAATACAGGTAGGTGCCTTACATGCCATGGCATGAGAGGCTTTGCCTACAAAGATTCCCTTCAAAAAGTTGTTAACCTTTATGTCGATTCTACACAATTTTTTAATTCAGCGCACTCGAAGCTGAGATGTCAGGATTGTCATCAAGACATAACGCAGTATCCTCATGTGTCCGCCGTTGGTGCAAAACTTTCCTGTGATGCAGAGTGTCACGCAGCTAAGGAAGGAAGAACTTATACGCATAAGGAAGTGTATTCGACATTCCTTCATAGTGTTCACGGCAAAAGTCTCACGGGGGAAGATGCAGACGCTCCAACATGTCTCTATTGTCACCAGGGAAGTGCCCACAATGTGTTACCGGTAAAGAAAGTAATGACAGCTGATGAAAAAATGTCGTTGTGTGCAACGTGTCATAATGACAGGGAGCTAATGATAAAACATCATGTTAACCCGGATGCGGTCAGCTCCTATAAGCAGAGTTTTCACTGGAAAGCCGTAGAGTATGGCTTTGACAGAGCTGCGGTTTGTGAGGATTGTCACACAAGCCATGATGTCCTGCCGCCAGGAAATCCCAGATCGACCGTTTACATAAAAAATCTTCCACAGACCTGTGGTAAAAGCGGATGTCATCCTGGCGCAAAAATGAATTTTGCAAGTTCCGGTGCAAATCATTTGAGCTGGACTGTCGGGAAATATAAAGGGCTCACGTATGAGTTGTGGTTTTATTATGTGGTCATTGGAGGAACTGTATCGGCATTACTTATTGGAGTTATACTGGATGTTCAGCGCAGGATCGGCTTCCCCAAAATTGCACACAATTTGGGTGTGGAGATCAGCAAATCAATGAATGGTTTAGCAAAACTCGGAGTAAAAGCATGGAAACTCGTAATTTACATACTGATAAAGTAGAATTTGTGAGATTTTCTTTAAATCAAAGGGTACAACATTTTCTTCTGGTGTTGAGCTTCACGCTTCTGGCATTTACGGGTATACCTTTGAAATTCCCGGGCACGACATGGGTACTGCTGGGATTTAACATCGGCGTGGCGAGAATTATTCACAGAATTTCTGCTGTTATTCTAATAAGTGTGAGTGTTTATCATATATTTTACCTTTTTGGACTTCTTATTAAAAACAAGTTCAGGGTCAGGGAAACCTTCACAATGCTCCCTTCAATGAAAGATCTGCACGATTTTTTAGAAACTACAAGAAACTACTTTGGTCTCAGGTCAGACCTTCCCATGTATGACCGGTATTCATTTCGGGAAAAATTTGAGTATTGGGCGCTGGCATGGGGAACTGTTGTAATGATCGTTTCAGGTTTGACATTATGGTTTAATGTTGCAATAGGAAACATTATGCCGGACTGGTGGATTGTAGCAGCTTACATTGCCCATAGCTGGGAAGCATGGCTGGCGATTCTTGCTATTATAATATGGCATATGTATAATGCGCACTTTGCCCCCGGAAAATTTCCGATGAGCAATGTCTGGTTGACAGGGAAAATTTCTGAGGAGGAGATGATTATAGAGCATCCACTGGAGTACGAGCGTATCACAGGCAGAAAGGTTGACCCACAGTTCAGGTTGGAATTGCTGAAGGGTCAAAAATGGATTCGTCGAAAAGAAGGTAACCATCCTGTAACTGAGGAATCTATTGAGGCATAAAGATTTTTAAGTACAAAATTCACAATAAAATGAGAAAAGAACGAATAAGAACAGCAACTGGAGAAGAAAAATGGCGGTGACAAAAAAAATACGCTGGATTGCCAGGATAACTCTCGGCATCATTATTCTTGCCTTTGTGGTTTACTGGCAGTGGTCTAATATCTTAAACTTAATTATTCCTTATAACATCAGAACCGGGGAGGTGATTTATAAAACCCATCCTGTTTCTGACGCACAGTTCGACCAAATAGCACAGCAATTGCTGTCGGCGCGGTTAGATTATCAGACAATCGACACGACGGCGAGGAACAACCCTGTTTACGAGCAGGTCGCTAAAACTCTTGTGGAGAAACATCTTCCCTCACTTTACCAAAAAATAGGTCTGGATCATATTGACTATTTCCGCAAAGCCGGAATCCGTGAATATGACGGTCCGCAAACCTGCATGAAATGCCACTCTGAAATTGAAGTAAAAAACAGTCATGGGGGTTATGATAAAGTGAGTTTGAAAGAAGATGTCCTTTCAAGCATTCATTTCAGACTCAACATGTGGAGTGGTTTTACAACTGTTGGCTTTGACGGCCGACCGGTTAACAATATTTCCATGGGTAAGATTGATCGTGCCTGTGGTATACCGGGTAGCTTCACATGGACAGGGTGGGCAGTATTAATCACCACACATAATGGGGAGATCAGAAGTGACGGATGTGGACAGTGCCACATTGGTGGTAATTATGGACCTCCCACGGGGACGATGCTTCCGGGATATAAGCCCACAGACGATGAGTTTAACTCAATTGATTGCCTGATATGCCACGCACAGCACTATGACATGAATGAGGTTTATGTTGTTAAAGATGCGAATGGAAAATTGCGCTGGCATCAGGACCGATCTCTCGAATCGGCAATGTCCGTGACAAAACCGACCAACAACACATGCTTGAGGTGTCATCAACACAACTTTGGCGGTGACCTTTATCACGGTAATGTTTCAGCTCATGAGCTTGGATATGAACATCCTCGATTGCTGCACCCAGGTGCTAAGCGTGGAATGCCGTTTAGTGTGGAAGATGTTCACTATCTGGCTGGTGTGCAGTGCCTCGATTGTCATGAAGCTCATGGCCATAAAATTGCACGGGGTGATGGTGGAACGGATTTAATTGATAATGATTTACCGGGTGTGAGCGTGAGCTGTACAAAGTGCCACGGCGATACACCTCATATACAGAACAAAGTTACAAGGGCATTTTTAAATGCTCATACGGATAAGATTGCCTGTGAAACCTGTCACATTCCAAATCTTAAACCTGATAACGTGGTTCTGCGTGACTGGGCCAACCCAACTTATGTTCCAGAAGAAGGTATATACATATATACAGATAAGCTCTGGTCGGGAGCTCCTGATACAGGAATTGTTTATAAATGGTGGAATGGCTGGGGTACGTTTATGGCTGGTGCTTTGGGTGACAATCCAAATGGCCTGCATACATATTACGCTTTTACAACTCATCCCGATAGTCAGTTTAAGGACTTCAACTACAAAGCATATTATGACAGCGTTTTGAGGCCGATAGCTGACCTGGGAAAATCAAAGATATGGCCATTCAAGAGGTTCAATGCACGCATGTATGAGGACATGAACAACCAGGGGCCATTTGGCGGTATGATTTTACCATTTGATTATGTAACCTACTACACCACGGGAGACTCAAGAAAAGCCGTAGAAACAGCTATGGAAGAGCCAATAATGAAAATGCTCTATGGGAATATGTTCAAGTATTACATTATGGATGACTTCATGCACTATACGGGAATAAAAAAGGGGTGGACAATTCCATATACGCATAATATCCAGGCAAAATGGATGAGACAGGATGCAACCCTTATGATTGATCATTACATTCGAAAAAATGGTGCGCTTCAATGTCAACAGTGCCATGCCCCTGTGGGAAAGGGTATCATGCCGTTTGAAGAACTTGGCTATCCACCCGAAAGAGTGAAGGACTTAAGAAATCTGAAAGAACTTCAGTTCGTTCTTTCCCTGGAACGATCAGAGAAAAATTCCTCTAAGAAAGTTGCCCTGAAATAGTTTCCTCCTTATCCTCCATTCATACAGCTCATAAGCGACCCGTCGGCATCTCGGGTCGCTTTTTTTATATGTGTGATGTGGAATCTTTTCCTGTTTCGCTGGTTAAAGTTGCCTCAGAAGAAATCGTTTAACTGATGGTTAAAATGTGACAGATTGTTTGAACTAACCTCCCCATAACACTTTGTATATTCTGAACTTGTCAACGCCGTTTGTCAGTGGTTACCTGGGAAGAGAGCGGGTTATGGCATAAGAGTTGTAATCTACATCACCTGATGTAGGAAACCTTCATTAAGCAATGTAAGAACAATGGAAGAAAAAAGGCAAAAAATCAGCAAGTATGAGCCTATCCTTACAATCGGAACAATTGCCCATATGCTCGGCGTGGCTGTCCAGACTGTGAGACTTTATGAAGAGGAGGGGTTAGTAATTCCTTCCAGAACTAATTCAGGTAGAAGGATGTTTTCCATAAGTGATGTTGAAAGGCTCAGGTGCTTGAGAAAAATGATTACCGAGTACGGTGTCAATCTGGCAGGTGTCAAGCGGCTCCTTTCATTAATTCCATGCTGGGAATTTAGAGGAGGCCTGGATTCCGATTGCAAATCATGTCCTGCCTATTACGAGGCTTCGGCACCATGCTGGTCAATGAGATCAAGAGGTCAGAAATGCATGCTTGCTGATTGCCGCGATTGCCCGGTGTACAGGATCGAATTGAGCTGTGAAAAGATGAAAGAAATAATATTCGGTCATAAACTACCGGAGGAGCTTCCTGTTTTAAAAATTTCAAATGAAACTAACACAAGAAAGGTACAAAAATGAAGAAACTCCTGATTCTCGGCGGTGGAACAGCCGGTACAATGATGGCGAACAAACTTTACCTGAAATCCGATATAGGCAGCGATAGAGCCGCAGAGAAGTGATTGGGATGCCTGTATTATTGAGCTGGTCGGTACCGGTCTAATATTAAGGCACGGGTGCAGGAGTTTATATATTGTTA
>JBMFVE010000005.1:0-111044 GCA_049966155.1 Candidatus Kryptoniota bacterium
ATGAGAATATATCAAACTTCCTTTATTATTAAAAAGGGCTACAGTGCTTCTCATGACCCCGTATTTTTCAAAAATTCCTGCTGGTACAACATGAATCGGATAAACTATCCCATTTGCCTCTGCCCACATGGAAAGCTTATGCAAGTCCATAGAGTCAACAATTCCTCCCTGTTCAATCAAAGCTGCTACTTGTCCTTGAAATCGAGAATAGTTTCTTGCTACTGAGTCGGAAAATCAGTTGTAGATTATCTTGTACTTCTTAAGAAAGGATCCCCTTGTTGGCTGTCAGATATAAGTTATTGTCTGCATCCACATAAAGTACCCGTGTGGGTTCAGGTAACAGGAACTGCGTGATAAAGGTGCCATCCTGTTCCATCACGTATACCGCCCTGTTGCCCGACCGGCTCGATTCGGATAAGAGGAAGATTTTCCCCGTTCTATCAAAACAGATTCTGAAAAACATACCTCCTGAAGGAATATTCCAGTCCGTTCCCTCGAGTTTTTCCCAATCGACCTCTTTTGGCAGACCCGGGACAGAAAACCTTCCAATGAGCCGACCTTGCGCACTGTACAACTGTACATCATTCTTTACAGCACTTGCCAGTGCAACTACCCCTTGATGTGAGATATCTATCCAGAAGATCATATACCACTGATCAGACACGTAATTGCCAGTGCTCGGTATACCTTGGGGACCGATGCTTAACACAGGTTTTCCTTTTTGATCATATCTGGTAAGAATTCTGTTTCTATCCGGACCAGCCGTAGTGATCCATAGAGATCCATCCAGCGCGAACCTCAGCCCGGTTATTGGTGACGGCGCATAAAAGGATGTCAGATACTTGAAGCTCTTATCAAAAACCTGCACACGTGGAGAAGGAGAAGTTCCTACAGCTATTCTCCCGTTCCAATAGGATATATACGTTGGATTTTCAAATTCGCCTGGCCCCTTACCTCGCCTTCCAAAAGTCCTGATAAATTTGCCCATTCGATCGTACACAATAACCTGGTGAAGTAACCGATCGGCTATATATACCGTTCCCTCTTCATCAACTGCAATGTCACTTGCCTCAGCTATGTATGCTTCTTTGCTATCGCCAAATGTCTTGAGCAGTTTTAGTGTTACTTTCGTGGCAGAGGCTTTCCGCTTCGAATTCTGCAAAAGCATTGACGGGTTCCGCGAGTATTCGGTAGTGATCAACAGCCGTTTAACTGCAACCGCACACAGAACCAATAAAGCAATTAGAACTGCAAATAGTAGATGGGGACGTTTCCATCTAATTGACACATTCATTTCAGATCTCCTCGAAGATATATAAAAGCCTGGGTGCGTGCCTGCTGATTCCATGAGATGCGCAACGGCACGCACCCTTTGTGTCGATTCATTGCAATGCTTGCTTGCAATACTGAGGCTTTAGCGCCTTTGCGTTCTCAACCGGCGCAACCGAAAGCGCTACCAAAAAAATGCCATCTAAGAGTAACCGTTTCATGCTTACCTCCTATTTGGTTTTAGTTATTTGATTGAGAGCGTATGCTTTCGCAGACGCTGTTAACCAGGATCTCGGCAAGGGCACTTTCTCGCAACCCTTAACGAGAATATAGCAAAAAAAAGCTTTCTCAAGTAGCGGGATAGGACGCCCGGTGCGTAAACATCCAGAATGTAAATATATCCATCCTGACCCACCTTCACCCGTAAAGGTTCCAAAACCCGCTTGCTCTTATAAGCGGCACCCCTGGTGATCCTCTTGCACCCTTATAGTTTAAGATGTAAACTCTCCCTTTATCTACAGAAACGCTCAGAGCAGTGAAACTTGATGGGTCTGCAAATCGCGTGATAACACCGCCGTTTACCCCCGACACTGACGCTTGAAAGGCAACGCTGTTGAGTAAATAACCTATCCCGATCCACAACTCAACCAATATCAACGAAATGGAAAACTTGGACAAAAGGGCCGGAAACGCTTTGTAGGACAGAAAGGAAGCAAGTGTTTTAATTCGCAGGTGATAGTTCGTTATAATCTCTCTGGTTTTTCAGTTATTCGTTTGGAAATCGCCCGTTAGCTCAGAATGTTCTCACAAGGATTTGCACTGAAGCAAAAGTATTTTTAAGTTATGAGCGTGATGAGGTCACGGAGCGCCTTGAAAGCAATCATTTTTTTTGTTCTGCTGGTCTGGCCGGTGCCCGCAATCTTCTTCAATGATGGTTATCTTTTTTCCGTGCCTTTTTCAATAATTTATATTTTTGTCGTATGGTCTGTGGCAATTTTTGTCGCGTATAAATATCGCGAAAATTAAAATAAATTTTATGACCGGCTATCCAGTTTTGCTGCTCGCGATTCTGGTGCTTTACCTCTCGCTTCTCTTCCTTCTTGCATACTGGGGCGAGAAGAACTCCAACTGGTTCAACGAGAATCGCCTGAGGTTGCTATATGTCCTTTCAGTACAGGTTTACTGCACTTCATGGACATTTTATGGCAGCATTGGCTTTGCATCTCACTTTGGGCTGGAATATCTGGCTGTTTATACAGGTCCAGTTATTATTCTTTTTCTTTCAGATTCTTTATTAAAGAAAATTCTTAAGCACGTTAAACGAGAAGGCGTTTCTACCGTTTCGGACTTTCTCAGCAGCCGGTATGGAGGATCCAGACGCGTTGCAACAGCCACCTCATTAGTTCTCCTTGTAGCAATTGTCCCTTACATTGGATTACAGGTCAAGGCACTTTCAAATTCATTCTCCGTCCTCGCCGGTGGGTCAGAAAGAGTCTATATTGAAGCAACCATCATTGCCCTTGCTTTCCTTGCATTAATAGCTATTCTTTATGGAGGAAGATACCTGGATTTTACACGCCCACAGATTGGGCTCCTCTCAACAGTTGCATTTCAGTCGTTTGACAAAATTGTCCTTTTTTTATTTGCAAGTATTTTTGTAGTGTTCGCTATTGGCGGTGGACCACAGGAATTATTTAAACACGCGTTGCTGGAGCCGCAATTGAAACCCCTTTTGTCAGTTGGTTCAACTGACCATCCATACTTAATGTGGGTCTCAATAAATATTGCGTCTGCCATTGCCTTCATTTTACTTCCAAGACAATTCCACACAATATTCGTTCAGAATAGAAGTGAAAAAGACCTGGAGACCTTAAAGTGGTTCAGTATGCTTTATTTACTCCTGATAAATTTGTTCGTCATTCCAGTGGCGCTCACTGGCGGGTTAATTCATTTACCAATCGAAAAAGCCGATGAATTTTTCCTCTCCGTTCCTTTGAAATCGGGATTCATAATTGTTGCACTCCTTGTTTTTATCGGCGGTTTTTCTGCTGCCGCTGCCATGATCCTGGTTGAAAGCATTGCAGTTTCCAAAATGCTCGTCACCGACATTGTCCTTCCTGTTGTACTTCCACTCATCAGAAAGCATGGCAGAAAATCGACCGCCGGGCTCCATCCAGATCTGTATAAGGTCGTTCTCTATTCAACAAGGCTATCGATACCATTTATAATTCTTATGGGTTTTTTGTATGCTTACTATGTTGGAAAATACTTCATGCTTGTAGAAATCGGACTTGCTTCTTTTGTCGGTGTTGCCCAAATAGCACCGGCTTTCCTGATGGGAATTTTTTTTAAAGATGGAAATAAATCCGGTGCTTTCTGGGGTATTGTTGCGGGAACATTAATCTGGATTTATACCATGATCTTACCATCAATGGCAAAAGCCGGGATTATATCAGAGGCTTTCATCAACTATGGACCATTCGGCATTCATATTTTGAGCCCAATTAATTTTCTCGGAGTTTTCGAGGCCGACCCAATTACAAATGCCCTTTTCTGGTCCTTGTTTTTTAATTTACTAACATATTTGATCGCCTCATCGATAAAACCAGCTTCATCTGCCGAAAACGAATCTATCCGTAAGTTCTTTGGCGAGGAGACGCAGAACGGCGGCACCTTGAAATCTGAACTTGCAAAGATTCAATCAGACATTGAACGGCTGCTAACAATATCTGTAGGGCCATCCATTGCCCGTTCTATTGTCGAGGAAGGATTTACCCATGACAGCACAAGGTTATCCAAGATGCTCGACGACTTTACTGCTACACTTGAGAAGGAAAAGCGGCTGGCTTCCATAGGAGAATTATCGGCCAGCATTGCTCATGATCTGAGAAGTCCCATCGCAGCAATCCGACTTTCACTTGGAGACTTAGAGAACCTCTCTAAGGACAGCACCGAAAGCCAGAAAACCATTGAAAATGCTAAAGCAGCAATTGGAAGGATCGAACGTCTTATTAATGATATACTCTGGTATTCTCGCGCTGATTTACTGAAGAAATCAAAAGTTAATCTGGCACATTCTTTAATGGACACTGTTTCCATGTTCACCGATGAAGCAAAGAGACGAAGCGTGAAGATCGAATTGAATTGTGATGAGTCCATAATGCTCGATGCAGACGCGACAAGGCTCAACGAGATTTTTACCAACGTACTGTCTAACGCACTTGAGGCTGTTAGGGATAATGAAGGCAAAATTTCAATAACGGCAAAACGGGTTAACGATAAATCTTTAATTGAATTTGCAGACAACGGGAGAGGAATTAGCAACGAAATCATGAGCAAGATTTTTGTCCCTTTTTTTACAACAAAACAAGGGGGAACCGGCCTTGGACTTCCGATTGTCAAGCGACTTGTAAATGCACATGGTGGAGAAATTTCAGTTCATTCCATCGAAGGAAAAGGAACAACCGTGGCGATTACCCTGCCTTTAGAATAAAATGAGGAAAAGGTGAAGCTAAGCATTTTGCTAATTGATGATGATGCTGAATTCGTAGAAGCTGTAAAAACAACCCTTCTGCGACATGGAAACAAAGTGTCAGTTGCATTAAATGGAGGAGAAGGAAACAAACAATTTCTATTTGGCGATTACGACGTTGTACTTATTGACAAAGGCCTCCCCGACATAGATGGAATCAAATTGGCATCTCTCATGAAGAGCCAAAAGCCAGATACTTTGGTAATTATTGTAACGGGAATTGGTAGCAACGACGATGCTATGACAGCAATAAAGGCCGGATGTGATGACTATCTTTTTAAACCTTTCAGTAACGAAGCTCTCCTCTTCAGCATAAAACGTCTGGTAGAGTTTCAATCACTGAAATTGCAGAAGAATCTCTACGTTGAAAGGAGTAAGAAATCCTCACAAATACTTTTTGTCTCGGGCAAGAGCAAGAAAATGGCAGAGGTTCTTGACAAAATTGAGCGCGTCAAAGACCTTGACGTGACAGTTGTAATTCAGGGTGAAACTGGCACAGGCAAGGGTCTGGTCGCCAACGCTATTCATTACATGGGATCGAGAAGCAATGAACCGTTTATAGAAGTGAATTGCTCTGCCCTGCCGGAGCAGCTTTTTGAAAGCGAGCTATTTGGACATGTAAAGGGGGCATTTACCGGTGCGGTAGTTGACAACAAGGGTTTTTTTATTGCTGCTGAAGGAGGGACATTGTTCCTGGATGAGATTGTCGACATGCCTTTGCATGTACAGCCGAAACTTTTAAAAGTTATAGAAGATAAGAAGGTGACCCGCCTTGGTGCTACAATTGCAAAAGACATAGACACGAGAATCATTGTGGCAACATCAAAACCACTTGAAAGAGAGGTAGCTGCCGGCAGGTTCCGCAGCGAGCTCTTTTATCGTTTAAATACTGTTGTAATCAATCTCCCACCACTTCGTGACAGAATCGAGGATATACCTTATCTTGTAGATTACTTCGCTGCACAATCCTCAAAAAGATGGGGAAAACCGGGTATAAAATTCTCCCCACTCGCAATAGAAGAAATGAAAAGTTATCCCTGGCCAGGTAATGTACGGGAATTGAAAAACGTTGTTGAAAGAAGCATCATAATGAGCACTTCGGATATGGTTACCAGCATTGACCTTGGCAATACATTTCTAACTGAAGAACACTCTGATGCAAAGAAGCCATTTCAGGAATTAAAAAGAGAAGTCATTACAAATTTTGAAACACGATACCTGCGAGCTTTGCTCCAGGAAACAAGTGGAAACTTAACAGAAGCATCAAGAAGATCTGGATTAGACATTAAGAATCTTTCCGAGAAGTTAAAGAGATATAACATAAGCATTAAGGAGTTCAAGGGGTCATAAGCAATGAAAATTGTAATTTAATGAGATAATATGAGCTGAATCATATCCGGGAAACATAAGATTATGACAAGCCCTTCCGGTCTTCAGATTTATCCCGTTTTACATTGAATGAACCTTTACCAAAATTAATCAATCAGGGACACAAGGACTAAAGAAAGGTTTTGAATCTTTCACCTGTATCCCTGTTTTTAATCCAATCAGAACACAAACGCTTGCAATCTCAGCAGGATCTGTGTCTGACTCGTCAATCCGTCGCCCCCATATGAGCCAATGCCGAGCTTGACATTAAAGTTGTGTCCCTTTCCATAATACGCAATTCCTCCTTGCAAAAAATGTCTGTTTGCAAAATCTGAATTTCCAGATAAGGAGGTACCCATGCTAACATAATTAGCCTGAACAAATGGGGCTATGCCTATATCATGGAAATAGTACTCTCCTTCCGCAAAAATAACACTCTGTTTGGCAATTGAAGGAAAAAGTGTCCCTCCATCATAATGAGTAAAATCCACCTGTATGGTTGGAACATCCCTGTTGCTTAGAGGATAGTCGCAAAAAATATCTGCTCCATAAGCAGTGTAATCAACCTGATGATCAAAACTAACTCCAATGCCAATGATCTTTCTAGCGCCCAGATAAGTGCCTGCATAAAAGTATCCCGGCTCATTTTGAAAGGGATACCAGACCGCCCTTGCTGTTATCCTCTCCGGCTTCAAGGAATAAGCACCTCTGTAGCCCTGGAACAGGCCAGCACGGTATTCAAAGTGATCATCACCGAGAAATCCTCTCGCTTCTATGCCGTAGTCTCTTCCTACACGCGAACCTGTAGCAGCTGACCAGAGAAAAGTGTAGGGCCCATAGTCAATCCCGAGAAGAGATGCAGCCGATTGCTCGGAATTATGAGAGACAGGCATCAGCAGCATCCCAGCATCAATCATAAACTCTTTGCTAAATGTGTAGGTCATAAATGCATCTTGAATGTATGTGTCGCTTGCTCCTTTAACAGGCGATGCAGAATATCCAACCTTCCCAAGGTTTGGATTATCAGTTTCGGCAAAGAAAGAAAGTTCTTTAGTAATATTTCCACCAATTAAGATTCTAAACCTGCGGATATACAGGTCCATAGATGTACCCTTACCACTTGGAGTAAACGCTTCTGCCTGAAATTGAGATAATACTCCAAACTTGATAGACATTTCGCCGTTTGGTGAAGAAATCATCAATTGGGCACGTACTGAATTGGCTGTCAGCAGCACTGCTATGCTGAGCATGGCCATCAATACTTTATAAGGGGAAAAGTGCGACATGGTACGACTCCTTGTATTAGTTTTTTTGCAAATTGAAAATGCAGGACTATTTCTTGCTTCCTGTTTGTGCAGTTAGCGTGGGAATTGGTTCACGCTGAACAGAACGAGAGGCCAGCAGAAGTTTTGGGCGAAGCGTTTGCCTCGCCCATTTTATTGCCGAACCAATCAAAAAGAGAACTCTGAAAAATGCATTGATTAAATGTGCGCTCCGATCAAACTGGCAGCACAACCTTCCCTTTTGCCTCATTTATTACCTCGCCCATTGCAACATAAAAAGCAGAAAGTCCGCAGACCATTCCTTCCCAGCCAGCAAATTTCCCTATACCATCTATACCTGTCCACGCATGAATCGCCAGAAGGAGGAACAATATCCAGAGTGTTAAGAAAATAAACTGAAGCCCCTTCCCTTTTTTAAAAGTTCCAATCCACATCATAAACGTGAAAAGGCCCCATCCAAGAAGATACCATCCCATAAAACCAGCATTGGGCGGATCAATCGATCCGAGCTTAGGTGTAATAATGATAGTAACCAGGGTTAACCAGAATAAACCGTAAGATGTGAAGGCGGTCATCCCAAATGTGTTCCCTGTTTTAAACTCGGCTATCCCAGCGATCACCTGCGCCAGGCCTCCATAAAACACGCCCATCGCAAGTATTGCACTGTTTACAGGGAAGAAACCAGCATTGGCGAGATTTAAAAGGACAGTGGTGAACCCAAATCCCATAAGGCCAAGTGGTGCCGGGTTTGATAGTTTCGATTCGTTCATCTTTTACCTCCTGTTTTTTGTATGTTTTATATTCTGAATCGGCAGTGTGCCGAATCATATGCTTCGGAACGTAAAAGAACGATCGTACCACACCAATTTGTCATCAATTAAAGCCGCGTCTAATATCTGGTCAATGCTGCGGGTGTTCAGTCACTGACAGGTTGACAGGCGCGGCTTGGCTAATTCTAAAGCCAAATACAAAGAAGTCGAATCATTCTACCTGGCCAAAACGCCTGATGTCTTCAGCACCTTCCGCTTCTGCTCTTTGCGGTGCCTGACTCTGGCTCTCTACCATTGTCTTTATGTGCTCCACAACATCAGGGTTAGCCAGCGTAGTTACGTCACCAACTGGCAAGCGATTTGAAACTGCAGCCAGCACTCTTCTCATGATTTTGCCAGACCTTGTTTTTGGCATGTCCTCAGCAATCCATACGTGCGCGGGCCTGGCAATCTTTCCTATTAAATCTTCTATAGAAGCCACAACATCTTTCTTAATGAGCTCCCTGTCGCGTGTCACTCCCGGCTTCAAAGCAATATAAACTTCCGGAACCCTACCCTTTATTGGATCAACCACCGGTACAACTGCTGCTTCAGCTACATCGGGAACCTTAAGGCAGGCAGATTCCAGTTCTTTTGTACCCAACCTATGACCTGCTACATTTATTACGTCATCTACTCTACCGAGAATCCTGACATACCCATCAGCGGCCGTAAGCGCGCCATCTCCAGCAAAATATGGCCAATCTCGCCAGTCTTTGCTTTCCTTGTTCTTGCAGTACTTTGCATAATAGGTTTGCACATAGCGCTCCGGATCTCCCCATATCGTTTGCATAATACCCGGCCATGGATTCCTTATGCAAATATTTCCCGCCCTTTGAGTGCCAGGTGGAACCTCGTTTCCTTTTTCATCGAGAACGACAGGATGAATACCCGGTACACCTGGACCTGCACTCCCTGGTTTCATTGGATCAAGGGCAGGTTTAGTGCTGCAGAGAAAGCCTCCAGTCTCAGTCTGCCACCATGTGTCAACAATTACAGCCTCCTTCTTTCCCACTTCATTGTAATACCATCTCCAGACATCGGGCTCTATTGGTTCACCAACTGTTACCATTAGCTTGAAGTGGTAATTATATTTGCGGGGCTCCTCTGGACCCAGCTTGCGAAGCTGCCTGATAGAAGTCGGGGCAGTGTGAAAGATATTAACATCCAGCCGCTCAGCTATCCGCCATGGACGGCCGGCATCGGGGTAAGTCGGTACACCCTCATAAATGACACTTGTAGTACCAAGGGCCAATGGCCCATAGACGATATATGAATGACCGGTAATCCAACCAATATCAGCCATACACCAATAAATGTCTTCGGGGTGAATATCAAGAATATACTTGGCTGTTCCTGTGACATAAGCCAGGTAGCCGCCTGTCCCATGCTGAATTCCTTTTGGCTTTCCAGTAGTTCCACTTGTGTACATCAGGAAAAGAGGATCCTCTGCAGGGATCGGGACAGGATCTACCTTTCTTCCTGCAAAACCTTTCAATATTTCATTCATCAGGAAATCTCGACCTTTAACCATAGGGGTGTCAGAGATATACTTCCCCTGGTACCTCGTCCAGACCAAGACCTTTTCTACTTCCACACCGAGTTCTTTTGCTCTGGCCACCGCCTGGTCGGCTTTTTCTTTGTGATTTTGCAACTGTCCATTTCTGTAATATCCATCTATTGTTATCAGCACCTTGCTTCCTGAATCGGCAATTCGATCACCACAGGCAGAGCCACTGAACCCTCCAAATACGACGGAGTGAATTAATCCGAGGCGTGCACATGCCAGCATTGTAATTGGCAATTCAGGAACCATGGGCATATGTATTGTAACACGATCCCCCTTTTTTAGCCCCGCAAATTCACGGAGCAGTGCCGCGACCTCGTTGACCTTTACGTATAGCTCCTGATATGTAATAGCAACCGGCTCTTCAGTTTCGGGTTCCGGAACAAAAATAAGTGCAGCTTTCCCTTTATTCTTTGCAAGGTGCCGGTCGACACAGTTATAACTTGCATTAATAAGGCCACCCACAAACCATTTCCAGAAGGGGGGATTGCTCGAATCGAGTGTTGTGTGCCAGTACTTATACCAATCCAGCATATCGGCATATTCTTTGAAGTTTTCAGGAAAATTTTCAAGACTGAAACGTTTGTTGACATCCATATCCACAAGATTAGCCTGTGAGATGAATTTTGCTGAAGGATAATAGTATTCTTCTTCCTTCCAGTGCGCTGCAATTTGAGCCTCCGATATTTCAAGCTTATCGTCTTTCAAGTCTGACATGGTTTAATTCTCCTCTCTTTTAAGGTTAAAGATGAGCTATGCCGATGCAGCCTTTGGTGCATCATTTTATTTTTTTTCTAACCAAATTCCAGGGGACATGATGATATCGGTTAAAATCAGCACCAAGGTGAAGACCGTATGACATATAAAACCGTTCTTGAAACAGCGCCAACCTCTTCTCCCTGATTTCTCACTAAAGATGTAGAAAATTTCGTGCCACTTCCTTTGTGGCGAAAAAATAGTAAAATAAGATGTTTTTTTTATCCCCAATTAGCGAGAATACCAATACAGATTGGTGAAAACACCAAAAGTGTGTGCAATTACCTGACTTTCCTTCAATGTTAATCTGAATTAAATTGTTAACGATGAAGGGGAAGTAATATGTTCAGGATTATTAAAGATTGGCAGAATTACCAGGAGTATGTTCTGCTTCGGGACGGGCTGGGGATTACACTTAGGGCAGCCACATCAGAAGACATACCTGCTGTGGAGAAGCTTATAAACAAAGTCTCGGATACAAGCCGGTATTTTAGATTCATGGCTGAGGTTAGTTATGTTTCGAGAAATACCGTCGAGCAAATGTGCAGGAACAACCCACGCGAGCAGGCAAGCCTTCTGGCAATTATCGGGAATGGCCAGACCGGTCGAGTTATTGGGATAGGAAACTATGTCAGTCTCGCAGTCAAGAATGTGGCCGAAGTGGCTTTCTTAGTTGATGACCAGTTTCAGGGGAAGGGAATCGGAACCCTCCTTCTCGAACGTCTTGCCGGCATAGCTGCGGCCAATGGGTTTGTTGGTTTTGAAGCTGAGATGCTTTATGACAATCAGAAAATGATGACAGTTTTTAAAGATGCTGGCTTCGAACTTGTGCAAATCCCCGGAGGGAGTACTGTTCATATAGAATTCCCCGTAAGTGGAACAGCTGCTCTAAGGGAGCAAGCTGAACTTCGCGACCGAATCGCGTCGGCAAATTCTCTCAGACCCTTACTTAGACCCAAGTCTGTTGCAGTTGTTGGCGCATCACGTGACCGCTCTTCTGTGGGCAGCCTTGTTTTCAGACACATTATAGAATCAAATTTTACCGGGACTGTCTACCCGGTCAATAACCAGGCCACTTCAATTCAGGGAGTCCGGGCATACCCATCTCTTTTGGAACTCCCCGAACCACCTGAGCTGGTGGTCATTGCAGTTCCCGCTCAAACTGTTGTTGATGTTGTAAAAGATGCTGCCAAAGTCGGAGCAAAGGGGTTAATCGTACTTAGTGCAGGCTTTGCAGAAAACGGGGAAAACGGAGCCGCACTACAGAGAAACCTCGTCGACTTGGCCCGCTCATCAGGAATGCGCTTACTCGGTCCAAACTGCCTTGGTGTAATTAACACTCAAAATGACGTTAAACTCAACGCTAGTCTTGCAGAACACATTCCTCCCTCAGGTAAGGTTGGTTTTTACTCCCACTCGGAGGCACTTGGTGTTGTAATTCTTGATTACGCTGCTGAAAGGGGGATAGGTTTTTCGACTTTTGTTTCCGGTGGAAACAGAGCCGATGTTTCAGGAAACGACTTAATGCAATATTGGGAAGAAGATCCGGCAACTGATATTGTGCTATTATATCTCGAGAGTTTTGGCAATCCGAGAAAGTTTGCACGTGTAGCCAGGCGGCTATCATATAAAAAGCCTGTCCTTTGTGTAAAAAGTGGTAGGAGCCGTGCTGGCAGAGAAACAATCCAGGCGCGCACCCAGTCAACCGAGAGTGAAGTCCACGTCGAAGCTCTTTTTCAGCAAGCCGGTGTGATTCGCGCAGAGACACTGGAGGAAATGTTTGACGTTGCAGTCCTCCTCGCTCACCAACCGCTTCCACGCGGAAACAAGGTTGCCATTGTGAGCAATGCCGGCGGAGTTTTAACGATAGCTGCTGACGCCTGTGAAGCAAACGGATTAGTTGTCCCTCGTGGTTGCGCCGCCAATCTGGGACCGACGGCAACTGCTGATGACTACGAAAATTCAGTTAAACTTTTCCTGGAAAGAAGCGATGTAGATTCTTTAATAGCCATCTTTGCCTGCATTGGTGGATGTGATCCTGAACCTGTGGGACGCGCTATTCGTAGAGGCGTGATCTTTTCCGAAAAAACAACTGGAGTTCCGAAACCTGTACTCCTTTGCCTCATGGGATCAACGAAAGCCATCCAGCTTGCAGCTACGGCTTCTCTTGATAGAGAGAAATCGGCTCATAATGTCTTTCCGTCATACAGATTTCCTGAATCTGCCGCTCTGGCCCTCGCAAAGGTAGTTCAATATTCAAACAATCGGCTTCAACCGCGAGGACGGCTCCTCTGGTACGAAGACGTCGATGCTCCATCAGCACGCGCAGCTCTAGAAAAAATGCTGGAGAATAAGAGAGAAGTGATCAACCTTTCTGACAAAGAAGCAGAGGAAATTTTAAAATTTTTTGGGTTATCATTGAGCAAAGACAGGGAAAAATACACTGAAAGTGTAAGCAATCTTATTCATGTCGGTGTGCAATACGACCCACACTTTGGCCCTCTTATCTGGATGGGTTTAACTGACAAACCATTGGTTCAAAGGATAACGCCGTTGACCGATAGAGACGCTACGGCTATGATGGAAGCCTGCGGTATTCAGCAGTCAGGCGCAATTGAAGAACTTCTTGGCCGCATATCACAGATGGTAGAGGAAATGCCATGGCTATGGGAAATGAAATGTTGTATCTCACCTGATCAGGAGAAGGCACCGGAACTCTGCTCAGCCAACCTGACTTTTAAGCCTTAAAAACCATGCTGAGATTGCATTTAATTGAACAGAGTAATAAATTACCAATTAGTCCGCGCCTGCGAAACTGCGCATTCAAACCTGAGCCGGTGGATTTTCGCCGGGGTGGCGGAATTGGTAGACGCGAAGGACTTAAAATCCTTTGGTCCCTAAAGGGCCGTGCGGGTTCAAGTCCCGCCCTCGGCACTGAATCCGCAAAAACTCATCAAAAGTGCGGTAATTAGAAATTGGCTGTAATTATTAACAGATGTTGATTAAATGATTTGCAATTTGTAATTAGTGATTTTAAATGGGCGATTAGCTCAGTTGGTTTAGAGCGCTACATTGACATTGTAGAGGTCAGAGGTTCGAATCCTCTATCGCCCACTGAGAATTTGTTAATGTTTTACACGCATATTCCTGACAATCATGAATGCACTCAGTATTTGATTAACTCAATAAAACATTGAGAACGCAGGGGTATATAATAATATGGATTTTTTTTGAAAATGATTAAAATAACCTTACCGGACAATTCCACAATTGAAATTGAAAAATCGACTGCTGCAATAGAAGTGGCAAAAAGGATCAATATAAAACTTGCTGAAGATGCAGTCGCTGTAAAAATTGATGATAGGGTTTCTGACCTTACAACTCCATTAGAATCAGATTGCAAGATAAGATTCCTGACATTCGATGATCCGGAGGGGAGAGAAGTATACTGGCATAGCTCATCACACCTGATGGCTCATGCAATATTGTCAATTTATCCTGAAGCAAAATTTGGGGTTGGTCCAGCTATTGAAGATGGGTTTTACTATGATGTGGACATAAACACGAAGCTAACCCAAGAGGATCTTCTGGCAATTGAAAAAAAGATGTACGAAATTGCCAAGGAGGACAGAAAATTTGTTAGGGAGGTAGTAACAAAAGAGGCGGCACTTGAATTCTTCAGGAAACGGAACGACCCTTACAAAGTCGAAATTATTAGCAATCTGAATGAAACAATTACCTTTTACACAGAAGGTGATTTTACAGATTTGTGCCGCGGACCACATGTCCCTTCAACCGGAAAGTTGAGATATTTCAAACTCCTCGGAACCAGCGGTGCCTACTGGCGAGGTGACAGCAAGAATAAAATGTTGCAGCGCGTTTACGGAATTTCCTTTCCGAACAAGAAACTTCTTGATGAGTACCTGCAACGACTGGAGGAAGCCAAACTGCGCGATCACCGCCGACTTGGGAAAGAGCTGGATTTGTTTGTTTTCAACGAAATTTCACCGGGTGCTCCATTCTGGCTCCCTAATGGAATGATTATATTTCGCGAACTCGAAAGGTTCATCAGGGAACAACTTGATAGAGATGGGTATCTCGAAATTTCTACTCCAATCCTGGTCAAAAAGGATCTATGGGAGCAATCAGGGCATTGGGAGCATTATAAACAAAACATGTTTATTCTTGAGGTTGAAAACGAAATTTACTCCCTCAAACCAATGAATTGCCCTGAGAGCACCATTGTCTACAAACATCGCATCAGAAGCTATAGAGACCTTCCGCTCCGTTACTCAGAAATTGGACGCCTTCACCGCAACGAGCTCTCGGGCGCTCTGGGCGGAATGTTCAGGGTTCGCCAAATAACCATGGACGACGCTCACATATATTGCCGCCCTGATCAAATCCTTCAGGAGATTAATTCACTTATACAGCTAATTAAGAGAATTTACGAGCTGTTTGGATTTGAAATGGCATTTAAGCTGTCCACAAAACCTGACAATGCAATGGGTGATCCTGAACTCTGGCGCACTGCTGAACTGGCGCTCAAACAGGCACTGGAGCAAAATAAGATCGAATATGGCATTAAAGAAAAGGACGGAGCTTTTTACGGTCCAAAGATAGATATACAAATCAAAGACGCTATTGGAAGAGACTGGCAGGTAGCAACTATCCAGCTGGATTTCGTTATGCTCCCTGAACGATTCGACCTTGTTTACATCGATGTGGATGGCAAGCAAAAAAGACCTGTCGCCATACATCGAGCAATTTTTGGATCATTCGAAAGGTTTATCGGAATCCTGACAGAACACTACGCGGGTGCATTCCCCACATGGCTTTCCCCTCTTCAGGTAATCGTCCTTCCAATTACAGATGAATTCAATGACTACTCCGATTCAGTTGTCAGCATATTGAAGAGCCATGGAGTCCGTGCTCATCTCGATAACAGAAATGAAAAAATTAGCTATAAGATAAGAGAGTGGGAAACCAAGAAAGTTCCATATATGTTAGTTGTAGGACAAAGAGAGAAGGAGAACGGCACAGTTTCTATAAGGAAACATCACGAGGGGGATAAAGGGACAAAAAAAATTGAAGATTTTGTCCAACAAGTAACAAAAGAGATTTTAGAAAAAATTTAGGAGACAGCCTATTACTACACAAAAACTCAGAATTAACAATGAAATCAGGGCTCCTCATATTCGAGTGATCGACTCTGATGGCAAGCAACTTGGGGTTATGAGTCCCCGCGAGGCTTTAAAACTCGCAGAAACAAGAGGATTAGATCTGGTTGAGATTGTTCCACAAGCAGACCCCCCTGTCTGCAAACTCGTCGATTATGGAAAGTACATGTACGAAACACAAAAGAAAGAAAAAGCAAAGCAAAAGGGGCAAGTTGCAGCGCAGTTGAAGGAAGTCCGCTTTCATCCAAACACCGATGATCATGACTTTCTGTTCAAAGCTCGGCATGCGAAAGAATTTCTGGAGCAGGGGCACAAAGTCAAGGGTTCGGTTTTATTTAAGGGACGCGAAATAACTTACAAGGAACATGGTGAGGAGCTTCTCAGGAGATTAATAGAGTTCCTTTCAGAAGTCGGAAAAGTGGAGCAGCAGCCCAAGCTTGAAGGCAGAAGCATGGCTGTTATCCTTGCCCCAGACAAGTCCAGAAAAAAAACCGCCGACCAGAAGCAAAGAGAGATAAAGGAGAATTAAAATGCCCAAAACCAAAACAAACAGAGCAATGGCAAAGAGAATTAAGAAAACAGCAACCGGAAAGTTTCTTAGGGAAAAGGCATTTAGAAGCCATATCCTGACATCCAAAACCCGCAAGCGCAAACGCCAGTTGAGAAAAGCAGCCGTGCTCGATAAGACCGATGAAAAACGTGTCAGGCACATGCTGAACCAATAAACAGTGAATTTATAGTTATTTTTTGGTATATTTGAATCAGACAACGGAGTAAAAAGAAATGCCGAGAGCAAAAAATAAAGTAGCTGCCCATAGAAGAAGAAAGAAAGTGCGTGAACTGGCGCACGGATACTGGGGCGCTAGAAGCAAAGTTCATACAATTATAAAGCACCATGTTGAAAAGGCGCTTCAGCACGCTTATAGAGACAGGAGGAAGAAAAAACGCGAGTTCAGAACACTCTGGATTGCACGAATTAACGCAGCAGCCAGAGAGAACGGAACAACCTATTCAAAACTAATTTCGGCGCTCTCAAAAAAGGAAGTGACTATTAACCGAAAAGTTTTGGCAGATCTCGCGGCAAATAATCCTGAAACATTCAAACAGATTGTTCAGTACGCTTTTAATTGAAAAACTGTCTTCCTGTGTTGAAAAATTTTTTACCATTCAACACAGGAAGATTTTTTGTATACTCACTTTTTAACTAAGTATTTGACAGTGTTGTGGCATACAGACGGGATTTCATAACACAACTTTTAAATCAAGACCGGACCGCAAAACCGGCTGCAGGTACCAACTTCTCCTGTGCATTAATCTCCCAGAATAATAAAAAAATATCAGATGATACAAAAAATTGAGGATATTAGAAAAGCTGCCCTTACCGAGCTTTCAGAACTACATGACAAACAGGCTTTAGAGAACTTTCGGTTAAAATATCTTTCGAGAAAAGGGATCATTTCGCAACTATTTGAAAAAATTAAAGATTTACCGAAAGAAGAAAAGCCAACCATTGGGAAAGCGCTAAATGACCTGCGCGAGGAGATTGAAGCATATTTTGAAAATATTCGGAATCAAATTGAACTTCAAAAAAAAGAAAAAGCAGAGAGAATAGACCTTACGATTCCGGGTAGAAAAAGATATGTTGGCCGGAAACATCCACTCACACAAACTATGGATGAAATCAAGAGAATTTTCTTCAGGCTTGGATTTGGAATATCATACGGACCGGAGATCGAAGACGATTATCACAACTTTGAAGCTCTAAACTTTCCGCCAGACCATCCTGCACGTGACATGCAGGATACGTTCTTTGTAAAAGGTGGGTCGGGAAAATATCTGTTGCGGACACATACTTCTCCGGTACAGATCAGGATAATGGAAAATAACAATCCGCCAATACGAGTCATCATTCCAGGCCGCGTGTATCGAAACGAAGCTATAAGCGCCCGCAGTTATTGTTTATTTCATCAGGTAGAAGGACTTTATGTGGACAAGAATGTCAGCTTCGCTGAGCTAAAGGGGACAATTGGATTTTTTGCAAGGGAATTTTTCGGTTCGGGTGTAAAGCTTCGCTTCCGACCGAGCTTTTTCCCGTTTACCGAACCAAGTGCTGAAGTTGATATATCCTGCTTCATATGTGGAGGAAAGGGCTGCAAGGTTTGCAAATATTCTGGATGGTTAGAAATACTCGGTTGCGGAATGGTCGATCCAAACCTTTACAGGTATGTCGGCTACAACGAACACGAGGTCAATGGTTATGCATTTGGAATGGGAATAGAGCGAATAACCCTGCTTCGCTACGGAATAGATGACATAAGATTGTTTTTTGAAAACGATTTGAGATTCTTAAAACAGTTCTAAAAACATGAAGATATCGAGAAAATGGCTGGAGAAGTTTGTCAATCTCAATGGTATTTTAAACGAAGACATTGCAAACCAACTGACGATGCGCGGGATTGAGGTTGAGTCTTTTGAAAACCTTTCAGTAAAATACAACGGGATTGTTATTGGAAAGGTGCTCGATGTGGCCAGACATCCAAATGCTGAAAAACTCAAAATCTGCGAGGTGGATATCGGTAATGAAGTTAAAAATATTATCTGTGGAGCACCTAACGTTGCCACAGGGCAGTATGTAGCCGTAGGGCTTGTTGGCGCAATCATCCCGCATGATCAACACGATCCTGAAGGCAAACCATTTAAGCTTGGAAAGGCAAAGATTCGCGGAGTTGAATCTCAGGGAATGATCTGCTCTGAATATGAGCTTGATCTTGGCAATGATAAAGCCGGGATCATGGTTTTGGATGAAAACGCCCCGGTTGGAGCTTCATTGGCACAATTCCTCGAATTAGACGACACTATTTTTGAAATAAGCATTACCCCAAATAGGCCGGACTGTTTATCACATGTAGGGATTGCCCGTGAGGTCGCTGCAGCCTTTTCCCGTAAGCTGCAACATCCCTACCACGACATCCATGAAGGAACAAAATCGGTTACACAGTTTGCAACAGTTGAAGTGCTTGACCACACGTTATGCCCGAGATATTCTGCGAGAGTTGTCACTGGCACCAAAGTGGTGCCGTCTCCGCGCTGGTTGAGAAGTGCTTTGGAACGAGTCGGGATGCGTTCAATAAACAATGTGGTGGATGCAACAAATTACGTAATGCTTGAACTAGGACAACCTCTTCATGCGTTCGATTTAGACCGCCTCGAAGGTAGAAAAATTGTTGTCCGAAAGCCGCACCCATTTGAAACGAGATTTACAACTCTCGATGGCAAAGAACGAGAAGTTGATTCTGATATGCTAATAATTGCCGATGCTGAAAAGGTTGTTGCGATAGCAGGGGTGATGGGTGGACAAAACAGCGAGATAAATTCAGCATCCACTAATATTTTTCTCGAAAGTGCAAATTTCCTCCCTTCAGCCATACGGAGAGCATCAAAAAAGCTAGGCCTCTCTTCTGAGGCATCTTACAGATTTGAAAGAGGAGTCGACCCCAATTTGACTGTACTTGCGGCCGACCTTGCAGCTGCGATCATTCAAGAGACCGGCGGAGGTGAAATCGCTTCGGGAATCATAGACGTTAAGGCATCTGATTTTCCGCGAAAAAAAATCAGTGTCAATGTAAAGAGAATAAATCAACTCCTTGGATTAAATCTGAATCGCCAGGAAGTTAAACAACTCCTTGAGTCAATAGACATAAATTCAGCAGAGGATTACGAAGACACGATACAATGTTCAATCCCAACTTTCAGGGGAGACATCGACAGAGAAGTAGATATAGTTGAAGAAGTTGCACGTCTCTATGGCTATGAGAAAATACCTGACGGACTAAAAACTGAACTTTCGTTTGATTCTCGTTTCAGGGAAGACAAAAATATTGACGAAATTAGGGATTTCCTTTCCGGCGCAGGGTTTGTCGAGATTGTCACAAACTCATTACAGCCAGGAGATCCAACGTCTAAAAGCTCTGACCTGGCAGTGCAGCTGGCCAATCCCATAAGTGACGAGATGGCAGCTATGCGAACATCCATGCTACCGAGCACTTTAGCTGTTGTAAAAACAAACTTATCACATTCTGTATTAAATTTAAAACTTTTTGAGATTGGTCGAATTTATTTAGTCTCTCCATTTAAACAAATCGTCGGCACGTTTCTTGAGGTAAATAAGCTGGCAATAGCATTGACAGGGTTTGCAGACCCAATCTCTTTCGACCGACCTGAGCATCCCTTTGATATTTTCGACCTTAAGTCCGAGATCGAGAGACTTTTCGAGAGATTCAAGCTTGACAATTGGGAGTTTATTTCTTATGATAGTAGAAAGGAATACCGGCAATCCCTCAAGATAATTGTTGACGGCAAGGACGCTGGTATTCTTGGACAGGTCAGTGCAATGCAATTATCAGAATATGACATAGAACAAGATGTTCTGTTCGCCGAAATTGACCTAGACGTTCTGGCGTCAGGCATTAAAACAATTAAGCGGTATAAATCGCTTCCAAAATTTCCGTATGCTTTCATAGATTTGTCATTTATCGTGGATGCCAATGTGCCCGTTGGCAATCTTATATCATCGATAAGAAGAATTGCTGGCAAGAATTTCAGAGAGATCAACCTCTTCGACGTATATGCTGGCGAAGGCATTCCTGAAGGCAAGAAGAGCGTTGCGTTTAGTGTCGCCGTTGGCAGTGACGACCGCACACTTAACGATTCTGATATATCAAATTTCATCAACAGTGTAGACCAGCAACTTAAAGAAGAATTTGGTGCTGTGCTTCGAAAACAAAAAACATGAAAAGACTATGGGCGCCGACTCGAACCTCACGGACGAGCAACACTTATCAGTGAAGAAACAACTCCTTGTGGAGCTGTGGCAGGAAGTCAAAAGGGCTGTAGAAATTGCCGGCACACTGAGACTTGAGAATGAAAATCTTAAACGCGAAGCAGCGGAACACGCTGCAGAGAAAGACGCCCTCGTAAGGAAAATCAAGGAATTGGAACAACTGTTAACAGCGCGGCAACAAAAATCAAACATTCTTGATGAAAAGGAGAAGGAGAGAGTTTTGGCAGCGGCAAAGGATTTAATTAAAAAAATAGATAAACAAATTAATTTGTTTTGACCTCGGAGCTAAAGGATGGATAAGAAAAGTATTCGCGTCACCATCTTAGGCAAGGAATATCCTCTTAGAGTAGATGATGAAGAAAAAGCACTAAAAGTGGTTTCGTACGTAGATTCTCTTTTAAATGAATTGTTGGAAAAAAATCCAGGTGCACCAACCTCAACGATTGCTGTAATCGCAGCACTCAACATCGCAGAACAGCTCTTCGATCTTAAAGAAAAGGTGCACAACGAAGGAATTGACATATCCGACCTTGTCGGTGTAATTAGTTACTTAAGAGAGAATTTCCCCGTCGAAATGATTTAATGTTCTTTTAAAAAATGGTGCGAGCTTGTTTTTAAAGCTCTATTTTCATTAGCCGCGCGGCACCGTGGTCAAAACACGAAAGAACTGCTAAGTAAATAATTATGGGAGCCCGGCTCGTGAACGATGAATGCAGGCCTCAGTCCCTCATTCTTGAGGGATTAGGCTACCTATGGTGGCCTACGGTGGAAGCATGATTCGTTTAGGAGGGCACCCACCGTGTAGAGACGGGTTCTTTCCTGTCTACCACATGCAGCGCGGCTTTTTTGATATAAACATTTGGAGGCTCAATGATCACTACGATAATTTTGTCTGCAATTATAGCTTTGGCTGCATTCTTCGCCGGATGGTACGTGCAGTCAAGTTTAACCAAAAAAAAGATTGGCAGTGCAGAGCAAAAAGCCAGAGAAATACTTGAGACAGCTGAACGAGATGCTAATGCTATAAAAAAAGAAAAGTTAGTCGAAGTTAAGGATGAGTGGCTGAAGAAAAAACAGGAGCTCGATAACGAATTCAACAGCAGGCAACGTCGAATTCAAAATATTGAGAAGCAGCTCAATGCTAAAGAAGAGAACCTAGAAAGAAAGGCTGAAGCTCTACGATCACAGGAAAAATCCTTACGATCTCAGGAAGCCGAAATGAGAGAACGCACAAAAGTTCTTGAGGCACGTGAGCGACAGATTGATCAGCTCATCAGTGAGCAAACAGAAAAGCTGGAGAAGATTTCCAATATCTCAAGAGAAGAAGCAAAAAAAATGCTAATGGAAAATCTTATTAATGAAGTCAAATCTGAAGCTGCAATGCAAATTCGTGAGATCAGGGAACGCACCCGCATTGAGGCAAAAAAGGAAGCACAAAAAATTATAGTGCAGGCTATCCAGCGGACCGCTGCGGATCACTCCGTTGAAACAACCGTAAGTGTTGTAAGCCTGCCTAGCGAGGAAATGAAGGGTAGAATCATTGGCCGTGAGGGAAGAAATATTCGCTCCTTCGAAGCTGCAACCGGGTGCGATATAATAGTTGACGACACACCTGACGCCGTCGTCATTTCTGGATTTGATCCTTTTCGCCGGGAGGTGGCACGCATTGCACTGGAAAGACTCATTGCTGACGGAAGAATTCATCCCACGAAGATTGAAGAGGTTATTGAAAAGGTGCGCAATGAACTTGAGGAGGAGGTAATACAGATCGGGGAAGACGCCCTGCTTGAAGTTGGGATACATGGCGTTCATCCGGAACTTGTAAAACTTCTTGGCAAAATGAAATATAGGTCTAGCTACGGGCAAAATGTCCTTCAGCACAGTATAGAGGTTGCCTTCCTGAGCGGGTTGATGGCAATAGAGCTAGGATTAGACGCATTGCTTGCTAAACGGGCTGGACTTTTTCATGATATCGGTAAAGTGGTGGATAAAAATGTCGAGGGCCCACACGCCCTCATAGGTTATGAACTTGCAAAAAAATACAATGAGAATCCCGTGGTAGCCAACGCAATCGGCTCGCACCACGAGGACATTGAAATGGAGACTCCAATCGCTGCTCTTGTTCAGGCTGCAGATGCCATAAGCGGTGCCAGACCAGGCGCACGCCGCGAATCGCTAGAGGGCTATGTGAAGCGTTTGGAAAAACTGGAGAGCATAGCAAATTCATTCTCTGGAGTCGCAAAAACCTATGCAATTCAGGCTGGACGAGAAGTGCGCGTCATAGTTGAACCGGATAAAGTAAATGACCTGTTTGCCGACCAACTTGCACACGATATTGCACAAAAAATACAGGATCAAATGGAATATCCGGGACAAATTAAGGTTACCGTTATACGGGAAGTTAGAAGTGTACAATACGCAAAATGAGAAAAATGTTGTGCTCAAAGTAGGCTTAACTGGAAATATCGGGAGCGGGAAATCTACTGCTGCCAGATTCTTTGCTGAACTCGGAGTCCCGGTTTTCGATGCAGATAAAATTGGACACGAGTTGCTTGAAAAAAATAAGAAGATTCAGAAGCTTATCACAAAAGAGTTTGGCCGTGAAATACTCGAAAACGGTCAAATAAGCCGACAAAAACTTTCCGTTATTGTCTTTAATGATCCAGTGAAGTTAGCTGCACTCGAGGAAATCCTTCACCCTGAAATTATAAGAGAACTCTCTGCAAGGGCACGATCATTCCACAACAAGCCATATTCAATTGCAGAGGCAACGCTAATATACGAGGCGCGACTATCCAATAAATTTGATTATATTATTGTCGTTACCGCAGACGAAAATACTGCTATTAAGCGCGCAGCGCAAAACCTGAAGAAGCCGGTGGAAGAAATCGAAAAGAGAATGAAGACACAAATCCCACAGTCTGAGAAAGAAAAACTTGCAGATTTTGTAATTTCTAACAATGGCTCAGTCGAAAATTTAAAAGCGAAGGTCAGGCTAATCCACAGCATTTTGCTTTCACTTGCCACACAAAAATCATAAAAATGTTGGACCTCAAAATAACGAAGATGCACGGTGCGGGGAACGATTTTATTGTTCTCGATGACTACTCATGCACATTAAGTATACCGCTGGAAAGTCTTGCAAAGGGACTCTGTTCACGGGGGTTTGGACTTGGAACAGATGGACTTCTCGTATTGAGAAAGAGTGAGTCGGTTGACTTTGAGATGATTTATCTTAACTCCGATGGAAGCTACGGAGGAATGTGCGGCAATGGGGGGAGATGCATTGCCCGCTACGCTAATCTCAAAGGGATATCATCCCGGAACGTAAAATTTTTAGCCCACGGCCAAATTTATACTGCGGAAGTGTTTGACAGCAATAAAGTTCGACTCTATTTGCCAGATCCTGACAAAATAATTCCTGACCTCCCAGTCCCCGTTGGAACAAACCTGGTAAATACAGTCTACGTCTACCCTAACACAGATCACACCGTCCTTTTCCAGGGAGAGGGTTTCGAGGATATTGAAAGCATCGACATTATCCCTTTTGCCAGAGTCATAAGGTACAACTTTGAAGTCTTCTCTCAAGGAACAAATGTAAACCTTGTAAAAAAAATTGGAGAGAACAAAATTAGAATGCGAACGTATGAACGGGGAGTTGAAAATGAGACACTGGCTTGCGGAACGGGATCTGTAGCGAGTGCAATAGGTGCCTCATTAAAATATGGAATGAAATCACCAATTGATGTGAAGACAACTGGAGGTGAAATACTTCGTGTTTATTTTAATCGTAACGGGTCTAGTTTCAGCAACATATCTCTTGAAGGAAGTGCCGTTGTACTTTTTGAAACGAGCGTCATTTATGACCAGAAGCTCAACATGATTGTTGACAGATTTGATGGACATAAGACAGTTTGAAGAACTTGTTGAAAAAAGTTTTGATGAATTGCCTTCTGAGTTCAAGGAAAAAATGGAAAATGTACACATTGTTGTGCAGGATTTTCCAGACGAAGAAGACTTACGAAGTGCTCAGCTCGGTAGGAGTAATTTGCTTCTTGGGCTTTACTCAGGTGTTCCACTGACAAAAAGAGGAATCGGATACGGGATGTATCCTGTAGTACCTGATAGAATAAAGCTTTACAAATCAAACATAGAAGCCGTGTGCAAAACTGATAAGGAGGTTGTCGACAAAATTAAACAGGTTTTGATTCATGAAATTGCTCACTATTTTGGAATGAGTGATTCCGAAATCAGAAAAGCTGGATATTGAATTGGAAAATCTGCTCCGTGAATATGGTTATGTGACAATCTTCCTGGTTACCCTCCTTGAAGGAGAGACAATTTTGTTAATTGCGGGCATACTGGCACACCAGGGTTTACTCAATATTGAATTTGCAATCCTATCTGCTTTTCTGGGTTCGACTATTGGTGACCAAATATTCTTTCACCTGGCAAAGCAAGAAGGTTATGATTTTGTAAAAAAATTTAAATATTTGTCCGCTGTTCTGCCAAAAGCCGAAAAACTGGTCGGAAGATATGGCACAGCCATTGTCTTCGGTGCAAGGTATATCTATGGCCTTCGGACAGCCTTGATAGTCATGTGTGGACTGGCAAAAATGCCCTTCATAAAGTTTACAGGGGCGAATATTTTTTCTGCAATCATATGGGCTGTTTCTTATGGCTTTCTTGGTTATTTTCTTGCAGAGTCTGCAGACGCTATAACTGGACTCAAAGAAATTGAAATCTTTCTGGCCGTCGGGTTGGCAATTACCGCGGTGATTTTCTGGATTATCAGAACATCCCGTATAAAACCGACGGTTGAAAACTCAAAACAGGAGAAATAAATGGCAAAAGTTATACTGGTTGTGAACTACGAGGTCGAACCAAACAAACGCGAGGAATATCTCTCGCTTATTGAAGAGCTTAAGAAGGGTTATGCTGATTCAAAGATGGCCAAGTTCGAAGTGTATGAGATTCAGGGATTGCAAAATAACTTTATGGAAATATACACATATAATTCAGAAGAGGAATTCCGAAACTCAGATGACAGTCAATTTGACGACCTCGTTGGTCAAATAAATTCATGCTTAAAAGCTGATACAGTAAAATCACACACACTTCGGCAAATATGACAGGGTATGGCCGTTACAGCTGTAATAATCTTTACTCTTACATACATCACAATT
The DNA here is from genome assembly GCA_049966155.1 of Candidatus Kryptoniota bacterium. Taxonomy (GTDB): domain Bacteria; phylum Bacteroidota; class Ignavibacteria; order Kryptoniales; family JAKASW01; genus JBMFVE01. Next base: position 25,791 of record JBMFVE010000005.1, read on the forward strand.
TCTGTCCAACGATTGCCATATTTTCGACTGGACAGAACCTCCGGGGCATTAATTGGGGCGGTCGCCATGATCGCCTTCGGGGTTCTTAAACTTTCAGAAGCTTATCAAGCAATAAATTCGGATACAATTATTCTCCTTTTGGGAATGATGATAATTGTAGCATACCTTCAAACAAGCGGTTTTTTCGATATTGTATCTTCGTTTATTCTAAAACACTCACGATCCGATAATCAGCTACTTTTAACGGTCATTATCGTTAGCGGTACTCTTTCAGCATTCTTCGTCAATGATACAGTTTGTGTAATGCTGACACCCTTCATACTTACGCTAACCAGTCGCTCCAGCACCGATCCCAAGCCATATTTACTGGCTCTCGCATCAAGTGCAAACATAGGGAGTGTAGCCACCCTGGTTGGAAATCCTCAAAACATGCTGGTAGGTACCTTCTCAAACTGGAAATACTTACCATTCTTTTTAATGATGCTCCCGATAGCTGCTATAGGCCTGGTAATAGACTTTTATTCAATAAAGTTTTTCTTTCGCAGAGAATTAAATCATACGATTCCAGCAGAGGTTATAGATAGTAGGTCGAGGAGACCGGATAAGCCTCTTATGTACAAATCGCTACTGGTAGTCTTAATTGTTGTCATAGGCCTGTCGGCAGGAGCAAACCTGGCATTTATGTCAATCTTAGGCGCCTCCATTTTGATACTCATTGCAAACAGGAGGCCAGACGAGATTTTCGCTCGAGTCAATTGGTCACTTCTCCTGTTCTTCGCTAGTTTGTTTATAGTGGTTGCAGGCATCAACAAGACTGGAATCGTGGCAAGTGTACACGATTTTCTGAAAACTTACTTCACTATAAGAACTGAAGAGCAAATTTTCGGTTTCTCATTCGTGTCCCTGATACTTTCAAACATCGTTTCAAATGTCCCATACGTCATGATTGTGCGGCATTGGGTTGCTTCTTTCAATCATCCTCATCTCATGTGGCTGGTGTTAGCAATGAGTGCTACATTCGCCGGCAACCTTACTGTGGTAGGCTCGGTAGCAAACATGATAGTACTAGAACTTTCTAAAACCCGTGCCCCTTTTAAATTCTGGGAGTTTACAAAGGTAAGTGGTACAATAGCATTGGTCAGCTGGTTAGTTGGGACAATAATTTTTATTCTCTATGCAAAACTTGGAGTAACATAAACCTTTTCGAAAGCTATAGATGTAAGTGGCCATGGCTTTTTAGAGGAGCCAGTTTAGTCCCCCTTGCCAGCCGACTTTTGCCGCATTTCAATCATCCAAATAGCTTGTTTGGCTGCCTCTTTGAGTCGGCCATCAGCCTCCTCCTCCTCTCTTAACTTTAAAAGAGGAATCACGTCTGTCTCACCAACCTTACCAAGGGATGTTATTGCAGCAAGTCGAGCCCAAATGTAGGGGTCTGAGGCATACTCCTTCAGGAGACTTATAGTTTTTTCATTAGCTGGCCCAAGCCGGGACAAAGCCCCAATTGCCTGCAGACGAAGCGATGGTGGCATCCCGTACCGAGCAAACCGGACAGCATATTCATAAGCTTTTGAGGAATCGACTTTTTCCAGAGCCGCAAGTGCAGCGCCTCGAATCACTTCCTGATGTGAACTGAGCTTGAGGGCTCTTTCGATAAACGGCATAGCCGACCTGCCCGTCACCTCTGCAAGGGCTTTTACTGCAGCCGCTTTAACGTAATAGTTGGAACTTCTTTCAAATAAATCTTTAAAAAGATCCTTGGCAGAAACCGCCTTCAATTTAGCCAAAGCATCAATGGCTGCAACCTGCACTCTCTGATCTTTATCACGAAGTGCAGCCTTAAAAACCTGCTCAACTGACAGATCGGAGAAATTTTTAAGTGAATTTAAGCATTCCACCCGAACAGCCCAGAATTTATCATTTAGTGCTCCGTTAGATAAAGCTTTTACCGCACCTTGGCCCTTACACTTCGAGAGCTGTGATGCAGCCCAGATACGACCGGCAGCATCAGGGTCATGCATTAACTGATATCCCAATTCATCCGCCGATTTCTGGAATTTGATTTCCTTCAAAAGATAATTGCCTTCATCAAAATTGACCATCAGTGGTTTTTCGGGCACACTGAAAGCATAACTGTTAAGAGTTGAATCGACCCATACTTTTTCAATAACCTTCTCCGAAGGTGTCACTATATAAACATCCACCGGCATTTTGTACACCGGTGTCAGGCTGTCGACCGTTTGAGTTTGCTTAACTTTAAGGAATACCCTATGCGCAGTGCTGTCATACTTATAACTTACATCAAACACAGGATGTCCAGCTTTATAAACCCATTCGTCAAAAAACCAGTATAAATTATAACCTGTAGCTTCACGAACAGCATTTTCGAAATCGTGAGTGTCGACGTTCTGGTGGCAAAATTTGTGTACATAATATTTTATGGCTTTATAAAAGAGCTTGTCGCCAATGACACCCCTCAGCATATTCAAAATATCAGCTCCTCTGGCATAAATATATGGACCAAACAAATCGACGGCATTGTAATAGCGATTATAAACTGTAGGGCGCCTTTCCAATTTATCGGCATTTAAAACCTGCTTTTGGTCATTATACATCTCAAATGAAAAGTGATCATCACCAAATGCATGTTTACCATATAGTGCCTCAAAATAGGTGGCAAAACCTTCATTCAACCAGGCATTTGACCATGTTCTGCAGGTCAACAAATCGCCAAACCACTGATGCGCGATTTCATGTGCAATAAGCCCAGTACTTGAAATCTGTGGTTCAGCATTCGCACTATGTATGGTTGCGTCTGTCAAAGTTATTGCAGAAACATTTTCCATCCCACCATAAGTAAAATCACTGACAGCCGCCAAAGAAAGCTTTTGCCACGGGTATCTGTACCCTGTCACATTAGAATAAAATTTGAGGATGTCGGGGGTGTGTGAAAAGTTCTCTCTGGCATTCTCTCGGTCCACAGACGGGACATAATAATAAATTGGGATTTCATCAAACCTATCTTTAACAATCGAATACTTTCCTGCAACTATCGATATCAGGTAAACTACATGTGGTTTATCCTCAACCCATTGAAAAGTCTTTGTTCGGCTTGCTGAATGCTCTTCGACCTTTTTTAAAACACCATTTGACACTACCACCCAATCGTCTGGCACCGTAGCAGTAACTGAACTCTTCACAAAATCATCAGGGTAATCATGGCATGGAAACCAGTTGCGCGCATCTTCCATTTCACTTTGACTCCAGATTTGAGGAACTCTCTCAGGGTAAGCGGTGTCAGGCAATACAAAAAAGATGCCTTTTCTGGGAACGGTCGAGTACACCACTTTGTATGTCAATGTATCATCCGGGCTATATTTTCTGTCAAGACCAATAACAAGCTTTTTGCCATCGTATGTGAAACTCAGAATCCTATCTCCCATTGAAACCTTTTCAATTCTCATGTCGACAGCATCAAGCCGCACTGAATCATAATCAACCCTTAGGGGAACAATGGTTTCAACTGCCGACCCATAAACTTTTTTCCTGAAAAGATCGAATTTTAAATGCAAATCTACGTTTATCATATGAAATTCCCGGTCAGGTGCGTGGTGAATCGGCGGAAGGCCCCTTTCCATTCCCTGTGGCTGCGCTGCTGAACTACCGATGAAGTACAGCAAGACAAACAGCACTATAAATTTTTTTTGCATCTCTCTGTTCCTTTTTTTGTTGATCACTGACGGCTCCGACTCAAGAAGGCGTATGCCATATTGAATCTAATCTTTTTAGACGAAAAAGATAAATGGATGTTTCCAAAAAAAGAAGATTGTTTCAGGGATTTGATAAATCAGTCTGTGTAGCCAGGCTGTCAGCCTTTTCTGTATTTACGGAATCGGGGGAGGCAGTGTAGGTGACAAGTATACTCACGCGTCGATTTGAATAGTCGAGCGGATGCTGCGGATCTCTGAGTTTCCTGTCTGCATAACCGCGCACTTCAAGGAGTTGCTCTTTCCTCAACCCGCCATCTTGGAGGACTTTTCTTGCAGCGTTGGCGCGATCAACACTGAGTTCCCAATTTGAATAGTCATTTCGCACATACGGTCTTGCATCCGTGTAACCTTCTACAATAACTTCGTTTGGGAGTTTCGATAGCTCCTTTCCAATCAGCCGAAGCAGCTCACCTGTTTCCGGTTTAAGCTGTGCACTTCCCACATCAAAGAACAATCCACTGGCATTTTCAATCAACTCAATCCTCAGGCCCTCTTTAGTCATTGTTATTTCTATTTGACCCACAAATGGCTTAAACTTCGGAATAGATGCAATCATTTCCTTTAATTTCTGTCCCTCGGCGGTCAGCGCCTGGGTCTGTGTCTGAACATCGTCAAGTGGAAGGCCGTGTTTATTCATGCTTTGGTTGTTCACAGGAACCAACCCACCACTTAAAGCACCATTTCGGGTCTTTTCAGCAAAAGCACCTGGGTCTTTAAAGTATTCAGACACATACTGTTTGACCTGTTTGCTCTGGCCAACTATCCAAAGCACAATGAAAAGGGACATCATTGCAGTTACAAAGTCAGCATAGGCGACCTTCCAAGCGCCTCCATGATGAGGGTGTCGTGCCTTGTTCTTTTTTATAATATTTACGGCCGAAGCTTCTCTATTAGGCATTACTTGGTTCCTTTGAGCACTTCTTCCATTTCTTTGAATGTCGGTCTGTAATCCTGAAATATTGTTCGTCGGGCAAATTCTACAGCAATTAGAGGTTGCATACCCTTTGCAAAAGCAACTATTCCTGCTTTTATAGCCTCGAACATTCTCGATTCTTCTTCAGTCGTAATTTCAATATTTGTTGCTAACGGCTGAACGAATCCATAGGATAGCAACACCCCAAGAAATGTTCCTACAAGTGCCGCCGCGACTTTGTGGCCAATTTCCTGAGGAGGCCCATCGATTGCCTGCATGGTTATCACAATGCCAAGTACTGCTGCGACAATTCCCAGTCCAGGCATAGAGTCACCAATTTTCTGGAGAATTTGTGCAGGCTTTGATGTTTCCTGATGGTGCGTTTCTATATCAGCATCCATCAGGCTCTCAAGATCGAAAGGCTCTGCGCCGCCTACGACGATTAGCCTTATCGTATCTGTCAAGAAATGCAGAAGATGTTCATTTTTTGAGATAGCAGGGTACTTCGAAAAGATACTGCTCTTTTCAGGATTTTCAACATGCTGTTCTAGCCCAATAACACCATCCTTCTGACCAACTTGAAAAAGCTCATACATGACTTTTAATAGACTCAGATACGTTTCCTTGGCGACCTTCTTTCCTGTCAGTGCCGCAACCAATCGCTTAAAAATCTTCGACAGGAGTTTCCCTGGTGTTGAAATGAGGAGTGCTCCAATTGATGCTCCTACAATTATCAGGAATTCGGCGTATTGCATTAGCACGAGGAATGGCCCTCCCTCTATTGCGAATCCACCGAGAACTGCAACTAAAACTATTACAATTCCAACTATGACAAACATTGCTACCCTTTCCTTGTGCGCTTGACAGAATAATTCATTTCTTATTTCGGAATTTGGAGAAAAAACTTGAACAAAAAAAGAGAACATTTTTCCACGCCTTGTTATCACAAGGCGGGTCAACTGTACAGCAGGGAACAGAACGGTAAAAATTAAAAAAACTTAAGGTTTTGTATTGGTTAAACTTGATAATTCCTTTGGCGTTATATTTTATAAAGAAACCGAGGTGATCTATGAAAAAGATGATTTTTGCAATTGCGGCATTAATTTTCTCCAGCTTTCAGCCAAATGGAGTAAGGGCACAAACAATAAGTTTTGGAGTTTTCTATAATTCACTGGCGCCTTACGGGGAATGGGTAGCTGTTGAGACCTATGGGATGTGCTGGCATCCAGAAGCTGTCCCGCCCGACTGGAGGCCATATGTTTTTGGTCATTGGGTATGGACACCATATGGATGGACATGGGTATCAAATGATCCGTGGGGATGGGCTGTTTACCATTACGGGAGGTGGTTTTATGACCCTTATTATGGCTGGCTTTGGGTCCCAGGATATGTCTGGGCACCAGCATGGGTGCAATGGCGCTGGGGAGATGGATTTATCGGATGGGCACCAATGCCGCCGGGATTTCATTTCAAACTTGGTGTGGTAATTGACGGACGGGATGACGACTTCGGGGTGGAAATGCATGCGTGGAATTTCATCAGGATTAATGACATCACAGCAACTCAATACACTCTTTTAGATAGCAAAGCCGTTCCAAGAGTTTTCGGTGAAACAAGAAACGTTACCCGATTGAGGTTTTCGAATGATGGTGTTTACAACATAGGCATACCCCGAGAAGAGGTTGAACGCGTTACAAGAACGAGGATACAGAATGTTGACCTAGTTCGGACAAACCTGCAGGCACATGAGCGATTGGACGGCGGTAAACTGATGATTTATTCACCAGCTCCATTTCAGCCACGCATTCGAAATGAACAGATCGAAATACGGCGCCAAAACGAATTCCTCCGGCGTGAAAAGTTCAGTCCAGTTGTTCCCGGCGGAATGGCCAAACAACAGATGTACCCTCAAAGGGTGAGAGCTTATAGTGAACAAAAAATGATTGTCCCACCTTCAAAACAGGCGACAACAGAATCAGCACGAAGTAGGTTGAGAAGAGATCAGACCCAGGTACCTAAGGAGGAAACGAACCATGAGAGACACCGGCACAGATGAACAAACCCTGTAAATTTTGTATCTTATACATTCAATCTAATGCAAGCGGAACTTTATTTATTACGGGTAGTTGATTGACGAGACTGTTTCAAACAATTGAAAGCAACCTCCCATTGTGGTAAATTCCTGTGAAGGAGCGCGTATGCGAATACTTATTATTGAGGATGAAAAAAAAGTGGCACGATTCCTCAAGATTGGACTTCAACAGGAAAACTACGTCGTGGACATTGCATACGACGGAATATCAGGAGAGGAGATGGCTCTGTCCGGAAAATATGATGTAATCATCCTCGACCTGATGCTCCCCGGGAAGGATGGGATGGATGTACTGAGAGATATTAGAAATGCGGGAAAGACAACCCCTGTACTCGTGCTTACAGCAAAAGGACGTCTTGAAGACAAAGTCGAAGGGCTTGACGGCGGTGCTGACGACTATCTTGTAAAGCCGTTTGCTTTTCAAGAACTCCTGGCACGCCTTCGTTCACTCGGGAGAAGAAGCTCATTGGAAAAGCCTACATTACTGAAGTTCGAGGACCTGGAACTTGATACAATAACCAGGAAGGCACGGCGGGGAAGTCGTGATATTGAACTGACCAATCGTGAATTTGCACTTCTCGAATACTTTATGCGAAATGTAAATCGAGTTCTGACAAGGACAATTATCTCTGAGCATATCTGGGAATATAACTTCGACACCGGTACTAACATAGTTGAAGTTTATGTAAATAAGCTTCGCAACAAGATAGACGCCGACTCACAAAAGAAACTAATCCACACTGTGCGGGGTGCTGGATACATTATGAAGAGCGAATAATGTTCAAATCAATAAGGCTCAAGCTTACCTTATACTACTCGCTTGTCCTATTGTTGGCACTTGGTGTATTTGGCGTCACAGCATACCTTTACACCGGTGAAACTCTTTCCGAAAACCTGAACATATCCCTTCGTAGCGAAGTCCAGTGGCTTCGAGAAATATTAGAAGGCAGATTAAAAGGGGAAAGAGGAAAAATCCGAAATTTCAGAAAAGATCTTCTCAATTATGCTCCTCAAATTTCTGATTCAACTCAGCAGGATGAGGAACAATCCGAAGAACAAACGGAGGTGTGGAACAAGATTTACGAACATTCGCTGTTGAACTCCAAAAAACAATTTATCTATATAGTCGACAAACGCGGCAGGATCTTTTATCGATCTTTCAATCTTGCTCGAGATAGCCTTCCGTCTCCACCAGCAACGAAACCATTCGAAGTCGAGATAACTGAATCAAAAATTGGAAGCCAGAAAATTCGTCTGGCGGCACTTGACACTCGCTTCTATAAGATTCGGGTAGCTTACCCGGAAGACGAACTGACTGACGTGCTTCAAAATCTTTTCTCCATTTTTCTTTATTTAATCCCGATAGTTCTTATACTCTCCGTGATAGGGGGCTATTTCCTTGCAAAACAATCGTTGAAGCCGGTTCATGACATCACTTTAACTGCCCAGGAAATAACAGCGACCAACCTGCGAAAGAGAATAGCAATAACAAATCCAAACGATGAGCTCGGTCGGCTCGCCATAACTTTGAATAGCATGATAGCCCGTCTTGAAGAATCATTTGAGCAAGTAAAGCAATTTTCCATGGACGCATCGCACGAACTTAGAACACCTCTAACTATACTACGCGGAGAGATCGAAGTTGCACTACAGGGCACCAGAAGTACAGCATCATATAAGAAAATACTAGCAAGCTTACTGGATGAGGTTGTCAGGATGACAAGTATAGTCGAAGGATTGATCCTTCTTGCAAAAGCTGACAGTGGAATGGCAACCCTTTCTATGAAACCTGTGAACTTCGATAAGCTAATCGAAGAAATAACCGAAGATGCTATTGTTCTTGCTGAACAAAAACAAATATCTGTGGCCGTGGAGAAAATCGAACCGGTAGTTGTTCTGGGAGATGAAATCAGACTTCGGCAAATGGTACTCAACCTTGTCGACAATGCAATTAAGTACACCCCTGAACATGGAAGCATTTTTATTTCATTGGAAAGAACTGATGGAACTGCTAAACTCACTGTAAGAGATACTGGTATTGGAATCCCTGAGGAAGAGCTTTCAAGGATTTTTGACAGGTTTTATCGTGTCGACAAGAGCCGAAGCAGGCTTCCTGACGGTCTCGGATTGGGATTATCGATAGCTAAATGGATAGCAGAGTCGCATGATGGCAAAATTCAAGCATACAGCAGGCCGGGGACTGGCAGCACATTCATTGTGCAACTGCCTGCACATGGCTAATCCAGGACAAACAGCCCATTTCACACCTTGATTAACTTTTTTTAATCTATCTTTCATTGCCTCTGAGAGAGGGGGCAACTATCTTATGCTATAATTAAGTTTAACAAAAAACAAAGGAGAAATAGTTATGAAGAAGTTAGTTTTGTCAGTGCTGATCGCCGCATTCGTGGCTTTTGGAGCAGTATACGCTCAGCAGGAGGCCCCTAAACAGGAAAAGAAGGAAGTAAAAAAGGAGAAGGTTGAGAAAAAGGGTGTGAAGGCGCGTGAGAAGAAGGAAATGAAGAAAGAAGGGATGGAGATGAAACACGAAAAGATGGAAATGAAGCACGAAAAAAAGGACACGGGAAAAGCGAAAAAGGAATGGAAGCACGAAAAGAAAGAGATGAAAAAAGAGAAAAAAGAAGTTAAGAAAGACAATCATTAAACCTTCTCAGGCCTTCAGATGAAAAAGTCCGCCTACGGGGCGGACTTTTTTCTTATTAATAGTTAATAGACATTAAAGGCCTATCCTGAAAATTAACTCAAGAAAAAATTTGACAGAAAACCCGAAGCTGTAATCACGTCAATCTCTCAAATCTAGCCTGGAAAAACCGCAAATATTTGGGTTCGTAAACCATTTTTAATCCTCGAACTTTCTCTCTATTCTCGTAGACTTCGAGAATTGACTCTGCCGTCACATCCATATGTGCCTGTGTGTAAACGCGGCGCGGGATTGTCACGCGCACTAATTCAAGCTTCGGATACCTGTGTTCTCCGGTCTTTGGATCTCTCCCGGCGGACACAATTCCACGCTCCATAGTACGTACCCCCGAATCTATATATATTTCTGCAGCAAGAGTCTGAGCAGGAAAATGGTCTTGTGGAATATGAGAAAGAATCCTCCTCGCATTAAGGAAAACAGCATGGCCACCAATAGGGACAACAATTGGTACCCCCCAATCAAGGAGTTTTTGACCAAGGTATTCAACCTGGCCAATCCTTGAACGAATGTAGTCCTCTTTAACCATCTCTTCCATTCCGCGTGCCATTGCTTCCAGATCGCGTCCAGCTAATCCGCCATATGTATGTAAACCCTCGTACACTACAACCATATTACGGGCTTCCTCGAAAATATCCCTGTCGTTGACAGCTAAAAATCCCCCAATGTTTACCAGCAGATCCTTCTTACCGCTCATTGTTGCTCCGTCTGTATAGGAGCAGAGCTCCTTCAATATGTCAGCTATAGATCTTGTACTATAACCGGGTTCTCTCATCTTGATGAAATAAGCGTTTTCAACTGCTCTGGTTGCATCAAGGATGATTTTTATGCCATACCTGTTAGTCATTTCACGCACAGCTCGGATATTTCCCATTGAGATTGGCTGGCCACCTGCCATATTTACTGTTGCGGCAATGCTAATATAAGGAATTTTTTTCTCACCTACTTTTCTGATGAGATCCTCTAATTTCTGGAGATCAACATTTCCTTTAAATGGGTGAGTCGAGTCGGGATCGTGTGCTTCATCGATAATAACATCCACAAATGTACCACCTGCAAGTTCCTGATGCTGTCGCGTGGTTGTAAAGTACATGTTCCCGGGTATAAAGTCACCTGGTTTTATCAAAATTTGTGAAATAATATGTTCGGCACCTCGCCCCTGGTGTGTCGGAACAAGATACTTGTAACCATAGTACTTTTGCATGTTGGACTCTAAATAATAATAATTCTTGCTGCCTGCATATGCTTCGTCACCCAGCATCATTCCTGCCCACTGATAGTCGCTCATTGCATTTGTGCCACTGTCGGTCAACAAATCAATGTAAACATCCTCAGATCTTAAAAGAAACGTGTTATAACCAGCTTCTTCGATTGCTTTCACCCGATGTTCGCGGGTGGTAGTCTTAATAGGCTCAACCACTTTAATCTTAAACGGTTCAGCCCAGCTTCGCCTTGTAGGTTTTGGAAAGGGCATAGGATTACCTCGTTTGTTAAGAAATTATATTTGAGAGAATTTATCACGAGAAAGAAAGACATTCAATGCTGCATTTGCACACATGCTACGGATTGACACTGGCATTTCGCTCAAATAATTTGAGATTGTCATTGTCTTTGACAGCTCACGAAAATAAATTTAAAAAACAAGGAAAAATCCATGAGTAAGACTACATTTAAGGAACTCTCACCTGAAGAGCTGCAGTGGCGTTGCCCTGACGAGTATTTAAATTTTGATTCTACTGAGCAGCTTGAACCGATTGATGCAATCATTGGACAGGAAAGAGCGGTAAAGGCACTTCAGTTTGGGGTTGAAATCAAAAGTCCGGGATACAATATATTTGTCAGCGGACTATCCGGGACAGGGCGACTGACGACAATCAAACGTTTGCTCGAGGAAATTTCGGTGGAGTGCATTTCATCTCCAGATAGGTGTTATGTTTATAATTTTAAGACACCGGATAATCCCAAATTGCTTGAGTTCGATCCGGGGAGCGGTGTAAAATTTAAGGAGGACATGGAAGCCATTGTCAGGTATCTCAGGAGGAAGATTCCTGAAATTCTTACAGGGGATGCCTATACGGAGGCACGCAACAGAATAATTGAAACATATGAAAAGAAAGAAAAAGCATTATTACAGGATTTTCAAAGGAAGATTGAGGAACAGGGATTTGCGCTGGTACCTGTTCAGGTAGGTACTGTGACTCAACCTCAGATTTTTCCTGCTTACAAGGGAAAACCAATTATGCCTGAGGAACTCGACCGACTTGCAGGAGAGGGGAAGTTGACAAAGGAAGAATATGAGCAAACTGTAAAAAAACTCCAGGAGCTCAGGAAGGAACTTGCTCAGGTGGCCAAGAAAGGTTCTATGTTTGCACAGGAAATGATGCAAAAAGTAGAGGAGATGGAGAGGCAGTCGGTAGCTGTTGTCGTTGAATCCATCTTTGAGGAAATGAAGAGTCGCTATAAAAACAATGCAAAAGTCACGATGTATATCGCTGATGTGCAGCGATTCACGCTCGACAATATTCAAATATTCAAGCAACAAGAGGAACAGGGCCCCGAAACTCCCTTGATCCCGGCTGTCAAGCCGGACATAGATCCATTCATAGTATACAAAGTTAATTTGCTGCAAGAAAACACTGAAATAGGGAAATGCCCTGTAATAATTGAGACAAATCCAACCTACACAAATATCTTTGGCACAATTGAAAGAAATATCGATGCTCGGGGTTTTTTTCAGACAGATCATACGAAAATAAAAGCAGGCTCCCTCCTCAAGGCCGACGGCGGATTTCTTGTTATGAATGCTCTGGATGCTTTACTGGAACCAGGAGTCTGGAAAGCTCTCAAGCGGACATTGATGTATAAAAAATTAGAAATTCAGCCCCTTGACAGCTTTTATCAAATCAGCCCAATTGCCCTTAAGCCTGAAGCAATTAACATAAGAGTAAAGGTGATTCTCATTGGAGATCCATATATTTATGACATTCTATACACCTCAGAGGAGGATTTCAAAAAGATCTTTAAAGTCAAGGCAGACTTCGATAGCGAGGTTAAACTGGATTCTTCAAGAATAATGGAATACGCTCGGTTTGTTTCACGCATTTGCCGCTCTGAGAAATTGAAGCATTTTGACAAGAGCGGAGTAGCAGCAGTAATTGAGCAGGCGGCACGCTTTGCTGAAAACCAGGGAAAGTTGTGGACAAGATTCAGCGATATAGCCGATCTGATAAGGGAAGCAGACTACTGGGCATCAAAAAATCAGCATAATCTTGTCACGAGAGAAGACGTAGAGTGTGCAATTGACGCATTTAATGAGCGGAACAAACTCATAGAAGAAAAAATCGAAGATTTGATTGAGCGCGAAATTCTATTGGTGTCTACCACAGGAGAAAGGGTAGGTCAGGTCAACGGCCTCTCTATTTACGATATAGGTTACTACTCTTTCGGAAAGCCGACACGTATAACAGCAACCGTGGGTGCAGGTAAGTCAGGTATCACAAGCATTGAACGCGAAGTAAACCTATCGGGAAAAACTCACGATAAAGGGGTTCTTACCTTGGCCGGCTTTTTAAGGGAAAGGTTTGCTCGCGAGAAACCACTTTCTCTAACGGCAAGCGTGGCTTTTGAGCAGTCATATTCCGGCGTGGATGGCGACAGTGCATCATCAACCGAGCTTTACGCAATTCTTTCAGCGATCAGTAACTTGCCTGTTAAACAGGGCATTGCCGTAACAGGAAGCGTTAACCAGAAGGGCGACATTCAACCTATCGGTGGTGTTAATCAAAAAATCGAAGGATTTTTCAGGGTTTGTAAAGCAAGGGGACTGACAGGGGATCAGGGGGTAATCATCCCGTCAAAGAATACTAAGGATCTTATGCTTAGCAAAGAAGTGGTCGAGGCTGTGAGCGATGGAAAGTTTCACATTTATCCGATCAATAGGATCGAGGAGGGAATTGAAATACTTACCGGCGTCAGCGCTGGTGAACCAACAAAATCCGGCAAGTACAAGGAAGGTACAGTTTTTAGCTTGGTGGAAAAGCGGCTGAGAGAATTGGCCAGTGAAGAGAAACAGGTGTCAGGAAAGAAAAAGCGTCGCTCAAGGTGATGTTTCGCTACGAGGTTTCTCTTCCAGGTCTTTTTTAATTTGTCTATAAGCTACTTCTGCAGCTGCCTGTTCCGCTGACTTTTTTGTTTTCCCAACTCCAGTTCCGCGAGGAATGTCGTTAACAATAACCTGGACAGTGAAAGTTCGGTCATGGTCTGGCCCCTCTTCTTTCAACAAATTGTATTTAGGAATCCCCAATCCGTTTGCCTGCGTCAATTCAAGAAGTGCGCTCTTAAAGTTCCTGTCCATTTCCATAAAAAGTTCTGTCTCACTCGAAATATCTCGCGGAAAAATTTCTGTGTAAAGGAATTTCATTACTTTGTTGAAGCCCGAATCAAGGTACATTGCAGCCAGAAGCGACTCAAAGGCATCTGCAAGAAGTGACTCGTAACCTTTCTCAACAGCTTGTTGAGCACTTGCTGTCATCCTCAGTAACGGAAGTAAGTTTATCTTCCGGGCATAATCTGCAAGCGAATGTTGATTTACCAAAAAACTCCTGAGACGGGTCATTTCTCCCTCCTCGAGGGTAGGAAATTTTCTATAAAGGAACTCGGCAGCAGCAAGATTCAGTACTGCATCTCCCAGGAACTCTAAGCGTTCATTGGACCGATTCTCCCCATCACGTAAGAGTGGAACATACGAGCGATGTGTTAATGCTTCTTCAAAAATTTTTTTATTTCGGATTCTTATTCCAAGTATAGACTCCAGCCTGGCGATATCATCTGAAATATAAGAAGGGCGATTTATCCCCGATATTAACCTCTTCAGAGAAAAGGGCATTGATTACTTAAAAATTATATTGCCTTAAGTAAGGTTTATTACTCTAAAAATTTTCTGAAAAGGAGCGCTGCATTATGTCCACCAAATCCAAATGTGTTACTGATTGCTGCATTGATCGTACGTTGAACGGGTTTGTTAGGAACATAATTTAAATCGCACTCAGGGTCAGGAACCTGATAATTAATTGTCGGCGGAGCAGTATCCCTGGCAATGGCCAGCACTGTGGCAACTGCTTCAACCCCACCTGCTGCACCAAGTAAATGTCCCGTCATTGACTTTGTGGAAGAGACCAGTAGCTTATAAGCATGTTCGCCAAAAACTCTCTTTATAGCCTCTGTTTCAGTTTTATCGTTGAAAGGCGTAGAAGTACCATGAGCATTTATGTAGTCGACGTCTGTCGGCTTTAAATTAGCGTCTTCAAGACAGGCAAGCATTGCTCGCACTGCTCCCTCGCCGCCCGGAGCCGGTTGAGTAATATGATAGGCATCCGCTGTTAGGCCAATCCCGGAAAGTTCAGCGTAAATTCTGGCACCTCGCTTCACAGCATGTTCAAGATTTTCCAGAACCAGTATTCCTGCACCTTCACCAATGACAAAACCATCTCGGTTAGCATCAAAGGGGCGACTCGCGTGTTGGGGATCATCGTTACGTGTGGACAATGCTTTCATTGCATTAAATCCACCAACACCCATTGGACAAATTGCCGCCTCCGCACCGCCCGTAATCATGACATCTGCTGAACCGCGCTCGATTAAAATTGCAGCATCAGCAATTGCATGACTTGAAGTAGCACAGGCAGATGTGGTGGCATAATTTGGACCTTTGAACTGATACCGCATTGAAATATATCCTGCAGCAATGTCTGATATCATCATCGGAACAAAAAAGGGACTAATTCTATGCGGACCACCTGTTTGATAAACAGTTTCCTGCTGTCTGTGATATGTCCACATTCCGCCTATCCCACTGCCTACAATGACCCCGACGCGATTGCGATCAACCTTCTCCACCTCAATTTTCGCATCTTCGACAGCTTGAGCTGCAGCGGCCATTGCAAACTGTGTGAACAAATCCATGCGCTGCACAGTCTTTCTGTCTATATACTTCAGCGGATCAAAACCCTTCACTTCACATGCAAATTTGGTATCGTACTGGGAAGCATCAAAATAGGTAATTGGGCCGGCGCCACTCTTTCCTTCCATCATGCCCTGCCAGAATTCCTCTGCAGTCAAGCCAATGGGTGTTATGACACCAACCCCGGTTACTACGACCCGCTTTCCATTCCTCATGGCAAATTTCCGTTATTGACTTACTTTTTGCTTCAAATAGCTTATTGCATCACCTACGGTCCGAATTTTCTCTGCATCCTGATCAGGAATTTGAATATTAAATGCCTTCTCAAATTCCATAACCAGTTCAACTGTGTCAAGTGAGTCAGCACCAAGGTCATTGGTGAATGATGCCTCGGGCTTAATTTGCGATTCCTCGGCACCGAGCTTGTTAATGATGATTTCTTTTACTTTTGCCTCAACGTCGATAGACATGTGTTTACCTCCTATATGTTTTGGTTTTAGAGAGACATTCCGCCATCTATAGAAATAACTTGTCCTGTTATATAGTCGGCATCGGGAGATGCTAGAAATCGCACAACCCTCGCCACTTCTTCTGGTTTTGCAACTCTTTTTAACGGCACCATGTTCATAACCGCATTCCGTTGATCTTCAGTCAGTGAAGCAGTCATATCTGTCTCAATATAACCTGGCGCCACCGCATTGACAAGTATGTTCCTACTCGCCAATTCACGTGCAATTGATTTGGAAAAACCAATTATTGCGGCCTTGGACGCAGCATAATTTGATTGTCCGGGGTTCCCTTTTAAACCGACAACTGAGCTAATATTGATTATTCTTCCAAATCGCTGGTTCATCATCACCTTTGCAACTGCTTTCGTGTAATTAAAGACACTCTTAACGTTTGTCTGCATTACCGCATCCCAATCATCTTCTGACATCCTCAGCAAAAGATTATCCCTGGTTATTCCTGCATTATTTACCAAAATGTCGATTCGCTTGAATTCCGATACAACCTTATTTACAACCTCAACTGCCGAGCTCATTATGACAGCATCTGCTTCCAGAGCAAGTCCCCGGCGCCCCATTGACATGATCTCCTCCAGCAAGGAATCGATAAGTTTGGCTGACGACTTATATGTAAAAGCCACATCGGCACCGCTTCTGGCAAGCTCAAGGGTAATAGCCCTTCCTATACCTCTCGCCCCACCAGTTATAAGTGCAACTCTATTTTCCAAATTTCCCATTCTCGCTAAAGCCTTTCAATTTTAAAAGCATTTCATTGTATTTTTCTTTACCTATGGCATACTCAAACTCAGTCTGGCAAATTTCAACCATATTCCTGTCACTTTGAGAAGTTGCCGTGCAACAATCGCACTCACCTTCACACAAATTGTCGTATTCGAACACTCCATTAGATTTTGTAATGGGAAATAACACACAATAGTAAGGCTTCAACGTGAACTTCCCCAGGCCTTCTTCTTTCTCAGTAATCTGCAACACACATCGACCTTTTGAGTCGAGGAAGACACACTTGCCATTGTATATCATTGTACTGACACACTTCCCCGACGGAAAATCCTGGTCCTCCTCTTCCATATTATCAAACCAGCTGTCAACATTATCTGTTTGACTGGCATCGATATATTTCTTTATTAAGTTGGAATATGAAAGTATCCGGTCTCTTTCTTGAGGATCAAGGTAAACGCCATGAGCGCAGCATTTCGAAGTACATGCTATGGGGCCATCGGGGTGCACGAATCCTTCCTTAAGAAGTCGGGACTCCAATCTTATGCCGCTAATTTCAAGAATATTGGCTTTCATAATGTAAATGATTCCAAATCCGATAGCTTGTCCACACCATATATTTCACATTCACCACATATACGCTTTATTAGTCCCTGGAGTACCTTTCCTGGCCCAACTTCAAGGAATCTATTAATTCCGGCAGTATGCATATTCTCAATTGATTGTTGCCACCTAACGGGCTTTGTCAATTGTTCCAGTAACAGCTTTCGAATGCTCAACGCATCCCTTACGGGTTGGGCTGTTACATTTGAATAAACTGGAAATTTAGGATTTCTTATTATTGCCCGTTCGAGAGCTTTTTCAAACTCCTTGAGTGCCGGTTCCATTAACGGTGAATGAAATGCTCCGCTGACAAAAAGCTCTTTAACCATTTTTGCGCCTTCGGATTTGCATTTCTGCATAGCCAGCTTGACCGCAGGCACATCACCGGATATCACAACCTGACCCGGTGAATTAAAGTTCGCGGGTTGAACAACTCCCACACTTGATATTTCGCTGCAAATTGTCTCAACCCTTCTTTCGTCGAGTCCAATAATTGCTGCCATCGTGCCGGGCCGAACTTCTCCGCACCACTGCATCAGCTCACCACGAAATCTCACCAGGCGGAGGCTCTCTGCAAAGTCAAGTGAACCAGCTGCGTATAGTGCAGTATATTCACCCAGAGAGTGACCTGCTGCTGCAGAAATTTGCAATCTTTCTCCAAGGCGTTCCTTCGACACCTCATAAGCCACAGCGCTGTGAATAAAAATAGCGGGTTGAGTAATGGCTGTCTTCTTTATTTCATCCTCAGGACCGTCAAATAAGGTTTTGCTGATGTTAAAACCTACCACGCTGTCGGCAGTATCGTACATCTTCCTGGCAACCTCAGAGTTATCATACCAATCTTTACCCATGCCCACATATTGAGATCCCTGTCCCGGGAATACCAGAGCCATTTTCATATATTAGTCCTGTTGCGCGTTATCAATAGCCCACCTTATCAAGACGGATCCCCACGTGTAGCCGGCACCAAAGGCAGACAGCACAAGTGTCTGACCTTTCTTCAGTTGCCCGCTCATGTAATATTCTGACAAGCAAAGAGGAATTGTAGCAGCAGTTGTATTACCATACCTGTCGATATTCAGCATCACCTTTGAAGGGTCCAGCCCCATACGCTGTGCTGTGGCATCAATAATCCGCTTGTTTGCCTGATGAGGGACAAGCCAGTCTATATCATTAGAGGTCAGATTGTTTCTCTTCATTATTTCATAAGAAACTTCTGCCATTCCAACAACAGCAACTTTAAAAACAGCCTTCCCATCTTGATAAAGATAATGCATTTTCTTATCGACAGTCTCATGAGTTGCAGGGTTAAGGCTTCCCCCCCCTTTAATGTAAAGAAATTCCCCACCACTTCCATCGCAATGAACAATGTGGTCAAGGATTCCATACTCGCTATCAGCGTCGCCGGGTTCAAGAAGCACTGCCGCTCCTGCATCTCCAAACAGTATACAGTTTGATCTGTCGCTGTAATCTGTGATTGCTGACATCTTATCGGCACCAACCACAATTACCTTTCTGTAGGAACCGTTCTCTACAAATTGAGCTGCAGTTACCAGAGAAAAAATAAATCCCGAGCATGCTGCTGATAAATCAAAGCCCCATGCTCTTTTCGCACCTATTTTCTCCTGAATCACGCATGCGGTTGAGGGGAAAAACATATCAGGTGTAATAGTGGCAACAACTATGAGATCTATTTCCTCAGGGGAAATCTTTCTTTTGTTCAAAAGGTCTCTTATTGCACCAACAGCAAGATCACTTGTTGCACCATGTTCCAGGATTCTCCGCTCACGAATTCCTGTCCGCGTTTGGATCCATTCGTCGGTGGTATCGACCATTTTTTCAAGATCAGCATTCGTTAGAATCTTATCTGGAACATAATGGCCAACGCCTGTTATTACTGCTCTTTTTGGCATCAGTCTACCTTCAAATCTATTTTACCAATTGAATTCTCAATCAGGGAAGCAATGCGGTGGCTCACCATTTCTTCTGCTCGAAAGACCATGTTTTTGACTGCTAAGGGTGTTGAACTCCCGTGTCCAATAATTGCTACTCCTTTCACGCCAAGGAGCGGCGCACCACCCTGAGCTTCATAGCTAAACCCCTTCATTGCTTTTCGCAGTGTTCTGGCAGTTATTAAAGCCTGCAATTTTTGAACGACTCCTTTATCCGCATACTGGATCAGTCGTGCACGTAGAGCCGGCAAAATGCTTTCCGCAAATTTAAGGACAATGTTCCCCACAAAGCCATCTGTTACAATTACGTCAGCTTTGCCCATCAAAATGTCTCTTCCTTCTACATTTCCAATGAAATTCAGGCCGCTCTTTTCCAGCAGTGCATACGAAGCCAGTGCCAGTTCATTTCCCTTGGTCCTCTCTTCACCAATATTCAACAGCCCAATCCTTGGATTTTTTATTTGCATTATTTCAGAGGCATAAATTGAACCCATTACTGCAAACTCGGCCAGATGCTGAGGTCTGCAGTCAGAACTCGCACCTGAATCAAGAACAAAACATGACCCACTGATTGTCGGCAGAGGCGTTCCCACGGTCGGTCTGCTGACGCCTGCTGCCCTTCCAAGAATCAGTGTAGATGCTGACATTACTGCACCTGTGTTCCCAGCGCTGACAAATGCATCTACACTCCCTTCTTTGTGAATCTTGAGGCCAACAACAACAGATGACTCTGGTTTTTGTTTGATTGCCAGATTTGGCGGATCTGACATTTCAATAACATCCGGTGCATTAACAATCGAATAGTTTAAATTTCCTGCGCCCAGCCGCATGATTTCTTTTTTGATCTCATCCTGTCGACCAACGAGAACAAGCTCAAATCTGTTATTAGACTCTCTGAGAGCCTGCAAACCACCTTCAACAATCTTTAGCGGCGCCTCATCGCCGCCCATTGCATCAAGTGCGATTCTCATGAATTGTTTTTTGTGTGGCTGGGAAGTCTTTATGAACCTTTCGGTATGAACACCACTCTGCCGCTGTAATATCCGCAATTCGGGCATGCACGATGTGGCAACTTAGGTTCATGGCAATGTGGACATTCTGAAATTGTCGGAACAGTCGCTTTGTAATGTGTTCTCCGCTTATCTCTCCTCGACTTAGAATGTCTTCGTTTAGGATTTGGCATTTTTTACTCCTTTTACGATTTGAGCTTCTTCGTTATCAATTATTATTCACCACAGTTTTCAACTTTTCCCATCCTGGGTCAAAAGCCTCTTTATGACATTTGCATTCTTCATAGTTCAAATTAGCACCGCAAGTCGGACAAAGGCCTGCACATTCCTCCTTGCATAACAGCTTCAGCGGCACGGAAAGCATAACGAACTGCCTTACATCATCTGATATGTCTAAAACGTTTGTACTTTCTTTTATCAAAGCAATTTCATCTTCGTCGTAACCTCGTGCGTCTTTTCTCGAGAAGACATAGGCCATTCTGTATTCGTTGCTCAACGACATATCAAATTCATCAGCGCAACGATCACAGGTAAATCGCCCTACTGTTTCGAGCTTTACTCGCAAAAAGAACTGGTTTCTGCGCTTTTCGAGCTCTGCCTTGACAACAACCTCTCCTCTAAAGTGTTCATCCAGGCCCAATTCAGATGCCTTTTCATGAAAGTCATATTGGTGAACACCTTCCACCAGGTTCGATATATGAATTTTCACTTTCAAAGATCCTCCGGAAAAACAGGGAATGAAATGAAAATACCTCAAAATTCCCCGTCTTTCCATACTCATTCATAAAAATTGCCGATAAATATAAACATCATATAATTTTTAATCAAGGTTGGGGATACGTGGCACAAAGCCATAACAGAACCCTCAGGCTAAATGCACCCAAGAAAACGTTAACTCACACGCTGAAGCACTGGAATTGTCTTCATTTGAGCCTGAATACGGCCAACAATAACTGGGTGGGACAAAGTGTTTGGTCTTGTCGCTTGATTTTATTTGACTGTGCATTTATATTTAGATTATGTCTAAATAAACAAGGAGAAGCGATGCTAATTAAATACATCACACCAATTACCGTAATCTTAATTATTTCCACGTCAGCACATGCTGACAGGAGATTCTATATATGGAGCTATCAATTCTCTACAGTAGCGCCAGGGGAATTGGAGCTGGAATCATATTCAACCCTTTCTTTTGTCAAGTCAGATTATACAATAAACTCTTTTCAGCAACAGTTCGAACTCGAATATGGAATTACCAGAAGACTCGATGTTAGTCTATATCAAGTCGTTTCCAAAACTATTGCGTCTCCACTAAAATTGGAATCATCTAAGTTGAGGGGAAGATTGAAGTTATCGGAAAAAGGAAATTTGTTTGTAGATCCTCTTATTTACCTTGAATGGGTAAGAAACTATGATTTCAAAAGGCCAAATATCATCGAAGCTAAAATAGTGCTTGCAAAAGATGTTGGCTTAATCAATTTTTCAATTAATGCAAGCGCTGAAAGAGAAATAACTAAAGGAGCTGAATTAGAAACTTCTGTAACGGCTGGAATTGGATACGAGATTTCTCCTGCGCTAAGATTAGGAGTTGAATCCGTTAACGAAATTAATAAAGAAGGTGGCGGCAATTTTGGAGTCGGACCAACTATTTCTGCGTCGACAAAAGTAGCCTGGATAACGGGGGGGGGTTTACTACGGGATAACAAAAGATTCACCCGGCATTAACGCTCGTATAATCGTCGGGCTCGACCTATAATTAAGATTTTGTCAATCCGTTATTAGCTCTTCTTAGTTCAACTAACAGGTTAATATGACTTCACTGAGGTGCAGAAATATACAAGTATTGAAAGAAAAGCCATCAGAATTCTCGTACAAAATTGCGGTGACTGCCATGCTGTACCAATCTTCGGCAATCGGAGTCAAAAAGATGACTTGAACCACTCAGATGGAATCATTAACGTTATTTAGACTTTGTACAATGAATAAAAGTGAAGCTGCCCGGCAAAAACTGCAAGAGTATTTAAAGGCGGCAAACTACCGAATAACTCCCGAGCGGTTCGAAGTACTTGATTACGTAATGGAAACAGACGGACATTTTGATGCTGACGAACTGTTTCTGAAGATGAAAAACTCAGGGAGTAAGGTATCGAGGGCGACTGTCTACAACACGCTGGATGTCCTTGAAGAATGCGGTCTTGTTTTCCGATCACGCTTGAAGGATCATGGTTCCCGCTTTGAAAGAGCATTCGGGAGAGTTCATCATGACCATTTGGTTTGCATCGAATGCGGTAAAATTGTTGAATTTGTCGATGAAAGCATTGAAAATGCGCAGGAAGCGGTTGCAAAGAGCTTCAAGTTTAAGCTTATCAGTCATTCTCATCAGATCTTTGGAATTTGCCCGGAATGCCAAAAGAAAGCTCAAAACAGTTGAAAGCCGGAACAAAACATGCAAAACAGAAACAGGTTTAGATTTAAATTTGGTCAGGAACTTTCCACCGACACTGTGAAGACGCTAAATGATCTTCGGGTTGGTGAGGTCGCTCAAATCACTGGATTTTCAAACCATGGTGAAATTTATTTGAAGATTGAAGCTATGGGATTAAGACCTGGTCGAAAAATAAAAGTACTACAGCGACTCGGAAGAGGAATTCTTGTAAGCACCAGCACGTCACGAATCGTAATAACATCTGATGTTGCTCGTAGCATAGAGGTAAAATGCGAAAGAAGATCACGGTAGCTGTCACAGGCAACCCAAATGTTGGAAAAACAACAATACTCAATCACGCAGCCAGAACAAATCTTTCCGTCGGCAACTGGCCCGGAGTAACTGTAGAAAGAAAGGAGGGATTTACAACTTATCGCGGGTATGAAATCCATCTTGTTGACCTACCGGGTATTTATACATTGGAACCAATATCAGAAGATGAAAAGATTGCCCATAACTTTCTCTCAGATGGTGATCCCGACGTGGTGCTGGACGTAATTGAGACAACCAACGCAGAGCGGGATTTACTGCTTACCTTAGAACTACTGGAATTCGGTAAACCAATGGTAATTGCTCTTAACATGATTGATGAGGCAGAAAGACAGGGGGTCATCGTAAATACAGCTCATATGAGTGAAGTTTTAGATATACCGGTTGTCAAAACAAATGGCAAAAATGGGGATGGGGTGGATAAACTCCTGGATGCAATAGTGGACGTTTATCAGAATCAAAGAACCCCGAAGCTGATTAAATACAATGATAAGTTCGAGGAAGCCCTGGCGCAAATTCGTCAACAGAGCAACAATGGAAATATTAATAGACACACGCTGATCGATATTCTTTCAAAAAGCGAAAATGGTAAGACACAGCGAGCATTGCTGGAGAAGTTTTACAAGAAGAACATCGCAACTATTATCAAAGACGAGAGATATTCTTTTGCAAATGGATTTTTTGCAGAAGTTTTCAAAAAGAAAAACTCTACTGCAAGAGATATTACGGACAGGATCGACAGGGTTGTTTTACATCCCGTTTACGGTTTTTTTATTTTCCTTGCGGCTATGTTCCTCCTCTTTAAAATTTCCTTTGATTTCTCAAATCCGTTAATGGACTGGATTGATGGGTTCATTAATAACTTTCTTTCGCCTGCTGTTTCAACGGTTTTGATGAAAGCGGGTGCGACCGAATGGATGCTGAGGTTTTTTTCTGAGGCTGTGGTAGGTGGAGTTGGATTCGTTATCACTTTTGTCCCGCTAATTGGCACAATTTACTTTTTACTGGCACTCCTCGAAATGTCTGGCTATATGCCGCGAATTGCATTCCTCATGGATAGATTCATGCACAAACTCGGTTTACACGGCAAAGGAATGATCCCTCTTCTTTTAGGTTTTGGCTGCAATGTGCCCGCAATAATGGCAACACGCACCCTTGAAAACAAGCGAGACAAATTGCTGGTAATCGCAATGATCCCGTTCATGAGCTGTCCAGCACGACTTATTGTATTTTCATTCTTTGCCGTTCTTTTCTTCAGCAATCCTGCTGTTGTCATTTTTTCCTTATATATGCTTGGAATTCTGGTCGGACTAATGACAGCATTTTTCTTGAGGAAAACCGCTTTCAAAGGACGATTGTCTCACTTTGTAATGGAACTTCCACCTTACCGTGCACCATCGCTGACAACTGTAATAAGAATTGTCTGGGCACAGATAAAAAACTTTCTATACAGGGCCGGCACATTGATATTTGCCGCATCTGTCGTCATCTGGGTGCTACTGAATACTCCACCTGGAATTAAGAACCCATCCCAAAGCTTTGCTGCTTACATTGGTAAATCAATAACACCTGTTTTCAAACCCATTGGAATTAAAGATTGGCGAATTTCAACTTCACTGATCCCAGCTTTCCTTGCACGGGAAATTGTTCTGAGCTCCATGGGAACAATTTATTCTGTCAATGTTGATATTGAAAAGAAGAATTTCAATGTGGTCGATGAACTGGAGAGGCAGACTATAAATCTCATTGTCGCTGTCAAGGAAAGCATTCTTTCTTTAATTAAACCAGGCATCAGCACCCTAAAAACTGATACGGGCAATACCAATCTCAGAAATGTAATCAAAGCAAGTTTCACTCGCGCATCAGCTCTCTCTTTCATGATATTTCTTCTATTATACACTTCCTGTCTGGCCACAGTCGCAGTTATGGCCCGAGAAGCAGGGAAATGGATCGCCATGGCCTTTCTTACATATAGTTTTGTGATCGCCTGGGTAGTTGCCTTTATTGTTTACAACATAGGTATAGCATTATGACAGGAGAAATTATATTTATAGCAATAATACTTCTTATTGCTGCAATCTTAATGAGAAGATCAATTAAATCCAGAAGCAAAGGAGATTGCTGCAAGTAGTTCCCCTGATATCTTCGTACAGCTTTGTTAATTGTTAAATAAATTACCATTAAGTTTCTGAATATTCATCTTATTCTCGGGTCTACTGGTTTTTCCCATCCTCAGTTAATCTTTATCCCCATCCCCAAAAGACATCTCATCCCTTCACGGGAATAAAACTCGCAGTGCTTACAGTGATTTGTTCTTGTTGGCAGATCTTCCAGGCCAAATTCGAGCGACTTCAGCTCACTTATGAGCCTCTGAAGTTCACCAGCAAACGTTTCAAGCTCATCTGCTTGGTAAGTCTTACTCAGTGAAAGATTTTTCTTTCGTGTGAAGACCAGTGTTGCCTGCACCGACTTCTGATCAGGATTGACCATTCTACATAAAAGTGCATACAACTTCATCTGTATCTCATACTCTCTGTAAATTTCTTCAATATTACGGTCAATTCTATTGGTTTTGTAGTCGACAATTTGAAATCCCTTCTCACTTTTGACCATGAGATCAATTGTACCTGTCAGGTAATCTTCCCCGAACTTTTGTGTGATTGTTTGTTCAACATAAATTTGACCCGTTAAATTAAGTCTTCCTATAGTTTCAATGGCGTTTGCTATATTTCGTTCAATATCAATCATCAAATCAGAGGCTTTACTTTGATCCAGTCGAATAGACCTTTCTGACAAAATTGCGTTTTTCACTGATGCAGCTATCATTTGATTATCAACTATCGACAATTCAGGTATGAGTTGTTGAAGCGCTTTATGGATTACACGCCCTTTAATTGTGGAAAGAATTTCATCGCTAAATTCAGAAGCTTCATCGGGATCCCAGACAATTTCCGGAGTTGGCAGACCAATCCGATATCTTAGAAAATATTTTGTCGGACAAATCTTATAGGTTTGCAAAACAGTCGCCGAATAAATCTCTCCACCAACGTTTGCTGAAAGGCCCTCTATCCGGATATCACCCAGTTGAATGCTTGACTTGACTTCAGGTTCTTCGCCAACTTTTGTTTCGGGGATACTACGATAAAGAATTACATTTGCACCATTGCAATTTATGAGATCCCCGTCAACAATGGAACTCAGGTCAACTTTTTCCTTAAGGATTTCAGCAAATGACATTTTTGTGGTATGTTCAGCTGTTGCCAATATTAGCTTGTCTTTTGCACGTGTACAGGCAACGTAGAATAATCTTGTCACCTCGGCTCTTTCATTTATCTCCTCGAGCTTTTTGTAAATCGCAAATTCTTTTGGAATACCTTGATCAAGAAGAGGGATAATCCCAACATCGTCGTTTACAATCACCTTCCTTTTAGTTTCCACCCCGGTATTGCAAAAAGGTAAGAAGACCACGGGGAATTCAAGTCCTTTTGCTGAATGTATGGTAAGTATTTTTACGGCATTCGACATCTCTTCAAATGAGGCTTGCCCCTCATCGCCTTCTTCTTTAGCGTCCTTTATACGCTCTACAAAATCATACAGACTACTGAATCCACGCCCTTCAAACCCACGTGCAATTTCTTTCAGTTTTCTTAAATTTGCCAGACGCTGCGTGTCCCCTGCCTGGTTGCCTCCCACCGAAAAGTCTGTTCCCAGCCATCCAGTACGCGCTAATATTCTATCCAGCAACTGAGGTATATTTAACCGGTAGGCAAACTGGGTCTCCTCGCGAAGAACTTCAGAAGCATACCTGACTTCCTCGGAAGCCACACCTGACGCTGCAAAATTCTTAAGCTTTTCAAATAAGCATTCACCTGATGCATTTGATATGCGTAAAAGCTCTTCGTCAGAGATCCCGAACATGGGAGACCGCAAAACAGTTAACAAACTGACATCCGAGTAGGTATCCTGTAAAAAAGTCAGGTAGTTTGTCAAATCAAGAATTTCTTGGGATGAATAAAAACCTCTTCCCGATATGACAACATGTGGAATATTGTGTTTCTTTAACGCATTTTCCAGACTTGCAAGATGAGTTCTTGTCCGAAGTAAAACCGCAATATCACCATAATCAATCCTTGACGGGACTTCAACACCGTCAATATTTCTGCTAATTTCTTCTTCGTTCTCAACCATTCTTTTAATTCGTGCAGCAACAAAATTCGATTGCAGCTCGATTGGGGTGAGTTCTGAATCATCCGTCTGATTCCTCCGTCCCGCATAAAATATCTCAACAGGACTTGCGGCCGAAACGGTTCGGACGGGTTTAATTGGATTATAATCGGCTTCAAAAGTTGATTTAAATCCCAGCAGTTTGTAAAGTGGGTTCGTTTTCATAATATCCGCAAAAAGCCAATCGACAAACTTAGCTATTTGTTCGTTCATGCGAAAACTTTCGGCCAGAGTAATTACATCGGAGTCCTGCAGTTCTCTCAGGTCTTCTTCTGTTTTTTTAAATACCTCCACCTGTGCGTTCCTAAATCTATATATAGATTGTTTCGGATCTCCAACAACAAAAAGCCTGCCACCGACAGAAAAATCTTTCATCAGCACCCTGAAAATGTCATACTGCAAAAAGTTTGTATCCTGATATTCATCTACCATTATTTGCTTAAACCTGCTACTCAGGACGTTGCTAACAGTACTGTTGAATTTCAGTAATTTCAGAACAAAAAGCTGAAGATCGTCAAAATCAAGAAAGCCGCGAGAATTTTTTCTTTCGTTATATCGCTTTTCAGCGGCAAGATACAAATCATAAATCGTATGGACATCGTCAAGATATTGTTGAACAGACATTGCTGGTGGTCCCTCAGGATCATCGTTCCCCGATAGTATTTGGTAAGTGCTCCTTAGAATTTCGTAAATCTGGCGATCAGTAAAATTAGCATTGGGAAATATTTCCACCCCTGCTCTCAACTGATACCCCTTTGTAAGAATCGACTCCAGGATCCTTGATATCTGTGGCAACAACAGATGATTACTCTCTGTTTTATTACAGAATTCTTCTAGGGATTCAACAGCAGAGAGAAAAACCTCTTTGCCCCTTCCGCTATGTCTGATCGAGTTCCGTGATATTTCTGCAATAAGTTTACCTAGCCGCCGCCAGTGGTCAATTAACATTTCTTTACGAGGTACAGGGCTGCCGGAACCGTCACCCAGGACATCATAAATGATTCTCTTATGTTCAAGCTTTTCCCGATGTGAAAACAATTCACCCAGTATGTCAAGGGTTTGCCTATAACCAAATCTAACAAGAAATTGGTGAGTTTTCCTCGAAAATGAAGTTTCTTCTGACAGAGAATCAATTACCGCTTCTTCTAACGAATCCCTTTTAAGTGATGCAGCATCTAAATCCTCAAGGACTTTGAAATTTGCATCCACACCCGCCTCAACCGGAAATTCTCTTAGAATATTTAAGCAAAACGAATGAATTGTACTAATATTTGCTTCAAGCATATTTGATTTTGCCTGCCTGTACCTCGAAATAATTTCACGTGGCTCTGAACTGTTCATTCGCTCTTCCAGCGCCCCACCAATCCGTTCACGAAGCTCAAGTGCAGCCCTGTCTGTAAATGTAAGGCAGAGTATCTCTTCGACTCCAATCCCGCTTCGAATAGCGGACAGGAACCGTTCAACTATAACGCTTGTTTTCCCGGAACCGGCATTTGCAACTACAGATATATGCCTTGATATGTCGAGGGTCTGGATTTGCGATCCTGTTAACTGTTTCACTTTAGCCCCTCATATAAGTACTTCCATTTTGCATATAGCTGAGCGGTCGCCAGAACATCACCCATACAATACTGAGCGATTTCGTTATACCTTCTTGCCCGAAAGTATTCATTGATATCATACCCGGTAATGCCGTGTGATTTTGGGCTCTCGATTCCAAAAGCCTTACAATAAAAATCCAGATTAAACTTTCTTGTCACGCCGTGAAATGTTAGCTCTTCCAAAAGGTCAATATGATTTTTCATTGAATATCGCGAACCAGCCATTAAATTTAGCGACGGTCTAATCCCTAAAATTCCCGAGCGCAGCATGAGAAATGGACAATCGAAGCTTCTGCCATTAAATGTCACAAAGACATCAAATTTGGAAATAAATTCCCAAAATTTAGTAAGCATATTCAGCTCGTTAGTTCCGACAAACGTATAACTGTGTTCAGGGTCCTTTTTCTCAAATTTCACCTCTTCGTCAGAATAAAATAGGGAAAAACCATTCCCGGATTCAATATTTAATAGTGCAATCGCAACAACGCGAGAAGTAAGGGGCCATAGACTTAATTGCCCTAATATTTCCTCTCGCGCCTTTTGTCGTAATTCCTCATTTTCCTCCCTGTCAGCTGACTTCATTAAGTAATCCTTCTGCATCTGGTCAAATTCATCAAAATTGAATGCCGACGTCTCAATATCGAATACCACTGTTGACATACCTGCCTCCCAAAGTTTATATCTCCTTTGAATAGAACAAATGCTCCAGTCGAATAGCTAACCTGTGAAAGGAATAGAAGCCTGTGATACTTGCGGCAACTTAAACCGACTACTGCTCTGCTTCTACTTCGAGTCGAACTATTTCGTAACCCTTTTTGGATTCCAAAACACCAAAAATTACTCCAACAAAAACAGCAATCATTCCTCCAAGAAAGACCAATATGGAGAACTCCTCCCACCAGGTAAATATCCGGAACAATCCTGCGCCTATTGAGATAGAACAGAGAACAAACATCGCCGCTGCAGTAGTGTAACTCAGAACTGAATTCCTGACGAGCAGCGCACGAATGCTCAAATCACCCAGTTGACGTGTTGCGCTTTCCAAACGCAAATTTTCCTCCGGAGTAAAATCTTTTTCTGCTGCCCTATGTATAAGCCTCCTTTTCTCGTCATTAATCAGCCGAATGCGGTTCACAACATTAGAGTATTTATTGTTGGCACTAAGGAGTAATAGTCCACACGCATTGATCATTACAGCCGGGGCAAGCATGTACTGTATTACCCTGACAGCATCAAAACCTTGATTACCTGCAAACATCACCAAGCATCCATTTTGTAAATTTTATTTCAATAAATATAATAAATCTCTATTGAAGACGAAGACATATTATGTATGTTGTTCCCTGGTTGTATAGTTATTATGGAAAAATGCTTTTTGTACAATGTATATAAAGAGTTTATCAGTTAAATTTTTGCATGAATAGTAAACCACATATTTTAGTTTCAAATGACGATGGAATAGATGCTGAAGGACTATACGTTCTCGTTAAAGCACTTAAACAGTTTGCCAGTGTGTCAGTAGTTGCGCCCAGCATTCAACAGAGTGCAGTGGGACATGCAATAACAGTGCGGACGCCACTGAGAGTGCACAAATTCTACAGAGATGGAAAGCCTTTTGGCTATGCTGTGGATGGCACCCCTGCAGATTGCGTGAAGCTTGCTATCCGCACTCTCTTGAAAGCTAAGCCCGACCTTGTCATCTCGGGTATTAACGATGGGCTTAATACTGCGGTAAACGTAATTTACTCAGGAACCGTAAGCGCTGCAACTGAAGGAACGATACTCGGCATTCCGTCGATCGCTGTTTCTCTTGAAAGTACACGCAAACCCAACTTTGAACCTGCAGCAAAAATTGCAATGTCAATTGCCAGATTTGTATGCAAGAAAAGGCTTCCCGGTGACACAGTTTTGAACGTCAACGTACCTGCGCTTCCTGTTGCGAAGATAAAGGGAATAATGTTTACCAGACAGGGAAGGTCCCGATGGGACGACGAATTTTTCCAACGAAAGGATCCAAAGAACAGAGACTACTACTGGCTTGCCGGTAAGATGCAGATTCTTGACAGTGAGGGGGATGTTGACCAGGTGGCTTTGAAACATGGATACATTTCAATTACCCCAATACATTTCGATTTAACGCATTATGATTTCTTGGAGAAAATGAGGAGAGAATGGAGCCTGGACATAAGACGTTGAACCAGAGTGGTGTGAGTGTTCGCCCTGTCGCCCATGATCCCGGCGCCTCCTCCTTTTTCATGGAACAATTTGAATATCGTAAGTGATCTCAGCTGTTTTCCTCAGCATTGCAGAAGCAGAGCAATACTTTTCTTCTGACAGTGATACTGCGTGTTCAGCGTCGGCACGACTGACAGCACCATGAATGATGTAGGAAATGTGAATTTTCGTAAACACCTTAGGGTGCTCCTCCGCTCGTTTAGCATCTAATTTCAGCTCTAATCTCCTGACAGGAGCGCGTTTCTTTTTCAAGATCAGCTCCACATCAATTGCAGTACATCCAGCCAGCCCCATAAGGATAAGCTCCATCGGTCTGGAAGCTGCGTCACTACCTCCCTCATTTATCGATGCATCCAGCACAACCCAGTGGTTGGAATCCGCCTTTACGACAAATGTACCCCCTTCGACTTGCTTCAGCTCAACCTTCATTAACTCTCCAGCAGTTTTATTTTTCCTGCGATAGTTTTTGGACAAGACTTTCGAAGACAGAAGCTGGCCTATACCCTTCAAATGCAGCGCGCACATTTCCCTTTTTATCTATAACAAATGTTGTCGGTATGCCACGGATTCCACCATATGCAGCAACAACTTCATCATTCCCAAGCATTATAGGGTAATTGATTCCATACTTTTTCATAAATGGAATAACATCGTCAAGTCCGCCCTGATCAAGAGAAATCCCGAGCATTTGAAAACCCCTGTCCCTGTAATTCGAATAAAGTTTGATGAAGTCCGGGATCTCAGCCCGACACGGCGGACACCATGTTGCCCAAAAATCAACAATAACAACCTTTCCGCGAAAGTTAGAAAGCTTAATTATTTTGCCATCAGTTGTTTTGAGAGAAAAATCTGGGGCAGGTGTCCCATCGCCAGGCGTATTGGAGACAGCTGTTGCAGGGGGAACACTTGCATTATCAGTTGCCTGTTGCGACGAAGAGCTGTTGCTGGATTTGTTTAAGTACACTGCTCCAATAACGAGCAATACAACCACGATAACTATCAAATGCAAGTTTTTCTCAAGAAAACTTTTCTGTTTTGCCTTCTGTGACATAATGCATCACCTCGTTCTTTACTTTCTTTTTTAGTTTAGGTATTTCCTTAGCTTATCTTCCGACTTTACACCCACAATAAATTCAACTATCGTATCCCCGTCAAGAACAACCGTTGTCGGGGTGCCCATTACACCAAATTTACGCGCCAGGGAGATATCCCTGGAAACATCAATTTTTTGAATCGCATGACCTTCAGCAGCAAGCTTATCGACAATTGGTGTTTGAACTTTACAGGCACGACATGAAGGTGAATAAAAATACATAATTATGCGATCCCCACGAAGCATCATTTTCCCGAGTTTGCCTTCCACAGGCCTGACTTTCTTACCTTTGTTAAATTTGCTTTTTAACACAAGCGCATATTGCATTCCAACGAAAGCAATGAAGATACCAAGCAGGATATATATCACGAGTAACATTTCAATCCTCTTTGATCAAGGCCAAAGTGAAGCCGAACACACCGCCATAAAGTATGCTCAGGTAAGGATTACTTGAAATAGGACATGTTCCTGAAGTGCAACCTATAAAATAATAGTATGCATACCCGACAGTTGCTCCGACCACGACATAAGCAAGCTTGACGAAATTCTTTCGTGAAAGATATTTTTTGAAATTCATATTGGCACCTATGCCTTTTCAGACAATACAGCATAATATCGTGCATTTAGACTTCGACTGATGATCGGCCTGAACCGGTTTCTCCTTAATATCCGAACAACATCGTCCTGCTCAAGCTTTTCATATGATGGAGGACCGTATTGGGATGTTTTTTTCCACTCAATAATCAGAAGTTTTCCATGCCGCTTCATAATCCTTCTAACTTCCCTGAGAAATTGGTCGGGGTCATTCTCATGAAGAATTGCACTGGCAACGGCGAAGTCTACTTCTGAAGAGAGGACATCAAAAGAATACCCATCGGAACTATGGACAATTACAGTATTCCTGGGTAGACGCTTTTTTGAGAGTATTCGAAGCATTTCCTCAGAAACATCTATTGCATAGGCTTTGCCCTGTTGGCCTGCTATGCGTGCTGCTGGAATTAAAAAATAACCCGTTCCAGCTCCCACATCTGCAACTTTCATCCCTCTCCTTAAACCAAAGGACTTAAGAATTTTAGTTGGAGGAAGAATTCGGCGGCGGTACTGAGATTCAAGGCCTCTATGATGTTTTGCTTCAAACCGATGGGTTAATTTCTTTTTGCTTTTCATACTCATTAATTAAATCCTTTAGCATCTTATCAGTCAACGCTGATAACCATCCACAGTCCTCGCAGGTAAAGAAGTAGATACTGCCACAGCACGCCATTTGTGGCTTCATAATTGAACCACAGCGCTAGCACTTCTGATTTCTAATCGGGTGGTTAATGTCAAACTCCATTTTCGCTCACAGCCTTGGCAACTTCGTCAGCAAACCACTCTTCCGGCAAGGCACCCTCAAAGTGATGAGTTTCATTTACCACAATCCGCGGCACCCCTCGAACATTGTATTGCAGCGCAAGCTCTGGAAACTCGGATGCCTCAATTGCATCAGCGGTGATAAGATCATTGACCATTGCAAATTGATGTGATAGAACAACAGCTGTCGGACAGTATGGGCAGGATGGGGTCACAAACACCTGTATATGAACAGGCGATTTGATTTGTGATAGCTTCTCAATAGTCTCACTTGAAAGCTCCGTCGACGAAGTTCCGACATTCTTTACAGCATTCATCAATGACACGAATTCATAGCCTGCAGGAATGCCATAGTACCGTATTCCATAATCTTTGCCGTTCATCACAACAATTCCCGGAGTACGCTTGATTCCAAACCTTGCAGCAATATCGTTATTTACTCCGATATCATATTTTTCAAAGCTTATTTTATCATTCAGCTGAGATAGCTCCTCGACAATCATTGCAGTATCCGTACAGTATTGACAATCTTCGTCTTGGGTAAATACGAGAATTTTTACATCGTTTGTTAAGTCACCGATTTGTTCGCGAATCTCAGCTTTATCTTCCTCTTGAATAAAAGCCATGGGTCTCCTTTTTAATTTGGCTGAAATACCTTGTTAATTTTATCGACAATAACTTTTTTGGGAACCGCACCGATAATTCTGTCCACCATTTGTCCACCTTTAAAGAAACCCAGCGTTGGTATACTGAGTATATTATACTGGATTGCTATATCCATGTTTTCATCGGTATTTAGTTTCATCACCTTTATTTTGCCGTCATACTCTCGAGCCAGCTCTTCTACTATTGGGGAAACCATTCGGCATGGGCCACACCATGGTGCCCAGAAATCAATCAAAACTGGCGTGGGAGAATCCAAAACATCACTTTTAAACGTCACTGTTGTTGTTTCGTGGACGTTTGCCATGATTTATTTTCCTTTCTTTAAAATTTTAGTCACTTAATTTGATGAAAAAAACAAACAATAGTTTCAAAGTTTATAACAAACTTACATGCTTTTTAGTTTTTGCAAACGGTTCAAATGTATATACCGGTTTCTGATGAGCACAATCACTTTAACTTGCAACTT
This sequence comes from Candidatus Kryptoniota bacterium, assembly GCA_049966155.1. Lineage (GTDB taxonomy): Bacteria > Bacteroidota > Ignavibacteria > Kryptoniales > JAKASW01 > JBMFVE01. The sequence continues at coordinate 60,443 of JBMFVE010000005.1, forward strand.
GTTTAAAAAATTGTGTCAACAGCCGGACACCCACCCCAGAGCCTCCTTTAGGAGCATAATCCGTTTGCTCTTCCAACATTGCAGTGCCGGCTATGTCAAGATGCACCCAAGGAAAATTGCCTGTGAACTTTTTCAGGAAAAGCGCTGCTGTTATTGAACCGGCCCATTTGCCTCCAACATTCTTAACATCAGCTACGTCACTCTTGATTTGCTTTTCATATTCTTCAAAAATAGGCAACTGCCAGACACGCTCATAGGTGCGCTCCCCAGCTTCTTTAAGCTGCGCCATGACTTCATCACTTGTACCGAACATCCCCGTCACATGATGACCCAGAGCAACGACTACTGACCCCGTAAGGGTTGCCAGATCGATTATAGCTTTCGGATTATACCGATGTGCAAAGTGGAGAGCATCAGAAAGGACAATTCTCCCTTCTGCATCGGTATTGTCCACTTCAACTGTTAGTCCCGACATCGTGGTGATGATGTCGCCCGGCTTATACGCAGAGCCAGATGGGAGATTCTCCGTACATGGAGCCAATCCAACCACGTTTACAGGTAGCTTAAGTGACGCTATTGCCTGAAGCGTACCCAACACCGCAGCGGCCCCCGACATATCCATTTTCATTTCTGCCATTCCAGCCGAGGGTTTAATTGAAATTCCACCACTGTCAAACGTTATACCCTTTCCGACTATAACGTAAATGCCTTTGCTGCGTGAACTCCCCCTGTACTCAAGTATAATAAACCGGGGAGGCTTTGTGCTTCCTGAACTCACTGCAAGCAAGCCGCCCATTCTGAGTGCACGAATTTTCCTCTCATCAAAAACTGTTGCCTTAATTCCATATTTCCTTGCCATTTTTACTGCGGCATTTGCAAGAGTTTCCGGATAAATTTCGTTCGCCGGGGCGTTTGATAAATCACGCGCAAAATACACTGCCTGGCATACAAGTTGAGCGTTGCGGGCCACTTTTCGCCCAATAGATGTCTGCAGTTCTCTGAATGCAACAATAAACGAGTCTATTTCTGTCCTCACTTTGTTTCCTGTCAGATACCTATCATACCTGTATTGCGAAAGCATTGCGCCTTCTACAATTGAATGAACTACCTCATACCCGGTCAGCCGCTCGATAATTGTTGAAGAAGCGGAATAAACAACCTTCAGCTTTTTTTCCCTGTTAGAATGATTAAGGGCAGTTTGTATGGCCTTGGTCCCTGTTGCCGCTGCTCTGCGAAGCTTCTCACTTGTAACAGAATCTTTCTGACCGAGACCTACCAGAACGAGTGCCCGTGTATATGAAAGGCCATAAACTATCATCTGCTGGCCAAATTCACCTTTAAACCCACTTGCTCCAATGGCTGATTTCACAAGCTGATTTTCGCTGCCAAATGGAAGACCGGCAAACGCTTTGGCCTTACGGAAATCATCAATATCTTCCTTGCAGAAAATAACAACAGTAGCGTTAGAATTAACCTCTGTGAAGTGTTTTTCTTGAAACTCACTATTCATCCATACTTACCTCTTCTTTAAACAAAATTTTGCCTGCAGTTGTGAGAACATCAGGAATAACATCATACAGTTTTCGTCCAAAAATCCGTGCACCTGAGGCATTCTTATGTCCTCCACCGCCATAAATCTTGGCAACTTCGTTTACAGCAAGGTTTCCTTTTGACCTGAAGCTAATTTTCACTCCATCAGGAAGTTCCATGAAAAACAAAGTCGCTGCAACTCCTTTTATAGCAGCAGCATGATTTACAAATCCATCAGTCTCATCAGGTTTTACCCCGTTGCGTATCAACTGCTCTAACGTGACAGTGAAGTACGACAATCGCCCGTTGTATGCGAGCTGCACATTTGTTAAAACTTCTCCCAGTAAATGGGTTCTGCCCAGTGAGTTTTGTTCATATAAGCTATTGTACACATATGTTGGATCAACACCTAATTCAAGAAGCTCTGCTGTAAGACGATGAAGTGCAGCATCAGTCCGTGGAAATCTAAAAGAGCCGGTATCTGTCATTATACCCGCATACAGTGGCTCAGCTATTGTTTTATCGAGTATGGCGGGATTAAAACCTTTAAGGAGGTTATAAATTATTTCAGCGCTCGCAGCCGAGTCCAAGTCAATAAACATATAGTCAGCAAAATCCTCCGCATCAAGGTGATGATCCACTACCACCTTGACAGCTTTACTCTTTACAAAATATTCTTCCAGTGTTCTCAACCTCGATTGGTTGTTCATATCAAAGGCAATGAGTACATCTGCACCAAGTATAATGTTTGCATGCTCAGCAGGAAGGAACTTCACGATTTCACTGTCATAATCGAGAAACAGATGGTTTTCAGGGGTTTCACTGTGGTTTAAGATAATACTTTCTTTTCCGAGCTTCCTCAGAAACCTATTTACCGCAAGTTCACATCCAAGGCCGTCAGCATCCGGATTAACATGCGTTGTTAAAACAAATTTTTTGCCTGCCTCTACAATTTGGCGGAAATATTTAATAAAATCTTTCTTTTCAACGGTCTGCATTCAACCATTTATTTTTGAATTTCAACCGAAAGGATTTTACTGGAAAATACGATGGCGGCAAGTTGACAAACCTGCCGCCACGATGCCAGAAAGCAACTTTACATACCTTCTTCAGTTTCCGGAAATTTCCCACGTATTGCCTGCACGGAGAAGGCGGTTCAAGTCGCCCTTTCCATGTTTTTGTTTTGCCACCTCGATTTGCTGAACCATCATATCCTCATAAGACGGCTTTTCAACCTCATAAAAAACGCCAACAGGGGTAGGAAAGCCGGGTCTATCACTGAATTGAGCCAGCAAAAAAGCTATGTCGAGGGAAGTCTCATCATACACAATTAAATCATTCAAGGTGTACTTTCCATCTTTCAGAGAAACAATTTCCGGGGTAAACCCATTCATTCTAATTCCCTTATCATTTTCTTTTCCGAACACAAGAGGCTTCCCATGTTCAAGATACAGAACATTATCGGCTTTTGTCTCTTTTTCAGTCAAAATGAAATAAGCGCCATCGTTAAAAACATTGCAATTCTGATATATTTCAATAAATGCGGTCCCCTTATGCTTCCCTGCACGAAGTATCATTTGTTGCAGATGCTTTGGATCCCTGTCCATCGATCTCGCAACAAATGTCCCTTGAGAACCAAGTGCAAGCTGAACAGGGTTGAACGGATAATCAATGGTCCCGTAAGGGCTTGACTTGGTTTTCTTGCCGAATTCGGATGTGGGTGAGTATTGCCCTTTTGTTAGGCCGTAAATCCGGTTATTAAACATCAATATCTTGAGTCCAATATTTCTCCTCATTGCGTGAATGATATGGTTTCCACCAATGGAAAGTGCGTCGCCGTCACCTGTTGCGACCCAAACGGAAAGATCCGGATTTGCAGTTTTTACGCCAGTTGCGATAGCCGGTGCTCTTCCGTGGATTCCATGAATACCATATGTGTTCATATAGTAAGGAAACCGACTTGAACATCCAATCCCGGAAACGAACACGTATTTTTCAATTGGAATATCCAGCTCAGGGAGAGTGCGCTGAACCTGTGCAAGGATAGAATAGTCTCCACAGCCCGGGCACCACCTTACGTCCTGATCGGACGCAAAATCTTTTGCCGTGTACCTTTTCCTTACCTGAACTGCTCCATTTCCATCTGCCATTTACTTAACACCTCCAATCAATTCTATGATTTCATCCTCCAACTCACTCGATTTTAAAGGAAGCCCTCTTACCTTATTAAACTGATGTACAGGTAAAAGAAATTCAGCTTTAATAAGATGAGCAAGCTGTCCGAGATTGATTTCTGGTACGAAAATCTTTTTAAACTTCTTCAATACGTCACCGAGATTGCGTGGAAAGGGATTCAGATAGCGCAGGTGAGCATGGGAGACTGAAAATCCCTTTGCACGGACACGCTCGACAGCTGCCCTAACGGCACCAAAAGTTCCCCCCCAGCTTACTACCAGCACTTCTCCCTCCTCTTCACCAAAGACATCCTGTAGAGGGATATCCTTGGCTATTCCCTTGACTTTTTCAGCTCTAAGATGAACCATAAAGTCATGATTGTCTGGATCATAGCTAACATTGCCTGTAATATGAGCTTTTTCAAGGCCGCCAATCCTATGCTCCAAACCAGGAGTTCCGGGAAGTGCCCATGGACGGACGTTATTTTCGTTCCGTGCGTATGGGTGGAAGTTCTCGGGGTCTGTCCTAAATGTAACCTGAATTTTCGGAAGCTCATCCGCATCTGGTACAAGCCATGGCTCGCTGCCATTAGCAAGATAGCCGTCTGTCAGGAGGTACACAGGAGTCATGTACTTAATAGCAATTCGAGCTGCTTCGTAAGCCATATTGAAGCAGTCCACTGGCGTTGCTGCCGCAATAACAGGCGCCGGTGCTTCGCCGTGCCTTCCAAATGTAACAAACAAAAGGTCGGCTTGCTCTGTCTTTGTGGGCAACCCGGTTGAAGGTCCTCCCCGCTGAACATCTACAATAACCACTGGAAGTTCGAGCATTACAGCTAAACTTACTGTCTCTGATTTAAGGGCTGCGCCAGGGCCGCTCGTTCCAGTAACAGCAAGGGCTCCAGCATAAGCAGCTCCAACTGCAGCACCCGCAGCGGCAATTTCATCCTCTGCCTGAAATGTTTTCACATCATAGTTCTTGTAAATAGAAAGATTGTGCAGAATGTCGCTTGCCGGTGTGATTGGGTAGCTTGCATAGTACAGTTGAAGCCCGGCTCTTTGAGCTGCTGCCACCAATCCGAGCGCAGTTGCTTCATTACCGGAGATGTTTCTATAAATACCCGGCTTCAACTGTGCGGGTTTTACTTCATAGCGGGAAGTAAATTCCTCAGTAGTTTCTCCGTAATAATATCCAGCTCTAAGAGCTTTTATATTTGCTTCTGCCAGCAGTGGCTCCTTTCCAAACTTTTCTTTGACCCACTCCTCTGTGGGTTCCATTGGACGGGAAAAGAGCCAGTACATCAGACCAAGAGCAAAGAAATTCTTGGACCTGACCATGGCTTTTTGATTCAGCCCCAATCCCTGAAGGGCATTCAATGTAAGCTTGGTAATCGGAACTGCCACAAGCTGATATTCACCCAGCGAACCGTCTGTTAGAGGATTTGATTTATAACCCGCCAGCTCGAGATCTCTGTCAACAAAAGAATCAGAGTTGGCTATTATTAAGCCCCCTTTTCTTAAATCTTTTAAATGAACCTTCAAAGCAGCCGGATTCATCGCAACCAGAACGTCAGGCTGATCACCGGGTGTCAAAATATCTTTACTTGAGAAATGAAGCTGGAAACTGGAAACTCCAAAAAGCGTTCCTGCAGGAGCACGTATCTCCGCGGGATAATCGGGCAAAGTGCTCAGGTCATTGCCCACCAGCGCAGTGGTGTCGGTAAACCTGGCACCAGTCAACTGCATTCCGTCTCCTGAATCGCCGGCAAACCTAATCACCACGTCGTCCAGGATCTCTACTGTCTTACCCATAATATCACGTCCTTTGATTTTTTTTTCATGAAAACTCGCTTAGAAAGGGAAACCATTTTGCAAAATAACTCGATAATATTTGTAAAGAATTAGTCATAATAAGAACACCCACAATAATCAAAAGAATACCACCAACTATTTCAACCCATCTCACGTACTTGCTGAATTTTTTAAAAAAAGACAGGAATGCATTTACGCTGACACTGGTTATTAGAAATGGTATTCCAAGTCCGATAGAGTATACAGACAACAGTATTATCCCCTTCATTACTGTATCCTGCTGTGAAGCAATAGCCAAAATTCCAGCCAGAACGGGCCCTATGCACGGTGTCCATCCGAATGCAAATGCTAATCCGGCAACAAATGATCCAAACGGCCCAATCTTCTTCTCGGAATGGAACTTCTTTTCATAGTTAAGAAATTTTATCTTGAAGATTCCAGTCATGTGAATGCCGAATAGAATTATTACAATGCCGGCAATTTTTGCAAACAAATCAAACTTTTCCTGTAGAAATTTGCCTATAGCTGTGGCCGATGCTCCAAGAGCCACGAAGACCACAGAAAATCCTATCACAAATAATAAGGAATTGAGAGTCACCTTCTTGAAAAGCTCAGAGCGAGAGCTGTTTAGCATCTCGTCAAAGCTATACCCACTAATAAAAGAGAGGTAGCCCGGCACTATTGGCAGGACACACGGTGAAACGAACGATAAGACACCGAACACAAAGGCAGTTAGTACTGTTACGTTCTCCAACAGCATCTCCTCTTAAAATTTAACTCAGCATACAAAATTGAACAACTGCAAACCATCGTTAAGTTAGATGAAAAAACAAACGAATAGGTTCTCCTCTTCACGCCTTTTAAAACGTACGAAGAGATGTCAAAGTTCGCAGCCCTATTCTGGTGTTCTAACAACCAGAACATTTATTTCTGCTACAACTTGCTGATGAAGTCTGACCTGCACTTTATATGTTCCCAGTGCCTTTATCGGATCATCAAGCAAAATCTTCCTTCGGTCAATTTCAATACCCTTCTCAAGCAGCTTTTCAGCAATCATTTGAGATGTGACAGATCCAAAGAGCTTATCTTCCTCACCTGCCTGGGCCTCTATTATAATCGAAGTAGATGCTATCTTTTCAGCCAGTGTCTGAGCATCTTTTATTTCTCTGTTCAATCTGGCTTCATACGCCTTTTTCTCGTTTTCAACCATTTTTAGATACCCGGGCGCATAGGGATAGGCAATTTTTTGTGGAATTAGATAGTTACGAGCATAGCCGTCACGAACTTCTATAACCTTCCCAATTTCTCCAAGTCCTTCGTGGTTCTTCCTCAGTATTACTTTCATATCAGCTCCTTTAATGATTAAAAGGTATCGTTACCCAAGAGGTAAAAGCTTACCTGATTATGTCGGACACATATGGCAGAAGTGCCAGATGTCGTGCACGCTTGATTGCAAGCGCGAGTTGGCGTTGATGTTTGGCACAGGTTCCTGTCACACGACGGGGAATGATCTTACCCTGTTCACTGGTGAACTTTGCAAGCTTCTTCTCGTCCTTGTAGTCAATATAAACATCACCGGTCTCACAGAACCTGCACACTCTTTTCTTTTTGATTTCTTTAATTGGCATTAATCTTCACCTATTTTTGTTTTTCTTCACCATTACCTTTGAGCAAATCCGATTCTTCATCGGTCAAAAATTGGTCAAAAGAATCATCTGTAAATGTGGTTTCTTCATCTTCAGTGCCACCACTGCCGGAGATTTCTGAATATCGACCCTGTTTGTTCAGGAACTGGATGCGACGGGCTTTTATCTCCACAACAGACCTATGGTGGCCATCGTCAGTCGTCCAATTGCGGCTCTGAAGCTCACCATCTATTAAGACAGCACTGCCCCTTTTGAGCCGATCCCTACAGCTATCTGCAAGTTTGTTCCAGGCAACCACCCCAACGTAACATACATCCTCCTGCCATTGGTTCTGGCTGTCCCGAAACTTTCGATTAGCTGCAACTGTAAAATTAACCACAGGAGTTCCATTGGTGGTACGACGAAAAATTGGATCTTTTGTTAAATTTCCGGCTATAATCACACAATTCATTTCAGGCATTTTCAAATCGGCCATGAGTCCTCCAAATCGTTTGACCTTGTGCTATTGTTAACATTGGCTATTTCACTCTTTAGCTGGTTCCTCTGATTGATCTGATTGATCCGTTCTGACCATGTGCTGATGGTGAACCTCTTTGATACCAGCTCTAGCTTTTTTCATGTTCTTGTTAACTGAAACAGTCAGGTATCTAACAATTTCTTCATCCAGCTTAAATGTTGATTCCAACTTTTTCACAATATCACTTGGGGCCCTGTAATTCATCTGAACGTAAAAACCGGCATTCTTTTTCCTGATTGGATAAGCCAGCCGCTTTCTTCCCCAGCGATCAATGGAGGTAACTTCACCACCATTGCTTGTAACCAGCTCAGTGTAACGAGTTATAATTGACTCAATCTGGCTGTCTTCAAGATTTGAATTAATAATGTAAGTTGTTTCGTATTCTTTTTGTGATGTGTTCATTTATTTCACCTCCTTTGGTCTTTTAGGCTGCCTGCTGGTGAAGCAGGCAGCAGGTTATGAATTGTTATCCTGATCGATTATCAATTGTATTGATTCATAGCTGCTTCTGTCCCCTCTGTTAAAAACGTTAAAACTGCATCTGTAGCGGTATTTACCATTTTTTCCACGACAGGGATTTCTTCAGGAGAAAATGTTGACAAAACGAAACTTGCCATATCGCTGCCCGGCTTCACTTGCTCGTTTCCAATCCCACATCGCAGCCTGGGAAAACGGTTGCTGCCAAGGCTATAGATAATAGACGCGACGCCGTTATGACCACCGTCGCTGCCCATTTTTCTGATGCGAATTTTTCCAAGCGGCAAGGCAAAATCGTCATATGTTACGAGCATATCAGCAAGGTTAATTTCAAATCTCTCTATTGCATCCTTAACTGCATTGCCACTGTTGTTCATATAAGTTGTAGGCTTTAGAAGGTATACCTCATCACCGGCGATCGAAAACCTGGCAAAATAATAGTCGCCTTTTCCCGGAAGAAAATGTTTCTTGAATTTCCGCGCAAGACTGTCAACCACCATAAAACCTACATTGTGGCGCGTTGCTTCAAACTCTTTTCCGACATTCCCCAGGCCAACAATCATCTTTCTCGCCACAGACTCACACAGTTTAAGCGACTCACTCCTGTTTCCCTTTTTCTTCCTGTTGGCCTTCAGTTTCTTCAGCCTTCTTTGCTTTTCCGATGACCTCGGGCTCAGCAGGTTGTTCAACTGCAGTCGCAGCTGCTTCAGCAGTTTCTTCTTTAAGCGAAGGCGGCGGTACAATTGTCACTATTGACGATTCAGGATTATCCAGTACCCTCACCCCCTCCAATTTCAAGTCCTTAACATGCAGGGAGTCGGCAATACCCAGCTCAGAAATGTCTACAGTAATATGTTCCGGCACATTCTCCGGCGAGCACTGTATCTTAATCCTGTGGAGCGAGTGCTGCACAATTCCGCCATCCTTGACACCTTTCGGCGTACCCAGAAGCTGAAGTGGGACCTGAACAATAATCTTTTGTCCTTCTCGCACACCGTGAAGATCAAAATGAATTATCTTGTCGGCAACAGGATCTATTTGCAAATCATGCAAGATTGCTCGCTGTTCAGTCCCATCATTGAATTTAACTTTAATAACACGTGTCACATGCGATCTTGAAAGATTTCGGATTGAAGCTTCATCTGCCTGAACCGCAACATTCTCATTTCCAGAGTAAAAAACCCCGGGGATCTTTTTTTCTTTAAAGAGTTGCTTAGCTTTCTTTCCAATTAACGTTCGTCTGTCAACTTTCAAAACTACTTCTTCCATTTTCTTCCTCTTACTTAATTTCAAACAATGAACTTATAGACTCATTTTGGTACGTTCTCCTGATTGCCTCAGCAAAAAGTTTTGCAACAGACCTCACTTCAATTCTATCTGAGTGTTTTTTCATCGGAATTGTATCGCTAACAATGAGCTTTTTTATTGCCGACCTATTAACCCTGTCTATCGCATCTCCACTGAAAATGGGATGGGTACACGCACCGTAAATGTCGTTTGCACCGGCAGATTTCAAAGCATTAACCGCAGCCGTAAACGTCCCAGCAGTATCAATAAGATCGTCAACAATTAATACGTTCTTACCTTTAACATCTCCAATAATGTTTACGACCTCTGCAACATTTGCCTTTGGCCTGCGCTTGTCTATCAGTACAAGCTCAGCTTCAAGCCGAGTAGCATAGGCACGTGCAAATTTAATTCCGCCGACATCAGGAGAAACTACAGCGAGATTTGGTATCTTCATCTCTTTTATGCATTTCACAAAAACTGCCGATGAATATAAATGATCGACAGGGATATCAAAAAAGCCCTGAATTTGTGCAGCGTGGAGATCCATTGTAAGGACACGATCTGCACCTGCATGTGTCAAAAGATTCGCAACCAGTTTTGAGGTTATGGCAACTCTTGGCTGGTCCTTCCTGTCCTGTCTTGCATAACCAAAATATGGGATGACGGCTGTAACGCGAACTGCTGATGCCCTTTTGGCAGCGTCAATCATAATTAAAAGCTCCATCAGGTTATCAGCTGGCGGGTTGGTGCTTTGAATAATGAACACATCGGCGCCACGAATATTATCAGAATATTTAACCCAAATTTCGCCATCGCTAAAATTAATTATCTCACGCTCTCCAAGCGGTTCACCTATTTCTCTCGCTATACTTTCAGCAAGAGGCAAATTACTTCTGCCAGAAAATATCTTTATGCCGTCCATTAAAGTTCTGTTTTAAGTAAGAATTGCATATTTCAAGCGAGAACAATTATTTATTTACTCATTTATCAAACAGATAATCTTGCTGGGGCGGTAGGATTCGAACCTACGGATGACGGCTCCAAAGGCCGTTGCCTTACCACTTGGCTACGCCCCAAGTTTTCTGGACTCTTTCCACCAAAAAACTCCCGATAGCCGAATTGTTTCCTACTCCCGGCAATCCCTTCACGGAAAGGAGACTTGAGGAAATTGCTCCGTTTTTCCAACCCGTTGAGAAGCCGCTGGAATTGTTCCTACAGGAATAAAATATAGCTTCCTCATCCTAAAAATCAAAGCCTTACATCTCCCCGCAAAAGTAAGAGCTCTCGACATGGAGAGTGTGAACTTAATCGATTTTTACTACAACTTTCCCAGTAGTCTTTCCACTCTGCAAACGGTGTATCGCCTGCAGCATTTGGTCGAATTGAAACACGTCACCAACATACGGCTTTTTTAGCCTCAGTTTGACAATTTCATCCAGCATTGCTTTTAACATATCGACACGATCGTAAAGCCAGATAAGATTAAATCCAAGAACCGATTTGTTGGACTCTATTAGCTCAAGTGTATGGTACCTTGGGAGCAAAAAATATTGTCGTGCAAGGTTAAAGTAGTTCGGTCGGGTGTTACCAGTTGCAAACTGAGACAGTCCGTAGGCAACCAACCTGCCGGTTAGCGAAAGCATGTCAAAGCTCTCACGCTGTATTCTCCCACCTATTGAATCGAGGACAAGGTCAAGAGGACGCCCATTGAGTGCCTTCCTCAGGTCGCCTTTAAAATTCCTGCTGCGTATTATAACAGCGTCGCATCCCTCTTTTCTTGCAAGATCCGCTTTAGAAGGACTGCCAACAGTACCAATTGTATAGGCATTAAATTTTTTTGCAATCCTATTGGCATAAACTCCAACGCCCCCCGCAACACTGTGGATTAAAACAGTTTGTCCTTCCTTCAGACCACCCATTGGTAGCAGAGCATAATATGCAGTCAACGCCTGAACAATAAACGATGCGCCTTCCTCAAAACTCCAATCGTCAGGAATGCGTGTTATGTACCTGTGATCAATATTTAAGTGGGTTGTGTACGAACCAAACCTAATTGAACCCATCACGCGATCATTAATTTCATAATTGTTAACCCTCTTACCCTTCTCAACGATAATCCCACTGAACTCAAGACCTGGAATAAAATCCTTCTTTGGTGCAGCCTTGTATAGGCCAAGAATAGTGAACAGATCGGCAAAATTCAAACCTATAGCCTTCACCTCGATACGTACCTCGTTTTCGCCGACTTCGCTTAATTCCTCTTCTACCAGTTTAAGATTGTGGAAAGATCCAGGTTTGGTAATTCTATAAGACCATCTCCTCATAAATATCAACCTCTAAACAACGAAGGCATTCATATAAATTAACCAGCATTGTAAGCTTTCAATCTTCAAATTAATCAGGGAACTTTTCAACCGGCACTTCACTATCGACATCCAGATGCGTTATGGGTAATTCGTTCATCATGATCCTCAGCGTATTCTTCAATTTCATCAACTGAATGAATAGATCGTGTTCTGCAACACTTCCCGCATCGTGAACCGGACTCTTGAAATAAAAAGAGAGCCACTCTTGAACTCCGCTCATACTGGCGCGCTGAGCTAAATCAGAAAACAATACAGAATCGAGGACAATTGGAGCAGCTAATATGGAATCCCTGCAGAGAAAATTAATTTTCAGCTGCATGGGATAACCCAACCACCCAAATATATCGATGTTATCCCAGGCCTCTTTATTATCTCCTCGTGGCGGATAATAATTTATCCTGACCTTGTGGTAATAGCTTCCATATAGCTCTGGATACAGTTTTGGCTGGAGAATCCCTTCTATTACCGAAAGCTTACTTTCCTCCTTTGTCTTAAAGGAATCAGGATCATCAAGAACCTCACCGTCTCTGTTCCCGAGGATGTTAGAAGAAAACCAACCGCTCAAACCAAGCATTCTTGCCTTCAACATCGGGGCGATGACCGTCTTTAGCATCGTCTGGCCGGTCTTGAAATCTTTTCCCGCAACAGGCACTTTCTTAACCTTAGCAAATTCCATTAAGGCATGAGTGTCAATGGACAAATTAGGAGCACCCATGACAAATGGGGCGCCCTCCGCAATTGCGGCATAAGCATATAACATGCTGGGAGAAATGTCAGGGTGATTGTTTTTCATTCCATCCACAAATTCTTCCACTGAAGAATGTACCTTACCCGGTTTAATATAAACTTCTGTGCTGCCAGACCATACGACAACCACCCTCTCCAGTTCATAAATTCTCTTAAAATCTCTAATATCTTCTCTAATTTGCTCCATTAAATCGTACTTGGTCGAACCTGTTTTCACCCAATCTCCATCGAGCCTTCTTACGTAGTTCTTATCAAAGACCGCTCTCATTGGCTTGAGACCTTCCATCTCTATCTTAACTTTATCAAGATCGGAATCACTGAGAACCTGCGCCACCTTTGCTCCTTGATAAGGAGTCTCTTCTCTTATATCCCATCCGCCGAACACGAGATCGTTTAAATCGGTAAGTGGCACAAAATCTTTTATGCGAGGAAAATTTTCATCGCTTCGCTTACCAATTCTTATCGTGCCCATTTGCGTTAACGAACCGATTGGCTTCGACAATCCCTTTCTAACAGCAAATACACCTGCCAAAAACGTTGTTGACACGGCACCATTCATGCCAACAATCAGTACTCCTAACTTTCCGCTTGGTGTTTCTACAATTGGCATGTTCACAACCTTTCTTTTACTAATTAACTTTTTATGCACACATTACACAGGAGACTTAATACAATTTAAGAGATACTTACTCATACTTGCAAACAAAGTTCTATACCCCTGCCTTTATACCTGTTAATTTGTTTGAGTCGACTTGTTACATGAGGTTAGCCTACCTAAATTTAAATAATGAGTGAGAATGCACTAAAAATCTTATCCCCCGGGTTCATCTCTGAATTGTCTTCAATGGAACTTCGTGCTCGACTGATTGTTGAAGGATTTTTAGTTGGACTGCATAAAAGTCCATACCACGGTTTCAGTGTTGAATTTGCAGAACACCGTCAGTACTTCCCCGGGGATGATATAAGTAATATCGATTGGAAGGTTTACGCAAGAAGCGAACGACTTTACATAAAGCAATACGAAGAGGAAACAAATTTGAAAGCATATGTCTTGCTGGATGCCAGTAATTCAATGGGATTTAGAAAAGACGGAGAAATAAGCAAGCTCGAATATGCTGTTTACCTTGCGGCAGGGTTAATATATTTAATGATGAGGCAGCAAGACGCAACAGGCCTTGTGATATATGACGAAAAAATCCGCAAGTTTTACGAACCACATCTGACATACTCATATACAAAATTATTACTGACTGAACTTTCTTTGGTAAAGCCCTCCTCGAAAACTTCCACTGCATCTGCTCTTTCCGTCCTTGCGGAACGAATCAAGCGTCGGGGATTAATAATTCTAATCAGCGATTTCCTCGATGACTCCGATAGTGTCCTTACGCTTTTAAAACATTTTCGTCATAAAAAAAATGAAGTAATAGCCTTTCATATTGCAGACAATGCAGAACTAAATCTTGGTTTTGCTACAGATGCGGTATTCACAGATATGGAAACAGGGGAAAAAATTGCAGCGCAACCTCTCGCACTGCGGAAGGTTTATTCAGAAACGGTCAAATCTTTTATTTCAAATCTTCGAAACACATGTCTTGAAAATAACATTGACTATAACCTCATATCTACATCGATATCTTTCGATCGTGCACTGACTGCTTACCTTGCGAGACGAGCAAAAATGTTTTAATTAATGCTGTCGGCACAGTAAAAATGGAACCCTTTCTTGCTATCATTTTCGGACTTCTTTTCATATTATTGCTGTTTCTCATTATTCAGAACAATAATCGATCGAACCTTGAAAAATTAAGTCTTAACCAAATAGTTCAAATGGTTTCCATGTTCAAGTCAGAAGTTGATTCCACTATCCGGTCTGTTACAGATTCAATGAGAACAAATATCGAATCATTCAATAACACCATTCGACTCGTCAGTGAAGCTATGACCAGAAGTATGGAAGAAAATCGCTCAGGTACCAATGCTCAAATCGAACAAATGTCCAAACAAATTTCTCAGTTGACAAGCATAGTGGCAAATCGTGTTGAGAGCCTCCGCGGTGCATTAGAACAGCGAATGACAAGTTTTGAAGGACAGCTGGGCGGAACGCTTTCAGATGCCAACAGGCTTTTCTCTTCTTTAAAAGAAGATTTTGGAGAACTAAAAAAATCAAGTAACAACCTCATGGAAATCGGAAAACAAATAAATCAGCTCCAGAATATTTTAAACAGCCCAAAGCTCAGGGGCAATTTCGGAGAAACTGTTCTTGAAGAGCTCATTAAACAGGTAATTCCACTAGGACTATATGAATTTCAGTATACATTTCGCGATGGAACAAAAGTTGACGCTATAATTAAAACTTCAGATCGTATTATCTCTATCGATTCAAAATTTCCGATGGAAGATTTCAGACGTTATACCGAAGCAATAACCGATGCTGAAAGAAGCCAAGCCCTGAATAAATTTGTTCTTTCAGTAAAAAGGCATGTTGATGCAGTTGCTGAGAAATACATTAAGCCCAGTGAAAACACTTTTGACTTTGCAATCATGTTTGTCCCATCTGAAAGTATTTACTACGAAATTCTCCTTCAGGACAAGGATAACGACGGTGTGTACATGTATGCGCTTAGAAAACATGTTGTTCCGGCCTCCCCTAATAGCTTCTATGCTTACCTTCAGGCCATAGCAGTCGGGCTTAAGGGATTGCAAATAGAGAAAAATGCCAAGCTTGTCCGTGATCAAATTGCCCAACTTGAAAATACACTCTCAAAATTCGAAGATTTTTTTGAAACTCTCGGCAAACATATCAACAATACTGTCAACAAATACAATGAATCTCACGAAGCACTGGCAAAGTTCAAATATAGGTTTGATGAAATAAAGCGTCTTGAGGAAAACGAACAGGGACGGGTGGAATAATGCCTAATTAATGAACCAGTTTGTATTCGTACAAAGGAGAGGGACAAAGTGCCGATAATCTTTACAAAAAATTTTAAGGAAGAAGTCCCAACAGACTTCCTGAATGAGATAGCCCGACGAACTGTAGCAAAGAAGGCTTACGATTACGTATATATCGTGCCAACGCGGCGTCGAGTCAGGGAAATTCAACGAGAACTTAATCGAGAATATATCTTTGGAACTCTCCCTGTTTATACATTGGAGTTGTTTGCAGCCGCATTATTTTCACAGGTTAATTTTGCAAAAAAAATCATCTCACCACCTATCCAGGCGATGATTGTTGATAAAATCCTGTGTGACATTAAACCACGATACTTCATCAAGGAAGGAACATCGGGGCATGTCCCACCCGGCACTTTAAAAAAAATCGTCGACCAGATTTCCTACCTCAAGGAAAACGGTATTACACCGGAAGACTACAACACCTTAATTGGAGCTGCCGACGAGACTGAGCGGGCAAAATTAAAGGACTTTCAAAGAATCTATGCAGAATACCAGAATAGGCTTGGAGAAAAACTGGTCGATGCTGCGGGTATAATAGCAACGGTGAATAAATTCATACGTAACCGCTCGCCTGAACTCGACAGGTGGTTAAATTCGCCGTTAGTTTTCTTTATCGAAGGCTTCTACAGCTTTAAGAAACCTGAACTTGAACTGATTAAAAATATTTCCCTGAACGCCGAGGCATGTTTTGCAGTGAAGCTCGACTGTACTTCAGAAAATGAAGAATTGTTCAGAACGATGTACCAGACTGCCGAGGAGCTTAAGTCTATTGGATTCAAGGAGCAAAATCAAAATAGAGAAGATGAGCCATCATCAACGCAAATCTCAATCTTGCTTGGAAAGAGACTGTTTAAGAAACCTATCGGCGAAGTTAACAAGATAAATCTCAGAGAAAATTTTCTGCGGGTTTGCGTGCCTGATATATACTCTGAGTTGGAATACGTCGCTAAGCGCATTAAAGACATAGTTGCGCAGAACCCTTCACAGCAGTTAAGCAGAATATGCGTTGCGTCACATTTGCCACAAAACTATTCTCAAATCTTCAGAGAGGTATTTACCGCTTACGGCATTCCGGCAAATATAACTGATCGGTACACGCTAGACAACAGTGCGCTTATAAACTCAATCCTTTCATTCATTGAGCTCAAGATTAGAGATTTTGAAAGAGATTCCTTATTTCGCGCAACCAGTAGTGACTATATCATATTCAGCGAGCAGCATGAACCAAGAAAGGCAAGAAATATTCTGTACCGAACTGCAGCATTGTGTAAATTTGAAAGAGGCTTTTCCTATTTTTTGAAAACGATTGAATCCAAAATAGCAGTTCTAAGCAAAATCCAGGAGGACTCAGATGCCGATAGGAAAGGTTCCATACAAAGGGACATAGAAACTCTTCAATCTGGTACCAAACTACTTAAGGAAATTAATGACAGGCTGCAAATCCTCAAGGATAATGTTACTGCAGCCGAGCTTAGAAATGAAATTATGCAGCTTGTCAAAGAGCTCCACATTTACGAAAACATTACCTGTATCAAAACGACCAATGTGCCAACGGAAATTATCGAAAGAGACGCGCGAGCGCTCTCAAAATTCTTTAGTGTTCTTGATGAAATCGTTGACCTGGGATTTGATGACAGGAGCATGGGGCTGTCTACATGGCTTGACAACCTTAAGGCAGCGTTACCTGCAACCAGATATAACATACGACAGCGTCACGGATACGGAGTTTATGTAACCGCTCTGGATGAAATACGTGGACTAAATTTCGATTATCTTTTTGTTGTAGGCCTGACCGAGGGAGAATTTCCTTCCAAATATGAGCCTGAGATCTTCTTGCCCGTTCAAAAACAATTCGACAATAAGGAAATCAAACCATATATGCAAAGATACCTTTTTTATCAGGCAATCACCTCGAGCAAAAAGGTTGTATTGATTTACCCAGCTCGAAAGGATCAGGTAAAGCTACCTCGCTCATCTTTTTTAGATGCCCTCGAGTCCATAGCTGAATTTTCACATGTTGACTACAGGCCAGAAACAGGAAGTATAAACTTATACAATGCCCAACAGGTTATTTCACTATACCCTTCTGTAAAGGATGATGATACTATTTGCGAGAAGATAAATCCCTATCTGCCTCAAAACATCCGGAGATGTCTTCTGGCAGAAAGCGCTCGAATACGTAACGACAAAGAAAGCATATTTAATGGAAGAATTACTTCCAGAGATTTAGTTAACTCATTAAACATTCAGCTGAGCGAAAGAGTTTACTCAGCTGCACAAATCGAAACTCTTGCCCAATGCGGTTTCCGATTTTTCGCCGAAAGAGTTCTGCAGGTTGAGCCGCAGCCGGATATCGATTCGCTATTTACACCGCTGGAAAAGGGAAGCGCACTTCATAAAACACTTTATAAATTCTACAATGAAATGAAGCAACGCTCAAAGCTGACAAATATTGCAAATGAAAATCAGCTGCTTAAAGCGTATGGTGCACAGGTTTTGGACGAATTTGCTATTAACCATAAGCTTTTCGACGTTGAAAGAGACACAATAATTGGAACCGATTATGCAAACGGTACACTTGACCTGTTCCTACAGAACGTACAAAAGAACTTATCAGAAGTTGGTTTTACACCAGAAATGTTTGAACTCACATTTGGAATGCCCGTGATCACTGAAGATTTGGGACACCCTGAACCGGTTCAAATAGGTAAGGTGAAACTCCGAGGCAGGATTGATCGAATAGACAGGCACGCAGAAAAGGGGTTTGTGATTTTTGATTATAAACTGAGTAGCAGCATTCCTAACTACAAAGCAGTGGTCCTGAGGAAGACATCCCCTCAACTTCTCCTTTACCTTCTTGTATTACACACGCTGTTGAAGGACAAAGAGAATGCAGGGGATTTGTATGGTATTGCATATATTACACTAAACAGAAATGCGCTTCTGAACGGAAAGAATTCCATAAAATTTATTGTCAGGAATGAAGCAGGAGGACTCAATTACAGTTCTTCTATCACCGCATCGAGACAAAAGGATTCAAATCAACCTCTTCCAAAAACAATGGACGAATTACTTGAACAGGCCACTGACTTTGTTTTAAACACTATCCAGAAGGCTATTGAAGGGAGATTCAACTTAACTGAGTTTGAGTATCAGGAAGTGTGTGTGTATTGTCCATACAAAGAAGCTTGTAGAGTAGTAGTGGTTAATACGTCTGGCAAATCACTCGAGAGCGAAAGACACGATCTCAACTGACTCTTTCACATAAATTAAAAACTTTTTTTCATGGGTGGACGGGCTACCAACAACAAAATAAAAATCGTTCATAGGTATATGAACACCTTTGTCGGTGACATCATCATAAAGTACCTTTCCAACTGGATCAGTAACCCTTATATGAGAGTCGTAAAGCTGAATTCCTTTCTCGTCAAAGCCAGACTTAATGTAAAAACCGAGAATAATTTTATCCGAAAGTGAGATCAAATTTGGCATTAGCGGGCTGTGAATATCCGCAAGCAGTGACTTAATCTGAGCATTATCCTCAAGCGGCTCAGGCAGCAGATACTGCATCTCGGTTTCATCTGTAAATTCTTCAACCTGCGGATCCTTAAAAGAAAAGCGAATCATCTCTTCACCGCTCTTATAATTCATGCCGATGACCTCTGAATCTTGAAATGAGTCTCTTAGCCCATAGACGACGTCATCATTAATGGCCAGCAGCTTACAATCACTGTTTTCCCAAATTAGCTTCCCGGTAAAAAGATCAACAGCAAATATTCCCATGGTATGGGGCATATCAGGTCTGACAAATTGGTGGATGAACAGGACATCTCTGTAAATTCTATCAAATGTGACCCACCAAGGCTCCGCAAGAGTAAACTTTTGCCACAATACGGTCCCCGAAATAATGTCTATCCCGGAAAACTCGACACGTTTCTTTGTTTCATCACGAAGCTCGGCAACCAGCACACCACTCCCAGGGAGAAGTCTCCACACTTTCTTCCGACTCCCGTTGTCTTCTTCAGGTGCCCGAAATTTCCAGCTTGGTGCAGCGCGCTTTTTAAACCAAAGCATTATTATAATAAAATTGTAACGTCTCCTAAGTTTATCGACTTGCAGATCATCTGGAAGAATTGGCGGTTCGAGTTAGTATTGGGCCTCTTACTCAGAATCTCTTACTTCAAAAGAGTCATTTTTCTCACTGCAGTGAGCGGTTGCTGATCGCCCGCTAACGGTTGAACTGATATTCTGTAAAAATAGACACCACTTGGCAAGGCTGAAGCATCAAAATTAACATTATGATCTCCTTTGTTTTGTCTCCCATTAAACAAAGTTTTTATTTCTCTGCCCAGAATGTCATAAACTCTCAGAGTGACATAGCTCTCAGAAGGTAGCCGATAGCTAATCAAGGTCGACGGATTAAATGGGTTTGGATAGTTCTGCCCTATTTCAAATTCTTCAGGTCTAACTTCAGGTGTTGCAATACCTGTTGCCAAATCTACCCGCCAAACCCCTCTACCGTGCGTCGCAATTCGCAATGAGTGAGCAGAGTATTGAATAGCTATGTCATCAACTACAGCATTTGGAAGCCCAGTCCCGAGTCTTGACCATGTGTTCCCTGTGTCACTACTGAAATAAACTCCCTGGTATGTTCCAACATATATGTTGCCGGTTATCGAATCAATACACACAATCTTTGCCAAAGCCTGGCTACCGAATCCATTAATAGTGGTTGTCAAAGGCGTCCAGGTTTGACCATAGTCTGTGGTTTTCATTACAAATGGAAACTTGAGCATAGCTACATACGCAACACCCATCTTTTCAGGATCGGCAGTGACTCGAGCAAAATCTGCTGAAGTATCCCCGTTGACAGTGATATCAGTCCAAGTCTTGCCGCTATCCTTAGAAACATAGAGGAAATTCGAGCCAGAACCACCGCGATATCCACTTATCCCTGCGTATATCACATTAGGCTCAACTGGGGACAAAGACATTGTTGTAACAAGTTGTCCTTTGGCCTTCAAATAGCCATTACTTCTCACAAACCAATTGTTACCACCATTTGATGTCCAGTAAATTTTATCGGTAGCTGTATAGAGAATGCCGGTATTATTCGGATCCATTACATATGGTTGTGTCCAGTAACCTTTCTCACTTATCCCGTTAGTGATTGTATTAAAGTTTTTGCCGCCGTCTGTAGACTTGGCCAACGCTCCGTTTACGTACTCGCCGTATATCACCGACGGGTTCTGAGGATCAATTGTCACGTAACCACCATCGCCAGAATATATTTCATCCCAGCTCATGGCGGGTGATAAATTCCTCTCCGTTCCATTATCCTGCGTTCCACCATAAGTATAAAGCGGGTTGCTCGGATCTATTCCGACAGCATAAAATTGTGTTATCTGAAGATTCGAATTGCATGAGGAAAACTGAGCGCCACCATTCAGAGTTTTCCAGACACCTCCGTCATTACCAAGATAAAAGACATTCCCATTCCCTGCCTGAAAGGACATAGAATGCTGATCGGGATGAACGGTACCGGTGGTATATGCGCGGGTGTAATTTGACCAACTCTGGCCACCATCTGTCGATTTCCACAAATCAACCCCTCCAAGGTAGACTATGTTGGGATTTGTTGGATCGACGGCAACAAAATTGTTGTACCATCCCTGGCCTCCACCATAATCTACATTTACAGGAAGAGAATTCCAGGATTGTCCCCCATTTGTGGATTTATAGGCACGGGTGGTATCCTGACCGCTTTTCAATGGATTAGTGCCATATACGCTGGCGTAGAGGATCTGGTTATTACTTTGGGAAATGGCAATTTGTATTCTTTGAATTTGGCCCGACGGGGGGAGGCCTGTTGATTGTTTAAACCAGCTCATTCCTCCGTCAGTCGACTTAAAAACACCAAAACTTGTATCAGAGGGAGAGGAAGAAGAGTAGTAACTACCCCTTGCAGCATAAATTGTAAACGGGTCAGATGGATCAATGGCTACATCCTGAACAGCGCCATATCTGCCCGGGACAAGATTGAGTTCAGTCCACGTCTTGCCAAGGTCTGTTGACCTATAAATATCATAATAGCCACAAACATAAATTACACTGTCGTTTGAGGGCGCTATTGCAATTTTCCCTGTGTAGTAAATGCCTCCAGGCAGACTTACCTGCTGCCAATTTTGTCCACCATCTCTCGATATGTAAAGTCCTGAACCCGGATATGAGTCAATTGAATAATGCAGTTCCCCCTGACCATAGTAAACAATCTGATCATTAACCTGATCTACCGCAACACAACCAGAAGAGAGCCGCGGTAAGTTGTCTGTAAGCGGAGTCCATGTGTTTCCACCGTCAGTTGTCTTCCATAACCCACCCCCTGCAGCAGCTGCGTACACAATGTTCGGATTCAGCGGATCAACCGCAACAGATGACACCCGTCCCGAGGAGGGATCCCGACCGTAAAGGAGATTAACAGGTTGAGGCCCAATGGCAACCCAGTTTGCAGCTTCAACTTTCGGCAACAAAAGAGGCTCGCGGACATACTTCACTTTTGTCAGTTCAGACGGAATAATCCTCAAGAATTTTATAGCGTCGTTGTCCTTTTGAGCCTTCAGGGGTGATACTACTGCAATCACAGCAAAAAAGATCAAAATGTGCTTCATGATTCTCTCTCTCCATTTATTAATGATTAATATGTAAATGCTCCATTCTCATTGCACCTTCAACTGCAATTAAGAACTTGTGAAGAAAAGTCTTTCCACCTACTGTTCTCACAGCAAGCACGTGCTGGGAAACACCAACGGTTAATCTGGTTTGATATAAAAGAACATACCAGCGCCCAATTAAACAAAACCTTTCCACATCGGAGCTGTCCGGTAAACAAATCCTGTTGCTTACAGAATCTATTTGTGCAGCTTCTAACTCATAAGGCGATCTTACAAAAAAACGCAAACTTGTCGAGCCAAGATTTGGCAGCTCTATTTTCTTAAGAGCTTCAAGTTGCTTACCATTCCAGTAGTAAAATTGAGGCCCTCTTTGACCCGAAATAAGAAGTAAAAATGATATCGGAAAAAGCCAGCTCATTTCAATCCCTCATTCATGAATACTTTACAAATAAAGATAAGCACAGCATCTAAATTTTGCGAGATATACTATCTGATCACAATCAACTTTTTGACCTCACTAAATGATTCTGTCATAAGTCGGTAAAGATACACCCCTCCTGGGAGTGCACCTGCATTGAAGTCAACTTCGTAACGTCCCGGATCTTTCTTCTCGTTAACCAGCACCCTGATTTCTCTTCCCAGCACATCATAAACAATGAGTTTCACATGCGAATGTCTGGCAACGTCGAATGAAATTTTCGTAGATGGGTTAAAAGGATTCGGGTAATTCTGCATCAGCCGAAACTGCGATGGTTTCAATTCAACGACCTGACGTAGACCAGTTGGGGAAAAACTGACATATGCCCTGACCAGGTAAACATAAATCGTATCAGAGTTCTTGGTGATATAATACCAGTTTGATGAACTATTCAAATAAGTATAGCTATGATAGTCCGAGCTACCGGGATAGTAAGATACCATCACACCTGGCGTTGAAGGATCCTGCCCGATTACAAATGCCACAGCAAATGGATTGTCTGTATTAATTGAATACGCGGTAAGATTTACATTACTCCAATTAGCATAGGGGACAGGATATGGAAATGGAGAAGTTGTCGATATGGATGCAGAAATAGGAACTGCCAGAGGTTTACCAAGTGGAGTTGGTCTTACGGTACCTGTATAAGCGTACACTCCCCCTGTGATTACTCCAGCACGTCTGAGCGCTACGCGGACAGAGTCAAGTTTTCCACCGGGCACGGGATCGAATGTTACACATATTGTGTCATTCAAGGATAGAGCACTGCTTCCAAAATAACCGACCGGTTCACTTTGATCCCACTTTAATTCTGCGATTGCGCTGTTGCCGCGAGACGAAAAAGAAATGACCTGAGGATTTAAATAATCCGTATTAATAATCACAAAATCAATCTCATTGTAAGTGGTTCCATAGCCCGGTTCATTAAACTCCGTACCCGGAACGATGTCCACCAGGGAAACACCGCTTTTGCTTCTCCTGATTGCCTTGATTAATATTTTTGAGCTCGTGGTATTGAATGTAATTGATAAGTTTAATCCCCCTTTGTAGATAAGGTATCGACTTCCAAGGTTGGCTATAGTATCAGTCGTGTTTATGACATTCGGATTGAAGAAATTAGGACCCGAAACCGCCGGCAAATTCGGGTAAACATAACCATATGCCTGATTTAATGATCGGTCATTTAAAATGTTTGCAATTGTCCATGTACCGAAAAGGTCATCAAATCTCAACATTGTTCCGAATTTTGAAAATGCGTCGTTGAGACCTTCAATGCCGTGAAGTGTGCTGGCAACAATTTGCTTGAACACGCCAATGCCAAGCTGATCCCTGATATAGACCGCAAATCTAGCAGCACGAGAATAATCGTTCAGCACAGCGACATTGTCATTTGATCGCCAATCAAACAAATAATGATTTGTTTCACGACTGAAATACGACTGATTATAAATTGGGTACCCGCAATTCACTTCAGCAAGTAGGGAACATCCCTCGTTAACAAAAGAAATCTCGTTTCTATCATAATTCCAGTGAATCATGTGCTGAAACTCATGAGCAGTTGTCGACATAGCTGATCGCAAGCCTGCTGAACTGGAGAGGTCAACAGGGTTTGCGTCAATGAAATATATCTCTCCCTTATTGCTCTGTGATACGTTGAGCTCGTTTCTGCTATAAAAATAACCTTCAACGTAACCACCTACCCCGTTCCATCCGTCGACTATATTTAAGACCAGGATAACTATTTTCGGATCGGAATCAACATCGGGTGGATTTCCAAATGCATCGACATCCATTTGATAAATGCCATTATGTGGGTCTGCAGGACTACTAGAATCAAAAGCCGACAAAATCGAATCAACATTTGCTTGGCTAACCCGATTGTTCCACAGCGAATCTTCAACAAAAACATAACAGTGCGAACCAACTCCCCTGCAGGTGGACTGAACAAGGTATTCGTTACCGGTTACAAAGTCATGTGCGTACCACTGATGCGGGGATCCAACTGAGAAGCCCCACGAGCTCTTTTTAAGCCCCGGTTTTATCATCGATTCAGGATGGTGATCAACATATTCACGGAGAGCAGCTTCTTCCTTCCAAAGAAGATGGCTGCCTGGAACTGGATAGCTTCCACTTGCTTCAGAAACCGGTCTGACGTGGAGTGATAAATATTGAGAAAAAGCATTCGGGTAAAGTAAGGCACTCCACACCAGCACAGGAAAAACGAGGGACTTAAAGCCTTTTGAAAGCATAATAAAATCCTTTCTACCTTTTTCTAAATGGGCTATTTTAACGGTTCATATCCAGTTACAAGAATCGAATTCCCATCAGCGGAAACACGCATCTTTTTAAAAAATATCCTGGTTTTCCTCCCCTGATATTTATATAGGGCATATATGACATCCTCTTTTCCTGAGAGTATATACATTTCCTTTTGCTTAACTACAGAGGCAAGCTCTCCTGAAGCACATATAGAGTCTGCCTCTATTGCAAGATGAGTAAATGGCTCATTTCCGATCACATAGAGTGTTCCCTCAATACAGTTATGGTCAACCGAAATCTCGCCTGTTCCAGCGCATGAGGAAAAAATTACCACGAGGAACATAGCAATTGCGGAAAAACGCGTCCTCAATTTTTACACTCCAGCTTTTTGGAAAATAATAATGAATCTTATAAAAACAAATTGCGATGCACACATCTCAGGTTGTAAAAAGTCTTGGCTTGCTTTTTCAAAATTTCTCTCATTACTTAATCCGCACAAAAGGAAGAAAAATAGCCAAATTTAACTGGAATAAAAACTTTATAACAAAGGTATGACAAAAGCTAAGCTTCAAAGAGAGCTGGAAAAGATACGATATCTTGACACTCCAATATGTGAACTCAATCCAAAAATCAACGGCTCCCTGCAAAAACTGATAAGGCAAGTTGAACTGGAAGCCTCCAGAAAGGGGATTAAGTTCAGACCAAAATATTACCTTGGGACTGGCTGGGGATGTGTAAACAAAAGCATTTCAATTGAAATTCCATTCTGGTTCCAGAATGAAACGCTTATGGCCATCGAGGATGAGATGGCATATGATGGAGTAGAGAACGAAGCGGAAATTAAGATGGGGCTGCGTCATGAATTGGGTCACGCTATAAATTATGCTTATAAACTATACAAAGACCCTGAATGGAAGGGTCTCTTTGGAAATTTTTACAAGAAATACCGTGACAGTTACAACTTCAATCCATGGAGCAAACGCCATGTTAAGCACCTCCCAGATCATTATGCCCAGAAGCATCCTGATGAGGATTGGGCTGAGACATTTGCTGTCTGGCTTACCCCAGGGAGCAACTGGAGAAGAATTTATGCCAAAACACCGGCGTTGAAGAAACTTCTTTACGTCGATAGAAAGATGCATGAGGTCGGCAAGCTTCCACCAGTAAATACAAAGGAAAAATTGGACGTTCCAATCGAGAACGTAAAGATAACTGTACGTGAGTTTTACGATGTGGCCTACAACGAAGTTACTTCCTTTGAACACCTTGTTGAAGACGTGGATGCGATGAAGCGGATCTTTCCTAACGGATTTCAAACAAAGAGAAATACGCGCGACGCATGGAAACTGGTGCATAAGTACTCTGGCCTGCTCATTTCCAAACTTTCAGACGAACTGGATGTTCCATTTTACAGCGCTCGTTCAACTTTACAGATGCTGGAAAGCATATGCAAATCTTATGGACTGAAAACGCGTCAGGGTGACGAGGACGAAAAACTTATATTAATCTCACTATACCTTGCAAAAAAGTTCAGCCGGGATTGATCATTTGTCAATAGCAGAAAACCTCATACAAATAAGAGAGAAAATTTCAGAATCTCTGGCCAAATCAGAAGACCCTGAACGCTCAGTTAAGCTCGTCGCCGTTTCAAAAACATTCCCCCCTGAAAAAATTCTGGAGGCATTCGCCGCTGGCCAAAACATATTTGGTGAAAATTACGTGCAGGAGCTATCTCAAAAATTTAACGTATTAAAGGACAAGGAGATAGAGTGGCACATGATTGGACATATTCAGACCAACAAGGTTAAGAAAATTCTTGAAGTTCCCACGTTTCTTATTCATACCATCGACAGAATCGATCTTGCTGTTCAACTTGACAAGGAGCTTCAAAAACTCGGTCAAAGCCGCAATGTGCTCGTCGAAGTGAACACATCTGGCGAAGTTAGCAAGAGAGGGATACGTCCAGAGGAAACAATAACTTTTCTCAGAAAACTCCAAAAATTTGAAACGCTGAAAGTCAAAGGACTGATGACTATAGGCGCTTTCACTGATGACCGGATGAAAATCAGAGATTGCTTCAGGAAACTAAAGAAAACATATCTCGATGTTCGCAATGAGGCAATTGATAAAATAGAAATGATTGAACTATCAATGGGGATGTCTGGCGATTTTGAAATAGCAATAGAAGAAGGTGCAACAATTGTTCGAATAGGAACTGCTATCTTTGGGGAAAGAATGTCAGGGAAAATCTCAGGTAATTAACCTCATGCGGCGAAATCCTGTAATTACGGCTTGGTCATCCCGACCCTTCCTTGTTTCTTTTTTAATCTCATTCTAAATTCAAGTGCATAAGACGGGAGCAAGTATGAATCCTGCGAAGGGCGTTTTCTATTGGTGGAACGTACTCGCAGATAAAGTGAATTCTCTTTTGTTATTTGATTGCCGTCCAGGGAAAATTTTCACGGAAGCGCATTCCCCCTTCAGCTGGTTTCAACTGATGGCAGAGGAGACATTCCACAACTTCGTTTTCAAATCATTGAAAAGGGGAAATTAGTTGTCAAGCGTCATACACAAAAAGAGCAGACTCGAATCAATTTTGAGGTCAAAAAACGCAACATTGATCTTTGAAGACGAAAATATCCTTGCAATAGACAAGCCCCCAAACCTTCTCGTTTTACCTGATAGATTTGACAGGACATTCCCTAACCTGTATAACATCCTAAGAGATGCTCTTGGACAAGTTTTCATAGTTCATCGCATTGATCGTGAAACAAGTGGAGTAATTGTATTTGCAAAGACCTCAGAAGCACATGCCCTGTTAAATACTCAGTTTGAACAGAGGAGGGTTTTGAAAACTTACAAGGCAATTGTCGTTGGAACTCCAAAAGAGAAATTTGGCAGAATAAACCTCCCTCTCTCCAGAAGCCAGCGAAGTCCAGGCATAATGAAAATCGACCGGCGGCATGGAAAACAATCAGTGACTGAGTACGAAGTTATCGAGGAATTCCACGGTTTTGCCTTTCTCTTTATCAAACCTGAAAGTGGGAGGACGCACCAAATTAGAGTTCACCTTAGTGCTGCAGGTTTCCCAATTTTGTGCGATAAGGTTTACGGAGATGGTTCTCCGTTTTACCTGAGCAGCATAAAGCCAAAATATTACTCGGAAAAAGACGAACTGGGAAATGATATCCGGGAAAAGCCTGTACTGGCGCGGACCGCTCTGCATGCTGAGTCTATAACGTTGAGCCATCCGATAAGTGGCAACGAGGTTACATTTAGTGCACCCATTCCAAAGGACATGCGATCTGTACTTAACTACCTGAGAAAGTTTAGACAAAAAAGAGAAATGAATTTAACGAAATGAACTATATCCCTGGAATTTGTTTTAACCATCATGACCGGTTATGCAGACAATAGGCGACCCAACCATCATAAATCCCTCTCACATTTCAAATACAGATCGGAGGAGGCTTACTGAGGAAAGAATCCGGACCAACACAGCTATAGAAGACCCAAACGAAATGAGCGATGATTATTACGAAACTCTGATTCGTCTGCTTCTAAAAACTGCAGAATCAGAGCTGTCTCTTGCATTTGCACGGCACCAATGGCTTTTCAAAGCATCTCTTATTGAACAAAAATTCATCCTGTCTGACATTTTAAGAGGCCACTTAAGAGTTGCCAACACTATCTTCAAGCTTACAAAATCAATTGGTTTCGACGCCAGTTCGTACACGAGTAGATACCATTTCTACCCGGATCCCGGTTTCGGCAACTCACAATTTGAAAATCCCCCTGAGTCAGGAATCGAAGATCGTATCCTATTGCCTTACCAACCTGTAAGCACTTGGTTGGAACTCTCAATGTCACTGTTTTGCATTACGAGAGCAGTGTCAATCAAAATGGAGAACACAATATCATCATCATTTGGCCCATGGAAAAGAGAATGCCGGGTCTTTCTGTATGAGAGAAAGAAGGATTTGATCATTGCAGAAAGCTGGATAAAAAATTTTGTATTCAATAAATCTATGAAAAAGGAGACTGAGCTCATGTTGGAAAAGTGGTTCACAGCTGCAGTTAACGAATTCGTGCGTGAGGATGAAGGGTTTGCTGAAAATCAGAAGAGGCTCGGCCTGGGGAAAAAAAGCATTCAGGAGTTAAAAAGGGATTTTCAAAATGAAATGAGAACAAAATGCAGTGAACTCGGGCTTCATATTCCTGAATAAAGGTCCAGAAATTATTTCACAAAGATGAAAGCTGTAGGCATTGCTGGCACCGGGACCATGGGTGGCGGAATAGCCATGATTTTTGCACGCAGCGGCTGGGAGGTACTGCTTTACGACATTTCAAAGGAGATAGTCATTCATGCACTCGAGGTCATAGGGAACCAGTTCCAGAGGGAGGTACTAAAAGGACACATCCAGCCGGAAGATGCTCAGGCGGCACTTGCGCGGATTCATCCGCGCACTGATCTGGCTGATTTCGCAGAGGCTCATCTGGTCATCGAAACTGTACCCGAAATTTTAAGCCTGAAAAAAGATCTTTTTCACAAACTCGACGAAATCTGCAGCGAATCAGTCCCCTTAACATCTAACACTTCCAGCCTTTCTATAGGAGCACTTGCTTCTGTATGCAACCACAAAGAACGAATAGCCGGCTTTCACTTCTTCAATCCAGCTTATAAGATGAAGCTGGTTGAAGTAGTTAAAACGGATTTCCTGTCTAAAGAAATCCTGAATGAATTGCTCGTGACAGTACGACAAATTGGGAAAACACCCGTTGTAGCCAGGGACACTCCTGGATTTATTGTCAATCGCTGCTCCAGGCATTTTTACCTTGAGCCACTTCGTGCTCTTTCAGAACGCATAGCTGGAGTTGAGGAAATAGATTATGCCTTTCTTCAAGCGGGTTTTGGAATAGGACCATTTGCAACGCTTGACCTAATTGGGCTCGATGTGAACTTTGCTGTTTCGAAGTCCATATATGAACAGTACTTCTATGAACCAAGGTTCAGACCTGTGCTGATCCAGTCAAAAATGGTCGAACTTAACAGGCTTGGAAGAAAAACCGGTTCGGGATTTTATAGCTATTTAAATGAAAAACCCAGGGCCTGTTTCAAACTGGAAAGGAGAGCAGCATCAATAAGTGAAGCACTCCGTGAGCTTTCAATGAAAATAATAAATCCACTGGGAGTGAAAGCTTCTCTCAACGATCAGCAAACTTTCGTTCTTGCCAGAACTATCAGCATGATAGTGAACGAAGCGCACTTCATGGTAGAGGAAGGCGTGGCATCTCAAGACGATATTGATCTTGCAATTAAACTTGGAACGAGTTTTCCGGGAGGCCCTTTTGAATTTACGGAATCAATGGGTCGCTATCTAATAGGCGAGTTCCTTCAAGCAATGAGAAAAGTTTACGGCGAGATTTACAGACCAAGCCTCCTTCTGATTTACTAAGACCGCGTAAAGCAAATACATATTATTTTTGTCAGTAAATTTTTGTTAACTTAAAAATGGGAGGAGTGAATGAAGTTAAGAGACGCCCTGGTTTTGTCTACATTCTTGGTTGTAAACGCCGCTGCAAACGCTCAGGTGATAGATTTTCGTCAACTTGAACTATCTCTTCCTCAGGATAGCGTTATTGATGGCTATAGGCGTACAAAGGCGGGTGGCGAAACTGCTGCGATGATGGGTTTTTCTACATCCTGGGCTCAAGTTGGTTACAAAGCAGATGCTGAATCATCCTCCTCATATATATCATTCAGGGTCAGCGATATGATCCATGTGTCCTCATTTTTCATACTAGCAATGACGGGCAATGTCGATAAGGAGACAAAAACAGGCTATGAGAGAACGGTGGACTACAGGGGTTTAAAAATTCTTGAAGCTTACGATTCCCTTTCCAAATCCGCTAAACTGGAAATGCCTGTGGCGGGTCGTTTCCTTGTTCAAGTTGCCGGCAATAATATAAGCAGCATCAAGACGCTGTATCATTTCCTGGAATTGTCAGATATCGCAAGACTGGAAAGGGTTGTGTCAAACTCAGACCAAAATAGAACAAAATGATGGAGAAAAAAAATGAATAGCTGGTTGACAATGTCTATTGTATTTCACCTTGTTGGCGCTGGAATGATATTTACAGTTCTACTCGCCGGACCGATAGTTGAAGCAAATTTCAGGTGGGAAAACGACGTCCGAATGAAGCAACATGCCGCAAAACTTTTGCGCAGCATTGGCTTGCTGTCACCTTTCGGTGCATTAATCCTGGTCTTAAGTGGAATCACAAATATGGTCATTTTAGATATCACATTCGCCTCTCTCTTTGGAGGAAGCGCAACCTGGTTAGGGGTGAAACTCATATTGTTCGTGATCCTCTTAATTATTGGTATGACAGTCAATCCCAAAATCTCAAGACAACGTGCAGCGGTGCTCGACCAGATGACCCAGATAAACCCGCCTGAATCTGGAACCGACACTCTGGCTTCTTTAAATGCTCGACAGACAATTTCTTTCTTATTTCAGTGGATTATCGTCGTTCTGATACTGCTTCTGACCATTGTCAGACCCTGGTCTCATTAAGCAAAGATGTTTTAAGGCTTCAGAATCTCTTTCTTGCTTATCCAAAAGAATCTTTTAAGACGCTTCTTGCAACTATAAACATTTAAGTTTTATATTAGTTAGTGAAGAGAATGTTTCTCTTCTTCATGGCACCTCCTTTCTTGGTCTGTCTGTCTGCTGGCGGCGGGTGGACAGACCTTTTGTGTGTCCCCATCGTCTAGTGGCCTAGGACATCGCCCTTTCACGGCGGTAACAGGGGTTCAAATCCCCTTGGGGACGCCACTATTTACCAATCCTTCCAAGATTCACCCCATCAGGTTAAATTATGTGTAAAACATAAGGAGATACCTTGTGCAACGTTACAATTCCTTCTCAGAATCATATCCGTTTCATCTGTCTGAACACAACACCATTGGATGCAGGAGAATACACTATATCGGAAACCTGCTGGCTATATTTGCTTTTATAATATTCTTTTGCAGTTTGAACGTTCAGTGGGTTTTCCCAGCCCCTGTGCCAGGTTACAGTAGCAATTGGAAAGGACAAATAATCCAGGAATACGTTGCGTGGAACACTGATTCGACCATTCAGCGGGAAAATTCAATTCCGAAAGTAGACAACACGAGAATGCACATTAGAGTACAGGACTCAGTCTTTGCAGGAATGACGTTCAGGATACACTTCAGGCACTTACAAGAACCGGAAGTTTATATTCCCCTGCATAGGATGAGAGCTCGAAAATTTGACCTCCTGATTCATTTTCATGGCGAGTCACGTGCTGTAAAGTATGCTGCAAGAGAATTCAATGCCTCGATAGTAGCTGTGTCCATAAATCTCGGCGAAATTGCCGCCACTTACGCTGACGCCTTCAGCGACACTTCCCGATTCAGTGATCTCCTCAGGGGAACTGTCAATACCATCGAGAAAAAATTAAAGCGCCCTATTCAAATAAGGAGAATTTTTTTAAGTTGTTTCGGTGAAGGATACGCTGCAGTGCGCGAGATTATTTCGGTCAAATCCAATTTACCAAAGCTGTACGCCGTCATAATGCTCGATGGAATGCGTGCTAAGTATGTCCCAGATCGAAAAGAGCTAGAAGGGGAAGGAATAGATTCGACAGAACTTCAACCCATCCTTGAACTGGCAAAGCAGGCTGCCAATCCGAATTTAAACATAAAGTTCCTGGCTACTCATTCTGAAATTTTTCCCGGGACGTTTGCCGGTGCTACTGAATGCTCGGATTACATTATCGGCCAACTTGGCTTGAAAAGAAACTCAACGATGAAACATGGGCCCCTTGGTATGCAACAGTTGAGCAGGGCCCGACGTAACCACTTTGAAATTCTCGGCTTTGCGGGCAACACGCTTCCGGATCATTTTGACCATCTGGAGGCACTATATCACTTTCTTAGAGCGGTCGTTCGCCTCTGAAAGAGGGATATCAGGCCTTCATTGTAATTTCTAAACGGCAAATTTAAATTGACGACAAATGAGGCTCAGATGACAAACGGTAAAGTATTCTTGTGTATAGCAGGAAACATTGGCAGTGGGAAATCATCCCTTACCCGACTGCTATCTGAACACTTCCACTGGAAAGCTTTCTATGAAGCTGTTGACAATAACCCATATCTCAGCGATTTTTACGCAGACATGAAAAGATGGGCGTTCCATCTTCAGGTCTTCCTTCTCTCGCACCGGTTCAAGAGTCACAAAGAGATTGTTGAAATGAAGGAGTCTGTAATACAGGACAGGTCTATATATGAAGACGTTGAAATCTTTGCGCGTAATTTGCATGAGATGGGGAACATGGACCAACGGGACTACGAGAACTACAAAGAACTCTTTTCCATTATGGTGGAGTACCTGAAGCCCCCCGACATTCTCATTTATTTAAGAGCAAATGTTGATACTCTCCTGCGCCAAATTAAATTGAGAGGGAGACCATTTGAACAAGGCATTAGCAGAGAATATCTCGAAAGACTTAACGGTAGCTATGAGGCCTGGATTTCCAGATACAACCTGAGCAAAATAATGATTGTAGAATCAGACGAGATAGATTTTGTAAACAATAAAGATCATCTTCTTTACATAATTAACCGGGTTGAAACAGCTGTCAGAGGTATTCACCGGGATTCGGAAATGCTACCGAATCTCGACACCATAAGTTGAACACTTCAAATATGATCAGAAACATTCAACAGCCTTATATTCATGCTACCGTCAGCTCAATATGATGCAGCGAAATAGTCTTGACACAATGGATGTCAAATTTCTAAAGGGTGTTGGTCCACACC
The DNA here is from genome assembly GCA_049966155.1 of Candidatus Kryptoniota bacterium. Classification (GTDB taxonomy): domain Bacteria; phylum Bacteroidota; class Ignavibacteria; order Kryptoniales; family JAKASW01; genus JBMFVE01. The sequence continues at coordinate 94,216 of JBMFVE010000005.1, forward strand.
GTGCTGAGGCCCTGTCATCAGTGGGGGTTCGCACTGTCAAGGATCTTCTCTTTTATTTCCCGAGGAGGTATTTAGACAGATCGAAAATCCTTCCAGCAAGCCGCGCAAAAGAGGCGGCATTGACGAATCAAGAGGTAACATTTGTTGGCAAAATCGAGTCGGTGAAAATGGTGAGGACGCGTAAAGGAGGTATTCTATCGGTACATTTAAAAGACAGTTCAGGGACCATTGAATGCATCTGGTTTAACGGTGTAAAGTACTTTTCAAAAATTTTCAAGGAAGGAAACATCACTGCCTTTTCCGGAAGGGTCAGCCTTTACCGAGGCACACCTTGCTTGTTCCATCCCGACTATGACAGTCTCGAGGAAGAATCTGAACGGCAATTGCTCAACACAGGCGGCATCATTCCGGTATATCCATCCACTGAAAACCTTCGAGCTGTGGGACTGGATTCCCGTGGACTGCGAAAGACCATATTCAAGGTCATCCAGGACATTTTCAACGACAACTTTTACAACTTCGAAGTCCTTGCCGATCCGTTACCAAGGTGGATTAGAGAGGAACACAACCTCATCGAAATTAACTCCGCCGTTAGACAAATTCACTTCCCAAAATCAGAGAGTGAATTAGAGGCTGCCCAGAAGAGATTTAAATTTGATGAATTCTTTTATATTCAGGTCCTTCTGGCAATCAGGCGTTCAGCAATCAAGAGCTCACAATCTGTTGTAATGACAAAGCATTACAACCTGACGAGACGTTTTGTGCTTGAGGTTATCCCATTTCATTTAACAAATTCCCAAAAACGTGTTCTCAAAGAAATTGTCGACGACTTGAAATCAGGGAGGCCGATGATGCGCCTGCTGCAGGGCGACGTGGGAAGTGGAAAAACTATAGTCGCATTAATCACCATGCTAATTGCTGTAGAAAACAACTGCCAGGCTGCTTTCATGGCACCAACGGAAATACTTGCACAGCAACATTATCGGACAATGAAGCTTTTTTTAGATAGGTTGCAAGTGAGGAGCACTCTCCTTATAGGTGGACAGAAGATAGCGGAGCGAAAGGCAATTTATCGAGAAATTGAGACTGGGATTTCAAAGATAGTTGTGGGAACACACGCTTTGATACAGGAAAGGGTGAAATTTCACAGGCTTGGATTGGCTGTTGTTGATGAGCAACACAGATTCGGCGTTGTGCAAAGGATGATGCTTCAGGAAAAAGGCCGTGGAAACGGTGCGCAGCAAAGAGTAGAACCGCATTTGCTGGTCATGACCGCAACGCCTATTCCACGGACACTAGCCCTAACCATTTATGGCGATTTAGATGTTTCGGTCATAAGGGAATTCCCACGAGGTAGAAGGCCTGTTATGACCGTTCTTCGCTCGGATAGCCATCGAACAAAAATATATCGGTTTATAAGGGATCAGGTTGTAGCGGGTCGACAGGCTTATATAGTATATCCGCTGATAAAAGAAACCGAAAAGTCAGATTTGAAAGCAGCATCTGAGAGTTTCATAAGGCTTCGTGACGAGGTTTTTCCAGATCTCAAAGTTGGACTGATACACGGGCAGATGACTGAGGTGGAAAAGGATAGCGTGATGATTGCATTCAAGGAAAACAGGATCAGCATACTTGTTGCAACAACTGTCATCGAAGTCGGCATAGATGTTCAAAATGCCACAGTGATGGTAATTGAGCATGCTGAGCGATTTGGACTGAGCCAGCTTCATCAACTCAGGGGCAGAATAGGGAGAGGCCCTCATCAGTCATATTGCATATTAATAACAAATGAAAAATACATTTCAGGTGAGAACTTGCAGAGCCATGATGAATTCGTTGCTCACAAGAGGCTCCAGGCAATGCTTCAAACCAACGATGGATTCAAAATTTCTGAGATTGATCTGGAATTGCGCGGACCGGGGGATTTCTTCGGTCCGAAACAAAGTGGCACCCCCGACCTTCATATAGCGAATCTTATAACAGACAAAGACATTCTCTCTGCATCGCGAAAATCAGCATTTGCTCTCGTTGCCAACGATCCACATCTCAGGAATCCCGTTAATGAACAAATCAGATCAAGATTGCTGAGCGTTTACAAGGATAGCCTGGAATTTCTCAAAGCGAACTGAGATAGCCTTCTCACTTTCAAAACTGATCGTGAGCAGGGGTATTTGAAAAGGTTTAACGTACGCCGCCATACATGGTTGAAAGCTCAATTACGCTTCCTTCCTTTTGGCTTTTGAACAGGTCTTACAAGCACTTCTTCAACTGGCTTCTTGTTCATCACGTATTGCTGTCCAATGGAGAGAAGATTAAATACGAAATAATACAGGTTAAGCCCCGACGGGAAATTGTTGAAAAGGATCCAGAATAGAGCCGGCATAAACCAGACCATAAATTGTTGTCGGGGATCCTTCACTGTCATCTTTTGCTGAATTAGCATGGTGATAGCCATCAGAAGTGCAAGGCCGCTAATTTGGTTCATGCCAATTATCGGTAGGGTGAAAGGGAGCCTCAAGATCGTATCTGGCACGGAAAGGTCCTTTATCCACCAGAAAAAGTCAGCTTGTCGCAAGGCTATGTTACTTCTGAAAATTGCCCACAATGCATAAAGTATTGGCAATTGCAGAAGCATTGGTAGGCAACCTCCCGCAGGATTGATCTTGTATTCCTTATAAAGATTCATTACAGCCTGGTTCATCTTTTGAGGATCATCTTTGTATTTCTCTTTAATTTCCTCCATAAGCGGTTGAAGTGCCTGCATTTTTCGCATCGACTTCATACTGGTGACTGTGAGCGGATTTAAAAGGAGTTTGATGATCAGGGAGAAGATTATTATGACAATGCCGTAGTTAGGTATGAATGAATGGAGAAATTCAAACGCGGGGAGCATAACATATTCAGCAATAGGCCTTACAACCCATTGCCAACCAAGTCCTACAGTCTTCTCAAGGCCGACGCCATACGACTTTAACAGTTTGTAGTCCAGGGGTCCTATATATACCTGAAATGTGTCAGATTGGAATGGAATTGCACGGAATCGCATCTGTAAGGCTGTAGAATAAGAACGGACCACACCGTTGTCAGGTGCGTGCATTGCTGTCCCGGCCAGGTAGGCACCATCGCCTGGAGAGCTCCTCGCGATTATTGCCGAGGTAAAGTATTTTGTCGTCTGTGATACCCAGTCGGTTCTTCCGCTTAGCTCAATCCTTTTTTCTTTGTTGAAATCATTAGCCTCAAGAGACACCGCTTCTCCACCATTGTATGCATATGCAGTTGAGAAACTTGACTCATCAACACTGTTTTCTTCAGTATAGTTGAGTCCATTCTCCCACGTCACCTGATATTCAAAATCCGCAATAAACCTGTCCATTCGTTTGAATGTAATATCGGAGATGAAATCATATCTTCCATTCTCAAAAACAAAAGTCTTCACGATTTGTGAGGAATCCCCGACGTTCAACATAAGCCTAACGGTGTACGACTTGCCTTTCGATAAAGTTACATGCTGTCCATCTCTAAAATCAGCTGTAAAATAAAGGTCCTTTGTGTCGATTAGCTTGCCATCAATAGACTGGAAGAGGATGCTGTAGTCGCCCCCTTTTAGCTCATTGATTAGTTCGACGGGCTGACCGCGCCATGTCCTGTAATTCTTGAGTGTCCATTCTTTTATTAAAGCACCCTTGGCGCTGATGACAGCGGTATATAGATCCGTAGTGATTGTAATCTGCTTTTCCTTGCCTACCGCAAGGGGGCCAAAATACCGTCCAAATGCTTTATAGGCCTCATTAGTCGTGTCCAGGGATGACTCCGCAGTCCTGTTTGACCATTTGGATCCCGGTTTGGAGGCGTAACTCCCTGTCGTTTCCTTAGGGGGAGCCGACGGCTTCACCTCCTCGTTGCCACCCTTCGTGTTTATATGCTCTATTGGTTTTGGTGTGTTAAGCCACATCCAGGTAAATAAAAGAACAGTAATAAGTATTATTCCAATCGTCTCAGTCTTCCCCATTAAACATTCCTTTCCATAGAACCCTTTGCTGGTGTGACGGGATCGTATCCCCCTTTACTCAACGGATTGCACCGAAGAATCCGCCACACGCTCATTAAAAACCCCCTAAAAAAACCGTATGTCTGGAAGGCTTCGATGGTGTAGTTCGAACAGGTTGGATAAAACCGGCATGACGGAGGAAAAAGAGGTGAAATTGCTTGCTGGTAACCCCTTATTAAGGTGACAGCAATTTTAGCTAAATAGCTCGGATTTGATTTTCCCAAAAAAAACCTCAAAGTCTTTCTCAACTTCTCTCAATTTTGTGCGAAACGGATTTATCGGTTCTGCAACCACAGCAACAATTCGTAAGACTGCCTTCTTCTGCTTAATCATCTCTCTCAGATCTCGAACTCGCAACCGGTAAGCTTCTCGCATCAACCGTTTTAACCGGTTTCGATGGACAGCCAGCCTGATCTTTCTTGAAACACTAAACGCAGCCCTCAGTTCACCATTGCCATTTTCTATATCGTAATAAAACAAAACCACATTACCAGCGAACTTTTTTCCTCTCTTGAATACCTTCTGTACCTCTCTTGACGATCCAATTATCTCCTCCCTTGGCAGGATGAAGCGCACGCGGTCAAAGCTCAAATTTACTTTTCGTCGCTAACCGTGAGGCGCCATCGGCCTTTTGCTCTACGCCTGGCGAGGACTTTACGCCCTGTTTTTGATTTCATTCTTGCCCTGAATCCATGGGTCCTTTTACGCCTTGTGTTATGAGGTTGATATGTCCTTTTCATTAAGCTGCTCCTCGTGAAAAATATTGTTGGTCGGTAAATTTATTTGCAGCCACGGAAAAATACAAGTCATTCTAATGTGGACTAACCATTCACAAATGCGTTAGTTGCAAAGTAATTCACCCATTCTCAACAAATTTTTCACGGTTTTCCACAAAGTTTTTCCACTTTTCCACATTCCCCAATATCGAACTTTTATTTGTAACTATCCCAATGGCTTGAAGTTAAAAAAACATCTTTCAAAAAGATACAAACAAAACGGATAACTATCTATATTAGAAAGAGTTACTTAGTTTTCCACATTCTCTAATGCTTGATTTTCCACATGGCCTTTATTATAATTTAACTCACTTGAAGTTGGAAGGTGTGTCTGTAACTTAACCAGAAGGCGATTTTGATGTCTGGATTATGAGGAAGCTAACAGGTTTCGCTGAAGAAGTTTTCCACATTAATGTTAACATATTGTCTAGTGCCTTGTAATTGCCCAATACATCGTTGGTTATGGATCACACAGTATTGTGAAAAACTTTGCAAACTATGTGGATAACATCCATTTGTGACAGGAGGGCGTAGTGGAAGAAAATTATGGTAATGCGGAACTCGCGTGGGAGGGGTGCTTGAAATACGTGAGGCAGCGTGTAAACAATCTAAGTTACAAGACCTGGTTTGCGCCGATAAAAGCGGTGGGCTTGCAGGGGGAGTCACTGGTATTGAGAGTTCCCAGTCAGTTTTTTCACGATTGGCTGGATGAGCATTACTCCACCATCATTTCTGAATCTGTGAGATCTGTTCTTGGTGAAAACTCAAAGGTTGAGTACGTTATCTCTGAAGACGACCTCACGGAGCCGGAACAGCAGTTCTATCGACCCCCTAAGTCCACCTTGCCATCCCAAGCGATTGAAAAAATACCTCAGAGACTGCCTAGCGCAACACCATTTGAAACTAACCTCAACCCGCGTTACACATTTGAGAATTTCATCAAAGGTGATAGCAACCAGTTCGCGCGCGCTGCTGCCTATGCTGTGGCAAACAATCCAGCAGGCACGGCATTTAATCCACTTGTCATATATGGTGGGGTGGGTTTGGGCAAGACGCATCTTGTACAGGCGATTGGAAATTTTGCCCGTCAATCAAAAAAAGCAGAGCGTGTCCTATACATATCAAGTGAACGCTTCACAGTGGACTTTGTCGAAGCCATTCAAAAGGATCGTGCCAATGAATTTTCTAATTTCTACAGAAGTATGGATATTCTAATAGTTGACGACATTCAGTTCTTTGCTGGTAAAGAAAAAACACAGGATAATTTCTTTCATACATTTAACGCCCTTCACCAGAGCGGAAAACAAATCGTTCTTTCTTCGGACAGACCTCCAAAGGAGCTGAAGGATGTTGATGAAAGACTGATTTCAAGATTTACGTGGGGATTAACAGTAGATATACAGCCTCCCGACCTGGAGACAAGAATAGCAATCCTCAAAAAGAAGAGCGAAGATGACGGCATTAACATTCCTGAAGATGTCATTGAATACATAGCTGCCAATGTCACCTCGAACATCCGGGAACTCGAGGGAAGTTTAATAAGCATTTTGGCCAAGGCAAGCTTGAGCAACAGAGAGATCAGCGTGGAGCTTGCTAAAGAAGTCATAAAGAGTTTAGCAGTCAGCAGGCGTTCAACTATCACCGTAGAGGACATCCTAAGGGCGGTTGCTGATGTATTCGACGTTTCAGAAGAGCAGATGAGAGGAAAAACCAGAAAACAAGAGGTTGTAATTGCCAGGCAGACTGCAATGTATATTATCAAAGAAATGACAAAACTACCATTGAAAGCTATTGGTAGCTATTTTGGTGGTCGTGATCATTCGACTGTAATTTACGCGTGCCAGGTTATAGACGACTTAATGCATAGGAGTCCACACTTTAAGGAGCTTTACGATAGGGCACGTAAGAAAATTGATATGTTGGGTGCATGAATGTTTAAAATAATGTGTAAAAATGATGAGAAAATGTGGATAATTTATACTTTTAAACAGGAAGGCTAGTGAAATGCGGGGTTTGTTAGTAACAATGTCACCACCACCATCGTATAAACATAGCTATGTTAGTTTTATTTTGTATAATATCACAATAACTCAATTACTTAGTTGCACTTATTCCAGTTGTTAACAAATAGACAGTCATTATTGTTATTCTTATACTATAAAGAACTAACTAATTAATAATTATAGAGGGTGTTAATATCCCGGAAAATGAACTTAAATTGAATATTAAGCGGTAATTGAGTAGATTTTATCAGTTGTGGAAATCCATGCAATATATAAACTCTAACTTATGGAGGCGGGAACATGAAGTTTAATGTGAAAAGCAGGGACTTAAAAGAAGTGGTCAATCGCGTTATTGGTGTTGTTCCTGCTCGTACTACCATTGCGGCGGTAGAAAACTTCCATCTTGAAGTGTTTAAGAAGAACTTGATTGTTTCCGCAACAGATCTGGAAATTTCTATGTCGTCAAAGATACACATAGGGACTGCTGAAGATGGAAAAGTAACTGTAAATGCACGCGAATTTTTTGAAATTGTTAAAAATTTACCTGACACAGAGGTTGAGTTTACCGCAACGGAAGATGGAAAGGTGAAAATTAAAACTGATTCTGGTTTGTACAGGATTGCGGGCGGATCTGCAAACGAATTTCCGACTCTTCCTACAATTAGTGAAAAAGCAACCGCAGTTTCTATAGCTGCTGACCGATTGAGTAGTATAATTCAGAAGACTGTCTTTGCTGTTTCCAAGGACGAGCAGCGGAGGTCTATGAATGGAGTGGATTTCCAGTTTAATGGAAGGGACGCTAGGATTTACGCCACTGATGGGCATCGACTTGTAAGAGTTATAGCAATGGGTATTACTGACAAAGATGTAAAATATGACGCCAATTTTCAGGAGAAAGCTCTCAATTTAATTGCAAAAAATATTAAAGGACTGAATGTAGATTTCCTTATGAATGATGAACACGCAATGTTCAGGACAGAGAATACTGAACTTGTCTGCAGGCTAATAACAGACGCCCATCCTGATTTTGAAGCCGTTATACCGAAGGATAATAACAAGGCCCTGGTAGTTAATAGGGAAGAGCTGCTCGAGAAAATGAAAAGGGTTGCCATCCTTGCCGATTCGCTTAATCATCTTGTAAAGTTTTCAATTGGAGAAAAATTGCTGGTAGTGTCCTCAGAAGAGATGGAGCGTGGACAAGCTGCAGAGGAGAAATTGGAAGCAGCCTGGTCAGAAAAAGAGAATATGGATGTTGGTTTTAACGCAAACTACGTAGCAGATGCATTAAGCCATCTGGATAGTGAAAAAGTGCAATTTTTATTTTCTACTCCAAACAGGGCGTGTGTTATTAAACCTGTGTATGTAAATGGAGGAAGGAGCCAGGCGCAGGATGTGGAGATAGATTCCGTATTGATGCTGATAATGCCCCTGCGGTTGAACTAATGACCAAATGCAAGTAATAAGACTGCGGATACAAAATTTCAGAAACCACAATGATACAACATTGGAGTTTTGTAATGGGGCAAACTTCATAGTTGGAGCAAACGCACAGGGAAAGACCAGCATACTGGAAGCAATTTCCTATATTTGTATCACGAAGAGTTTTCTGAGAACAGGTGACATTAATGTTGTGAAAAGCGGTGCTGATTCCTTTGTACTGGATTCAGACATTGAATCAATTAGTGGAAGGTTATTTCATGTTGCTTTCCGGCATGACGCTGCAAATGGGAAAAAGTATGTCATAAATGGCTCACCAATCTCAAGAGCTTCTGACGTGGTTGGAAAGTTTCCCATTATTGTGCTTTCGCCCGATAACTTTGGGATTACAGGGGGACCTCCTTCGGATAGGCGAAAGTTCCTTGATATGGTTCTTTCACAAACGTCTCATGCTTATCTTGAGGAACTTTCGGAGTATCAAAAGGTCCTTAAACAGAGAAATAGAGTTCTTCAGGAGAAAAAGCTGGGGAGACAAATTGACAATGGGAGTCTTCGAGCATGGACTGAGGGCCTTGTTGAACGCGGCTCGAGAATCATTCTAAGAAGACACGAGTTTACAGAGGAATTTAAGAGCGACTTGAAAAGAGTATATTTGCAAATTGGAGGAGAACGAGAAGAACCCGATTTATCCTACCAACCTTCATTTGAGTACAGCAGAGTTTCATCTATTCAGGAAGAGTTTCTTAAGGCAATTGAGCAATCCAAACAAGTGGAGTTGTCAAGATGTGCAACGCTCGTTGGACCACATAGGGACGATATTACATTTTACATTAATGGAATGCCACTTCAACGTTTTGCATCACAAGGTCAACACAAGACGTTTCTTGTTGCACTAAAAATCGCGGAGTTTTTTTACATGAAGCGAAAGACTCACGAGATTCCAATTATGTTGCTGGATGATGTGATGACAGAATTAGATTACGTACGCAGTTCTAAATTTGCTGCTATTATAGGCCAGCTGGGACAATCCTTCATCACGATGACAGATGCGGTTACCTTCGATACCTCAATGATTGAAGAAAGAAATGCAAGGTTTCACCAGGTGAAAGAAGGGAGTGTTATCTACCAAGATGCATGAAGCAAAACAGCTTCATAAAATTATTGAGGAATTTATAAGCTCGTCACCGGCTGGAAGACGCTTGAAGGCATATCGTGTCATAACAGATTGGAATAACATAGTGGGAGATCTGATTGCAAAAAACACAGACATTGTTAGAGTGGATGCCGGGATTCTTTATGTCAGGGTGAAGACCCCAACATGGAGGAATGAACTGGTTTTCCAAAAAAGTAAAATTCTCGACAAAATAAGGGAAGATTACAGAGATTCTGAGATTACAGATATTTTTTTTATATAAGTAGAGGTTTCTCATGGCGAAGAAAGACCTGTTGACAAAGAGCGGAAAGAAAAAGGTAATGCAAAAGGAGGCCGCTAAGCAGGAGGATAAATCAGGTACAAAAGTTGCGCAGACTGTTGTAGCTACAACGCATGATAAAGCTGAACCGTCATACAATGCAGAGAGCATAACGGTTTTAAAGGGGCTGGAGGCTGTACGCAGGCGTCCGGCGATGTACATTGGTGACATAGGTCAGCGTGGGCTGCATCATCTTGTCTACGAAGTTGTTGATAACTCGATTGACGAGGCTTTAGCTGGATTCTGCAAGAACATTATGGTTTCGATAAATAAAGACGGTAGCATTACGGTTGAAGATGATGGAAGAGGTATTCCGACAGATCTTCATCCCATTGAGAAAAAGTCTGCTCTCGAAGTTGTAATGACAGTCCTACATGCCGGTGGTAAGTTCGATAAGTCAACTTACAAGGTTTCAGGGGGTTTACACGGCGTTGGAGTGTCTGTGGTTAATGCGTTATCGGAGTGGCTCGAAGTATATGTTTACCGTGAAGGGAAGGTCTTTTATCAGAGGTACAAAAGGGGAGATCCGGTTGAGCCCGTTAAAATTATCGGAAAAGATTCCAGGACAGGGACAAAGATAACTTTTCTACCCGACAGAGAAATTTTTAAGATTCGATCATTTAAATTTGATACTCTTGCAGAAAGAATGCGTGAGCTGGCATTTCTGAATCCTGAAATTACAATAGTTCTAAGAGATGAAAGGGATGGAAACGAGGAGAGATTTCACTATGAGGGTGGTATAGTAGAATTTGTGCGTTACATTGACGGCACTCGTAAAACTCTAACAAAGGAGCCGATCTTCATTGCAGGTGAAAAAGACGGTGTCGCTGTGGAGATTGGTTTTGAGTACTGCGATGACTATAGAGAAAATCTCTTCTCATATGTCAATGACATTAACACCATAGAGGGAGGTACTCATGTCAGCGGGTTCCGCAGTGCCCTCACCAGGTCTTTGAAATCATATGCTGAGAAGAACAACCTGGTAAAGTCTGACAAGATTAATTTGACAGGTGATGATTTTCGTGAAGGACTCACCGTTGTTATAAGCACAAAGGTCCCGGAGCCACAATTTGAAGGGCAAACGAAGACGAAATTGGGTAATGGTGAAGTTGAAAGCATTGTCCAGACAATTGTCAACGACAAACTTTCACAATACCTTGAAGAAAATCCGGCTGTGGCTAAACGGATAATTGAGAAAGCTGTGAACTCCGCTGAAGCTCGTGAGGCTGCTCGTAAAGCGAGAGAGATTGTAAGAAGAAAGAACGCCCTTGAATCATCGAACTTACCAGGTAAGCTGGCTGATTGCTCGATCAGCGATCCGGAGTTGTCTGAAATCTTTATTGTGGAAGGTGATTCAGCGGGCGGTTCGGCTAAACAGGGAAGAGATAGACAATTTCAAGCAATTTTACCTTTAAAGGGGAAGATCCTTAATGTTGAAAAAGCTCGTATGAATAAGATCTTGGAAAATGATGAAATACGGGCTATTGTACAGGCCATTGGTGCGGGGATTGGTGACGGAGATGAGTTTGATGCGTCGAAAGCAAGATATGGAAAGATAATCCTGATGGCGGATGCTGATGTTGATGGAAGCCACATCAGAACATTGCTTCTAACCTTTTTCTTTAGATACATGAAAGAGTTGATTGAGCTGGGCAAAGTTTACATTGCACAGCCTCCCCTTTACAAACTAAAAAAAGGAAAAACTGAGTTGTATGCCTTCAGTGATGAAGAACGTGATACCCTTATTAAGAAGCTCAAGAAAGAAAGCGATGGGGATGTAGTTGTATCAAGGTTCAAAGGACTGGGAGAAATGAATCCCGAGCAACTGTGGGAGACTACTATGGACCCTGCGAAAAGAACGCTTTTACAGGTCACCATAGAAAATGCTGCAGAGGCAGATAGAACATTTTCAATTTTGATGGGCGAGGAAGTGGAACCTCGAAAAGAATTCATTGAGAAAAATGCAAAATATGTTAGAAACCTTGACATTTAACGATTTATGTGTGGTGGTTGTGAATTACAGGACTCCAGATCTTCTTCAGAGGGCGGTCTCCTCGTTTCGCAATTTTTATCCCGATATTGATTTGGTGATTATTGACAATGGATCCGATGACGCTTCGGTGCACGTGGCTAATAAACTCCAGTCTGATTCGCAGGGGAAATTGAAATCCCTGTTTCTTAAAAGAAATTTTTATCATGGACCCGCTATGGATATCGCGATTAGAACGATTGAAAAGGAAATATTTTTTTTTCTGGACACCGATACTGAAACTATACGGGGAGGGTTTCTGGAAAAAATGCTTTTTATTCTGCAGGATGATTATGTTTATGCCGTTGGTAAAAAGGATCGTGTGAATAAACGGGGCTTTTCATCTGAGCACGGTATAGCAATTGTAATTTCTGCGTACATGATGTTAAAGAAAAGCAAGTACGTTCAGCTGCCCCCATTCAGGCATCATGGTATGCCAACGCTTGAGAACTTTGCAGCTGCTTCATCAAAAGGATTTGGAGTGGTTGATTTCCCCATAGATCAATATATCCGTCATTTTGGACGGGGGACGGCCTCCAGGTTTGGTTATAGACTTGGAGTTAAAGGGAAGCTGGATTACCTCCTTAACAAAATTGGGCTTTAAAATAAGATTTTGAAAACGAATAAGGAACAACTATGGCTTTAAACGAGAAACTTGTGGCTGTTGACATTGAGGACGAGATAAAAGGTTCTTATATAGACTATGCGATGTCGGTAATAGTTGCACGGGCGCTTCCTGATGTGCGGGATGGATTAAAGCCTGTCCACAGGCGCGTACTATTTGGTATGTCGGAACTGGGGCTAAATTTTAACAAACCGTATAAGAAAAGTGCTAGAATAGTTGGTGAGGTGCTTGGAAAGTATCACCCTCACGGTGATACTGCGGTTTACGATACTCTTGTGAGGATGGCTCAAGACTTCTCCATGAGGTATCCGCTTGTAGATGGACAGGGGAATTTCGGCTCAATTGACGGTGATTCTCCTGCAGCGATGCGTTATACAGAAGCTCGTTTATCGAGGATTGCTGAGGAGATGCTGCGGGATATTGAGAAAAATACAGTTGACTTTGTGCCAAACTTTGATGAGTCACTGCAGGAGCCGGTCGTTCTACCGTCACTCCTCCCGAACCTTCTTGTCAATGGCGCCAGTGGAATTGCTGTTGGAATGGCTACAAACATCCCCCCTCACAATCTTGCAGACATAGTTGATGGACTTATTGCATTTATACGGGATCCTGACATAGCTGACGAAAGATTAATTAAGATAGTAAGAGCGCCGGATTTTCCAACAGGAGGTATAATTTTTGGGTATGATGGTGTAAGAGAGGCCTATAAGACAGGCCGCGGCAGGATTGTCATAAGAGCAAAAGCTAATATTGAGACAACTAAATCGGGTAGGGTGAACATTGTTGTAACTGAAGTTCCATATCAGGTCAATAAGGCCAGTTTGATTGAGCGAATTGCTGAGCTTGTCAGGGAAAAGAAACTTGAGGATATTTCTGACATAAGAGACGAATCAGACCGGGATGGGATTCGGGTTGTTGTGGAACTGAAAAGAGATGCCGAAGCCCAGGTTGTTCTAAACAACCTTTACAAACACACTCAAATGCAAACAACGTTTGGTGTGATCATGCTTGCTCTTGTAGACGGGGTTCCTAAAGTTCTGACACTCAAGCAAATGATGGAGAGATTTCTTGAGCACCGTCACGAAGTTGTGGTCAGAAGGACCAAGTTTGATCTCGACGCAGCTGAAAAAAGGGCCCACATACTTGAAGGGTACAAAATAGCACTTGACAATATTGATGAAGTGGTGCAGATGATAAAGAAATCAAAGGATCCCGAAACAGCGAAAACAGCACTGATGCGGAGGTTCAAACTGAGTGAGATACAAGCAAAAGCAATCCTTGCACTGACTCTTCAAAGGCTAACTGGTTTGGAAAGAAAGAAGATTGAAGATGAATATCGTGAGACAATAAAACTGATTGAGAAGCTCCGTGCTATTCTTGCCAGCAAAGAGATGAGAATGCAGATAATCAGGGATGAGCTTATTGAGTTGAAGAAAAACTTTGCAGATGAGCGTCGGACTGAGATTGTTGAGAAGGCTTCGGAGTTCAGTATTGAGGACATGATTGCAGAAGAGGATGTTGTCATTACTATAACACATAACGGGTTCATAAAGCGTTATCCTGTCAGCGGTTACCGCAGACAGAGTCGTGGAGGGAAAGGAATTACCGCCCAAACGACGAGGGAAGATGATTTTGTAGAACATATGTTCATAGCTTCAACCCATCAATATATTCTCTTTTTTTCTGACCGTGGGAGGGCATACTGGTTGAAGGTGCATGAAATTCCTGAAGGTGGCCGTGCTTCGAGGGGCAGATCAATTGTAAATCTCATCAGCAAAATGCCTGATGAGATGATCACGGCATTTCTTCCTGTGAAGGACTTCGGAGACGCTTCGTTCGTGACAATGGTTACAAAGCGCGGGTTTGTGAAAAAGGTGGCTTTAGAGGAATTTTCGAATCCCCGGCGTGTTGGAATCATAGCAATTGGACTGGATAGAGGTGACAGGCTAATCGATGCCCAGCTCACAAACGGTAAACAGGATATTATTATTGGGACACGTAACGGTTTTGCGTTACGGTTCAACGAAAAAGATGTTAGACCGATGGGCAGAAATGCCCGCGGTGTAAGGGGAATCAACCTTTCCAGGGGTGATGATGTTATCGGAATGATTGTAATTAGTCGATCAGATTCAAGTGTACTTGTCGTATCGGACAAAGGGTTTGGCAAAAGGAGCGAGATAGAAGAATACTCTCTCAGGCGACGCGGAGGTAAGGGGTTGATCACCGTGAAGACAAGTGACAGAAACGGAAAACTACTCGCAATAAAAGAGGTAATAGACAACGACGATATAATGATAGTCACAGCAAAGGGATTCCTTATACGACAGCATGTCAAAGACATACGTCTCGCCGGCAGAAACACGCAGGGTGTTCGCCTTATCAGACTTCAGGCGAACGATTCAATTGCTGCGGTTGCGAGAGTGCTTGCCGAGGATGATTCAAATGGAGAGGGTTCTGACTCTAATTTAGTCAATTAACAAAAACGTCCCGAACAATCTCATTCCGTTATACTACACAGTGTGACGCTTCTCGACATCTAAATTCTGCGGCTGCGCCGGAAGCGGTGCGTGGTCCAAACTCGCGAATATCTTCTGTCCCCCTTTACCCACCCGGTGAACGAAATCCACCATTGCTCAAAATCTCAAGTCCTTTGGAAGGACCTTTGCCGCTGCCGCGACACTTGCTATGCTCGGTTGGACGTAAATACTGGCAGCGTTCTTGAGTTCCGCAAATTTTATGTAGTTTTGACGTATGCGAAGGAACCGGGGTGCGCTCGACCCCTTTCCGGCAACGCCTTCGATCCGTCAGCTTCTCCATGATCTATGGAATTTACGAAGTCCTGGATGCCAAGGCTGAAATAGGTGTTTGCATAATTGACGATCAAGTCACCTGTGTTGAGGCATCAGTTCGAAAATAAGTAAAATCTCAAAACTACAGTCCTGCCCGTTGCGAGGGAGTTCAACTCCCGAGCACTACTTTGGTGGCTTCAGAACCTTATCCCAAACGAGAGCAGGAAAAATGACTCCGGCGGTCTATGAGCTTCATCGCTTCCTCCCTTTATCGGCGTAGAGAAACCGAGAAAATTTGGCAGTTTCATGGTCGCGTCAGCTTCGACTGGGCCCACTGGCACGACAACTTTGATACCCGCAAGATAATAGATGATTGCACTGCTTACAGGATATTTTTCAGCGTGGAAAGAGTATACAAGGGTCGGAGGATTGCCGTTATCATATATGTTAACATTCACATCATGCACGGCGCCCCAGGTATAAAGGTCTCCGCCGAGAAAATAATAGATTCTAAACTTGGATCGATAGCTACTTCCAAATCCGACCTTTAGTCCCAAACTCGTGAACATCATCCTATAACTGAACGGTTCAAAAAACATAACCTTCACGTTGTTCTCTTCCGCAGCATAAGTTCCTCCGCGGCCCTCAATTTCTATGAAGGAATGTTCGTCGCCGAAATAACCCGCGTGTATGCCAACACTCCACCCGTAACCGGAAAAATCCAAAGCCAATGGTTCCACATCGGCGCCAAAGTACAATCGCTTCTGAGCAGAGACGCTACTGGACGGAAGTATAGTACCAATAAGAAATATCGATATGATTAACTTCACAGCAACCCTCCATTATGGACATGGACTCATCCCACCGTAGTATGTGGGATTTGAACCAAACGGAGTTGGATTTGACCATCCGTTGTCATCTACATTGCCGTTCCAGCTCCAAACGAGGACACAGTCTGGGTTATCTGGGTTGTCACATTTAACATACACTTCTTTAGAGATGTCCCAAATACCGTAGTCGCTTCCACCGCTACAGGCCGGTGGAAAGGTTACGTTATTTTCCATGCAGGTATAAACTGAATGGAACTGTCGATAGACCACGTTTAGGTAGCCATGTTTGTAGGCTTGGTCGCAGAAGGCATCGACATGAGCCCAATCACTGTTGCTATCAATATAAAGAGCTATAGCGTTTATACCGCCATGGTTGGACATCCAGTCCAACTCTGCTCCGTAGCAGCTAATCTCATCAGCGATGGGGCTCTTCCCACCATATATCCATATGAAGTCAAATTTTGCTCCAAAGTTTGTTCGGAATTCGTCGTACGCACAGATCGTGTCCATTGAAGGAGGAACAATATTTATATCACACCCACTGCAGCTTCTTCCAGGCGCGGTCGCGTAGTAGTCATCACACCCTATGTGGTCAGAATAGTTAAGCATGACAGTTACGCAGTTTGATATTGCGGTATTCCCACTGCTACAAAGCCCGACTGAGCAAACATCGGATGCCCACAGAACTCCACCATTAGGATGTAAGAGATTGTATGCACTCTCCAAAGAATAGTTGATGCCGTTACCATTCCCATTGTGCGTGCAAGGCTCATCAAAATAAAAATTGTGTACGCCTTTACCGAACGCCAGTTGCGTCCAG
>JBMFVE010000006.1:0-110811 GCA_049966155.1 Candidatus Kryptoniota bacterium
CTTCAATTTCGTCCGCAGAAATAGTTAGTATAAAATCAGTGCTGCCTGGTCCCCGCGTTAGAAAATCTGCTAAATTTGACGGCAATCCATCAGCCTTTACATTCCAATTTGTCCCCTGTGGAGGCGAGAAATTAACAGCCTCTGTAACGGTTGTTCCCGAAGCAAGTGGATTTCCATTAATATCTGATATACGAACCATAACATTTACCACACCATGGTATCATATTTTTTGATGTCAAGGCGCCTTTTCAAACATTTGATGGTACAACCATAGAACTTTTTTTCATCTCCCAAGTGCACGGTTAATGGAAGTAAGTATATCATCCAGGTCATAGGGTTTGCTGACAAAGTCTGACGCTCCGAGCCGGAGCGATTCAATTGCATTTTTTACATCTGCATATGCAGTAAGCATGATTACCTTTGTCTCAGGGACCGATTGCTTTACATATTTTAGAACTTCAAACCCGTCGACCCTCGGCATCTTTATGTCAAGAAGAACCACGTCATATCTTTCGCCTGCTTCTCCCTTCCTTCTAACGATATCAATAGCTTCGTCACCGTCCGATGCACTCTGTACATCAAAACCTTCAGCTTCTAACTCACTGGACAGAAGAAAACGAAGTGATTCCTCATCATCAACAACTAAGATTTTTGGTTTGGACATTTCCCCCTCTTTTTATTTTCCAGTTGATGGCTCAAGTTGTTTTATCCTTCTCTCAAGTTCCTGGAGTTCTTTATCAAGCGTCTTTTCTGGCTTAGCACCCAGTTTTAAGCGCTGGTCAAAACGTTCTTTCAGGGTTGGAAGTATTGTTGCTTTTAATAGGATTACAAGTTCCTTCTTTTGAATGCTTACCTGATCAGAACCCGTAAGGTACCTGATTCCCAGAACCCACCATGGCAAGTCCTTTAAGATCGGGATACCTTCCCTGTGGGTAGTCTGAGTTGTACTATACAACCCTCCAATTGTAGTTTGCTCACCGTCAAGCAAAAGGACCTTGGTGGTAGCGTGCTCGGTATTGATGATGGTTCCAGTTTGTGAACTCCCACCAAGTGAACTGTTTGTAAGATCAAGATTAAGGCTCACGAAATCTATGCTGTCCTGGGTGTAAACTGTAGGTGTAGCATTTATTATTATTCCAGCATTTTGCATTGTTTGGATCGTGTTTCCTGCAAAATCGCGGGTGGTCACAAAAAAGTTCACACCTACCTGAATGTTACCTGTCTCTCCTGATCTGACGGTGATCTCTGGGCTTGCCAGGATCTTGCCAAGATCCTCCGATTCGAGAAATCCGAACAGGGCAGACAGTGTACCAAAGGAATTCCCACCAAGAGATACATTCCCCGCACCGCTTATATTTAGCTGTCCAGGAACACTTCCCCCCGTTGAAGTACCTGGATTAATTGTGATATTGGGGGTTGTTCCATCGATTGACCTGATTCCGTTCCAGGTGTTTTGAATAAGAAAGTTGATATTTATGCCCCGGGAACTGAGCTTTGTTAAATCAGCTTCAAAAAAGACCGCCTGAATATTCACTTCACGTGAGTCGAGCGTAGGCGTGCCTGGGGGCAATGCGGGCTTAGTCTCAACCTTTGGAGCTGGCTTTTCCGCCGAAGGAACAATTTGAATATAGCTCTCGTACTCTTTGTACCATAGTCCATTTGCACGTAGCACCGCTTCAAGTGCATTTAACCACTGCATCCGATCAATGTCAACTCCTATTGGATTCGTTCGGTTTTCTGGATCGATAATTATTTTGTTGAGAAATTTTTTGCTGAAACTATTCAGTATTTCCACAGCTTCATTAAACGGAGTCGTCGATGCCATCGTCACGATTTGTTCTCGTGTGGCGTTTTGCTGTCTCAACTGAGGAGGCAAAGATTGAATTTGTGCCACGCCTATCTGTGCGCTAATAACGATGGCCATAGCAAGTAACGATGCTCTCTTCATGATGCTCCTTCTTTATTTCCCAAATCTTACTTTCAAAACAACCCTATCTATGATACCACCCTTATTTAAGGTAAATTCAGCCTCATTGCGACTCGGATTTATTCTTGTCAAATATCCAAGATAAACCTCGTCACCCTCACGCAATATATGAGTCTTGCCCTTCTCGTCCACAATAAACACTTTGTCTGGCAATACGGCCCGCAGATCAGACCTTTCAACATCTACCAGTCCGCGAATATTGGGCGGAGGTTCGCTTGATATTAGAGGTTTAAGCGGGTCTGTGCCGGTACGGACAAATTTGTAAAGAGTTAGATCCGGCCCCATTGATGGCGAAGAAATCCCAGCCACTGTTGAATAGTACGCACGGAGCTCCATGGTAAATGGTATAACAATCTTTGTTCGTTCTTTTGCCTGCTCGCGGTACTCGTGTCCGCTGACGGACAAATCGCTTATTTTATAGAGGAGTTTTGCATGCTCTAAGTACCAAATGAATCTAAAAAGGTTATCATAGCTGGTTTCGCCCCTGAGGTTGTAAGTGTTGTAGCCGTACCGCTTCAGCTGCTTGGCGCCCTGATAGAGCATATCAAATTTTACAAATCCGCTGGCATCCATTATCCTGTTTAAATACGCATATGTTTCTGCAGTTGTGTCATTGACGGGAATAACTTTGAATCGATGCTCATATTTATCTTTCATATCAGCAAGCCTGTCCTTGGATTCCTTCAATTCTTTTTCGAGCTGTGGGCGCTGGGCTATTACAGCATCGTATGTTCCGGCTTCTTTTTGTAACCTGTTTACTTCAGAAGGCTGCTGTATTCTCGTCAGATAAAACCCAACACCAAATATCAAAATTAGAAAGCCCGCAAGTACAATTGTGTTTCTGATAGCGTATGACATTTAAGCCTGCCTATTTTGAACTATAATACAGATCAATCTGGAAATTGTAAACCTGCTTCCCTCTAATATCCCCAACGGTGACTTTCCTGAGTACTGAGCCTGGATAAATTTTGGCAAATATTGGAATTCGATTTCTATAAATCGAGAACCCGGAAATGGAGTAAGTGTTTTCGTCAATTTGATGCACATCAGTGAGCCACATTGCACCGACTCTCTCAACTGAATTTGAGAGAGATTCAAGCAGTGCCGACCAACGCTGTGTGTGAGGCAGCAATGAGTCGAGCACTGAAACAGCTTCAGTATACTTCCCAAATTCTCTTTGAACTCTTGAAATTTGGTCTCTAACAAACTGCACTTCTGCAGCCTGGGCTCGTTTTATCTCATTCTCTGCCCGAAGCCTTTTAATCTCTCTGTCGTTTTTAGCAAAATTATAAGTAAAGTACAACGTTGAACTAAAGACGACAATTGCAAGAATAAGACCATGCCAGGCCAGCTTAAAAACCTTTTGACCTTCCCTGACATATTCCGGGGTAATGTCGGAATTGTAATACTTCTTTTTGCCTGGATCAATTGCATGAAACCCTGTTGCAATTGGAATTGCAAATTGTGGAACAAGGTCAGCTCCTCCGGGAGGTAAACCCTCCAGATCAGCATTTTGCAAAGAAAGATAGTCAACGTTGGCTCCCACAAGGAGGGATGAAAGGAACCCTTTTATATCAAAATTCTTGCATTCGCCGCAGAGAATTACCCTGTCAATTCGCGGCAAACCAAAATTATCCTGTCCAAGCAGTATTCTGCTGTAAATAGTATTTTGAACGCTAAACGAATCTCCACCCTCATTAATTATAGGAGCAATGTTGAAGAAATTTCGTCCCTTCATAAATATCAGCCTTGTGGTTTCAAAACCTACATAAGCTATGACTGATATTTCACTTTCATCAATTTCGTAGTTATTCTTGACAAGGTTGACAAGTGCAATATCCGAACTTTCAACATGCGCCACCCTTCCCAGCTTCTGGCCAAGGAACTGGCGAACATTTGAGACCAGATCGATTATTGGAACTTCGTGCTCTCTTACTATACCCACGTAAGTCCCTTCAACATTTGTTGAAAGGAGAGTAACCTGTTCAGCACTTATACCCGTACGGGTTGCCTGCAGTTCCTCAACAATTTTCGCTATAACCTTCTCCGGCCTTTGTTTTCCTTCCATTTCTATAGAATGATAAAACAAATAAGGCTCACCAACTGCAATTGCAAGAGAATGCCTTGCATTTTGATACTTACTCAGCATCCCGGTCAGGACAGTAGTATTTGTCTCTTCCGATTCCTGCGGAACCCCCTGAGATTCAGGCATTTGAGTAATGTTAATCATCTCAGGCGTCGTACCGATCGCTGAGCCCACTTCTGCACCAACTTCTATTCGTTGAATCAGTTTTCCAGCCTGCAGGTCAAGGACTGCAAGCTTCCCCTTCCTCCTTGCAACTTCAGCAACTTTCAAATTGGAACCTTCGGCGTAAATCCCTACTGCTCTGCTTGCAGACATAGATAGCTCCTTATGAAATTAGTTTCAGTTGCTAATTGGATTTATTGATAACAGCTGTTCCATACGACGCTTGTTATTGGCATAATTAATAGCGGTTGCTCTGGAAATCCTTTTTTGCATAAATAACTGCTTAAGATCCTGTTCCATTGTTATCATTCCCAAATTACCGCTTTCAGATATCATTTGATAAATCTCACCTGTGTTTTTATTCTTTATAGCAGCTCTGACGGAGGGAGTTGCAAGCAAGACCTCTTTCGCCAGCGCTCTCTTACCATCAAGGCTTGGAACAAGCTTTTGAGAAATCACGCACTGCAGGACATCAGCCAGGCGAAGGCGCACCCTCTCCTGTTCTTCAGAAGGCATCTCGCCTATTATTCTGTCTATGCTTTCAACCGCAGAAGCGGTATGAAGTGTTGAGTAGACACGGTGACCGCTGTCGGTTACTTCAAGTGCCGTCATTATTGTCTCCGGATCTCTCATTTCACCAATGACCACAATGTCTGGATCCTGCCTTAATGCTTCAATTGTTCCTTCTTTAAAAGATAATGTATCCTTTCCAACTTCTCTGTGACGTACAATACATTTATCGGATTTATGAACATATTCAATAGGAGAACCGATAATAATTATCTCACCGTTCACGGTATGGTTATTCATATCAATTATGGAATCAAGTGTTGTACTCTTCCCTGACCCCGTGATACCTGTGACTAAGGTCAACCCGTCTTTGACGTGCAAAAGACTCAATGTGTTAAGAATGTTTGGGTGAAACCCAAGGGTCTCAATCGGGCGTATTAAATCATTTATAGCTCTCATGTTGAGTGCAACATCATCCAGATCAAAATACATATCGGCTCTAAATCGATAACTCTTATCATGTTCAATCACGGTATAGGAAAAGTCCAGATTTCGTTTATCATAAAGAAATTGCCGCTGTCTTTCGGAAAGTATATTTTGAAGTAAAAAACTTGTTTCATCGGATGTGTAGGTACCCCATTCTGTATCAGGTTTCTTACTCCCGAATATCCTGTACCAAATCATACCTGCAGCTCCATGCCCTCCCAAATCAATATCTGAGGCATTTACCATTTTCATTTTTGTAAGGAACGAATCAAAATATCTTCTCAAAAGAGCCCTCTCTCCATCAGGAAGATTTGAGAGGAGATTCCCGATAAATATGTGTCGGTCAATTCCAACAAGGAGTTCAGAAACCTGAGAAGAAAGTCCTTTTAGCAGCGATCTGATTTCAGATGGGGGAATTGAGTGGGTAGCCTCAGACAAACGTTACTCCTTTCCTGACTCCTTATCATTTTTTATAGTGCATATCAAACAAAATAAGAGCATCTTATCTTATTCCTCTGTTGTTGTAGCCGCTACTTCTTCCATTGTAGTCACACCTTCAAGAATCCTGTTAATGCCCGCCCTCCTTAAGGTCCACATTCCATCTTTTATAGCCTGCTCTCTGATTTCATCCTCATCTATGTCCGCTCCAGATCTTAGTATGATTCGTTTAATTTCCCTGGTGAAGTAGAGGGCTTCATGAATTGCAGCTCGGCCCTTGTAACCGGTCCCACCGCATTTCTCACACCCTACGGCTGCATAAATTTTATGACTATCTAATTCCTCAGGAGTAAAACCGAACTTGATATATGCGTCTCTGTCAATTTCATGAGGCGGAATTTCTCGCTTACACTGCGAACACAAAGTTCGCACCAACCGCTGTGCTACAATAATATTGACTGCACTTGCGAGAAGGAATGGTTCAATACCCATCTTGTAGAGTCGGGCAACAGCGCTCGGTGCATCATTGGTATGAAGTGTTGAAAATGTCAGGTGACCTGTGTTTGCAAGTTTTACGGCAATATCAGCTGTCTCACGATCACGGATTTCTCCAACAAGAACTATATCCGGGTCATGCCTTAGGATAGATCTAATTGCCTGCTCAAAGTTCATTTTTGGCCCGATTCGGAGCTGACGCGCGCCTCGAATGATATATTCAACAGGATCTTCGACCGTCAGAACATTTACTGTTGGATCGATGACCTGGTAAAGTGCTGCAACAAGCGTTGTTGACTTTCCGCTTCCTGTTGGTCCAGTGAGAATAACCATCCCCTGTGGTTTTTTAATAGCTTTGTAAAACGATTCCCGTGCAGGCCCCTGAAGTCCTAACTTTTCAAGATCGGTGATTACCTTCCTGTCATCAAGCACACGAATGACTATACTCTCAAACTTGTGCTTGTATTCGCTTGAAACCATAGGAAGGATTGAAACACGAAATCTTATCCAGTGGTCATCTATTTTCCTCTGAATAAATGCATCCTGTGCAGATTCACGCTCGAAGCGGTCGGCACCTTTTGACCTATCTTTTATGACTGCAGAAATTGCTTCAGGCAAAACCCCTTCCTGGACATACCAGAGCCTCAGATCGCCGTCAATTCTAAAATGAATCTCAGTTCTGCTCCCTTCTTTTGGAACAACATGAATGTCGCTGGCACCCTTTCTAACAGCCTCAACAAGCATTCCTTCGACCAGGTTGATAAGAACACTTTTGTTTATTTCAGCCTCAAGCTCCTGTTCATCAATTCCCTCTTCCTCTGCTCCGGTAATTTCACCAAGTTCCTCCTGAGTAGTTGATGAAAGGACTTTTAAGAATTCGTTTTCGGGTGGGAAGACTTTATCTATCAGCCCCTGTAAGTCCTTAAGGCGGACATAAACAACCTCATATCTCTTCGCACCAAAGCTGCGGGCAAGGCGTGGAATCTCTTTATTTGTTGGATCAGCAGCTGCAATAATCAGTCGGTCAGGACGTATCTCATCATATTTCAGTGGCAGCATTTTAGCAGCAATGATATCATCTCTGATATTATCACCTGACTCGACCAGCTTTTTTATGAATTCAATTCGCTCAGCATCTATCACCTCATCTGAGAGATATATCTCTTTGAAGCCATATAGATTTGCAACCTCTCTAAACACAAGGTCATGCTCTACATTAAAATCTGATACCAGGATTTGAGCAATTGTACGCCGATTCTGTCCACCCTCAGCATCTTTTCTCCTGATGGCTTGCTCAAGAGTCTCATAGTCTATGATCCCCTTTTTAAGCAATGTATATCCAAGTTTATCGGTAATATCTGTATCTGGCATAAATCAGATCAATCCTTCGTTTTCAACTCCATTCAGAGGCAAATTATCACATTTTAGCTCAGATTTAATCAACTTAGCAGATGAGTTTTGTGAAAAACTAAAAATCATCTCACATCCCGGGCTGTTTTGGGTGAATAAGTGCCGACTCGGATGAAACAATTGTCAAAAGAATCATCACAACCATTATAAATAGTGAAATTATCACCTGTATAAAATCTATGGCATTTTTCAGTTTATATCCGGTCTCCTTCTCGTAATAGTTCGCCAGCTGGAGAGCCGTATTCTTTACTGTCCCGGTTTCAGCTCCGCTGTGAAATCTTGAAATTGCAGTCTCGGTAAACACTTTAGTGGCAACAAGTGACTCTGTAAGCCCTTTTCCCTGGGTAACCATCATTGGTATTGCGACCGTTTTTATCTGATGTTCCATATATTTGTTACCACATGCTTCTGCTGCAAGTTTAATCACCTCTATATTTTCACCCGAGCCGCTGTAAAGCGCGTAGAAAACCCGACAGAAAATCTCTATGCTCTGCTTGTGAAATAAACTCCCCATTATAGGCATTCTAATTACATACTTATCCAGAATAAACCTACCTTTTTCAGTTGATGCAAATTTAACAAAGAAGATCACTGCTGAAATGATTAACAATGCAATCCACCAGAAGTTTGCAGTAAGGAAATGACTTAGCTTCAGGGTAGCTGCAGTCATTGGTGGAACTTCACCTAATTTTGCAAAGAGCTCAGCGGTCTCGGGAAAGATATATGCAACATAATAGGCGACAGCAATGAATAACACAAATATGGTTACCATTGGCATTATCAGTGCACTCTTTAAATTCTTTTTAAATTCCGCCTGTCGCTCGAGAAACTTGGCTGTACTTTCATAAATCTCGGCCATATTTCCACTCTTTGACGCAAGTCCGAGCATATGAGCGGTAAACTTCCCAAATACCTTTTCATGCTTCAGGAATGCCTGTTCGCTGTCCTTTCCCTGTTTAAGATCGTTGTTAATATCCCGCACCGAATCACGGAGCGTTTTGTTTTCAATATCATTTGCAAGGAGCTGGAGAACTTCATTGTAAGGAAGTTTTTCACGGAGTAAATCGGCACTGACTCTGACAAATGTCACAATCTCAGTTGTGGGAGGCTTTGGTTTGAAATCAATTAGATTCCTTTGAACATAAAAAACCTTATAGCCTAACCTTTCCAGTGCCTGCTGAACTTCTTCCTTTGTAAATGCCTTTTGTTCACCCTTTACTGGTTTTTCGCCATCTTTGCTGACCTTATATATAAAGCTTACACGTGGACGCAGATCTGTTAACTTAAACTGATTCCGTTGTGCGAGTTCCTGCACAATTTTTTTCGCCTCCGCCTTTGATTCGGCGGAGAAGACTCCCTGAACCATTCGTCCACCTGGCCTTACACCTGTAAACCTAAAGTCAGGCAACCTCAACCCTCCTCAAAAAATCACTCTCCAAAAAGTTAACTGAAAGCAAATTCCACTTTCTCCATGACTTTCAGACCTGCTTACGTAATATACTTTCTCGCACATTCGAGCATGGCAGTTACGAGCAGCTCAAAACTTCCATATACCAGGCCTAAACGGAAAAGATCATATATCCATTCAAATTCTCGTATGCACCATTGTTGTAGCTCAACCTGGTTGCCATCTGGTTGATTCTTTCAGGAACCTGTTAGAGTTCCCGTTTCAAACTTCTGTGAAAGGGATGTACTACTGACCGAAAGACTCGAGAAAATAAAAGGGCAGCGTGCCATTCCGGAGATGAAGGCCACTGCCCATTGAAATCGTGACTTCAGTTTAGTTCAAGGTCTTTGTAACCACACTGTCTAGATAAACGGTCGCGTAGGCCTTGACTGGATTTTTACCGTCGTTGCCTATCTCTTTGCCACATCCCACTATATAAATCGAATCCAGGGGGGTGCCCCTGGTCCCCACAGCAGCAATGTTGCCAGCAACCATACTGGCACTACTGGGTGTTGATAAGGTCAGGCTATAGCTACCATTTGCGTTGCCCGTGTCTACCGGCGATAACGCAAACCCTCCAAAGCTTTGTCCACCACCTCCCATAGCTGTTGGTTTCCTGTAATACTGCTGCGCCTTTGCGGCAAGGTTATTGAGATCGTTTATCACCTGATCACGGTTTGAACTTTGTGCATTGCTCTTGAACATTGATATACCGACGGCAATTGCTATTCCGACGATGATTACGCCAAGAACAATAAGTAGAAGTTGTTGCTGTCCCATTTTAAACCTCCTTTAGTTTTTTATTGGGGACTCTTTTGTAAACTTTTGTCCGGGAACGAATGCTGTCTACTTTTACAACACGGGCACTTAACGGACTTCTTAAAGTGCCTGCAGGCATTCTCCCTCCTCTGGACAGTTAAGCGCTGCTTCGAAATGAAATCCCGGGCGGCGCTCATACCCTTGACCATTCTCCTGTGTCATTGAATGAATATAAACGTAATTACAGGTGAAAGTCAAGTTTAAGTAAGCTCCACTCAGGCTATTTTCGCAATTTTTCACATCAATTTAAGTTACAATTTCGATGCCACTATTGATATGTTCACAGTTCAGTCATTTTTTGAGGATTGGATGCTTACTTTTTCAGCAAAAATTACGATTGCCCTGAAAGAATTACCGTAACACTTTATTTACCAGATCACCTTTTCGTAACAGTATATTACGAAAAAAAGACCGATCGTTAAAATTAGATTGATAGAAGCGCCCTTTCCAACCATAATGTGCAGTGCAGCGAAAAAGCTGTGAATGATGGGGAAACAAAATCTGAATCATTCACATAAATATAGATTTGAATTCAGTCGTAAAACCATTTTTCTTATCTGTTTAATATCAAGGTTCATTATAGTAATTTAATATTGATACATGACTGGTTAACTATAAAAACAGAGGAGGGAAGTTGTTTTGAAAAAGCCATTTGATCTTTATGACGTCCCTAAAATCAACTCTATCCAGGATATGCTCATTCAGTCGGCAAAGAAATACCCGGAAAAACTCGCGCTTGAAGACATCAACGAAACACCGATTCAAAAGCTTACATATCGTTCACTGCTGGAAAGTGTCCTCAGATTCGGGAGTGCCCTGAAGAATCTCGGGATCCGCGAAAGAGAACACATTGCTGTCATAGGTGAAAATAGAGTCCAATGGGGAGTAACCTACCTGACCGCTATGACATTCAATTATGTCATAGTCCCAATTGACAGGAACCTGAATGTCAACGAAATACTGAATGTCATTCATGAATCGGACTCGACTGCCATTGTGTTCTCCCGCACTTTTGAAGAAATGTTTAGAGAGAAAAAATCAGCCTTGAAGCGTGTGAAATACTACATCAGCATGGATCTGAGGAAGGAAAAGGAAGGCTTTTTATCCATGATAGAATTGATGAACGAATCTGAACCTTTTACTCTCAACAATCTCCCTGAAATTGATCCTGATGAGGTTGCCGAAATTATTTTTACATCCGGGACACTCGGGAGAGCAAAAGGAGTTATGCTGTCGCAAAAGAACCTTGCTTCTAACCTGATGGACATGGTGAGTATGCTTTTCATCTACCCTGAAGATAGATTTCTCTCCGTGCTCCCAATGCACCACACTTATGAGTGCACCTGCGGGATGTTATGCCCAATTTATGCTGGAGCCTCTGTGCACTATGCCCGATCTCTTAAAACAGTTGCTGAGGATTTGCAAAAAGTTAGTGCAACAATGCTTTTAGCTGTCCCCCTTCTTTATGACAAAATGTTTAAAGCTATTTACAGGGGGATCAGGGAAAAGAAAGTCGTGGCAGCTCTTATAAAACCAATGATTGCTGCAACATCAATCCTGCAAAAGATCGGCTGGAAGAGTTCCAGGAAAGCTTTATTTAAGGAAATCCATCAAAGATTTGGTGGATCGATAAGGTGCTTTATAGCCGGTGGAGCTGCACCTGATCCTCTTGTGGCAAAGGGTCTTAGAGAATTTGGATTTTCATTTATTCAGGGATATGGACTCACTGAAACCTCACCTATATTAACATTGAATAGACTTGACAACTTTAAGGACAATGCGGCAGGTCTGCCACTTCCCCATGTTCAGCTGAAAATTGATAATCCTGACAGTGACGGCATCGGGGAAATTATTGCAAGAGGTCCGAATATCATGTTGGGTTACTATAAAAACGAAAAAGCAACTCTTGAGGCATTTGATGAAGACGGTTGGTTTAAAACCGGAGATCTCGGATATATTGATGAAGATGGATTCCTTCATATCAGCGGGCGAAAGAAGAATGTCATTATTTCAAAAAGTGGTAAGAATGTCTTTCCAGAAGAGATTGAGGACCTGTTAAACAGGAGTCCATTTATACTTGAATCAATGGTGTATGGTGAAGAAGATGAAAAAAAAGGTGAGGTTATTGCTGCTCAAATTGTCGTTGATGGAGAAGCTTTCATAGAGCTGTCAGAGTCAAAGGGAGTACCAATTACTCCTGAACTGCTGAATCAGGTCATTGATGGTGAGGTAAAGGCAATTAACAAACAACTCCCACTTTACAAGCAAATCTCCAGAATTGTAATACGAGATGAGGAATTTCAGAAGACGACGACGCAAAAGATTAAGAGATTTGCCGCAACTGAGAAAAGAGTATAAGAAACTTTTAGCCTGAGTTGAGAAAATGAAAAGACTCTTAAAGAAAAGATTTCAAAGCAGCTTTCTTTTTTTACTGTTTGCCGGTATCCTTGCGGATTATGCCTTCGGCCAGATTAATAGCAAATCCCTTCAGGATATGAAGCGCACGGTAAGTGCAGCTAAAGAGCAGTTCGAAAAACTTGTAAGTTCATCTAGTAAAAAGGTTCACAATCACATATCGCCGCCATTAGCCTGGCCTCATCCCTTTCCCTGTCGAATTAAAGGGGAGCCGGGTGATGATATTATGTTCATGACACTTGGGAACGTTAAAACACCAGTTGCCGATGGCATATTCGACCCATTGAAAGATGAAGTCACACTTAACAGCGGAGTAAAAATTGAAAACTATTTTAAAGATTCTCTTGGAATAAAGTTTTACAAACCAATTGATAAATCTGCCTTCCCCCTCCCACCGTCAGGCTGGTGCTCCTGGTACTATTATTATCAGGAAATTAATCAGTCAGAAATAAAAAAGAATGCAAAATGGATCGCAGATAATTTGAAGGATTTTGGAGCAAAGTACATTCAAATTGACGACGGCTGGCAGGGGAAAGGACACGGCGGAGGAGATAACAGGGACTGGACTACAGTTGACAGGAGATTTCCAGATGGAATGTCTGCCCTGGCAAACTATATAAAAGGATTGGGACTTAAGCCCGGATTGTGGCTTGCACCGCATGGACAGAGCAATCCTGAGGTTGTAAAGAGCAATCCGAATGCATTCCTTATGACAAAGGCAGATACTTCTGCTTCAAAAACATGGGAAGGTGAGTATCTGGTAGACCCATCTACTTCTGCTGGAATTAATTACCTGAAGTCGCTCTTTACCACTTTAACAGGATGGGGTTATGATTATTTCAAAATTGATGGACAGCCGATCGTTATAAATGAGTACAGAAACAAACAAAAGTTTATGAGAAATCCATACGCTTCACCTGATTCACTTTATAGAGTTACACTTTATGCTATTCGTGATGCAATTGGGAAAAACAGGTACCTCCTTGGATGCTGGGGCATTCCACTCGACGGTACTGGAATAATGAACGGCTCGCGTACGGGGGGTGATGTAGTCCTTGGCTGGACAGGCTTTATGACCTCATTAGATGCCACAATGAAATACTATTTTCTGCATAATATAGTCTGGTACTCTGACCCCGATGTAATGCTCTTGCGTTATCCATTGAGCCTTAACCAGGCGCGTGCGTGGGCTTCCCTTCAGGGGTTAACAGGACAGGCATTGATGGCAAGCGACAGGATGATGGATCTTTCTAAGAATAGGGTTGAAATACTAAAACGCGTCTTCCCGGCTGTCGATATTCGTCCTCTTGACCTTTTTTCAAACACAAAACCAAAACACATACTTGACTTGAAAATTAACCATCTCGGAATAAACTACGATGTGGTCGGCTTGTTCAATTACAATGTTGATAGTTCAGAGATGCTTTTTTTAAAATGGGAAAAAATCGGGATTGAGGACACCTCTTTGGTTCATGTCTATGATTTCTGGAATAAGGAATATCTTGGCGCATGGCCAGCAGGAATTGAGATTAAATTGCCACCTGCAAGTTGCAGGGTACTTACGTTGTTGCCGGACAACGGACAGATTCGACTGATATCTACCAGCCGGCACATTACGCAGGGATGGTTAGATTTAAGGTCGGCAGAATATAACCCAACCACCAAAACTTACAAAGGGAGAAGCGCCGTTGTAAGAAATGACCCATATACTTTGACTTTCGTATTTCCTCAAGGAAAAAACTTCAAAATTATAGAGGCGAATGCGGGTAACCTGCATGTCAAAGTAGAAAATCATCAGGGATGGGCAACCGTTCAATTTACCTCACCATCTAATCAGGATGTTGCGTGGAGTGTTAAATTTGATTCAGCGAGCTACTATGCTTTCCCTGTTGAGGCTCCGACAGGAATTAAGGTCATAAGCAGCACGTCAAATAGCGCATTAATCTCCTGGGACGACCAATACTATCTAAATGACGGCTATGAAGTTTTTTTAAATGGAAAACTTATTGGTTATACCCCAATAAACCGGTTCAAGCTCACAAATCTTGAACCTGACAGGAAATACAAAGTTGAAGTTTATTCTGTATGGCAAAATGGCCAGAAAAGTCAAAAACCAGCTACTGCAGAAATATTTACCGGGATTACGCACGTAAATAAAGCTAACTGATAAGCTGCGATGAATCAGCAAATATGAAGGGACTAAGAAATTGAAAATACTTGCCCCAGCAAAAATAAATATTGGACTGAGAATAATTCAAGAAAGACCTGACGGTTATCATGATATTGAAACAATATTTTATCCAATTCATCTTGCCGATGAGCTGGAACTTTCAATAGCTGAAAAACATGAGTTTTATTCAAACGTAGATTTAGATCAGGAAACCAACCTCTGCCTGCGAGCATTGAATCTTTTTTGTGAGCGGACAGGAATAAACGCAGAGGTAAAAATAAAACTAAATAAGAAAATACCAATTGGTTCCGGCCTTGGGGGAGCCAGCACGGATGCTGCAGCTGTTTTAACCGGACTACAGGAACTTTACAATCATCCGCTAAGTAAAATAGAGCTATTCGACATTGCTTCTCTGCTCGGCGCTGATGTTCCGTTTTTTCTTTACGGTAAACCTGCTTATGCTACCAGGAAAGGGGATCTGATAGAACCCATCAATTTTCATATTTCACTCCCCATTCTTGTCGTAACACCAAACATTTCAGTTTCAACCGCATACGCATATTCGCTGGTTAAACCAAACGACACCTGGAGAGAGACATTAAAACAGATAATAACGAAATTTTCCGGGGATTATAGGACTTTCAGCAATGCAATTCTGAATGACTTCGAAAGTGTAATATTTCAAGAATTTCCACTCCTGAAAAAGCTGAAGGAAGCACTCTACGAGAACGGGGCACTTTTTGCATTGATGTCAGGAAGCGGGAGCAGCATTTATGGGATCTTTGAAGATGAAAATTCTGCATTGAGAACAGTTGAAAGGATTAAAGCGGATTTCGAAATTAGTGCGCTCGACATAACTCTCCCTTAATGGTAACTACCACCTTTCCATTATTCTTCCACACCCGGTGCCCTGGCAATAAGGATTAGCTTTACATCATGTTCACGCCAGGAAAAAGTTAGACGGGTTGTGATTACTTTTACAACTTCCCCTGCAGGTTGATATCAGATACTACGGATAATCTAAGTAGTACATTTTGATGTTACAATCCGATTTTTTAAAATTAATTTGTAATTAATGGAGGCAATGTCGTGAAAAGACGATTTCCCGGCGCAGGGTTGTTGATAATAATTCTATCTCTTGTTCATGTGGCAGGAAACATCAGTGCTCAAACTGTGCCGACAATTATGAAATCATCTGCAATACTCACAGGCAATTTAAGTGTGCCAGCTGGAGCTTTCGACACCGCCGGTGTGCTGAAGCAACCGGGTTTTCCAGATCCCAGACCATCCTGCTCTACAAATTATGAAATGGTTCCCGGGATCCGGAATGATATTGTATCTTCACCTGGACCAACATTTAGCCGCCAGCCAACAGAAACGTTAATTGAGCAGCAAAAAGTAGCTATTTCATTTTCAACGGTTAAACCATGTATGTCAGTGATATATTATGGACTGAACTCGTCTTATGAAGATTCTCTGGTTGATAACCAGGTAAGTTCCTTTCATCAGGACACAATAACAAATTTATATCCTTCAACATTGTACCACTATAAAGTAAGTGTAAAGGACAGTGAAGGGGTCAACTCGACTGGTGACATGGTTTTTGCCACAGCTTCCCCCTCCTCTTCAACAGGTGTTGTGCGAGTATATTTTAACAAGTCGGTTGATCCATCTGTTGCTATTTGGGACACAGCAAATGTCACCGATATTTCTCTAAAGCTGATAGATAGAATAGATTCTTCAAAATTCTCTGTGGACCTGGCACTCTATAGTCTTAGCGGCTCAGTAGGTCAAAGGATTGTTGACGCTTTAGTTGCCGCTAAAGCACGCGGTGTTAAAATCAGGGTGATTATAGAAAATGACAATGCAAACACCAGTGCAATAGCAAATTTAAAAAGGAATAACATCCCATTAATTACTGATGCCTTTGATTCAGTTAATGGCGGTAGAGGTTTAATGCATAACAAATTTGCTGTATTTGACTATCGTGATACATCTTCTGCATCTGATGATTGGGTGTGGACAGGTTCCTGGAACGCCACAGACCCGGGGAATTACAACGACGCTCAAGATGCACTGGAGATTCAGGACAAAAGCATTGCACTGGCTTATACCCTTGAATTTAATGAAATGTGGGGAAGCGATTCCGATGTACCGGATCAGCAAAAGTCACGATTTGGTGCGAGAAAGTTTGACAATACGCCTCATCGATTTAATGTAAATGGCATTCCTATCGAGCTTTATTTCAGTCCTTCAGATCAAACAGCTTCTCATATCAAGGAAGAATTAGATAGAGCATCTTCTTCAATTAACATAGCTATGCTTACATTTACGAGAAGCGATCTGGCACAGGAGCTTGTTAAATTGAAAAACCTAACAGTTAAATCCCATGTTATTCTTGACAATAACACAGATAACGGTACAGAGTTCTCCTTTCTACAAGCAAACGGGATAGACATTCGATTAAAGGGATCGACTCTGACCGGCTTGCTCCACCACAAATATGCTATCATTGATGCAGACAAAGCATCTGATGAGAGCAGCGTAATAACCGGTTCCTATAACTGGACAAATTCTGCTGAGACAGTGAACAATGAAAATACGTTGATAGTTCGCAATAAGCGTATTGCAAATCAGTACCTGCAGGAATTCAAGGCAAGATATATTGAGGCTGGGGGCACTGATGCCATTACTGAAGTTAGAGAAAACCAGGCAACCCAGGACTTGATCTCTTTTGACCTCAAACAGAACTACCCCAACCCATTCAATTTATCAACAACAATTGAATTTAAGCTCACCGAGGGTTCATATGTGGATATTGAGATTTATAATATACTGGGTCAAAGAGTAGCAGAATTGGTCAATACCTATATCAAAGCCGGAACTCATAGAATCACTTTCGATGCAGGAAGACTACCCTCAGGCGTTTACTTTTGCACCCTTAAAGCTGGTAATCGCATCTTTCAAAATAAGATGATCCTGTTAAAGTAAATAGATTCACATCAACAATCCTATTCCAGGGCCCAACCCCTGGATCCATGGTGCATTACCGCAATTTATCGCCATGCTTCGACCTTGATCATATCAGCCATCCGAGCAGGGAAATGGAACAGTCCTCCAGTGAGCGCAATCTTACCTTCAGCCTGAAGCCCTTCTTCCAAAGATCAGAATAACGTGAAAATTAACCCAATCACAACACGGTCACAATACCTACTTAACAATAATTTGGGATATTATACGCAAAAGATCTTCTTATGCCATTTAAAATAGCACATATCTCGGACACGCACATCAGCCCGGAGTACAACCGAAAAAACATCTACAGACTCAAATCCCTGTTGTCATATATAGTCGACAGAAATTATGACCACATAGCAATTACAGGGGATATTACTGCCGAAGGAGGTCGGGAGGAATTACGCTCAGTTAGAAAGCTCCTTAAATATTTCGATCTTCTCCATTTTGATAAGGTTTCAATTGTAGTAGGTAATCATGACATTTTTGGCGGCATACATCGGGCAGAAGATTTGCTCTCATTTCCCAGAAAATGCAGGGGTGTGAATTATAAAAAACAACTCAGTTTCTTTCATGCAGCTTTTAAGGAACTTTATACAAAAGGCATCCCCAATGCCTTAAATCCGTATCCATATGTGAAATTTGTTAGTCAGATAGCTTTTATCGGCATAAATTCCATCTCCCCATATAGCCATCTGGGTAACCCATTTGGATCAAATGGCAAGGTAGATGATCTTCAATTTGATGGATTGTCTAAGCTATTGTCCCACCCAACCTTAAAGAATTACTTTAAGGTCGTCCTCATACATCATCATTTTAATAAATATGAGCCAAAACCCGCTGGTATAGCTGATTGGCTTTATCACAGGTTTGAAGCTGTGACTCTCAAACTTCATGGCTCCGGCAAATTGCTAAAACTATTTTCAAATGAAGGGGTTAATGTGATTTTACATGGCCACACTCACGTAATTGGCACTTACAAGATTTGTGATATTCCTTTTTCCAGTACCGCACTAATTCCACTTAATAATGATAGCAAGAAAGTCCATTTTAACGAGCTGACCGTCTTTGACCAGAATCGGGTTACAATAGTCCCTGTTGCAGTTGATCCACAAAAGAGTCACACCCTGGAGTCCGAAAACGTTCCCTGGCAAAACTAATCATAATTCAAAATTGATAACTAAATCCCAATTCAGTCATATATCCGGCATTTAAAGGCAAAGCCTTCATTGACATTTGTGCCCTGATTTTTTTCTCCTTTGCATGTGCGTAAAGAGCGGCCTCTATTGCAGATATAAAATGGTTGACAATTACAACACCAACAGCCGTTGATGCAATTGCGTAGTAGTCATTTGCCAATCCTCGCTGGTCCATATAGTAGCTGCTGTGCGGTGTACTGCCATGCACATAATCAACAAACAAACTATCACCTCCTGCAAGGTGACGAACAGCTTTTCCCCATTCGGAGTCGTCCCATCCCTGCCTGAACTGTGGATACTTCCCGATTAGTTCGTAATATTGCTGTTGACCATGGGGAGGTAAAAGATGTGAAAAATAACCACCAATGGCGCTCTCCACCTGATTGAGCGCATACCAATCCACGTCGCTCCATGGTTCGGGTACACCTTTATTAACTATCATTTTCTGGACATATTCCTGGGCAATCTGCGCATTTGCACCCGTTGTCCCATTTACATTCATAATAAGATTGAGATCCTGCTTTATCCATTGTGCATACTGAAGTGCGCTCCAATGCCCATCGCTGTAATTTCTTGATGATGTTCCGTCAGCATACTGCTGGAAAAAATTTGTTTGATTATCGCCTTTCTTATTCCAGACAACGTTGACAACCCAACCAGCTACTTCAACAGCAAAAAAAATCCCTGCTTTCAAATAATTTCCATTGTATGCCTGTCCAGCACCAGGTATTATCAAAGAAAACAAACCTGACTTTAGTGCAGCTCGCGTTTCGATAACAGCGGTGCTGTCGTTTGTGGAAAAGTTATCCGGCTCTGATACAAGGTTTTCTGAAAAAAGATCATTTGAGAGTACACCTGTCAGATTATGTGTATTACGATACTGTGCAAGGAGGTTTGAAGTAAGGAAAAGGGTTAAGAAGAAAGCAACTCTCGTGTTCATTTGACACCTCATCTAAATTTTAATTTCCTAAAAATCGAGGATGCTGAAGTCAAAGGTCATACCAAAGTAAAATCGCCATTCCTTTCCGTAAGTCGCTACGGTTTTGAATTGAGGAACGTCATGAGTGAATTTATCGAATCCATACGCTGCATCAAAGAATATAGCTGTAGGAAAGCTATAGAATGAAAACCCGCTCAGTCTGAGCTGAGCCCCCGCATCCTTTCTAAGCTTAAGCCCATTGATGTCACCATTCCATCCGTTTCCGATGTCAGAGTAAAGTGCAAGATATAGATCGCTCAGATAAAATTGTAAAATTTGTTTATTTATATCTCTAAAGAGAGGGAAACGGTACATCAGGTTTACCGTGAGAATCCGGTTGCCGCTAATTGAATAAAACGGGTATCCTTTCATTCCGATAAGTCCACCGCCATAAAAATCAAAAAAACTGTTTATCGTAGGACCAAATGTATATCCGAAATGAAGCTTTAGAGAAACTGCGTCATCATCTTTAAACAATGGCATTGCAGCGTAGTTTAAAAGTTCAGTCCTTATAAAGTTAAATTTCTGGTATATCGGCACCAACATGCCGTCGACATACTGATAGTTACCGTCGGCATTCAACTTATCAAGGTCGCCGCTTAATGTAAGGCGTGTTCGGATTCCCAGCGGATTTATGCTGGAATTTCTCGAGGGTTTTATCTCATCGAGACCAAGCTGAAAATAGAAGGTTCTACCCAGGTAATAAACATCTCCAGAAGAGGGTATATAAGCTCCCAATTCAGGCAATGTAAATCCACCAATAGTTGAATTATACCTGTCGAACGTGAATCCCAATGAAAGGTTCAAAGAGGGAATAACTATTGGTCCGCTAAAGGCAGTGCTGACCTCTATCAAATTGTAAGTCACAGGCACCTGTATTGTGTCAGCGCCGAGCCCGATTTTCCCCTGTGTCTGGCGGGATAAATTATAGGCTGACATTGTAAATTTTGGGTAGATTCCAAGTGATGATAGACCGGGTAATTTGTCATTGTAGTTCAGTTGAAGAAAGAGATCGCGCTCCAGCAATTTGTTAAGTGTGGCACCTCCAAAAATATCATATTTCCCAACGACATCCGTTGAATAAAAGTAAAGACCAGCTTTCAGTTCATCAAAAAAACTTGTATGTGGATTGTAATTGTCATAAAGCAAAACCGGATAAAACGACATGCTTGTTGTGACAGATTCATATGGTTTTGATTTATAACTTTGAACATTCATGTCATCAAAGTGCTTGATTGCTGAAGGAAAATATTCTCCTCCTGTGCTTGCCAGATTTACAGGATAAATGCTTACAATATATCGCGGAATGTCCTTAATTGGCTGACACTCCCTTAAATATGCTAATTTGTACCCATTCCAGTGATATGAAGAGTATGCGATCCGGCCGTCAGCAGAGACAGAGGGCATAAAAGCACCCCCAAGGACATCCGTCAGCGGAACAATATTTCCTGTCGCCAGATCAATCCTGTACAAATTGAAAATTCCTGAACGATCTGAAGAAAAGACAACGTCGCTGTCGTGGTTTACAAATACAGGGTCACGGGAGTCCTCTCCGTCAGGCGTTATGAACCTGTAAGAGCTATCTTTTAATGTATAAATTGCAAGCCGCCGTGAATCAGTTATTGAATAAACAAATATAATCATGCTTCCATCAGACGACCAATGAGGTGTATAAACCTGTTCTCCATTCCTGAAGTCTGTCAGTTTCCTGACATTTAAAAGTCTTGACTGATTAAAATCCACATCAGCTTCATAGAGGTTGCCGGTACCATCTTTTTCAATTACAAAAGCCACTTTTTTGCCATCAGATGAAAGAGAAGGATAGTTTGCTCGCATCGCACGGGTTAAGCGAATTTCCTTCCCTTTCTCCATATTGTACGCATATATATCATACAAACTATACCAGAACGGGTTAAATCTTGTTTGCTTCGAATATACAATGTATTTCCCATCAGGCGTCCATGACAATTCACTAGAGACTCCTTTAACTAATTCTTTTTCTGAACTGTCGGAAGTACTATAGAGATAAATGGAGGAGGTTGAAAAATAATCGTTACTTTTGTTTGAGCAATATGCTATATATTTGCCGTCTGGAGAAAATTGAGGGAAGAGATTTGCAAATCCTCTCTTCTCAATAATATCACCTTCGACAAGGTTTTCTTTTATGGAACCAATCTTTGTCCTGTAGTTTTCTTCGAGAAAAGCTTTCCAATCATCATAAACCCTCATTGCAGAAATTCCAAGAACTTTCTCGAATGCATAGTTGATATTGAAAGCACCGACAGAGCGCATTGCCTCAGAGAGTTTAAGAAGTACGTCAGGACCGT
The DNA here is from genome assembly GCA_049966155.1 of Candidatus Kryptoniota bacterium. Classification (GTDB taxonomy): domain Bacteria; phylum Bacteroidota; class Ignavibacteria; order Kryptoniales; family JAKASW01; genus JBMFVE01. The sequence continues at coordinate 21,946 of JBMFVE010000006.1, forward strand.
ATTTTCCCGCAATGTAGTGCACAAAAGCAAAACCGGCATTGTATGTTGACTCATTTCCAAGGCTTGTCTTTCCAAACCCTCCCATTTCGTCGAGTGTTAGCATATGATTATCGAGCACATACATCCTCAAAATCATGTCTCTGTGTGTATCCCATGTATCATAATCAAGACCCGGAACATTGTATTGAGCAACTCCTTCGGCAAACCACGCCGGGATGACAATTCCGCTAACAGGATAGCTTACAACCACGTTTGGATAGCCATAAAGCACATCAGGCCTCCGTTCTGACTCATAACCCAGCCATTGCACATAGATTGCGGGAAATCGTCTCCCAAACTTCATTGCTGTCTGCATTTGAACATCGTGAGTGAATTCGTGTGTAATGACGTTTCGTAACCAGTTGTGAGTTCCTCTCAGAGCAAAATCAAGTGATGATGCCCATATATCAATTTTGTTGTCATAAAAATAAGTCGCACCATTTGCATAATCGTCGGTATCCCAGAGCACAAGAGAAACTTTTTGTGACGGCCTGTGATGATAAAGTGATGTTACAGGTCCGTAAATTTCTTCTGCAATCTTTGCTACTGTTTGAGCTGTCCTCTCTTCACCCTGATGATAATCAACATAAAAATGCTCTGTCTCTATTGTACGCCAGTTCAGTTCCGGATGGATAAATTCTTCCTGAGCTGAAGCAGCTCCAAAAGTCAAGATGATAAATAGAATAACAAACTTGAAATATAACCCAGTCATTTCAAATTCAATTCTTCCATCCGTCATTTTACAACTGCAATCTTAACAATTGACGTGGCTGTCTCATTGGCAGATTGCGCACGGACTCGTGCAAAATAAATTCCACTCTGCACATTTGCCGTATTCCATGTTATTTCATTATCAATGCCTCCAAAACCTTCAGTGGAAAAATCGGCCACTTTATCTCCAGCAAAATCAAATACCGATATATATACACTGGCATTTTCACGCAGATAAAATCTAATTTTTGTCCATCCGTTGGTTGCTGGATTCGGCCAATTGTAAACCCTATCGGGAGGCATCAAGCTTGCAACTGGAGGAGTTGTCCCATTGACCAGTGGCTCGACGTTCGAATTGGAATGACCTGTATCCCCAAACAAATTCCCCCACAAAATTGAATTAACTGATGCCAACCCAAACCTCCAGCCGTAAAGATATCCGTCCATTCCTATCGCTGCCAGACAGAGTCTTCCCTGATCGTCAATGCCCAGAGCTGGACTGGAAGATAGTCCTCCCCCAATAGACAGGGGAAAACCGGGCAAATCTCTATTGGTTCCCGAGGTAACAGCATGAAGCGAGCCATCCGCAGTACCAAAAACAACTTCCGGTTTCCCATCACCATTTAAATCAGCAATAGCTATATTGCCGACTATCGAGTCAGCGTTTAACGGAGCATTCGGCAATAGGGGAATATAAATCGGAAAACCGATTTCAACAGCACCTGTATAGTTTAGTGCGTAAATTTTTGTCTCGGTTGCAAAAAGAATATCTCTGCTCCCATTTCCCTCGATGTCTGCAATGACAGGGCCAGATGTAATGGTTTCTCCTGGAGGCGTATTGAATATAGTTTTTTCAACTGATCCAGCGGAATCATATCTGATGCTCACTGAGTATTTATGAAGGAAAATTTCATAAGGTAATTTGTAGGGTAGCAGTGTACCGTATGACACAGATATTATGGGATCTGCAGATACTCCCGATAAAAATTGAGTTTGGCCTGAGTTGATGGACACACGGACAGCGCTTTGTCCTAATGCGATAAATGTCATCGAATCTATAGCGGCATAATTACCCAGATTTGTGTTAAAAACAGCAGAAGTAGCATTCTGCCCTATTACTGAAAGTGGTGTAGATACAGGCAAATAAAAGAGCGTATCCAATCGACCATCGGCAGAAAAAATAGCACCTGTAGATCTGTCAAATGCAGCTGCCAATATCCTGCTTCCCAGAAGGTGAAGCGGAGAGGTAATTGTAAACGGAATCGGACTGGTGAATAGTGTATCTAATGCACCGTTGACACTCAAGGATTTTGTTGAAAAACAATACAAAATCGAGTCATCAGCAGCGAAAATAGTTGTGGCCCCCGATGATGCTGAGATAACGGGTTGAAATGCGCCGCCAGTTTTAGAGAGTAGACCAGTTGAGTCCGAAGTCAGTGAACTGCCGTCACTATAATACGCGTATAATGATTTCCCATTGTTAGCAATTAACCCTACCCTTGCACTTGAGCCAATTCTGACAAACTCAGGAGATGAACTTCGGACTGCACCAGCAATATACTTTGGAAATCCAGCCATTGGGACAACAAGAGTATCGCCAATCCTTACTGTGCAGGTCATCAAGCTATCCGAGCTGCTGAATCCGTATATGTATACATGTGAATTAGCGCCACTGTAGCTGTTAGAGTTTGGGTGAGAAATTGGAGAAAATTGGTTAATATACATTACTGCAGGATTCCCATTAAACCAAAAGTCAAAAGGAGAACCATCATAGTAGTAAAAACCCGTGAGGGTAGTAATCAATTTTCCAATTTCAAGAGCGCCGTGAGCTTCCATTAATGCAACGCCGCGGTGAAATGGATCAGCGTTAACCGTGTTACTGGCGAGATTCTTGTTTATAACGTTTTCATCTATATGCCAGATTAAAATTCCACCATTGTAAATCTTACCATTATATTGTCCCCCTGGAAGTGCCCAGTCATACTCATCGGCATCGGTTACAACACCATTGATTCCCTTCACCTGGACACCATCGAAGTTTGTCGTGTCATTTGTTATAGTTTGTATGGAAGTCTTGCCTTGAAAATACGTTGTTAGTTTCAGGCCGTCATGATTAGCGTCACGCTCCCGGTTCTCAAGAAGAAAATACTCGCTTCCGCTTACAGGGACTTTCACCACGTTGTAGCTTGAAGTCTCATTTGCATGAAGAATCACCGTTGTAGGGATGGCAGAAGAAACAGTAACAGGTTCTACCCACCCGAGATAAATTTTCTCCCACGCTGACGGCTCTGGGGGAAATATTCCCCCGTAAGCAAAGATTGCCTGCCCATCCATCAAACCAAATCTTCCTATTCCAGTAATTCCAGTTTGGGAATCAAATAAATCCGGCAGTCCCAGAAAGCTACCAAAGCTCGACGCAAGGAGTCCGTTGGTTCCCAGTTTCAGGTCAACCTGCAAAGACCCGCCGGCATCATAAATCTGATAAAACTCATCTTCGGGCATAATTATGGAATTATCAATTAAAAACTTACCGTTATCAACCTCTACACCGTTGTAATTCTGGCCAAATATATTTTGAAGCCCTTTTGGACTCAGATAAATTGAAGGTATATCATACGGTCTCGGATTGTATCCGAGGGTTGAAGTGAAATCAATGTCACGTCCTGACCCTGCATGAAATATCACGAAACACTGGTACTGGCTGAAGTCGAAATTTCTATAGAGTGAATCAGCAATATGCCAGGCATCCTGAAACATCAGCCCAACATTTCTCATTGTAGCGTTCCTGGGAGGAGAATAGTATTTCATTTGATGAGGTAAGGTCACAACTGAGTCCAGAACAGTGAAGTTGATATTGAGCTTTCCTCCGGAAACTTTATAAAAATAGTTCTTGAGAAACGTCAGATGATTCTCAAAGTACTTTTTGTTATGCGGTGGTGCATCAAGACCTGAACCAGTCGAAAGGTCAAATTGCCCATCACCACTTGTCAAACTGTCAGTATCAGCCTGAAATTGAACCATGATAGCAAGGACGTTTATTGTTCCGACAGCTGCTGGCCTGTTTTCAGACACTGCACTCAATGAAAGAGGATGACTGAATATCTGACCAAAAGCAGCTATTGCCGAAAGAAAAACTGTTGCTGCTGCAATGATTGGCAAGGGGTTGAGCGTCGCTTTAGAATCCAGAGTGGTTCCCCCAGTTGAGACTTAGTGAAAACCTCAATTGATTGGCCAGTGGGCTATTCTGGTCAAATGTTGAATAATAGCTGAAGTCAAACCCATAGATATCATATCGAATGCCCGCTCCAAATGTCATGAAATTCCTTCCACCAAAATTCGGATTCTCTTTGAAGTAACCAACGCGAAGTGCAATTAACCGTGGGCTCCCGTACCAGTACTCCATACCCATGCTCATAATGATTCTTTTAAGCCCGCTTCCATCGCCCCATGTTGTTATTAAAGCTTTTGGAAGGGGATCAACTGTGTTAACACCGTACCATGTTGTATCCTGTGTATTTGGGTTTATCTGCATTACAGAGTCGTGTTTGACACGAACCATGGTTCGACTTAAATCAAAGAGAAAATATAAGTTATTGAACTCGCTTTTAATTGCGTGAACGGAGAGTCCGAGTCGCAGATTTGTTGGAAGAGGATCGGCCTGCGCCTGATCAATATAATACAGTTTTGGGCCCATATTACTTAAAGCTGCCCCCAGACCAATTCTATTCCCCATCTCCCCGAGAATAGGGAGGTTTAGAGCCTGTGGCCTATAAAGCACACCAACATCGAAACTGACATCGGATGCAATTCCCTTTCCCTGCTCCTGTTCAGTTCCAAAAGGCGCCAGCTGACTCCTGATATACCTCAGGTTAACTCCAAGTCCTGTGCTTTGAGAAAGTCTTGTAGCATAAGCAAGTGTAACCGCAAACTCGAATGCACTCCATGTTCCCACCACTGTCGGCCCGTTCGACAACGTCTTATTAAATTTTCCAAGGTTAAAGTACGTCACACTGGCAGCAACGGTGCCATCCCAATCTTCAAGATAGTGACGGTATGCCAGATAGTCATAGCTCAAGTCTGAACTAAATTGGGGAAGCCATGGCGCATGAGTTAAACTGATTTCGTCTCCCTGGGAAAAAGCCAACCCCCCTACATTCCAGAAAATGGCCGAGACATCATCAGCCCTTCCTGTCCCGGTCTCTCCCAGGCCGCTTGCCCGGGCGTCCGGAGCAATTAAGAGAAACGGAACGGCAGTTTCACCTTGCGCATATGCACCTGAACTGAGTATTGACATAACCGCCGTCGCTGCGATTACTGTGATGATAGTTCTTTTCATTGTTTTTCACTCCTGGTCAAATTTAAAATTAATATTAATGCGTAAACCAAAAAGTTTCTATGCATTGCCTCACCTTATTACAGCCATTTTGCCAATTGCCTCACTGGAGTAAGCACCGTCAATCGTTCTGGCAATAACCTTATACAAATACACACCGTTAGCAAGCATATTTCCGTCGTCATCCAGTCCGTCCCAATCAATCCTAACGTAGTTATCTGTGATGCCGTAGGAATGAATTGTCTTTATAAGACGACCGCTTAACGTAAATACCTTAATAGTAACATCAATTGGTGTACCCGCACCGCCTGCCGATGACCTTTGAAAAGTAAATGATGTTGAACTGCTGAATGGATTTGGATAATTGAAAACATCTTTAAGTGAAAGATGCTCATTTGATTCAACATCAAAAGTTGCAGTAGCAGTAGAAACATTGTTAAAAACATCCAGCGCGCGAACAGTCACGATGTGCTTTCCAAAAGACAGACTCGTGGTTACAGGATATGTTACTGTTCCATCCTGATAAGAATTAAGTTCACTCGTATAGTACGGGGCTAAATTGACTGACTCCCCATTGTCAAAAGTCGCCTGCAAGCTATGGCCGACAGCCACATCGGATAAATTAATTCCATTTCCGGCGTGGATATCAACAATAAGCGTGGGGTTTTGTGATACGACATCACCATCTCTAAAATTGCGGGAATCAAAATATATATCTATTTGCGGCCCAACATGATTGTTCACAGCAGTTGTTGATGTACCTCCTACAATAACATTGCGTGTATATCCATAACCGTCACTATTATCCGCCTGAAAATAAAGCTCAATCCTCCCATTACTGTTGCTGTAAGATATATCCATTGGTACGACTGTTCTTGCCTCAAAATGCCCGTTCACTATAGATACCGAACCCCTGAAAAGTATTGAGCCGGGAAAACTGTAGTAAATGTTCCATTGCGGTACGAGCACTCTCCTGTCTGAATCGTAAACAGTCATTAGTCCTGTCCCATTAAGTCCGCTCCATACCGAATTGTCCGGATGGTAGATCGTACCTTTGATATCAAGCCTGTCAAGAGCCTTAATTTGTTGAACTGTCACAAGCGCATAACCATTTAAGCTGTCTACGCTTGCTCGATAGCGGGGCAAAGCAATACGGACACTTGGATCTCCAATGAGTTGATACTTCACGTCGTTTAATGAATATGTTGTTTGTTTTGTCTGAAAAACAGCATCTCCAATTCTCACTGGATTCCGTTGAGAATCACGGTTAAAGAGGAACGTATAAAGGGTGTTGTTGAAGTATGAATTTTGAGATGAATAAACAACCCGTGTCGCACTTATAACACCAATGCCGCCACCATCTGGTTTAGCCGTCAGCTGTTCAGCTGCTGCATTATCAAGCGGATCATCATATCTAGCAAAGTCGCACGTGGCAGCAACAAAAAGGGTAAGCCGATTTGAATTGACAAGCTGTGGCACAGTTACAGCCGTTTCAAATATATGGGTATAAGACCATATATCAGGAGCGCCGTGCCCAACAAAGTTTACAACTAGTGTACCCTGGTTAATTTGATTTACAATGTCTGCAGCAGCTTCTGGTTTTCTTCGACCAAGTGTTGAAATAGTTGTCGGATAAAGAGCAAGATAAATTTTCCTCTTATCGAGTTCTTTTGGTGTATAACTCTCCGCAAGAATTTCTGTCTGTGTTGTATGGAGGTCCCGGTCATCGTTCCCTCCGCTGGTGGGACCATCATCACCTATAAATGTTATAAGATTTCGCCAGGGACCGTAGTCGGGTTTGGATTCATATTGGATAATCTTATTTACCATAGCCTGGGCATCAGCTACTGACCTGGCAGGGAGTCTGCCTATGGACATTTGTATTGGCGAAAACATGAGAGGCGACTTCACCTGAACAAAGTAATCGTCTGAGGCAAAGGTGCCTATCTGTGAAAGTGATTCATCAGACTCATAAGGAGGAATGTATTCCGGCACAGAAGCAACCTTATTTTTGTAATCGTATGTCCCATCGCCAAGAAGGAGTACATAGGATGGCAAAGTGGTTGCATTGTTGTAAAGATACATAACGTAGTCACGAATCGCGGTAGGGTCTGGTATACCACAGCCAAATTCATTATAAATCTGGGTGGTGACAGCAACCTGTGTCTTAAGACCATCAAAGCTCCGCTTAAAATTTGCAAGCTGGTTTGCCTGATCAACAAAGTCGGGTGGAGTAATTATAATCAGATCTGCTCCAGACGTCTGACCGCGAAGATTTGAATTACTTACCGGTGTAATTTTTGAAACAGAAAGATAGCCGTTTGGACCAACAGCGTAAAACTCATGTGGAACTCCGGATGATACCTGAGCTGTAAAGGTCACAGACCCACCCTGAACCGAAAGAGGAGTTATAAGCGCAACGTTAGAAAAGTCGGTAACATCGAAAACACTTACTGAATCTGACGAAAATCCGCTAACAGTGAACCTGACAGTCCCGGTGGTGTCGGGAGAGGTAAAATCAAGAACGTCGTTTACCGCAACAAATTGACGTCGATAAAAAATTTCATACCAGTCAATATAACCGGTGGCGGTCGAAGAACTGGAATTAAAGACAAACTTCAGTGCACTCCTCCCGTCCGGCAAATTCCCGGGCCCAACAAAAGTTGTTACAGGAGATTCATTGGCAAAGTTTCCCTGGTCATCGTTGTAATATACGACAGGTATAACAACTGTTCCTAACTGCGTTCCTGTGGCGTTTTCATACACCTGAAAATAGTTGTACTGATCGCTCCTGGCAACAACTTTGAATCTGTACGTTATACTGGAATCAGGATCCAGACCTAAAAGCTTGTTTACAAAAATAGCAGTAGATTGATCAGTTGACCCTGTTGCGGGTTTAAGTTCAGTCCCAAACCAATCTTTTCCGGAAGACAAAAGATTATATATCTCATCTTCTTGAAAGATCTTTCCAGGAAAGGTTGTTGGCTGGATAACGTTAGATGATTGCACACTTGGTACTACTGGCATTCCCTTTGATGGTTGGCCATTAAACGTAAGGAAGTAGTAGTTTACTTCTGTATAATGATTGAGATAATGCGAATAGGTTTTTGTAACTGAATTATATGACCATTCTCTCGGTGATTTCCCATAAAAAACAACGTAGTCCTCCGGGTCAAACTTATTGTTGCCATTTGCATCGTATATGTAAACTGAATTTTCGATAAGTTCCTGAGGCCTTGGAGTGCGTGGATCCTGGGGGAGTTCTGTTCCACCATTGTTAAATATCCTGATTGTATTCATCTGAATCTGATCAACAGGCACACCTGAATTTTTCAAGACACTTTGAGTAATTTTATAAATTCCGCTCGTTGTTACAGGTATCTCATACCATTGACCCTGAGAAAGAAGACTCTGGGAGACTGTTTTCATCAAGCGCGGAGCTGTTTTTATAACCGCATTCTTGACCTGTTGATAATTCACCAATAGATCGGGTAAAATCTTATCCTCTTTAACGCTTTCAGACATGACATCACTTCCAACAGAGGAAATCCTTATTACGGCATTTTTAAGAATTGAATAAGAAGCATTTGTACTGTCATATATATATGGATAAACCCTGATCCTTACAGCAATATGTCCGCGAATTTCAAAAGGCTGATCAAAGGCAATGAATTTGTTGATGAAAGTTGGGCTTGGCCCCTGCAAAAATGCTTCTCTCTTGACCGGCGGCAACCCCGAATAGCTGGAATAGTCAATTTGAGAGGCTTCTACCTGAATATGTTTTGAAAAAACACCAACAAGTATCGGGACATATGTTCTCATGTAAGTATCTGTGCTGCCATAATCAGTTACCCCATTCCTGAAAACCAGATTTAAAAAGCTATCTTCTCCAATTTTCACAGTGTCCATTGCCAGCAGTTCAGGAGCAACCCTGATGACAGTAGAGCTGCTTCCCTCACTGACTACACTTACGTTTTGTGCCATTGCCAGCGATGAAAAAGCGAGGAAGAATGCAATATGTAATTTGATAATTCTCATATCTAAATAAAAAAGCCGAATGATTCGCAGACCATTAGCGAACATCATCCGGCAAAATTAACAAAGTCCGCCAAAGGTCTTGACCATGCACTTCTTATTAACCTTTAACGAACTTTCGTTATTTCCTAGTCCTTATTTATCGGGTCAAATATAACTCAGCTATTAAAATGAGTCAAGAACAGAGTTTCAGCGAAAAATTGATGAGCAAATGTTATAACAACAGGCTGGTGAAATTGAAATTTTAGCCTGCTTCGACAATGATAGGTTTAAGAAATTTCCCATTTGACTTGCCATTGGAAAGCTCCCTCTGGTTGGACAAAAAGGCATTTGCCGTCGGAATAAGCTTGCGAGAGATCACTTGTAAGACCTGGCACCGGCTCAAATGAACATTCGTCACGCCTCAAGTTGTCTTCATCCGGATAGCCAAGGTTGTTCCACCACACGCCTATGGTTGGAAAAAGTTCAGCAGGAAAACTCATGGTTACACTTAAACCATTCTTATAGGTCCATCGAACACGACCCGCAGAAACATTTTGCAAAAACAACATTGAGTAAGAATATGAGGGATGATTTATAAGGTAATGACTGATTTCGCCTTTTTTTAATTCAATAAGTCTTTGATGATCCCAATCATAAGTAAATTGAAAGTCTGGAAATTCAATATCCCTTATTTGACTTACGGCAATTAGTGGATGCATTACGTGTTGAAATGGAAGTGTGTCTGTCCCCTCATTCTTTACCTCAAAACTCCATAGTACTGAGTTGTCATCAAAATCCATTCTTCTCATGAAATGCAGCGGGAGGATTTTACTTCGCGTTTCAAAAATTAAGTGATTTGAACCTTTAGTGACCCCCCATTTTAACCAGCATAATTCACCATGATCAGGAATTTCAATATTTAACTTGGGGTACTGACACGCTACCACAGATGGAAAGCAATCATCATATCCGTATACAGGACGATCTTCGTATCTCCCATGCACTTTCTCTGGCGGTCGAAATTTAAGTGGCCTATCCTTTAACAGAGCAAAGCCTTTGTACAAAATCTGTTCAATTCTTCCACCGTCTTCAGTAGAATATCTCACCGTCCACTGTTTTGAATTGAAGATGTCAGTCATAAATCATCTATCGTACTACTGCAAAAAAGCAGCCTAGCTACCATATACGGTCTTTGGGTAAAGAAGTAATCAATACAATGGCCGGTTAGATATTTCTTTTTAGACATGGGCAGACGGGTTAAGATGCTCGACATCAAACAATTCCTCAGCCAGATAAACAGCAACTCCAAGAGCACCCGCTTTATTACCAAGAGAAGATGTAACAAACCTCACATTACGGTTCAGCTGAACTAAAGAATGCTTCATAGCGTGAATACGTACAGATTCTATTAGATAAGGGGTGGCCATAGAAACGCCTCCACCGAGTATTATCAAAGCTGGATTTAGCAGGTTTATCAGTATACCAACTGCTGAGCCAAGATATCTGCCCGCCTCCTGAAGTATTTCTATTGAAAAATCATCCCCAACACTGGCCGCTTTTAATACAGCTTCTGCATCAATCTGTTCAATTGTCAAATTTTGCTCTCTTGTCAAAATTGTTTTAGCACCATGCAAAATCCTCTCCCGGGCAATTCTCGTAATGGCCCTGCCTGATGACACAGTTTCCAGGCACCCTCTTTTTCCACAGTAACAAAGTTCACCATTTTTAACAACCTGGATATGACCAAACTCCCCGGCGTAGCCATCTTCACCATAATAAACCTTCCCATCAAGAATCAGCCCTGCACCCAACCCCCAGCCAACATTGATACAGAGTGCATTCTTGACATCCTTTGCTGCTCCAAACCAGCGCTCTCCGTATGCCATTGCTTCAAGATCATGCTCCAGATGTACACGTTTGGCAAAGCGATTTGAAAGGACATCTCTTGCAGGTGTTTCGCCAAAATTAAAATACGTTTCTCCAAGCCCTTCTTTTCCCTTGACCATACCGGGCAAGGAAATGCCTATTCCCAGTAGCTTGCTCCAGCTGACATTTGCTTCTGTTAGAACCGTCTTTATCTCCTTCTCGAGGTCATCCAGCAGCCTTATGTCATTGCTTAATTGAATAGATTTTCTCCTAACGTCAGCAACAATTTTAGTTTCCAGATCAAGGATTATAAAATTTGTAAACAAACGACCGATATCTATCCCAAGTATGTATCCAGCTCTGCCGTTTAACTTTACTATCGAAGGGGGGCGTCCTGTTTGATTAACACGCACTCCATTTGATTCAATCAGCAGACCTTGTTTCTTTAATCTCTTAACAGTGTTGAGCACAACCGGCAGCGTTATTCCTGTCCTGTTTGCAAGTTCGCTCAGTGATAGCGGACCTCCATCCAGCAGTGCCCTTAAAATAAGGTTTTTTCTAATTTCATATTTCCTGTTAACTCTATTCATTCAGTTAAAAAGTTATACCCGAAAAATGATTTTCCAAATACCTTTGCACCGGGATAATGTCTTCCTTTGCGGTAAGGTCAGGCACGTGCTCGGACAAAGGGAAGCAATAAAGACTTTTGGGATACTTCGCAACCATCATGTTAACAGCTTCGGGAAGTTCCTTTTCGTCCCTCACAGGATGAAATGGGACAGATTCCAAGAAAGGATAAATCATATCACGATTCAGAGAAAAAATGTTCATACTTACTCCAATTGTCCCATCTGATGTTCTAGCTTGGTTTATTTCCTCTCCTGTGGGCTTTTCTATTATACGCAATAAAAAGTTTTCTTCATCCTTTAGGGTTACTGCAAATTTTTCAATGCGTCCTGTATCAAATTCCAACGCGTTTCTGTCATAATCTATCATCGCATTCAGATAATTATGTTCAAGCATTAATTTAAGAGCTTTTTGTGAATAAAGATTATCACTATTGCACACCGTAAAGCGCTCCCCTTTCCATTCTGGCATTGATTCGAGTGCAACATGGAGAGCGTCAGCAGTTCCAAGTGGTTTTTCTCTCCCCGCAGGTATTTTCTGAACGGAATATGATATCTTCAACCCGTAAAAATTGTTTGATTTATCGCTGCTTCCATAATATTCTCGGATGCTTTCGTCCTTCTCGCTAATAACAATGACCACATCACGATATCCTGCCTGCCTTGCATTGTAAAGCAGGTAATCTAAAAACGGCCTGTGGCCTTTTCCGACCCCAATCATTGATTTTGCCTTTTCGTTAGCATCTGATATCAAAGCCCTATCTATAATCGTTCCTGGAGCAGCGGATTTTTTCATTCTTGATGAAATGCCACCAGCCAGGATTACCAGTTTCCCGTTTCGCATTAATCCAACTCCTTATCAACTCTGGTTCCTTCATCAACGTTAATAATAAATGCCTTACCACCGGATTTTTCTATTGCTTCTTTTACTTTTCGTGGATTCTCAGGGGCATAAGCAAACATACACCCCCCTCCACCTGAACCATTAATTTTAGCGCCATAGGCCCCTGCTTTTAACGAAGCATTAATCATTTTATCGATCTTTGGGGTTGAAATTCTCAAAACATCTCGAAGAACCTCCTGATGCTCATTCATTAATTGACCAACCAGCCTGTGGTCAGTCGGGTATGCTTCCAAAACTTTCAGGGCTTCTCTTGTTATGTCTCTATTCCTGATCGTTCCTCTCAACAACTCAATTTGCTCATTGTCCAGGCTCCTCGAGTAAGTATCCAGCTCTTGCATTGAAACAGTCTGCAAAGAGAACTCGGGATATGATCTTTGAAGTTCTTTTACAACTTTTAATGTACGATTCTTAACTCTGGCTAAAATAGTCTTTGTATCTTTCGGCTCACCAGAATCACCTAAAACAAAACTACCGAGATTTACTGGAACTTTTCTGACACGAATCTCAGGATAGGATTCCAGGTAAATTACCCCTCCCAACGAGGTGGAGTACTGATCCATCATGCCACCTGGTTCAGAAAACTCGAGTACTTCTGCCTCGTAAGCGTACTGTGCAATTTCCTCTGGACTGAGCCTCCTATTCTGGTCGCTCATCATTGAAAGAAAGTTTATCCATGTCACCACAAGAGCTGACGAGCTTGAGGTTCCAGCATTTATTGGTATTTCACCATGGACGATGCATTCTAAGCCAGACGAAAATGTGAAGCCATGCTTCTGCAAGACATTAAATGAACTTTTGAAATAATCTCTGTCATGTTCATAAGTCAGTAATGGTTCCAGAACAAATTTTTCTTCCCTTCCAATATCAGGAAGATGAAGTAACACCAAGCGGTCAGCCGTTTTGTGCCCGCGCACTGAAATTCTCAATGAGATTGCAGAAGCAATGATTGGTAGATTAAGATAATCCTGATGTTCTCCAAAAAGGCATACTCTGCCCGGGGTAGAAATCTGTAATTCGATCATTTTTTATTATTCCTGAGTATTTAGTTAGTATATGTTCTCACAAGACCACCAATAAAGTACAAAATCATTCCGGCAACACTTACAACAGATGCAATTTGAGCACCTGTGCTGCCCAGAAATACTCCGACAAAAAAAATTAGAAGACCGGAAAACAACACAAGTAGACTCATCTTGCCCGCGAAACTTTTTGGAATGATATTAAAGACATTGTTCGCTTTGATTTCTTCATCACTCACATGTTTGGCGCGCCAGATGTGGTGAATTGTTTCATTGTTTTCATCGGGAGTCAACAAACTTACTATCGGAGTGACAACCAATGCAGTTGCAGCTGATATGAAGGTGGTGAGGTTAAAATCCATCTTATAAAAATACTGACATATTACGCCTGCTAAAGCACCAGCTAAGTAACCTGCTATTGCTCCCTGCCAGTTGGCTCTTTTCCACAACAATCCATATATCACGGTGATTACAAATAAGGGCATGTCCATAATAGCAATAATTGTCAAGTATGCATTTACGGCACCACCAAGCAAGGGAACCCAGTATGCAAACAGCACCATACCAATACCGGCGAGGACAGTAATTATTCTTGCAACAAGGATAACATGCTTTTGGGTAGCTTTTTTATTCAGGACATTCTCATAAATATCACTGGCAAAAACCGTTGCAATCCCATTCAAATTGCCTGACGTTGCTGAAAGTTGGGAGGAGAGGAGTCCAACTACAATAATTCCCAAGATTATATGAGGAATAAGGTTAGAAAGTAAAAGTGGAACGGCCATATCAGGGTTAGTCAGATGGGGAAAAATCACCCTCGCTGCCAGACCCGGTAAATTCCACAAAAGTGCAAACGGAGTTGTAATTATTCCTGCCAGAACCAGCCCTTTGGCTACAGTTCTGGTGTTTTCAGCGCCAAATGCTCTTTGTAGTAATCCCTGATCGATACTCGCCCACTCTATCCCTAAAAGAAAAATCGCTATTATAAACTTCCAGCTGTATTTTCCACTTTGCTGAACAAGCGTTAAAGAGTTTTCCGGCAGTTTAGCAACTAATCCCGGCCACCATCCAACGAAGCTCATCGCCAGCGGCAGCAGTACAAGGGCCCCGCCAAGCATTAAAACAAACTGAATAACATCCGTAAACGTTACAGACCACATGCCACCGAGCATTGTGTATATGACCACCACCAACGACAGTACCAAAGCTAAAACGGTGAAAGAATGCACTCCTGTTACTATTTGTGCTGCTGTAATAGCTGTGTATAAAATTACCCCCAGATAAAATGCCAACCTTACAACCCAAATCACTGCAACCAGAGTTCGCACACCTCTATTATATCTTATCTGTAAGAACTCGGGTATGGTCCTGATTCTCAATCTCCTGTAAATTGGTATTATGAACAAACCTGACAAGACCATTGCCATGTTTCCTGTCCATGTTTGCCAGATAATTGGTATTCCATATTTATAAGCAACACCAGCCTGGCCAATAAAACTGTAAAGGTTGATATTTGTCGCTGCTAAAACAGCAGCCAGTACAAAAGGTGTGAGATTCCGACCGGCCACATAAAAGTCGTCAGAGCTACCAATCCATTTATAAAAAATTGACCCAATACCAAACATTATAATTAAAAATGCAAATACAATTGAATAGTCCAGAAAGTTCACTTCGTTTTCCTTTCTTGCTGTTCTTTAATGGATAATTCCGCCCGTTTTTTATGTACAAGCCTTCTTATTTCCTTTATTGGGATCCATATCCAAATAATGAGTATAGCAAACCCAATTGCCCATATACTCCAGGTCCTCCAGTCAAAATACATTGGTCAACTCCTTATTTAAGTATATAAGAACTCATCAGTGCAAACTTAGTTTCAACATCAGGCGGGTACGGTTTAGAAGGAAGAAGTTCATCTGTAGTAACGTTGACATTATCAAGCGATACAGGTGATAGCTCTTCCTGTGCAAACAGCCACAAACTGATCCTACCTTTAATCTTCTCTTTACAATCAACAACGAGATTTATAGAATTATTTGCAGAGTCAATCTTCACAACTCCCCAATACCACCGACCGTTTCCCGTCTCCACACTAACTGTCTCCTGTTTCCCATTAAGCGTCGCTCTGAATTCGGGTCTTAACTGATGACTTAAAGATGAATCTAATTCAATCAGGACTGCCAGACGAGAAGATTTATAATTTTTGGGAATTTCAATGTCGAGTCTCGTTTCAATTTTCTTTTGGTGTTCAGGAAATTCGGTTCTTTCTCTATACTTTAAAGCCGAAACCGACCGAGCAAATTTAATTTCCCCGAGATTTTGCCCGTTAACGAGTCGGACTATCCGCTTCGTCCCGTATTTTCCCCAGAGTATTATCCTACCATTGCGGTCAGCAGAGTATTTTATTCCCAGCGGAAGATGAGGATCAAGTTTGTAAGACGGTACCATTTCTGCCGCCAATACTTCATAACCATCGAGACTTATTTTAATTACATCGCCGTACGTAACAGGATTCGGCAAAACTAAATTATATGGATAAATGACTTTAACATAATACTTGACCCCAGATTCAAGGCCATTAAATCGGCTGTCGACTTTCACACTAACATCCTTTTTTTCAACGTATGGATTTCTAAGTAAGAAGATTGCCTTATTATCGTTAACATGCAGATATCCATAGGGCTGCCTTTTTTCCGGATTCCCAAGAATCATTCTGGTTGTGTTCAATACGTCTTCATTCTTCCTTGCCCACTTAACTGCCGAAGCAATGGATTTCCACTCATCCGCTGAAAGTTTGTCAGGTGTAATGTAAAGTTCCCACATGCTAACCCCCCTGCCAAAGTACATCATTACCTCATTTGCAAATGATTGATAGGATTCATTTGCTCCACCCAGCATATTAAATCTTCCTTTGATGATACCATGAGTCATCAGGTTTGCCATTGGAAAAAGGAGGTGTTGTTTCTGAAAGTTGTTCCACAATATAACATCTTTATAGGTGATAGCTTTATCCCTCTCTGTAACGGAGGGTATATTTTCCTGATACCCGTAATCTTCACCTTGCATCCAGATGCAATTTGCATACTTTAGCCACCACGGGGAGAGCCATGTACCGCTGGTTATATTAAGATAAATACCTGGATTCACAGCTCTGACAGATTTCATTGAGTTGATATAAGCTTCTACGCTTGCTTCACGGGAATAAATCCCTGGTAGATGTCCATGATTCGACTCGTTGCAAGCCAAAAGAAAACCATCCCACTTGAAATAACCAATCTGGTACTCCTGTGCGTAATGCGTCATAATATTCCTGAATGAAGAATCATACTTTGTCCCCGCAAGACAATAAAAATTCCCTGTGGTTTCAAATCCATGCTTGCTGCCCCAGTTAACGCGGAGATCTCTATTCGAGTATCCGCCGAATGGCGATGCCCATAAGCCTAATTTTGTTTTAATAGATTTTAGCGAATCAACTATACTGTTAAATCCCTCAGGGAATCTTGAGGAATCTATTCCCCAAAAACTCTCATACTTGTCCCAGCCATCATCCAGAACAAATGCATCAAGCGATATTTGATATTTGTCATACAATTCTTTTTTAAATGAAGTAATTGTCCGAAGTACATTTGCTTCATTCATTATTCCAATCGAGTCGTTTCCAGCAATTGCAGGATTTCTTAAATCGTACCACGAATTGTAAAGTAAGTAAGGACGCACCTCATTTGGCTCAATTGTTTTGATGTATTTCATGAAAGTACTTTCAAGTGTGGCTTTTGATAAGGAGCATCCAATAATTGCTTTATGTGTTAAATACTGATTGTGTACGACTGTTTTTCCAACAACATAGCCTATTCTGAGCTCACTCCCGCTGATGACATTTTCAGCCGTGGGGTATTCCAGCCCTAAAAAAATGTCATTAAAAAAGACAGGTTGGCCAAACTGGCCGTGAGAAAATTCGGCACGATCAAATTTTATGGATTCAACGTACAGTCTGTCAAGAAATTGGAGCCCGTATGATGAGTCACTTATACCAATCCATTTTCTGAATGAAAATTCTTCTGAAGAAATTTCATAGTAAACCGAAACAAAAAGATTGGTATTTTCCCAACTGTAGTTAAAGTTAAGAACAAGTTGTTTTGCTCCATTTGGAAGGTTTCTTTGCTCATACCCAAGATATCTAAAATCATTTGCAGTTAGTAGCACCCCGTTTTCACCATTCTGAACCTTTTTTGGTGCTGGTCCCAGTCCGGAAAATATTAGCTTCAACGCAAAGATGTCATCCTGAACCTGATACTTATTCCCTGAAAGTTTATTAATAATCTGAGATTTCCTTAATCCGTCTCCAGAGAGGTCAATGTCGTTTTCTATGTACTTATTTCCGATCGCAACCCCCTCGTTATAAGCTTTAATGAACGGAACATCCTGAGCTAAGGAAAGCGAATTAAAAAGAAAAACAGCTATAAGTAGTCGGTATATCATTTTCTACCTATTATTTTTTAAAAGAAGTCTGTCATCCAGAACGTTATGTAATTTTCCTTCAAAAGGAGTTCTTTCTCCTCTATGGTCAATCCAGAACTAAGAAATCTTATCATCAAATCAGTGTCGATACGCAGGTCTGAATCTCTAATGAACGGCAGCCGTGATTTTTCTCTTTCTGAAATGAAAAGTTCAATTTTATCCCTTCGGGCCTCAAACATTGAATGTCTCAACAAGGCCGTGATCAATTCTGAATTTTGACCCGCAAATGAGTACTCCAGCACCTTAAGACGATCATCTAACCTCTTTGACCTTGTGTAAGCAATCACCTCTTCATTTAATTCGTAAACCAGGAATAAATCTTTATCATCATCTGAGAAGTTAATTTGGAAATTCCAGTATTTTAAATCACGGGCTATTGAACCTATAGCTGCCCGATTGTAGCTTTCGTAAAGCCCCATGACAGCATTTAAATCTTTCCGCAAATCAAACCTTCTAATATTGTTATTTCTAACAGGGTTACCGATGTTGCAAACAAAAACATGCCTCTTAATCGTTTGAAAGCCAAACCTTTCATAGTAGTTGTTAATGGTTGTTGTCAACATTGAAATCTGCATATCCCTGCTCCTCATATATTCAATGGCATCAACCAATAACATACCCGCATACCCGTTCCTGCGTTCCTCGGGGAGAGTGGCCACGTTTCCAATCCCTCCCATCTTAATTATTCTTCCATTTAAATATATACTTCTGGGAAATACCTGAACTGAACTGACAATCTTGTCGTTTTTCAATAAAATCCTTGTATCGGATGGTGAAAGAGTCCCATCTCTGTAGATATGCCTCTCAAAATATTCCCTGTTGGTGTTAGGAAATGCTATATCACACAGATCAACAACTGCCTTGAGCTCGGAATCGTTCTTACAGCCTCTAACTGATATATCACCTTGACTCACGGACAAACCCGTTGATTTGAAAACTCATAAAAAGACCACATTGTGATTGCAGAGGACGGATTAAACCCGGGATGAAAAGAACAAGATCCGGGTTGTCTTCCGCGTTATATGCCATTGTATTCACTTTGTTTTATCTTTGCTTCTCCTGACTACTTTTAAAATCATGTGGTGGGAGAAATTCAAGCTAATTTTTGGATTAAATGAATTAACAAATGTTACAAGCTTACCGCTTTCCAAATCATAAACCCTATACTTTCCTTCATCCAGCCCTCTTAATTCAACCGTGCCGTGGAAGTTTCCATTAGAAAAAAACGAGTAATAATACGTATGACCTTTTTTAATAACATGCGCTTCGGGCTTGTCAAAAGCAATGTCGTACAAATTAAGATATTCCCCCTTACTCATCTTCTCCTTATTATATATTTCCATCCACTTTTTATAATATAATTTCTTCTTTAGTGTAAGTATAAGAGTACTGTCTTCCTGAGGAACGCCTGTAATGGTAAACTTACTAGCAGGAACACCACCAACAGCAAATGTTGAAGCGAAATCCTCTTCGCCGTGTGGTACAAACCGCTGCAAGCTGTCATTCCAGGATCGATTGGTTAATTCAACGTGATCACCGCTGTATGTCTCATTACCACCAAATAACGCCTTAAATGTCTTCCCTTTTAGTCTTACTTGCCATGGTGACAATGGATCAGACGCAACGGTTTGATTCACGAATGGAAGATTATAAATTGAAAAGTTAGTACCGCAAGGGCAAATTTGGATCAGGAAATCCGACCTGAGCCTTGTTGCAGTCTGATAAATATCCTTAAAAAAAAGAGGGACTGCTTTGCTAGAAGCATCTGGAGAAACATGATCATGACTTTTGTTGTAGCAGCGGGGAACAGCATTCAGGTTCTGTCCATCAATCTTGAACCCATCGATCTTCCATTTCTTTATAGCCTTCTTTACAAAATTAACATAATAATCACGCACCTCTGGAATGGCTGGACAGAGTAAGTAGGAATTCCACCATGAAACCTGCACACGCCTACCATCCCTGTCAAGCAAAAACCAATTTGGATGTTCAAGTGCAACTTTACTCTGGATAAGCATTCCGTATTCTCTGAGTCGATCTGGATAATGAACAACACTATAAGATGAATCCTGAGCCGCAAATGGAACCCACCACAGTCTAACTTTTAGCCCGTGCGCATGGATCGAGTCCACAAATGCGATGAAATCAGAATCACCCCCTGGAAATATTTTAGGATTTGGTTTCCAGTCACCATCATTGTCTTGCCAGCCGTCATCTATAGTAACCCATCCAAAACCAAGCTCCTTGACGAGATCCAATGTCTTGAGTATTTGCTCCTTGCTGAAGCTTCGTCCATATCCCCAAGCGCACCATTCAGGTTGATACGCATCCCTGGGCGCCTTCGGAAAAGTAAAACCTTCTAATTGCAGGAGTTTAGAATAAGTTCTCAATCCATTAAAAAAATCACCGTGATGGCTGATAATGGCTACAGGAATCTCAACAATACTATGATTGGGTGCAAGCACCGTTTTGTTTGAATCCAATATTGAGAAAAGGATTTCCTGCTGGTGGTCTACCCTTACAGGTAGAGAAATGAGTTGCGGCATTTGCGAGAGCGAAGCAAATGCCAGCCCCTGTTTACGTGTCCAAAAATCAACCACAGGAATGCCTCCCCCATAGTCAGGTGCGTTCATTCCTTGATAATTTTGTCTTGAAAAAGTTTTTGTTAACGGGAATATCCAGTCAAATCTTTCTGGATAACTCCCTCCTTGAAAGGTCCAGAATTTATATGCGCTGTCCGCCCCAAAATTTCTGGCGTCCAGTACGGACTTCATAATTCGTAAATATTGGATTTCTTCATTAACATGAGCCAGGTTTTGCACTGTGATACGGCATACTATTACATTCGTTAATGCCTGTGGAATTATAAAGGCCATATTCAGTTTCAGCACTGAGTCGCGAGATATAGCCGTTAAATTAACGGCCCTGCCAGCTCCATAGTTCGTCTTATCACCCTGATTTTCCACAACATCTTGCATCATCTTAAATTTGACAGGAATATCACTGCTTTTAAGTTTCAGTTCTAATAGAGCAGGCCCTTCACCAGCAAACATCCAACCACCTGACATAGTGTCGAGGGTATATATTTTGAAACCCATGTCAGGACCGATTTCAAGTTTCAGTTGGCCATTCTTAATTTCCACAAACCCTTCCGACCTTGCCGTCTCATAACCGCGATGCCTTAAGGGGGGGAAATCAAAAATACTGCAACAATTGTCTGAGATTTGGGAAATGCCGTGCGGCACATGTTTACCCGGATAGGCTAATAACTGCTGACCAAGCAATGCAAACACGACTAAAAAGAAATTAAAGTGTTTAATAAGGCAAGGCTTCCATTTCCTGTTTTTCCGAGTGAACTTTACTATTAGATGTGCACTGTTTTTATTCAATTTTTGATACCTTGATTCCCGGGGATTTCTAAACTGTCCTCGATAGCTTGAAAATAGTAAAGCCCCGTATAATTAGGCTTCTTCCTTTTATCATTGATAACAAAGTTAGATAGCAGGAGATTATAGCCAGATTTTGGATCCCAGACATTTTTGTTTGCAAATCTAACAGAGTAATCCGATCTGTTATGCAGTCGTGGCTGAGGATCAGGTAGGTTAAGAAAGACATCGTACAAACCATTAGAAATATTTTCTGGTAAGCCAGCTTCACCTGATAAAGAGATCGTATCCCCCGGTTGCCAGAATCGTGGATCTACAGGAAGAGTAACAAAATATCTTTTCTGGTTGAATTTATTTTTAATTACTATCTCAACATTTCTCGGGTTATACATAGATGCATAACCTACATTAGTTAGCTTAATCATAAATCTGAACGGACCATTTGGACTTGAAACCGAATCAAAGTTTCCACTTATAAGTACCAGGCGATAACCCAGGTTTTTTTCTATATCATTATAGCATCCGTTATTTATCCACTCACTGATAACGTCTGGATTATAACCATTATTGAGGAATGACCAGTGGAATTTCCTCAACTGGAGGGTGGCATTTGAGCAGTTGCTGTATGAACTGAGGTGACATGTTTCTCCTCCCATTGGGCTGTACCTGGTTTCTTCTGATAAATATTCCTTTTCCGCAACTGTATCGACATACGTACCGTAATCATTCCAATTTGCAAGAAAGCAATCATTGTGAAATCCGACTCTTGAATAGGAAGATTCATTATATGCTTCAGATTCTTTTAAAGGTGAAGTACGATTAAAAATTTCTTGAACATAACGTGGGGTTCTTATCTGAATCATTCTGTCTTCAGGAAGAGCATTCAGTAAAGCAAAAAGTATCCGTCTCATATTTGCAATCGAGTCAAGACCATGAGTAGATGAATGCCACTCACCCCAGGCCCCTATAAAGCCCGCCTGCAACACTGCAATGACGTCGGAAGAAGATTGTAAAATTGGTTTAAGTTGAGAAATGTGTTCGAGAACAATTTGAAGGGGGGCGTCCTGCTCACCAATTCCTTCGCTATATGCGAACCTCACAATTGCCTTCATTCCGGCCCGCCTGATCGTATTGAAGTCGTTTTGGACTAGGTCAAGCTCTTTCTGGCTAATTGGACGATTACGAAATGGTTTTAAATAGTACATTCGAAGAATCAGCGTTTCACCCTTTGCTTTAATTGCCTCAAGGACAGGCATACTCAAAGGAGACTCTTCCGCCTGGGATGTCAGTTGTGTATAAAATCCCCTCTCAGGATTGCTGAATACTTTATCAGATAATTCGTAGTTTACCCTAACCTGAGCAATGCTCATTGATTTCAAAACGAGGACTGAAAATAATATTGTTATGTTGACATGTTTCATTGTCAATTTCTCCCAAAGAGCAACCATTCCGAACCAATAGGTTTATGACCAGGCGGGAAGATTTTGGACAAACCTCCCCGCCGGCCTCAATCACTATTCATGAGGAGGAGTAGAGAGCAAACTCACTTCATCAGAATCATCTTCTTTGTGATTGAATTGGATCCCTGCGTTAAAGTATAGAAATAAACGCCGCTCCCGAAATTATCCATATTTATATTGTAGATGTAGGTACCGGCTGGTTTATAACCCTCATCTACTACCTTAACAAGCTGACCGAGAACATTATATATCTTCAGGCTCATGATACCTGCGTTATTTAAACTGACTCTAACAGTCGTCGATGGATTAAACGGATTTGGATAATTATTGCTCAACGAAAACTCAGTCGGCAATTCATTTGTTTTCATTTGAATGCCGGTATATGCTCCAGTAAACCATCCCGGATCCCCAATTGGCTTGCCATCAGTCCCCCCTGTCCTGAGAGCAGCATTGGAGTATTGCATGTCTGTCAGTTCAGGTAGAGGCCATTGGGGAATCCAGTTGTTTCCAACCAGACTTTGTGGCTTATACCCATATATGCCAGTGGATGCGCTGTTAGTTCTGATATCAACAAAGTACTGAAATAAACCAATCCCATTTCCTGTATTGCTATAAAGAACCTGATCAATTGATGGTCCAAAACCAGGATCTACACTGATATTACCTGATTGGGTAAGGTTTGGCCAGTGAGTTTTATCATTGAACATATTTGTGGTTCTATTATTCATGAATTTCGGCGTGTAAATAGAATCAGCATGTGCGGTATCATCCCATGCCTTCCAAAAGTTCAGTACTGCCTGTGGTTGATAGTAGTCATTGTTCCTGACCTCTATCACCCTTTTTGCTTCTGCTGTCCAGTCAGGCTTTGTGGTTGCGCTTGGATTTAAATATTTTGCATTATCTACACTGAGAGTGTCAAGATCGATAATGGACCCGATCTCAAGACTCCATAGCTGATCCCAGTAACCAACATACTCCTGTTTCGTTATTCCACCAACCCACGTGGCATAAAACAGGTTATCGTTTACTTTTCCATTTGTCACGTTAAATATCCAGAACGGATTCTGGAAGGTAAGCAAAACACTATTATGAGAAAACTCAAAGTACCTGATATAAGAAGCAGTAACCGGACAAGCCGCATAAGCATTTATAGCAAGGATGGTGTTGTATTTCATAATAATTGTATCTGTAATGGCTGTATTATACTGATTACGAAGCGCTTCTCCAGAATACCATTGAGTTGGAGAAATCATATTTCGGAATTTGCAATTAGTAATGAAAAAAGAATCCCAATTCCCACTGTAAGATATGGCGTTTTCTGGCCAGTCTTCAAATACTACGTTGTCAACATACAATTTAGTCGAGTCACCAGACACCTGTATTAGTGCTCCAACACCGTTGACGTTGTTTTGGTCAATTGTATTATTTGTAGCGAGACCTGTTAGATATAAATTTTTGAAAACACCTACTGTCTTGTTGCCATTCATCACAAACAGGTACCAGGAAGTTGAACCGTCTGCCCGGATACCAGGTTGAATACACGGTGGCCTTCCATTTGGACCAAGAGTACCAATGACACTAAGGTTAGACTTTACCGAAACAGGGCCGAGGAAGATGTAAGTTGTATCATGGGATACGAGTTTGTATACACTGTGGGCCTGCTGACCGGACGAGGTCGTATCATTGTTAATTATCTGGTCAAGACTCCGGGAGTCACTGGCATACACAACCAGTGTATCATTAGAGCCGGCAAGCGCTGCCTTTGACATAAGCACAGCTCCAATAATCATAACTGTTGCTAGAAGCAACTGTTTCATAGGATTTCTCCTTCTGTTTTTGTTAGTGTTAGGTTTGGTTTTATTTTTACTGACAATTAACATTCTCATCTGCGCACAGTACAGGGGTTAAAATTTCCATCGTAATCCAACGTCTGCTGTCATACCATAATCCTGTATTGACTGTGGCACTCTTGCCAACTGTAAGACACTGACATCTTTAGCACCATTTATGTTATTTAAGTCGCCGTACAACTCCACACCCGGAATTGGCAATGATTGTTTAAAAGCCAGATCCCATCGCCTGTAAGCTGCAGTATTCGTCCTGAGCTGCGGCCAAAAATTAACGCCCGTAAAAATGTCAGCCTGGTAAAGCATAGCTAATCTGATGGAAAATCCCCTGTAGTCAAATCCTATAGATAAATTCGCTATGTTGTCAGGTTGATATAAAAGCCTATCGGTAAACGAAGTATCAATGTAAGTCAAAGTTCGTCCCGTCGACCGAATCAGTGTATACGGATACTGGGCTTTTGAGAAGATATGAGTGTAGTTAGCACTTAAAACGAGTCCAGAAAGAGGTCCTGGTAAATACCAAAAATGAGTTTGCCAATCCATCTCCACCCCGTAGTCATTAACCACATAGGTATTATTCACAAAAGTGACCACCTGATATGTTCCGGAAGAAGAAGCAGATCCGAGGAGACTGGCTGGAAAATACTGAAGCGCGTTTGTGCCAGAAACATAGAAGAACCACGGATAAATTAGGTTCTTTATTTGTTTTAAAAACCCGCCAATTGTAAAAAGCCCAATTGTATTATCATAAAAAGAAATATAAGCATCGTAATTCGTTGACCTTGAAGGTGACAACCTGTAATTGTTCCACTGAATCATCCCTGGGGCAACATCAATACGGGGGATTATTGAATTGTAATCAGGATACGCAATTGTATTGGTGTAGGACAAACGAATGTCAAACCATGAAGCGGGTTTCCATTTTAGTGAGATATCGGGTAACCAGTATCCGTGATCCTGTACCACTGTCGTGTCATAGTGATTATATGATAGCGTGGAGCCACGGCTTTGAATTCCACGGCTTCCCATGTATGTTGTACTTAAATCCTGATACCTTATACCAAGTATAGCTGTAACCTGCTCTCCTATGTTCAAAGTAGACATTACGTAAACAGCCGATTGGTTTTCATGCCCACTGTAATCGTTAGTTGTAGATAAATAGCTGTCATGAACAAAAGCTGACCAGCCATTATTAGCAAGAATAGATTGATAATTCGCTTTAAGATAATCTGGCAAACCTGAAAAGAGTCCCAGATTTACTGCCTG
Source organism: Candidatus Kryptoniota bacterium (assembly GCA_049966155.1). Lineage (GTDB taxonomy): Bacteria > Bacteroidota > Ignavibacteria > Kryptoniales > JAKASW01 > JBMFVE01. The sequence goes on from JBMFVE010000006.1 coordinate 47,935, forward strand.
ACCAAGTACATAGTCGCCGCCGAGAAATTTTCCATACCTGAAATTCGGATCGGCAAAAAGTGTTATAGGAATTTGATTTTTTATATTCGGAGGTAGATGGTAGTATGCACTTATTAAACTATCAACAAATTGAGCCCCACCATACTGAAACCCGCCTCCATCATAAACATCCTGATCAAAAAGCCTTGTTTGATACCTGTACATACCGCCGAACTTAATTTCTCCACCGATGTATTTAGTAAGTTTAAATCCAGCCTTTAAGTCTACGGAACTTGATAAAGCTCTCTCTTTTGAAAAGGTGTTGTATGACGTTATGTAGTTCATATATGTCTGGGACAATATATTGTTCGCAGCTACAGGAACTTGCCTTGGATCAATATTTGCCTGATTATTAAACTGACCCAGACCGGCGGAGTTTTGAAGAAAATCGAGGCTCCAATTGTCCGGCACCTTTTGCTCCGAATATGTGTGGGAGATTCTAGCTTCGAGGTAAAAGGGTGAAAATGCCTGCTCGTATTTTATTCCATTTGTGATGCTATTGGTTCGGTTGGGTGATCCTGAAACCACGTAATCGTGAGAATTACTTGAGATACCAAATGATTCTGATCTTGTCTCAACATTTCCAAGGCTTGATGTAATAAGATTTGAAAGCTTTATTTGGCCATCTGGTAATTTGTAATCAGCCACTAACGCCCCATTATATCTAACTATATCTCTATAAATGTAATACAGATTAACTGCGGTCGTGATATAGTCAGTAGTACTATTTCCTTTATGATCGTAATTGGCCCCCAGTTCATTTGAGGTCAAATTCTTTCTTTCCACGTCAATTTGAGCAAAAATCCCCAGCTTATCATTTAAAAATCTATTCTCAGCACTTCCAACGTATTTGTAGTTATTAAATTTGTTATATACATCCGGTAAATTGTTGTATCCACCCTGAGCCAGCAAACTGAACTCAGGTACTCCAGGATGAGTTGTCCTCGCTTCACGAAGTTCAAAATTTACCGTCCCGCCAATTACGTTTGCGTCCATATCAGGGGTGACAGTTTTTGAAACCTGTATGGCGTCCAGCATATTTGAGGAGATCATACTTATGTCTGTACTTCTGTCATCAGGACTCGTTGATGCCATCTGGATGCCATCTATTGTTATTTGACTGAACTTTGGTGCAAGTCCTCTAACAACCACCTCGGTTCCCTCACCACCATTCCTCAGAACCGAAATCCCCGGGAGTCTTCCCACAGATTCCGCTGCATTCGCATCCGGCAGTTCCTGAATGCGAGCAGCTGAAACCACATTAACAATTCGATCTGAAGAGAGTTGCTGATTGATTGCGGAATTCTGACCAGCTGCCTGCGCAGTTACCACGACCTCTCTTCCCTGGATACCGACTGCTTCAAGCTGAAAGTCTATTTCAACCTCCCCAGCACCCTTGATTGTGACCCGAGCTTCTTTTGATTTATACCCCACATAACTAGCCTTTACAGAATAGGTTCCAGGAGGAACGTTCATAATGACAAACTTGCCATTTAAATCAGTCGAAGCCCCTAAAACAGTTCCTACAATAAGAACATTAGCACCCGGAAGGGGCTCTCCTGTACTTAAATCTTTGACGTGACCCCGAACTGTTGCACCCGCTGAAAATGCCGGCTTTGAAAAGGCACTTAGCAGAATGCATGCAGCAAAAATAAGAGCAGAGTAATTCCGCATTGACGCATCCCTTTCCTTTAGAAGAAAACCTGGGTTTTAGCCATCAGTAACAGCATTTGCAAATGGCCACTGTTATTTCAATAAAATCATCTTGTTTGTTTTCAAGTAATTTGAAGTTTTAAGAGTATAAAAATAGAGACCACTTGGAAGGTCACGAGCGTCAAATACAATACTGTGAGTTCCTGCGTTTTCAAATCCATTAACCAATGTTGCAACACGGCGCCCAAGGATATCAAAAACAATGAGCTGTACATAACCGCTCACGGGGATCTCAAATTTCAATACTGTGGAAGGATTAAATGGATTTGGGAAGTTCTGATATAAGCGGTAATTTGACGGAATTTCCGACGTCAGTGAAGAAACTTCTGTTGGCACCCCTGGCTGAAATATGTAAGAATAGTACTTGTAGTTAGCTGGCGCAGTTTCAACAAGAGAATATGGCGCAGACGATTGGTTAATTTCTATGAAAAATCTTATTGGATTACTTAATGAAGTTTGAAAAAGTGTTTTTAATGGTATTGCGATTTCAGTACGCCCACCGCTATCAGCCTTTTGCAAGCCGCTGGCACCTACCCAGGACCAATTAGTGTGACCCGAACCATTGTACTTCCAGAGGCTGTTATTTTCAACCATAAATTCTGCCCCAATTGAAGCACTGTCCTGATAAACAAAACCTGTTTTGTTAAGACTTGAATCATTGTCAGAATCTATAAAAATATGGTAAAAATATTTTGTGTAGTCGAAGGTTCCGGAGACCTGATAGCTCAAATAAAGATTAGTTGAATCACCTGCTGCCCAAACATTAACTATATTGGCATTTTGATCAGAGTATGTGCCAGGCTGGAGACTCTGAATTGAGTTTAAGGGTTTTACATTTTGCCAGTCACTAAAATGACCGTCTATTTTAATTGATTGGTTTCCTACCGGGTTAGTAGTCGTGTCCACAACCCCCGTGGCCAGGTAGCCAGTTAACTGTTCAAAATACGATGGCAAAGCTGAGTAAGGGTTGACTCCAGAGAGATTTGTACAATAAATCCAACCTATATTCAAAGAGCGGGCTCTATTAACAATATTAAGCCAACCGTTGCCAGATATGTTGTAACTAATAACTAAGAAATTGCCTTCGCTATACTTGCTGCACCATGAAGCAGGCGACCAGCTACTAAATCCTGTGCTATCTTCATAGATACAGATTACGTCAGCTGCCCGTTGTCCATTGTATAATAAGTAGCTTTCTATCGTGTTTGCACCCGGATTCTCAACAACCAGGGACGAAGAGTCCTTCTGTTTTATATAGCTGTATAGTTGAAGATAATAGCTCTCCTTTCCTGTGGTGTTCGGCTGCTCATCAACAAATATACCATTTATTGATGGGTAGAAAGAATACCATCTGTCGACATCTGATTTAACTGAGTCAATTGGTCGCGCTCCATATTGAGTAGATACGTATCCAATAACCTTTCCTCCACTATTTTGTAATTTCTTAATTGCAGCATCGTATGAGGCATCATAATTGTATCCAGGCCCACTATTGACATTGGCAATTGCATATAGCCGACCGGGCATTTTTGCCGCTTCTACTGCCATCCGATCCCAATCTGTACCTGGATAAAAATAAGCAGGTATCATGATTTTCATACCATTTACACCTGGACTTAGATATGCATTTTTCCTCAAAGCACCAAAAGCAGGCATAGCATTGGTTCCCGGTTCAGCTCTCCACTGAATCCACACCGAATCACCTTTAGAGACCTGCAAATCAGAATATGGCACCGCTGCTTCACATGAACTTCCACTAAAGGCTGCCAAAACAGGCTTGCTGGCATTTAACACTCCATTCCAACCCCAGCTGTCATCACTTTGATTGGCCCCCATAAACTTTTGTAAGTACTGAGCTGAATTAAAAATAATGATCCTGAAGTCTGCACCCATTGTCCACCAGCCGGCAGTGTATCCTGTCGATACACTTCTATCAACATCAATATAGATGACGTAGTAGTGATCCCAGTCAATTGGTTGAAATGTACCCCTGACATCAGTTCGTAGATATAGCGTTGAATCACCAGCAACATAGTAGCCAGCCGTAAAAGTTCCATTAGCCCCCCAGGTTACGTTTGAATCACTGTTGGTTACATACGGAACCACCCCAGTCCAATCACTGAAGTTACCGTCAATGGTTATTTGAGCATATCCGGTTCTCAATGATACTAGTAAAAGAGCCGTTGCAAGGACCTTTCCATTAACCATTTTTCCCTCCATTTTTCAAGTAGAGAATAATATCTTTTTTTAAAAAAGTCAAGCTTGATTTAATAAAAAATTAAAAAACTATTTATAACATATTTACTCAGAGGAAACGCTTTTTTCCTTTTGAGTTAAAATAAGATGTAAATCATTCCCTTTTTTCCCCCAACAACACATTATTTATGCGGAGACAAATACAGCTCACCAGACTATCACACCACAAATTTTTTCCTAATGATAAGCGCTATCAAGTATTCTGTCTTCCAGTCTCATATATAGATTGCTGAACTCACAATATACCTCAAAGGTTCAGGTGGCCATGGAATGAGCTTCCGATTTACAAAAAAAAGTTTCCGTTCTCTCGGTCTTCTTTTCAAGTACAAGATCGCTTATTGTCCACCCGTTCATATGTGCCAGAGCAACTCCATGTCCTACGCATCCGAGGCTGTAAACGGCCCGTTCATCGCCTAAATATCCCATTGCAGGAGATAAATCTGTTGGTACTGAAACAGGACCTCCCCATTGATGTGTTATTTTCACGTCTTTTAATACCGGAAAAGTTAGTGCAATATCATCTCTCCTGGCAATTCCATAGCAAAGACGTGTGATAGCCACTGCTGATGGTGGCTATCACACTTAACAACCAATTACGCTTCTATCCTTGACCCAAGGACTTTCAGGAACTGCCTCATCCACTCAGGATGAGCCGGCCAGGCAGGTGCCGTTACCAGATTACCATCTGTAACGGCGTTGTCTGCATTTGGACTGACTTCTCCATATATAGCTCCTGCTTTTACACACTCAGGTCCTACAGCCGGATATGAGATCATGTGCTTCCCCTTCAACATGTCGGCGGCAGCAAGTATCTGCGGACCGTGACAAATCGCTGCAATCGGCTTTTTCTCAAAAGCCTTAACAATATCGATGACCTTTTTGTTGAGCCTTAAATATTCTGGTGCTCTTCCCCCTGGTATTACCAGGGCATCATATTCTGACGGATTAACTTCATCAAAATTTGCAGTAATCTTAAACCGATGCCCCTGGAGCTCAACATAAGTCTGATCTCCAACAAAGTCATGAACCGCTGTCTTCACAGTGTCTCCTGCTCTCTTGCCTGGACAGACAACATCGACCTTATGCCCAACCATGGTAAGAATTTGATAAGGAACCATCGCCTCGTAGTCCTCGACAAAGTCGCCTACGATCATTAAGATCCTTTTTACTGCCATAGTAGACCTCCTTTTTGATGGATATTAGGTTGAATTAGTTGTGCCTCATTGAGAAAAGAAACTCCGCATTCATGCTAAAATTTAATGATCAGATCGCAAAATTATTTTACCCTCTTTTATCCGAATAATCAACAAATAAAAGGACGGAGGCGGGAAATCACACGATCTTTTTTAATGTAGCAAGATGACTGCTGAAAGTTTTTCGGGATCTCTGCTTGAGCTCCCCACAATTATTTCATACTTACCAGGCTTTGCTATCCAGCTGTTTGTTTTTTCGTTGTAGTATGCGAAGTCGTCCTCTGTGAGTCTGAATTCAACTACTCTCGACTCACCTGGATTTAATTCAACCCTATTGAACTTTCGAAGAACTTTTGGTGGCTCCTTGGCTGATTTATCCAGATTACTGATATAAAGCTGGGTAACCTCAGTACCCGAGCGAGAACCTGTGTTTATCAATATAAAGGTCACTTTGTATGATCTTCTATGTGCATTTTCTGCTTCACTTATCCTTAAATTTCTGTATGCAAAGCTTGTATATGAAAGCCCGTAGCCAAACGGGAACAAAGGCTCAATGTGATGTTGGTCGAACCATCTATATCCGACATATATACCATCACTATAAACTGATACACTGTCTTTATGCCTGTATGCCTCGTATGATGAACAATCCTCCCATCGGCGGGGAAATGTCATGGGAAGTTTTCCAGAAGGGTTATAAAAACCAAGTAGCACATCGGTTATTGCATCCCCTGCCTCTTCACCACCAAACCACGCTTCCAGAACCCCTTTTACTTTGTTTATCCACTTGTTCATGATGACAGGAGATCCATTGACCAGCACCACAACTGTCTTTTTGTTAACCCGACCAACCTTTTGAATCAACTCATCCTGATTTGCAGGTAAAGTTAGATCGTTCCGATCCCTCCCCTCCGTCTCGTATTGTGCTGACGTGCCAGCAAAAATTATTGCAACATCAGACTTTTTTGCGACGTCTACTGCCTCCTTAATTAAATCTACATTCTCTCTCCTCAAACCAAGTTTAATCGCTGCATCACCGGCGTTCTGATAATATTCAACCACAATTTTGTAAAATTTATTTCGCTTAAGACGAATCTTATATGATTGGGTTTCAAATGCGTGGTCTCTCCAATCATTAATCACTAATTTACCATCAATGTAGAGTCTGGAACCATCATCACTACCCATGTCAATGGTGTAATTACCAGTTTCAGGAACCCTTAACCGACCAACCCATCTTACGGAAGACTGTACTGGCTTAATACCTTTTACAAAAAATTCATTGCTCCAGTTAAAATTTATTGTTTTGTCTACGCGACGGGCTGTTGGCTTTCCAGTTAGTTCTAAATTATTAAAATACTCTCCCAGCAAACCATGCACATTTTTGTCGGGCAAATACAAGAAACTGCTGTCTATTGGAGGGGTATCCCCTTCTAAGTAAACACCTGGCGCATAAGTCAACTTGATTTTATTGCCAAGATGCTGTTGTAATGCTTCAAGTGGACTTATTGAAAAAATAGGAATTACCATTGCACTGCCACCCCCTGTTGTCCGAGCAACGGCTGCATCCGGTCCTATAACTGCAATTGATTTGATATTATGTGTATTTAGCGGCAATATCGCATCCTGATTCTTTAAAAGAACTATTCCCTCAACTGCTGCCTGATATGCTGCTTTTCTATGTTCTGGAGTGCTTATCAAGGAGGAATCTTCTTTTGATTCACGATCAAAAATGCCCAGCCTGAACATTACTCTCAGGATTCTCCTGACCTTTTCGTCGATTTGTAGCTCACTTAGTCTTCCTGATTTCAGTAAAGGAAATAGCGTGCTATCATTTAAATATACACCTGAGGGCATTTCGAGATCGAGTCCCCCACTCACTGTCTGGACTGTGCTGTGAACTGCTCCCCAGTCCGACATAACCAATCCATCGAATCCCCAACTGCGAATCAAGGTTGTATCAAGTAAGTATCGGTTCTCAGCGCAAAAATGTCCGTTTAATTTGTTGTAAGCCGCCATTACTGCCATTACATGCGCTTCTTGGACAGCAGCTTTAAATGCGGGAAAGTATATTTCGTTAAGAGCACGTTGACTTACCCTCACATCAACAAATGTCCGCTGGTACTCCTGATTATTTGCCGCGAAGTGTTTGACTGTTGCAGCCACTCCCTGGCTCTGAACACCTTCTATGTACGATACTGTCATTCTCGACGCTAAGTAGGGATCTTCTCCGAAGCTTTCAAAATCACGTCCTCCCATAGGTAATCTGGCTATGTTTACACAGGGACCAAGAATAACATTCCTCCCTTTGCCTTTCACTTCTTCAGCTATTGATTTGGCAATTTCCTTCACTGCCGACGTATCCCATGTCGCTGCCATCGCTGTGCCACATGGAAACGCACTCGCTTTTCCCCATCTGACCCCAAGCGGCCCATCGGTCATTTTCAGCTCCGGAATTCCCAGTCGCTCAACTGGCTTTGTTGCAAAGCCTGTTCCACCTAACAGTGCGATTTTTTCCCTTAGTGTCAATCTATTTATTAAATCATCAATTCGTTCCTCTACCGGGGCATTTATCTGTTTGTATAGCGGAATGCCTTGATTATCAACACCCACACTACCCGAAGACAAAACTGATAAAAATAAAATAAATGTCAAGGTAATTAACCGGTGAAGGAAATGCACGCTCTTACCACTTTCCGCTATTTAATTAATGTCATTTTCTTCGTGGAAACATAGTCTCCAACTTTTAATTGATAAAAATAAACACCGCTTGGATAATCGGAACCATCAAATATGATTTCATGCACGCCAGGGGCCTGGACGCCACTCGCAAGAGTTGCTATCTGCTTTCCAAGCTCATCATAAACATTTAATATGACCTTCTGAGGAGAAGACAGCTTATACGAGATTCTTGTTTCAGGATTAAAAGGATTTGGATAGTTTTGATAAAGTTGAAAGCTATTTGCAATGGCACCCTCCCAGTTCTCCATCACTTTTGTTATAATTTCTTTAAGCGGTCTGCTCCAGACCTCACCGTTATTAGCACCTGCAAATAGCCTTGAGCCGTTTACTGCAAGGCAGTAAATATATCCGTCAGTAAGCCCCGTTGTATCGGCAAGTTGCCATGAGCTACCCTGATTTAAAGAAACAAAGAGTCCACTCCCGGATGTCCCCACCATAACATCAGGATGAATCACCAAAAAGGTATTTATGTATGTTGTCGTTAGCCCTTTGTTAGTAAGATTCCAGCTAAATCCGCCGTTTGTGCTCTTATAAACGCCTTCGGTATTTCCCATGTAAACATATGGACTGTCAATGGCAATTGAATTTACATATAGATTGTTGATACCCGTATTGCTTTGTGCCCAGCTGCCACCGTGATCATCTGATATAAAGACTCCACCACCCCATGTGCCCGCATAGAGCCTGTTTCCAACTGCAGCAATGGTGCGGATAGACAAATTAGTCAACCCGTTATTAGCTTGATTCCACGATTTCCCTATGTCTTCAGAATAATAAATGCCAGCATTCCACGTGCCGGCAAATATAGTTGAGTCCATGTGACTAATCACATAGATGTTGGTGTCTGGAATACCTGCACTAACTTTTTTCCAGGTCCTCCCAACATCTGAAGTCATATAAATACCACTGCCTTGTCCATGCATTCCGTATGTAGCATTAGCAATGTTTCCATAAGCGCCCACTAGGAGAATGTTATTAATAACATGTATCGTGGTTATATCAGACGTTGTCAGACCGGAATCAATACAAGTCCAGGTAGTTCCGTTGTCACTTGACCTGTAGAGGTTCCCACCAAGAGTGCCAGCGTACAAATTTAGTCCGTCGCTTGCCAGAGTTGTGACGCGCCCTGGTAATGCCCCGTGTCCATAAGGAGGAGGGGGTAAAACTGTTTTGCTCCACTGGCCGATTGAAGCCCTACTTGCTAAACTAAAGACCAAAATAAATAGTATGGCGTTCTTATTTATCATGTTCATACCCAGGTATTTAAATTCATATTAATTTATGATCAAAGCTGCTCATCAAAAATTGACTCCAGCACCGAATTTCTGTATATAATTTAACCGTCCAAAATTCTGGTAAGCATATGAAAGAGATACAACGACGTTACCTATATGGGCCTCTTTCAATCCTATTCCAAGCGCAAAAGACTCTTCTGATCCGGGCAAAAAAAGTGACTTATACCCTGCCCGGAAGGCAATTAAATTGTCAAAGACATACTCTGCCCCTATGTTGATGGATTCATAATTGTCATTTGGATGCATTGCATCAACATCAACCGTAATCTTATTCATATCAGTCACAAGTGGACTATACGAAAGCCCCACACGGAAATTTAACGGAAGTGACCAAGAGTCTGTACCAAGATTCGCTGGAATCTTACCATTATTCCCCGTTGTCGTAGGATCAGGGTCATAAGTAACCAAAAGTGTCTGCCCCTGCATCTGCATTTTCGTTCCCAGATTTGATATTGACATCCCTAGTATTACACCATCAAAGGGCGTCCTGTACAGGATTCCCAAATCAATTGCAAAACCAGTTGCACTAGCGTCCCAAATTGACTGATAGACAACCTTGGGATTGAAGCCAATAGAGAAATTGTCTGTAAGATTAATTGCATATCCAAGACTCACAGCTAGGTCTGTAGCGCTAAATATCTGACCGGTACCATTAGGATTATCAACAGTTGTGACCTTCATATCTCCATAGTTGGATGCAGTTAAGCTAAAGCCTACTGTCCCAAAGTTTCCCAGATTATAGGACGCCGCCAAATAGTTATATGATAAATCCGCTAACCAGTTAGTGTGATCGAACAGGATCCCAACGCCTTCTATCCTGGACAGGCCAGCAGGGTTCCAATAAAATGCGCTCTCATCATCGGACACCGCCACAAAAGCACTCCCCATTGCTGTAGCTCGAGCTCCCTGTCCAATTTCAAGAAAAGAAGCAGCTGACGTTCCTCTCTTTGAAACATTTGAAATAAGGCCCTGAGCAAACGAATACGATAAAGAAACGAGCACGAAAATTATAGAGAAGAAAATCTTACTTTTCATACTTCATTCTCCACTACTTAATTACTGCGAATTTGCCGATAAACTTCCCAATTCCAGGCGCATCTACTTCGTATATATATAGGCCATAGGCAATGTCCATCCCATCATCTGAAACCAGGTCCCATGACATTGCACCGCCGCTATTTAGGTTTGAATTGTCCTTGTAAAGCGTCTTAACCAATGCTCCAGACAATGTGTATATCCTGATTGTACACGTTGGTGGTAGATTTATAAAATCAATCTTACGCGTCCCTCTTCCTGTTGGGTAAAGCGATCTTGGTTCCCAGCTTGCTGTTGCAATGTATGGATTGGGAACAACAGAGATTTTAGAAAGGTTCTGGTTGGCCAGTGTGTTATTGATTCCCATTCCTTTTGTCGAGAACAAAAAATAATCTCCACTTGCAAATGGTTTGGTTGTATAAATGCGAAACTCATCGCCTGGTTGAGGATAAATTGGCGCAGTTCCAGGGTTCTGTGGTGGCTGGTAGTGTACACGCCAGGTGTACTTAATTTGGTTCCTTAATTTTTGAATAAATATAATATCATCACCAAGTGTTAAGGACTTAGATCTGTCATTATCCAATATTTCAGTTCTTACCGTATCACCCGTGTTCAGGTCGAACACCAAAAAATTCACGGGTATTTTATTATATGGCGTTGTGGATACCTGATGGTCAAAGAACACCATCTTGTAATCTGTGGGCCACTTTACATCCAGGCTCGAGGAAGTCATATCAGGGATTACGCTCAGATTTAAGTTGCTTTTACCTATATACCATCCTGTCAGAGAATCATTAATTGCAATTGTTGTATCATTTCGAAATGTAAAAACCATACCGTCGAAAGGAGTGCTGAACACATTTGGTCCAAACACAGTTGCATCGACATTACTGTAAAGAGTGTCGGTTTTGGTGTTGAGAGTCCTGATTAGTGTATAAGAAGTTGTCCGATAAAAAGGCACGGCACCTGTTGCATTAAACTCAATCCTGTACTGAGCACCGCTTTTAACCGCAGCGGGGTCAATGACCTGAACGTTTATTGCACCCGTGCCAAGCCCATTCGTCACTCTCCCCAGATCTCCATTTATTTGCGGGGGCACATAGCCTGCGACTGGAGTATTAGGTGTCACAACTGCACAGTTTTGATCAATGAATGTTATATTACCTGAGTAGTCCTGTGAAATTATTTTAGAGCACTCCGTAGGTTGTAATCCAGTCGTACCAAAAGCTGAATCACCAGTTGTATATGAGCAAACCGCATAGTAGTAAGTCTTGCCATTCTCCACAGTTGTGTCAACAAATGAATGCTGCAAACCAGTATTACTCCCTCTCCAAAAATGAGCCCCATTTATTCCCACAGGATCAGGACCCGCAATTGAATCAATTAAATCAAACTGGGCAATTGGCTTCCAATACACAGGCTCCCCTTTTGAGTCAGTAATAAGTTTAACATCTTCAAACTGAGGCTCTTCGCTTCTGTATATGGTATAACCCTCAAATGTTTTCTTGTACCCCTGCTTGGGATCCCCATTTTGATATCCGAGAAATGGGTCTCTGAATTGTTCGGCTACGTTATCCCAGTACAGGTATACCCTTCTGTCACCCGGTACTGCATGTAAGGTCGGTTTGTAAGGTGGTTTTGAAAAATTATAGTTAGCATTATAAATCTGTTGCACAGTTTGCTTATGCTGAAGAATCTGTCCAAGGTCATTACCCATAATCAGCGCCATGGAGAACCGCTCCCTCAATCCCCTCCCCAATATGAATGGGCCTGATGCAAAGACCATCTGTATATTAACATTTTGTACTAACGTGTCAACGAAGCCATTATTCATTGCATGCCACATAACAGCGTCGTTTTTAGGCCACATGCCAGTAGGGCCTTTATCGGCTAATGTTCCAAGTGTGACAGACGTTAATCCAATTTGATCGGATTCATCTTTGTCAGTTTCATCAAAATGTGGTTCACCATGCGTGGGCATCCCATCACCCTCTCCGAGGTCAGGGCCCGGATATCCAGGATCCCATGGCCCAAGTCCATCTCTGCCGACATCGTCATTGAGAGGTTCACCTGGGTCCCACTTGCCATTGCCATTCAGGTCAGAGTAGGGTACCCAGTTGTGATTATTATCAATGTTATCATCTCTCCGCTCATCAATCATTCCATCCCTATCATTGTCAATTCCGTCAAACGGGTTTCCTGGGCTTTCAAGGTAAGCAAAGCCTAGATATCCAGTCTTCCAATTACCTGGATTACCGATTCCTGAAGGTGCCCAGGTATATGCAATATTATATGATGTGTTGTAGTAAGCACTATTTGCCGGCTCAGTTGCATTTGCCCCACCTATTCCAGGGTCTGCATAAAATCCAAATGCAGTGCTGTCATATGTGTGGTCTGAAATGTTGACAATATCGTAGTGCCAGAAGATGACATCTTCTGCTAAGACATGCGACCACTGAAAACCGCGGACTTCAACTCTTAGCCCCAACCCCCCTCGAGCAGAGTCTCCAGCTATCGGGTAATAGTTATAAGGAGGCAATGTAAACTTTTTATCTTGTGAATCATCCATTACAAAAAATGTTTCAAAATCTGCGTTCGATACGCCTTTCCCAAAGTAGCCGTACCATTTGCCATTCCATGAAGGATCAAGGCCAAGTGCTGAAGGCCAGGCAGCCGGAAGCGAGTTATAATAATTGCCGTTTGCATCTATGGCAGGTGTTGTGCCACTCGGGTTTGCATAACCCGGTACAGGCTCCAATCCCCATGGAGTTCCCGTCACCGGATCTTGGCTATACTGTTCCCTGTATGCAGAGATAAGGGGAGTAATCCTTTGACCAGAAGGAGTAGTTACTCGAGCAGCTATGAGAACAGCAGTTCCATCTAAATTATTATGCCCTGAACCAGAAGGCCACTCCATCGATGGAGCAAATTGCCAGTACCCAACCTCACCATAATTGTAATATAGCGTCGCAATCCTATTGCCCATCATTACACCCTGCCTCCTGTAGCGATAGTTGCCAAGAGAATCCGCACGATAAAGTGGTACCCTTGGATCCTCCTGACCAATATCAATTTGTGCTCGGGCAACATTAACCGCTAAGTCAAACAAAACCAGCCAGGCGATTAAAAAACTAAATTTCATTTGGCGTTCTCCTGAAATGGTACTTTCAAAAATCCAAGCTCACTCCAACCCGGAGTGATCGTGGTGCTGAAAAGCTCGAAGGGTCATTTATAAACTGCTGTAAGGTATTGAGTCCAATAATTGTTCCAGCAGAGTATATATCCTGAATCGGAATGTCATTGGCACGTCCTGTATATGCATTAACATTCACCTCGTTTCTTATGTCAAGCACATTATACACAAGGAAAAACAAATTGACATTTACACCGTTCTTTAGTTTAAAGGATTTTTGTGCCCGGAGATCCACATTATATGTAGGTGGCTTGACACCGTTATTATAGAAGAGGAGTCCCTGTGATATACGAACATCTTGCGTATAAGGAAAGCCAGATCCATAATTAAATACCAGACCGACATTCCAATTGTCTGGTATTCCTACATCCAACTCGATATTTAGGGTGTTTCGTTGGTCCCAGTCCAGCGGGACAAACGTTTTAGGAGTCTCAACTGGCGGCTGCGTTTGATTGTTATAAAAAACGGACATTGGGTCTGAAGCATCCCCCTCTGCTATCTGGTATGTGTAATCCACCTTCAACCCAAAGTAATCCGTAAAATGCTTGTCCAATGTCAATATGAACCCACGGACATTTGCATAATCCCTATTTATATATCTTGCATAATTTACACCCTGGTAGGTATTGATAATCTCCATGCCAAGCCAATCTCTGATATCTCTATTGTAGATAGTGAAGTCCAAAGTGAGATCCGATGTAAGAGCCTGTTGCAACCCCACTTCATACATAACTGTCCTCTCGGGCTGTAGATCTGGATTCCCCATTATACTCGCCAATCCTCCAGTTTCAAGGACCAATTCACCGGGATTGTCGTAAAGACTGGAGAAACTTGGAATTTGGAAAAAGTGACCATATGAAAAGTGAATAATACCTCTGTCGGTAATTGGAAAAGAAATTCCCAACCGAGGACTTATTTGTGTCTTTGCTGATGCCTCCACCATCCTTCCTGCATTTGGGAAGTTCGAATCACGAAGGGGATTTCTTAGGTCATATAAATATTGAGAGTTAGGTTTGAAATAGTCAAACCTTATCCCAAAGTTTATGATCATTATATCATATTCAGCTTTGTCCTGTATATAAAAGGAGGCTTCCACAGGATATCTCGTATATGCCTGGTTACCAGCAGGATCTTGTTCACTTATTGCACCGAGCTGCAGATAGGTGGGCTTATAAACTGTATCAGTTGTACCACTTGAGGTAAGGCTTATCAAGCTGTATTCGTGATCATACAGTTTAAATAAATCAAATTCAATTCCTGCGCCAATTTTGTGGTGCCTTGATACCTGATCGTTAAACTGCCACTGAAGAATACTTTCAATCGTTTGCCTTTCATAACGCCCAGATTGCTGTCCCCCTGATTGAAAAGTATAGTTTGTTAAAGGGGATCCCTGAGTTGGATCAACATATCTGGGATCGTAAGGATCCTTATAAACGTATCCTTTATAATCGTACCTATTTATAGCAAACTTAAATGTTTGCATAATACTCTGGGAGGGAACATGATTAATTTGAAGGGATTGTATCAAATTATTCATATAATGATTCATCAAACCATCCGGTGTCCATGCCCAAACATGACTATAGTACTTATTAAATGTATTATTGTAAAAAACGCTGTATGAAAACTTTAATGATTGAAACGAATAGGAAAGCTTGCCGTTCAAAGAATAGAGTCTACTTGGATTCATTGGCACATAGGATGAATCACCTGTATGAGGCATGATGTACACAGGGTTCCCATTCTGATCAAGGATCGGATTCCCATTAGCATCTGTAAGTTGATACGGAGTCTTGTCCCATGTATTATAAATTCTCCATCCATACAGATAACCGGGATTATAATAATACCGCCCTGTTGAGAAAAAAGTTAAATTTGGTATAAGAACAGCTGGTCCGCTCAAAGTGAACTCATAATCTCTTGTTCTAAAAGTAGTTAGGCGTCCAACATTTGGAAACAAATTTGTGTGCGTGGTCACATAGTCCCCCGCGTATGCCGACAATGAGCCATGAAATTTATCTCCTCCATCCTGTGTAACTATATTTACCACGCCCGACATTGCTTGGCCATATTCTGCATTAAAAGTACCACTTATAACTTCCATTTCTCTTATTGAAGAATTCTGGACCTGCAGAGGAAGAGATCCATTAAACGGATCTGTCACTGGAAGCCCATCAACGAGGTATGATACTTCATCAGAGCGGCCACCTCTAAAATGACCACCAACAACTCCAGCCTGGAGGCCGATTATCTGGCCAACGCTCTCCACAGGCAATTGGTTAATTTGATTAGAACTAACTGTTACTGAAGTAGAAGTCAAATCCTTCTGGACCAATGGTCTTTTGGCAGTTACCACAACTTCTTTTGTTGTCACCGCCTGAGGATTCAGCTTTATATCAAGAGTAAATGTTAAATCAATCTTAATTGGGACTTTATTGACAATTACCTTTTCGTAACCAACAGCACTAATCACAACGGTATACTCACCTGGCGGTATGTAATCCACAAAATAGTAGCCATTTAAGTCTGTAGAAGACCCCATTTTAGTTCCCCGTATGACAACACTTGCACCAACTATTGGCTCGCCAGTTTGAGCATCAACGATTCGCCCAGCCAGCTTACCTGTTTGCCCTGCAAAAACAATGGGGGGGACTAAAAATGATAAGAAAAAGACCAACAAATATGAATGAGTTAAAAATTGTCCAATTCCATGACATACCGATTTCAGCATAGGTTATCCCTTAACAAATGAATAAGCAATGTACCTCACAAATTACTGTGATTCATTTGTAACTTTATGGGAGAGCCTGACTGCATTGCCAGGCTCTCCATGTTACTTATTGCAGATAGTTTATAAAAACACATTAATGGCAAACAGGATGTTCATTTTACAAGCACCATTTTCCTGACGCTCCTAAAGGTGCCCGCATCAAGCTGGTAGAAGTAAACACCGCTTGTCAACTTAGACCCATCAAATGTAACAACATGCTCACCGGCACTTTGTACTGTGTTGACAAGCGTCGCAACCCTGCGCCCAAGAATATCATATATCGTGAGTGTAACCATTCCCCCTCTGGCGAGAGAGTACTTTATTTGAGTTGCAGGATTGAAGGGGTTAGGATAATTTTGGCTGAGCTCATAAACTTCTGGCCTCTGGTTAGACTCCCTTACAGGTGTTGCCCACTGATCTCCAATCCATGTGTATGACCATACAGAGACATTCTGCCATGAATTCCCTTGAGCAACTGGAGAATAATCAAGCTGCCCGTCACGTTGCTTTGCACCGGGACTGACATTATTTATCTCAAAATCAATTGGAATTCGCATTCCCAGCTTTGGAACAAATAAGCTATCGTGACGAGTCATTCCCATATCACTTTTATAAGCTAAATCAGACCACGGTATCCGTGCTTCGACATTGTACCCGGCAAGTGGATCAGGAAAACGTGCTGGGTTCCATGCATAATTAGGTCCATACACCTCCAATGAATCGACATTATCGTTGTCAATCCTGACGTGACCTTGAGAAAAACGGATGTGGTAGTCTGGCTGAGCGCCATTTTGTAGGCCACTATGAGGCATACCATGCCAATCGTATAACCCAATGAACAAATCCGGACAGCTGTTCAAGTATGATTGCCCAAGTTTGTCAAGGTTAGGGTCATAATAGACATTGTTTGTATTTACATGAAATGCCACATAAAGATAATTCTGATCCATCGCCACATATGCATCTGCTGAACACATTGTATCGCTTTTTATGTTTGTATTTTGAACTACCGTTCCGCTCCCATCACTTGGATACATCCTGAATGGCTTAATGCCCGCCCACTCAGACAAATCCCCATCCGCGACAAAGTTTGACGGCGAACCCCAATGAATCGTAGTCACCCCTTTGGCCTTGTTAGTCACCGCCGATGAAACACCCGGTGTACCGAGAATTCCTGAGCTGCTCCTGCATACAACAGCATAATAATATGTCACGTTCTGGTCGCTACCAGGTGCTCTCAGGATATGGGTAGCAGTCATTACACCGTGAGGAATACCGGTGGCTACAACTTCGATACCTTTTGAATTGAGATCACTAATAGGATTGAATGAGTAGTACACATTATAAGTTTCCCCTGACTGACCGGGCACATCATTCCAAATAATTGTGTTTGAGTAATTGTTATTAGCAATGGCCATAACCGCTGACGGAGCAACCGGAGGGATAAAATTGAACTTTGGAGTACCTGTCCACACGTTTGAAATATATGCAACATGCCCAGCTATCCCCGACGTATCTCCATTGGTCATAAACTGAAAAACCGATACCTTACTCGAGTCAAAGGGTTTTGTAGTATCGCCATCATGTTCTGTAATGAAGTTCCTCAATGGAAAAACGTATTGATGCCATCCTGTGTCATTTGCTGCGGTAAAATGATATCCCTTATGAACACTTCCATCTTCAAACTGAACCCTTAAAATCACTCCAGGTTTGTCTGTCTTCATCATAAACTTCAGGCTATCAACTGGCCAGGCTCCAGACAAGTTTGCAGGTGGACTTATACTGAACCCGATCCCATTCCAACCACTCCCCCATTGATCGCCAAACGTCCATTTTATTGCGTTAGAATTTGGAACGGGCCCTGCTCCTTGCACTACCTCATAAAGGGCATTTCCCCACTGCCATGGGGTCAAATAATTTGGAGTAGCGATTCCGTTAAATATGACAAAAGGCACAGGCCGATTGCCTGTTCTTTCAAAATCATCAAGCATCACCTCCACAGAATCACGCAAATTTGACGTAGAGACAAAGGCTATGTTCCACCCCACAATCTTATCTAAATCGAGCTGCTTGTTATTTGTAGGCATCCCCCAGCTTGGTGGGGCAAGGATTACACCCGTGGTGTCAGGTAGGTCATTTCCCGTCTGATTCCTTGCTACCAGAGGTACCTTGACCTGTACCCAGCCACCAGGCTGAGCAAGTACATTATCATTCTCATACAACCATTCCTCCACTTGATCACCCGGGGCATCCTGATCGGCTACATGAATTCTCAATACCATATTCCCAGCATGAACCGGCGCATTCAACACTTTAATCCACAACCTTAAGGTGTCGCTTGAACTCCAATCCATTGGGGCAGAATTAGAAGGGAGCCGGTATACTAACATTGAGTAGCTACCCCATGAATGAATGGAATCAATTAATACGTGCGCATCAATTGAAGCCAATCCCTGCATCTTGTCCGAGGAATTTTCAGTCCAATGAAAATAGCTCCCATGACCCTCAGTCAACACTTGTACAAGGGAATCCGCCGATAGATTGTCAAAGCTTTCCAGAATTGTTCCCTGTGCGTACGTCAACGTTGACCACAAGAGAAAGGCGATTACACTCAGTAAACCGTTCTTTCTCATACCTTCTTCTCCTTTTATTTTAGTTTGAAAAATTGCGACCTGTACATTCAATTATACAAGTCACATTATTGGTTAGAAAAAAACTTTCCATAGCCCAACCACAATCAGGAAAATAAAAAAAGAAAACAAAATGCTCATTCTATATTTACCCATTGAGCTCCTTAATAGAGAAAATACCTGTACAAGACGTGGTGTTTTCCAACTAGTTCTAAGCTGAAGACAGCTTTTTCGGTCCAAAACATAGCTTAGACTAACAAAGATAAAGATACTGAACAAGAAGAGAGCTACAGAGAGATGAAGAAAATTCATAGTCAATACAAACCTGGGGACTATCCCGACATTCTCGATAGGAGCAAATAATTTCATCACAAGCATAAACAGGCCAGTTGCTTCTCCGATGATAAGCGTCCATAGAGCCGCTTTTTCGCTCCCCTTTTTTAATACAAAGGCAAATAAGAAAATTGCGGCAATAGGGGGACTTACATAGCCCTGCAACGCCTGTAGGAATAAATAAAGCTGATTACTTACCAGCTTCACTAACGAGACACTCATAATTGCGACCATAACCATAATTAGCGTTGCCAATCGTCCAACGAGTACCAGTTCATGGTCTGTTGCCTGACGGTGCCTCGGTAAATAAATATCATTTGCCACAAGGAGTGCAGAAGTGTTGAATATCCCGGCAAGTGATGACATTATTGCTGCAAGTACACCAGCAAGAATTAATCCCCTTACACCCGCCGGAAAAGCAATTCCCTCAACTAACATTGGATATGTTTGGTCACCACCTGACCCATGAAACACTGCTGCAGCAATCAGGCCGGGTAAGACTAAAATAAAAACAGGAAGAACTTTTAAACTTGCTGCAAAAAGTGAGCCGGTTCTCGCAGTTTTTTGGTCCTTTGCCGAAAGGATTTTCTGTATAAAGTATTGATCGGTAATCCAGTACCAAAACGCTATAATGGGTGCACCAAACAAAATTCCAGTCCATGGATAATCCCGATCAGTAACCGGTTTAAACATATGAAAAAAATCTGTTGGAAGTTCATGTTGGAGGCGTGCAAACCCGCCTACCTCTTTTAATCCAAACACTGTCAGGAGCAGTCCACTTAATATCAGAACTACTCCCTGGAAAATACCTGTCTTTATAACCGCAGTTGCCCCACCAAACGTCGAATACAACCCGGTTAGCAAAACTATGATTATTGCAGAGGTATATATATTCACTCCAAATAATCGATTGAAAAGCAGCCCCCCGGCAAAAAAAGTGATGATCATTTTTGTGAATATGTACAAAACAATGGAAAGGACGGCAACGGGCCCTCTTACCAAACTTCCAAATCTTTTCTCTAAAAACTCTGGAGTGGTTAGAACAGAAGATTTTATGTAAATCGGAGCAGCAACCCAACCAAGAAATATGAGTACAAAAATGGCCATTAACTCAAATTGTCCTACAGCCATACCCCTGCTTGCCCCGGCTCCAGCAAGTCCAATAAAGTGCTCGCTTGAAATATTTGTTGCAAAAATAGACATCCCGACTGCAAACCACCCAAGATCCTTTCCTGCAAAAAAATACTTATCAAACGTCTGCTCTTTTTTCCCGGCAAAGTGCAATCCAATAATCATAGTAACAGCCAGATAAGCCAAAACCATCGTTTCATCCGTTAACGTGAAACCACTTGCCATAATTATTCATGATGAAGAGTACATATTTCGTGCCGTAAAGGCGGGCAATTTGGATCGGCGTTGGATACTGATTTACAAAATAACCAGTTGATCAAAGTCAACCCGGTTATCATTATGATAAGAAAATCTTATTATTGAAATAATGATAATTGTTTCTTACAGACCGTTTATGATCAGCCCATCGGCTAATTTCCTCGAGGATGGGATAGGGTTTGTAACCATATTATTTTATGTACAGGATTTTTTGTACACTCAAAAAACTGCCTGAAGTAACAATGCATAAATACACTCCCGATGAGTATCCTTGCAAATCAATCCTGACCTGATGGCTTCCTCGCTCAAATACCACATTTTGAACTGGAGACATCACCCTTCTACCAAGTATATCGTAAATCTCAACCGTAACCTCGTTCCGTTGCGGCATGTAAAACTCCAATGTTGCGGCTGGATTGAAGGGATTTGGATATACTCTCATCACATCAATCTTATTAGCATCAAATTCGGTAGTGGTCCGATTCTTCAGGTTGATACCTGTTACACCCCCAATTTCATTATACGGCTTGTATGAAGGAATCATGTATATGCCGACACGCTTCATGGTTTTCCTATCCATCGAATAAACGCCCATACTCTCATAACCAGCTGGGTGTCCAGCCGAGTACCAATCAAAAGCACACCACCATGTGACCCCAGCTAAGAAACCAGATTGCCGATTCTTTGTCCCATCTGGATTCACCGCACCAAATTGAGCAAACGCCTTTGCAAATGTCAAATAAAACACTGATGCTTGTTGGTTTTCTGTAGAATTATTTTCAGTGGACCAAAACCCAAACTCAGTGTCAATAATTGGTTTGTTCGGATAATGCGAGTGGGCGCTATCAAGAAAGGCTGTTGTCCCACTCGAGTAGTCCCCTGATGCCCCGTAAAATATACCGAAATACATAGTCCATCCGGCAACATCGGTAAATTGCTGGGAAGGATCGTATGATCCTGGTCTATCTGCAGCGGCTGATTGCGTTAGAAGCCTGAAATCATTGTAATTTGACTTTATATCATCGTTTATGGTTTTGATATATATCGCTCTGTTGGACTGATCAAGGCATTCATTGCAGGTGCTCCAGAACAGTATTGAAGGTCTGTTGTAGTCGCGAAATACCATTTCACGAAACATTTGCTGGTGTACGTGCCTTTGGTTATTTTGAATTATAAACGCGCTTGGGTCATCAAACTGCCATACTGGAATTTCTTCCATAATGGCAAGCCCCATCCTGTCGGCTAATAAATATGTAAATGGTGAGTTCGGGTAATGAGCTGTCCTTATATAATCGGCGTTCAATGCCTTAATTTTCAAAAAGTCAGAGTACGTAACACTATCTGGAATGCTCCTCCCATATACAGGATGGTCTTCATGCCTTGCGACTCCCGTTAAAAAAATGGTTTTCCCATTTAAAAGAACATAACAGCTGTCTACCCTCACAGTTCGTATCCCGAACTGGGTGTAGTATTGATCGACGATGTACCCATTAACATCCCGAAGTGTAATCTTCATTACATATAAATTTGGGTTTTGCGGTGTCCACAGCTTAGGATTGTTTACCAAAATGGACGGCTTCCAAACTTGCACCGAATCGCTACCAACCACTAACAAATTATCAACATCTCCCACCACTGAAGCTTCAGAACCCACCAAGGCTGACGCTTTCTCTGATAAAATGTTTGTCGAATCTATTGAAGCAGTGAATATGTCAATATGAGCATTAACTGCCTGCGAGTTATGCCCTTCGTTGAAAACAATAATTGTCGTTTGGATGTCACCCACTGTGTCAAGCGGTACTATGTCTGCCCTCACCACTGAAACAATGTCAGATGCTTCCAGATACACGTCGTGGATAATCCCTGTGTAGTTAAACCAATCACATACCGTGTACGGAACAATATCCTTCCTTGATCCCCACGGTGGATTGTCTACCCTTACTGCGATCGTGTTTAGCCCCCCGTAATTGAGGTATTTTGTCACATCGAAAGAAAATGAAGTGTATCCTCCCTCATGATACCCGACGTAATTCCCGTTTATCCACACATCAGCAATGTAATTGACAGCATAAAATACTAATTTTACAAATTTTCCTCTGAAGCTGTCAGGCACGCTGAACTGGCGTCGATACCATACCCCATTTTCATAATATTCGGGCACCTTAGGAAAAGGATACATTACGTTTTCAACAGAAGGAATCATCTTCGATTCCCATGAACTATCATCATAGTTTGTCAAAAACCTACCATTTGATTCCTGCAAAAGGTTTGAGTAGCCCGCAGAATCCCTGGCAGACAGCGATATGTTGTGATCGGCGTTAAATCGTAGTTTTTTCCATACCCCTCTTAAATCAATTATAGGTCGGTCTTGCTTTTCAAACGTCGGAACCGGCATACCATTTTGGTATGGCACAAGAGCTCCATTTACTTGGTGTAAAGATAATGTGACAGGCAATGAAGCAATCTGCGCGTATGATAGCGAGCTCAGCAACGACAAAAAAAGAAACAAATGAATATGTTTTATCATATTAAAAAGCCTCATTTTTCTGAGAAAAATTTCCATTAAATTAAACTGATATGCTCTTAATAAAAGCCTGATATCACTTTTCAATAATAATCTTCCTTACACTGACTTGCCCATTTATCGTTATCTGACAAAAATAGACACCGCTCGGATAACCACTCATATCAGAAATAACGGTATATTCCCCCGGACCCTCCTCTCCATTAAAAGCTGTACGCAATTCCTGACCTAAAGCATCAAAAAACCTGATTTGAACATAGCTCGCTGAAGAGATACTGTACTTAACTGCACTGAGTGATCTCGCGGGATTGGGAAAGATATCATCAACCTTATTTCTTAAGCTCCTGAAATCCGTTTGAGATATTTTTGTGATAGCTGGGCTAAACTTAAGGTAGTTCAAATTGTACCCACCTGTTACAAAGAAAAGCCGAAGTGCGTGAGCACCACCGGGTAAATATATTCCATTGACAGTAACAGTTGCCCACCTCTGCCAACCGCCAGTTTGCGGCAAGCTAATTACTTTCCCAATAATATAGTCATCAAGTTGCATGACCAATTCGCCACTTCCCCCAGCAGATGAGTACCTGATATCTAGGGAGAAAGTATCCGTTTTGGCAACACTAACCGTGTACTTTAGCCACTCACCGCCACTTATCCACCCCACATCGTATCCGTTGCTCGGGAGATCTTGACAGGGTTCTATATCAACGCCATCATTTCGATAAGACCACCCGTTATTCCAGACTGAACCTCCAATATCCTGGTAAATCGAATCTAAATACGCGTACCTGTACTCTCCCATGTCATAATTATCTGCATATATGATTCCCGGAACGATATTGTCCGCAAAAGGAAGAGTGACGTCCGTGTAAGGCTGCCTCATCATCGCATCTATTACCTCCTTTTGAAAAGTGCAGTATCGGATATTGGAGTTGTAAGCCATTTTCATTAAAGCGTTATAAGCTACACTTGAGGATGGCATGGAAGTCCTTCCATTCCAATAGTCTAACAGCTGTTGGTACTCAGATATCATTGGAACATTTAACGGACTATTAATCGCGTCAAATTTCTTCAATGTCCACCAGGACCAACCGATGTCATACTCATCCATTAGTTTAATGCAATCAACATACCACTGGTTAGAATTTTCACCCGATTCACCCAACCAAAGAGGGACATTGTAATTGCTTCGCAAATTGAGATACCTTTGTATCGATCTTTGATTATTTGAGTCCCAATATTTATGAAAGCTATAGACCATTTTTGAGTCCCAAGGGGGCGTCAATCCTGTGAAATCTGTTGCATATTGATTTCCTTCTATAAAGACAATGTGGTTCGTGTCAATTGACCGTATAGCTTGAGTTATTCTAACATAAAGATCACGAAGGGGTTGGTTACTACCTCCCGGGAAATCCCATCGCGGTTCATTGAGAAGGTCGTAGCCAGCAATAGTCGTTTCATTTGAATAGCGACCTGCAATCCTTTTCCAGATATCAACTGTGCGGGATTGCTTTGAAGTATCCTGCCAGAGTGAAGGGACTGAAGGATTGTAGTCTGATATAGTCTGATCACTTTGCCCACCAGGCGCACAGTGCATATCAAGGATAACATACATACCCCATCTCCTGCACCAGGCTACAATACTGTCAAGAATTGAAAAGCCAGTTTGGAGATAAACTTCAGGTGAATCCGGAGGTGTCAATATACCATAGTGAAAAGGCACTCGAACGAGATTAAAACCCCAGGAATGAAGAGCCTTTATGTCATCTTCTGTTACAAAATTATGTAGAAAAATATTCCAAACACTATCAGTATTCCCTTTCCCGATAAGTTGGTTGATTTTCTCTCTAATTTCACTGGGTGAATTGGCAAAGCTCGACATACCAAACATATAGCCCTCGGGTTCAAGCCATCCACCCAAACCCATGCCCTTGAAATGCAATTCTGACCCTGTGCTATCAATAATTTTTTGGCCCTGGACAGTGACGAAACCCTCGGCATGCAGAGAGTTAGCCAAAATAATAAATTTAATGATGAAAATTGTTATAAAACATTCTTTTCGAAATATCCCCATTACTCTGTACATTTATCCCCCTTTTTCCCGCCTCGCCAATATTCATTTCCATTCATATCGATATATCCAAATAAACTGTCAGTCTTGACCATGGCGATTCCATTATCAAAAGAAGTAGCTCCGTCGTAGCGAAAGTCTATTTGTATTTTGCCGCGCCTGTCAACGTAACCCCAGTAGCGCCCCTTTCTCACGGCCGCCAGACCTTCACTGAAATCATATGCGCCATCATAAATCAAAGGAATAATGATACTTCCCTTAGCGTCAACAAAACCAAACTTCATACCCAACTTAACCCGACCGAGGCCTTCGTTAAATTTATAGACTTCATCAAACTTCAGGGGTATTATTACCTTCCCATCCTTATTAATATATCCAGCTTTCCCTCGCTTCAAGACCCCAGCCAAACCGTTGTGAAAAGGAGTCACTTCGTCATAAGTTGGCTCGACAACAACATGACCCACTGTATTCAAGAATCCCCATTTGTGCCCGATTTGAAAACCGCACAGGCCCTGTGAGAAAGTTTCAACGTTATAAAAAATTGCAGGGATTATCATTTCCCCTTTTGAGTTGATGAAACCCCAAAGGTCACTAACTTCAACGGCTGTTAAACCATCTACAAATGTATCTTCCGAACGAAGAGGCAACTGCTTGTACTGGAAACCCGTTACTTTTTTCCCAAACCTGTCAATAAATGCCGCCCTGGCATCCTTGAACACGCCGGCCAACCCATGGTTAAAGCTCAGGACGCGTGAGTATGCAATTGGGATAACTGTATCACCTGTCAAATTTATAAAGCCCCATAGCTTTCCAACTCTCACAGCGGACAATCCTTCATGATAAGAATACACCTCGTCATATACAGGAGACACGATTAAATGACCTTTTATGTCGGCAAATCCCCATTTCCCGTTAAATTCAACTGCCGAGCGCCCCTCAATAACATCATAAACATTATCGTACACTGGGGACAAAGTTATAGTCCCATTTTCGTTAATCAGCCCAAACTTATGATTATACTGAACCCGTGCAAAGCCGTTGTAGAATCGATCTACAAGATCAAAACGAGCTGCTATTATTATTTTACCATGTCTGTTAGCAAATCCCCATTTACTTCCGTCTCTGTAAGGGATTAGATTGCTCCTGGACATTGAATATTGAAAGAAAAAGAGAAAGGAAAGTGCGACAAAATATAATCTCTTAATAGCTTTACCTTTCAATTTGTATTAAAGAGTAATTGCTTGCATAAAGTTTGCGCTGATGTTATTTAATCAGTGCCATTTTACTGATTTTTTGAAAATCATCTGATCTAAGTTTGCAGATGTAAACTCCACTTGTCAATTTATCCCCATTAAATAAGACCTTATGTGTCCCAGCCCTGACAAATCCTTTGACCAAAGTCGCAACCTTACGCCCAGCGATATCGTATACCTCCAGGTTTACAAATGTATCCCTGGGAACAGAATAAACTATTGAGGTTACCGGATTGAACGGATTAGGAAAGTTCTGTCCCAAAAAATAGTCATAAGCCTGTCCTGAAACACTTTTAACCGAGCTGATAAGTTCAATAGAAAACGGATTGCAGGTATCTGATACTGAACGGTTATTTTCATTCATAACCAGTAAACGACAACTTCGCGACATAATATTTGGAACGATCCATCTATAAACGCCAAACCTCGCCGCCACTGAATCCTGTATTAATGTCCAGTTGCCAATACCATTGGGAGAAAATCCAATCATTACCTGATCAACCATCGGGCTCTCCCATCTCAGTTCAACCACACTATCAGGAAAGAAAGTTTCACCACCTTTTGGAAATATCATGTTTATCGAGGGCGAGGCATCGGGAGCAACAATATAAAACTTGTTTAAGTTACACCCACCTGAATCAACGCAAAGTCTGACGAAATGAACACCAGAATCAAGTCTGAATGTAGGAGAGTAAATTGTTCTCCATGATTGCCATCCACCAGTATCGGGGATTTTCAAAAAACCAGTAACGTTAACACTATCGACTTCAAAATGTATTGTGCTTTGATGGCCCGATCCGGAAGCGCAACGAATTCTCACGTGGTATTCTCCACTATGGGATACATTAACAGTGTAAAGCAACCACTCACCCGATTCTGTCCATCCCACATCATATCCACCTCCTGTATCCGAGCATGCCTCTATATCCACATAATCGTTCAACCGATACTGCGCTCCATGGTTTACCGAATCAACATCAAAATATGCCTTTCCCTGCCCGCCCAGATCATAGTCTTCAACCTCAATCACGCCCGGAATTTTAGCCGCGGTACCCCCAAATGGCGACGTCAATGCGTGACCCGTCACATTAACCAACACTGTATCTGAATAACTTGAAAATCCATTGCTTGCATATGCTATGGAGTGAAGTCGGTAACTTCCTGGAAAAACATTATGCCACTGCATGGCATAAGGTGACACATAAGTTTCTCCTATCTTCATTTCATCCTGGAAAAAATCAACTTTTCTGATCTTCCCGGAATTTACAAAAGCGCTGACAATTATCGGAATATCCACATATGGGCTAAATAATGCGTTATTTTTGGGTGATTCAATTCTGGCAGTTGGGTAAACTGCTGTATCCTGTGATACATCCTGGTAGACCCTTACATAGTCAACAAGCATAGTTTGAGGAAACACTGTTGAACTGTTTGGATATCCGGGCCAGTTACCGCCAACTGCAAGGTTCAGAATTAAAAAGAAATTGTTTTGAAACGCGCTCATCCCCGCAGAAGATATATCCACCTGATAATATATGGTACTATCAACATAAAACTTTACGTTCTGCGGTGTCCATATAACGCCAAACAAGTGGAATTCATCCGCAAATCGACCGGATCTCAATGAGATTTTCCCACCTGATTGTACGTGTCCATTCTGATTCCAGTGGAGAGTCCCATATACGGTAGAATCACTTAATTGTGTACCGGTGTTTCCAACTCCTGTACCGCCTATCATCTCCATAATATCAATCTCGCCACATGAGGGCCATCCCACTGTAGATATATTATCACCCAGCATCCAGAATGCAGGCCACATCCCGTTCCCGTAAGGAAGCTTAATCCGGGCCTCTGCCTTACCATACTTAAATGAAAACTTCCCCTGGGTCTTGATACGCGCGGAAGTGTAATTAAAACCACTGTAGCTTTCTTTCTGGGCTGTAATAGCAAGATACCCATTTCCAACACTTACGTTTTGCGATCGGCTTGTATAATACTCCAATTCGTTATTTCCCCACCCATTGCTACCATTGCCAATCTCATAAGACCACTTTGAAAGGTCAAGCGTTGTGCCACTAAATTCATCAGACCACACAAGCTTATAATTTTGTGCAAAGGTAAAGGTGGAACTAATGAGCACTAACCAAATTATCATTGAACCAATCTTCATCTTTCGCTCCTCAAATCTTTAAAGGCTCCTGAACTTTACATGGGAAAGCGATTCAAGGAATAAGCCAACCCTTGTTTTTAACATATTTTGTCCAATCATACCAGGGCCCGATGTACGGCATCGCTGTAATTTTCCCTCCAAATCCAATGTACTTATATGTAAACATTGGAATATTTATTACGTCCAGCTTCTTTAAGGCCTCATAGTTAATCTGTACACCGTACTTCTCACTTAGCTCTGCAATGTACCGGTAAAACTTCTCATTAAATTTCTTTTCAAGGACATCCTGTCTTATTTCCTCCTCCTTTTGCTCAAAAACAGAATTAGTATTTGTAGTATCATATCTCCGATCTACTAACTTGATAATTAAATAACCGCTGTCTGTTGCAACTGGCCCATAAACCTGTCCAATCCTGAGTTTTGCAACAATTCTGCCTATCTCACCCAAAGAATAACATGGAGTAAAACTCGGTTCTCTGTTCTTCTCCGAGTATTTTTTAGCAACAAATTCAAAATCCTCGTTTTTTTGCAGCGCTTTCACCACACTTTCTAACGAGTCAACGCTATGAGTAAGTATTTCAACTATTTTTACTTCTTCTCGGTCTTTTGGTTGGAGCTTTCTCCCTGAGAGTTTAATCAGAGCATATCCGCTATCTGTCCTAATCGGGCCACATACATCATTTGTTTTCATTTCAAAGGAAACTCTTCCTAACACGCCCAGTGAATCCGGGTTGCTGTACGGAAGCATGCCACGCTTCAATTTCATAACAGGTGAAATATTGTAAACAGACGCCAGGCTATCAAAATCTTCACCCGATTTGATTTTATCATACACTGCCATGAGTGTATCGATGTCTGGATTTATTATCAGAGATAGCTTTACCTTCTCCTTCTCAAAGTTCTCCAAAAAGTATTTCCTCAGTTCAGATTCTGAAACTCTGACAGAATCACGGAATGTGTTCTTAAGCATCTTTGCCAGATAACTGTCTGCCCATATGTGTACATCCTCTCTGACTTCTGGTTCGTTCTCTAAACCCAATGCTCGCGCTCCTTGAGCAAGAAACTCATACTCAATGTAATGGTTGAGGTGATCCATCAAAGCATATGACACAAAATGGGGTGATGCATCCTTCACAAGGAATGGATATACAATCAACCCATACAAATATTCATGAAGAGTAATTGGCAATGTATAAGAATGAACAATTTCTCCATTTAGCTCTTCTTTACTGAACGATTGCATAATCCGTAAAATATCGGGTTCACTGAGATAGAGATAGCCATCATACCCTGAGTCTCCATGTTCCTGCTTATAGTCCAGAACACTGGACACTTTTTTTGCGAGATGCAAGAAGAGCAAGCTATCGACAACAGCTTCCCTATTGCGAAAAAATTCCTGAAGATATTTGATTCCAATTTGACGTGACTTTCGGGCTCTTATTACTTCAATGATTGATCTATTGTAGTCAGCATCGTTTACGTTCGGAGGAACCCTAAAATCTTTTCTGATCAACTTAAAGATAAACCACCCCGTCTCAGTCTTTACGGGCATTGAGAACTTTCCAACGTTCAAACTGTACAAAGTATCTTCAACATTGTCATATGCCATCTGTCCATAAGTAATTCTTAAGCCGTTGCGAAGAGAATCTTTTTCTACCGGGTCCGATATTGCCTCGATAGAATCAAAGCTCGCTCCTTTTAAAAGAGCAAAATAATATCCGTATATTGTCTCCGAGTCAGCAGCAGAGATAACTTTAACGTACAGATTTTGCGAAGACCGAATGAGCGCTTTCTCAATATCGCCCTGTGAAATCTTAACTTTTCTTGCAATTTCTCTTCTGTAGAGAGCATCCCTGAGATATATATCTTTTAACTGAGCAATTGACTCCAAGTAATAATCGCTGTTTGAAAATCCCAATCTCGATGCTTCCTGCGCCAACAATTTTTCAGCAATTATTGAATATAAAAGCTCTAACTTCGTAGTATCGGTATTCCATTGGTTGGTAGACAGGTGCGGCATTAATTCATACCTCATCCTGAATTCCCGGGGAGTAATTGTCTCTTTGCCTGCTCTTGCTATATAATTAACATTTGGTTGAGAAAGGAGAATTGAATTCGAGGTGAAAATCACTAAAACAGTAATGCTCAGGGAAATTGTCAAATAGTTCTTTGTATTCCGTAAGGCAAATTTTGAGCGGAATTTAATCATTAAACAGCCTATTTATAAAATTTCATTTATTAAATTGATAACGCCAATCCTCCGGTAGATAAATATTTGTGCAAAATCAACCAAGATTAAATAGGTTCATGCTATGTCAGGACAGAATAGTTCAAAGAGCATGCCACAATTATACACTTTTACTGAAGCTAAGCGCCTGGAAGATAACTACTTCAGTCCCAGTTCTTTGGCCATGCGATAGTAATTTGGCGGAGCAAGACCCAGCTTTCTAGCAGCTTCCGCATCTGAATTTGAATTACGACGAATGAATAGAAAATATTTCTTCCTCAAAACCTTTTCAATCTGCGAAAGAGGAAGCTGGTTGTTTTTAAAAAAGTTATCGATACCGTCATCTCCCACGGATAAATCTCCCAGAGGCGTTCCAAGAGCACGACGGGCATCTGAAGCACTAATTTGGTCATTATCGTAAAAAAGGAGCCGCTGGGCTACATTTTTTAATTCTCTTACATTTCCAGGCCAGGGATACTCAGTTAATACCTTCATTGCATCCGGCAAGACTGTCGGCCTAACCACACCCATACTTGTGCTGTATTTACCGAGAAAGTGATTTATCAATATTGGAATGTCTTCAGTTCTTTGAGCAAGGTCAGGGACATGAATCCTTATGACATTTAGTCTGTAGTAAAGGTCCTCCCGGAACCTCTTTGCCTTTACCTCTTCTTCAATATCCCTATTTGTGGCTGCAATTATCCTCACATTGACCTTTACCTTACCAGTTCTCCCAATCTTTTCCAACTCTCCATCCTGAATTACTCTCAGGAGCTTAACCTGAGCAGAAACAGGAAGTTCAGTTATTTCGTCAAGAAAAACAGTCCCTTTATCAGCAATTTCAAACAATCCGGGCTTCTTTTTGTCTGCACCAGTAAAAGAACCTTTCTCATAGCCAAACAGTTCACTTTCAATAAGCTCAGAAGGTAACCCTCCACAATTTATGGCCACAAAGTTCTCATATTTTCGATCACTGTTGTAATGAATGTTATAAGCTACGAGTTCCTTTCCTGTTCCAGATGATCCACTAATAAGTATACTCACGTCGCTTTTCGCATACTTGGCTATTGATTCTCTCAGCAACTGAACGGCTGACGACCCCCCAACTATCTTTTTTTCCTCAAGAATACTTTTTACGTTATTGTACAACTTCTGGTTTGACTCAAGCCACTGGCGTTCTATACGTGACCTTTCCGCCGCATTAATTATGCTGAGAATAAGGTCTGTGGGCTGGTAAATATACTCTATATCACCAGGATACTTTGTCCCATACCAGTATGCTCCCGCTTTTAAAAGTCCATTGGCAAATTCATAGTCAGTGACATTAATAGTCATTTTGGTTATGACTATAATCTGAAGCCAGGGAGCGGCCTTTTTAATTTCCCTTACCAAATCTTCCCCCATCAATCCTCCAGACAAATTTAAATCCATTATGATAACATCATAAGCTGCTGGCTTTTCTCTTATAACAGCAAGAGCTTCCATACCGTCTGATACCGCATCTGCAATTTTAATTCGATCACCAAACGGTCCAATTGTGTTCCTTATTCTTAGAATATCATATTCCTCGTCCTCAATGATGAGGACATTAATCTGATAATTGTTAGACATAGCATCAATCACACATTTTTAATTGAAATTAAAAATTCACATCCACCTTCCGGCAAATTAAATGCATCAATTGACCAACCACAGCGGCGGCTCATCTCGTAAGCAATATAGCATCCATATCCAACATTTTGCATTGATGCCTGCTTGGTTGAAACACTCTCGTGAAATATCTTTTTTACCCCGTTCTCGTCTCTTTCCAAAAGAGATGGCAGAATGCCGTTCCCGTTATCTCGGATGGATATTGTAATGGAACCCGTCTCAGCATTGTAGTTTGTAGCTATGGTTACAATCAGTTGTTTTCGATTTCCGTGGTCAATGCTGTTCTGAATCAAAGGCTCTATTATTTCCCATACCACATACTCGTTAACATGTACTGCAGGCAAATTCCGGTCTTCAATGAAATTAACATTAAAACTCCCACTTTTCCGAAAACTCCTTAAAAAAATATTGTCGATGGAAAACCTGATGACTTCATTAATATTGGTATAAAAGATAGGACTTCTGATTGTCTGAATAGGAGGGTCATACCATTTCATATCATATATTATCCTTGAGATGAAATTCGCATATTTGCTTAATCTGTATTTTATCGTCTCAATGTTGTCAGGCCGAAGAGCAGACAAGTCGCTCCTTATAAAACCCACTATCTTCTCAGCCTTGTGATAAGTGTGATAAATCCGACGGGTAAAAGCAACTTCCTTCTCATGTGTTATTTGCTTCTTGAGATTGTTTTCTCTTTCTGCAAATAATGTACTCAGAGCCTGGTCGCGCTCCCTCACAGTGTAAGACGATATAAAATACATTGACAGTAAACCCAATGTAATAAGTGAAAGGTAAATCAGTGACAATTCATCATAATTTGATGCAACCTCACTTGTAATGATGCTAAAGGTAGGGCGTTCGCTGACAAACAGAGCTCCGACGTATTCTCCTCTTATAATAATAGGCACAAAGGTTTTAAAAATCCTCCCGCTTTCAATCATGCTTACAATCTGTTGCTGGGTAGCAAGCTGAGAGTTGAGTTTACAGTAAAGCGTTAAAGCATCATGATGGGCTGAAGAATTTACAATAACATTTTGAGTATCTGAAAACAGAATCCTGTAGAGTAATTCACCGTCATCCACTGCGAAGAGCTTACCGTTTTTTTTCAGTATCACGCATATCTCCTGTGTATTGTGCTGAAGGGCTTGTTGCGTAAAGAGTATATTGAACGCACTAATGAGTCGCCTCGCCTCTTCAGAATTCATTTCACCTCTACCGACACTTTCAAGGAGGAGTTCAAAAGACGTTGTTGTCAGGTTGGCTGTTCTTTCAGCAGAATCCTTTTGATACCATTCTTGAGTTGTGTTAAACAGCGACCTCATCGACGATTTATTTATAACTGACACAATCAACTGAAACCCAAAAACTACAGCGAAAATTACGGTAAGATGTTTTAGCTGAAAGTGGTATTCCCTGACGTGGTCAGGAAAACGACGCTCTTTCATACCGACACCCTTTCTCATTCATTTTACTGTCAACATCTCAGACTCAATCATTCTTTGAGCAGTTCTGAGAGCATCTCTGGAAGCCATTTTCCCCTCTATAGCAAGATGAAGGTAATATGACAAAATATCTGATATCCTTGTGTATTCTTCCGACTTTGGACGAAACACCCCGTGCTTGAATAACCTGACATAAAACCTTAATTCAGGATGCTTTCTGACAAACAGCGAATCTTCATACACAAATTTATTGGTTGGCAAAAACCCGCCATCCTCGTACATGATTTCCTGGGCCTGCTTGCTTCCCATGAATTGTAGAAATTCTACAGCTTCCGGGATCCTGGTCGAATACTTTGATATCATAAGGTCAAACCCACCAAACGCAAATGACGGTTCAGCGCCCCTCATATGAGGTAGAGGAGCAACGACAAGATTTGAAAAAACTTTTGGATACTTCTGAAGAAGCAAATTGTTTCGCGCCAATGCAGGCCAGCCGCGGAGGAACACACCATTAGTTTCAGCAAAGAATTTGTAACTCTCATCTTCTTTTAAATTACACACTTGATGAGGAGAGATCTTATACTTCCTTACAAGATCGACGAGAAACCTTAGAGCATTAACATCCTTTGAATTATCCAGCTGAAGGGAGCCATCCTCCAGAATTTTCCCACCAAGATTGGAGAGCACCTCCGCATACATACACATGAGCCCCTCATATCCATCCGCTTGAAATACGAAAAAAGGATGAGACTGATTCGGGAGTTCATTATGCAATCTTATAAAGTCATCCCATGTTATAGACTGGTCAAGCAGTTTCGTCCATCGTGATGCTCCGGGCAGGCTCCCTATGATGTCTTTCCTGTAATACATGACCGAAATATCGAGGTACATTGGCATTGCAAGCGTAGCGCTGTCGGACATACATGAAACTAAGGCATAACTCAGGAAATTTCTTTCGTCACGAGCGGAAAA
This sequence comes from Candidatus Kryptoniota bacterium, assembly GCA_049966155.1. Classification (GTDB taxonomy): domain Bacteria; phylum Bacteroidota; class Ignavibacteria; order Kryptoniales; family JAKASW01; genus JBMFVE01. The sequence continues at coordinate 82,835 of JBMFVE010000006.1, forward strand.
ATATTGATCCAGCGGCAGACAATATCTTGCAAACCTGGGTACGTCAACTATGTCGACAGCAAAGACATCAATTCTGTCGCTCTTACTTCTGAAATAACGTGCAAACAGTTCTTTACGCTGGTCGGTGCTAAACTTTGAAAACGGCAAGTCGATGGGCACCACCTCAACCTTTCCGTGATGAAGCCTATTAAAAATATTGATCAGCTTTCTGTGAGCAAAGGAAATATTGTCAGCATAAGTTATTTTCACGACACTGTCTTCCCTAAAGCTCGCATCATATGGTGAGAGAACACGAAAAAGGATAAGGAATGAGAGGACAATTACGGATACAATCATGATATATATCCGCTGGCTCGGGGTAAGTTTAAGCTTCATAACTGAACTCGCATTAACTTAAAATGCCACTGCTCTGTTTACATTTTGAGCATACACGAATCCTGCTCATTTCACACATTGTAATATAAATAGCAATACAGGAATTTACTATCTATGGAGCCTCTCACCAGATTGAGGAGTCTTAAGATTTTGCTACGAAGCAAATAATCGGGATTACTTCAGAGATCATTTACCCCAATTTTTTATAAACCCTCACATAATCTATAACCATCTCCTGTGGAAATTCTGTTCTATAATCAGGATAGCCAGGCCAGTTTCCTCCAATTGCTACGTTTAATATTAAATAAAATCTCTTATCAAATGGAGCACTAATGTAGGTTTTGAAGAACATCAGAGAATCGACAAACCAGCTGATTGAAGTTGAATCCCATTCAACAGCAAATAGATGGAAGTTATCTGAGAAAGAGCCCTTTGGCAGTGTGTATGATCCCTGTCTCTGCTGATCCGTCTGCCCGAAATGAATCGTTCCATAAATTTTGTTCGGCTTATCTCCAAGTAGTTCCATGATATCTATTTCACCGCTGAGTGGCCAGCCACCATAATATGAATCAGTCGGCATCATCCATATTGCTGGCCAGATTCCCTTGCCATATGGAAGCTTTGCTCTTACTTCTATGCGGCCGTACAACCAATCCCCTTTGTTCTTTGTGATTAAACGTGCTGATGTATATGAATTGCCTGAATAGTTCTCCTTAAGTGCTCGTATCACCAGGCACCCGCTGTCAACATATGCATTATTTTGGCGAGCAGTATAATACTCCAGCTCGTTGTTTCCCCAACCGTTACCCCCTACTTCATAGCTCCACTTTGAAAGGTCAATCGACTTTGAATCAAACTCATCATGCCATACAAGAGTCCATCCAGCAGGATTAGGGATAGGCTCTTCATGAGGAGAAGTCACACTTCCCCTGCTGCAGCTCAAACCTACAAATGGAACAAGGGCAAACAACGCATATTTTAAATTACCTGGCATTATGGAAACAGATTCAGTAGGTCAGTCCATAACCATATGGAAATAGCGGGTTATAGCCTGGATCTCCATAATGAATTGGAATTTGCTCCATGCTTCTCGGCCATGACTGGGAAAGCTTTCCAGATGGTTTGTAATCACCAAACAAAACATCTGCTACTCCTTCTCCCTCAGTACCGGGCAACCAGGCAGCAACAAACGCATCACACATATTAAGCGCATCGTTTATTATCATCGGCCTTCCGGAGACAAGAATTGCAACGACGGGAACACCTGCACTCTTCAGGTTTCTTATGACGTTTATGTCTTCTGTTGATAGCGAAAGATCGCCCCTATCTCCAGCCCCTTCCGCATAAGGCGTTTCCCCAACAACTGCAATAGCGACGTCCGCTCCAGCGGCACCAGTTCCATCAGCAGAATAAACTACTCTGGTAGTGGGGGATACTGTTTCTTTTATTCCCTGCAGAATTGTAGTTCCCTGAGTAATATTTCCACTTGAGCCCTGCCAGCTTATTGTCCACCCACCGCACTGATTGCCGATATCATCGGCGTTTTTACCTGCCACCACAATCTTAGACAGATGTTTACTCAGTGGCAGCAATTTATTTTCATTTTTCAGTAGCACGAGCGACTCACGTACACATTGTCTGGCAAGCTCTCTATGTGATTCCGAACCAATAGTTGATGTAAAAGCTCTATCAGCATAAGGATGGTCAAACAAACCTTTCAAAAACTTAATTCGCAAAATTCTCCTGACTGCATCATCAATCCTTGAGATTGGAACTCTTCCCTGATTAACAAGATCGGTCAACGTTGAAATGAACTTCTTGTAGTCGTCAGGAACCATAATCATATCTATGCCTGCATTGACTGCCGCCTCTACCTGATTACTGTAGTCTCCCGGCAATTGGTTTATGGCTGCCCAGTCAGATACGAGAAATCCTTTGAACCCAAGCTCCCCCTTCAGCACATCAGTCAGGAGATACTTGTTTGCGCTCATCTTTACACCGTTCCAGCTGCTATATGAAACCATTATTGTGCCCACACCTTCTTTAACTGCCTCTACATAACCCGGCATATGAATTTTCCTCAAAGTTTGCTCGTCACAAATCGTGTTACCTTGATCTTTACCACCTTCAGTACCACCATCACCAACATAATGCTTTGCACATGCGACAACTGAAGATGGATCGCTTAAATTATCTCCCTGAAAGCCTTTAACTTCTGCAGCTGCCATTATAGTCTGCAATTCAGGGGTTTCACCAAAGCTTTCATAGGTCCGCCCCCACCTGATGTCACGCGCGACGGCAATGCATGGTGCAAATACCCAATTTATACCTGTTCCAACCACCTCTTCCGCAGTAGCCCTAGCTGCTTTTTCAACTAAGTCAGGATCCCTTGTACATCCCATTCCAATGTTATGTGGAAATATAACCGCACCTTTAACATTGTTGTGACCATGAACTGCATCAATACCGTATATCAATGGTATCTTCAATCTGGTTTGAAGGGCATACCATTGATACTTGTCATACATGTCTGCCCAACTTGATGGATTGTTAACTGCTGGACTTGACCCGCCGCCGCTTAATAAAGAGCCAAGCGCATATACCTTTATATCGCTGTCAGCTTGAAGAAATCTCCTATCAATTTGTGTCATTTGACCAATCTTCTCAGCAAGAGTCATTTTCTTAAGCAGCTGGTCAACCCTATTTTCAACGGAGGCAGTGTCCTGATTTGATAACCCCGCTATATTATTTCTGCAGCTCAATAAGACAATAGCCGTAACAGTAAACAGCATTATCATGGGATAATCATGTCTCTTGGTTTTCAAGATTCGAACCTTATCCGGGATGAAAGATTTCATGACAAATTGTCCTCGAAGTTTTAATTTAAAGCATTAACCTAATCGGGAGTTTTCCATCGATTAACCACACAACGTTGTTGAGAGACAAACGATGTGCCAGTCATTTTATTCCGACAAAAATCCGCAAAGTTCTATATTTTGTCGTCAACGGTAATAATCAGACCTCATAACAGTATTATTAACGTAATAAAACTGCTTATTAAAATGGTAATTAAATGATTAATGATACTACCTTAGACCTTGATGAAAATCACGATGGCCTGTGGTACGCATCTTCAAAACAACTATCTAATCATGATAAAAAATTATTTCCACTTTAAGCCTTGCGCCGATTACAAGTGTAAATGGAAACATCGTAACAGCAAATCCCCAAAGGAGCTCTGCAAAGTAAAATTACAGGCTCGCGATTTGTTAAAAACTCTACAAATTATCCAAAATTATCGGCCTCAGATTAGTGTGCTTACAAAAGCTCATCCTTGGTTATAGACCATCTTATCATTATTTTGTGTTGCAATTAGCCATAGCAAATTATGAATTATTACACAATCTTGGGTGGTGGCGGTGTGGTTGCAAACCAACTTGCAAAACTTCTTCTGTCTAAGAACAGAGTGGTTAGAATGGTATCAAGAAGCGGATACAGAATTGACGGCACCATATCGGTTAAAGCAGATGCAACTATTCTCAATCAGCTAATCGCTGCTGTGAAAGACTCCTCGGTGGTTTACCTTTGCGTGGGACTGAAGTATGACCACAGCGTCTGGGCACTTCAGTGGCCATCGATTCTGTCAAATACAATCGAAGCATGTAAAAGAACAGGCTCCAGGCTTGTTTTCCTGGACAATGTGTATTCCTACGGAAAAGTGGATGGTATAATGACTGAATTAACGCCGTATAACCCTTGTAGCAAGAAAGGAGAAATAAGAGCTAAGCTGGCAACTAAATTTATGGAAGAGGTCAAAGGAGGAAGTGTAGTTGGACTTATTGCACGCTCTGCCGATTTTTATGGGCCATATGCCGACAAAACTGGCATTCCAAATATTATGGTATTCAGACCGTTTTCACAAGGAAAGAAAGCCAGCTGGCTCGTGAACGATCAAACTAAGCACTCATTTACATTTACACTTGATATTGCTGATGCTCTTTATACACTATCCGAGTCGCATCAGGCCTACGGACAGATATGGCATTTACCTACAGCACCCAATCCTCTTACAGGGAAAGAGTTTATAGAACTTGCTGCAAGAGAGCTCGGTGTCCCGGCCCGCTACAGGGTTTTACATAAATGGACACTAAGACTGGCCGGATTATTCGACAAAACTGTTTCGGAATTATATGAGATGTTGTATCAAAATGAAGTTAATTATATCTTTGACTCCTCAAAATTTCAAAAAACCTTTCAGGTGACGCCCACCTCGTACAAAAGCGGAATTATTAGAACAGCCCAGTATTACAAAGTATTAAAAACTTTTTAAGAAGGGAGATATTACCAAAGCCTCCTTGCTCGACCACCGTTTCTTTCCTGGCTGACGGCGTTTATTAACAATACCTTTAACAATGTGAATGATTTTTTCCTTTTAAATCGTAATTAGAATTCCAATCACTATAGTTCTCTGTCCAAAGTAACTTCTTATCCCCGTTTTACTCGAATAATCTGGACTATATGCGTAGTCAAAAACGTTGTGTATGTTCAACACATTCAGCCCTTCCACATATAGTACCGTGAAGTACTTATCAAAGAGTCGTGCCAGATACGTTAACCTTATATCAAGCCGGCGGTAATCAGGGTAACGAGCCGAGTACGGCGTTCCATAAACAGGCTCGTAAACTTTCATCTCCGGATGATAAACCGAGCCTGTAACTGGTGTATAGGGCCTTCCTGTGGCATATTTGAAATTCATACCTATTTGCCATGCGTCGGTTATGTTGTACCTCCAAACAAGAGTAAAATTATGAGTGACATCAAACGAACTCGGCGCCAGCCCATTGCTGTATAACCATTTCCGTTTTGTATCAATGTACCCGTACGACACCCAGCCACTCAAGCCAAATGGGAGATCCCCCTTTGCAATTATGTCAACACCTCTCGCATAACCGTAACCTCCGTTGTCGAAATTGTAAACCTCATTAGAGTCGGGAAGGTGAGTATAGTTTTTCTGATAGGTCTCTATCCTGAACTCAGTCCCTTCCGAGGGTGTGTAATCGTATCCCAGAACATAATGTACTGCTTTCATAGGCAGTAAGTGTGGGTTGCCATCGGTGCTGCTATAAAGGCGAAGGTCCTGGTATTGGTGAAAGAGCCCGAGGCTGAATCTCAACGTTGATGCTGAACCGAGTCTGTATCCTACTGTGAATCTTGGGTCGAACCACGATGTTTTTATTTTGTCAATATAGTCGCCCCTCAATCCCGCGATGGCAAAGAAGTTTGAAATAGATGCGACGTCTCTTACCTCAATTTCTATATAGGCGCCAAATCTGGTAATGGACAATTTTTCATCAATCAATTTTGACTCAGATCCAGGGCGGATATCATACTGAAAACTGGGGACTGCGCCAGTAAATGATTCATTACGATTTTCTATCTCGCCACCGAAAGAAACTTTAAGTTTGCTCCATTCGCCATCCTCTATGTCGGAGCGAATCTTTCTAATCCCATCAACCTTCTTCAAGTTTAGCAGACCCAACAACCATTTGTCCTCATAATTTGATGCCGATATGCTTGTTTGCATCAGGAAACTCTCGCCGATCACATCGGTGTGTTGAAGATTGATCAGATAATTTGTTGACTTTCCTGTGAAGACTCCCTCGAACTCAGGGCGATCTACGTTGACGCCTTCATTATCCGAAGAGGCAAGAAACAGAAGTTTTACTTTGCCAGTTTGTGAATATTTGTAAATCATCGACGCATTCAAGTCCTGGGATGACGGTGCAGAAGAAAACCTGTCTGTTCCACCGTTTAGCAGAAAAATTGGTTTTGTGAAATTCTTTCGAGCATAAAGGCGGATGCCTAATTTGTCGTTCGGTATCGGGATATCGAGGCCTGCCGATGCACCAGCCAAAGAGAGTCCGACACTAATCGCTTGATTCTCAGGAAGGCCTTTTGTCCTTAGACTGAGAACACCAGACAAGGCATTGCCGTACTTTACGGAAAAGCCGCCGCTCGAGAAGTACATCTCGCCGATTGCGCTGGTGTTCAAGTTGGAAAATAACCCGCCGTATGGCGACTCGTATGTGTAGGGATTGTAAAGGGAAGCTTGATCGATGATCACGAGGGTCTCAGAAGGATCACCACCGCGAACATAGAGTTCCGAGCTTTCGGACACCTGTGTTAACCCCGGTAGTGTTTTCAGTGATTGAAAAATATCCGCTGCTCCACCAGGAGTTGTAACAACATCCATAGAAGTTATTGTTAGGCCTTTACCTGGTTCACTTCCAAATGAACTTCCAGTAATGTCAACGTTCTCTGTAATTATAGGCGACTGCTTCAAGATTATATTCATATTATATGTTTGTCCTGGCACGACTAGGACCCGTCTCCTAAAGGTTTTGTACCCAACTGCGCTGACAATGACATCGACATTGCCCACTGCCTTAACTTTGAACAAAAATGATCCGTTGTCATCAGTAATCTGTCCTTCCCCGCTTAACTCAATGAACACATTCGCATAGGAGACTGGATTGCCTGCATCATCCTTTACTGTCCCAGATATGACAGCCGACTTAGCTCTTATTACTTTTTCTTGAGCGGATAATTGGTCACTGAGCAGGGAAAAAAGCAAGACTACTGCAAAGACTTTTGAGATATTCATTTCATAACTCCACTACTTACGAACTGCGGAAGCCATTTTCTTCCTTAACTCTGGAAGCAAAGAATATTTTACCCTCGCATAGTTCGGTCGGCTTTGTAAAGCTTTCTCGTAAACTTTAAGAGCATCGGCTAATCGACCTTTTTTCTCATATGCTAATCCCAGCCATGCGAGAGCGTCTTCATACCCCCAATCTGGATTGAGGCTGTTTGGCCTGTCTTTGTCGGATTTTTCTCTCTCGTATAGCGCAATTGATTTGGTGAAATATTCAATCGCTTGATCGACACTCCCGCCAAACAACGAAGGCGCGTTCAATTTTGAAATTCCCAGGATTAAATATGCTCTCGGGTTAGTGGAGTCACTGGAAATCGCTTCCTTCAAAAGCTGATCACTTTTCGGCCCAAGAATAGGTCCTTTTAACCAATTGTGGGCAATCTCAATTCCGTAGATAGCAGCAAGCAGTGAGTAAGGCTCGGACCAGCTAGTGTATTTCTCAGTAAGTCGTTTCGTGGACTCATCGGCAATGTGAGCAAACTGGTCATATATCCCGTCCTGTTTTGTTACCATTCCATAGATGATCAATCGATAGGCTGCATATGCTGTGTAGTACACTGCAAATTTATTCCCCGGTGATGTGATACAAGCTCGGTTAAGAATAGCATACCCGCGAAGCATCTTGTCTTTGTCCCATGTTATATATCCTTCTTCAGTTAAGTTTTTTCCCTGTACGATAAGTAAATCAATCACTGAGTCCGCATGTGATATCGCTGCACTTTGACCATGTGAAACTGCGGTGAAAATAATTGCAAAGAGCAGCGCACGAGGTAAAGTCTCTGTCATCATCTTTTTCTCTCTATATTATTTTAAAGGACTTTGTTTTTTAAACCAAAAACACAAATTTTTTTATTACTTTTTTAGCAATTTTTCCAGCATTTCAACATAGTGTTCAAGTGCACGCCTGCCTTTTTCAGTAACCTTGTACGTAGAAAGAGGCTTCCTATTGACAAATCTTTTTTTTGAAGAAACATAACCCGCATCTTCAAGTTTTTTAAGGTGGATGCTCAAATTGCCATCTGTAGTTTTCACCGTGTCTCTGAGAAAGGTAAAGTCGGCTTCTTCGACCCCGATCAGGGCAGCTACTATCATTAATCTTATCCTCGAGTGGAGTACATCGTCTATTAGCTGATAATCGAAATCGGTCATGCTTTTTCTGAGGAACTTTTTTCCTGAATATGCATCTTTTTCCATTGTTCATAAAAGATGATTCCAGGGACAACCTGGAACAAGACCATCATCGCTCCAAATATTGCAAGTGTATGAATGCCCTTTACAATAAACATCAAAATAGCTCCCAGCCACCATGCTATCCCAATGAGTCGAACCCATTTTAGTTTATAGATTTCTGAGCTTAAGAAATATCCTATCCCCACCACTGAAGCAAGTACTGGAGTAATTCCCCAGCTGGACACAGCGCCTGACATTGGCCCTACAAATCCAAGTATTGTCATAGCAATGCCACAGCCACCCCACAGGAAGCCAACCAATCTTCCCCCGAACGTCTGCGTTCTGTTATTAGCCCGTTCCTTCATCACAATAAGAATTGAATACAGCCATCCAATTCCTATAGTCACGATCCAAATCCAACCACAAATCTCTTCCTTCCCATTTAGTATAGCCCAATAAGTCATGAATACCCCAACTGTAACCAGTATTCCCCAAAAAATGTACGCTTTTCCATTGTCAATTGTAAACTGCCGGCTTTCCTCCATCATCTGCTTTATAAGGGCTATATCTTCAATTGCCTTCTGTTGGTCCATTCAACTCCTCCTATTTAAAGTACTTTAAATAACAAAGTAAATTTATACCACCAGAATTTAATTGTCAAGTGCATAAGGCAATTGTGTCAGTGTAGCTAAAAAAACAGGCCTGATTGCATCCTGCATGGTTAAAACGAATAGCCAACGGAAATTCCACCAAGTGGATAAACCCTATCAAGGGCAAGGGTAAATAGAGGGGTAAATCCTATCCTGAACAAAAACCCCCATTTGCGGGTTGATATCTGTACCCAACTGTGGTCGTTGATAACACCATAAAACTATTAGCTGATCCTCCTTTGATGTCTGCACCAAAAATCGTTGCCTCCTGGGTTACTGCATTCACCAGGAGCGGTACCACTCCAATGCCCAGCTCAAGATGATGAGAAGCTGTGCCGCTGAGGTAATTGCCCATAATTGGGAAACCCGTAATTTGAATGTCACTGAAGAAAATAAATGGCAATGACCATCGCGTGAATCCCGCTCTTATGCTGATGTGCCTCGCCAATCTATAGTCGTAGTTTATTGAGTATAACATCCCCTGTCCGAGGCCCTCTATGTAAACGGCGCTGCGACAAAATGTCTCCTTCCCCTTTACAACAGCTCTCGAATTAATTTCGCTGGGCCCGTGGGTACTATCAATAATCCTACGGTTTATTCCATGAAATCCATCCGAGACCAACTGGACTTCCCCAATACCCTGTTGAATCCTATTCGACCTGTAAAGCCATTGAGCCATGGGGAATTCAACTGAAGAGGCTAGAATTATAACTGTTACAATTACAATCAAACCCGAATTTCGCATTCCCGACCTCCTGACAATAAAAGTTAACCAGAAGATTAACAACCATTCACTGAAGCAAAAGGATCTCCATCCATACACTCTTCAAGTCCACATAACATCGAGAACAATTGCAATACATATTGCGGAAAATTCTTTGATCTCATAAGAGTTTCCCTCGCAACCATGGTAAGAAAATTAGAACATATTATTAAAAAAACAATGTATAGACTTTGCTTTTCGGAAACCCTTGACTTTCTTCAATCCGAAAAAGAGTTCAGTTGTTATTGGTCTCTTTGTCTATCTGTTATAAACACTCAAAAGCCCAGTATACTTTCAGGCCTTAAGAAGTGACAGGTATAACCGTTCGGGTTCTTGATCAGATAGTCCTGATGTTCCTCTTCAGCACGCCAAAACTTACCGGCTTTGACCACCTGAGTTACAATCGGGGCTCCCCACTTGCCAGACTGGTTAAGCTTGCGAATAAACTCCAGTGCGACCTGCCTCTGCTCTTCAGTGTGGTAAAAGATAGCTGATCGGTATGAATCCCCCACGTCATTTCCCTGGCGGTTCAAGGTAGTGGGATCGTGCATCCGGAAATACCAGCGTAACAGTTCCTCAAATGTAAGCTTCTTGGGATCGTAGATCACTCGCACGGCTTCAGCGTGCCCTTTGTGGTTCCGATATGTGGCGTTGGGAACAGATCCCCCTGTATAACCGACCTCTGTGAAAATCACACCGGGGACCTTTCGTAACAAATTTTGCATCCCCCAAAAGCAACCTCCCGCTAAGTACACTTCCTCTCGATCATTTTGCGTAACTGGCTGCGTGGAATTTGGCGCCTTGGCCAGACCAGCTGCAATAAATGGTTTGAGATATGAACCATACCCTTCTTCAGCCATCCTGTCAACAGGGATGAATCTCAGTGATGCAGAGTTGATGCAGTAACGTTTGTGGTCAGGACCTGGGCCATCATTAAATAAATGCCCCAGATGAGAATCACCATGGCGAGATCGAACTTCCGTGCGTACCATGCCGTAGGAATAATCAGGATTTTCAACAATGAACTTTCCGTCAATAGGTCGGGTAAAACTGGGCCAACCTGTGCCTGAATCAAATTTATCCAAAGAAGAAAACAATGGTTCTCCAGTTGCAATATCCACATAAATTCCCGGCTCATGGTGATTCCAATAAGCATTGTGAAAAGCGGGCTCAGTCTCTGCATTACACACCACTGAAAACTGCTCGGGGGTCAAGCGTTTCTTGAGATCCTCCCTGCTTGGCTTTTTGTAGTTATCTTGAGCCATACAAATCTCCTTATGACCAGGAATAAGAAACAAATATCCCAAAATCATCAATAATGTAACTGACAGATGCAAGTTGTATTTATGAGATACCGCTTGTAAGATTCGTAGCATCCCCATAAAACCCGGTGACGACAGTATTTTTAAGCGATTTGAGTAAGTCAACTTCTTGCCATTGGCTTGTTGATAATTTTAACGAAGGAAGCTTTCCGCTAGTTCCCTGTACAATTTAGTCGCTTTTATTATCACAAAAGAGCTTCTTTTGTTCGTCCAAAAGCCATTTTGCCAAGACAAGAGGCAGAGAAAAACATTTTCCATTTGAGGCCGTAGCCACTCACCAGTGGAGTCAGGACGAAGACATCGTTGCTCAATCTCTTGTCCAAAACGAATTGTTTTGCACGACTTTTCAGTGAGGCTGGCTGGGATCGAACCAGCGACCCTCTGCTTAAAAGGCAGATGCTCTACCACTGAGCTACAGCCCCAGTTTATCCAAGGGCTTATAAAATATATATTACAACCTCTTCTATTCCAAAGGGAAAAATTTCTAATCCATATTCGACTCGTTTTGCAAGAGTCTACCTGGCAACTGACTCATGTCTTTAAATTTAAAATTCAAATTTAAACGTAAAAATCTTTGAAACGATTGTCAAGCCAGCCACTAAACACGATTCTCATACCTCAAACAAAACAATCAAATCTAATAGTTTCATGCAAATTGTAACTTAATTGATTTAGGATCCTGCCGATATTCTTCATTAGCCCTACATACAGCGATTTTGGAAACTACCCTGTTGCCAATTACATAAGTTCAATTGCTTGCTCAATGAGAAAAAAGATAAAAAATATAACGATGGTCAGGTGGCGTAACCAGACCATGCATTGTAACTGAAATTTGTATCTACCTTAATTGAGAAATCAGATGCCGACGCTTGCGATGAGCCCAAACACACTGTTTCGAATATCACCTCCGGTTTTGTCGGCGGTGCCAGTTGCAAGCGAGTATCTCAGTTCAATACCGAGTGTCGTAGGACCGACCTTAAAGCCCACTCCACCACCAAATGCAAGGTTGAAATCAAAACCGTTTGTGTTGTTTGATTCATCCGTTGTCTGGGATTGCCCACCGGATGAAACTGTAAGGCTTGACGCAACATTGAAAGCAAAGTCTGGCCCGGCATATATATTTGCATTGACTGGCGTACCCGGGGCTAACGGCAGTTTAAATTTAAGAAGTACTGGAATTTCTATGTAGTTTACTGCCATTGTATAGCTTACGGGAACGCCGTTTATATTTGTAGTACTTCCTGACGTACCTTTCATTGAATACAGAACCTCAGGCTGGACTGAAAGCATAGGTGCAAAAGCGTAATCGACAAATCCCCCAATTAAAAGACCTGTTCTTGTCCCGTTGCCTGGATAGTAGTTAGATGCATCCTTGCCATTCACATTGGCAAAATTCAAACCAATCTTACCACCATATTGGAGCGATTGAGCATTGGACTGGGAAGTTAGAGCTAAGAGAATAATTGCTGACACAGACACGAAGATTTTTCTCATTGTAGATCCTCCATTATTTGGTTGTTGTATTTGATATTATTTTTTACCCAACCCTCTCACCATTGCCAGGTTTGCGAGTACAGGTTCAGAATGCAGTGGAAATAGCATCACGATTCCGTTGTAAGCGTGCTTCAATTTTTCTCCTCCTATGGTAATGGTCAACAGCAGATCTTTCAGGCTGCGTGTATTTCCATCAGATGGAAATTTAGCTGTCGCCCGTTACAGTGTCAAGTATACCGCAGAGCCTATAGAACAATAGTGACAAAAATCAATTCACCCCTGCAATCCGGTTTTCAGTGAGTGCGCTTTGATTTCACGTCTACCTGATCCCCATCGGCGACATTCTCTGCAATTGAAATGCGTGAGCAACAAACCATGAGCCGTTCCAGTGCAGGAACGGCTCCAGTAATTTAATTGACTTCTTAGAATCCTATTTTTAAATCAAACAGGTGGTTAGGATTAAAGTGCTGGACAGGCACAAACGCGTAGTCAAATGACAAATCCAGGCCTGTCAAACTTTGCAGGGCTACACCAGCACCAAGGGTGTAATTTTCCCAGATTGAGACTACGCCGGAAGGATCTTTGCTGTAATTATACCCGCCCCGAATGTAGAGCGAGTTTCTGAACCCGTACTGCACGCCGACACGGTACTCATCAATTCCAAAATTGTTATTCTGGTAAGTCCCACTTAAAATCAACTCATCCTGTGAATCAATCGGGTAACTATACCCAAGTCCTATTTCAAAAACTGAAGGGAGCTGAAACGCAGCAGCTTGAATTTTGTAGAAAGTGGTACCTCGTTCCGAGGCGGGATCATTTGCTGAAACCCAAAGCCCTGATCCACCATAAGTCATGGATGGGCCGATGTTTCTGACTGCAATGCCCGTGGCCAGACCTTTTATTCCTATAAGATCCTTGTACTGAACACCAGCGTCAAATGATAGGCCGGAAGTACTTACCCTTCCAATGCTCTCGCTAATCACATTCACATTTAGTCCCACTGATACCCTGTCAGAAAGAAGTTTGGAGTATGTCAAACCTCCCACAAAGAAAGTCGGAGTTATTCGTTCACCAGTACCATCTGGAGAGAACTCAGTTGTAACATTAATAGTTCCGATATTAAATGAGCGAAAAGAAAGGCCAAGAGATCCAAATCCGAACCGCCCAACAACAGCCACATAGCTAATTCCCATGTCGGCGATGTAACTTCGGTAGGAAAAAAGGGCACCGCCAGTCTTACCTCCCCAGTCAACTCCGGCTGGATTCCAGGTGATCGCTTCAACTCCTTGAACAAAAGCTAGCGGCGACCCCGACATGCCAACATACTGTGCGCCAACGGGAATTTCAAGTTCAGGGGCAGCGGATGTCCCAACTCTGGTTTGCGCAAAGGCCAGTCCTGCAGAGAAGGCTGTGACCATTAGAACATTAATGATTTTCATATTGAACTCCTTATTTATTGGAATTGTTAATTCCTTCTGCCTCTTAAGCTCGTCAATTAAAAGTGAACTACCATTTTACATTTTTAGTAAGTCGGCAAAATTTGTTCTTCCTGGATAACGGCCAACTTCAAAATTTTTGTTTTTCCCAGCTGAGGCATTTCCACTTGAACAATATATATGCCACTTGCAACGGGGAGATTTGCTTCGTTTCGAAGGTTCCATGTCTCGAACTGAGTGCCGTTGCTATGCTGAATTGTTTTAACAAGTCGACCAGCCAGGTTATAGATTCTGATAGTAACGTTGCTTGGCGGTAAATGATTAAATGTTACATACTTAAGAAGCCTGTTCGTCTCCATCAGGTTCATGCCATAATATGGATTCGGAAATACATTGATTTTGTCAACATCAGCTACTGCCAGTGACTGGCTTAGCTGTACCGGTGGTGCAGTAAATGTGAAAATATCATTTACCCCGTTGACATGGTCAGCATATATTACCATCTCATCTCCACTGCTAAAACCTGTCGCGCTTCGTCGCGCCCATGTGGCCATGTACATCACAGGTAAATCATTATAGAGGATGTTTTTTTGCAGTGAAGGATCAGGTGTCGTTGCATACTGCTTGTTGAATATGAACAGCCATTCACGAGGCCCACTTGCATCCCCGGCGTTGTCAGCCACACTGTAGACAGGAGGCCAGTACCTTCCATCAACCATGCCGCCGGAAGCATTGTTCTCCAGAAAACCTAATGCGAGCCGCTTAGGATTATTAGGATCTTCTATATCGTACACAGCCAGTGGAACGGACTGGGTGAAATCCTGATACGCATAGGTTTTACTACTGTCTTTAATAAAAGGAGCAAACTCTGGTTTGGCAGGAGGTTTGCTCGCATTTCTCAAGTATCTATAAGCGTAAGAAACGTTAGGATCCGCTGTATTGAAATTACCATTGGCATCAGTATTGGCAAACTTGATATCAATATTCACCAACTGACCGGCTGTGACTATATCGCTATGAACGTTTCCGCTGATGAACAATCCGTAGGGTGAAGCATAACCAAAAGCTCCACCAAAACTTTCCAAACCAAAGTAATTGGCCCCCCCTGCCCATGTCAGCTTTCGGGTGCCTTTAATCCAGACCCAACCTGTATCAGATGGATTGGCCCCTGGGGGCGGTCCAATCACCTTAACAAAAATTCCATCCACAATCGGATATGCATTATCACCTGATTGGTTGGTTTGCCCTGAAACAACGACCTTGCCGGTTTTCAGGTCGGAAATTTTCCAAGTCGTCTGACCTGCAGTAGTATCAAACGTGACCCTGTATTGGTCACCAGTCGTCACAGTCGGGTCTACCACAATTGGGTAAACAGCACCTTCGCTCTTGCCTGTATGTGCAACCTTCAACGTGTCACCTGTCACTGAGCCATAACGCACTCCTGGGTTGGGCGATTGAGGTGTTGCAACAAGAGTTATTGGTGCACTCTCGAGCACAACTGGGAACGGGTTTGTTGGATCGAAATTATATCCAACAGCAGTTACAGTATAATAATAACTTTGGCCATTGACAAGTGGTTCTTTTCTAATGTAATCCTTCTTAAGGTCAATGTAGCGCCGAATGCCGCTGTTGGTACCGTTGAAAGCAGGAAGCATCAAAGTCACCCCTGTAACGGGATCCACCTGAGGAGCAAGTATAACCTTTAAACTGTCAATGACATCATATGTAGCCACTAGCACTGTTTGAGGATCATGAATGGACGAACTCGGTGTTGGAAGCTGATAGACGTTTTATCCTTCAAATGTGTAACCGCCTGGCAAATTGTGTTCGATTTGATCGATTGTACGCATATCGCTTCCCCAGTTGAGGACCACCTCGTTTGGCAAGTTTGCAACAGATACCTTTGGGGGTGGGACACTGGGCAACTCGAAGAGTCGATCATAAGCGGTTTGTGCAGCACTGACATAGTTCTTAAGTGTCTTCAAAGAAGACAGGTTATCATTTCCGGTGGTAGCAATAAGTCCAACAACAATCTCCACCGTATCTCCGAGCACCATCGAAAAGGGACCTGTTATACAATTGATCCTGCGGTCTCCCCTGGGAATCTCCTGACCATCGATCCAGCCTGTCCCAGCAATCGGATCGCCCGGGACACAATACCGTGTAGGAAAACCATTCTTAAAATAGCTGTAAAAAGGAACAAATTGAGGGTACTGTGGAACTGGTAATCCCCCGCGCATAAGGTTTATCCACTGATACGCATTCGTAGGATCGCTTATGTTTGTATTAGCGGCAAAGAAATTAAAAGCACTTAATGGAAGCGGTTTCCCTGTTGCGGGATTCACACTCCAGTATTTATAACCATGCCTCCATTGCAGACCTACAACTGCAGAGTCATTTGGATTTCCTGTAAAATGAGATGCACCCTGTAGAAAAACAAATCCCACTGCCGCAGCGCCAATACCAATTGTCTGGTAAATTGCATCTGTCGGGTTGCCATTGTAAACATAACCAAGTTGCAGAGTTGAATCTGACCCTGCCAGGTCATCTGAGTAGTCGCCGTCGTCAGGATCGGAAAACTTTACGACATACGCGCTGTCTATCCTTGAGTCAGGTTTTGCAGTTGTAGTGCCTTTGTATATAATTCTGAATTGTTCAAAAATCATATTATTGAGGGGAGTGGATTGGGCATAGGACCACTCTGTGATCTGGAATTCAAGCCCTATAGGTGGGGCACCAAAGACCGACGTACCCAAACTACTATTTAAATCGTTCCCGACTGTCCACACAGTTTGGGTGGCTCCGGGGATACCAGGAAACTCGGTAGGGTCATTTGGATTAAAGCCGGGCCCATAGTGTAGCTCTGTGGAACCGTCGGGATTGACCTTATACCATGGTGCCCCCTTACTTGCAGGCCAGTCCGCCCAGTCGCTCGCATATTGCTGCCTAAGAAGATCGATATCTGACTGGCTCACCTGAGCAACTGGCTTCTGGAAGAATTCAGCAGCATCAGCGGTCAGATCAGCCGTCTGGTAGTCCGTTCTTACGCGCCAAACACGCCTGGCGTTATCAGCATTTTCAGCAACTCCTTTTGAAATTATTGAGCCAGGCTGCAGACTTGTCCTATAGAAAATACCTTGTGCTCTTACGGTTTGAGATCCACCATCATCAACAAAGCCTCCAAACATCAGCCCTTCCCTGTATATGACACCCACCCCCTGGTCATTTCCGCGAGGAAAAGAGCCGTTCCAGGAGTTCTTTATTTTTGGTGGCCAACCGAGTCCGCCCGGACTGTTTATCGTGGATAACCAGCTGGAGATATTATTTGCGTCCAAAACCATCTCGGATTTCCCTGGCCCACTTATTTTGAGCTCAGCGTCTCCTTTTTTCTTTTCTTCCTTAGTAGCTCGCGCAGCCATAATTCCAGGCATGCTATAGATAAGCATAATCAAAAGCAACAAAAATTTTTTTAATTCCATAGCTGTGAAACCTCCGTTTATTATGTCAACATATTTTTAACAAGGCTCAAAACTCCAACCGAGCACCAACTCGTATTTGACGCGGTGTACCAAACAAATCTCTACCGAGACCGTTGAGTCGCCACGTGTTTTGTCTATTCGTCAGGTTCATAATGTTATATAACTCAACGTAACGATCGCCTCTGTTTGGAGAATTGACAATACCCTGGCTCAAGTCAGGATTAGAAAGAAATCCGTCATCGTATGCATTCCCCGTTCTATCATAGACGTTTATCACATTCTGAGTGTTGAGCAGGTTTTGCACATACACATAAATATTTAAATTTGTGGGGCCAATCCGTACGCTTTTGTCTATTCTTAAATCAATGTTCCATACCCATGGAGTAGTGGAGAAGTTTATAGGTTCAAGCGGATGTCTGTTCCTCGGATCAAAATCATTCAAGATTCCGCCAAGATCTGGGCCCTGCTGTGCTATTCCACCAGTAGCCAGCGTATAAGGGTGGCCACTGTTGAAAGTAACCAGCAAATTGACGCCTAACTGCTCAAGAATTGGACCGCCATCATTCTGTCCGAACCTGTAATCTATGTTGATACTCCCTCTATGTGTCTGATCATACTGTAGCGGGAACACCATAGTAGGAACTGTTTGCGTAATACCAACAGCAGCCCATGCACCGTTTGCAAAAGAGTTTGTGCCGCGAGCGTCCTGCAAAGTGTAGTTCAACACTGCTTGAACCCTTTGGATACGGCGTATCCTCAAGCTAAATTCAAGTCCGTACGATGTTGCAAAATCTCCATTCGCATAAACAGCGTACTTATTACCTGCAAATGTCCCCTGAGTAATCGGGACAGTGGTAACTTGAAGCTGCCCTTTTACATCCTTGTAAAATCCGGTGACGTCAAATGCAGCAAAATCTGTGAACTGCTGAGAGAATCCCATCTCATACTGCGTAGTTCTGACTGGAGCAACATCGAATGCAAGTGGATCCGGTATCAGTTCAATTGCTGGAAGATAAACACTCCCTACGTAGTAATTTCTTCCCGCGTAAAGCGATATCAATGGGGGCGATTGGACAAACTTGCCGTACTGGACATGAAACACCGTTCTGTCGGTGACAGGGAATGAAAAACCGAGTCGTGGCTCCAGGTATGCCCGTGCCACGCCCTTTCCAAGACCTTTGAGAACAGCGTTGTAGGTATCGACATCTGGAGCACTCGGATTATCAAGTTTCCAAGCATCCAGGTACAATAAATCAAAGCGCAAGCCGGCATTTATCACAAGGTCGCTAAATTCCATTCTGTCCTGAATATAGGCAGCGGCAAAGTAGGGATGACGTGGGCCATCAGGGCCTGAATCCAAAGGATTCCCGAATCGATCATAACCATAATTGTTAACACCCCAGAGCCCCAACCTGCGATTAAGATAATCTTCGGACCTTACAGAATCCGGGAGCAAATAAAATGTTCGTGCTAAACCACCGGTTCCTATTCCATAATACCTAATTGTCCAGTATTGATAACTTCCACCTATCTTCAGCTCATGATTGGCAACCTGTGAAGTTAAATCTATCGAACCCCCAATGTAGTTCTGACGAAACTTTTCATAACCTGATAGCAATGTCCCCGGTCTCCAGAAGTTAAATCCATAAAACACGTATTGGGGTGGACCGACAAATCTGCTCAAGTAGGTATTAAGACCGTAAGCCTTGGCAACCGACAAGCTGTCGTCATAAGAAAGCACATCGCTCCCAAATGCAGGTTCATAAGTAACTGTCCGATAATCAAGATAATCAACATTCAGGTCAAAGAATGTCTCTGCAGATAAGAAGTAGCTTGCCTTCCCTCCTAATAAGAGGTTGCTTCCATCGGTGACCGGGAAGCGCATCAGGTCAAACATGTTTCTTATCAAGCTATTCCTCTGTTCACGGGCACGGGTAAAGGCTGCCGAGAAGCGCAAAACGAGTGGTTTCAGATCGAATAACAGGGTGCCATTTCCTGTATAACGATTGTTCATTCTCCCGGGAATGTTTCCTCCATTCCATCGCAGTAGTACAGAATCACCTGCCGTTGCTCCTCCTGATGCCTCACCATCATCTTTGATATAGCCATTATCGTAAGGCCATGTGTAAGCAGTGAAGAAAGTCGGATACCAGTCTCTGATAAAGTTATTTTCCGCTGCCAAGAAAAATTTGACCTTGTCACTGAGAACCGGGCCGTTCAAAGTCAGTACATAATCGGAGTACCCATACGAGTATGTACCAAGGACCTGTTTGCCCGGATAATTCCCAAAATTGTCTGTTTCAACCTGCAGTGCCGCACCAAATCTTGCGCCACCGGTTTTGAATGTTTGTTCTACCAGCCCTGCATCTGCTCCTCCGTACTCAGCATTAAACCCACCAGCCTGAACTGATACCTCCTGCAGTGCCTCAGGTATGGTTGTAATCAGGCTTCCACCTATCTCTCCTGTGGAGAAACGTACCCCTCTTCCCCCGCCAAACTGACCAAGAACGTTAGTCACGGGTGCACCTTCTATCACGTATCCAACTTCTTCGGATCTGCTTCCTCTGATGTATATATTCCTTCCCTGCAAAGTAACCCCTGGTTGAAGAGCGAAATATGCATTTACACCTCTCACAGGAAGATTTTCAATTTCTCCTGTCGAGACAATCCGCACCGCATTGGTCGCCGATTTCTCTATCAGCGGTCTCTGTGCAACGATCTCCACAGGTTTGACTTGAACTGCTGTACTCGGCAATCCAAAATTAACTTCACGAGTCAACCCAACCAGGACCTGTATGTTGGTGATAGTGACTGTTTGATACCCTATATAATTGCATGTAAGAGTGTATGTATCAGCCGGTACGCGCAAAATGACGTATTCACCATTTATATCTGTCGAAGCCCCAAATGGAGTCCCCACTATGCGGACTGTCGCACCAACCAGCGGCTCTCTGGTTTCCTGATCATAGACCTTTCCAGAGATCTTACCATACTGTGCCAATGAGATAACCGGAAGGCACAACAGAACCGTTGACACAACGAACGATTTTAAACTCATCGCTGTCCTCCTTAATCTTCTTTAAAAAGTTTCTTCTGCAGACCAGATGCTGGCCCATACATCACGAACGAATACCTACCTAAACCACTTAATCCAGCATCTCCACCTACACTCTTGAGGGTGTCGCCTTTTGAGCCCACTATCGTAAAACGCACGCCACTGGTTGGGACCTTAACATAGGGTGTGCTCCCTTGAAAGGTAATCTTCTTAAAAATAGTATCCTTTGACCCAAATGAAAATGTTACATTAACTCCGCCTTTTATGGTTGTTAGGGTATCAGGCGATAACTGAACGAAACGCAACAATGACGAATCAGAAGGATAGGGGGATTCAAAAGTAGAGCGTTCCATCATAAAAACATATGAACCGGAAATGACACTTGTCGAAGGATCGTAGACGACAAATATCGAATACTTATATTGAGACGTTAACGACTGCCGCAAACTGTCAACAACGCTCCCGTACGAAAATCTGAAGAGCCTCGACCCTGACGGCAAATCCAAGTATGCTGAAGTGCTGCCATAAGCAACTCCTGTTGCAGCTGAATTACCATCAACTGTTACGGTCAAGGAACTGTTTACTGCAAGGTTGATGAATCTTGCAGGTGATACGTAATTCTTTGTGTGAACAGCGGGCTGATTTACATCTACACAACCTGCCAGAAAGACAACTACAGCCAACACAAAAAGATATACTACATCGACGCCTCTTACCATAAGATGGCCTCCTATTTTTGTTTCTTTGAAATTGCTCGGGTTAAAAGATTGAACTGTTGCAGGTAATATCAAATTATTCTATGATGCCTCCTCTCTGTTCTTCCGAACTGCCATATGATGTACCAAATAAGCCTCCTCCCTCTTCCTCAAAATTACCATAGCAAAATTTAGCACCGGGGTAAGGTGCATAATTTGATTACAATTCAGATGTGCTTTTTAACCACTATCGGTAAAAGACGCGCGGAAAATTTGCCTTCATCGACCCGCCTTGAATAGAAACTGGGCCTTTAGCCTCAAAAACCACTTTTCAGAATAGTTATCGCGCGTGGCCAGCTCGTGAGGTCGGCGATAATTGCCCTCTCATCTACGGTTGGTTGCCCTCGGCAATCATCGCTAAAAGTGGATATAAGAAAGATTCCAGCACATGTCAAGTCTTGCGTGAAAAAATATTTCGTATACATAAAACACCTTGATATTTTTAGCTTGTAGCCAATATATTTTTGTCTCGTAAGGAAGAGGAAACTCAATGGACCGCTTTTATTCCTTTGCTTCTTATAATAAAAGTAGGAGAACCCAAATATCCGTTTCCAGTGACTCCCTGGGCGAGGAGCAAATAGCAGTTGCCTAATAGAAAATTAAAGTATATTGCAATTTTCTCTACATTCCTAATCGTCGGAATCGGATTTGGCATATATAGCATTTTCCATCCGTTCTTTATCTCATACATTTTACGAAATGGCGAGCCACTTTCAACGCTTCCAGCCAAACGAATGAAAGTCTTTCAGCTTCCAAAAGCATTTGAACGCGGCCTAATCCAAAAAGTAGCTGAAAATGTGTACCTTGGCCCGATGCCAACCGATGAAGAGTTCAAAGCATTACCAGATTTTCAAGTCACCGACGTCATTAGCTTACTAAATCAATCGGTTCCATTTGAAAAGGAATTCATAAGGCACGAGCTGAAACTGGCCGATTCTGTCCATCTAAAAATCCAGAATTATCCAATGAGTTTTATCCCTCTTCGCACTGCGCAAAACGAAGAAATTGCCAGACAGATTGTACAGTACATTGCACAACACCCCAACGAGCACTTTTACATTCACTGTTTTCTCGGAAGGGATAGGGTCAGCGTTGTTGCTGATGCGCTTGAACAATACATGCGGCAGAAGGGCAACAGTATACGGAAATGACCAAAATCCTACACTATTGGTGGTGGCTCTTTGTTCCTGTCATTCTCTTACTACCCTTTATCTTGTGGGAATTGAAACCAACTCTTCCGCTCAACATCCTTGTTATTGATAAAACTGTCCCGGACCTCGGACGGCGTGAGCACAAAACATTCTTCTGGTGCCTTAAACACTACAAAGTGGTAAAACCGAACGGCGATTTCTACAACAAACTCGTAGATTATTATGGATATTTTCCAGAGGACAGTACGGCTAGTGTGCCGTCCGACCTTATGGGAGTACATCCTGATCTTGTGTACATTACGGATCTATATGGGATATACCGCGGTGAAAGCAGCAATAATCCCATCACCTATGGTCCCAGACTCGTCTACGGTGGTCTTAAGCAAGATGAACTTAAAGCGCTCGAGAAGTTTGATTCAATGGGTACAACAATTATCGCTGAATTCAATTCGCTCGACTATCCAACGACTTTGAATCAGAAGATTGATTCCGCATTTCAACGACTCTTGGGCATTAAGTACAGTGGATGGTATGGCTCTTTCTTCGAAAGTCTACGAGACGTTCCATCTTGGGCAAAGAAGATGTATTCTCGTTTGTATCACAATCAGTGGAACTTTTCCGGCAGTGGCATAGTAATACTAAATCAGGGCTCATTAGAAAATTCGGGACAGTCCATATTGGTCTTGAATGAGCAAGATCTGGGTACTCCGCCCCTTTCAATAATCAACCGTACCAGTCCGGTTCTCTCAAGTACAGAAAAGTCAACTCCCTATTTTTATTGGTTTGAAATGGTAATACCAGATTCAGGAGGACAGGTAATAGCCGATTATGAACTTAATTGTAAACCAGAAGGGCTGCAAAAGCTGCATGATTCTGGGTTGCCCCAGGCCTTCCCTGCAATCATAACAAATCATTCTTTCACCCATTTCTACTTTGCTGGAGATTTTGCTGATAATAACATACCCGATGTTATGGAGGAAATATCATTTGGAGTGAGATTTTCAGGATTTGTCTACAACATTTATAACGCATCTGACCAACATCGTTTCTTTTACACTTTATATGCTCCTCTTATGAAAAACATTTTCAATCTCGTCGAAAAAAGATCTTCACAAAGAAAGTTATCGGCTCAGGATCAGTAATCAAAAATAAACCTGTTTAGTTATCTTTTTTTGTCTTCAAATCCAACCCTGGACATCATGCCCCATGCTGTTTCCCCTCGCATATAATCATACGTTGCCTTCAGTCTCCACCATGCAGTCATTTGGCGATACCCAAAGTTTTCTATAATACCAAAGAGTACTAACTTTAAAAGGTCTCCAGGATTTGGATAGCGATGGAATGAATATTCTTCTAAAAGAATTGCACCAACTGATAAAAATACACCATACAAAATTGCAACAACTAAAAAACTGATAAAGAACTGTGCGTTGACACGTCCGAGGACAAACGAGATGGAGACAAAGAATACCCCGCTTATTTCTATTATTGGCCCAAGAACCTCAAAAAATACAAAGTATGGGACTGAAAATAGGCCGACGACCCCATAAGCCGGATTTAAAATCATCTTTTTATGGATCCGGATGGTATCAATTAGGCCTCGGTGCCATCGATTGCGTTGCCGCCTCAATGTGCGAATGTCTTCGGGCGCTTCCGTCCAGCAAACCGGGTCAGGAACAAAAACTATTTTATAATCTCTCCTTTTATCGCGCATCGTGCGGTGAATCCTGACAACAAGCTCCATATCCTCTCCAACCGTATGTGGATTGTAACCTCCACATTCTATGATTGTGCTTCTCCTAAAAAGCCCAAATGCTCCAGATATGACAAGTAATCCGCCAACCGCAGACCAGCCAATCCTTCCGGTTAAAAACGCACGCAAGTATTCAACCACTTGAAACACAGGAAGAAAATGGTTTGATAATCGCACATCTTCTACATAGCCATTGTTAACTTTGCATCCATTTACAATTCTCACAATCCCCCCAACTGCGACGGTCCTTTCTGTATCTTCAAGATATGGTTTCACGACCTTGAGAAGCGAGTCCTGTTCGAGAAGGGAGTCCGCATCTATTGCACAAATTAGCTCTGATCGTGCAACATTTACACCGCAGTTGAGGGCATCTGCCTTCCCCCCATTTTCTTTATCAACAACGATCAATTTATTGTAAGCTGGCATTGAGGATTTATAAATTCCACGTACAGCCTTGGTGGTTACAAAAGTTTGATATGCTCTGGAAACCTTCACGAGATTGAAATTCGCAATCATTTTCTGTAGTGTACCATCACTTGACCCGTCATTGACCACAATGACCTCAAACTTTGAGTACTTCAGTTTCAACAGAGCCTGTACACTATCTATGATTGTTTTTTCTTCGTTATAGGCGGGTACCAGAACTGATATTGAAGGGGAAAATTCAGATTGCAGGATTCTCAAATAATCAATGTATTTGTTCTTGCGTACGTATTCTAGAATTGCCGGAAGGGAAATTAAAAGGAGTAACAGATAAACAAGATTGATCATGATGAAATAAAAGAAAACGAAATAGTTATAAAATTGCGAAATTAAAATCCAAAACTTTATCACCATTGAAAAGCTACCTCAGGTCCGCTGTTTCCCAGTTTAATTTCATCTAAAACTTCCGCTGCCACTTCCACAGCTCTTCCAATCTTACTGGAAACTACGTGAGATAGAGCAGCTATGCCAAATTGTCCACAGTTGGCCAGCGCCCATGCAGAATTAAGCCTTACCGAATAGCTTTCATCTGACAGGCGATCCAGCAAAATCGGTACCGCACGTTCGTCTCCAAGTCGCCCTAAAAGTTGCGCGGCGCACGCTCTGATTTGCCAATGAGGATTTAAAATAGCTTTCATCCCAACGGGAAACGCCCTTTGATCACCGATAGAGGCTAAAGCCATTAACGCATAGGCAGCCTCCTGCAGATCATTACCATTTGCTATCTGAATTAAGATATCGGTAGCCGGAATCCATTCCAGCATGCCGAGCATCTGAATTGTAAATTTCCGGACTGTCGTTTCCCGCACCTTTAACAGGGGCATCAGAAGGCTTCCAGCGTCCTCCTTTTTCGATTTGATAATGCCTGAAAGATTCAATGCCAACCAGAGACTGATCTTAGGAATTGCTTCAATCAATATCGGCAAGACGTCGGTGCCCCCGATTTCAATACCAGCTTCAAATGCAAGCGCTCTTACTTCTTCGTTTTGATCCGAAAGTAAAGGAAACAGGAAGTCGAGCGCAGACTCGCATTTCATCACCTCCAATTCACGAACAGCTTCAGCTCTCTTCCACCATCGCTGATCTCTTAGTTTTCTGATTGAATTCTTAACGAAGCCAAGCTCTTTGTACAAACGACGAACTCTCTCAAGTTCTTCACCTTTAATTTCCTGGGCCAGTGATAGAAGCACCTCCTGCGCCACAGCATAGTGCCGTTTCCTGCCATAAGCTCCAAAAGGTATTCGGTCTTTTATTAATGCCTTAAAGTTCTCAACAATGGACCTGTAATCCGGTTCAGTATCAGAAAAAATTATCTGTAAGAATTCTGCAGAGTAATAGTCTTTTAATTTATTCGAAGCACGAAATTTACCGAGCCCCATAACCTTGCGAAGAAAGAGGAATGCGGAAAGGAACACGACTGTAGCAACCAGGGCAACAATTGCCAGCGATACTATAACAAGGTTCATTTTCGGTTAACTACCACCGGTAAATCAATAAAACGTCGCCACTGGAGCTCCGCAGCCCTGAGTTCCAACGGCTGATGCCATAGTCGACCTGAATACCTAAGTGAGCGTAATTAAACCATTTTATTCCTGCAACAAATCCAGAAGCTATCAGGTTCTGCTGAAAGACTTGAATGGATTGTTTGAAGTAGTCAGCCCCGGAAAAACCGCTGAGTTGAATTGTCACAGCGTCATTCACCTGAAAGTTAATTTTTCCAAGGTAGCTGCTGGACGAGCCTCCTTCGGATTTTCCAAAATAAGCACGAACTAAGATCCATGATTGGGATCCAAAATAAAAATAGCTGGCCGGAGACCAGATGTTTACATTTAAGTTAGGAAAATACATGTAATGATAATCTGCAGAGAGTACAACTCCATCAATCAACCTGTAGTCAAGCGCCATATCTAATTTAAGCTTTTGTGCTGCTTTCGTAGCGGGACCAATAAGTAGACCAACATTTGCAGCTAGATTATCAGAAAACTTATATGTTCCGCCAAGTCCACCAGCAATATCTCTTGAACCGTAGAAATCCCTCACTTGCAACTCAAAAAAAACCATCCTGAATTTATCAACCTGGTGAAATATTCTCATTGAAGCTATGGAATTCTGGGGTCGGTTATTGTCATTGTATGACTCTAAATAGTATGTTGCAGTAATGCTATTATTAAAAAGCTGACTTAACTGCTGACTTAACGCCTCTACTTCTGGACTATCCGACAAAATTGCGGTCAATGCCCTGATAATTTTTCGTGCCTCTGAATAACACCCGCAATCAACCAATGCGGTAGCTTTAATAAGTAAGGCAGAACACTGGTTCGGATATGATTCAAGCACTTTGTCAGTGTATTGAATTGTTGTTTGTGGATTTCCACTCCACAGTGCAACTCTGGCCGCTGCCAGAGCAACAGACGTATCCCGGGGATAATCAGCCATGAGCGATTTAAGAATTTGAAGAGATTTGCTATAATCTTTTTTCCAAGCGAGTGTCAATCCTAGCCCCAGGCGTGAGTCATACGATAAAGAATCCTTTCTCAAAACCTCACTGTAAATCTCTATTGCAGAGTCGAGATTACCAAGCCATGACATAGTCTGGGCAAGCTTGACCTTTGCATCCATATCATCAGGATAATCTTTTAATATTTTCCTGTAAAGTGACAAAGCTGCAGATAGATTGCCAGACTTCTGAAGAGCATTTGCGCTATCCATCAATGCCGAGTGCGTTAACACATCCTGTGCAATTGAGAACTCAGGTATAAATAGTACGATAAACAGAGTTGTGAGAAGAAAAAACCTTCTCGAATCTTTGCTGCCTCCATTAACCAGCATGACTCCGCTCAAGTAGTTTATTGACCCTTACAAGTAATTCTTGTGGACTAAATGGTTTCGTCAGATAATCATCTGCTCCTAGTTGCAAACCGCGAACAACTTCTTTCTCTGTAGACAATGAAGTTAACATCAAGACCGGTATAGATTTAGTGGTTTCATTTTCTCTAAGTTTCATCAGAACTTCGAATCCATCGATGACTGGCATCATAACATCAAGGATTATCAGGTCTGGCTTGACGACATTGACCATTTTCAGAGCTTCCTCCCCGTTCACAGCATGGTGCACTATAAAACCACTCTTTCTGAGTTTGAAAAGCAATAATGAAGCAACTTCCTGAGTGTCCTCAGCCAGAAGGATCTTTTTAACTGTGCCCATATATCAAAGATAAGATAAATTTCGGACTACTTACAAGTACCTTTTTCCCGACATACAGGCACGGTAATTGATGAAGAAAAAGGCGAGAGGCTTTTGTAAGGTATTGATAATCAAGGATACGCAAGGATTTGAACGAGAAATGATTAGAACTGATATTTTGCACCAGATAGG
>JBMFVE010000007.1:0-103431 GCA_049966155.1 Candidatus Kryptoniota bacterium
GGCAGGCTTTGTGCCAGCCGAATAAACTTCAAGGTCGTTATCAAATGATTTCAAGAATGCTTCTGCCATCTGTGAACGGCAGGAGTTGCCTGTGCATAAAACGAGTATTCTCATCAGGAAATCCTTTTTTTAAATAACTGATGGTCTACGAATAAAACTAAGCTGATACGGATATACGGGCCTACCGTTGGTGATTATGCCCGGGAATGCAAGTATCCCGTATTTCTTCGCAAGCTCGTCCGGTTCTTTATCTTCGCCAGGATAGATCACCTTGAACGACATCTGTTCGTGACAGAGAGACCGGACAACAACGTTGTATCTCGGCTATAACTAAATTACTTAATATCAAATGTTTTGAGTTTTGCCAGGTAAGTTTCCCAACTTTTAGCAAAAGGCAGGTCTCCGGATAATAAAAATGGGCAGGAAGAAACATGTAGCATGTTGTCGATAGTGGGCCCTGAGGGACTTGAACCCCCGACCCGCTGATTATGAGTCAGCTGCTCTAACCAACTGAGCTAAGGGCCCGTTTCAGATTATCTGCTCTACTCCCTGGTTTCAGAAATCCGACTCAATATAACAATTGCGCTCGTCCGATTCAATTACAAAAACCAACCATATAGGTGCGTTGAAAGGATGTTTGAACGTATAGGCCACCCTCTTTACTGGCGTTGTCTTATTGTTTGGGGTTTCATAACTTCTTTTATGAAAAGTGAGGTGAATAAATAATGAAGTTCAAATTTGCAGCTCAATCAATGGCCCTTGGGCTGATATCTTTCCTTTTATATGGCTGTAGCCAAAATACGCGCGTCCTGGCAGTCAGTCATGTCCTAGATTCTCTCAAAGCTGCTTATGCACCCGATCCTCGGACCTCTGTCTTCAATGTAAACGCGTCACAAACAAATGGACATGAACTTGTAGTTAAAGGTGCGGTTGATAATCCCGAGGCAAAAAAGTCAATTCTTCTCTCACTTAAATCCATCGGTTATTTTGAAGTAATTGATTCAGTTACCGTCCTTCCTGACACGAGCCTTGGGAAGGCCATATTTGGCATTGTAAATGTCAGTGTCGGAAATATGCGCGCTGAACCCCATTCGAGAGCTGAACTGGTTAATCAGGTTCTTCTGGGACACATCGTAAAAGTTCTGGAGAAAAGAGGTGGCTGGCTATACATAAAGTCAGGTGACAACTATCTCGGGTGGATTGACGCTGAAAATATTGTACGAATTGACAGCCAGAAGCTGAATACTTATCTGAAGTCAGATAAACTCATAGTCACTGCCCCCTTTACAATACTGAAGAGTGCTCCGGACAATGGCTACACTGTTTCAGATGCGGTTATGGCCTGCTATCTTAAACTAATCAAAAAATATGGAATGACCTACATGGTTCAATTGCCCGATGGCAGAACAGCCTTTGTAAGATCTTCAGATGTTGATGATTATTCCAGATTTTTAAGGGAAGTTAAACCGACACCTGAAAACGTAAAAAAGTTGGCACTGAGCATGCTCGGCTTTCCGTACCTCTGGGGAGGTACCAGCACAAAAGGGATGGATTGCTCAGGATTTACAAAGACTGTATACAGAATGGTCGGGATCGATTTGCCCCGTGATGCTGATCAGCAAGCTCTCCTTGGCAAGGACGTTAGTTCTGAGAACGAATTTGCTGCTTTGAAGATAGGTGATTTATTATTTTTTGGTCAAAGAGAAGAACATGGAAAAAAAGAAAAGATCGTACACGTTGGAATTTACATAGGCAGCGGATATTTTATACATTCAAGCGGCAGGGTGAGAATAAGCAGCTTATTAAGAAACGATTCCCTTTTTGATGAATACAATTTAAATCGTTTTGTTCGGGCAAAGCGCATACTCAACCCAGGTTTAACAGATGATTCAAAAAGCCAAAAAGATGTGTTATGAACAGACGCCGTTTTCTGACACTAAGCGGTGTTGCAATCCTTTCTGCTAAGACTGGATTATTCTTTCGAGCTTCGGCTGCCAAGGGATTCACCACGAATTTTTTATCAAGCAAAGGAAATGGAAAAATGAAACTCGACTATTGGAAATATAACTTAAAACTTAAACACACTTTCACAATATCCAGAAGCTCACGTACAGAAGTGCCAGTTATCCTTGTCAAATTTGAAAAGGACGGCATTATTGCATACGGAGAATCATCTCCCAATGCCCGCTATAACGAAACGCCTGAATCGGTAATAGCTTTTCTTGAAAAAATCGATGTCAACAAATTATCCGATCCCTTCAAGATCGAGGACATTAATGAGTATCTTGACTCTATTTCTCCGGGGAATCAAAGTGCCAAAGCAGCAGTTGACATAGCTTTACATGACTGGATAGGTAAGAAGTTGGGAATTCCCTTATACAGGTTTTTCGGTGCAAACAAGGAAAAAGTACCTCTGTCAACCTTTACAATCGGAATAGATACTATCGATATAATTAAGCAAAAAGTTAAAGAAGCGGCCGCATATCCAATCTTGAAGATTAAGGTTGGTCTCTCCAACGATGAAGAAATCATAAGAGCGGTCAGAAGTGTTACAGACAGGCCGCTTCGTGTAGATGCGAACGAAGGATGGAAATCAAAAGAAGAAGCATTGGAAAAAATCAACTGGCTGGCATCTCAAAACGTTCAATTTATAGAGCAACCAATGCCAGCAAGCCAAATTGAAGACATCAGGTGGCTACATGAGCGTGTTAAAATACCCATTATTGCTGACGAATCGATAGAATCTTTGTACGATATAGCAACTGTTGCAACTGCTTACGATGGGATTAATATCAAACTTCAAAAGAATGGCGGCCTTCTTAAAGCTCGAAAGCTTATCTATGCTGCACGTGCTCATCGAATGAAGATTATGCTTGGGTGCATGATCGAAACATCGGTTGGAATCACCGCTGCAACTCAATTATCTCCGCTGGTGGATTGGAACGACCTGGATGGTAACGTTCTCACCTCCAACGACCCATTTAGAGGAGCAATTAATGAGAACGGCAAACTGGTTCTGAATGACAACCCGGGCCTGGGCGTTATCCCTGTCGGTTAATCTTTGCCGACCTCTGCCGGATCACCTCGCTAATTATTACGCCAGATGCTACTGAAACGTTCAATGACTCCATCTTTCCGAATCGCGGAATTGAAACATATTTTGTACAGCGGGATTTGATTTCATCACTAATTCCCGCTGCTTCGGAACCAAACACAAAAACTCCTTTTTTTGCATATGAAGTATGAACGTAAGATTCACCATTCTCCTGTGTTGCACAATAAAATTCAAATCCACTATCCTTAAGCGGCAACCAGATATCCTCAAAGTTAAGATCGGAAAAGACCTTTATTCTCGTTAGAGCCGACAGGGATGATCGGACAACTTTTGGATTAAAAGCATCTACACACCCTTTGCTCAATATTACGGCATCCAGGCCAAACCATTCAGCTGTCCGAAAAATGGCACCTGCGTTTCCGGGGTCTGAAATACGATCAAGAAAAATTACTAAAGCATTTTCAGCCGATTTAACCTGCAAAAAGAACTGATTTAAACTCCAATCAGGTAGTTTTGCAACAGCAATAATACCCTGACTGTTTTCCGTAGTTTCTAATTTCCGAAATTTGGTCGATGGAAGTTCAGCCACCATAATATCTTTACGTCGTGCAGCTTCAAATACATCACTAAATTTCTCTGAGGCTTTGCTTATATCTGTAACTATAAGCTCAATGGACAGTTGACTATCGAGTGCCTCCATAACGCTTCTTTTCCCCTCAATTAGAAACAACCCCTGCTCATACCTTCCCGGGCGATCCTTAAGCTTTGACAGAGTCTTTATCTTTGCATTGGTCAAAATCATTTTTTAACCTCTTTCAAAAGGAGCGCTTTCTCATAAGCCTGCAGCGCATCATGGAGATAAAGCATACCAGCTATCTGTCTATTATCTCTGACAACCGGCACCGACCGAATGCCTGCATCTGAAATTTTTTTTAGAGCCACCGACATATCGTCGTCTTGATTTACTGATACTCCACCGGGGTTTAAAATGTCCTTCACAACAAGGACATTGACAAGCCCCTGAACATCTTTGAGCTCAAGTGTCTGTCTTATTTCTCCAAACGACACAGTTCCAGCAAGGGTTCCGTCATAGCTGAGCACAGGAAAAACATTGCTGTCACTTTCCGTTATCATCTCTATGAGATCAGAAAGTCGTGTGGATTCAGACACTGCGGTAACATGAGGCCTCATCACATCTTTGACCTTTATTGATTTCAATATATCAATATCCCTACCATATGCATCCAGGTTTTCGCCCCTCATTTGGAGTCTGATTGTGTAAATTGAGCCCCGCATATATTTCTTAGAAATAAAGGTAGAAGCTACAACAGCTAATAGAAGAGGAAGTATAACCTCATACTTGTCCGTCATCTCAAAAACAAGGATTGATGCTGATAACGGAGCTTGAAGAGTTGAACTCGTCACAGCTGCCATCCCTACCAATGCATATGCACCGGGGGGAGCTGCTACAGATGGCAAAATTAAATTAACAATACTGCCAAATGCTCCACCTGCCATAGCACCAATGAACAAAGATGGGGCAAGTGTCCCTCCTGAGCCCCCACTACCTAAAGTCACCGAGGTGGCAATTGGTTTTAATATCAGTAATAGTGTTAGTATCATCAAAGAATCGCGACTATAAAGGGATGCGGTTACCCCCTGATATGTATATCCAAATACTTCCGGGAAATATATCCCGATGATTCCAACGATGAGTCCCCCCACAGCAGGTTTCAGGATCTTGCTTCTAATTAGAAAGCTGTCTTTTTGAAAAAATTCTTCAGTTGCATAAAATATTTTGACAAATGCCACACCAACGTATCCCGCCAGTAGTCCAAGAATAATATAGAAAAAAAGTTCATATCCACTATTCATTGTGAACGTTGGTATGGCAAAAACAGGCCGATTTCCTAAAATACTTCTGGACACAAAGGTTCCAAAAACTGAACTGATGATAATTGGAGAGAATGTTTGCATATTAAGGCTTCCAAGTACGACCTCCATAGCAAACAATGCACCACCTATAGGTGCGTTAAAAACTGCCGCCAGACCGGCAGCTGCACCACAGCCCACAAGGGACTTCATTTGTTCCTCATTGAGGCGGAGAACCTGACCCACTGTCGAACCAATTGCTCCACCTATAGCAATAACAGGCCCTTCGCGCCCGCCAGCACCCCCACTCCCTATTGAAATTGCACTCGTAAGAAGCTTCGACACAGCAAGAGAAGGATTTATAATCCCCCCTTTCTTTGCAACGTTTTCGATAATCATGGGCACGCCTTCGCCGGAAGCGTCTGGTGCAATTTTTATTGTTAACCATCCTACAATAAGTCCTCCTAATGCAGGAATGAGAGGTATGACCAGAAATCTCTCCCATCCGGTAAGGTTAATGAGATTTGTCAGATTAAAGAACGTTGCAGGAAGATGAAACATAATTGTTTCAACAAGCTGAATCATTTTATAAAATATAATTCCACCAAATCCCGCAAGGACACCGGTAATAATTGCCAATAACAAATGAAGTGGTTCCTGTGAAAACTCGAGTCGAGAAAACAACTGCAGCATTTTGTCGCGAATTTCTAAAAAAACATTTACTATCATGGCGCTTCCACAGGCCTTATCATATTCAATAATGTACTGTAAACTCTCTCCACCGAGATCGAGTTAACATCCTGACGACTGCCCAGTATGAATTTATGCTTTTTCCCAATGGGTGCCCATTGTAACGGATCTGTAGGTCCAAAAAGAGACAGCGTTGGGGTTCCCACAGCCGCCGCAAGGTGCATTATTCCCGTGTCATTTGTGACAACTAAGTTCATTGCTTTCAAAAACGCAGAAACTCTTTTTATGCTGTGATTCCTGATGCGCACAAATGGAAATTCGGCGTTCAAAACGAATTCGTTAACAACTTCATGATCAAATGATCCTTCGGTTAAATAAATCAATGCACCAAGATCGGCTTGCAATTTTTTTGCAAGGTTGATGAAATTATTTACATTCCACCGGTTTGGCGGTTTTCCGGCTCCCACATGAAGTCCAATCCTTGTTTGTACACTTCCAGTCCGTGTTATCAATGCTTGAACAATCTCTTCGCTTTGCCTGTCCGGGTAATATTCCAGCTCACCAGTGTCATCCTCAGGTTCAATGCCGAGCGGCCTGGCCACAAGCATGTTCCTGTATGATTGCTTGAGATGAGGATGCCATCTGAGGTCGACAGCAATATCATATACAAAAGCAGTTGAATTTTCCTTTGTTTCCAGAGATGCAGGCCCAATCTTCCATCTCCCTTTGGAAAACAAAGCAATTATGTCATTCGTGAGGGAGAGGGATACGTTGGACGGAACTAATACGACATCATAATTTTGTCTGATGCTTGATATAAACTTAAAAAATGTTACGGGGTTCCTGTAAAAGGCCAATTTATCATATACAATTAATTTCGAAATATAAGGACAGCCATCAAGAGCATATTTATTTTGTGGAGAAACCACAACGTCAAGCACGTCCAGCGAAAGTTTCTTTTTTAAGGCTCTAAGCAGCGGCACAGTACATAAGACATCACCAAACTGGTTGTGTTGTCTTATGACAAGAACTTTCCTGATTTTATGCAAATTTACTGGAAGCCTGTTCCGCTTCTTTGCTGCAGCAACCAGGCGTAAGCATCCAATTGCTGTCCTTCTTAATAACCTTTCAAATTTGCCCCTTTCCTCTGTATAGGTGGCATCATTATCCTGTTTCACCTTTTTATTTTAGATCCTCGTACTTTGCATCCTCGATTCTGGTGCGATCTATTTTCACTTCTTTTCGATCTCTTTCTCTTTTCTTTTGTTCCGCTTCATACTTTCTTATACCTCTGTAAACCTCAGACCGTATGACATTTCGGATAGTGCGATAAATCAAATAGAGGATCAATATCCAGAAAATTAATCTAAACATCATCTTATAATTGGGCTATAATATTCAGCAGTTTTTCTAGGTTTAAGGATTTCACTTACCAGACTTCGAAAATCGTTATCGTCATTGACGAAATCTATTTCAGTTGCATTGACAATTAAAAGAGGACTTGCTTTATATCTAAAAAAGAAATAATTATATGCTTCGCTCAAACTTTGAATATATTCAGGCGTGATACTTCTCTCTATTCTTCTACCTCTCTTTTTTATATTTTGCATAAGTTTCTCAACACTGCTTTGCAAATAAACCACAAGATCAGGCTTGGGTATTGTTTTTTCAAGAAGGCTTACCAGCGCTTCATAAAGCTTAAGCTCGTCATCCTGAAGATTGAGGTATGCAAAAATCTTGTCCTTTTCAAACATATAATCCGAAACTATCATTTGCTGAAAAAGGTCAAGTTGCACAAGCTCCTGCTGTTGCTTATATCGGCTTAGCAGAAAAAAAATTTGAGTTTGAAAAGCATAGTGTTCTCTATCCTCATAAAACTTTTCAAGGAATGGATTTTCTTCAAATTTTTCCAGTATGACCCTGGCATTTAGATATTTGCCAAGCTTTACTGCAAGACTTGTCTTCCCTGCACCAATTACACCTTCAATTGCGATGTGTTTAATATCGGTCTTTATTTCTACAGAGTTCATTGAAAAATATGATTTACTTCAATTTCAGTTCTCCTGGCATAAGATTGATCTGTACATTCAGCCAGTAAGGTTGCAAGATTTTTCCCGTAAACAGGATGCATGAAGTCTGAATCGATCTCAACGAGCGGAACAAGTACAAACCGCCTCAAATGCATCAATGGGTGAGGGATGGTCAAAGAACGCGTTTGCACAATACTTTTTCCATAAAAAATAATATCGATATCAATTTCACGCTCGTGCCACTTCGGCCGCTCTTTTCTTCCTATTTTTTTTTCAATGAGCTTTAGATTATGAAGCAAAAACTCTGGAGACAAATTCGTCCTTACTATGACTCCAATATTTAAAAAAGGAGGCTGTTCGGAAAATCCGAAAGGTTCTGTCTCATAAATAGAAGAAGTCCGCAGCAGGTTAGTATCGCGCAGCTCACCAATCATCCTGATCGCCGTTAAGATTGATGCTACCCTATCACCTAAATTCGATCCAAGTAATAAATAAGCGTCAACTTCCACGCGCCTTCTCTGTTTCAAATTCTACAAAATCAACCACTCCGCCTATTTGAGGATGATGCTTTCTCACCCTAACCACCACTCTATTTACAAGTGTATATTTTTCAATTATCTTTTCAGCTATGTGAGCACCAAGAGATTCTATCAGGTAATATCTTTTACCAGTTACGAGATCTTCAATTGATTTGAAAATTTCTTCATAATTAACCGTGTCCCTCAGCTTATCTGTCTGTGCTGCACGGGAGTAATCCCCATAAAGGTCAACATCAACTTCAAATTTTCCTCCTGAGATCTGTTCGTTGCTAAGCACTCCATGATAAGCATAGAAGGTTGCATTCTTGAGACGGATAACTTGTTGCTGCATAATTATTTGAATATAGACCCATGAATTTATACTTTCAAGGATAATGCGTATCTACATACAGAGTTCCGCCCCTTCTTACTTCTTTTTTTTAAACTGTATGGAAGAGTTATCCGCATACAGCTTCAGTCCAAGGAAGAAAGCAAAGATAAGGAGAATTACAACAAGAGGGAGGACAAAGTTAAATCGTTCATTTAATGTCGGAATGTGCTCCTGAAGACTATCCTGAATAGTCTCAATCAGTGAAAGGAATTGAACCATCATCACTTTACCATAAATGCAACGAGGGTGGTTGTGAAAAAGTATAAAAGGACAACAATGCCAACTATTGTGAACAGCTTGCCTGTCTCCTCACGAGAGGATTTTCTGTCTAAAAACGGGACAACAATCCAGAAAATCAGAAATAGGGCTATCAAACCGACTGCAAGAACTTCAGGCATCATGCGTAGGGTTTGAAAGACAAAGAGGAAATACCACTCCGGCTTTATTCCTGCAGGGGCAGGTTCAATGGGGTTGGCCTTTTGTCCAACGGTCTCGGGAGCAATTCCAGAAAGTAAAAGGAGGATTGCCAGTACACCCGCCCAAACCGCAAAGTCCCTGAAGGCAAAGTCAGGGTAAAATTTCGTGCCCCCTATCACATTTTTTTGTTGAGATATGGGTACACTTGAACCTAACACCTGACTTAAAATAATATGAATTGTGACGAGTGCAATCACAAGCATGGGCAAAACAATGGTGTGAAGACTGTACATTCTTGTGAGTGTGGCTGCGCCTACCTCCTCTCCACCCTGGAGAAAAACGGATAAGTATTTACCTATTAGAGGAACAAAATAAGGCGTACTTACTCCGATCTTTGTAGCAAAATACGATAAACTGGTCCAGGGAAGCAGATAGCCTGTAAAGGCAAAACCCAGCATGAGGAAAATTAGCAAAACACCAATTACCCACATCAACTCTCTTGGTTTACGATAGGCTTTGAGAAAATAGGTCGAGAACATATGAACTAAAAGGATTGCAATTAAAAGATTTGAACCCCAGAAATGAAGCGACCTGATCAGCCATCCAAAACTCACATATGTTACGATAAATTTAACCGACTCGTTTGCTTTTTCAGGAGTGGGGACATAATAAAATGAAAGAAGTATTCCTGTAACAATTTGAAGTAAAAGGAGAAATAAGGCTATACCTCCAAAATAATACCAGAACGAATACTTGTGCTGGGGAACTGTCTTATTTCTGATGTACCTTTTTAGCAGATCAAGATCTATGCGCTCACCAAGAAACTTCAGAAGTTTATGATTAAAACCTGTCATGTATTACTCCTGGTTACGGACACAAACACTTTGTTTCCATTTATACTTACAAAGTACTTGGGAAGCGGCGATACTGCAGGCCCCTTTAAAACTGACCCATCGATCCCAAATTCACTCCCGTGACAGTTGCAGTAGAATATATCCCTTTTAGGTTCAAACTCGACCGTGCATCCCAGATGAGTACACTTTGCCGAAAGTGCTTCATATCCGCCGTCCGGCAAATGAACCAGCACCGCCGGTTTATCCAAAAATTCAAAGAACTTCGCAGAATCTGGCCGGAGCTCGGAAGTTGTTGCAACCTCCACAGTTGATTTTTCTTGTAAAAGAACAGATGGAGGATTCAAGAAACGAATGATGGGATAAATAATGTATGCAGCAAGAATTGTTGAAGTAAATCCCAGTAATCTTTTTAAAAACTTTCTTCTGTCTGACGAGTTATCCATACGGAATTTACAACAATTTTAAACCTCAAATTTGTTCCGTTAATCTTAACCTTTCCGTAATTGAAAATACCCCGGGTTTTGCACTTGAGGTTTTCGAACCCTTTTAAGCAATGATATTTAGACTGTCGGGATGAATGTCCACTGTAAATTCCTGCACACGCGCAGGGGCAATTTCACCGTCACGGTGAATTGCCACAGGATCGTCGGATATTATTTTAATATGGTGTGCTTTATACATAGACACTTCGGGATGTTTTAAATGTGTCCCGTTGAGTACACTTGGCAGCACCTGAATTACACGCGGAATCGACACTTCATTTACAGCGCATACATCAAGGAGCCCATCATCCAGCTTAGCATCCGGGGTAAGGAGAAATCCGCCGCCGGCTGATGTTCCATTACCTATTGCAACAAGGAAGGTCTGCCCATCCCGCGCAACCTGTCCGTCTATCTCCAAATTCATTCTTGTAGACCTGTAAGATTTCAGTGTCTTAATCAGGGCCGCCAGATATCGAGGCAGCCCCTTCAACCTCCTGAAATGCTCGCTTTGCCGTGCCACTTCAGCGTCAAAGCCAATACCCACGCCGTTGACAAACACATAATCTCTGTTGCCAAGATTTATTGTACCAACATCTATTCTTTTAATGCTGCCAGCAATCAGACTATAAACCCATTCCTTCAAATTTCTCAGTCGGCCAAGAGTACGCGCAAAGTCATTTCCTGAACCTGTCGGTACTATTCCAAGTACTTTGTCAGTCAGCAGTAAACCCGATGCGACCTCATTTATGGTTCCGTCGCCCCCTACTGCAACAACGATCTCAAATTCATCAGATAAATTTTTTGCAATTTCTGTGGCATGCTGTGGCGCCTGAGTTAATTCAACATCAAACCTTATTCCCAATTTTTTTACAAGTAAGATGAGTTTAGGCAATATTCTTCTTGTTTTACCGTTTCCCGATATCGGGTTGGCAATGAATTTAATAGCTCTTTCTCGAAGGCTTTTCAAGTGCCTTTACCTCTTCCTGTTTCTTTTTTGAATGGCCAAATTATAAGTTTCCTTCAGTCCATATATTATCCTGAACTCTTTATAGTGTCTTCCGATCTCATAAATTGAAAAAATTCCAAATAAAAAAGATGTAATTAATCTTGAGTTATTGCCGACTATAGGCAACTCAGGGAGAAATGTAAATGAAGTCGGATAAATAAATTGAGCTAACCAGAGTACGAATAAAGTTACTGCGTTGCTTAAAGTAAAACGCAGCTTTGCGAGAACTGCGCATCCGTAAAAAGTCATCATCATTGAAAGTAAAATTTCCTCTCTATGGTGCCAGTCAAGAGGAATCGTTGAAACCATTCCTCTTGAAGCAGAATATACAATTGGAATCATTGAAACGAGTAGAGTCCACTGGTTAACCTTACTACTGATCATATTCAAAAGCGCCATAGGTGCCAGTTTGATTGTCCTTGCCCAGTAAAAAGCAGTGACCTTCTCAGGAAATTCAGATAAAAACGGCGCAACCCATTGAACAAAAACAAAGGCACTGACACCCAGTAAAGCAGCAACTTCTTTCATGCTTACAAAGAACGGATCTGCAACAGCATACATTGTAATACCCCCCATTAGAAAAAGTCCTGTCAGAACAGCGCCTTTAACTCTTGAATTTCTAATATCCACAAGATATCTGGGCATTGGCATCAGATCGTCTTTCTTTTCTTCAGACTCTTCTGGAAGAATTTGTAGAACATAAAGGTACGTCAGGAATAATATTCCGAGGAATATTCCATCGTAAACCTGCAGGTCCTTCTTTATCAACACGACAATGAAATACACTGAGCCGAGAAATAGAGCGCCGACCTCAACTATATTCTCTGGACGTAAGTCAATGTGCCTCAGGCGTTTCCCTGTTCTAATTCTCGTATAAACATCAGCTGTAATGAATATTAGCGGCCAGCCTACCCCCATTAACAATCTGTTTGATCCGGTGAAATTTGCCATCATTAAATCAACATCTTGTTTCCAGGCTATTACTGCCTCAACCATGAATTCGGGCACAACCTGGAGCAAAGCCACAATTGCCACGGCGAGCCCCTGACTCATGCTGAATTCCGCAGCTTCTGCAGTCCAGCTTATTATAAGTGCAGAGACAATTACTGCACTAAAACATAGAAATGCTATCCCACCCGCAGTAGAAAAATGAATATGATGGAGCGCAAAGGATACAAATCCGCTGTATAAAGACATCAGTAGAAAATAAAACGCATATCGATTTTTCATGCCGTGTGATCATAGTTAAAGTGATGTGGCAGTCTTATATTTGCTACAGTGTGAAACCCTGGAGATAAATCTAAAAGAATTGGAATTAAATTCAGCACAATTCCAACTGTTGCCTTATCCCCCATTATTCCATTATTAATCACAATATTGACCGGGGGTTCACCGTCAATGAATATATGATCATATTCAATTGGGGAATCAATTCTCATTGTCAATCGGAAAGAAAGGATCTCCTCATCTCCTCTCATAGCTATAACTTCCTGTCTTACCCCCAGAACGTGATCCCGGGCAACAAAGATGTTATCGTCTTTATAATCATGATCGGCAATAATTGGATGAGTAACTGAACGAAGAGTATCATATTTCATGTTTAAATGATGGAGCACAAAATCAGCCGAATCGGTCAGCCCAACGGGGCCGAAATGTGGCGATAAGGAGCTTTGCTCGGAAAATTCGTACTTTGATAGGCCAACTCCCAGCTTCCTTTGAAGGGCGAGCCGCCTATGACTCAAATTTATGGTACGTTCAGCACGAATTGAGTTTATCATGATTACCGGTGCTGATGCAACAAGTACTAAAGTATCCAGCACATACCCGGGATTTACACCCGAAACCAGTACCCTCAAATGATTTCGCTTCGCTAAAGAATTAATATAATTGAACTTGTTCCTGTCCCTCTTTTCCAGAAAGAAGAGTTCTTCAGCTGTTGAAATTACATTGTATCCTGATTTCAATAATTCTATAACCTGGTTTGAGGCCTCAGGTAAAAATGATACCGATGTATGTATTGCAATATCCGCCTTTCTCTTTATATGCTGAAGATCAGGAGAAACTACAACCCCAACGAGGCCCTCATAACCAATGAGAACACCAATATCTTTTCCAATCTTTTTAGGATTATTATCAACAGCTCCAACTAATTCAAAACTGTGGTCCTTTTGCAAAAGTGCTTTGACAATATTCTCGCCTATGTCTCCAACCCCAAATTGAATAACCTTAATCTTTCGTTTCACTTTTTCCTGTTCTCATTTTTAGTTCATGTACAAACATTTGAGTAATCAAACTCGGACGTGTTATTGCTGCTCCAACCACTACTGCGTAGGCGCCTGCCTGGATAGCTTCTACAGCCTCCTGAGGAGTCCAAATTCGCCCCTCTGCAATCACGGGTATAACCAGGGCTTCGGAAAGCTTTGCTACGAGTTCAAGGTCAACCCCCTCTCCACTTTTGTCTGCAGTCTCAGGCGTAAATCCTGAAAGAGTTGTTGAAACCAGATCAGCTCCCAGTTCCGCAGCCTGCACTCCTTCTTCAAAGGTTGCGACATCTGCAAGCAAGAGGACACTCGGATGTGCTTGTCGCACTCTTCGAAGAAATTCAAAGCCAGACAGCCCATTTGGCCGCAGTCGATTAGTTGCATCAACTGCAACAATATCTGCTCCTGCAGCAATGATGTCGTCAACGTCCTTAAAATCAGGCGTCACAAGCACAGAGCCATCCGGGTACGATGATCGGATAAGTCCTATTAATGGCACACTGACCCGGC
The DNA here is from genome assembly GCA_049966155.1 of Candidatus Kryptoniota bacterium. GTDB lineage: Bacteria > Bacteroidota > Ignavibacteria > Kryptoniales > JAKASW01 > JBMFVE01. The sequence goes on from JBMFVE010000007.1 coordinate 14,087, forward strand.
TTCTTATGACCTTTATGGTTTCCTTACCTTCTGTGCGAATTCCAACAGCACCACCGGCTTCAGCTGCAGCAGCAAACATAGCAGCATGTTCAGGCTGGTTAAACACCTGGCCTTCTTCTGTTTGACATGAGACTATCAGTCCATGCCTTATTCCCGCAATAGAGTTAAGATATTCCATTCCATTTTCCCTGATTCGTAATCAAAAAGCCTTAATAGCCTTATAAATTGCCATTTCTCATCAAGACATTCACTCAGGAATATAATAGATGAGAGGCCTATTTTTGAAATCCCGTACTTAAAAAATATTCAGTGCAGCAATATGTATTTACTCAATGAACTGCAGCAAAAAACTGCACCAATTATTAACCCAACGATTAAAATAAACAACGGTAAAGGCTTTGGCTTAATCAGAAAAACCAATTTCCAGAGAAAAAACAATGATTCAAGCACAACTATGACGTTAAGGAATATTAATGCATAAAATGGAAGTGGATTAATAACTTCAGGAGACGGATTATTAGAAAAAGAATACTGTCCAAAAACAGCAACGAGTACAGGTATTAAAACCAATGAGGTAAAAGCAAGAGGATGAACTGAATAAATAAATGCTGATACAAATCCTTTAATTGTTATTCCAGTCCTCCTGACTCCTGCCAGAATGTAGAATATCAACGGCACTAAATATAAGAAGGGTAAAAAGACCAAGATTGAGACAATCATACCACCGAGAAGGAGATAAGGCAGGTATGTTGAATAAGTATCAGTTGCTTTAATTGCAAAGAGAAAAGCAAAGCCGGCAGCAAAGGATTCAATGATTGCAATAAGAAATGTAAGATTCCTGTGTTCTGCTAAAAGAATGCGCTTTTGCGCCAGCTCCGGATTTTTCCAGATTAAGGCGACTATCTCAAAAAGATTTAGTGTCCTGGAACGTTGCTGAAGAATTGCCCCACAGCTTTTGCATCTCAGTTTGAAATCGCTGTTGTCTAATCCACAGACGGGGCATTTCATAACTTAATCGGAATGACCTATGTTATCGGCTCAAAATGAGCAGTAAAATGCCGAAGGTATTTGGGTTCATAGACTATTCTGTATCCCGGAATCTCATCACGCCTGGAATATACCTCTGCAATTATCTCTGACGCATAATCAATATGGCTTTGAGTATAAACTCTGCGTGGAACCGCAAGCCGGACAAGTTCAAGAGGGGCACCTTCAAATTTACCATTTACCATCCGGCCAAACATAACTGAACCAATTTCCACACTTCGTATTCCACCTGCTCTGTAAAGTTCAACAGCCACGGCCTGTCCCGGGTATTGATAAGGCGGTATATGCGGAACAAATCTTCTGGCATCAATGAAAACAGCATGCCCGCCGGTGGGTACGAGGATAGGCACTCCGGCTGCTATAAGTCGCTCACCAAAATATTCAATTGACCTAATCCTGTACTTTAAATACTCCTCATCAAGAACTTCATTAAGTCCCTGAGCAATGGCATCGAGATCCCTGCCTGCCAGACCGCCGTAAGTGGGAAACCCTTCTGTAAGAATTAATAAACTTCTTGCCTGTTCAGCTAATTTATCATCGTTGAGAGCGAGAAATCCACCAATGTTAACAAGCGCATCCTTCTTCGCACTCATCGTACACCCATCGGCATAACTGAACATTTCCTTTGCAATTTCTCTGACGCTTTTGTCGGAATATCCTTCTTCCCGGGTTTTAATGAAGTATGCGTTCTCGGCAAAACGACAGGCATCAAGAAACAAAGGTATATTATATTTATTGAGAAGCCTGCGGGTTTCACGGATGTTTTTCATACTGACAGGTTGCCCACCAACAGAGTTATTTGTAACCGTCAACAAGCACAGCGGAATATTCTCTGGCCTGAATCGTTTTATAAAATCTTCAAGCCTTGAAAGGTCAATGTTCCCTTTAAAATCCGCATAATGCTCTGTGTCGAGTGCCCTCGGGATGGGCAAATCCACAGCTTCTGCTCCGGTGAATTCAATATTAGCCCGGGTGGTGTCAAAATGTGTATTGTTTGGAAAATACTTCCCTTTCCCACCCACTACAGTAAAAAGTATTTTTTCGGCTGCGCGCCCCTGGTGAGTCGGTATTACGTTCTTAAAGCCTGTCAATTCCCTAACGGCTGCTTCAAGGTTAAAAAAGCTTCTGGCTCCTGCGTAAGATTCATCCCCATCCATCATGGCTGACCACTGCTTTGAACTCATAGCAGCAGTTCCGGAATCGGTTAAAAAATCTATAAGTACATCGCTGGCTTTAATAAGAAAAAGATTGTAATGAGCTTCTTTCAGTACACGTTCACGGTGTTCTTGGGTTGTGAAATATAAAGGCTCTACAGACTTAATCTTAAATGGTTCAATGATTGTCTTCGTCATTTTGTCACCAGATATGGACCAATTGAGTCAGGATACACAATCACATCGATTGTAAAATTTGACCTGCCCACCGCCTGCAAACTGAAAGTGTTGGCAGATTGCGATGTAATTTTAAACTTGGCAAGTTCGGTTGAATCAGGTTGAGAAATAGTTTGGAGTGTAAATTCTGAAAAAGATCCCGACCCACCGCCGAACTCCGTTGGCTTTCTATACCATTCCTGTGCTGTTGCAGCAATGTGGTTCATTTCATTTATAACCTCATCTATCTCCACCTCCTGCTGATGAGATTTAAAGTATGTTATTGCCAGTGCAACTGCTACGCCAACTATGATGACAGTAAGTAAAATTATCAACAATTGCTGCTGACCCATCCCACGCTCCTTTTATTTTTTAAAGCTACTGGTAACGAACTATCTCTGACTGATAGTACGGTCCAATGTTTCGACAAGAACATCAATATGCTCTTCTCTTATTATCAATGGCGGCAGCAGACGGACAACATTGGTATTCGTGCAATTAGCCAGGATACCATTCATCAAAAGTCTGTCGACGAAGTCTGAACATGGAGTTTTACACTCAATTCCAATCATTAAACCCAATCCCCTCACATCTGAGATAAAGTCAGGATATTTGCTTTTGAGATCGAGAAGTTTCATTTTTAGATATCCGCCTATCCTTTGGACATGAAGGTCAATTTTGTTTTCAACCAGTTCTTTTAAAGTCGCAATACCGGCAGCACATGACACAGGGTTGCCTCCAAATGTCGTTCCATGAGATCCGTAAGTCATCACATTTACCAGATGGTCATCGACAAGAATAGCACCAAGAGGAAGTCCACCTCCAATTGGCTTAGCAACTGTCACCAAATCAGGCCTCACCCCATAATGTTCGAATGCAAAGAATTTCCCGGTTCGATATACTCCTGACTGGATTTCGTCTGCCACGACAATAAAGCCAAATTTTGATCGCAATGAAAAAAGGGCATCAACGAACTCATCAGATAGAACGTTAATTCCCCCCTCTCCCTGGATAAATTCTACAAATACAGCTGCAGTTTTATCATTTACCTTCCTTTCAAGGTCTGCAACATCGTTAAAGATTATATGCTCTACCTCCGGAAGGAATGGCTCATATCCAAGCCTGTACTTCTCTCTGTCTGTGAGCGAAAGTGCTCCATAAGTGCGTCCATGAAATGAGTTTGTAAGAGCAAGGAGCTTTTGTTTATCTTTGCCGTTTCCCCATTTTCTGGATAACTTTGCCGCACCTTCGATTGACTCAGTGCCAGAATTAGTCAAAAAAACCTTTGGATAAGCAGATAACTCACACAACAGCTCCGCAAACTCTACCTGTACATCCATTAAGAACATATTCGACATGTGCATATATCTGTCTATTTGACTAACAATAGACCTTTTCACCCTTGAGTTGTTATATCCAAGGGCGTTAACAGCCAGACCGCCAAAAAAATCCAGGTACTTTTTGCCATCCCTGGAGAAAATGTATACCCCATCGGCGTGGTCAATTTCAATGGGTATTCTCTTGTAAGTTTGCAAGAAATATTTCTGTTCCTTTTCAATGATATTCATATTAAAAACCTATATCGTCTGGTTATACATTGATTCAATGATATCTGCATATTTTTTTTCAACGACCCGCCTTTTCACCTTAAGTGTAGGGGTAAGTTCTCCATCTTCAATTGTAAACGGCCTGGAGAGTAATCGAAATTTTCTGACCTGTTCATATTTTGCAAGGTCTTTTTGAAGTGAATTGATGCTTTTCTGAACTGCTGCAATTATTTTTTCGTCAGCTATCAATTCCTCTTTCGAAGCGTAACGAATTCCTTCATTTTTTGCATAGTTTTCTAGATACTCAAAATCCGGAACAATAAGGGCAGTGTTGTATTTTCTTCTGTCTCCAATAAGGACTATTTGATCTACAAACGGACTTTGCTGAAGGAGACTTTCGATAGGTTGAGGAGCTATATTTTTTCCACCTGAATTTACAAATAAATGTTTCTTTCGATCTGTTATCACAATGAATCCATCGCTGTCAAAGTGACCGATATCTCCTGTGTGAAGCCACCCCTCCCTGTCAATTGTTTCCCTGGTGGCCTCATCATCTTTATAATATCCTGGCATTACATGCGGTCCCCTTGTAAGTATTTCCCCATCTTCCGCAATCTTCACCTGGACATTGAACAGTGGCTTGCCCACTGTACCAAATTTATAATCATCAACACGATTGGCAGAAATGACAGGGGACGATTCAGTCATCCCGTATCCTTCAATAATCATAATCCCAACAGCCTCAAAAAATTCACCCAGTTCACGTGGTAAGGCAGCACCCCCGCTAACAAAAAATCTTATTCGACCCCCTGTTTTCTCTTTCAGCTTGGAAAAAACCAGTCGGTCTGCCAACCCCCTTTCCATCTTGAGAATGGGACTTACGACACCGAGACGCTTTGCCGACATATATTCTTTTCCGACATTAATCGCCCAGTTAAATATTCTCTTTTTTGTTGTCGACCCGCCCTCCACGTTTTTCATAATTGTGTTGTATATACGTTCAAAAAGGCGCGGGACAGTCGTAATCAAAGTGGGTTTTACCTCCATCATATTCTGGGCAACCGTCTCAATGCTCTCTGCAAAGGCAATCGTTGCCCCGGCAGACATCGCAGTATAGTAGCCTGCTGTTCGCTCAAAGCTATGGGAAAGCGGCAGGAATGACAACAAAACATCATCTTCACCAACTGGAAAATGATTTAAAGCTCCTTTCATGTTACTTACAAAATTTGAATGGGTCAACATAACCCCCTTTGGTTCCCCTGTCGTACCACTGGTGAAGATTATAGTTGCAAGGTCTGAAGGCTTAGGCTTCATCAGCCATTCTTCAAACTGACCACGATGCCTATCTCGCTCCTTACGCCCAATCTCGTACATCTCCGAATAGTCTGTAAGATTTTTCTCACTGACATTATCTATATTGTTCATCATTATAATATTCTTTATTCCCTTCAGATTCTCGACAGCTTTCAAAACCTTATTGAGCTGAAACATGTTCGACAGTATGATGAACTTCACATCACCCTTGTCAAGTATGTATTCTATTTGCTTTGAGGTCAGAGTTGGGAACATTGGCACATCCACTGCACCAAGCGCAAGTACTGCGAGGTCAGCAATTGGCCATTCGATCCGATTCTCGGAAATAATTGCAACCTTATCCTCCCTTTTTACACCAATAGAATTCAGTGCATGCGCAAACAATTCCACTTTTTCAAAGAACTCGTCGTATGTTAAACCGACATACTTTCCTGCCAGTTTATAACGATAAATGTGTTTACCAGTGCCGGAATACTTTTTACAAAGACGCAAAAACATTTCAGTGACTGTAGAGAATTCCACTGCAGCACCCATTTTAAATGCCTCCTGTGAAATGGTTTTTAAAAACTTGTCTCAAAAGATAACCTCCATCTGAACTCAAGCATTCTTGTGCCGCCTGCGTATTCAGGCCTGTTGGCATAAATTGGAAAGTCAATATTTAGTTCATAAATCCCATCGGTTTGAAATATCCGGGTGGAATACCTGAACAAATCCCTCCACAATTTTTGGACATCAAACGTTAGCCCCACTCCCGCATCCTGGTAAAAGTGATTGCTGTCAATAAAGTGAAAACCCGAAGAACCGAGGAATGCCCCATCATAGAAAATTTTCGAAGCAAAAAGAGAAAGAGGATAACCAAGAAATGGTATTGAATATGGCGAAACAAAAGGTATCAAATTGCCGAAATGCAACTCCATGTTCAGAGCGTCGATGCCGCTGCCATGAAGATTTGCATCCATTGAGCGCACAAACCCACCACCGGGAACACGCGCATTTTCCAGCATTTGTCGGCTCAGGGTCCCCCTGCTGCGAATAATAGGATAATTCCATGTTTCAGCTGGATTAGCCCCTGCTAAATAAAATGCAAATTGAGGTGGAAGAGTGCCTGATGCTCGCCCATCGTATAGCCTCAATCCAATAAAATTGCCTAAAAACGAATAAGTCCCCTTAAATTCAAGGCTGCGAACCGAATAGTCAACTGCACTTGCCTTGAAAATTGGCAAATCGGCTTCATAGCCGGCTTTAAAATTTACCCGCAGGTTTTTCCAGTAGTTTTGATATTCATATTCAGCCCGAATAAAATTAACACGAACATTCAGCAACCATAATGATGGATAAGCAAAATAATCTGACTGCCTGGCATCCATACTGCTCACAGATATGTTTATAGTATGATATGGGGGATAGCTCAAATGGCTGGCAAACAATTTTGAAAAACCTGCAGAATAGAACTCTACTCCGTCCAACCTTGATAAGCGGGCGTATACTGTCATCTGACGGGAAATGCCGGGCACGAGTGTATGTAACTGTAAATCGTAATTAAATTCAGAGCTTTTGTGCGTTCCATACCATAACCCTGCATCAAAAGCTTTCAAATATCCCAGATAGCTGCCAGAAAGTCTCAATCCAAATTTTAACCCATCAACAGAATTGTACCATAACGACGGCCGCCATGTCACAAGGTAAGCATTGCTGGGATAAAAATTGACCATTGTGTTGTCAAACCTTATTTTCAACTCTGGATGGGGCCATGTGTTGTTAAGCCTGTCTATGTCAGCTATTTCTCCACCAGGATTTAATGCAGCGCGGCAGGTCCGAGCTTTCGTAATTAGCTCATAAGTTCTCTTCAATTCCCCATCTTGCCAGTCAGATACAGGAATGTCAAATACAGATTCGGATTTGTCCTCAAGATAAAGATGCAAATCAACCGGCATGACGATCTGTCCGCATCGTGATATTGAAATCTTATTTATAAAAACCTTCCCTGAATCGGTCTGTAGCGCTCTTGATGAGAGTCGGCTTATGCCGTAATCACAGGTATACGTTCGATTAAACCATTCATCAAAAAACCACCTTAAATTCTTATTGCCGCTTACTTCCTGGGCCAGGTTGAAAAAGTCTTCGGGATATACATGCTTAAATTTATATCTGTTGTAATATTCAAGCATCAGTTTTGAGAAGACAGAATCCCCAAGCACGTACCGAAGCATGAACATTACGTCTGAGGTCTTGTTGTAAATTGAAATATCCTGAAGGCTGGGTTCGGCGTAATGATCAGGATGCGTGAGGACAGGTTCTTCATAGCCACTGTATGCAAGGAAAAGATAAGAACTTAAATTACGTTCTCGCTCATTGGTATTGGGAAAATCCAGAAGGCGCTGATACCATTCTGTCCATGTAAAACTGTTGTTATATCGTCCATAAAACGACTCAAGAGCAAGCGTCGTAATAAAGGTATTAAAACCTTCGTCCTGGAACCCGTATTCCGTTTCATTGCTCCCAATCATCATTGGATACCATTGGTGCCCCAGTTCATGCATTATCACCTGAGCAAGGCGATGATTATTTGGGTCTCCAATATGTCCAATAAAAACAATCCCCGGATATTCCATCCCACCCCCTTCAGTCCCCTCCACTACAAACGCCTGTTTATAAGCGTACATTCCAAAATGTTGAGAAAAGAAACTTATGGCGTGTCTTCCCATTCTCGCAGCATCTTTCCAGTACATAGCCTTGTCTGCAAAATAAAGCGCGTGTACTGCTATTCCATTCCAATAGGAGACATCCCAGATAAAAAACGGATCAGCCGCCCATGCAAAGTCTCTAACACTGTCTGCGTGAAATTTCCATGTTGTCATCCTTTCATCTTCAGCTGTAAGGATGCGGCTGGAGTAGTCAACTATTCTGCAGGTACTATCGCAATTTCTTGTTTCTTCCAATCTCTTTATCACGCTATCTGGAAGAACTTCACCGGCATTAATGAGTTCACCTGTAGCTGCAACAAGAAATTTCTTTGGCAATGTTATGCTTACATCAAAAGTGCCATAATCATCGTAAAACTCACCCCGATCAAGATATTGATCTGTATCCCAGCCGTATCTGTCATAAACAGCAATTTGAGGATACCACTGTGCAACATCATAGTCTTCACCAATATATCCCGCCCTATCCCCTCCATTTGGCACTTTTGATATCCAGCTTATGTAAAATGTAAACGCCGAGTCTGGAGGCAATGGCCTTGAGAGGAAAACTTCTGCAAGGGTATTATTAACTTTGAAGTCAAGAGGGAGTCTGGATTCTCCAAGAACCAACGCACACTCTTTCATGGTCATGTCGCCGGTCGTTAGAATATCATATCTCTTTTGCATTATCGCCTGATTGTAGCCGTAACTCCCTTTTTTGAAAAGATTCCAGTAAAGACGGACATAGATTTTTTTAAGCGAATCCCCTGAATTGTTCTTATAATAAATTGTTTCCGTCCCGATAATTGTGTGAGATGAATCAATTAATGTAGCGTTAATATTGTAGTGTACATACTGCTGCCAGTACTTTCCCCCGGCAATTGAAGAGGAGGCGACCAGCATCAGATAAACAGCTGCCTGGTTAAGGATCTTCATCTTTTTGACACTCAAAATTAGGGATAATAGAAGTTGACTTCACAATGAAGATAACAGCATACTATTTGTGTTTCAATTAATTGTGGAGATTCCTTTTCTTTTGCTGGCCTGATAAACATCAACAGCACGATTAAGTATCAAATTTTCTTGCTGGAGTTCTTATTGTCAAAATGTGCAAATGAAAGAAAGGCCAATCCAACTGCAATCATAACAATTCCCCACGTTAAATTGACGTTAATTCCGAGCGACTTGGAATACACGTTTGTCGGACCGAATATCCCATATGACGCAAGAATTAGGCCATAGAATCCTAACAGAGATCCCAGAGGGATCTTGAGGTCAAAGAAATGACGCCGAGAATTTTCTTCGGTCATTTTAAAACTCCTTTATTTTATTTCACCAGAATATGACATTCAGCAAAACCATAACTGCAAGTGAAATCGACCCCCAGACTTCAGGTCTCCGCCAGAAAGTCTCACTGTTGTGGCTCCTGGGTGTTAGACTGTACACAAGACCAACAAGCTGGGATTCCTGTTTTTTTGTCGTGAAAAAGCTTACAATAATTGTAACAACAAAGTCAGTAAGCCACGCCCACCATGCTTGAAAGAAGTTTGCTGCCATTTCACTTGCGTAATGCACTACGTGAAGCTGATACAGGGAATAATGAGTTGCTGCCATGACTATCCCCGCAAGCAATCCCCAAAAGCCTCCCCAGGGAGTAGCTTTTTTCCAGAACATCCCCAGAAGAAATGTTGCAAATAAAGGAGCGTTAAAAAAGGAAAAAACCAGCTGCATATAATCCATTAGATTGGGAAATGATTGGACTATATATGCCGTGCCAATGCTAAAGAGGACTCCAAAAACAGTCGTGTATTTACCCATTCTTAAGTAGTGCTCATCGGGCATATTCTTCTTAATGTAAGTACCGTAAATATCGTAAGTCCACACAGTATTAAACGCCGTCACATTTCCTGCCATGCCCGACATAAAGCTGGCAAGAAGTCCGGTAATTGCCAAACCCAGCACACCGTTCGGCAGATAGTGGGCAAGTAAAAGAACAAGCGCCTGATTGTAATTTGGGGTTGTCACGCCATTTGATTTCATTGCAAATTCAGGTAGAATAGCAATAGCCAGAAGACCGGGTATCACTACCAGGATGGGCACCAACATCTTTGGAAAAGAAGCGAGAATTGGTGTCCTGCGTGCAGCAGATAGATTTTCTGATGCAAGAGCACGCTGCACAACCAGGAAATCTGTTGTCCAGTACCCAAACGACAGTACAAAACCCAATCCAAGAACCACTCCCAGCCAGTCGACACCCATTGGATTATCAGACGCACTTCCCATATGCTGCCATGCATGAAAAAACGAAGGCGGTATCTTTTGTGCCAGTCCAGAGAATCCACCAACTGCATGCAACCCAATATATACCACAGGCAATAATCCCAGCCAGATCAGGAAGAACTGAATTACCTCATTATAAATTGAAGAAGATAGTCCGCCGAAGAAAACATAAATTAAAACAACAAGCGCTGATAAAAGGATACTCGATGTTAAAGACCAACCCAGCATCATTTCAAAAAGGAGAGCCATCGCATACATACTTATCCCGCTCATCAATAATGTCATTATTGCAAATGAGAATGCATTTAGCCCGCGTGTCGCTTCGTTGTACCTGAGCTTCAAATATTCGGGTACACTCCTGACTTTTGTGTTATAATAAAATGGCATCATGAATACGCCGAGGAAGATCATAGCAGGGATAGCGCCAATCCAGTAAAAATGGACAGTGAGAATACCATATTTTGCAGAGTTGGCAACCATTCCAATGACTTCCAGAGCTCCTAGATTAGCGGAAAGAAAAGCAAGACTCGTTATCCAGCTGGGCAGTGATCTTCCGGATAGGAAGAAATCCTCACTGGTCTTCATGTACTTTTTCAGCGCATATCCAACTACAATAGTAACCACGACATACGCTGCAAGAATGATATAGTCTATTGCGTTCAGACTGATTATGGGATCCACATAGCCTCCATATTTGTTGTTGAAATCTTATGTAGGGGTAGGATGGTATCCAATTAACAATAGAAGTGATGTTTTTCGGATTTCCAAATTAAGCTGGAATACATTCTAACCATGTCAACTAAATATAACAACTGTATAAAAAGGTTCAAACAACACAAATGATTCCTATCTGTGTATGAGCAAATTAAAATTGGATTGGATCTCATCAACAGGATAATGGTTGCATTCTTGAAGTCGTGCCAAATTAAATGCTATATTAATATGTGAAACTGGATTTTTACATACTCAAGCGGCATATCGGCCCATTTGTGTTTTCGTTTGTGGTACTTACTTTTATTTTTCTCCTCCAATTTTTAATGCAGTTTATGGATCAAATTGTCGGCAAGGGGCTGACACTGACGGTGATTCTTGAACTAATCGTGTTCAACCTCGCCTGGATAGTTGTTTTAGCGGTTCCAATGTCTGTCCTTGTGTCTGTTCTCATGGCATTTGGTGGACTGTCTGCCAATAACGAAATCACTGCAATAAAAGGAGCAGGTGTAAGCTTGATTAGAATGATGTTACCTGTGTTTATCGTCTCCATAGCAATCTTCTACCTGCTGGTGCTTTTTGACAACGACGTTCTTCCCAACGCCAACCACAGAGCAAAGACTTTAATGATTGACATCAGGAGAAAAAAGCCGACATTCACCATTGAACCGGGACAATTCTCGCAGGAGATAGATGGTTACTCTATACTGGTGAGAAGGACGGTACCTAATTCTACACAATTATATGATGTGACTGTATTTGATTTCTCCGACCCGCAAAAATACCGGACAATAACTGGCGACAGCGGCAATGTTGGGTTTTCTCCTGATTTGAAGAGAATTGTAATGACCCTTTATAACGGTGAAATTGATGTATATGACAATTCCCAGCCGGCTGTTTACCAGAGAGTGCGTTTTCAACGGCAGCAGTTTGTAATGAGAGCAGAAGGCTTTGCATTTGAGCAGTCCTCAGAAGAAGCTTTTGGCAGGGGCGACCGTGAGCTGAGTGCAGATTCAATGAGAGCTATTGTTGCAGAAATGCAAAGAAATGTAAATGCACTCAAGACGCAGCTCAACAATTATCTGACCGGTGAGATTATGGGACTTATTAATCCGCCCCCCAATCGATATATCATTTCAGCTGGAAAAGATTCCGGTCAGGTATATGCGCAATTAAATTCAAGAGTGACCTCAACAGCCTCTCTGACTAATAGTCTTTTGACAAGCATTGATGTTACCGAAAGGCAAATCTTCGAATACAGAGTGGAAATTCAGAAGAAATATTCAATTCCTTTTGCAGCAATCGTGTTTGTTTTTTTAGGGGCGCCTCTGGGAATGATGGCACGAAGGGGGAATTTTGGCGTTTCAGCAAGTCTCAGCCTTTTATTCTTCCTTGTTTACTGGGCGTTCCTTATTACAGGTGAAAAACTTGCAGATCGGGAATTACTCAGTCCATTCATGGCAATGTGGCTGGCAAACATAGTTCTCGGGTTTCTGGGGGTAATACTTACTGTAAGGGTTTCAAAGGAAAGTGTGATTATAGACTGGAGCACAGTTGTAAGGTTTTTGCCTAAAAGGTGGATCTCAGAGGAAACGAGGGAACAGCTCATGAGTAAAGAAAGATGACCAGAATCGACAGATACATTATCCGTCAGTTTGTGCTCGCAATTATATTTTCTTTAATTGCATTTGCCATGATATTTATACTTGTAGATCTGATGGAACACCTTGACGATTTCATTGATCATAAAGTCGGACTGGGAATTATTTCAGCTTATTACTTTTACTTCACACCTGAAATTTTAAAACTCATGACGCCTGTTGCTATACTCCTTTCAAGTCTCTTTGTAACCGGGCGCATGTCTAATCAAAATGAAATTGTCGCCATTAAGAGTATCGGTATCAACATTTACAGAATATTAACCCCATACTTGATTGTTTCTTCAATACTTTGCATAGTGCTTATATATTTCAATGGATGGATTGTTCCAAACGCAAATCATAAGAAATTTCAAATCGAGCAGGTTTACCTCAAAAAGCATCTCGAAGGATGGTGGAAATATAATATATTTATGCTCGACACCAGAACAAGGGTGGTGTCAATAGGCTATTATGACGACGCATCTGTTACGGCAACAAAAGTATCTGTCCAGGAATTTGCTGACACAAATTTGACGTATCTCGTTCGGCGCTACGATGCCCAGTCAATGTCCTATGACAGCTCAAAAAATGCCTGGGTATTGCACAACGCAATTTACAGAGATTTTTCAAAAGGAAGTGAGGCTTATAAGTTCTATAAAGAGATTGTACTTACTAAAATGACATTTAAGCCCAAAGATATTGAGCAAAAAGAACTTAATCCAAGCGATATGGACTTTGAGCAACTGAAAAGGTTTATTGAGCTTCAAAAGAAAAGCGGCAATGACACTGCAAAATATGAGGTGGATTATTATTCAAAGATTTCCTTTCCTTTTGCAGCATTAATTGTTGTCTTTTTTGGTGTACCCCTCTCTGCACGAAAGAGGCGCAGTGGCCTGGCACTGGAATTTGGACTTAGCATTTTAATCTCTTTTATTTACTTAATCTTTATTAAGCTAAGCCAGGTACTGGGTTACGACGGTATAATTAACCCTTTACTCACCGCGTGGCTGGCTAACATTGTATTCTTCACCGCAGGAATATACAATACAATTAAAGTCGAAAGATAAGTGAAAATAAGCTTTCTCATCAGTCTGTCATCTTTCGATCCATGACTTCAGTTTTAGACCAAAGTTGGGTGCCGAAATGCTCCATCCGTTCTCATATTCAGCGGCATTAGTGAAAGCCAACTGATCCCTTAAACCAGAAGGAGGGAACAGGCCTTTTGCAGCCTTCCAGCTTTGATCGGTTAAAAGTGTATCATTACCGATTACCGCGTACAGATTAACCCCCGCTGATCCACGGCGGTCGAAATTCATCGCCTGGATTACAATTTCATTCTCACCCTTTTTCAGGTACGGCCTTATGTCAAACACCTTAACCCTTTGCATCTCCACATTCAAAGTTAGTGTCCGCCTTGCCATGACTTCACCTACATAATCACCATTAACGTACATCTTACAGTAAGTGTCACCAATTAACTGAGCATGGGCATTCTCGGGTACAGATTCAAGTGAGAAAGATTTGACAAATGTCGCAGTATCAACCTTATTTGTCCCGTTTGAATATGGCTTACTCCCTGGATAATAAATGAACTTAGAAGCCAGTGTTTGCGAATATGATGAATTTCCTGATTTCATTTGTGCAAGACCGTCCAGAAAGTATTTATGCTGGTCATCAAATCTCTCCTCAAGAAGCTGAAGCATTGGCTTTTCGTTCGTGCGTAAGTAAAGGTGTATGTAATCATCTTTAATTTTTGTTATTTCAGAAATCAATTTATCTGCAATATTATCCAGTAGACGATTGCGAACTGATTTTGTAATTGACGTGTCGGCCGAAATCATTCTCATTTTATTAACCTGAATAACCTTGTCTGCCCAAAATTTGTTCATAAATGAAACAAGTGAATATATGTCAAGAATATCTTTGTTCCTCTGACAGACTTTCTTCGATTCATTAATCAGGTTGTCAACTTCAGGCATTGTGGCCAGAATGCTCTCTACCCGCTGAGCTGACCCATTTGAACGGAGTGGCATGAATGGTGCGCGCCAGAATTCATACCAGTCGATCTGATTGTTTGAGGAGCTCAAGAGCTCATAAGCAATCCTTGGGTAGTCCGAGTCAGTTCCAAAGTATTGCTTGAAAAAAATTGACTCAAATCTTGATGGCGAGGATGAACCGTTCGGATTCCACGAACATTCAGCAGACCATGCATATCCGGGATAATTTAACTCTCTAAGTTCTGCACCCCCATTATCATTCCATGTCGAAACAATTGCCCCCTCTGCCCCATTTTCATATCCCGCCTCGATAAAGTACTGGATGTTCGCATAGCTATTGTAAAAATTGGGGAACGGACCTGTGAAATTCCAAACAGCCGGAGATACAATGTAGTTGAATCCCGCCTGCTTAAAGACTCTGACACTGGGATAATCAAAACTCCCACCGTAATGCCAGTCGACTATTGTTATATCTTTTGGAATATAAGACAAAATCTCGGGATTGTTGAGAATAATGTCGCCATACATCATCACGTTCTTGCCGAGACTTTTTAATATATTATAAACCTTCCCGTAGTGCATGGCATGAGCCCGGGCTAAACCCAAAGAATCAACCAGAGCTTTGCTTCGTCCAAGACCAACATCCCACGATTCATCTGCAGCCATATTAAAAAATTTACTTGAAAAAGCCGGAGCAATTTCGCTTAGAAGATTTCGGAGAAAAACATACGTTGAATCATTGCTGACACAGAGCGTCGCAGCACCGGGAAATTCAGCATACTTTTGGAATTCTGGTTTTAAGAGAACATCTTCCATGTGACCGAGAGTTTCAAAAATGGGGATAATGTCAACATGGTACAGCCTGGCATAATCGTCCAATTTCTTAATTTCTTCTTTTGTCAGAGGAGCCCTTCCCCGACTGAAATCGGGGTATGATTTAAAATCAAATTCGTTTTCGATATATGGCATGTAAGTGTTCATTTTATACAATGCGCAAAATCGAATTATTTTTTTGAAATTTTCAAATGTCGAAATTTGCCCACGACTAATATCGTCACTAATTCCTCTTATTTTCATCGATGGATAGTCGGCAATCCTTACAATGGGAACCGTATATCCGCCCTTTGCTTTACCAAACATCTGGAGAAGTGTTGCTGTGGCATAAAAAGTGCCGGTCGAAGTTTTAACGAAGATATTGACGCCATTCCTTTCCGATATGATTATGTAACCGTCACTGTGATTAGCTATGCTGTCCAAGACCTCTGCCGGTATCAGGTGCCTTAAATCATCCTTGCCTTTTAAAACTGTGAACTTAATCAATAAAGTCCCTGTCTTCTCTTTTTTTGTCAACAGCTTTCTTCCAAAATAGTCCTTCAACTCAATGAGGCTGGCATTATCGTAAATTTCGATTGGAAGGCTCACCACCACTGTGCTGAATATCTTCGCTTTTTGCACTGATTCAGTTGAAACGAATTTCGGGTTCGGAATGACCGATATGTCACCAGCAATGACGCTCATCGCCGTCATAAAAAAAGCAATAATCGCAAAGGTTAAATTTCTGTGCATCACTTTCCTCTCAATATTTCCCGTGCTATTACAAGTCGTTGAATTTCAGAAGTCCCCTCATAAATTTCTGTTATTTTCGCATCTCTCAAATACCTTTCTACTGGAAAATCCTTAAGGTACCCATAACCTCCATGAATTTGAATTGCATCAAGAGCTGCATCCACGGCTACTTTTGAGGCAAACAGTTTAGCCATTGCAGCTTCACGGGTGAACTTTTCCCCTTTATCCTTCTTAAAAGCAGCATCCAGGGTCAACAGCGAAGCAGCTTCGATATTTGTATACATGTCCGCCAGCTTAAACTGAATTGCCTGGAACTCAAAAAGGAATTGATCGAAAGCTTTTCGTTCTTTTACGTACTTCAAAGAAGCTTCAAAAGACGCCTGTGCAATGCCAAGAGCCTGAGCTGCAATACCAATTCGCCCTCCGTCGAGGGTCATCATTGCGAACTTAAATCCAAAGCCTTCTTCACCTATTCTATTCTCTGCAGGTACTCTGCAATCCTCAAAAGTAATTTGTGCAGTATCAGAGCTCCTGATTCCGAGCTTGTGTTCTTTTTTAGAGATTGCAACTCCAGGCGTCTTTTTTTCTACAATGAATGCACTCACGCCTTTAGCCCCTTTTGTCCTATCGGTTGTAGCCATCACCAGCAGTACATCCGCATTAGCTCCATTTGTGATAAAATTTTTCGTGCCATTTAAAATATAGTAGTTTCCATCTCGAGCTGCTGTTGTTCGTTGATTAACCGCATCGCTGCCCGCCTCAGGTTCCGAAAGGCAGAAAGCACCGAGGGTTTTTCCAGATGCAAGTGAAATGAGATATTTTTGCTTTTGGGCTGGTGTACCGAACTTCTCGAGCCCCCAGCAAACAAGGGAGTTGTTTACGCTCATTATTACACCAGCAGCAGCGTCAACCTTGCTAATTTCCTGAAGAGCAAGCACATAGCTTACAGTATCAAGACCTGCCCCTCCAAATTCCTGTGGTACCATCATTCCCATGAAGCCCAATTCCCCCATCTTCTTTACCTGCTCATATGGAAAGATTTCCTCTTCATCTCGTTTTGCAGCATCTTTTGCCAGCTCATTTTCTGCAAAATCGCGTGCAGCATCTCTTATCATCAGCTGTTCTTCGGTGAACTGGAAGTTTATCATTGCTTTTCTCCTATTTTGCTGTCTCAGCCGGCTTCTGTTCGTAACTGTAAAAGCCTCTGCCTGATTTTCTCCCCAGGTAACCTGCAGCTACCATTTTTTTTAACAATGGACACGGCCTGTACTTAGGGTCTCCTGTCCCTGAAAACAATACATTCATGATATCAAGGCAAACATCCAATCCTATTAGATCTGCAAGAGCTAGAGGCCCCATAGGATGGTTCATCCCAAGTTTCATAACGGTATCTACAGCCTCTACAGATGCTACATTTTCCATTACGCAATATATTGCCTCATTTATCATCGGCATCAAAACACGATTGGAAACAAAACCAGGATAATCCTGAACTTCAACCGGAACTTTGTCAAGTTTGTAAGCAAGATTTCGTACAATTTCAAACGTTTCATTCGAGGTAGCAAGACCTCTTACTATTTCAATTAATTTCATAACAGGTACAGGATTGAAGAAATGCATACCGATAACCTTGTCCGGTTTCAGTGTGGATGCAGCAAGATCTGTAATTGAAATAGATGACGTGTTACTGGCAAGCACAGTATCGGGTTTGCAAATATCACTTAGTGTATGAAAAAGATCTTTCTTAATCCGGATGTTTTCAGTAGCAGCCTCTACCACAAAATCAGCATCCCTTACACCAGTCTCAACAGAGGTTAGCGGAGTTATTCTGCTTAATACATCGTTTTTTTGTTCCTCTGTGACCGTCCCCTTTTTAATTTGTCTCTCAAGGTTATGCTTTATATTTGCTATTCCTTTCTCAACTGCATCGCGTCGAATGTCGATTAAATTAACTGAGAACTTTGAAAGTGCAAGAACATGAGCAATTCCATTTCCCATTGTCCCGGCACCAATTACAGCAATAGTATTTATTTCCATTTCTCACCTTTCTACCAATAAGCCCGTTGCCTCACCGCCACCTATACAAATTGCAGCAATGCCGCGATGAGAATTTCTCTGCTTCATTGCATAAAGTAATGTTGTTAAAATCCTTGCCCCGCTTGCTCCTATTGGATGCCCCAATGCAACCGCTCCCCCATGAACATCCACCCTGTCCAAATCGAGGTCAAGAATTTGCTTTACAGCTAATGATACCACAGAAAAAGCCTCATTAATCTCGAACAGGTCTATATCTTCCTTTGTCAGTCCTGTTTTCTGTAACAGCTTTTGAATCACTGTTGCTGGTGCGGTTGTGAACCATTCGGGTGCCTGCGCATAGGATGCTTGAGCTTTAATGTACGCCATGGGGGTCAATCCAAGTTCCCTTGCTCTCTCCTCCGACATCAAAACCAGCGCAGCTGCACCGTCATTAATTTTGCTAGCATTTGCTGCCGTAACTGTGCCTGAATTATCAAAAGCAGGTTTAAGATGAGGAATCTTGTCAAATTTTACCCTCTTTGGCTCTTCGTCTTCAGTTATATAGACGGTTCCCTCCTTCGACTGGATTGGCACGGGGACTATTTCGTCCTTAAAATATCCCTTTTCAGTTGCCTCAATAGCACGTTTATAACTCAACACAGCAAAATCATCCTGAGCTGTCCGCGGGATATTGCATTCGCGGGCACAGAGCTCAGCTGCATTTCCCATATGATAATTGTTATAAACATCCCACAAGCCATCCTTGATCATCTCATCCACAATCTTCCCATCACCCATCCTGTAACCTGAACGACCCTTTTCAATAAGGTAGGGTGAATTAGACATACTTTCCATTCCCCCTGCAACAACCACGTCAGCTTCACCAGCCGCTATTGTCAACGCTGCAAGCATCACTGATTTCATACCCGAGCCGCAAACTTTGTTTATTGTTGTACATGGCACTGTATTCGGGATGCCAGCAAAAATAGATGCCTGACGGGCAGGAGCCTGCCCAACACCTGCTGAAAGCACACAACCCATGAATACTTCATCTACCTGATCCGGTGAAATTTTAGCTCGCCTGACAGCCTCAGAAATTACTATAGCCCCCAGCTGCGGTGCGCTCAAACTGCTGAGCGAACCAAGAAAAGAACCAATCGGAGTACGACAGGCGCTTGCAATAACAACCTGCCTCATGATGACCTCCTATTTTAACTGTTCATTGCTTTAAGGAATTCTTTATTATTTTTTGTACCTCGCATCTTATCAAGTAAGAACTCCATTGCCTCCACAGGAGAAAACTCACTAAGTATTTTTCTTAACACCCAGATCCTGTTCAATTCGTCAGGCGATAAAAGAAGCTCTTCGTGACGGGTACCGCTTCTATTTACGTCTATTGCCGGAAAGATGCGCTTGTCGCTCAATTCCCTGCTCAGGACAACTTCCATATTGCCTGTTCCTTTGAATTCTTCAAATATAACTTCATCCATTCTACTACCCGTTTCAATGAGGGCAGTAGCTATAATGGTAAGACTCCCCCCCTCTTCGATATTCCTGGCAGCTCCAAAGAACCGTTTTGGCTTTATTAAAGCATTCGAGTCTATTCCACCGGAAAGAATCTTCCCGCTGTGAGGAACTGTTGCATTGTATGCACGAGCAAGCCTTGTTATGCTGTCCAGCAAAATAACCACATCATTTTTTGCTTCGACAAGGCGTTTTGCTTTTTCAAGTACCATTTCAGCTACCTGAGTGTGCCTTTGGGGTTCTTCATCAAACGTTGAACTTACAACCTCAGCATTTACAGATCGTTCCATGTCGGTAACTTCCTCAGGCCTCTCATCTATCAAAAGAACAATTAGCTTTACATCAGGATGATTTCTTGTGATACTGTTGGCAATTTTCTGTAGCAAAATTGTTTTACCTGCCTTTGGCGGCGAAACGATCATCCCGCGCTGTCCCATCCCAACAGGGGCAAGAATATCTATAATCCTCATTGAATATTCACCTGGGACAGTTTCAAGGTGGAGTTTCTTGTTCGGGTAAAGAGGCGTCAGGTTGTCAAAAGGTATCCTTTCTCTTGTAAATTCAGGATCTCTGAAATTGACACGTTCGACTCTGAGAAGTGCAAAAAACTTTTCACCATCTTTTGGCGGTCTAATTTGTCCACTTACGGTATCCCCCGTCATAAGGCCGAATTTCTTTATCTGGGATGGTGAGACGTAAATGTCGTCCGGCGATGGAAGGTAATTGTATTTTGGAGATCTTAAAAATCCGTAACCGTCACCGTGTATTTCAAGAACTCCTGCGCTGACAGATATGCCGGGCTCCGGTGCACTTTCCGCTTCAGCTGTAGCAGCATGTTTAGCTGCAATAGCGCTTTGTTTCTCCATAATCTTAAAGATTACTTCTTCCTTTCTTAATCCGCTGACTCCCGGTATATCAAGTTCACGAGCAAGCTTTTGAAGCTCCGCAACCTTCATACCCTGTAGTTCAGCAATATCTACAGTCATTTTAAGTCTGCCTCCTGATGAGTTTGTTTATAAGATAAAAAATGAAAAGAGAACATTTTATTGAATTTCTAACAAGAGCGAGGTTGTCTAGCGTTAAGACTCCTTATTCCGTTCGTGAGTATCTTATTCATTTTGTTGGTTGGAAAATAACTTCATAAAAATATAACTATTGTCTCCCAATAGTCAAGTGCATGCTTTGCAGCAGCGGCATAATTTCACCCGCTAAGTAATGCGAACCTGTTATGAGCAAAAAGCCATTCTTCTTAATCTTACGAATCGCCTCGGACAGGGCTTTTGAAGAATCGCTAAAAATCTCCGCATTTAATTTAATGCTCTCCGATATCAACTTCAACTCATGTGATGTTAATGAGCGTTCAGTGCTGATCTGTGTTAAAACGACATACTCAAAGACCGGCGCTAAGGTCTTCAGCATTGTTTTTACATCTTTATCGCTCATCGCACCAAAGAGCAAAACACCTTTCCTCCCTGCTATAATCGGCTCCACACTCGGCAAAAGGATGGACATAGCATCCGGGTTGTGTCCAACATCTAATAATATCAAGGGATTTTCAGAAATCACCTCCAGCCTACCTTTATGATTCACATTTTTACGAACATCGTGAAGCCCTGAATAAACAGCTTCACGCGGAATGTCTATGCCGAGCCGCAGCAAAACTCCTATAGTGACCAGCACAGTAATTGCATTTGAAACCTGGAACTGACCTCCAAGCCCAACGTGAACATTCGCGTATTCATGGGCAAAGATGGAAACATCCAGGATAATTTCGTTCAATTTTGCAGAGGAGCGTCTCAAACTGGATACTTCATCCACAAAATAAATGGGTGACGCTTTCTCCTGAGCAACTTTACTGAAGACATCCTTTACATTTTTGCCCTTTGCATTAACAACAACCGGTACCCCCTGTTTAATTATTCCAGCCTTTTCAAAGGCAATTTTCTCAAGCGTATTTCCTAAAATTTCCGTGTGATCCAAACCTATACTTGTTATAACTGAAACCAATGGTTGGACGACATTTGTTGCATCCAGCCTTCCCCCGAGCCCTGTTTCTATCACAGCAATGTCAACCTCCTGATCCGCAAAATATTTGAAAGCAATTGCGGTAATGGCCTCAAAAAAAGTGGCACGCAATTCTAAAATTTTTTCCTTAAAGTAGTCAACCAGTGATGCCAGTTCAGATCGACTTATCTCTTTGCCGTTTACTTTTATCCGTTCGGTTAAAGAAACTATATGAGGAGAAGTGTAAAGCCCAACCTTCATACTGGCAGACTGCAGCACAGATGACAGCATTGCACAGGTGCTCCCCTTTCCGTTTGTGCCTGCAATGTGGATAGACTTCAACCTCATATGTGGATTTTCACTGAAAGCCATTAAAGCCCTGATGTTGTCCAGACCCATCTTTATACCGAATTTCTCCAGGCCAAGGAGAAATTTTTCGGTTGCTTCAAATTCAGAACTTTTTTGATTTGCCTTGCTCATGTCCATATAATTGTCACATGCCCTGCAGAAAGTACTTACCTCTTCATATGTGGAATAAGGCTAATATCAGCCTCAACCTTCCCTATCAGTTCAGAGACAGATTTAATTCCCATTCCCGTACAGTATTGTCGAATTCCATTGATTACATCCAGAGGTGAATCGGGCTTGGTGAAAAGGACGGTACCTAACTGAACAGCAGTAGCACCTGCAAGAATATACTCTATGGCATCAGCCCAGTTAATTATTCCACCACTGGCCACTATTGGTATCCTGACAGCGTTCCTAGCTTCAAAGACCTTTGCAAGAGTCATGGGTTTTATTGAAGGACCTGAAAGCCCCCCGGTGACATTGTGAAGTTTGGGCTTTCTGGTGAAAATATTCACAGCCATGCCGATGTAAGTGTTTGCAATGGTTACCGCATCGGCTCCCTCATTTTCTGCAGCCAATGCAAATTCACCAATTCCAGTTACGTTTGGTGTAAGTTTTATTATCAGAGTTTTCTTGCAAACTCTGCGAACTTGATTGACGATTCTTCTTAATGTCTTGAGATTACTCCCAAACTCAATCCCGCCCTCGCTGACATTGGGACATGATAGGTTAAGTTCAATTCCCTGCACGCCTTCCTGATCGTCCAGAAGCTCAGCAAGTGTAACATAGTCTTCCATCCTCTTTGCTGCTACATTAACCACGACAGTAGCACCGAGCTTAACCAGAATTGGCAGTTTTTCATGAAGAAATTTTTGAATCCCGATATTTGCTAAACCTATCGAATTTAGCATGCCGCCATTTACCTCAGCAATCCGTGGAGGTGCATTTCCCACTTTTGGTTTTAAAGTTAACGACTTCGTTACCACAGCCCCTAAGGCTGTCACATTAAAATAATCGGACAGCTCATCTCCATACCCCGCTGTACCTGAAGAGGTCATTACCGGATTCTTTAACTTGAGGTTGCCAATTTGAACGGCAAGATTTACTAAGTTGTCTGCCATTTCTTCATTCTTCGAATAATATTTCATCGGAACGAAATACAGGGCCATCCTTGCAGGCAAGAAAATAATCGTCTGCACCTGCTTTTTTTACTGCACAACCCTGACAGAGTCCAATTCCACATGCCATAGGCGTTTCAACTGAAATATATGTTTCTCTGATATCGGAAAATTCTATTTGTGCAACTTTCAACATTGAAGTTGGGCCACATACAAAAATTTTATCCGGCCTTGTTTGCTTAAGTTCTCTTTTCACCAGGTCAATTACATTTCCATGAAAACCTGCGCTTCCATCATCGGTAGCTGTTTCAAAAACCATATCCCCAAATGCAATCAATTCTCCCTCAGTTCGTGTGCCATAAAAAATTCTGTAGGAAGCACCCGCTTTGCCAATTGAACGTGTGAGAATAGGGAGCACAGCTGCGCCGGATCCCCCTACCACAACCCAGACACTTTCCAGTTTATTTACAGTCGGGAATCCATTCCCAAGAGGACCGACAAAGCGAACTCTTTCCCCTCCTTTCATCTGCGCAATCCTGGAAGTTGCCTTGCCTACAGCCACGTAAAGCAAATCTACAATTTCATCTTTAACATCGCATATAGAAAAAGCACGCGGCAGCAGAGGGTCGAGCGTTTCTCCAATATTGAGCATCACAAACTGTCCAGCCTTCGCCGCAGTGGCAATCTCAGGCGCCCTGAAACTGGTGCGAAAGGTCTTTCCATTAATCCTTACGGTTTTAATGACCTCCCCATGTTCAATAAAAGACATTGTAAAAGGGTTTACCTCCGAACTCTCATTAATTCTCTTTGATTTTTAATTACGTTTTTGAGCGTATCAGGCACCTGCTTTTTTGTTTCCAGAACCCCCTGTACTTCATTTTCTTCTATTGGCGAACTCCCGTGCGTGGTCACCTGTGGAAGCAGTCCCTTTTTTGCGGTGGAATCGGATGTGGAGTCTTTTCTTGCCAACTGTGCCATCTCGTATCCTGAAACCGCTTTGGAAATAGTTGACGAAAGAGAATTCGTAGGAAATTCTTTTGAAAGCTTCTTATAATAAGTATATGCCGAATCAGGCAAGTTCAACCTATTTTCGTAAAGCCATCCAAGAGTATAAAGCGCCCTCGGATAAAGGTGTGACTTATCATAACGTGCAAGAAATTGATATAGTGCGCTTAATGCAGGTTTTATTTTATCTCTATTTATCAATACCAGAATACTATCATAGTCAGTTTCTGAAGAATCAACTACTACAGGAGCAGGTACATTGAGCAGGGCACTGGCAGCACTGGCAAAATTTGTTTCAGGATGTTCTCTGATTAATCTTTCAAGATACCCTCTTCCCTCAGCCGTATCTTTCTTTGTCCAGTAGTATTCTCCAAGCGAATAGAGAGCGGATGGATATTCACGAGAACGAGGAAAAGTGTTCACAACTTTCTTGTAATACACAACAGCTGAATCAGGAAGATTCATCCTCACCATAAAAAAACCTGCCAGAGCTTGATTTGCGCTTGCAGCATGCGCATAAAGTGTATCAAGTTCCGCTTGATTATATGATTTACTGGTGTCCTTCTCCTGCACCGCTGTCTCTGCCTTTTGATAAAGACTGTCAGCAAGATAAGCTTTGTACCTGTTTACAAAATAATCCTGTATAATTTGAACCATTAGGGAAGCACTGTCAGAAATTGGATAAACAGCTGGATGACTCGAGCATCGCTGAAAAAATTTCAGAGAAGTCGTGAAATCCCCCACGATCCCATAATAAATTTTTGCCAGTTCAAAGGCGCTTCTCGTTGCAGCCTCATTAGAGGCGTAAGCAGTATCAATCCGCTGATACATCTGAACAGCTGTGGGAAGTGAGCCGGAGTCGGCGAGGACCTTTGCTTCCATAAAATCAGCCAGTGGAAAATAAGTAAAATACTTGTCGTCACTGAGAATCCTATTGAGCATGTCAAGAGCTAAAGAATACCTCTTGACAATCCTGTCTATGTTGGATTCATAAAATGCTGAATAAAACTTCAATCTGATATCCACAGCATTACTGTTTGCTTTCTTATAAGCTTTAATGGCAGAATTGTAATTACCAATCCGTTCAAATATCACTCCGGCCTCACATGCATATAACGCGGCATCGTCTCTTGTGCTGTAAGTTGATGCAGTGTCTAAATATGCAGCCGCACGTGCAGAATCATTTTGAGACAAATAGTAATCCGCCAGTCCATCACAAGCCTGAGCGGCAACTTCATTTTGCCTTTTGCTTCTTCCCAGCTCAAGAGCTTCCTTTAAATTATCTCTTGCATCAGTATACTGATGTTCCCGCAGTTTAATTTTCCCATAATACATTTTTGCTTCTGCAAAGCGGTCACTGGTAGGAAATTTAGTCATTGCCTCCATGAACTTTTTTTCAGAGCGGATGTTTTCCCCCTGGTCGTAATAACTAATACCAATCATGTAGAGGCAATCCTCAATAAACGAACAATCGGGGTAAAATTGCAAAATCTTCGAAGCCTTTTCAATTGCTACATCAAATTTTTGCTTTGCCATTGAACCCGGTTGAAAAGGGTATGGCCTTGCGCCAGAAAGTATATTAATCCTGTACTCTTTCAGGTTGTTATTAAATTCCTTGATTGCGGCATCATAATTTGTTTTTGCATTGTAATATGTATTGAAATAAGCAGAAAAATTGGTATACGTGCTTTTCACCGTGTTCCATATAAAACATCCACCGAGAAGAATCGGCATCAGGGCTATAAATGTAAGTATCAGGGGATTGGTATTTCTCACTTTCACCTTGTCAAATATGTAAATTGAGCAGGCTCAAAATCAAGGCTTGCTTTTGTCTTCGCATCATTGCTAAATAGAAAAACGCTTTATAACTTGTAAAAACAACTTAAAGGAGAAATGTATACGCTTCTTGAAGGCATTGAGGATGAACTCAAAGCTCGGATTTTAAACAGTGCAACCGAGAGACACATTCCTTACGGAACAAGGCTGTTTGAGGAGGGTGAAGTAAGCGATTCATTATTCATAATTAAATCAGGAGAAATTGAATTAAGAAAGAAACTTGGTGAGGGTGAGATTGCTTTGTGGACAGCCTTTCCTGGGGATTTTCTGGGTGAGATGGCGGTCATTGACGGGCTTCCTCGTTCAGCAAGCGCAGTTGCAATTGAAGATTCAATTGTCGCGTCAATCAGTTCTGAAATTTTACAGCCATTACTGTCGACTCATCCGAAATTAATGCTGAATATATCAAAAGCGCTCACAGTTCGACTTAGGCGCTCCAACGAAACACTTGCCACTCTTATTGAAAAGAGGGATCAAGATGCTCACCGGGAAATTGCCAGACTTAATGCTTTAATCGAGTCCGCACAGATTGTCAATTCATCTCTAGACATTGATAGGCTTTTGCAAATCATTCTTGACGAAGCCATCAAAATTACTGACGCTGAGCGAGGTACTATTTATATTGTTGACGAAGAAAAAAAGGAGATATGGTCACGTGTCCTGGTGGGCAACGAACTTGAAGAGGTCAGGCAACCTGTTGGAAAGGGCATTTCAGGTTATGTCGCACAAACAGGAAAGGTTTTAAATATTTCTGATGCCTACTCTGACCCTCGATTTAATCCTGAGTTTGACAAAAAGTCTGGCTTCAGGACACAAAATGTCCTCTGCGTTCCAATGAAAAATCGTGAAGGAAGGATCATCGGAGTTTGCCAGTTAATAAATAAGAGGAGTGGAGAATTCTCAGTAGATGATGAAAGGTATCTCCAGGCTTTTACGGTTCATGCAGCAATTGCAATAGAGAATTCCCGAATAGCCCAGGAAATGGTAGAATCAGAGCGACTCTCTGCGGTAGGAAGAATGGCAGGGTCGATCATCCATGATATAAAGAATCCAATGTCAACCATTCGCGTGTACGCACAGGTTATTAAGAAAAAATCCATGGGCAATGAAACGGCACCACTTGTAGATGAAATAATAAAGCAAATAGATCGCCTTGTAAACATGGCACAGGAAGTGCTCGACTTCTCCAGGGGCACGTCGGTTCTTAAAATCCAGAAAATCAAATATGATGAATTTATAAATGGAGTACTCTTATTTATAAAAAAGGATTTTGAAAAGAAGGGAATTGTGATTGAAAACAATTGCGGTTATAATGGCGATGTTGAAATCGATCCAGATAAAATAACCCGTGTAATTCTAAACATAGCGGGAAATGCGGCAGACGCCATGCCTGATGGTGGACATTTTATAATAAATACAAAAAGGGATGGCTCCAATTTGAAGATAGAAATGATAGACACAGGTACTGGAATGCCGGATGAAGTCAGGAAGAAAATTTTTGAGCCATTTATGACCTATGGTAAGAAACATGGTACAGGCCTTGGAATGGCAATTGTTAAAAAGATTCTCGACGATCACAATGCCACCATAGAGGTAGAAAGTAAAATGGGAAAGGGAACTAAAATGACTCTGTATATCCCCATCTCGCACGGAAAGGAGACTGAGGTCAGGGTTGAGTAAAGAAATTAATATTATCCTGGGAGATATTACTGAATACAAAGGGGATGCAATTGTCAATGCAGCCAACAACCATTTCTGGATGGGCGGTGGTGTTGCTGGCGCAATAAAGCGTAAAGGGGGCGAGGAGATAGAACAGGAAGCAATGAAGCAGGGACCCAAACCTGTTGGTGAGTCAATTATCACTTCGGGAGGTAATCTGAGTGCCAAGTATGTCATCCACGCAGCAGTGATGGGGCAAGACCTTCAAACGGATGAGACAAAGATCAAAAAAGCAACTATCTCAGCACTCAGGTTAGCTGACCAGAACAACATCAGGACAATTGCTTTCCCTGCTCTTGGAACAGGTGTCGGCGGATTTCCTATGGAAAAAGCTGCAAAAATAATGTTGTCAGCAGCTAAGGAATATCTGCAAGTATCAAAGAAGATTGAGAAGGTGACATTTGTGCTTTATGACCAGGATGGTTATAATGTGTTTAAGAAAGAACTGGAAAATATAGAAAAACCGTTAACCTGAATTAGCTCCACCCCCCTCAACCCTCTTATGCGAACCTCTCAACTTATTTCATCATTTTCTTAAGAGCTGTGCATAAAGGGCAGCCATCACGTCAGCATCTGCATTAGCCTTTGAGTAATAAACAGCGCCATACTTTTCAGCCATCGATTTTAGCGTATCGTATGGATCGCCGCTGCAGAACACAGTATTTGTAGCCATGTTTGGACCGCTTTTGCGCATCAGCTGCAAGACTGCTATGCCCGGCAAATGCCCCTTTTTATCGCCATCTTTAAATTCATTGTCAAGGATGACCAGATCAAACTTGACTGTCTCGAGCATTTTTAATGTTTGAATGCTGTCCGAGGTTTCTTCAACATGAATATCGGTATTGATCTTTTTTGACACTTCCTGGAGGATAAGTCTCTGCATTGCCCTCTGGGCATCGTCATCATCGGCAATTAGAACTGTTAATGTTGTCATAATTTCTTTCTTATTATGAAATAACTCCACCGGCCACTACATCATCACCATCGTAAATCACCACGCTTTGTCCGGGTGTAATCGCCCGGCGGGGCTTTTTGAAGTTTACTATGATCCTGTCGCCATCCAACTCCTGGACGGTTGCTGCTTCTCCTGAATCCTTGTAACGTATCTTTGCAATAAAATCTACACCCGATGGAATCACTTCGTATTTTACCTTATTCACGCTTTCAGCCGTAAGGTGATCGGCGTAGAGATTCTCCTCTGTGTCTACTTCTACTATATTGTTGTCAGCATCGATCCGTTTAACAAACAGGGGCTTCTCGTAAGAAATTCCTAAACCGCGCCGCTGCCCGATTGTAAAAAAAGGATAACCATCGTGTGTCCCGACCACCTTACCACGAAAAACAACCTTCCCTCCGCGCAGTCCATTCCTGAGCTGGGGAACTGTCTCTCTGAGAAATCTCCCATAATCATTATCAGCCACAAAGCATATTTCATAGCTTTCATGCTTATTTGCACTGGCAAGTCCGAGCCTGGCAGCAAGTGCCCTCACTTCAGGCTTTGTCATTTCTCCAAGTGGAAAAAGCGTCCTGCGGAGGCAATCCTGACTTAGCCCATATAGTGCATAGGATTGATCCTTATTGTTGTCTTTCCCCTTTGAAAGGATATACCTCTCCAATTTATCGTCAAATCTGATCCTTGCATAGTGTCCGGTTGCAATTAGCTCAGCCCCTAAAGAGTCGGCTTTTTCCAGAAGGTACTCCCACTTAATCTTCTTATTACAAATCACACAGGGGTTTGGAGTCCTGCCTGAAAGGTATTCGTGAACGAAGGAATCAATAACTTCTTGCTTAAACCTTTCTGAAAAATCGAAAACATAATAGGGAAAGTTTAAATCTGCTGCAACAGATCTTGCCCTATTGATGCCATCCAATGAACAGCAACTTGAATCACGGCTGTCATTACCCCCAACGTCCTCGTAGTTATACGTTTTTATGGTGATTCCAATAACATCATATCCCTCCTGCTTGAGTATAGCGGCTGCAACGGAGGAATCGACACCGCCACTCATTGCTACAACTACACGACCTTTTGAATTTTTAGCTGTCATCACGGGCATAATTTACAAACAAACGACAGCTAATTAAAGGAAGAGCCTGATCTATGAGCCTTTCCAGACTGGATTGCGCTTCTCCAGAAACGCGCTTGTTCCTTCTTTGTGGTCTGCAGTACCGCAGCAAAGAGCAAAAAGCTGGGCTTCTATTTTCATCCCCTCATCTTGAGGCAGCTGTACTGCAGCATTTAGCGCCTGAAGAGCTAAGCGAATAGCAATAGGTGCTTTGGCTGCCAGAGTCTTTGCAAGTTCATAAGCCGCGTTCATCAGTTGGGGTTGCGGTACGACCCTGTTTACCAAACCCAGATCAAAGGCCGTCTGAGCATCAAATTGGTTTCCAAGGAGAATTAATTCTGTAGCCTTTCCCTTGCCAACAAGTCTGACAAGACGTTGTGTTCCTCCATATCCCGGAATTATCCCGAGATTTACTTCCGGTTGACCGAACTTTGCATTCTCGGAGGCCAGACGGAAGTGACATGCCCATGCGAGTTCACTTCCTCCCCCCAGTGCATATCCGTTCACCGCTGCAATTACCGGTTTGGGAAATTTCTCTATGTAATTAAAAACCCGCTGACCGCGATCAGCGAACTCTTTTCCTGAGATTACATCCAGAGTATTGAGTTCTGAAATATCAGCACCTGCTGCAAAAGCCTTTTCCCCTGCTCCTGTGATGATCAGCACCCGCGTATTAGTACTGGATTCAACAGACTTTAGTGCGTCTTCTAATTCCGAAATTACAACTGCATTTAATGCATTTAACTTTTCAGGACGATTAATAGTTATTGTTGCAACTTTGTCCTCAAAAGCCAGCTTTAAAGTTTCATACGCCAACTTGTCCTCTCCTTTTCTTCAAATTTTTTGGATACATGCTCGGTTGGGTAAATAAATGAAACATTATGGTACTTCAACACGACTCTGATCACCAATCATAAATCGCTGAACCCTCGGTTTTCCGTCGGTGTGTATAATTTCTACGTCGTTTCCAAGTAAACTCCCCTCAATCCTGATTCCCGCGTCAATGATGCGGCACTGCCTTAAAACAATACTATACTCCACTTCACTGTTTCGAACTATTGTCCCCGCTCCAATTGAGGTAAAAGGACCAATGTAGCTATTCTCAATGATAGCGTTTTCACCAATAATGGCTGGCCCTCTCACCTTACTACTTAGTATTTTGCATCCTTTTTGAAGTATAACTCTCCCGGCAACATCACTTCCTGCATCTACAATTACATCATCCTCTGTTTTTGGATTCATGTTCTCTAAAACTAACCGATTAGCTTCAAGCAGGTCCGCTGGTTTCCCCGTATCTTTCCACCAGCCAGTAATTTCTGCAAATCCAATTTTAAATCCGTGGTCAATCAGGTATTGATGTGCATCAGATATTTCAAGTTCACCTCTAGCGCTTGGGACAATCCCCTTTACAGCTTCAAATATATTGCTGTCATACAAATAAATACCTGCTACTGCAAAGTGGCTCCTGGGCACCCGAGGCTTTTCCTCAACCCGAATGATCCTGCCATCTGAAATTTCCGGAACCCCAAAGCGCTCTGGATCTTTAACCCTTGCCAGCGTCAAAAAACAATTTGCGTCGCTATTTTCAAACGCGTCAATATATCTCTTTATCCCCCCAACCACCATGTTATCTCCAAGGTAGAATACAAACCTGTCATTACCAATGAACGACTCGGAGATTTTTACAACATGGGCTAAGCCAAGCGGCGCTTCCTGCGGTATATAAGTGATCCTGACACCCCATTGAGACCCATCCCCAATCGCACGTGGTACTTCATCATTGTCCGCATTCGCAACTATTCCAATTTCCTTTATCCCGGCTTCCACCGCTGCCTCTATTGCATAGTGAAGTATCGGCTTGTTTGCAATAGGAATGAGGTGCTTGTTTTGAGTATGAGTAATAGGACGGAGCCTTGTACCTCTGCCACCGCTGGCTATCAACGCCTTCATGAAAATTCCTCCAACAGTTTTCTGAGTTTTGTTATTGATCGTTTATTATTTCGGAATAAATCGTCTTTTGCCAAAAGTTCTATTCCAACCCTTGAAGCTGATTTATAAAGCTGCAAAATAACAGGCTCATTTTCAAGAAGTTTCATATGCGACTTAATCACATCACCATCTCCTCTAACAAGAGGACCTGTTAGCGAATGAGCTCCATTAAAGCGTAAGAAATTCTCAATCGACGATAATACAAGTGGACTGAGAACATCCTTAGATTCTGCAATTCCACATTTTTCCAACATGATCTTTTCGGCTTCAAGGAGTGAAATCGTTACAAAATTAGATGCAAATACACTGGCAATATGCAAAAAAACCTTCTGCTCAGGTGATTTTAAAATAATTATCTTTGAATTCAGCAATTTGGCTATTGCCCTTGCCACCCTGACTGCAGAGGGCGTGCCAAGGAAATCATAATAAATTCCAAATGCACGTGCTGCCTGATATTTATCAGGAAAGCTTGCAAGAGGATGAAGAGAACC
This sequence comes from Candidatus Kryptoniota bacterium, assembly GCA_049966155.1. Lineage (GTDB taxonomy): Bacteria > Bacteroidota > Ignavibacteria > Kryptoniales > JAKASW01 > JBMFVE01. The sequence goes on from JBMFVE010000007.1 coordinate 46,356, forward strand.
GACCGCTCCATCTTTTTTCTCAATTGCACTAAATGAATCTAACCCGAGAGTCCCACTGGTATGAAGTACACACTTCCCTTTCCAGTTAATTGCGGGATCTTCCGTCAACCTCTGAACCACATTCTGAATGAAGTCATCCTTCACCGAAATAATTATGACATCATAATCAAAATCTCTCAGGGATGCCAGAGGGATAACATTTGATGCAAGAAGCCTTTTTACTTTAGAATCGGGATCACCACGGGAATGGGTATGAACCACAGCCGCACATTTCCATCCCCTTGAAACCAGAGCAGTTGACAGACTTGTCCCCACTTTCCCTGCTCCAATCAATACAAATTTCACTTTTTTCCTCTGGCAATCGCAGCTAAGTAGCCGACTACAGCGAACTTATCACCCCCGGTATCCCCTGAGTTACAGTGATGCAAGATCTTCCATTTATCCGCTCCCAATAACTTGGACGCCACCATTACAGCAGCAATTGGACCAGCGCCGCAGGCTTCGCAATTACCTGACTCAATGTCCCGCATAAAATCATCTGCACTCCCCCTCACTATGTCATCACGACATATAGCATCCAGCTCGTTTGCTGATTGATAATCGTGATAATGGGATAGATCGGAACTAGCTATAATAAGAGAGTTTGTGTTCTTTAAGACATCGGCAAGAAAATGGCCTAAAGAAAAACAATATTGAGGCTTTTGTTCTCCCATCACAATTGGCAGGAGTTTGAATTCACCTATCGCGACCTGAAGAAATGGAAGCTGGACTTCAATCGCATGTTCGTTTCTGTGACCAATTTTTGATTTCTCTATAAGTCCTTCTCCAACATTGCATAAGGCATCACGTAAGTCGGTATCAATCGAGATAGTTCCCAGGGGAGTTGAATACCCATTTCCTGAAAATACAGAGATGCCGTCAAAATACTCTCTATGACTTGGGGATACAATCACCACCGTACCAAAAGATTTGCCTCTCACTGCTGCATATGCATGTCCGGCAGTTGGTCCGCTATATTGGTAGCCTGCATGCGGGCATATCATAGCTACAATATTCGAATCTTTCTCCTGTTCAGTAATCTTACCAGCTGCTACAAGAAAGTCATCAACCGTCTTTTTAAGAGTATCCTTATCTGCAGGATAAAAAAGCCCAGCAACAGCCGGAGGCCTTACAAAATTTTCACCACTCATTCTGGGAAGTCATGCCTTTTGTCATTGGTAAAAATCTCTTTCTCCGAGAAAACCAATGCTGTAAAGGAGTAAATTTTTGTCCCGGGATCTTTGTAACAGTCTGACGGCATACCCGCTTTTAGACAGGTATACCTGAGAAATTCTTCCCTTGTCCATTGATTTTCAACAGCCACCTGAGGCAAAAGCAGCCCGCGATGAAAACCCCGTTCCATGATCAGGCCATCCCGTCCAACCTTAATTTCCGATGTATCCATTACAGGCTGGGGCTTGGATAAAACCGAGATTTCTATATCAAGGCTGTTAACCTCATCTTTTGATACCGGCTCGAACCTCGGGTCTGCAACAGCTGATTTTGCAGCAACCTCTGCTACAGTCTCGAACAAAGGAGCACGTGATTCAATATAACCAATGCAGCCGCGAAGTTCACTGTTCCGGTGGAGAGTTACAAACACTCCCATTTTTTCTCTGAGGTTATCAAACCCGGGATCATCAGGTGTGTATCTTTCATCCCGAACTACAGCTTCAATAGCACGACGTGCAATTGATAGTAAAATTTTCTTTTCTGCATGGCTAAGGTTCAGTGTCACTGCCATACACCAGGGATTTTTTTCCCGCATTTGTGACATAAACCATTGACTATATTATTTCGAAGCACACTAAACCCTCTTCGCTCAATTAAAAGTGTCCCACAGGATGGGCAGTACGTATTTTCCCACTTTCCAACCATCCCCGGGATATTGCCCGCATAAATAAAGTTTAAGCCTGATCTCTTACCAATTTCAGCTGCTCGAAGCAAAGCCCTGGAGTCAGTATTTTCGTGATCTTCCATTTTATAATCTTGATGGAAAGCAGTTATATGCCAAGGTATATCTCTTGATACACTTGCTATGAAATTCGTCAGGCCCTGAATCTCCTCTTCTGCATCATTGAATCCGGGCACAAGGAGTGTAACAATCTCAATCCAGAATCCCATTTCATGAAGCGTTGATATCGTGTTAAGTACAGTTTCCAGCTTACCACCAAGCTGCCTGTATCGTTTGTCGTCATATCCTTTTAAATCAACTTTATAAAAGTCAACATAAGGTCTAATATACTCAAGAGTTTCTCTTGTTGCGTTCCCATTTGACACGTACGCTCCGCGAATTCCGTATTTTTTTGCCAGATTAAAAATCTCAACCGACCATTCACTTGTTATTAAAGGTTCATTGTATGTGGAAACGATGACGGGTGAGTCAAGTTTGAGGGCATATTCAACAATTTCTTCAGCAGAAATCCGTTTTGGATGAACCCCTGCAACAGGGTCTCTTAAAGCCTGACTTGTAATCCAGTTTTGACAGTATGCGCAGTGGTAATCGCACCCAAGCATTCCAAAGCTTAAAGCTTTTGAACCCGGGAGAACATGGTAAAAAGGCTTCTTTTCAATTGGATCAAGTGCAATGTCAGCAACATATCCATGGGGAACACGCAGCTGTCCCTCCTCATTAAACCGAACCTTGCATATTCCTTCACGACCCGGCTTTATCCTGCACCTATGGCCGCAGGCATAACAGAGTACCCAGTTATTTTCCAGGGGGTGCCATAACCTGCCAACTGTGGTCAGGCTTTCGATGAATTCCTTAAGTGTCGTTGTTTCTGCCATCATTCGCTCCGCCCGTATGTATTATACATGAGCAGAACATGAAAATCAAATCCGGATTACTATTTCATGGTCAATTAGACCGGCGGTCTTAACTGAGAAAAAGAAATCATTCGTAGACTTTCTCCTCTGCCCTTTCTGAGCTGGCTGCATCAAATTCAACATTTCGAATGTCATTGTTTATGAAATCTCCTTCAGGAGTAAGCAATTGCTTATAATATTCATGCTGAATTACGAGATCCATTATCTCATTTGTCCCTGTCCAGATCATTATGAGTCGCGCGTCTCTCATCAGTCTCTCAATCGGAAAAACATTTGTATAACCAATTCCACCCATTACCTGCATTGCATTATTAATTACCTCCCATGCTGTATCAGTTGCTAATTTTTTTGCTTCAGATACAAGTCTTCTCTGCAAAGAGGAGTTGGCTCCCATGTCAACCACCTGGGCAGCGGTATGAACAAGTGCCCTGGCCGCATCCAGTTTAGTCAGGCTGTCTGCAATCTTAAAGCTGACTCCTTCAAATGAACGTATTTTCTGGCCGAATGCTTTCCTTTTATTACTATAGCGAGTGGCTATTTCAAGAGCAGCTCGAGCCATACCTATAGCCCCTGCAGCGCTCGTCATTCTTTCAGGTATCATCATTTGATTAAATATAACGTCAGCCCCGTTTTCTTCACCCACAAGGTTCTCCTTTGGAACGCGAACGTTATTTAAGACAATTCTCCCGGTACCTCCACCACGCGTACCCATTAAACCATAAAGGTGGTGTACCTCGACACCCATACCTCTATCCACCAGAAACGCACTCATGGAATGTTTGCCGTTAGAGTCGTTTCGTGTACGAGCATAGATGAAGAAATAATCTGCACCCTCGGCTCCAACGATAAATCTCTTCTGACCATTTATTATATAGTAGTCACCTTCTCTGCGGGCTGTTGTTGTCGCTCCAAAAAAGTCGGATCCTCCGCGCGGCTCAGTCAGTCCCTCAGCTGTTGTCAACCTCCCTGAAATTGTCGGGACAAGGTACTTCTGCTTCTGGTACTCTGTTCCAAATTTGTCAATTGCCTCACCTACTATACTCACTAAAGAATAAAGGCAGGGCAATGTAGTACCTAATACCCCTACTTCTTCAAGTGCCACTACCTCTTCCTTCCATCCAAGTCCTCGACCACCAAGCTTCTCTGGAAATCTCAGGCCCAACAACTTTTTATTTGCCGCCTTTTCAATAAACTCCCTCGGGTATTTGATTTTGTCAGCATCTAAATCAATTAACAGCTCTCTGGATACATCATTTTTTACAAACTCACGCATCTCTGACTGAATCCTGGATTGCGATTCAGTGTAAATTTCCTGTATCATAATTATTCTCCCTGTGAATTTTAAATTCTTCACGCAGTTGATACTTCATTACTTTCCCGGTTGGAGTAATTGGAAGACTCTCGTAAAACTTTATAATTCTGGGAATCTTGAATTTTGCTAATCTTTCATGCAAAAATAACTGCACATCTTCAGGCGATAATTTCGTCCCCGGTTTTAATACAATTGCTGCAGCTACAGTCTCTCCCCAGTCTTCGTGAGGCACGCCAAAAACTGCAACCTGACCCACTCCCTGCAACTGGGCAATGGCATCTTCCACTTCTTTCGTGTAGACATTTTCTCCACCTGTAACTATCATGTCTTTCTTTCTGTCAACGATATAATAATAGCCATCTATATCCATCCTCGCCAGATCGCCTGTATAAACCCACCCATCTTTCAAAGTTTCTGCAGTTGCAGAAGGATTTTTGTAATATTCTGTCATGTTAGTTTCAGATCGGATGATGATTTCACCAATTTCTCCAGATTTGATATCATCCCCACTGTTATTTATTACCCTCAAATGAGCATTCATTGTCCCACAAAAACCAATACTCCCGGCTTTTGACAGCTGGTCTTCAGGCGCGAGATAACTCCCATTTGGACCCGACTCGGATAAACCATATACCTGCATGAATCTGTCTGTCTTGTATTTTTTCATGAGGATTTCTGCATTAGCACTACTTATCGGGCCTCCTCCATAAATCCAGAGAACTACTGAGCTTAAGTCATATGAAGAGAAGTTTGATAACTGCATAGGTGCCAGCAACGCAATTGGAGCTGCAAACAGATGGGTGATTTTTTCTTTTTGAATAACTTCGAGAAATTTTTGAGGATTGTACTCAGGCAAAAGGACATGGGTTCCTGCGACAAGCGTGGTTCCAAGCATCATAAGGTTTAATGGAGCAGAATGATACAGTGGCATAGCATGTAGTGTCCGGGATTTCACATTAAGGCCAAATGTACCTGCGGCCATCATTGCAACAAGAAATAAATTGTTATGATTTAAAACACAGCCTTTGGGGTCACCGGTTGTTCCTGAGGTATAAATTATTTCAGCAGCATCCAGCATTTCGATATCAACCCCTGGTGCCGTTAAATCATAATTTGACATAATTTCCGGATAAGAGATGTGTTCCCCTGCTCCCTGACTTCCGATGTAAATCCCTCCACGCACTTTTTTCAAATCATGTATTGCTTTTAAGACAGTATCTGTTAAACTCTGCCCATAAATTACAAAAACGGAATCACTGTGGTCTACAAGATATTTTATTTCAGGGGCCCGAGATTTGTAATTAATTGGAACTGCAACTCCACCTGCTTTTACAATTCCGAAAAAACTCACAAGCATTTCAGGAACGTTAAATGAAATCAAAGCAACTTTGTCACCTTTTTTCACTCCCTCTTCGACAAGAAAGCTGGCTACTTTATTTGAGCTGATGGCCAGCTGTCGATACGTAAGTTTTGAATCAGCCGTTACTACCGCTTCTTTGTCTGGAAATCGTTCAGCGGCAAAATCGAGGATCTGACCTACATTCATTTCTGCCTCCACCTTCCTTTCCCAGAATATCACGACATAACGAGACAATTTCAAGTATTCGCATTGCCTCAAGTAAAATCTCTACGAAATAGAAACGATGCCGCAAATGAGAATCTATTTGAACACAGAGGCTTAAAAAGCTGTAAACGCAAATAAAATGGATTGTTCCGCCAAAAGTTGCGGTAAAATGCTTACCTTTTTAGCCATTCCGCAATCATATACTGAAAATCATCGCCAGAAATCCTGGGCGTGTCGTAAATACCGATTTCTAACCGCTGCCTCAAAGCCTCATATATCGTTATCCCGCAGGCAACGGATACATTCAGGCTTTGCACCATCCCAAACATTGGTATACGGAATAGAATATCGGCTTTCTCCAATGCTTCCTGGGACACTCCGCGATGCTCATTGCCAAAGACAAGGGCAATCTTTTTTGTCAAATCCAATTTATAAAGGGATTCAGACTTATCTGAAACAACGCTCGCAGCTATTAAGAATCCCTCCCTCTTCAACTGTGAAAAACACTCATTTATTGATTGAAACTTTCTTGAGTCTACCCACTTATAAGCGCTGGCTGAACTTTTTTTCCCTGGTTTTGGAAAACGCTCAGTATTGTAAACAAGGTTTACCATTAATATCCCTGCAGCATCACAGGAGCGCAGTATTGCACTGACATTATGTGGATCGTGTATATTTTCCAGAACCACAGTAAGGTCGGGCTGTCTCTTTTCAATAACACTCTGAATTTTTTTTATTCTGCGTTCAGACTTCATTGTTGAAACATTTCTAAAATCACCACTGACAGAATCACAAGGGCACCTCCTGCCAGCTGTGTTACCTTCATCCCTTCGCCCAATACAAAGAAGGCTGTAACAATCGCAACGACTGGCTCAAGAGTCGACACTATCACTGCTGTGGATGGGACAAGATACTTTAACCCTGAAAAGTAAAAAAAGTACGGTATTAAGACAGATGTCATTGAAAAGATTAGCAAAGCAGGTATATGCATAACCCTGATGGCAGCGTACACGGATGGAAAAGTAAAATCAAACAAAATCCAGAACAAGGAAGCAAAAAGAAGAGTATATGCAAGAGCAGTCCAGGTACTGTAATCCTTTGCCGCAACTCGATTATAGACATTAAAGAATGCAAAGAAAAAAGATGATAGAATTCCCAGAACGATTCCCGTCGAAGAGAGTTTGACACTGGAGCCAAAAGCCCCAAGCAGTATTGCAGTACCTGACAGTGAAAGACCTATTGCAAGAATTTTCACAGGAGTAATCTTTTCGTGCTTTGCCAGAACCGCATATGCTGCAACAAGAACAGGAGCTGTATACTGCATAAGGATAGCAATCCCAACTCCAGTTACCTGCATTGCAGCATAGTATGTATAGTTTGATCCTGCAATCCCAAAAACTCCAAGGAAGGCAAAGTCACTCAGATCGCGAACACGAACAACCAATAAGTTTCTGTCATAAATGAGCAATAAAGAAAAAAGCGTTATTGCAGCAATGATTACCCTTGATTCCACCACCAGAAGCGTTGAATATGAGTGGCTGAACAGAAATTTAGCAGCTGTACCGGACGAACCCCAGAATACTGCAGCTGCAAAAATGTAAAGATAACCCTTTATTCGAGAGTCAATCATATTATTTTTGAGGAATGTCAAAGGTCAAGAGCTAAAGGCTCAATGCTGAGCCGATTTACTTTTACCTTGTGGATGTTTTCCCCCATTTTAATACTTCTATACGTACCCTGGCCGTGCCATTTTTAATCATGTCAATTTTGCGCGCTGCCGCCTCAGAAAGGTCTAAAATACGGTCATGCCTTTCAGGACCGCGATCGTTAACCGTCACAATAACCACCTTGCCATTCTCAAGATTTGTAACACGAAGGACGGTACCAAAAGGGAATTCACGGTGAGCAGCTGTCATTGCGTTCCTGTTAAAAACATCTCCGCTTGCCGTTTTTTCCCCGTTGAATTCATATGAATAAAACGAAGCTGTTCCTTCGATTGTAAGCAAAGGTTTGTTAAAGCTAACATCGGACTCGGCTCTGTCGGATCCTTCCCCTCCCGAAGCAGATGTAAACCTGACAGCTGAGGAGCATCCACTCAAGACTATGGCAATTAGTCCAATAATTGGGAGATTTCTGTAAGTCAAACCAGATCCTGACGATTTTGTTTCCTCAAAATATCCACGATCTCTTTAACAGACTGAGATCTTCCTCTTCGACAAATCAAAAGAGCATCTTCTGTTTCAACAACGACAATGTCGTTTATGCCTACCAGGGCTATGAGATGTTGATTACCCATAACAAAATTGTTTGAGCTTTCAAAAGATATGACATCCCCAACAAATGTGTTGCCCTGTTGATCCTTGTCGCTCAGCCTGTAAACTTCATCCCATGATCCGACATCACTCCATATAAAATTGCTCGGTATTGTTAGTACATTTGATGCCTTCTCCATAACCGCATAATCAATTGAAATAGAATTTACCCGCAGGTAAAATTCATTCAATATTCTTTCAAAACTGGATGAGCCAAAAGCTGTTCTCAACTGTTTGTAGAAGTCAGAAAAATGAACGAGATTTTTCTCAAGCTCCCTAACAATGACATCAGTTCTCCAGACAAACATACCACTGTTCCACAGGTACTCGCCGCTTTCAATAAACTTAGCTGCTGTTTCTGGGTTAGGCTTCTCTTTAAATTCTATGACCTTCCTTGCCCCGTAATTTCTTAATTCAGGATCATCAACATCTTTTTCAAAATGAATGTATCCAAATCCAGTCTCCGGATAAGTTGGTCGGATACCCAGCGTAACAAGGCTGTTTCTCTTGTAAGCAACCTGAGACGCATTCTTCAACTGAGCAATGTAATTATCTTCCTGAGAGATTAGGTGGTCGGATGGAAGAACAATCATTACCGAATCTTCAGCTTGAGAAGATATAACCGATGCCGCCGTGGCAATACAAGGCGCGGTGTTTCTTCCAAATGGTTCGGCTATAACATTTGATTCCAGCAGCTCGGGTACCTGACTGAGGGCAACCCCTTTTTGAATCTGATTGGTTATAACGTAAACATTTTCCGGTTTCACCAGCCTGGTAATCCGCTGCCAGGTTCTCTGAAACAACGTCTTATCGCCAAAAACCGCCTGAAACTGTTTCGGCATGCTTTCCCGGCTCTTGGGCCAAAATCTTGACCCCACGCCGCCGGCCATAATTACCGCATAAATTTTCATGTTTTTTAATCATTTGTTGTTGAAATATCTCCAGGATATAACCTTGGAACCCTGCTGTTCAAATTGCACAGGACTTCGTAGGGAATGGTTCCAAGGGCATCTGCAATGTCCCACGCAGTTATCTTTTCCTCACCATCCTCTCCAATCAGTGTAACTTCATCTCCTGTCTGGACACTGTAATCGGTCCCCAGATCGACCATTATGTGGTCCATTGTTATGGTTCCAACAACAGGATATCGCTTCCCCCGAATCAGCACACTTGCCTTACCGGACAATAACCGCGAATAACCGTCGCCATACCCTATTGGTATGACTCCAATTCTCGTGTTCTTGTGCGGCGTAAAATATCTCCTTCCATAACTAATGCTTGCCTGGAGAGGAAAATTCTTTATTAGAACAACTTCAGAAACCAGTCGAAGGGGAATCCTTATTGGTACCGACTGACTGGTTTCATGCGATGGGTAATAACCATACATCATAATTCCGGGTCTGACCATATCAAAATAAGAATCCTTCATATCAAGAATAGCACCACTGTTTGCAATGTGAAACATTACATTGGACATATCCCCAATACCAAACATCTCTTCTCTAAGTTTCCTGAATGTCAACAGCTGCCTGCGCGCAAATTCCTTATTCCGTTCATCAGAAGTTGCAAAATGGGAGAAAACTCCTACAAGCTGCAAGGAATCGAGACGTAAAATCAATTGAACCGCTTCTAAAGCTTCTTTAGGAAAAAAACCAATTCTTCCCATACCTGTGTCAACTTTCACCTGAACTCGGGCTTTTTTATGTGCGCTGCGGGCAACACCGTTTAATAAATAAGCAGTCTCCATTGAAGTAATTGTTGCATCAATGTCGAACCTAACAAAAGATTCAATGTTATCTTCAACAGGCGGTGAGAAAGCTAACACTGGAGCATTCACATATTTTCTCAGTTCGATTGCTTCTTCAACCAATGCGACTCCTAAATAAGCGGCACCTGCCTTCAGTGCACTCTTTGCCACCTGTACCATGCCGTGCCCGTAGGCATTTGCTTTCACCACCGCCATTACTTTTGTAGAATGGCCAACCCTCTCCTGAATTTGCTTAAGATTATACTCTATATTTGTTAAGTTTACCTCGGCTCTTGTCACTCTCATATAATAAAAATCTAAGAATAAGGAGGGAGAATCAAAAGGACAAAATTAACTGTGGCTGGATATCGGTATTTTTATTAATACTGAAGTCCCTTCATCAGGTCTGCTTGTGATTTCAATACTCCCCTTGTGTTCCTCAACTATTTTCTTTGTGATGGACAACCCCAAACCACTTCCCTGAATCTCACCACTTCTGGCCTCTTTCGTTCTATAAAAACGATTAAATATGTACGGCAGGTCTTCTGAATTTATACCAATGCCGTTGTCCGACACTAAAAAAAGAGCATAATCTCCTTTTCGCTCCGTCTTTACCACAACCACTCGGACAGGTTTTGATTTGTCGCTATATTTAATAGCGTTTTCGATAACATTCGAAAGGGCTCTACCAAGGGAATCCCTATCAGCAAGAACGGTTGATTCTGATGAAAGATGAACTTCCACTTTCACACCTTTTGCAAAAGCCAGATTGGTTAGACGACTGACAATTTCGGCAACCAGACTGTCCACATCTACATGCTCGGCAGCTTTAAATCCACCTGATAATTCCAGACGAGAAAAGAATATTAAATCAGTTGCAATCTTTACAGCACGCTCCACCTCTAATTGCAAGTTCTTTAAATTATCAATTTCGGGCTGAGACAGGTTCGGGTTCATTAAGAGCATTTCAATCTCAGTTTGTATTACCGTAAGAGGAGTCTTGAGCTCATGTGAGGCATCCACAATAAAGTTCCTTTCCAATTGGAAAAGGCTTTGCAATTTATCTACAAGATCGTTGAATGACTCACTGACTTTTTTAATCTCATCATTTGAGTCGGGAACTGGAATTGGCCTTAAAGATCCACTTACTTCAATTTTATCAATTTCAGCAGCAACGGTGTCAAGAGGCTTCAATGCACGTTTGGATATGAATAAAGAACCCGCAGCAACAATAATTATAGAAATCGGTGCTAAGACAATCAGAATATTTCCGAGTCGATCTTTTGATTCTTCAAGATATGACGATGAAGCAAAAACGTACACACTCCCCACCGGCTTTTCACCAATCTCAAACTCACGACGAATTCCGATGTACTTACGGCCGGCCTCTTCGAGTCGAATGATATCTCTGGTCATTGAGGCGGAATTTCTGATTGCGCTTAATTTTAAACCGTTAAGGGAGATAATTTCTCTTCCTGTTGAATCAAAAACTGTTACATGAAGTATACCTAATTTATTTTCAAACAATGAAATAGCTTCCTGTAAGTCTTCTTTTACACCCAAAGGGGTGCTTAAATCTGTTTCTGACAACCTGTCAACCACACTTTGCGCTGCTGACTTTAACGCAAACAGGAAAGAGTCACGGGAGGAAGTTTCGTTAATTTCATACAGTGCGTAACTCAGGATTAGTACGACTGCAGCATATGCAATTGTAAAAAAAGCTGCAATCCGCAGCTTGATCGTCAACTGTTATCTCCTTCACTCAGCGTGTAACCTGCTCCTCTTACCGTACGGATTAATTTTAATTCAAATCCCTCATCAATCTTTTTACGCAGGAGCTTGATGAACGCATCAATAACGTTGCTCCGGGGATCAAAGTTAATATCCCACACATGCTCTGAAATTTGTTCTCTTGTTAAAATCCTGTTCTTATTTTCCATCAGGTAATTCAAGAGCGCAAATTCTTTGCTTGTTAACTCTATTCTCCTGCCCCCTCTTTTCACAGTTAGTGAAACAGGATCCAGTATAAGATCGGCAGCTGATAGAACTGGATGTTTATCTTCTGATTGCCTTCGGTGCAACGCTCTTATACGTGCAAGCAGTTCCCCGGCATGAAAAGGCTTTGGGAGATAATCGTCTGCACCAGTATCAAGTCCGCGGATCCTGTTATCCACCTCATCAAGAGCCGTAAGCATTAAAATGGGGACGTTTACAGATCCCTTTCGCAGTTCAGTGCATACCTCAAAGCCACTTATGTCCGGTAGCATTAAATCCAGGACAACAATATCATAATCATTCGTTTTAGCCAGAAAAATTGCTTCTTTCCCATTTGCGGTGACATCGACAGCAAAGTGCTGTGTTATGAACAATTTTTTTAAAGTTCTCTGCAGGCTTTGATCGTCCTCAACGAGGAGAATTCTCATATATTATCCGCTTCCTTCTGAATAAAACATAAGTACCTGGAAGAAGAAATAAAAGGAGAAACGAAGATACAGAAAACCCACCGATGACAGCAACTGCAAGGGGCTGCTGCATTTGAGCGCCAGCACCTATACCGAGAGCAAGGGGCGCCAAAGCAAATACTGCTGCAAGTGTTGTCATTAAAATTGGCCTTGCCCTTACCTTCGAAGCTTCGATGATCGCATCTTCAGACTCCATCCCTTCTGCCTCGAACTTTTTTGCCATATGAATTATAAAAATTGCATTTTCAGCAACAATGCCTACCATCATTATCATTCCAACAAAACTTGAGATATTAAATGTTATGTTCGTCAGGTGGAGCGCTAGTAAAACGCCAAACAATGAAGCGAGATTTGTTGAAAAGACTATAACAGGGACGCTAAAACTTTCAAATTCGAAAAGCAGAACGAGCATTACCAGTAAAGAAGCAGTGATGAGGACAATCAATAAACCAACAAACGATTCTTGCTGACTCTGATACTGCCCGCCAAATGAATACGTAACGCCCTGAGGAAGTATCAGCCTGGCAGAAAGAACCCTCTTTATGTCAGATATCGCACTACCCAGATCTCTCCCGGAAAGTCTTGCCGTAACAGGCACCATGATTTTCAAATCTTCCCTGTCAATTTCACTCTGGCCTTTTAAAACGCCAATATTGGCAACATCCTTAATCCCGACGAAAAATCCATTGGCCGATTTAATTCGAGCATCCTCAATTTGCTGAAGTGATGAGCGATATTCAGCCGGGTAACGAACCCTTACAGCGATTAGCTTTTCACCCCGAAGTACATATGTATCTGCGCTTCCTTCCATAATGGTGCGAAGTTGAGATTGGATTTCATCAAAACTGAGCCCCGCACGTGCAGCTTTAACTGGATCCGGACGAACGACAATGGAAGGCCCAGAAATGACTATGCCGTTAAAAACGTCCACAACACCTGGAACTGTTTTTATTAACTCAGCAACTTCCCTTGCAACTGATTCAATTGTCTGTTGGTCAGGGCCAAAAATCTTTATCTCAATTGGCGCAGGAGTGTTGGTTAAATCTCCAATAAGATCCTGCATGGCCTGACCGAAGTCAATCCTAAGTGCCGGCTCAGACATTTCAATTTTAGTGCGGAGTTCATCGATAATCTGGAACACTGAACGACTCCGATTTTTCTTCAACTTTATTAAAAAATCGCCTGTATTTGGTTCAGTTATGAAAAATCCCAGCTGAGTTCCTGTCCTTCGTGAATAAGAATCGACTTCCGGTATTGACATTACTATTTTCTCTACATCATCAAGCATTCTGTTAGTTTCATCCAGGCTCGTTCCCGGCGGCGATGAATAATCCAGAACAAACGATCCTTCATCCATGTCTGGCATAAATCCACTTCCAATGCTGTGGTATAAGAAATACGTTGCGGTTAATAAGACAAGAACGAAGACTGGCGATAACATTTTCCACTTAACCAGTGTTCTCAGGCTTTCCTCATATTTTTTTGCAATCCAGTGTTTCGAGGTTTCCTCGCGTCGAAGCTCCTTTTCGGCGTCCTTTGGCTTTATAAACTTTTCCGATAAAAGAGGAACAAGTGTAATTGAATAAACAAGAGATACAATGAGTGCTACTGCCATCGTCAGTGCTAATGATTTAAAAAATGCCCCTGACACACCTGTTAAGAAGGCAAAAGGCAAGAACACAACAACAGTACTCAAACTCGAGCCAATTACTGCCGGTAGGAGCTCTTTTAATGAAGATGAGACTGCATCTCTAATCTTTCCACCTTCCAGGCGCAAATGCCTGAAAATATTTTCAATCAGGACAACCGTATCATCAATTATCAACCCAATAGCTGCTGCAATCCCGCCAAGCGTCATAATGTTTAAAGTTTCTCCTGACGCATACAGGAAGAACAGCGTTGTTGCAACCACAGCAGGCACGCTTATAATTGCAACGGCACTTATTCGAAAACTTCTTAAAAAAAGGAACAATACCACTATTGCTAATAGGATTCCGATCAATAAAGAGTCACGCGCACTCCCAATTGAACTGCTTATGAAGTCCCCCTGATCATAAAAGTACTTTATTTTGACACCAGGTGGTATTACACCGCGCAGCTTTTCAAGCTCGGATCTGACATCTTTTCCAATTTGAACGGTGTTTCCTCCAGGCTGCCTGATAATGTTCACAAGGACCGCCTTTCTGCCGTCAGCTGTCACACGGATATATTCAATTTTCTCGGATGGGGTTACTGTTGCCAGATCTCCAACTGTTACCGGCATGTTGTTTTTGAAAGCAACCACGGTCTTACTTATTTCATTTATATCACCATAAAGCCCATTAACAAGGCTGAGATAGATTTGATAATTCCTTTCAACCAACCCTGTTGCCGAGACAAAATTTGTTCTTTGAATTGCGTTAGAAACATCGTTTATACTCAACTGATAGCTTTGAAGTTTTTGCGGATCCACCCTTACAAGAAATTCCCTTTTTTTACCCCCCACAATTCTAACTTCAGCAACGCCATTTACCCTGACTAAAGCTGGACGAATGACATAATAAGCCAGATCCCTTAATTGAACCTGGTCAAGAGAGTCAGAAGTTAGACTGAATCCTTCTATGGGAAAAACAGTTGCGTTCATCCGCTCAATATCAATGGACACCGTAGGAGGTAGTTGATTCCTTATGCTTGAAACCTTCCCCTGCAGTAGCTGAAGCGCCTGAATGATATCAGTTCCCCATCGAAAATTTATGGATATTTCAGAAGAACCCCTGCTTGTCGCTGACCTAACTAGCACCACTCCTGGGATCGATCGAGCAGCCTCCTCAAGTGGTCTGGTTACCTCTATCATCATTCTGTCAGCCGGTTCCTCACCGTTGTCAGCTATCATCACAATGCGGGGAAAATCTATGTTAGGAAATAAAGATATAGGCATCCTGTATAATGCAAACACTCCTGCCAGACTTAAAACAATAGCTGTGAAAGTTATTGCCTTTTGATGTCGCTCAACAAATTGAAACCAATTCATTCCAATTTCCTCTCGGTGCTTTTCAGTTACCTCTTTTCACAATTACCAGGGTTGAATCTGGAAGGCCGTAACCTCCTACTGTTGCAACCAGATCTCCCTGCTTAAGTCCACTCTTAATTTCGACATGTGCCGTGTCTGATACACCAACCTCAACAGGAGTAAGCAAGGCCAGGCTATCACCCTGAATTTTAACCACAAAGTATTTGTTCAGCTCATCATCATGATAAACTGCTGGCTTGGGAACAATAAGTGTTCCAATATGTTCCCCCACAAGGATATCAGCTGCTCCAAAGGTTCCCGACTTAATTAAATCGTGAGTCTTATTCAAACTTATGCGAACTTTAATTGTCTGGCTGTTGAGATCAGCTGAAGGACTAAAAGCTGTAATACTCCCATCCGCAATATCTTTTTGCAAACCGGGCACACTTAGAGTTACAGGCTGACCGACCTTAAGCCTGGGCATATCCTCAACTGGAACATCTGCAAGAAAGTATGCCGTTCGCAGGTCGATAACCTCAGCAACGTCTGTCCCTTCACTTATGTATTCCCCCTCAGAAACAAAACGCGCATTAACAATACCGGAAAATGGTGCGATAACATTTATTTTTGAGGCTGTCTCTTCAGCTAACTGCAAGGCCTTTCGAGCGTCCTCTTTCTCTTTTTCTGTTTGTGCTAATTGTAAGAGCTGTTTTGCTCCTGTGATGACAGCATCGGATTCTTTTGAAATTAAAGTCGCTATTGCTTCCCCTTTTTTTACTGCATCTCCTTCAAGAACGTAAACCTTCAGGATTTTTCCTGCTATTGGGGATTTGACCTTTTGGTCATGTACCACCATAAAACTGCCGGTGACATGAAGATGTTCAAATATTGACCCACGTTCCACCTGTGCCACCTTAACTGAAGCGCGGGGAGCAACAGAGGTTTTATCATCCGATTTGCTCTTTCCGCACCCATAAATGACAGTGAAAATACCTATTATTAATGCAGGGAGAATGATCCTTCTCATTGGCTTAGACTCCATGAATTATTAAGTCGCTTCATTGCCGCCAGGCTGAGCTGAAGGTCTGCCTGTGTTTCCTCTATGGACATCCGGACATCATTTACAAGCTGAATTGCATCCAGCACTTCGAGACTCGACCCGTTTCCACCGGCGTATCTTGCCTGTGAAAGGGATAGGTTTTTAAGTGCTACAACAAGATTTTTACGCAGTGCTTTCAATTTGTCAACTGATCTCAGGTACTCATTGCGGGCAACTTCAAACTCCTTTTCAAGATTTATAACAAGAAAATGATTTTGGGCCTCCACGCTCCTGGTAATGGCTTCCTCAGACTTTACACGATTTTCAATAGCACCAAGAGTAATTATCGGCATTGATACATATATTCCAGCTGAGGCACCAAAAACGTTGGACAATCCCTGTTGCAGATTTGGCAGTGATGTTAAAGCTCCTGCATCAACGCCAATTGAAACAGTTGGTTTCACCTGTGCTTTTGCAAGTGCAACCTGTAACTTTGCCGAGTAAAGTTGAAGATTCCCCGCCTGAACTTCAGGATTTCGATCTGGTAAAAATGTTGTGTCGGCAGATTCTATGGTAAAAGTTGTATCAACTTTTGTCACCTTATCTACTGAAATACCCGAATATACCGCGAGATTTTTAAGTGAATTCTTAAGGGATGTTAGTTGTGTTTCCATTGAAATTTTTGCATTATTGACCCGCACCATAGTCTTTAAAATGTCAGATTCGCTGGCCTGACCGGAAAAATGCAGTGCATTAACCAGTTTGAGATATTCCTCAAGCAAGTTGTAGTTGTTTTGAAGTACAACTAACTCTCGTTCTTGTTTTTGAGCTTCTACAAAAGCAGTTGACACAAGATAGAGTACATCTGATTTTGTTGAATTTAACAGGGTTTTGCTCTGGTCAACACCAATATCTGCCTTACGGATCGACAACTCTTTAGATCCCCCATCGTAAACCAGGTAACTCCCGCCTATCTGAGCACCAAATTCACCACCGTTTGTAATAGCCGGGTCATAGCCTCTGGATGGGGCAACAATTAAATGAGACCCGATGTTAAACTGAGGTAAATAGCCCTCCTTAACGGCAAGAGCACTGAAAACTACAGAGGATTGTTGGTTTGCAGCTGATAATATGATTTGATTGTGTTTCAGGGCTTCTCGCAGGAAATCTGAAAGGGTATAGGGATACTTGTTTTCCTGTGCAGTAGCTGAAAAGCTAAATATCAATATAAATACAAAAAATGATATACCTTTCTTCATATTACCTCGCGAAAGTAAAATTCAAAAGGAGCGTCAATGACTGGCGCTCCTCTGTCAATTTAATCAATTATTTTTCCCGTGATTCATGCGCAGGTGATTCGTTTTCCACCTTGATCACTTTACCGGTTTGAGGATCTACCCATACTTCCTTAATCCCCTTTCCAACCTTAATATCGAACGACCAAATTTCTTTTCCAGCTTCCTTTTCATACTCGCCGCTCAATATTTTCCCACCTTTAATTTCCTGCAGAGCAATTTTTTCTGCCTGCTGTTTTGAAATCTTTGGGTGGCTTTGCAGCACAAATCCTGTCAGGGCAAGTATTGCCATTACAGACATGATTTTGGTTCTCATTTTATTCTCCTTTTTTATATACAAGTTACAAATCCAAAATGAAAGCAAGATGAAAAGACGATGCAAATAAATTAATTATTATTCATCAGCCGAGCTTTTTAATTACCACAAGTGAAAGGTCATCATTTGGCCGCTCATCCCCAAGAAACATTTCAACACTTTGAAGAACTCCTTTTCCAAGCTCAGTAGCTGTCGAAGAATCCAAGTCCAACAATTTTGAAATCAGCCTTTGATCCCCATAAAATTCACCTTCAGAATTTCTCGATTCTGTAACGCCATCAGAATATGCTACCAGGATATCCCCGTTTGACATCTCTAAACTTTGCTCTACATATACTGATGACTTCAAAATACCTAAGGCTGGACCGCCCCTGGGAAGTGTTTTTGCAGTTCCATTTGATAAAAGAATGGGGGGATAGTGACCGGCATTCAAAAGCTTGATTCGATTTTCTCCCGGTCTGAGAACGATATACAGAAGCGATGCAAATTTTTCGGGCAAACTATCCCTGCAAAATATTTCATTCAGGTGCCTGCCAAGATCACAGAGAGAATTTTCTCGATAGGCCAATGCACGCAAGCTCGACTGAAGCTTCGACATCAGCAGAGCAGCCCCCAGACCTTTACCAGCGACATCTCCAATTGCAAATCCAAATTTGTTTCCGTCGTAGTCCATGTAGTCTACGAGATCGCCTCCGACATCATTCGCAGGTCGGGTATACAACCATATTGACCATCCTGCAATTTCCGGTATAAAATGAGGCATCAGTGCTTGCTGTACCTTCCTTCCGGCTTCAAGTTCATCAAAAGCCAGGAGCTTATCTTTTAGTTCAAGCATCAAAATCAGGAGGATTATAAGAAAACTGAGAGCTGCGAGATTTATGTTCACCTCGACGCGCTTGCTGCTCCACTGCCAGTTTTCGGAAAACAGAAAGAAAAAGCTAAGGAGTAAGAGTATTCTGCGTGTAGGATTTAATTTCATGAATAGACTTCGGAGGAGCCAGACTGTCAGATAAAATAGACGCCTCCCCCTACGCATCTTTGATAGTCGTTCCCTTTCCGCATCATTTACATAAAAATGGTATAGCTCGTTGAGATCTCTTTTGAGGTTCTTTCTCAGTTCCCCATGCAGCAAATCATCTATGACGGCTCTGCCGCTTCTCTGATTCGTCATGATTCCTTGTCGCTTCATTCAAATACCAATTCCACTTTCAAAATTAAATGAACGGGAACTCAGTTCGGAAGTTTCACCTTAAATCCCGTTGTCTCAAAAGCGCGGCGAGAAGTCATTTTTTGCCGCGCTCTTTACGCTTCACTTAATTTTCGGGAGGATATGGAGGCATGTATGGTGGGATAGGAGGAAGTTTCTTAGGAGACTTGTTAATCTCATCAAGCAGATATTTTACAGCTTCCTCGAGCTGGGGATCGTGACCCTCCATAACAAGCTTCGGTGTCTGTTCAACCCTGATATCGGGATCAACACCATGATTTTCCATGACCCACTCACTTTTCAAACCATAAACTGAAAATTCAGGAACAGTAACATATCCACCGTCAATGAGATTTCTGTACCCTCGTATACCACGGACGCCTCCCCATGTGCGTTCACCAATCAGCGGCCCGAGATTGTATTTCTTGAAATAGTAAGGGAAAATATCCCCATCCGATGCGGAATACTCGTTAATCAAGCATGCCATATAACCATAAAAAACCGGCGACGGAATGGTGCCGGGCATTCCATGGCGTGCCATTTCCATGCCTACAAGTATCCTCCTCAACCTTTCCAGGAGAAGCTGGTCTACAAACCCGCCTCCGTTGTATCGTTCATCGATGATCAAGCCTTCTTTGCGTATCTGTGGGTAAAACTGCTGAACAAAGGCATTTAAGCCAGCAGACTCCATATCCGGCAAATAAACGTATCCAATTTTCCCCCCAGAAAGCTTATCCACCAGTTCTCGATTTCTCGTCACCTCATCATTGTAACGCAGCTGCATTTCACTTTGAATCGGAGTTACCTTTATATTCCAGCTTCCCTTTTCTTCCGGCTTGCTGTTAAGTGTAAGCGTTACAGTAGTTCCTGCTGTGTTTTCAAGAACGCTATCTATGCTCATTGGTGATCGTACCTGCAGTCCATTAATTGCTATTATGTAATCCCCCGTATGCGCATCTATACCGGGAAGCGTCAGAGGAGATATTCTATCGGGCTTGGAATTGTCACCAATAAGAATCCGTTTTAATCTGTAATACCCCGATTTGTTGTCCAATTCATAATCGGCACCCAGGAGACCTGTCACTGTTTTCGAAATTTCAGGATAGTAGCCTCCTCCAACGTATGTATGAGAATTTCCAAGCTCACCAATCATTTCCCCGATGATGTAAGTCAGGTCATACCGGTTATTGACATAAGGAAGCAAAACCCTATACTTCTCTTTAATGGCTGTCCAATCAACACCATTCATCTCCGGTGAGTAAAAAAACTGCCTCTCCAGTCTCCATGCCTGATTAAACGCTTCCGCCCACTCTTCATGGAAATTGACGAACATTTTCATCTGTTTAAGAGAAATGGCGCCATCGCCTGGTTTATGGCTTTCGGGTTTGGAATCAATTATACCATATGAGTCCTTGTTCTTATAAATAATCTTGTTTCCATCAAAAGAAAGCTTATAACCATCCAATGGACTCAAGATTTGCTGGTCCTTCTTTGCAGATATATCAAACGAATGCAGCGCCTTCTCTTCGCCTGAGGCGTTTCCCGACAAACCCATTGTTGGATATGTCATATAATAAATTCGGCCGGCAGCGGTTGAGAGACTGCCAATATTATTTGGTGCAATTGGAACAGCAACTGCTCTCTGACCGAGTCCCTCGAAATCAATCCTGACTTTTTTAACCTCTTCTGCCTTGCCCTTTGCCTTTTGCTTTCCTTCCTTAATAGTATCTTTTGCCAATTCAGCTGCACCGCCTTTCACTTCATCGCTTTTGGGTGAAAAGGGTGACAGGCTGTCTGCTTGCAGGGTAGCAACATAAATACCGGTGCTCTTGGTATCTGTAAATTCCATATCAAAATTCCCTATAACACCGTTGTAATTTCTATCCGACAGAAATATCAAATACTTACCTGATGGGTCGAAGATGGGATCAAAATCATTAGTAAATCCACCAGTAACTTCATGTATTTTTCTATCATCAAGAGAATAAATGTAAATAGAGGTAAAACCGTTCTTATGATGCCTGGCATATGTAATAAATCGACTGTCTGGAGACCACGAGTAGTCTCTGATTTCCCAAACAGAATCTTTGTCCACGTCGTGTATTTCTTTTTCATTGACATCGACATATCTCAATCTGAGTTCAGAATCAGAAAATAGTATTTTCTTACTATCTGGTGACCAAACCAATGAATAAATATAAGATCGATTACCGGAAGTTAACTTTTCTTCTGTGCCGTTCAGCTTATCCTCACGAATATAAATCTCCTCTTCACCAGATCTGTCGGAAATGTATGCAACGTACTTTCCATTGGGAGACCAAACAGGATTGCGTTCATCCACTCCTGAAGTATTGGTGATGTCTCTTGTGTCCCCCTCCTTTGCCGGGACAGTAAAAATATCTCCCCTTGCCCCAAATAATGCTCGCTCACCATCGGGTGAAAGGTCAAAGGAGTTAATGAACCTGGATACTTCTATCCACTTTGGCATCGCCCATGTTTGATCATTTGGGATATAAATTTCTAACTTCGTCAACCTTTCATCGGGAAGTGAGAGTGTATAGAGATATCCCCCATTTTCAAACACGATAGCATCCGGTCCAAGTGAAGGCCAGTTTACGTCGTAATCTTTAAAAAATGTTACCTGTCTTGTTGTTCCTGAAACAACATCATAAGCATAGATATTCATTCTTCTGCTTGAATCACGGTCTGATACAAAGAAGATTGTGTTCTTGTACCACATCGGAAAAGTATCTGTCCCTTTCCATTCAGTAATCTTTTTCTCGTTCATGGTTTTCATATCGTGTATATAAATATCCTGTGCCAGTCCCCCTTCATACCGCTTCCATGTTCGGAAATTCCTGAATATTCTGTTGTATGCAAAACTGCTTCCGTCAGGCGAAAAGCTTAACAGGCCCCCCTTAGGGACAGGAAACTCAACAGGCATTCCACCATTAACAGAAATTGTAAATAATCTTCCAAACCAGGTGTTCCATGTTTCTATCCTTGAGAGGAATAAAATATTTTTCCCGTCAGGAGTCCACGTAATAACTTCGTTATTTGGCCCCATCCGTTCAGGTATATCCCCTGCATCCTGCCGAAATGTCAGCTGCCGGGGCTGTCCCCCTTCGGCAGGCATAACGTATACGTTAAAGTTTCCATCATATTGAGCTGTGAATGCAATTTGTTTCCCGTCAGGACTGAATTTCGGAAAGAGTTCCAGTCCTGGTGATGAAGTAAGGCGTCTGGCCACGCCACCGTTAGATGATACTTCGTAAATGTCTCCGGCATAAACAAAAACAATCTCATTTTTGTAAATGTCAGGAAATCGCAGCAATCGAGCAGGGGTGTCAGCCATGACAGCCGAGATGAATAAGAGGAATATGAGCATTATTCTTTTCATATAAACAGCTCCTTATTTACATTTGGACTGATACGTTATGACTTAAAAAGACCGTCATTGCACAATGTGTGCTCATGACGGATTGCTCATCAGAAAAGATACTGCGTTTTGTGAGGAAAATAAATCTATAAATTCACGGGCAGATCTCGTTCCTTGAAACCACTCAGGTCACTGTCCAGCCTTCACTTCCCCTGCCCGGCTGTCTGCAAGCTTATTTTTTTTGTTGACATTAAAATAAAGAAAGATTAAGTTTTGTTTGATATGCCAGATTAAAAAACTGGCAGGTGATGTCATTTTAAATATTCTGACGTTTAACAGAGATTCTTTAACATTACAACTTTAGGGGGACTTACAATGGCCATCCAAGTCAGCTCAGAAGATTTAAAAATGATCAGGGAAGGCAAAATTATTTTGCCGGATAAGGAAAAATCTAAAAATACTCACGCAGGAAGTTTGGAAGCCTTTAACAACTTATTAAGAAAGTCCTGAGATAAGCCTGAAGAGTTCTGGTCTGAAGTAGCAAGCGAATTGTTTTGGTACCATCCATGGGAAAAAACCATAGAAGGAAACCTGCCAGATTTTAAATTCTTTGTTGGCGGTATAACAAATCCAGCTTACCATATGTTGGACGCAAATCTCAAGAAGGGTTACGGAAATAAGCTGGCACTTATCTGGGAGGGCGAAGATTTCACAACAAAGTTTTACACTTACAATATGCTTTATTGGGAGGTTAACAGATTTTGTAATGTACTAAGGAGTTTTGGCTTAAAAAAGGTGATAGGGTTGCTATTTATTTGCCTAACCTTGCTGAGACAGTGATTGCAATATTAGCATCTTATCGCATGGGTGTATTGTTTAATACAATTTTTTCTGGATTTTCACCAAATGCATTAAGAGATAGATTAGTTCACTTTGAGCCTCAAATTTTGGTTACAGCAGACGGTGGATACAGGAGAGGTAAAATAGTTCCTTTAAAAGAGAAGGCCGACCTGATTCTTGATGATGTCCCAAGCATAAAAGCCTCAATAGTAATCAAGAGAACGAAGACAAATATAAATATGAAGCAAGGGAGAGATTACTATTGGGATGATCTAATGAGAAATGCTGGTAAGGAATACGAACCAGAATTGTTAGAAGCGAATGAGCCGGGTTTAGTATTTTATACAAGTGGTACTACAGGAAAACCAAAAGGCGTCGTGCATTCAGGGAATGCTTTTGTCATTAATAATTATGTGTATGCCAAATACCATTTAGACTTGCATCCAGACGATGTATTCTGGTGTATGGCTGATATTGGATGGCTTACAATGCACATCTGGGGCATAGCAGGTGCATTGTCTAATGGGATTACAACAATTTTTTATGAAGGAGCTATTGACTTTCCATCACAGGACAGGGTTTATCAGATTATTGAAAAATATCGTGTGACAAAATGGTGGTCAACGCCAACAGCTACAAGACTGCTTATGAAATTTGGTGAAGAAGTAGCAAAACCTTATGATTTATCTTCTTTGGACGTGGTGGCGTTTGTTGGTGAACCTTTGAATCCAGAGGCATGGTATTGGTTGTACGAAAAGATCGGCAACAAAAAGGTCTACCTTAATAATACCTATGGTCAAACTGAAACAGCAGGTTGCCCACTTGCAGGTGCAGCATGGTTAACACCAATGAAACCAGGATCTTGCGGCATTCAATTTTTGGGTGCACAAATGGATATAGTGGATGACAATGGGAACTCATTGCCACCTATGACTGTGGGCAATTTAGTGATGAGAAGACCCATACCCATGTTAGTCAGGACATTATGGAAAGACCACGAAGGGTACTTAAAGACTTATTTTAGCCGCGTAAGCGGAGCTTATTTCACTTATGATGCTGCCGTAAAGGATAATGATGGACATTACTGGGTGCTTGCCAGAACTGATGATGTTATTAATGTTGCTGGTCACAGGTTAAGCACAATGGAATTAGAGAGCGCTGCAATAGAAGTGGACGGAGTAGCAGAAGCAGCAGTCGTTGGAGCAATAGATGCAATCAAAGGTATAACACCTGTAGTGTTTGCAACTGTTAAAGAAGGCTACGATGAATCTTTAATTAAGCAGAGGATCAAAGACAAGATAAATGAAAAAATTGGTAAGATTGCTGAGCCTTCACATGTATTTTGTGTACCAACAATGCCTAAAACTCCAAGCGGCAAAATCATGCGAAGGTTTTTAAGGGAGTTAGTTGCCAAGGGCGATGTTCTTAGTGATACCACCGGATTAGAAAATCCAGATGCAATAGAAATAATAAGCAAGATAGTCAAGAAAGAACTGCCGTAAAATTAGAACAAATACAATAGCAATCGGAACATTCGGCACCCTCATTGCTCTACGCAAACGTAGTAGTTCATCCATCTTGTACTGCTGATCGTATTTCTTTCCCTGTTTTTCTGTCTCAATTCCTAATCTCCTCCTTTCAAAGTTACTCGCTTTTCTTCCTGTCTACAAATCGGGGTAAAGACCACTATACCTCGCCAAGATGAATAACCGAGGCAGGAAAAAGAGGAAGCGAAAACACGAGTTTGCACAAATCCGCGCATTTCTCAAAAACGTCGGCTCGAACTTTATGCTGAATTCAAAACGGCTTGAAATTTCCCCGAAAAATGGCTGGCGAGCCCGCGTAGCAGGCAGCCAATGACTTCATTTCCTAACTGGCGGAGAGGGTGGGATTCGAACCCACGTACCGCTTTAGGCGGTAACTCGCTCTCCAGGCGAGCCGATTCAACCACTCTCGCACCTCTCCAGATGAAGTAAATTTAATACGCCCGATTAATCTCTACAAGGAAATTCACACCCCTGTTATTGGTTAATGAAACAAATCTCCTATTGCCTGTTAAATCTTCCTCTCATCCGCTGCTGCATTATAGCACGAAGGCGATCGCGAATTTCTCGCTGAAATTTTTGTTCAAAAACTATATATTTACCAATCTCAGTAGGGGTTAAAATATCTTTCAGTGAGTCGATAAAATGCTTATGCTGCTCTGCAAGTTGTTCATCAAGTTTGGTTATCCTATCTACCTGTTTTGAAATCTCATCATCTTTGGCGCCCTGCCGTAACATCTGGTCTAGCTGAGAGACAAGATCCCTTCTCCTGGCTATTGTCTCCCTCAGCTGAGCCATATAACTGTTGTAAACAGGAAAAAACTTTTCCGCCTTTTCATTTGGAAGATTTAAATCTTTTGTCATTTGCCATATTTTGATTTGTTCAAGCTGCCTCCTAACTTCAGGATTACCCACCTCAATTTCCTGAGCAACAGCAGAAGTGGAACCTACCAAAGCAAAAATCATCAAAAAAAGAATGTGCTTCATTTTTTTACCTTCCTCTCAATTAAGTAAATCGATATCGACAAGATCCGGGTAATCAGAAGTGCTCACTGTGTCTGCAACAGTTGCCCACATAGATTTAACAAGAGCTTGCTGAAGGGTGTCATCAACAGAATTTACTTCTTCGTCAACAACATACACGGGTGCTGCTGTCTGGACATAATCTGTGTTAACGGCAGGCAAAGCTATAACTTCTTCAGGAGGAAGAGATGCAGCCAACGTCGAGATTGATCGTGTCTCAGATGTTCCAGACCTGACAGTTAGTTCATATATACCAATACCTATCCCAATAACCAATAATGTCATTACAGTAGCTAATTGAGGGACGTTCATACCAAAGTATCTACGACGGCGCCTTGGTAATCTTGACATAATTGATGCATGAAGCTCATTCCAAAATGAAACAGGATACTCCTCAGGTTCAGATGTTGACAAAACTGAAATGACTTCAGATAACTTTTCTTTTTCTTCTCTGCAGGTCGGGCAATTAGCCAGATGAGACTCAATATCCCTGGATAGATTTGGCTCAGTCCTTTTCAGGATATAGTCTGGCAAATTTACCAATACATCATCGCATCGCATCTTTTAAATATTCTCCAATCTTTTTCATAGCATGAAAATAATTAGCTTTTAAAGCTCCCAGTGAACGATTCAATATCCTTGAAATTTCCTCATAAGACAACTCTTCATAAAATCTTAGCACAAACACCTGACGCTGCTGCGCGGGTAGTGCTGCCACTGCATCTGCAACCAGCTCCCTTAATTCCTTCCTGTCTGAATCTTTTTCTGGCTGATCATCGTGCGACACTACTGTGTTCAAAACATCGTCAAGCCTGACCACTGATCTCACCTTTCGCTTCCTTAAAAAGGAAATAGCAACGTTTGTCGCAACGCGATAAATGTAAGTGTATATGTTTGCATCTCCTCGAAATCTCCTCAGTGACTCATGAAGCTTTATAAAAACCTCCTGGCTCGCGTCCCATGCATCATCATCATCGTTGAGCATTCGCTTTACAATGAAAAAAACCTTTTTTTCATACCTGTTTACCAGCTCTCCAAATGCACGTTCGTCGCCATTTCTTATTTGCTCCACAATTTCTCTGTCGCTAAGATCAACGAGGTTAACATTCTCCAAAGGCATCCGGTCAGTTTATTTTTTTGTCAGAGCTAAATTTGTGCTACTCCTTTGAAAAGAACAAATGGATCAGGATTCCATCAGCGTCATTAATTTGACGCTGAACACAATAAAATAGTTTAAATTAGCCTTCCAGCAACACCATCGCAACTACGTAATCACCTGAATGGGACAGTGAAAGAAACATTTTTCGCTTCCCAAAGTTCTCTGCTGCTTTACCACTCAGCTTCAAAAAAGGTTTGCCGCTTTCTTCATTAGCAACCTGAACTTCCTGCCATGAAAACTCACTATTCCAACCTGTTGCGGTAGCTTTGCTAAATGCTTCCTTGGCAGCGAAGCGGGCAGCATAGTGCTGATATGGATTAGGCTTCGAGGAACAATAACTTTTTTCTTCTTCAGTGAAAATTTTATCCATGAAAGCAGGTCCATACTTTTCAATACTTTGCTTAATTCTGCTAACCTCTACGATGTCTACACCAATTCCTTCAACCATTCTTGTTTTCCGCCTTCACTATTTCAATAAGCTCCATTATGTCATTTGCCTCATAGTCGCTGCCCGTAACCTGCGTATTAAACGTGTCTCCATAGCGGGCAAATACTGTTTTCATTCCAACCTTTTTGGCACCAATTATGTCTCTTTCAGCCCAATCTCCAACCATCAGTGCTTCTCTTGCTCTAATTCCCATTTTATTGAGAGCAAGGAGAAACGGGGCTGGATCCGGTTTTCTTTGCATGGTATCTTCATATGTAACTACGACATCAAAAATATGGTGCATATTGAGGTAAACAAGCCTTAACCAGGCCTCCTTGGCTGGTGCATCTGAAACAACTCCTAATTTCAATCCCATCTTGAGTAGTTCATAAAGGGTTATGTAAACGTGAGGGTACGGAACGAGAGCCGCCTCTCTTGCCCGTCTGTAAGCCACAACCCCTGCGGAAAGAATCTTATAGTCCACCCTTTCAAAAATATCTGCCAGCAAAGAATCAAAAACGTACTGAAATTCTATCCCTTTCTCTTTGTAGATGGCGTCAATCCTGCGCTTCACTTCATCATGCGACATTTCCAGTCCAGCATCTATCATAGCACGAATTGCTGCTTCAATCGCTTCTGACTTCATTTTCATAAAGTCAACAAGCGTGTTGTCAAGATCAAAAATCACTCCCCTGATCATTTTTTCAGCAAATTCATTAGGACATAAACAGCGGCATAATAAGAATATTTTCCAAATCCTGTTATAGTCCCCCTACAAACTTCCCCAATTACACTTTTCCTTCTGAATTCCTCTCTTGAAAAGACCTGCGAAAGATGAACTTCAACAACAGGAGGCTTAACTGCAGCTATAGCATCCCTCAATGCGTAACTGTAATGAGATAAAGCGCCTGCGTTTAACACTATACCGTTAAAACTTTCACGATCTGCAGCCTGTATCCTGTCTATCAACTCACCCTCATGATTGGTTTGAAAAAATTCAAACTCAATGTCTGGAAATCTAACTGTCATTTCAGAATTTATCGAAGCAAGAGTGTCACTTCCATAAATTTGAGGGTCTCTTATCCCTGTCAAATTAAGGTTCGGCCCGTTTATTACCAGTATCTTCATTGGTTATCTCCATTTCTTCTTCAATGAAATTCCTGACTGCCGGCTTCAGAAAGAGATTTTCAACACCAACTTCAGCCAGACTTCTGGCAAGGGTGCTTGCTCTATGCTTAAGGTCGAATCTTTTGTTAATAACAATGAGCTTCTCGGCCCTCAAAATGCAATATCCTCCATCAAAGTCCCCTTTTTCATAAATTACCTTTAAACCAAGTTGGGAGGCAGCTTCCTCCAGCTCAGCAATCATTGTCTCAGTTTTTATTTTCGCCATTATTTTCCTCATTAAAGTTTCTTTTCTCGCGAATTGGTCTTATTACAAGAGCTCCAATAGCACTGTAATAAGACAATAGCGCTATTACGGAAAGACCTCCAATCCCACTTACCCTCTTGACAAAAAGCCGACGCAATTCATCTCTGATGGGGCCAGGATCTGCTCCAATAAACAACTGAAACTGGAGGTCCACATATGCAAAAAAGAACTTCATATCAAGGTAAGATGTGAATATTTCAACAGGTATAAATAAAGCAAATAAAATTATCGCCATAAGTGCATTTGGATTTTCCCTTAAGTTCAGTTTTGTCTTGTAAAGAAAAAACAAAAGACTGAAAAGAGTCACGAAGTAACTGGCTACAACCATCAATGACGTCTGCGCAAGCAAATTGTAAATTTCTTTTTCAGCATCAAAGGATAAATCGTTTCTGAACTGCAGAGTATTAACTTCGACGAGATCGTTCCCAATTATCGCTCGCCCTGCCGAACCGCCTAAATACAGGATTCCACCAATTATCATTATGAACAACGCAATCCTCGCACCAAGGGGCATTTCATCAAGGGTTAACCGGGAGTGCTCAGACATCGCTCTTTCTAGCTCTCCCACCAGGTTTTTGCTTGGTAAATTTATTTGCTGACGGGCAATAGTCCTTAATGACACAATGACTGCAGTGTGGAGATCGCGCAGTGCAGACTCTTCTGCCGTGAGTCATTAATAAGTGACATAACATCACCCATGTTTCTTCAGGAAACAATTTCATCAGATCAGCTTCTATTTTATCGGGATCATCGCTATAGCTCAATCCCAGTCGCTGTGAGAGACGTTTAACGTGAGTATCAACTGCTATTCCAGGCACCCCAAATGCATTTCCAAGAACAACATTTGCAGTCTTGCGCCCCACCCCTCCTAATTGAAGAAGTTCATCCATCGTTTGAGGGACATGTCCCCCGAATTTTTGCACTATTGTCCGGGATGCGTTAATAATAGCTTTAGCCTTTTGACGGAAAAAGCCCGTGGATTTAATAGTTTCTTCCAGGGTTTTTACATCTGCACGAGCAAAATCTTCTGGAGTGCGATACTTTTTGAATAACTCCGGAGTAACCATATTTACACGTGCGTCTGTACATTGGGCAGATAAAATAGTAGCAATTAAAAGTTCAAATGGAGATTTAAAGTTCAGGGCAATCCGGGCATCTGGATATGCTTCCTTTAACCTGGAATAAATTTTTTTTGCTCGCCTTTTTTTAATTTTAATATCTTCCATTAGCACATAAGTCCTTCGGAGTCAATTAGAGCGGCTTCTTCTTCTGTCATTTAATGCAAATTTAAATCACTCGTCCCGCTAAACCAAACCTGAAGCGACGCTGTATTTAGACTTTATCCTCGGATGAACAAAAATATGCCGTAAATACCTTGACATTTTGGTGTGACTATATTCTTGAAAAATCAGTTTTTACCAATAACCCGTGGTAACGACTATGTCTCCAAACACCACAGCGGCGCAGGCCAATCTTTCATTTTCTTTTATTTCAATTTTCGAACTGATTTCGCGCTCACAATCTCCAGGCTTTGAAAGATTTTCAATTCCTTCAATAACCTCAACCCTGCACCAGCCGCAAATACAGTCGCCACTGCAGCTGCTGCCAAGGGGAATGCCATTTGCACGAGCAACATTTAATATTGTCTGGCCTTCTTCTAATTCAACTTCTTTCCCGAGCGGTACAAACTTAATTCTTGGCATTAGGCAAAAATATTTTAATTTCACCAACATTCATTGAATTGATAACATCGTGCCTCGTCAGCCAACCCTTTCTTGCAATAAAAACACCGTACTTGAAATCATCAAGCCCGTTTATCGAATGAGCATCTGGTCCAATGATGAATTTGATACCCGAAGATTTTGCCTTCTTCAGATGTCTCCAATCCATGTCCAGCCTGTGGGGGTTAGCGTTTATTTCAATTACTTTTTTGTTTTTTACTGCTGTCCTGATGACTTCTTCAATATTAAGTTCATAGCCCGATCTCCCAAGAAGCAATCGACCGGTCATGTGACCAAGAATAGTAAGATAAGGATTCTTTAAAGCACTAACGATTCGCCTTGTTGCATCTTCCTTTGGCATGGACAGGCGGCTATGTACAGAGCCAATAACAAAATCAAGTTTTTTCAGGACACTATCAGAAAAATCAAGTTTTCCATCGGGAAGGATATCTACTTCGCTGCCATGAAAGATATGAAATTCCTTTTCAGTTGCATTGAGCCTGGCAACAACTTTAGCTTGTTCTGATAGCCTGTCTTCATTAAGACCATTTGCATAAAAAGCGGCTTTGCTATGGTCGCTCAGTCCAATGTATTTCATCCCGAGTTTTTTGGCAGCTTCAACCATCTCTTCGAGACTGTTTGCACCATCGCTCCAGGTCGTATGTACATGGAACAGACCAACTATGTCTTGCAATGTGATTAGTTCAGGAATTTCACCTTTCGATGCTGCGAGTACCGCATCTCCATCTTCACGCAGTTCCGGAGGGATGAATTGAAGTCCCAATCGTCCAAAAACTTCTTCTTCAGAGTCTACCTTCAATTTCTCCTTCCCTTCCTTAAACTCGCGCGCATTAAGCATGAATCCGCGAGAGGAAGCGTATTCTCTTAAAGAAGCATAAAATTCTTTGCTCCCGGTAGAGTGCAAAAGTGCAAGTGGATAGTCATTCCTGTTCACAATGATAAATTCAACCGGTACACCGTTCTCCCATACAAGAGAAACAAGATCACTCTGTACATCTTTTAGTTCTCTAATTCCCTTTAGGCGCCTTAACGCATCGAATAGTTTTTCCCTTTCACCAGATTTAAATCTGATAACACAATCCAGGTCTCTGACTATTTCTTTCCGCCTTCTGAAGCTCCCTGTAAACTCAAACTCGTCTATCCCGCTAATTCTGTGTAAGTGATATGCTATATTTTCAGATGTTTCATAGATAACATTAAGGAGATGGTACTCGCTTTCAGCTTTGATCTTTGCGATAGATTGAAGCACTTTTTCCTGCGTCTTCTTTCCAAAGCCCTTGAGAGAAACAAGGCGATTTTCGTTGCAGGCATATTCCAGTTCGGAAAGTGATTTTATATCGAGCTGTTCGTAAAGTGATCGAATTTTATTCGGACCAAGGCCCGGCACTTTAAACAATTCCATCAGAGTTTGCGGGAATAATCCTTTTAATTCTTCCAGATAAGATATTTTACCTGTTTCCACAAACTCCTGCAGTTTCCTGGATAAGGCGTCACCCACTCCCGGGATTTTCTTAGCCTCACCTCTTTTTATCAGGCCAATTATATCTTCATTACTTGCGGCTATTGTCCTTGCTGCCCGCGAGTAAGCGTTAACCTTGAATTTATCTTCGCCCTTTAGCTCAAGAAGTGCGGCGATTTCCTCAAGAACCGCAGCTACGTCCTTTCGTTCCACTATATTTTCCAGACAATTTGTGCATAAAATAAAATTATAGAAGGCGTCCAGACATAAGAGGAGAGGGCGGACTTGATATAAATTGAGTTCATACTTGAAATTACGCTGTCTTCTGATAAATCGCAATTAGAACATAGTGCAGAGTGACAGATTGCAATTTTTCCCCCACTATGGTAAATTTCAAAACAAAATTCTTCCCTTACTTAACGAGGAGAGAACTCATTCCCGTATATGCTGCGCGACTTCTTTGCAAGATTCGAGACGTTTGTAAGAAAACATCAGCTTATTTCTGATAAAGACAGGATAATTGTCGGCGTGTCCGGGGGAGTTGACTCAATAGTTCTGCTTGATATTCTCAACGATTATCGTCAACTGCACAGACTTGAGATAGCAGTGGCTCATGTTAATTATCACCTTCGCGGTGAGGAATCAAATGAAGATGAGCAGTTTGTCCGTTCATTGTGCGAAAACTATGGCTTGCCGTGCTTTGTACATTCGGTCGACACCCATTCCTACATGGTGGAACACAAACTATCTGTTCAAGTGGCTGCCAGAAACATTCGCTACAAATTTTACGAAACCGTAAAGATTTTGAAGAATTACAATAAGATAGCAGTCGGTCATAATGCAAACGACAACGCTGAGACTGTCATGATGAACCTCCTCAGAGGAAGCGGGACTAATGGGCTTGGCGGGATTCCGGTTAAACGCGGAGATATCATCAGGCCTCTACTGTTTGCAGAAAGAAAAGACATAGAACAATATGCGCGTTTAAAAAGTTTATCGAGCCGACTGGACTCTTCAAACACGAAGGATTATTATACAAGGAATTTTATCCGCAGGTCATTAATTCCCCAAATCCAGGAGAGGATCAACCCAAATATAGTAAACACATTAAATAGAACAGCGGAAATCTTTCAGGACTTTAAAAAGTTTATATCAAATGAGGTAAGTGTAATTTACTCAAGCGTCGTTAAACGATATGACGAAGACAAAGTTGTGCTTGATGTCTTTAAGTTGAAAAACGCTCCACTGTTCATTCAGGAAAACCTTATAATGAGTGCAATTAAAGAGTTTAGCGATAGAGAAATTGATTTTTTAAAGGTAAGGGCAGTAATGGATTTATTAGAATCACAAACTGGAACATCTGTTGAACTGGGCAGGGGAATTTATGCCTTTCGGGACAGGTATAATCTCGTACTCACGCGCAGCAGAGTGCAACCACAACCATTCTTTGCAGAAATAATAGCCGGGAAAAAATACGATTTTGATGATTTTTATTTTAACTCTGAATTTGTCGAGAGAGCTGATCTTCAGTTTACCCTATCGCCTGTGGTGGAATTTATTGATGCTGATCAGGCAGGTGAAACTTTTCGATTGAGGCAGTGGGAGCCAGGTGATTGGTTTGTACCCCTTGGGTTGCAGGGAAAGAAAAAGGTCAGTGATTTCCTTATTGACAGGAAAATCCCCCTGTATGAAAAAGGAAATGTCTATGTGCTGACGAACAAAAATAGTGTAATCTGGGTATGCGGTCTAAGGCTGGATGACCGTTTTAAAATAACTGACAGAACAAGGAGAATACTGAAACTTGAATTCGGTTACAAATAATTCCGACGAATATGTTGTTGTTAACAACGAGAGATTCAAGATCTTCATCCCGGAAAGTGAAATTCAGAAAAGAGTGGGAGAGCTTGCAGCTGAAATCAATAGGGACTTTGCTGACAAAACCCCTATTTTTATAGGGGTGTTGAACGGAGCTTTTATCTTCTTTTCCGATCTCATACGCCATATTACGATTGATTGTGAGGTTGACTTCCTGAAGCTTTCAAGCTATGGAGATGCTAAAATTTCCTCGGGAAATGTGAAACTTTTAAAGGATTTAAATTGTCAAGTAGAAAGTAGAGACATAATAATCGTTGAAGACATCATCGATTCCGGTCTCTCAATAGAATTTATCAAACGACTAATAATGAAGCAAAATCCCCGATCTTTTACCGTTGTGACTCTCCTTTACAAGAGTGATTGCGTAAAGATTGATTTTGGAGTAGATTATATAGGATTCTCTATCCCAAATCACTTTGTGATCGGATATGGATTAGATTATGCTCAAAAAGCCAGAAATTTGAGATCGATATATATATTAGATAAGTAGATTTATAGGAGTCTTGATGGCTAACACACAGAACAACAGGAACCGTAGCGAAAATCAAAAGAAAAGGACAGGATTACCCCAACGACCAAGGCGTCGAAATTCAACGCCGCCGCCCGAAGAGGACTTCAACTGGAAGACAGGAAGAATCATAATTGGATGGGCAGCAATCATACTTGCTGTATTTCTTGTAATGACATTATTTCGTGGTAACAGCAATCAAGAGGTAGAGATTACATACAATCAGTACCAGGCCTTTCTTGATTCAGGCTTAATAAAAGAAGCCACAATTAAAAAATCAGATATAAATAATTATGATTTCCATGGAGTCCTGAGTGAGCCTCAGGAGATCGTAACGGAGTCCGGCAAACGAATTAAGATTGATAAGTTTGTCGTTTTTCTTCCGCAGGCAGGAGATCCGAGTGTAATTGCACAATGGCAGAAGGCAGGGATAAAATTTAATTTTGTCAAAGAAAGTGATCAGTGGGTTAACGGATTGATAAATTTTCTGCCGTGGATTCTGATCTTAGCTGTCTGGCTAATCATTATGAGAAGAATGCAGGGTAATAATGCCAAGGGGATATTCAGCTTTGGTAAAAGTCGAGCAAAACTAATGACCGAAAATCAGGTCAAGGTGACATTTCATGACGTGGCTGGTGCTGACGAGGCAAAGGAAGAACTTGGTGAGATTATAGAATTCTTAAGGGAGCCCGCAAAATTCCAAAGATTGGGAGGAAAGATCCCTCGAGGTGTCCTCCTGCTGGGTCCGCCAGGCACAGGCAAAACACTCCTTGCACGTGCAGTTGCAGGTGAGGCTGGAGTGCCGTTCTTCTCAATCAGCGGCGCAGACTTTGTGGAAATGTTTGTTGGAGTCGGTGCAAGCAGAGTAAGAGACCTCTTTGACACAGCGAAAAAGAATGCACCATGTATTGTCTTTATCGATGAGATTGATGCCGTTGGCCGACACCGAGGGGCAGGTCTTGGGGGAGGACATGATGAACGTGAACAAACGTTAAACCAGCTCCTGGTAGAAATGGATGGTTTTGAACAAAATAGTGGAGTCATCATAATCGCAGCAACGAATCGACCTGATGTACTTGATCCAGCCCTGCTCCGCCCAGGTAGATTCGATAGGCAGGTTGTTGTAGATAGACCCGATGTGAAGGGACGTGAGGGAATCCTAAAGGTACACACAAGGAACATACCTCTAGCACCTGATGTTGATCTCAGCATTATAGCAAAAGAAACACCTGGGTTTGCTGGCGCCGAGCTGGCTAATCTTGTCAATGAAGCTGCTTTGCTGGCCGCAAGGAAAAACAGCACTTCGGTGACCATGGCCGATATGGAGGAAGCAAAGGACAAAGTAATGATGGGCCCTGAGCGCAAGAGCACTATCATTTCGGAAGAAGAGAAGAAAGTTACGGCCTACCACGAGTCAGGACATGTACTGGTTGCAAAGATGGTCCCTGAAGCCGACCCTGTTCACAAAGTGACCATAATCCCGAGAGGAAGAGCACTGGGAGTTACAACATATCTCCCAATTGATGAAAAACATACATATTCAAGAGAATATCTTCTGGCAATGATCACTTACGCCCTTGGTGGCAGAGCTGCAGAAAAACTTGTCTTTGGAAAATATACAACAGGGGCAGGAAATGATATTGAAAAGGCCACAACGATTGCAAGGAAAATGGTATGTGAGTGGGGAATGAGCGATAAACTCGGACCTCTAACATGGGGAGAAAATGAACAGGAAATATTCCTGGGTAGGGAGATCACTAAACACAGAAACTACAGTGAAAAAACAGCCATTGAAATTGATGATGAAATTAGGGGAATTGTTCTTAACTGCATGAAACGAGCGGAAGAGATTTTAAAAGAACACAGAGATGCTCTTGACCGATTGGCACTGGCACTCCTTGAGAGAGAAATTCTTGATGCAGAAGAAATAAACAAACTAATCCGCGGAGAGGAACTTCCACCTTTGAGACTCGTTAAACCAAACGGTGAAAATGACTCTGCGCAAAGCCAGAGTGAAACAAGAGCTCCCGTAGGAACTCCTGGCTCTGATGTCATCAGCTAAGGTAGTTTGGTAACTTCTAAAATTCTGAGGTCACAAGTTTAGTAAACTTGTGACCTTTTATGTGAGTGAACGCATGGAAAATCAAGTAGTTAGCGACCCTGTAAACTTCAAAGCTGAACTTGTGAGAAAGGGTATTCACCTGATTTCACTTAGCATCCCCATTATTTACAGTTTCGTACCTAAGTCATTTGCGCTTGAGGTTCTGATACCTCTAACCATTGCTTTTCTTGTCGTTGACCTTGCGCGTTATGACATCCCGCAAATATCAAACCTTTTTTACAAATATTTTGGGTTTTTGCTGCGACACCATGAGGTCGACAAAAAGCGACACAATTTAAATGGTGCAACATATATGCTAATTTCGGCAGTAATATGCGTTTTAATTTTTCCTAAATACGTAATGGTTACAAGTTTCAGCGTGCTCATTCTTGCTGATGCAGCTTCAGCAGTGTTTGGAAAAAAGTTCGGTAAACACAAGATAAACCCCCAGAAAAACCTTCCAAAGAGCTATGAGGGGAGCCTTGCTTTCATCATTGCAGGGATGATAGCCATTGCCTTTACTCCGAAGGTGAACTATCTCCCGGGTGAATATTTAATCGGCTTTGCAGCAACAGTCATTGCTGCAGTCGCCGAGGTGGCCTCATACCAAATTGTAGACGACAACATTGCGGTGCCGATTACTTTTGGACTTGCAATGTGGGCTTTTTACGTGGTCTTTTATCCACAAATGAATCTTTATTTTATGGGCTGAACCTTGCTGACGAACCTGTTTCCTTTGAGGTAAAATCGCCAAAGCAAATCCGTTCCAGCCTTAATCCCAATCCTTCCAGACCTCTGTATAAGATTTCTGCTTACTTTAAATCCGTCATCGAGCACATAGAGTTTTCCATCGTTTAACTTTCTTCCGGAAAGCCCCCTTTCAATGTTTAAAGCCTGACAGAGCTTTGCAGGCCCATTTGTCAGATTGTATAATTCGGTCGTCTTTCGATTTTTCTTCATAATATCAATTCCACACAAAGGTTCAACTGCCCGAATTAACAGTGCTGCAGGTGACCCTGCTTCTTCTGTTACAATGTTAAAACAATAATGCATCCCATATGTAAAATAAACATAAATTGTTCCCCCTTCATCGAACATCGGACTATTACGCCTGGTTTTTCCACGATAGGCATGGCTGGCAGGATCATTACCGCGATAGGCTTCGACCTCGACAATTCTCCCTGCAATTACTCTTCTGCCAATTACCCTTGCAAGAATCTTTCCAAGTATATCATGCGCAACTTTGAGGGTCGGCCTCTGAAAAAATTCCCTGCTCAAAACAACTGCATCGTTAAAGCCTGGACAGGGGTCAAAAAGTTTCTCCACTGGCATGAAATTCACTTAAAAGAGGAGGTAATTTATTTTTTACAGGTCAACTTTCAACAGGCTTATCATCTTCGTTAAAAATTCCGAGATCAGGCTGTTCCGCCCGCACAGGCTTTCTCACTCTCAAAACATCATACGCTCGATCGGCAGCTTCTCTTCCACGAAGTGTTCTCTTGATAAATCCATTTCGGAGCAAATACGGCTCATATACCTCTTCTATGGTGTCAGGGCTCTCGCCTATCATTGCTGCCAGTGCATTTAAACCCACAGGTCCACCTTTGTAGACACGGACAATCGTATCCAGAATTTTCATATCAATTTCGTCAAGACCCGCATCATTAACCGATAGCTTCTCCAGAGCGGTTTTCACAACTTCAAGAGTTATCTCACCCTTACCATCTATTTGAGCAAAATCCCTTGCTCTTCTCAGAAGCCTATTTGCCACACGGGGTGTACCGC
The DNA here is from genome assembly GCA_049966155.1 of Candidatus Kryptoniota bacterium. Classification (GTDB taxonomy): domain Bacteria; phylum Bacteroidota; class Ignavibacteria; order Kryptoniales; family JAKASW01; genus JBMFVE01. Next base: position 84,741 of record JBMFVE010000007.1, read on the forward strand.
GACTTCTCTTGGCAATTTCTTTAAGAGCCATATCTTCAATTGAGACTTTCAGGATTTGTGAAGAGCGGCGCAAAATATTTTGCAAATCTGTATCCTCGTAATAGTCAAGGCGCTCCAGTATACCGAAACGTGAAATAAAGGGCGTGCTCAATAATCCGGCTCGCGTCGTCGCACCAATTAGTGTAAAGGGCCTGATAGAAAGTTCAAGGCTCTTTGCTCCCGGCCCTCTGTCAATTACAACCGATAGTTTAAAGTCCTCCATTGCTCCATACAAATATTCTTCAACTGTAGCATCGAGTCTGTGAATCTCATCTATGAAGAGAACCTCTTTTTCTTCCATCTGGGTAAGAATTCCAGCCAGATCACCCGGCCGTTCTATTGAAGGAGCAGCAGCGGAAACTATTCCTACTCCCAGCTCATTTGCAATTATGTTAGCCAACGTGGTTTTTCCCAGCCCTGGGGGACCCATTAGCAGGACATGATCGAGTGGTTCACCCCTATGTTTAGCAGCCTCTATGTATACCCTCAGTTTTTCCTTTACTTTGTTCTGTCCAACAAACTCTTCGAATCGAATCGGCCTTAAGGTTTTCTCAAACCGAATATCATCTTCAAGAACAACGGGGTTAGTTTCGAAATGCTGGCCGTTTCTTTCCTGCTTGTGATCCGGTTTATCCTTCATTGTAATTAATTTATCACCAACCTATGTCAAAGGCAATTCCCTGCCAGACTGCAAATTCTGCCGCCGTTTTTCACTCCCTGTCATTTAACCCACAAGCAGAACAAAACACTCATTTGAATCCCATTAATTAGCGGGGGCAAGTTATAGCAGGTTATGTTAAATCCTTAATTAGCTGAAATCACCAAATTGATGCTTAGCATATTCTCGGCAGCTGTTCCCCAGAAAGCATATCGACCACTCGCATTCCACCGATTTGTGTTTTCATAACAACAGTACCATGGTGGGAATCCACTACTTCCCCAATTACAGCAGCATCTTTTCCAAGTTCATGATGGTGCATGATATCAAGTATAATATCTACTTCCGAAGCTGGAACCACAATGATCATTTTCCCTTCATTTGCAACATAAAGAGGGTCAAATCCAAGTAGCTCACACGCTGATTTAACCTCCTCGTCGATTGGAATTGATCTTTCATTAACTAATATCCCGACATTAGCTGCTCCGGCAATTTCATTGAGGGCAGTTGCTAAACCACCCCTTGTCGGATCCCGCATCATATGAATATTTTTGGTAACACTCAAAACTGATTTTACCAGGTGGTTCAACGCAGCGGTATCACTTTCAACTGTTGTTCCGAACTCCATACCCTGCCTTACCGACATAATAGAAATTCCGTGTTGCGCTATCTTACCGTTTATTATAATCTTATCGCCTATTTTAACATTTTGAGGTTTGATATCAACACCTTCAGGAATAAGACCAATGCCGGAAGTATTTATATAAATTTTGTCGCCTTTTCCGCGATCAACGACTTTTGTATCCCCTGTTACAATTAAGACTCCCGCTTTTCTTGCAGCACGCTCCATTCCCTCAACTACCCGCTTAAGATCCTCAATTATTAATCCCTCCTCAAGGATAAATCCGACCGAAAGGTAGAGAGGGTCGGCACCACACATTGCCAGGTCATTTACTGTTCCGTTTACTGCCAGTTCGCCAATATTCCCGCCCGGGAAAAAGATTGGATTTACAACATAGGAATCGGTTGAATACGCAACTCGCATATTCCCTATGTCAAACACAGCCCCATCGTGCAGAGAAGAAAGAATGCTATTATTGAATGCTTTGAGAAAAACTGATTTAATTAAATGATTGGTTAAATTTCCCCCTCCGCCATGAGCGAGCAAAATCCTTTTATACTCTGAAATGGGTAGAGGGCATGATAATGCGTCCGACAAATTAACTGATTCCTCACTCATTTTTACTTCCTTTCACAAAGCTCTAATTCGGTCTAACCGGTTTCCTGAACATTCTAAAACTAAAGATTCCTCCTGCCATAATGATAATATGCAGCACATACTCCTTCTGAAGAAACCATTGGCGCTCCGATCGGATTTTCAGGTGTGCAGTTCTTTCCAAAGGCCGGGCATTCTGAGGGTTTTTTAGCACCCTGCATTATCAAGCCGGCGATGCACACAGGAGATTCTGATACCGTCAGCTTGTCGATTTGGAATATCTTTTCGGCATCAAAGGATGAGTATTTATCTCGAAGGCGGTAACCGCTCATCGGGATTTCACCTATTCCACGCCACTTTCGGTCGGTTAACTCAAATACTTCTGAGATAATCTTTTTCGCTGGTATATTTCCCTCACGTCTGACTGCACGGGAGTATTGATTTTCTACGTTGTATCGTCCTTCTTCAAGCTGGGTCACTGCCATTAAAATCCCCTGCAAAATGTCTAACGGCTCAAACCCGGTTACAACAATTGGTACATGATACTTATCAGCAATTGAAAAATATTCTTCATATCCCATTACGGTGCACACATGGCCGGCTGCTAGAAATCCCTGAACATGATTTAAGGGAGACGACAAAATTTTATTCATTGCGGGGGGTACGCACACGTGACTGGACAGGATTGAAAAATTATTTATCCCTTCGCGGTAAGCTGCAACAACTGCCATCGCATTGGCAGGCGCAGTAGTTTCAAATCCCACAGCAAAGAATACCACATTTTTATCAGGGTTCTCTCTCGCCAATTTAACTGCATCCAGCGGTGAATAGACAATCCTTACATCTCCTCCCTCAGACTTCACAGCAAATAAGTCTTTTGTTGAACCGGGAACGCGCAGCATGTCACCAAACGATGTGAAGATCACATCTTTCATCCCTGCTATCACTATCGCTTTATCTATCAGTTCTAATGGAGTAACGCAAACAGGACAACCGGGCCCATGAACAAGTGTTAAGCTTTCGGGAAGCAACTCATCAATCCCATACTTTACAATTGCATGAGTTTGACCGCCGCAGATTTCCATCAGTGTCCACTCATGCCGTGTGATTCTGTGAATCAGTTCGAGAAGCTTCTTGCTCGCCTCTCCTTCTCTATATTCATCAACGTATTTCATGAGCCGTTTTCCGACTGCTGCATGAAATCCATCTGAATTTACCATCAGCAATTGGCTGCATTTCTGTTAGGGCAATATATGCCTGCCCGAGAGAAATGCCTCCGTCATTAGGGGGAATACGCTGATGCCAGTAAGGTTGAAATCCATCTTCTGTTAAAATGTTAATTGCCCTTTCCGATAGGTATTTGTTCTGAAAGCAACCTCCGCTCAGGATAACTTTTTCAATTCCAGCGCGCCGCGCAATCTCCACAATAACCTGAGCCATTGCATTATGAAATTTTGCCGAAATGTATTTAACAGGAACCATCTTGTAAACGTCGTTCAGCAAACCTGACACAATTCCTCCCCAATCAATAACATAAGATGGGTTTGTAAAATCACCAACAGCATTAAATGCCGACTCGTTCACAGCATATGGATAAAAATCTTCAAATGTTTCGCCTTCAATCGCATACTCGAACTCCATTGCTGACTGTCCCTCAAATCTGGAAACATCACGAACACCCGATATAGAGGCAGCCGCGTCAAAAAGCCTGCCTGCACTTGAAGTTAACGGACTATTAACTCTTCCTCTGAGCATTGATAAAAGAGTCGACAATTCATTTGAGGAGAATTTATTAAGTATCTTTCTATCAACAAGTTCACTAATTTCACCTCCGAACATTTCAAAGAGTACGCCCAAAGCAGCCCTGCGCGGTTCACGAATTGCCACTTCTCCACCGGGCAATGGAAATTTCCTGAAGGTTGCATACCTCTCAAAAACGCCGCCATTGACAACAAAAAATTCACCCCCCCAGATTGTCCCATCATAACCATAGCCTGTCCCATCCCATGCCACCCCAAGCAGAGGGCCTTTTACTTCATTCTCAGCCATACATGATGCGACGTGGGCAATGTGATGTTGAACTGCAACCATCGGTTTTCCCAATTTTTGTGCGTATGCTGTGGATGAATAATCAGGATGTGCATCATGCACAACTATTTCAGCTTTTACTTCGTATAACTCCTGGAGATCCGTACATGATCGTTTAAATACATTTCGAGCCTCCATAGTATCGAGATCGCCAACATGTTGACTGACAAAAATCGAGTTATCAATCACCAGAGATACGGTGGTTTTTAAGTGCGCTCCGACCGACAAAATTGGGGGATGTTGCTCCAATTTGTCCCTCAAGAGGAATGGCAACGGTGCATAACCACGCGAGCGACGGATTATCATAGGACGATTTCCGACGATTTTCACTATTGAATCATCAACATGTCTGGCGATTCTCCTGTTGTGAACAAGAAAAAAGTCCGCTATTTCTGAAAGCCTTTCTAATGCATCCACCTCATCAATGCATATCGGTTCGTCAGTGCGATTGCCACTCGTGGCTACAACAGGGAAAGCCAATTCCCGTATCAGAAGGTGGTGAAGAGGAGTATATGGCAGCATAATGCCAAAATATGGATTATTAGGCGAAACTAAAGGAGACAAACCGTTGCCGCGCCTCTTTTTCAGCAGAACTATAGGTGATTCAGGGGATAGGAGAATATCTCTTTCTAACTCCGATATTTCACAAAGTTGTTCGGCCGTTTCAATTGAATCGGCCATTACAGCAAATGGTTTTTCCTCCCTCAGCTTTCTCTTACGAAGCAACTCGAGAGCCTTGTTGCTCTGAGCGTCGGCTATTAAATGAAAACCTCCAATCCCTTTTAAAGCTATGATATTCCCCCGCTTCACAAAATCGGCAGCAGATTTGATAGCTTCATATCTGCGTGATATCACCTCCCCTTTATTGTTCAGTAGTTCCACCTGAGGTCCACATTCAGGGCAGGCATTTGGCTGTGCATGAAACCTGCGGTTCGTTGGGTCTTCATACTCCCTCTTGCATTCATAGCACATGGTGAAGTCTGCCATTGTGGTATTTGTCCTATCATACGGGAGAGATGTGATTATGGTAAATCTCGGACCACAATTTGTGCAATTAATAAACGGATAAAGATACCTTCTATCCGAAGGGTCGAACAACTCCCGAAGGCAGTCCGGACATACTGAAATATCCGGCAAGATCACTGCGTTTTTAAAATCTGTCAACTCGCTGTCGAGAATCTCGAATTTATTATAGCCAACAACATCGAGGTAAGAGTACTCCAAACTTGAAATAAAAGAGTTCTTCGGTTTTTCCGTGCCAATCCTGCGCAAAAATAGATCTGTAACAGCCCTTTTACCTTCAACTTCAATAAAAACTCCCTGGCCTGAGTTCCTGACCCAGCCGCTCAATCCCATCTCAGACGCCAGACGAAAAACAAACGGTCTGAATCCGACACCCTGAACTGCACCCCTGATAATAATATGCAATCTTACAGTCAATTCTTACTGCCCTGATTTAACAACCATTCCGACCAATCCTTTATCCCCGCACCGGTTGTGCAGGAAGTTTCAAAAATTGCCAGATTGGGATTAATTTGCCTGGCGTTTGCCTTCAAAATTTCAAGATTGCAGTTTACATACGGCAGCAGGTCGACCTTATTTATAATTAGAACGGATGAATTTCTAAACATTGCGGGATACTTTAAAGGCTTGTCATCTCCTTCAGTCGTGCTGACAATGACAATCTTCATTGATTCTCCAAGGTCGTAACCGGCTGGACAAACGAGATTACCCACATTTTCTATTACCAGTATATCAACATCATTTAAGTTTATGCTTGATACTGCATCCTGAACAAGTTTTGCCTCAAGATGACAGGAGCCATTGGTCACAATCTGTACAACCGGAACGTCATATCTCTCTATCCGTCGCGAATCAAGATCTGTCTGCACATCCCCTTCAACCACAGCAATCCTTGCCCTCCCTTTCAAAACTTCCAGCGTTTTTTCAAGAAGACTTGTTTTACCCGAACCGGGAGAGCTTACAAGATTAATTACAAATACACCTTTTTCTTTGAATAATTTCCTGTTCTTTGATGCAATCTCATCGTTTTTCTCCAGCACTTTTCTTTCAATGGTTATTACCGACATATTTACTCCGTGTTTTTAATCTTCAATTTCAATTGCGGTTACCTGCAGCTCAGTACCGGAAACAATTTCAGTGTCTGAACTGTTGCAGTGCCGACAGCAAAAATCAGGAGATATCACGCTACTTTCTTTTCCGCACTTTTTACATATAACCGTGATGCCAACATGCTGAATCTCAAGTTTTGCACCTTCAAGTGGAGTGCCGGTTGTAATTGCTTCAAAACAAAATTCCAATGATTCGGGGACAACGGCAGCTAACTCACCCACTTTTAGCTGTACAGTTTTTACGTGCTTTCCTTTATTTGCTGGAAGACTCTCCAGCACAATCCCCATAATGCTTGAAGCTATTGAAAGCTCATGCATTGGATGCAATCATTTCCATGAGTAAAAGCGCCTCAGGATGAATTAACATTACCATCTCTCACAGCATTGTTTAACTGACTCAAATATTCGAACACTTGCTTTGCCTCATTCTCATCAATTACGCTAATTGCAAAACCAACATGGGTTATGACATAATCACCAATTTTCACTTCGGGAACATAAGAAAGACACACCTCTTTAATAACCCCTCCAAAATCCACTTTCCCCATTGTTAAACCCGTGGCATTCTCATTTATTGAAACAACTTTCCCTGGCACACCAAGGCACATTTTTATCTACTTCTGTTTGACTTTGCTAATCTCTGTTAATATCAATCATTGGCATTCGGATTTACCTGAGCTATAAAAATAAATAAATTTCAGGTTCCTGCACTGTAATCGGTCTGGTATTTGACCTGTTCAGGTGTAAGCTTATCAATCTTTATTCCCATGGTTTTGAGCTTAAGCATTGCAATTTCCTGATCCTGTTCAGGTGAGATGTCATGCACTTTATTCTCAAGCCTCTTCCCTCTCTTAAAGAGTTCAACCAACCGAAGCTGAGACATAAATTGATTTGCAAAGGACATATCCATTACTTCCGACGGATGTCCTTCTGCAGCTGCAAGGTTGACGAGTCGTCCCTGAGCAAGTACATAAATTCGCCTTCCGTCTCTCAACAGGTATTCTTCGTTGTTCGGCCGAATTTCTCTAACTGACTTTGTCAGATTCTTTAAATGATCAAGATTGAGCTCACAATCATAATGACCGGTATTGCATACTATTGCACCATCTTTCATTTTCTTGAAGTGGCGCTCAACGACGATATCCTTTACGCCAGTTGCAGTCACAAAAACATCTCCGTATTTAACGGCTTCGTCCATCGGCATAACGCGAAAGCCGTCAAGAGTTGCTTTAAGCGCCGCAGTCGGCTTGACTTCTGTGACAATCACATTGGCACCGAGCCCTTTTGCTCTCATGGCGACGCCTTTGCCACAGTGCCCATAGCCGGCAACAACAACGTTCTTACCGGCAATCAATATGCTGGTCGCCCGAATTATACCGTCTATTGTAGATTGCCCTGTTCCATATACGTTATCAAAGTCCCACTTGGTCTCAGCATCATTGACCGCGATAACAGGATATTTCAGCGCACCATCCGCAGCCATCGCTCTCAGACGATGGACTCCAGTGGTTGTTTCCTCAGTCCCGCCAATAACATTTTCTTCGGCAAGCTTTGGATATTTCTTATGCAAAGTGAAAATCAAGTCAGCGCCATCATCAAGCGTTAGATTGGGTTTCATAACAATTGTTTGATCAATTGCCCAGTAAAATTCTTTTACCGACATGCCGTGCCACGCAAAAATTGAAATATCGTCCGAAGCCAGTGCTGCAGCAACAGAATCCTGAGTAGAAAGAGGATTGCACCCGCTCCAGCTCACATCAGCTCCACATGCTACAAAAGTCTTTACAAGAACAGCCGTTTCTTTTGTAACGTGAAGGCATCCCGCTATTTTATAGCCTTTAAACGGCTTTGAAGCGCTGTATTTTTCCCTGAGTGCCATAAGGACGGGCATCCTTGATTCAGCCCATGCAATTTTCTTTTTTCCTTCATCAGCTAATTTTATGTCTTTAACTTTATACAACCCTTTTACTTCATCCATTAGATTTTCTCCATAATTCTGATTTTAAAACGGATTTTAATTTTTTGAAAACTATTTATTTAACTTCTTTTTGCAGTTTCCTTACAAGGTCAAGCTTTTCCCAGGTGAATTCCTGTTCACTCCTTCCAAAGTGACCATATGCCGCAGTCTTTTCGTAAATAGGCCTTCTGAGTTTGAGATGTTCGGTTATCCCTCCCGGGGTTAAATCCATAACTTTTCGGATTATTTTCGCGAGATCTTCATCCGAAACCACCTTGCCCGTTCCCCTTGTATCGACAAGTACAGAGACAGGCTCCGACACGCCAATGGCATATGCTAATTGTATCAAACATTCTTCCGCTAACCCGGCAGCAACAATGTTTTTTGCCAGGTACCTTGCTGCATAAGCTGCACTCCTGTCCACTTTCGAAGGGTCCTTGCCCGAGAAAGAACCACCACCATGGGGTGCATATCCACCATAAGTGTCCACGATTATTTTTCTTCCTGTTAACCCTGTATCACCATGCGGGCCGCCGATTTCAAATCTACCCGTTGGATTTATGTAAAACTTAGTATCTTTACGAAGCCATTTTTCAGATATAACTTTCCTTATCACATGCTTAATGACATCATCATGAATTTTCTTTTGCCAGGCTTTTTCACTTACACCTTTTGGTTCCGGATCATGCTGAGTGGAAACCACAACGGCATCAACTGAAATTTCACCATCAGGTCCAAACGAAACTGTCACCTGGCTCTTTCCATCTGGCCGGAGATAACCCATTGGCGAGTTGTTCATTTTCCTCAGTTCCGCCAATCTGCGAGTTAACCGGTGAGCAAGTGCTATGGGCAGAGGCATAAATTCTTCTGTTTGTGTGCACGCGTAGCCAAACATCATTCCCTGGTCACCAGCCCCGCCACGATCAACACCACGCCGAATATCGCCAGACTGCGAGTGCATTACATTTATTACACCACATGAGTAAGCATCGAACTTGTAGGAACTGTCGGTATATCCAATTTTTTCGATAACTTTCCGTGCAATATCTGCAACATCAATCTGTGATTTAGCTTTTTCCGATGTTGTTACTTCTCCACCAATTATAACCAGTCCTGTCGTTACGTAAGTTTCACAGGCCACTTTTGATTGTGGTTCAAGAGCAAGATGGGCATCAAGGACAGCATCAGAAATTTGGTCGCAAATCTTGTCAGGATGCCCTTCAGTGACCGATTCCGACGTGAATAATTTGTACATTGGTTCTCCAATATTAGTTTATGAATAATCGAACTCAGTTGAGTCCCCTGCATTAACTCTTTTAAAACTTCCTTTGAGCACAGCATTGTTTCCAACAATTGACCCTTCAAACAGACTGTTCTCAATATTCGCCCCTTCTCCAATTATTGAATCACGTATGAAGGAATTCTTAACTTTAGCGTTTCCGGCAATTGTTGCATATGGACCTATCACGGAGTTTTCAACCATTGCTGAGTCATCAATAAAAACCGGGGGAATGATAACAACTTTTTCCCTTTCTTTAAAATAGCTTCTTTTATCGAGAAGATGGCGGTTAGTCGATAGCAGGGTTTCTGGCTTACCGCAGTCGTACCAGCCATCAATTTCAAAATAAGTTATTTTCTCACCAGATTCGATCATAAGTTGCAGGGCATCTGTCAGCTGATACTCATCCTTAGTCTTAATGTTCCTGTTGACAATTTCATGCAGTGACGACAGCAATGCCTTAGGATTTTTTATAAAGTATAAGCCAACAATTGCCAGATTTGAGTTTGGTTTATCCGGTTTTTCAACTAAGTGCTTCACAAAGCCGCCTACTGTTTCAGCAACTCCGAATCTGCGTGGATCTTCAACCTGCTTAACTCCAAGGCTTGTAAACTCACTTTTTAATAATGGTTTTAAATTGACATCAAAAATTGTGTCTCCCAGTACAATTAACAACGGTTCATCCACTTTATCCTCCCTGAGTGCCAGGAGTGTAGCGTGGCCTAACCCGAGCCGCTCTTCCTGATAAATAAACTTAAAGTTTGCATTATAATTCGATCTCAAATATTCTTCTACCATCTCGCCAAGGTAACCCACTACAACTGAGATATCCCTTACTCCAATCGATATCAATTCTTCAACAATGTGCCCCACTATCGGCTTGCCTCCGACATTGAGCAGCACTTTCGGCAAAGTATAAGTATGCGGACGAAGTCTCGTCCCGACACCTGCCACCGGAATTAATGCTCTCATATTTCCCGTACTTCTAATTAATTGTATAGTCCTTTGTACAAGAATTTAACAACCGGCCAAAGAAGTTGCAAAAGGGGCAGTTTTATTGATGCTGCGATTCAGTCTTATCAGCCATATTGCGTTGTATATTTAATAGAATTTTCCAATCTTAAAACATTAAAAAGATGCATACAATGATATGGTCAATTCAAAACCGGAGAACTATAAGGACATGTGGTACAATTCAATTCTTGATATAATTGGGAATACCCCTATGTTGAGACTCACCAGAATTGCCCCTGGTTTAAAACCAATATTACTGGCAAAATTGGAATATCTTAATCCCGGAGGTTCTGTAAAAGATCGTATTGGAGTAACAATGATTGAAGATGCAGAAAAGAGAGGAATCATCAGACCGGGAGGAACCATCATCGAAGGAACGTCAGGAAATACCGGTATGGGACTGGCACTCGCTGCAGCAATTAAAGGATATAGGTGTATCTTTACAATGCCGGATAAGATGAGTCAGGAAAAAATTGATTTGTTGCGGGCATTCGGAGCAGAGGTGATTGTTACACCCACTGCTGTTGAGCCGGATGACCCACGCAGTTATCATTCAGTGGCGGTGCGGTTGAACAGTGAAATACCGAACTCTTACTTTCCAAACCAGTATGATAATCCGACCAATCCTGAAACCCACTACAGAACAACGGGACCCGAAATCTGGGGACAAAGTGAAGGGAAAGTAACGCATTTTGTATGTGGAATCGGGACGGGCGGCACCATTGTCGGGGTTGCCAGATTTTTAAAGGAGAAGAATCCGGCGATCAAAGTAATTGGTGTGGATCCGGAAGGGAGCATTTATGCTGAATATTTCAGAACCGGCAAAATACCTGAAAGCCATCCCTATAAGGTTGAAGGAATTGGACAGGACTCAATGCCGAAAATAATGGATTTCACAAATATCGATGAGATAATAACCGTAAGCGATAAGGATTCGTTTTTAACAACCAGATTACTTGCCAGAAAGGAAGGAATATTTGCTGGTGGATCGGCGGGTTCTGTAATTTACGCATCTTTAAAAATCGCGAAAGAACTTGACCAATCCGCCACGATTGTAACAATCATCCCAGACCACGGCTCAAGGTACCTGTCCAAGCTTTACAACGATACCTGGATGAAAGACAACCAATATATCGAACCCCGTTTCATGATGACCGCAGGCGACATAGTCAAAGGAAAATCCAGAGAGTTCAGATTACTGTATGTTTCACCACGTACATCGATGACTGAAGCCGTTCGCATAATGAAAGAAAATAATGTTTCTCAGCTTCCGGTACTAGATGCTAACAGAGTAATTGGAAGCCTGACAGAGACAAGAGTTCTTTCGACACTCGTCTCAAATCCAGATTCAAAAGATAGACCTGTGAGAGAATTCTTCGACAAACCTTTTCCTGTAGTAAAACCTGATTTCTCGGTAGAGAAAATTTACCGGATGCTGGACAAAAAAAATCCGGCTGTGCTCGTCGAGCTTCCTGAGGGACAATATGATATTATTACAAAATCCGATCTTATGTATGCTTTTGCTGAAGGAATTTCACAAGATAACGTGGAGAAGAAATGAAATTCGGTACAATTGCAATTCACGCCGGTCAGGAGCCTGACCCGACCACTGGCGCAATCATGACACCAATTTATCAGACATCAACTTTTGTTCAATCTGAGCCAACAGTGCACAAAGGATATGATTATTCACGCGCCGGAAATCCGACACGCACTGCGCTTGAAAAAAACCTTGCTGCCTTAGAGGGCGGGAAATATGGGATTGCCTTCTCATCTGGTATGGGAGCTATTGACGCGGTCACGAAGTTACTTCGAGCAGGAGACCATATCATTGCAGGGAACGATCTTTATGGCGGAACTTACAGATTGTTCACAAAGGTCTTTGAACAATTTGGACTTTCCTTTGACTTTGTAGATATGACTGACGCTCGGAACGTGAAGGACGCCATTCAAAAGGATACAAGAATGATCTGGATCGAGACACCTACAAATCCTTTGCTGAGAATAGTTGATATTGAGCAGGTCGCAGAGATTGCAAGAAAGTCACATGCGCTTTCAGTAGTTGATAACACATTTGCGACACCTTATCTCCAGAATCCACTTGCCTTAGGAGCCGATATCGTAGTTCACAGTGCAACAAAATATATTGGAGGGCACTCCGACCTGATCCTCGGTGCTGTAATGACAAACAACGATACCATAGCTGAAAAACTATATTTTATCCAGAAATCGAGTGGGGCGGTTCCAGGCCCATTTGATTCCTTTCTTGCATTGAGGGGAACAAAGACCCTGCATTTACGAATGGATCGACATTGTGAAAACGCGAGACGCGTTGCAGATTTTCTGAAAGACCACCCAAAAGTAAAGCATGTTAATTATCCTGGCCTGAAAGAGCATCCAAACCACTCTGTAGCAGTGAAGCAGATGCGCAATTTTGGAGGTATGGTTTCTTTCACGTTAAAAGATGGCAATATGGAAAAAGCGAAAAGAATTACAACGCTTACAAAGATCTTCTCTCTTGCAGAAAGCCTTGGGGGAGTTGAATCTTTAATAGAACATCCCGCTACAATGACCCATTCTTCTCTGCCTGAAGAAGTACGCCTTAGGTCAGGTCTTGAAGATACACTAATTAGACTGTCCGTTGGTGTGGAAGATGGTGATGATCTCATCGATGATCTGAAACAGGCACTGGAGCAAATTTAATGAATTGAGTTGATTTCAATTCACCAGTGTGGAGAGAATTTATATGTAAAATAAGGAACCTTTTCTAATTATTTTGCGTCTAAAATTAGTGATAAGCACAACGTAAAGAAGTGACAGAAAAGTACAGCACAACAAGGAAATTACTAGCTTTTTTTTATTTTGTTATCCTATCAAGCTACCCTTTTGCGCACAGGGACTTTGTACCACTGTCAGGTGAGGAATTTTACCTTCAACATAGTGGACCGGTAAGCGAATTAGGTAAAGACGAAACTTTCCTCTGTCCTGCTCATAATTTTGCACAATCAACAACAGGTGTTGCCTTTGCCAAGCCAGAGTTCCCGTCACTGGCGACACTTTGCATTTTACCATCTGCAAAAAATAATCTTCACTTTCAGGGGCCTCATCTTAGCAAAAGCACAAGAGCACCTCCTTCGGCATAATCACCTCTCTTAATATTTCTGTAAAAATTTTTTATTAACAAGTTTTAAGGAGAATTATTTATGCTTAGAAATGGTGCAATCGCATTGATTTTGTTTTTGCTAAATACTGCAGGTGTTTTCTCACAGGCACCTGTAAACGACAGACCCGACAGGGCAATTATTGCAGGTAAAATTACAGAGAAAGCTGACGGCCATCCTATTGCTTATGCTGAAGTAGCTGTACTCAGGGAAAATAACGTGGTTACGGGAACAATTGCCAATGAACTTGGTAATTACGAAATAAAGAATCTACTGCCTGGTCGTTACACAGTCGTCGCCTATATCGTTGGATTTAAGAAATCAAAAGTGGATGTCAATTTAGTACCGGGAAGGAATGAGTTAAATTTCTCCCTTGAATCGACGGACATTACCCTTGAAGGAGTCACTGTCACAGCAAGCGAGCAAAAAAAGCAAAGCAACCAGCAATTGGATATTATAACCAGTTCTCCAATTTTTAAAGAAAGCACTTACCACGCTGCACCATCCAGTTTACCTTCCACTATCCTTCAGCAAAACATTCCAGGAGCTGTTCAGGCTCCCACAGGTGAAGTCCACATAAGAGGCCAACACGCCGAGTACTCTTATTATGTGGATGGCATCCCCATTCCTGAAACTCAAAGTGAAGAAATGGTAGAACTCTTTGATCCGCGGGTAATTGACAGGATAACATTTAGAATTGGCGACCTTCCTGCAGAATATGGCGATGCCCTTTCAGTTATTGACGTGAAAACAAAAATTCCAGCAACACCTTTTCAGGCAAATGTTTCTGGTTATGCTGGCAGCTTTAATTCATCGGGACAATCCCTTTCTTTTACCGGTCATACAGGGAACTTTGCATACTTTCTTGCCGGTTCCAGAAAACTGACCGACAGGAGATTGGACACTCAGCTTCCGGAGATTTTCCACGACCACGGTGAGGATTATTATGGACTTGGCAAAATACAGTACATCCTTTCACCTGACGATATAATTTCTCTTGATCTTGACTACAGCAATTCCAAATTTCAAATCCCATTTGATTCCACCGGTGGAATAATTACAGATGATCACCAGAAGGAGACCGCCGGATTTCAGAATTTAATTTATAGACATGGTATAAACACTGAAGCCGGTACAGGCGAATTATATGTGGCACTCACTCACAGGCAGGGAACATCTAATTACATTCCTGGGCAATTTGATGCACCGTCGTTTTACTTTGCAGGAGATTCCACTCCATACAATATCCAGGAAAATAGAGTGTTCGACGTCTACGGAGGAAAGTCGACTCTGGCAATTCCATTGTCAGATATACTTTCTGTAAAGGGGGGTGTGGAAGGCTACTGGACAACGGGCAACGAGCATTTTTCAGCATTCAACGGATCACTCCTCGGTCCTCAATCAATTGAAACATTGAAGGGTTATGATTTCGGTTCTTACATACAAACTGCGTATACTCCGTTGCCGATTTTCCAAATAGATGCAGGTATCCGATATGATCTTCACCATGCAGATGGTGTTATAACAGAATCTCAAATCTCACCAAAGTTTAAATTAACTTACATTCCTGATGTGGCAACAACGGCTTATGTTTATTATGGTCGGATATTTGTTCCCGTACTGGTAGAACAGCTCCGTGAAATCACAGGAGCAGCGGGTTCAGTCATGCAGCCAACCAGAGCTGTTCGAGGTAATTACTTTGAAGCTGGTGCGATACATTTGTTTTCAACGTCATTGTCCACAAAGATTGTCGGCTATTATACAGAGGAAAAACCTGGTATGGACGACAATACAATTCCAGGAACAAGCATTCAGACACCTGTTAATATAGACAAAATTTATGTTCGTGGGGTTGAACTTGGTTTAGACTACCATCCTGAAGGACCACTCGGCGGATATTTTAATATGGCTGTCAGCCATGCAGTTGGAGTGGGAGCCACCACAGGAGGCTTTCTTCCTGCTGAACCACCAACCACTGCATTTGACCTAGACCATGATCAGAGGATAACATATTCGGTGGGATTGAACTATCATCCTTCAAGTTACTTTGCAAATATCATAGGTAGTTATGGGAGTGGTCTGACAAACGGCCAGACCAATGGCCATGTCAATCCACATTTAATTTTTGACGGTTCAGCAGGCAAGGACTTTCATTTAGGCCAGTGGACAATCAGGCCGGAGCTTTTTGTCAACAATATCCTGAATCATAAATACCTGTTAAAAGGAAGCTTCTTCAGTGGAGCAGCATGGGGGACACCAAGAAGCTTCATGTTTAAACTCACAGTCAGCAGCAGCACCATATAGTCAGGATCGACTAACATCGAGCAGGTGAATGACAGAATCGCAGCTCGGGTACTCTCAGGTGAAAATTATCTGACCACCTGATGACATTTCGTAGAATTTCCCGACAGGGATGATGTCTTCCACCTGCTCACAAAAATCTGATTTGGTCAGATGAAACATTTCAACAGTAGCCTTGCAGGCATAGAGTCTCGCCCCAGAATCATGAATCATCTCAATGAACTCAGCCACAGGTGGAATGTCCAGCTTTTCCATTTCCTTCTTCATCTTATGGGTTGCAAATGCAGATAAACCCGGAATTATTCCGAGGAGTGAAGGTATGTGCATTGCAGGATTACCCACAGTCGCAACTTTCAAGCTGTTCATCCTTCTCTTTAAAACAGCTTCAAGACCGAAGAAGGTGAAGAACAGATTTACTTCTATGCCTTCCATTCTTGCTCCATTAGCCATAATTAATCCCGGATAAACACCTTCCAGGGATCCATGAGAGATGATTATCGATACTTTTCTAATCTTTTCTTCTGACATTTTTCAAGCTCCTTATTCTTAAATGCAGCCCTGGGGCTTACTTAACCCTGCAATCTTTGCTGCTTTTTTCGCTGGACCATCAGGGAATAACGCATAAAGATCCTGCACCGAGACCCCGCTCGCATTCTTTATTCTTCTTATGGTAGGTATGACGCCCTTCTCTTTGAAGTCCTGTCTCATAAAACGGATTACCTGCCAGTGCTTTTCCGTTAGTTCTGAAATTCCTTCATCTTTTGCCAGTTCAACGGCGACATTTTCATCCCAGTCATTGGGATTCAAAAGAAATCCTTCGTCATTCACTTCAATACTTTTTCCTGCTAATGTTTTGATTGCCATATTATTTATTCTCCTAATTTTTGTTAATGTTTATTTTGTCCGGTGTTGAAATATTTTTTACAAATTCGATCAGAAACGCTATGCCTCGCTTTACTTCCGGTTTCCTTAATTCTTTTAACAAACTCAAATATGTTACATTATCTGCAGGTACAATGCTCATCTTTTCAAAAAACGAGGTGGCATTCTTCACAAGATCCAGCATTTCCGGCTGGGTTATACTTTTTACTGTCAATAAAATCTGGACAATGTTCTCCCGCAGCAATTTGACGTCGTCAGCGCTAAAGGAAGTCACGACTGTGTCCACCAGTTGCGAAACTTCCCTTAAAAAGGCAAAGTAGCCCTTTTTATCGAGCTCTTCCAGTTTATGGAGTGTCTCGTCAAAGAGTATTTTGCCAAGGGGGGCAGCATCTTTTACCAGATCTCTGGTACTTTCAAGTTGATCAAGCATCGAGTTAAGGTTCCTGACGTTTCTCATCAACTTTTTTAATAGATGGAGCAAATCTCTGGTGTCAAAGTTCTGAGCGACTTCATCCAGTTCCACAGAGGCAGTCTGAAAAAGGTCTCTGACAATCATAGACATGTCCTCTTTAAGTTCCTGGATTTCGCGCTGTTTACGTTCATATTCTTTCATCTGACTGACAACAAAATCCAGCTTGCGATCCAGACTTTCTAACTTTTCTTCCAATGATACTTCAGCTGTGTTCATACCCTTTCCCCTTTCAGTATGTATTCCTGTCGAATTTTACCTGCCATATTCATTTGAGATTCAACGAGCATTTCTCCACCCTTCAAAAGCACATTCCAATAAAGCCATCTAAACGTCATTTTACCCCAGTGATTCATTTTTGTTTCCTGCAGCAGGGAGAAAGGCCCGATTCCAGGCAAAGGGAATTTTCCAGGTAATGGTTCGACTTCGTAATTAAAATCTATTAAAATTCCCTTGCCAAATCCCGATTCAATAAAACAGTTGGCATGCCCGTCAAATTTCGGAACGGGTTTGCGTCCTTCAGCAACACGCAAAAAGTTTTCAAGTAAGACTTCAGACTCAAAATGAGCAACCAACCCTGCTTTTGATGTGGGTAAGTCTGCCGCATCTCCAATTACAAAAATATTTTCATACGACTTCGACTGAAGAGTCTTTGGATCAGTTGGAACATAATTCATTTCATCACCAAGGCCGGAACGTGCTATTACCTCAGAGCCCATATTTGTCGGAATAGTCACCAGGAGATCGTAGGAAACTTCGCGACCATCATAGGAAATTATCTTATTTTTTGAACTGTCAACTCGTGAAATATTGAAATCAGTGGTCAGTCTAATATTTTTTTTGTCAAGAAACTCACCAAGGAATCTGGCAGCAATTGGCTTTGTAAAAGCCCCGGGCAATGGTGTAACATATTCTATGTCGACCTTATTACGAATCCCCTGCTCGGTGAACCACCAATCTGCAAGAAATACGAATTCTAAAGGAGCAACAGGGCATTTTATCGGCATCTCAGCAATATTTAAAACCATTTTGCCCCCATCCCAGTACTTCAGAAAGTTGCGAAGGGCTATGGCACCTTCAATTGTATAAAAATCAAATATATTTTGCCGCCACCCGCCATTTTTCAGTCCTTCAATTTCCTCAGGATGAATCTGTGTGCCTGTTGCAATTATCAGGTAATCGTAGCTGAGGATTTTCCCATTGCCCAATTCAACCCTATTTTGCTCAGGGATTATCCTTTCTATCGGTGATATGATAACCTCAATCCCCGATGGAATAAAGTCGCGTTTTGGCTTGATAACATCATTTGGTCCGTAAATGCCAAAAGGTATAAATAAAAAGCCAGGCTGATAATAATGAATCTCATTTTGATCAACAATTGTCACCTGCCAATCTTTCGAATCAAGTGCAGAATAAAGCCTTTTTCCCGACATACAGGCACGGTAATTGATGAAGAAAAAGGCGAGAGGTTAATGTAAGGTATTGATAATCAAGG
>JBMFVE010000008.1:0-84311 GCA_049966155.1 Candidatus Kryptoniota bacterium
CACCTGCAATTGGCGCATGAGCCTTTAAATCTAATTACTCAGCCGCATCTGTGTGAACTTCAATTGCAGATGATTTCATATAGATGCGGCAAATCATACACTGAGACAATGTCAATAGCCGTGTAAAAATTATACCTGGTTGATGATTTTCGTAATGAATCGATTTTAACTGCAATTTTATCCCTCACTGCTGATGTGGGAAAGGGATTGGAATTTTAGTATAGAAAGAACCTTTCTCTGTATCTGTCAAAACAACTCAGTTCATCACGCCACGATGCAATTACATCTGCATAGCCAGCCCCATCCATGATCATAGATGTTATTGCTTTATCCCCAACCAGCCTATCAAATGCGCCGTCTGCCCTGAACATGAGGTAATCCGGGTAAAGCTTCCTTATCGCACATATGATTGCTATTCCAACTTCGACGGGCTTTACAAGCTCTCTTTCAACAATCACTATCTCAACCCCGTTGCACTGCTGATCTTTGTATTTTGGATTTGTAACAGTTACCGCTTCTCCCGGAATGAAGCTGACCGGCTTAAATTTCACACCTGGTAAATTTAAGTTATTTAGAAAATCAGCAAGATCATTTTTATCAATAAATGGTGCGCCAATTTGCAAAAAAGGGAGTCCAGTTCCCCGCCCCTCACTGATGTTTGTTCCTTCAACCAGGGCAGTTCCCGGATACATTATCGCCGTATTTATTGTGGGAATATTTGGCGATGGAGGCAACCATGGTAGACCTGTCTCATCATACCATAAATTTCTATTATAGTTTTGAAGTTTTATTATATGTAGATCAATTTCCAATCCTGTGCGCATTAAATGCTCATCACGAATGAACCGGGATAATTCACCCGGGGTCAGACTGTACAGTATCGGTACTGGAAGCATCCCTACAAAAGATTTCACTGATTCTTTTAAAACAGGTCCGTCAATGATATTTCCTGAAATTACGAGAGGACGATCGTTTAAAATAAATGGAATGCTTTTTTCAGCTGCAGCTTCCATCACAAGAGTTAATGTGCTTATATATGTATAAAATCGAGCACCAACATCCTGAATGTCATACAGCAGGATATCTATGCCTTCAAGCATATCATCAGTTGGCTTGCGATGTTCCCCATACAGCGAAAAGACCTGGATCCCTGTAACAGGATCAACATCATCGCTTATTTTTTTCCCTGCCGGTGCATTTCCCCTGATCCCATGCTCTGGTGAAAAGAGTGCTTTTATGATAATACCGTCCTGATGCAAAAGTTCATCTACAATATGACCGCCATCCGGAAAGATAGATGTGTGATTTGTAACTATGCCAACGCGCTTTCCCTCAAGCAAATTTAAGTTTGAATCAATTAGTGACTGACTGCCTAATTTTGTCTTTGCTTTTTCTGAAGATCCCACCATATGACCATCCCTTAAAAATTGAAATTGATAGATTTGCTCACTTAAGACTATCCTTTTTGATTCATTTTAAATTAAACACTTCCATTTCGTAAATGGAATAACTTGAAACAGCCTTTGAGCCCTCTATTCCATTTAGTTTAATGAAGCGTGCATCCACAGGCTTAAGTTTTATATCCTCAATACCACCATGCCCGTTTTCCTGATCATAAACTTTGAACCAATTTTTACCATTTCGTGAGCAAACTATATTGAACTTTATCCCATATCCATTTGCCCAGAAAATTTTAATATCATTAAAGGTTTGGATTCTCCCGAGATCAATCTCAAACCACTGTTTGTCTTTGCCATTTTTTGCATTCCATAGTGCCTCAGATGCCCACCTGGTATATAACTTCCCATCGACAGCTCTGGAAGGCCTGTAATCTGGACCATTTTTTGCATATGATGATGAGAAAGCCCGTGCGTGAAGTGCAAGATTTTTTGAGGGAGCAATTGTCCCCTTTTTCAGCAGGCGCACAACAGTTATTGAGTACGAGGGTAAATTCAGCTCAAATTGCCTGCTTACCTTATTGACATCTGACATCCTTTTAAGTTTGTAAGTCGCATCCAATACCCACCTTTCTCCAGTCCGCTCTGGATCAAAACCTTTCAGATTGAATACGACATCTCTGGGAGACTCCCTGTCTTTGTTAATTGCTATGATAGAAAGTGTGTCGGTGCCATTTAAAGCTGAGTAAATGGATACGGACGAATCTGAAGAGGTTGCCTTAACAAGAGTCTGGCCAAAAAGGTGTGTGAAAATAGGGAAGACGTAGTAATTGTAGCTCGGAGTGTTTTTCCCATCCTCTGATAAGATACCATAGTCCCCCCCTCCTGGTGGATAGGAATTGTGCAACGCCCAGTAACACGACATTTTTTGACCCAGCTCTGCCATTGTCCCTAACAAATCCGCCACCCATAACGCATTTGCTATTGACAGGGTTATTGGTCCCGGTCGGCCTGAAATTGAGTTATAACCAACATTTACAATCCACATTGAGTCTCCCTTTTGCCCGGGGAGAGTCATCTGTAGTGCATGACGAATCCGGGCATAATCACGTTTATACGTACCGATGCTGGCAAGTAAGGAATCCTCGTTTTCATTCTTATTTGTAAGTGGGTAGTAAGAAAAAGTTACCATATCAATGTACTCACCAGCGGCTTTTAAAACCCGACATGTCCATCCTTCAGGGTCATCTGAAGGTTGAACATTTGCTGCAATTTTTATTGTTGAATCCACCCCTTTCATTGCTTTTACAAATTGAATAAAACGCTCAGCGTACCTTTCAGGTGTTGTATGTCCTCTTGCCCATGTTCCCCACTGCTCATCACCAACTTCCCAGTATTTAATACCATAACATTTTATTTTATTGCAGTACCTGACCCAATTTGCAGCAAGTTCTGGCGACTCGTTAAAGTTAACTGTGATAAATCCTTCAGCACCTAATGCATAGAGGAGAGCAGCGTACTCATCCGTGTTCATCTCGCCATCACTGTTGTTCGGACTGTTCCATATGTAATGATCAGCATCGTTCCCGCCGGGATACTTTAAAAGTGTAAATCCTGCGTCTTTTACCTTTCTGATTGCATCCCTGTCACAATCAAGCAGCATGTCCCGAGAAGGCCCGGGGAAAAGGTCTTCATCCCATCTTGCTACGTTAAGCCCATAAAGAAGTGGGCTTACGGTTGAAATTACGTTTTGTGCTTCCACAGATACATTTACCACCTGACTATTGGAAATTGACACCAGGGATAAACCTGTTATAACAATTAAGATTAAAACCCTCCTCATCGCCCATTCCCTCTTTGTTTGCTGTTAAAGGTCATTTAACCTTCAAAAAAATTTTTTGTTAACCTTTTTGTAAGACTTCTTTAACAAATCTCTAAGATCTTTAATACCATAAAACGTAATGACGGATGCGACTGAAAAAAACATTAGAGTTGCAATTCCATAAATTGTAAACCATACTAAAGCTGCAGCTGACATATTGACTCCGTCTTTTTATTTATTCACCATTTAAGCTTTCAAGATTTACCGGTGGATTTCTCTTCTCTGTCAGAATAGAGCCAATTATCATACCCGCGACGGCAAGAAGAAAGCTCAAAAAGCCTGTTATATTTACATCCGTGAGGAATGCAAATTTAGAAGGGAGTTTATCTTTAAAAAGGGAAAAGACCAGGAATGTAACGGGCGATAGAGCACCAAATGCAAGTCCAGAATAAGCACCTATGACATTTGCCTTTTTCCAGTATAGACCGGCCGTCACGCAGGCAAACGCACCAGCGGCGTACATAGCTCCAGTGATTGCTAAATATTGAAAAGCTGTGGATGGAATATGATAAAACAATCCAAAAATTAACATAAAAAGTCCAATTAAGCCGGCAATTATCCTTGTCAACATTACGCTTCCTCTGTCTGACAATTTATTCTTCAACAGTGGGGCGATTATATCTCGCGCAGCAACAGTGCTCCACGCTAAAAGATATGCGCTGTATGTCGACATTGAAGCAGCCAGCATTCCTGCTACCATCAGACCAAGTAAACCACTTGGCACAGCATTCCCCAGCAACCGGGGCATAGCTGCAAGTGAGTTGACATTTGGTCCATAAACGGTAAGGGCTGCAATCCCCCAGAGCATCGGTATCATATATCGACCTGCAAGTGTCAGACCTGTGTAAAGGAATACCTTTCTGCCAACTTCAGGAGATTCTGAAGCAAATGATTTTGAAACGGCAGGCTGATTTAATGCAGATATTGCAACGCTTCCAATTAACATCCAGAGTATGAATGTCCATCCAAATTGTGGATTTGTTACAGGGTTGACTCCGGCATTGCCATATAGCTTTTCTACTGTCACTGCCATGGAATGAAAATCAACTTTCAAAAGAACAAATATTGTTGCTAAAAGCATTCCAAGGGTCAATACCGTGAACTGGATGAAGTCTGTAATGACAACTGAAAACATTCCTCCGAGAATGGTATAACTAATCACAACCAGCAGCATTACAACCATGACAACGGTTCTCGCCTGTTCACCAAGTCCCATTGCTTCTGACAAAAATATTCCATCAAATCGGAGAAATATTCCCATATTTAAAACACCGCCTAAAAACAGTAACACGCCCCCCATCCAGCGAACCTTTTTATTGTAACGAATCTCGTAAAATTCTGGAATTGTTACAACTTTTAACTTTCTTAATCCTGATACAACAAATCCTGTTTTCCCAATGACCATGTATCCTAAAAAACCTATTATCCCGAGGACAAAACATGAGAAGCCTGTCATGAAGCCCAGCTGACCAAAGTACATGAATGTTACTATTCCTATCTCAGTTGCGATGAGGGTAGCAGATCCAAGAGCAACTTTGACTCTCCTTCCTGCGACATAGTAGCCTTCCATATCCTCAACATATTTGCGTGCACTTATGCCAGCAAAAACACTTCCAGCAAGATAAACAACCATAATGATCCAGTCCACCAGATGAAAATTCATTTTCTTTCCTTACAGTTAATTATTCAAAAAAGTCTGCTACGACAACAACTTTCTTAATATTTCATGCCTCCGGAGTACCTTCAAGCCTCGGTGATAATAAAAATCTTTGGCATGCCCGGATGTCCACCCCAGCCATAAATTGCGCTTCCCTTTTTTCTTCATATAAAGTGCAGTCCTGTAGTAAAGGCATGTCCCAATTCCTATACCTGAATACGCAGGGTGTATGGCAAAGGGACCAAAATGCTCATCCTCATAGTGGCTGAAACCAACTACAGCCCCGTTTTTTACAGCGATAATTATTTGATCTGTATTGGTGTCCTTTCTCAGCTGTTCAAGTGCTACACGGAGAAGGTCGCCCGGATAGTTGTCATTAATAAACCCAATTAAACCTGTGATGTAACGAGGCTCGAACAACTTAATCTCAATTCCGCGAAGACTGAGAGACGAACAAACGTCCTCAATTTCCTGAGAATATTCAAAATCGAGCAGTGACCTCCCCATGCTGTATACTTTTTCGTGCTTCTTATAGCCTGCATTTTTCAGCATTTCATAACCTTCCCGGTATGCATCTATGTCGACACCAGGAATAAAATAATTTGGTGTATATGGAGAAATGTAAACTTCTTTGACTCCACACGAGGAGAGAAACTTTTCTGATTGAGATAGTAGTGTTGTTCCTATACCCTGATTTCTAAAATCAGGGTGGACAAAAAATGCAGTTATCCACCCCTTTCCTTGTTCCAGCCCCACACCATAATATGGATATCGCCTTCTTATTGCCAGTGAAAAACCAATAATTTTCCCCCTTGCCTCTGCTACCAGACATCCGTCCTGGTCAAAGTTGTCATCCAATAAAATTTTTCTGCGAAATGTCTCTGTCGTTATTGGATCCCTCGTCAAACATTTGTTCCAGAGTCCAACAACCTCGATTTCGTCCTCTCCAGAAAAAGGCCTTATTTTTCTTTTTAAAGTACCGTTCACCATTATTTTACTCCAGAGATTTCCATTTAATTTTCTTTTCAAACTTATCTATGTCAAATGCAACAGCGTGAATGAAACCGCTCTCTGCACCTCTAACCACGGAAAGTGATTTGTAATAGTTAAGATAGGGAAAACTGGATATCTTCCCTCCAATGAATTCAAATTTTGAGACAGCATTGACCCATGCATCAAATGAATCAGTTACATCCACATAAACATATGCCTCGAAATCCTCCATGTCTTCCCAGTTTTCAGTATATAAAATGCGTCTGACTCCTCGCCAGGATGGATATTCCTGATGAGAGTACTCTGTTACAGTCTTTACAGATGGAAGACTGGCAAGCAGGACAGCATCAACTGTTATAGAATGTGCATTTGAGTGATCTGGATGAATGCTGTTTTTCCAGTGCGTTATGATAATGCCCGGCTTAACCTGCCTGATTACATTTGCCACATAACGCCTTGCTGTGTCATCATTGGGGAGTTCTCCATCCCTGTAAGGACCGAAAATAACATCTCCACCCAGCAAACTGTCCACCTCCCTGGCTTCTCTCTCTTTTTGTTTGCCATACTTTTCTGCTGAAAGACCGGGGTTTCCCCCCTCACCCAGTGTCAGATGGAGGAAAACAATATGGTCTCCACTTTGCGACTGTTTTGCCAGAACAGCACCACATGATATCTCCATATCTCCTGCATGTGCTCCAATCGCAAGTATGGTTTTTTTGCTTCTACTCATCTCTCTTACTCCACTTTCAGTTTTGTATAATTTCTTTTCACCCATTCTTCCCGCGAAGCTAATGGAAATTAATGGCAAAAGAATCCATATTAAAAAAGGTTTCATCATTTCCTATATCTTTATAAATATTTTTCGTCTGTAAAAAATATCCATTACAATGTACCACAATAAAACATATACAATGGCGTACAAAAGAGAGGCAATGTAAGGATTGCCGACAGGCGCAAAAAATAAAGTGTAAATGTAATCTTTTAAACTTATCCGAATAACCTGAGAACCTGAAGAAGGATTTTGAATCTTCACCAGATCAAGAATAAGAGCAAAAAGTGTTGACAAAAAGAATGAGGTTATAGCATTGGTACCAAATACCATAAACGGCTTAGACCACCATTTAATACCTTTAATATCTATAAGCCAGTAACAGATACCAAAAACTTCGAGCGCAAATCCAGCGGTGAAAACAACGTATGAGCTGCTCCAGAGAAGTTTGTTTATGGGAAACCAGATTGACATAACGATGCCAATGAATAATCCAAAATTGCCATAAACCATCATACCTGAAGCTTTCTCTATTTTACTCCTGTCAGATCTTAAATAATGTCCGGTGAGAACACCAGAAAGTACAGTTGATACAGAAGGTATAAGGCTCAGTATCCCTTCGGCATGTTCAAGTTTCCATTGGCCAACATAAAAAAGATGTTGATGCCATCCCCTTAAAAGGATTTCATCGACATACCACCATAAATTGCCAACAGGCGTTAATACTCCAGACCCATAGCCGGGCACGGGTATAAGAAACATCGCCAGCCAGTAAAGAACGATTAATAATACACCTACAACTGCCTGTCCCCGCACATCTGTATAAAGGTACACCGCACCTGAGAAAAGGTAGATAATTCCAATCCTTTGCAGAATATTCAGTATAAGCCTGTGAGAATAATTGAAGTTCGGGATGCCCGACAGGAACATACCGAGTGCAAAGATTATGACAGATCTGATGATGACATGCTTGAGTAATTTCCCTTTACCCTGACCGAGAGCAAGCCTCTTTGCAAATGAATAAGGCATTGCCACTCCCATTATGAAAAGGAAAAAGGGAAAAATAAGATCGGTTGGTGTCCAGCCGTTCCACTCAGCATGCAAAAGTGGCGGGTAAACATGTGACCAATCGCCTGCATTGTTGACAAGTATCATGGCTGCAATTGTAATGCCTCTAAAAACATCAAGGGAAACAAGCCGATCCTTGTTTACGGACGACACATTAGCAGTGGCGCCAGTTGAATCAGTCATACAAATCCTTTCTAAGTTTTCTTCTTCAAACCATTTGCAGTTATGATTTTGAATAAAATGTTAAAACCAGGCAATAAGATCTGGTTTGATGGTTGTGCAAACAAAAGAAATGTCTTAATCAATTGACTTCCTCAATACTGCAAACCGCCTTGTTTCTTTAAATCCAAACTTTGAGTAAACCTTTGCAGCTATGTCATCTGTCCACAGTACATAAGCATTGTGATACCCCTTTGCGCGCATCCGCTCAAGGGTTCTGGCAAGAAGAACTGTGCCAATACCCTTCCCCTGATGTTTTTCTGCCACTCCAAAAGGACCAAAATGCGAACCTTCATACTGACAGTATCCAACTATTTCCTGAGTATGTGTAGAGACAGCAACAAAAATCTGATCAGGCTGGAAAATTCCTCTTGTAATGTCTCTCAAGTTTGCTCTTGCCACTCTTACCCAATCTGCCGGCATGTTTTTCTCTAAAAAGCTGAGAAAACCCAGCAAATCCATTCTCGTAAATGGCCTGATTACAATCCCGTTATCTGCTAATTCCAGTTCCCTTCTCATCACATCTGGAGAAACTTTAAAAAGAGGTAAATGGGTGTCCATGCTCAAAGGCCGACCCACCTCCTCAAATTGGAGCTTTTTTAAAAAAATAAGTGCATTGCTATACTCATGAATATCCACCCCTGGAACAAAATAGCCCGGGGCATAAGTGGCAATGTAACACTCCCTTTTACCAAGCGTTTTAAATTTTTCCAGAAGCAGGTTGAACATTTTTGTGGCCAGGCCATTTCTCCTGTAGTCTTCTCTAACGGCAAAAGCTGTTATCCAGCAGCGATCACCATGCGGGTCATGGTCACCAAGGGGAACGCGTCTGGCATACGTACCAACTACAAATCCAACTACAATATCTTTATCCTTTGCCACAAGGAAGGTGCTGTGATCAAAATTCTCATCCAGAAGAACTCTCGCCTCCAGTGTGTCAACGGTTATCGCATCAAGAGGAAGCGCATGATTCCACAAATCAAGAATCTGGTCTGTGTCACCCTGAGAAAAAGGCTTCATGGAAATATCCATTTATCATCTCCCTTTTATTTTAGCATTCAAGATTAATTAAACTGCGGCTTTAAAATCGCTCTTAATATGTCAGCCCAACAGACATGTAGTGAACGGCACCGAAAACGCCGAACGGTTCAAATGCATAGTCAACATGTAATTCTGACCCTGCTAAGCCTTCTTTTAAACCAATTCCTGCCGTGAAACCGCGTTCGTCAAGACCCAGCATATAGCCCGACCTGAGGGAAAGCATGTTTGCAAATGTGTACTCAGCTCCAAAATGCAGACTCTCACGAAAATCCCTCGGGTGAGTTGACTCAACACTGATGACAAGAGCCCTGCTCTTTGCATTGTCCTCTGTAAGGAATGATATTGGCTCCACAGTTAAACCAAAATTTACAGCAAAAGGCATCAAAAAGGACTGCTGCTCATATGTTATCTGACGTGAGACGTTTTGAAGTGATGCACCAAATTTAATCCCATGAAAAAGGAAGTCGTAATATGCACCAACATCAAATGCAGGTTCACCATGAGAGTATTTTATACTCGTAATCTGGAGGTTTGGATCAGATATGCCTGTCCCTGCTGTACTGATCCAGGCGCTTCCTAAGTTCTGATAAGCATACTTAATATGAACGCCGTATGAAAAGTGATCACTGACCTTTTGAGAAAAACCAACACCCAATGCAAAGGCCTGTGGACTAAATGTGCCTGTTTCAATATACCCATCAGCATTGTCGGCTCTCCTTGTTCCGTAAAACTGACCATAATCCATAAATATTCCATCCAAAACCAGCACTCCAAAAGTTCCCAATTTAACCCCAAGCGCTGGCGCAAAGTAGTTTATAGATGCAATTCCCCTGGTGTAACTAATGTTTAAATCGATGCTTTTTTCAATCCAGCCGGTACCCGCTGGATTCCAGAAAATTGCATTTGAATTGGTTATCGTTGCAACCCCACTCCCGCCTTTCCCCATTGCTTCAGCTGAAACAGGGTTTTCCAGAAATCTGAAGCCGACCTGGGCTTGCTCAGTTTGGGAATGGACAACGCCGGTTAAAAAAAAGAGTATTGTAAATATCCAGGAAGGACTTACAATAAGTCCACCGGACAAACTTTTCAAATACTTTCCTGTCATTTTCTTATCTCCAGAGTTCATTTGAGAAGCTATTATTATCTCACAATGACAAATTTTACAAACTGGTCGGGGAGTTTCTGGCCATTCAGTCCTTCAGAGTTTGTGACTGCCAGAATATAAATTCCGCTTGCAACATACTGATTGCTTTCTGTTCTCTGATCCCATGAATCATCAGCCTGGCCATAATGCTCCCATCTTTTCACCAGATCACCTGTTTCTGTGTAAATTGCCAGATTGCATTTGACAGGCAAATTTACGAAAAGGATTTTGTCCGGGGTGCCGGAAAAACCTAATGCACCTGCTGCAACTGTAGCGGGATTTGGAACAACCCTGACCTTTCCTGCGGTGCTCAAACCAGGTTTAAATGAAGCTGCCGGGACAGTGGTCATTGTTGCATATCTTGAGCTTTCTAACTTCATCCCGGGATAAATGCCGTTATTTTGAGTTCCATTATCAACGGCAGTAACAGCATAGTAATAATTTACTCCCCTGACGACATTCGTGTCCTCAAATGTCGTCTGGTTCCTGTCGTGTGTCTCATAAACTAACTCCCATCTGGCATTGCTCCCTTTGTCCAGAGGGTCATCCACATAATATGCCCCTTGCTTTCTGTAAACCCTCCATGCATACCAATCATCCACTCCAGTGATGGCATCTTTGTAGTACGAGGGATCTGGATAAGACCAGCTAACAGTAATCCTGTCTGGACCACTTTTTACCATAACATCCGGAGGGGGAGGAGGGGCTGGTACAGGCTTTCCCTGACTTATCTGGTTCCATGCCCAGTATGCGCGATCTATAGAATTAATTAAAGAGTCTTTACCAGCAGTTAAAATCAAACTGTCCTTTACAGCGTCGCTAATCTTGCCATTGAACCAGGCCCTACCAATACTGTCGCCTTTTTCATAGGGTATTGACCCTGCAGCAATTGCGTAAACAAATGTAACTGAGTCATATTCTGAAACAGAAGAGTTTTTTGTCAGAGTGTATGGTCCAACAGTGATAAACCTCATTGGACCTTTTTGTGGACTTGTTGCAAGTCCGGCAGTGATCGGGTCCAGCGGGAATTTTCCTCTGCTATCTGTCCCTATGTAAGTGTCCCTCAATCCTACATCTCTCCTCCCCCAGAGGTCTGCTACAATACTTGCATGTGGCATTGAAAATGGCTGGTTTGGATCATCATTTAAGTTTGAAGTTGAGACAGGCGCATAAAGAAGTGCATAACCCGGAACCTGAGTGGAATAAAGATGGCCTGTATTTCTATCGGGATCGCCACTGTTATCCCTCGATCCATTTGGATAGGTTGGTGATCCAGATATTCCTGAATTCCAGTAGTCCCAGTAATATGCAACCAGGAGATTTTTTCTCTGGGTCGAGGTGACAAGCTGTGACTTCATACTCATCCAGCTGTCAAGATCATCCTCCCCTTCATATCCCCACGTTCCGTAAACGTATTCATTCCCACCCATTGATGGACCAAAGCTCATTGAAAATGGCCACCACATCGTAATTGATTGATCAGGTAGCCGCTTTTGAATGTGCTGCTTTGGCAATGCAACTTCACCTGTAAATTTCAATGTTATCTTCCATATTGCAACATTTGATAGCTCTGGATTGCTAAAGGCGTAAATTGTTACATGTGCGCGCATCCCATATGCAGGTATCAGATCATAAAACTCACAAATTTCATCTGCTGCAAGACCGGGATCAACCTGCCAGTTGTACTTTGGATTGAGCTTTACACCATCTACATAAATATCAGGCGGACGGTAGCGGCGGCGTTCCCATGTCCAGTCTGTAACTGCTGCACTGATGTAAGGGAAATCGGCAAAGTACGGATGCCTGACTCCTGCTGTGTCAATAAGTCCGCTGTCGGACAGGCAAATTGGACTGAAAATTTGATAAAGCAAATTTGAAAGGTAATGGTCAGCTGGCCAGTAAAAGTCGTAGTCCGGACCCCCATCTGCAAAATTCCAGCTGTACTCATTTACCATACCACCATCTCCACGGGTTTTGCTCAAAGACCAGTGAATTGAATTAACATCAATTACCATAGGAGGTGATGTCATATCAGGTTGAGCGAAGGAGTTTGAACAAATCATGAACAAAGCTGCAATAACAGCAGCGCTAATTGATATTAATCTTTTTGACATTTTTATCTCCTCACTTGACATAAAGAATCGGTTTAACTGCCGATCTCTCATTTTCAATAAGATGGACAAGGTAAACGCCGCTCGACAGTCCGGAAGCGTCAAACAAAATCCTATGTGTACCCGAATTTTCATAACCATCAACGAGCACTGCAACCCTTCGCCCGAGTACGTCGTAAATCTCCACGACTGTCCGACCTGGTGAAGGGAGATTGTACAAAATCGTTGTAGTAGAATTAAACGGATTTGGGTAGTTTTTTATTGATATGTTGTAAGTAATGTCATACTTCCCGGTCAAATGAAAGACCGTAACCGTATTTAACTCTTTCCAGACAGTCTCTAACAACGGCTGGAAGCCATTTAAATAGTCATTTCCTAAACGCCATATAATTGCGCCGCCTAAGTTTTTTGCCTTCAGAAAATCACATTTCAACCTGATTGAAAGAGTGTCGTCAAATGTAATTATGTGAGTGGACGAGGAATCTGTTAAGTATGGCACTTTTGATATATTGTCCCAGTGATAATTCCACCCGGAATTTTCATATGTAACTATCCTGGAATATGGCAATGAGGGCACACTTCCTGTCCAGGGCATGTAAAGACCTGCGGACTGGAAGTTATACCCATAAAAAGCCATGCCCATGAAAAGTTTGGAAGGTGGTATCGCCGTATTCTCAACAAACGCATTGATGGATGAACTGACTGAACCATCTGTGCACCCTGTGCTCGGCAGTGGGTCGTAAAGTGGGGCAACAAAGCCAGAGTGCGGGGTCCATGAGCCGTGATAATCGTATGTCATTATCCCGAACCAGTCCACAATATTTTGAAGAGCTGAGTAATCGTAAGAGGTGCTTAAGTAAGATGGAACAGCAAGGCTGACTGAAAGATTTTTTCCAGTTGATGATAGGGAATCACGAATTTGACGAATCATTTGAACAAAATTATCCCTGTCTGAACTTTTTGGATATTCCCAATCAATATCCACACCGTCGTAGCCATTTTGCAGACAAAATTCTTTCAGGTTTCCTGCAAACCTTGCTCTTGCATTTGCACTTGCAGCTATTGATGAAAATCCCGAAGAATTTCCCCATCCTCCAGCTGAAACCACCACGCGAACGCCATTTGAATGAGCCAATGTAATCAGCTCCGGATAGAGAAAGGTCTGCCATGTTGCACCGGACTCCAAACCAAGTGATCCATCTGGATTTGGAACTATGAATGCATGAGCTATTACGCTAACATCACTGTACTTAATACCCGTATATGGAAATGAAAACCTGTCCCAGAAGTAGTAGTATCCTACAACAATCTTTGCTGATGCTGAGCAAAATAGAGGGAAGACAAGGAACCAAAATATTGCTGCGGTGCAGGTATTTATCATCTGATTAAATTTTAAAAAACGCTTTATATTTGTCACGGTTCAGAAGCCCTCGAGTTAGATGTTTACTCTCACGCCCAGCAAGATTCTTCGGGGGTTGAGAAAGAGTGGCGCCTGCCACCAGCCAATGTTGATATAAGGTTTTTGGGACGATGGTATATCTCCCCACCTGTCGTTCCCTTTCATGTCACCTGAATTGAAGGGGAGATGAAGAGAGTTCTTGTATGCGTCAAGCTGATCAAGAAGCATGTTGGAAGTTTGAAGTCTCTTTTCGTTCAAAACGTTTTGAACAGTTAAAATTAATTCAACGGCAGCATTCCCGATATTTATAGTTTTTGAAAGTCTCATATCCAGGTTGGTATAATCTACAACATCAACCCACTGCTGTTTCTTTATGTCTGGCTCCTGGGGGTTCCAGAGCATTCTTCCACCAGACCGCCAGTCAAAAAGCAAGTCCAGATACCAGCTCCCAAGCAAATTGTGTCCAAAGAGGTGCGGACCAAAATCTGGTGGAGTGTGAATATTAAGATCAACGTGTGCACGAGGCTGAGGAATGATTGTGGTGATATTGGCAGACCTCATTGCATTGCTTGCTTCAAGTTGATTCTCATAAATATACCTGAGCCCACTTTGTCCGGAAGCCTGCATCATGTAATCATAGTTTGCCCAGAATGTTATAAACCTGCCCATATTCTTTTGCAGTCGTAGCTCCACACCGTCTATGTTGTCATATCCCGCAGGCACATACAATGTGACTTCATTTTGATGATAGTAATCAATATAAGTTTGAGGCAAAGGCTGGTTTGTTTGATTTTTGTAGTAAAATGAAACTGTGGCAAGAAAATCCCTGAGGAAAGTCTGTTCGTAACCAAATTCATATGACACGGTCTTAGCCATATCAAGGGAAGGGGACGGGATTGTGACTGCTGCCGGGTAAATTGATAAGTCATAAACAAAAGGAAATGCTGGACGCTGGTAAAAGTGGCCGTAGTTAAAGAAAAGCTTGCTGTTTTCTGTCACAGGAAATGAAACCGACAGTCTCGGCGAAACTGGAATTTGAGGCTTTGTTGAAGTTGTCGGCCAACCTGGAGGTGAACTGAGCATGTTCTTATAAATTGACCATGCCTGATATGAACCAAATCCACCAGGTAAATTTGAGTAAATATTGTTATAAAAAGCTGTGTAAGCGGGATCGGGCGGATTTGTAACGACGAAGCCATTCTTCCGGGGATCCCAATAGTCCACTCTTACTCCAAGGTTTGCAACCATGCCCTGGAATTCAAGTTTGTCCTGTATATAAAGGCCACCTTCGATAGGGGTTACGTCGTAATATTGCCACAAATCAGGCGTCCACGATATCTGTGATTGCAGCCATGTTCCGCTGTAAACATGAAGCTTTGTGACTCTCAACGAAAAGCCCGCTTCTAACTGGTTATGTTCGTTTACCTGCCACACGAAATCGCCATTTAAATCAGCATACCAGGTATATGATGAGTCAGACCTCTGCTGACCACCTGCCAGCTGAAACATTCCTAATTCGTCTGCTATGAAATTTGTAGAGCCATTAGGTGTGCCACCCACAGGAATCTTTAAAATGCGAATTGCCCCCGGCTGTGGGGTGTCGTAAACATCGTGTCCAACCAGGTACCAGTAGGAGCTTACCGAACCTGTATCAAGAGCAAATGAAATTAATCTGTGGTCATTGTACTGGAACTGAGCATCAAGTGTAAAATATGCTGAAGGCGATATTGTATGAGTATACCTCGCACCTCCAAGGATATATCTCTGATTGTAAAGCTGCATTCTGCTTATGTTAAATATTTGCGAAAAATTTCCGTCCCCGATTAATCTCGCTTGCTGATTAATTGAACTTTCAGTATTCGTCAAAAAGCCGAAACTTGATGATGATTCCTGAAGTGCACCTCCATAGGTGCTGCCTGCTCCGCTGTTAAGTGTGTGAACATCGGCATACATCCCTTCAACAGTAATCTTATTTAACGGATCTAAGTCTGTTGTGATCTTCAGCTGCCCATTCCAGTCAATGTAATTATTTCTGGATCCAATTGGATAAGCAAACTGTGTCTTTTCGTACTTTCCTCCAATTAAAAATGTGCTCTTCCCCAGATAGTATCCAAGCAGTGGAATCCCTTCACCAGGGACAGGGCCTGTCAAACTTCCTTCAAAATAAAAATCAGGTTGAGTTGCAACGGCATACTGAGGATGATGTAGTTTCCACACAATTAACTTTTGTATTGAGTCAAGCTTTACCCCTTTAGGCAAACCTAACTGAGTATATGTACCCATCCGAGGATTTGTCCATCCCTTGAACCCCCAGAATTGTGACGGAACGCTCATGCTATCCTGGTGAGTTTGAATGCCGTGCATTGCATACTTCCCGGCAAAAACCTGGTAAATAATTGATTGGTTGCTCCAGGGGTTATCACCAAAAAACTTTTGATAACCTCCAGGTGTCATGTTGTAATTAACAGAAACGCTGTACCTCTGTCTGCTCCCTTCCTTTGTGACGGCATTGACAAGGCCTGACTGCACACCGCCATATTTTGCTTGAAATCCGCCCGTCATCACCTGAAGTTCCTGGATTGTGGTCGAGTTAAAGGAGAGGTACGAGTTTTCCGAACGGGGATCCTGAAGCGATATCCCATCCAGACGCACATCTGTCTCCCTGATTGCCCCTCCCCTTATGCTCAGTCCATGTCCCTGATTGTTATCAACAAGCTCCACACCTGCAAGTTTACCTATAAACTCATCCACACGTGTCATAGGTGCCTCTTCCACCCTCTGTGTGTGAACAATTTCCTGTGTGCCGGCGACATCCGGCTTTATAACAGGTTGCCTGTAAACCACCTCCACGCCTGTCATTTGAATGGCACTTTGTTCCATTGAGAAGTCAACTCTTACTGTGCGGTCTGCCTCTACCACAACTCCCCTCTGAATTAACGGGACATAACCAACCATCCTTGCTGAAATGTTGTAAACTCCCGGGTGAACATTCAAAATGACATAGTAACCATTGACATCAGTCACTGTTCCTATTTTTGTGTCTAACTTTACAGGTTTCCCGGCAACCCACTGAGAATCGATAACAATAGTTGCACCAACAAGCGGTTCTCCAGTCTTTGAGTCTACAACTTTCCCCGTTACCTTTCCACCTGCAGCGTAGAGGAGGGAATTGGAAAGTAGAAAAATGCAAAAGAGTACAACATTAAAGGTATAGCTGTTATTGTTGTAAAAATCTCTCATACAACTTCCTCCTTAATAAAGTTGAAATGCAAAGCATTTCATTCGGGACAATAAATTTTGGAGGAAGATCTGCGGTAGATTTTGAAAAGGTGAAAAAGATTAATGTGGAGCTGGATGAACGTCCCCGGGAACCGACAAAGAAGTATAATTGGTAAGCCGAACTTGTAACCAGGCCGCGAATACCGCAAACCTCCTCTTAAAGTTCATTTAAACCTTTGCTGCTGACAACTTTCGGCAGCTTACAACCAAATATAAGAACATATTTTCCCCGTGTCAAGCTCCTGGAGCAAATGTATCTCCTGTGGGGATACCCAAAAGATTCGATTTCATGGCAGAAGGATTCCGATCTTATAATCCGTAAGGTTCTCCAATGTGGATGTTGGGACAGTGTGAAATGGCTCATTGCAACAACCGGATTCACGCGGCTAATCCAGCATGGCGGTGCAGGGCTCGAGACAGCAGGAAGCCAGGGGTGGCGTTATCAGTCTAATGCCGCCTGATCTGGAATCAAATCAGCAAAGTAGAACCCTTCGCGCTCCACAATCTCCCCAACCCTGGCACCAAGTGGTTTGTGAAACATTGGTCCAGCTACGACACAGGTATGAAACTCCCCGTTCTCACCACAGGGATCGACATCCTTTGGTAAATCTTCAAGGAACGCTTCGTCAAATTTCCGACCGGCAAATGAGCGAGGGAGCTTCTTTGAATCAACACATGTGATGACAGCCTCGACCCCAGCTTCAATCATGCGCCGAGCCAGTACCACAGTTGGTTCATGCCATATTGGAAAGAGTGGCTTAAGTCCGGAACCTTCAAGCTGCTTGATGCGATAATCCCGGATTTCCTCAAGGAAGAGGTCTCCAAAGGCAATATGTGTTGCACCGCTTTTGCGCGCATCTTTGATCGCCTGAAGCATTGCCCGCTCGTACACTTCATTGGAACATGGCCACGGGAGGGGAACGACTTGAAGCGGGAGACCAACTGCGCGTGCCTGTGCCTCAACGATGGATAAACGGGTAGAGTGCATTGCGACCCGTTGATGGGTCGTATTGATTGTTGTCAAAAGCCCTACAACCTCGACATCTGGATCATGACGGAGCTTGTGCAGCGTCCAGGCGCTATCCTTACCTGAACTCCAGGATAACAACACACGATGCAACATCAGACAAACTCCTGCAACTGGCAGTCCATTCTGGCGCCTGAACCTTTGCAGGGAATCATCGAATGCATCAACCCGACCTCACTTTAACTATCAACACCTGTTAAAAATGAAAGCACGCCTGCCATCAGATTATTTACTGATTGGTATCTCAAAGTCTTTTTCTCTTAGCCAAGTCCCTATGCTGCCGAGGCCTTCAAAAGAAACATGTTGTAAATAATGTATACGCACAATTCAACCTTTAATCATTGTATTAGTCCCTTTAGTAATGCAGGGTCAAACTTCTTTTTAGACACTATTAACTGACGGGCAAAGTCTACCTTCCCCCACGTATTCCACAACAGGACTCCCCGCACAACACCACCCTTACCATAATAAATAACCCCCTTATGAAAGATTTCGTCCCAATCTTCAAAAATCTCAAAATGTGAATCAAGTTCACCGACAGCTTCATAACCAAGCTCAAACAGGTCGGAATAAAAAAAGGAAAGATGGTGATATCCCTCTTCTCCACCGGCCATATTCATTCCGGCAATCTTCCCCATAGTGTTTGCATTGTCCTCATGCTCTACACGCAAGCGCTTCTCAAGGGCGGGACTGAAAAAGCTGGCTGCATCACCGGCAGCATAAATATCCTGATTCGAAGTTCTGAGGAACTCGTCCACTATAATACCGTCATCGATTGAAAGTCCAGCATCTTTCGCAAGGTCTACATTAGGGATTATCCCGACACCTGCAACAACAGCATCAGCAAGAATATTTTCACCATTAGCTATTCTGACAAACAAATTTACCCCTTTTTTCTCAATATTATCAACAAGCCCACCTGAAATGATCGTGACACCCTTATCCTGATAATACTGGTTTAGAAACAGTGAGAGATCAGGTGGATAAATTTTTGCCCCGATTCCCTGCTCAGGAAAAATCATCGTCACTTTTTTTCCATTCATGGCAAGCGCAGCAGCAATCTCAGAGCCGATAAACCCACCCCCTATGACGACAAAATTTGACCCTTTTTTAGAAAGTGTGCTAAGCCTTCTGTAATCTTCGATCGTTCTAAAATAAATAACATCATCACCACCATGAGGAAGTTTTCGTGGCTTTCCACCCGTAGCGAGCAAGAGCCTCTCGTAATAATGAATATCACCCGTTGCGGTTTTAATGACTTTCTTTAAAGGGTCAATAGCTACCACAGATGTTGAAGGAAAAAACTCTACATTGTAATCTAAAGTTCTCCTCCAGATGGAATTTATTGATTCTCCTTTCCATAGGGATTTTGATAATGGTGGACGATTGTATGGTGGGTCTTTCTCTTCACTAAAAATTGCAATGCTCCCTGATTTGTCCAGTTCCCTTATTCCACTGACAGCGGAATCGCCCGCCATCCCGCCCCCTATTATTATGTATTTGTATTTGCTCATATTCCTCTCACAAGTTTTTAAAACAAATCTCATATTTTGAACACCTTTGCTCAAAATAAGTTCCAGGATAAATCTTATTCATAAAAAAGATGTTGACATTGTTAGGAGTCCTTACTATATTTCCTTGTAATTAACCAACAAACAATCAACATTTTAAGGAGGTACACTTATGGCACAGGTAAATATCAATGGCTATGAATACGGGAAGTCCTCAGTAGAGAAATCCCCCGTATCGATACAGGATTTAGCGCTTCTTAAGAAAACACTGCTCTGGTCAGATGATGATGACCGCTACCTGAAAATGGCAGGCCAGGTTCTGAAAGATCAGGTTAATGATATCCTTGACCTCTGGTATGGATATGTTGGAGGAAATGAACACCTTCTCCATTATTTTACCAGCAACGGTCATCCAGATAACAACTATCTTAATGCAGTTCGCCAAAGATTCGGGCAATGGATTATGGATATCTGTAACCGTGAGTACGACCAGGAATGGCTGGACTACCAGCATGAAATTGCAAAACGTCATCACAGTACAAAGAAAAACAAAACAGACAATGTGAATTCAGTACCATTTGTCAATTTCCGATATATGGTGGCATTTATTTATCCAATTACGGCGACCATTAAGCCGTTCCTTGCAAAGAAGGGACACTCAGCACAGGATGTCGATGGAATGCACAATGCCTGGTTCAAGGCAGTGACATTGAGTGTACTTCTCTGGTGCTATCCATATATTAATAAAGGTGAGTTTTAAAACTTAAAAGTAGGAGGAGAAATAGCCGGATTGCAATCCACAGCATCCTGAAGAAAAATTCGGCTATTCCCTTTTTCAAAACATGGACCAAAAGGAAAATGAAATCAGCATTTAATCTTGACTATCAGAACAGCAACGTCGACACCCGGATTGTCGCGGCACTGGAAAGAATTTCGGAGGCATTTCGCGTATTGTTGTGGGAAGAAAGCAAAGCCTTTTCCCTGACCCCAATTCAGATTCAGATATTAATATTTTTGCAAACTCACAGCAAAGACAAGCATATGGTCAGTTATATTGCTGAAGAATTTAATTTGACCAAACCGACCATTAGTGATGCGGTAAGAGCTCTGGAAGAAAAATTACTGATTAAGCGAAAAATTAATCCAGATGATTCACGCAGCCATTATATTGAATTAACAAAAAGAGGAAAAGAGATAGCTACGAGGGCATCGTTATTCACTGTAGAACTGGAAAACCCAATTAAACAACTCAATCCGGATGATAAAGAACGCCTGCTTTTAAGTTTATTAAAGATAATTTACCATCTTACCCGAACAGGGGTTATAACGATTCAGCGGATGTGTCTAACATGCACCTACTATCGTATTGATCAGGATAATGGAGAACATTTCTGCACGCTGCTGAACAAGAAACTGCAGGTCGCTGATCTTCGCATTGATTGCCCTGAACACGCATTTACTCTTCAGAGCATTTCTGAAACTCCGTAAATGTATTCTTTTGCCATTCACCCGGTCAAGGCAGGCCACACTGCCTCTACTGCTCAAAAACCATTGGAACACAAAGATGCTTGAACAACGACAATCCGCATCCATCCGTTGAATCGCAGTGACAAAGCTATTCAAAGGCCGATTACTGCCCTGTGAGGAAAAGTAGTTGCCTGTTAGACGGAAACCGTATAACTTGAGAGTGTCTCTTTGAGACAAAGCAAAGTCTATGAAGAGCAGGAACTTCACAATTCAGCTGTCAGCACCTACCATACCTGGCGTAGGGAAAATCAACCCGGGGAGTACAAGAACGTCCCGTCTTCCAGAACAGAGCTCGACGCTCGACGAGCCGCGCAAGTACGGTCACGCGCACACACCCTACCGCTACGCCGATGCCGAGGTCGTGGAGGAGACAAAGCGGCTCATGGCGCAACTTCCCAAGCAACAGGACGAGGTTGCGAGGTTCGACGCGACAATCGCCAGAAACGTGAAGGAAATCGAGTATGGCTGATACACCCTGCGTTGAATATGGCTGTCTCGGCTATCTTGTAAGAAACACTGCGTTTATTATACAACCAGAAACGTCTCATGATTAACGCAGACGATAAGAAGCAAAGCCGCACTGGCCGCTATATCCAGCAGCCCAGGATGTC
Organism: Candidatus Kryptoniota bacterium; assembly: GCA_049966155.1. GTDB lineage: Bacteria > Bacteroidota > Ignavibacteria > Kryptoniales > JAKASW01 > JBMFVE01. The sequence goes on from JBMFVE010000008.1 coordinate 21,636, forward strand.
CTTGCTCAATACGTAAAAAACGCTCCTATTGTGGGGCACGGGGACAAACAATTGACGCTCATTATTAGCCGATAACACCGAGCAGTGTGTAGAGGACTCCCCACCTTCTCGGCTGGATTATCTACCATCCCTGATTCGTTTCTCACTTCCCCGGTGTGATAGGTAACGCTCAAAATCCTCGACGTGCTTAGACAAAGGAGTGGCAATGCTGGTGGATGACTAAATAAGGGCAGAACAATCATGCTTTCTTGAAACAAAACCAGGTGTATCTTATTTTCCTGCAGTAACTTCTTTATTCAAAGGAGGAAAAAATGGTTGAAAAGCTACCGCGCTCGTTTGTAATTGGGGTTCTTGTCGCGCTCATAGCATTACTTATAATTTACATCTTCACAAAAATTCCATTCGGCGGGGAAACTGCAAAGGTGCAAAATGTTTCATTTACAGGAGGTGACAAATGCGCAACGTGTCATCAGCGAGTAACACCGGATATTGTTTATCAATATGCTTTGAGCACAATGGCAAAATCAGGTGTCAAATGTGAAGACTGCCACGTTGTCGAGAAAAATAATCCGCTTGGTCACGATCATGAAGGTTTTTTTATTACTTATTCCCCCACTCCCAAACAGTGCGCCCGGTGTCATGTACGAGAAACAGATGAATTTGAACATAGTCGGCACGCCGGGGCAGCATGGATGGCGTTAAGTGGATTTGACGACTTTTCTCCTGAACAGCGTAAACTTACTGAAGAAATTCCCGAATTGACAAGAGGACCCAACGGCATTCCTACCGCAACCAGAAACGCTCTGTTTGACATTGAAGGGCCAGATGTCACTCCTGCTGCGTGTCAGAGCTGTCACTCAATTGGCAAGCCAAATCCAGACGGAAGCATCGGAAATTGCAATAAATGTCACCTGAGACATGAGTTTTCACTTGCACAGGCGCGTAAACCTGAAGTATGTGGGCAATGCCACCTTGGTCCTGATCATCCCCAGGATGAAATTTATAAAGAATCTGCTCACGGCGTCATGTATGCGACTCAGGGGGAAAAATGGAATTGGGATCAGAAACCAGGTAGACTGACAGTACAGGACATGCCTGCACCAACCTGTGCAACGTGCCACATGAGCGGTTTTGGTGGTGAGGGTACAACTCATGAGGTGGGTACGCGGCTATCAAAGTTTCTGTTTGCTGCTGTTTCAACAAACCGGCCAAACAGCGAGCAAAATCGCCGCAATATGGAAGTCCTCTGTTACAATTGCCATTCGAAACCATTTGTCAAAAATGTCTATCAAAGAGCCGACAGCGTTACATCATTTGTCAATGCAAAAGTTGAGGAGGCGACAAATATCATTAACGGTCTGATAAAGGATGGAATAATTACGTCAAAGCCATTTGCCACTCAAATTAGTTTTGACGCATTTGACCTCTGGCATTATTACGGTCGGACTGCCAAGTTTGCTGCATATATGCAGGGACCTGACTATGTACAGTGGCACGGAGTTTACCCATTATTAAAACAATTAAACAAGGTTAAAGAAGATGCTATGCGGCTCCGCAGAGAACATAAAAGTGGAGCTTTGAAATGAGTGAAATGTCTGTTTTTCATATTGCCAGGGTAAAATTGCCAATGGAAAAAAACAGACTCCTCATGCTACTTGTAGGAGTTAATTTCGTATTTACAGGTTTTGATGTGGCACTTGCTCATGCAGTAAACAATTTCATACCTGCTTACGAGTGGATCCCGATAATTTATGCTCCTCTGGGAGCGGCATCCAGCTTTTTACTTGCTTTGAAAGCAAGACCTAACAAGCCTCTTACATTTGCTCACATAATTTTAATGGTTCTTGGTGTTGCAGTTGGAGTCCTGGGGACTGCATTTCATGCCAACCAGGCTTTAAACCCTTTGGGACAACTGACATGGATCTGGCTGACATTTGCCTCTCCGATTCTGGCACCACTGGCTTTCTCGGGAATTTCGCTTGTTGGCCTGTACGCAGTTGTCGAGGAAATTGAAGATCAACCTGGATTTCTTAAAGTACCTGGCATAGGCACATTTAAAGCCCCTATATCCCGTGATAGGCATTTCCTCTGGCTTGTCGGCTTTGGCTTTGCAGCCAGTGCCATTACATCAATTATCGACCACGGACAGTATGGGTATAATTTTTATAAGCTGATTCCAATTGTATATGGACTTTTTGCTACAGGAGTCGTTATTTCACTTGCAGTTTCAAAAGAGTGGTCCACCGGGGATGAAGTGACGTACTTCTGGACAATGATAGCCGGAATTGTTGTTGGACTGCTCGGTTTTGCATTTCATCTTTCTGGGGACCTTGGTGGAACAGGTGAGTTTAGCGTGGAAAGAATACTTGTATTTGCTCCAATTCTTGCCCCGCTCTTATATGCTGATCTTGGGATTCTGGGAATCATAGTTGTAGGGGAGGAAAAGTGATTCAACCTCAACCTTTTTGAGAAGCTACAAAAAAATTCGAAGTAACAAGGAGAACCAAAAATGAAAGCCTGTAAGCTTTTAACTATTTTAATCGCCGCCATCATTTCCCTGCCAACTGTTGCCAGAACACAGTGGATTCAATCGAATGGGCCATACGGTGGACGAATACTCAGCTTAACTATCAGCAGCACCACTATTTTTGCAGGGACAGCGTTCGGCGGAGTTTACGTATCTACGAACATGGGCGACAGCTGGATTGCCGCAAACAATGGATTGTACAATAGCAATGTGGAAGCTCTTGCAGCAAGCGGTAAATATGTTTTTGCTGGTACTGACAATGGCATCTATGTTTCTTCGGACAATGGAGCAAGCTGGACATGGAGCAATAATGGATTAACAAATGAATATGTGCGTAGCTTCGTAGTTACCAATGGTAAGATTTATGCTGGAACCTTAGGGGGCGTTTTTGTCTCACAGGATGCAGGCGCGAGCTGGACAGCCATGAACAATGGTCTGGCAAGCACAGCTGTCTTTGCTCTTGCAATCAGTGACACAAATTTGTTTGCTGGCACAAATGGAGGAATTTACCGCTGGACAAACGGAAGCGGCAAGTGGACAGCTGTAAATAATGGATTGCCGGCTAATACAATAGTTCGATCAATTGTGGTTAACGGTTCAGACATCTTCGCTGGCACGGATGTGAAAGGTGTCTACCTGTCTACCAACAACGGTCAGAGCTGGACAGCTGTTAACAATGGGCTGGTAAACACAACTGTCAGGTCTCTCGTTTTAAATGGTTCAACTCTGCTTGCTGGCACACTTGGCGGCGGTGTCTATTTGTCCACAAATGCGGGAACAACATGGACAGCAGTCAACAACGGTCTGACAGACACCGTAGTCACCGCATTGGCTTCCAACGGGACTGATATTCTTGCCGGGACACAGGAGGGAGGTGTTTATGTTTCAAAAAATGATGGCACAACATGGACATGTGTTGACAGCGGCCTGTACAACACATCAGTCTATTCATTCGCTGCCAATGATACAGCTCTTTTTGCTGGAACATGGAACGGTGTTTATTTTTCTACAGATGGGGGAACAACCTGGCGACTGATTGATAATAACCTTGGTAATAGGGATGTAAAATCTCTTGCCCTAAGCGGAACTTACCTTCTTGCAGGTACTGACGAAGGGCTGTATGCCCTTACCGGTGGTGTGGCTAATTGGACATTGATAAATAACGGCATACCATCGAATGCTACAGTTCGAGCTTTCACTAAAATCGGCTCGACTCTCTTTGCCGCCAGCGAAGGTTTTGGTGTATATGCTTCTACTGACAACGGGATGACCTGGAAGGCTGTAAATAATGGGCTGAATGATAAAACCGTTCTTGCATTAGTTACTGACGGGACCAATTTATTTGCAGGCACTTACGGCAGTGGTGTATATATTTCCACCAATTCTGGAGCTAATTGGACACAGGTTAACAATGGCCTTCAAAACACAAATGTTCAGGCACTGGCTTTTGATGGCGTCGACCTCTTTGCCGGAACATCTGGCGGCGTATATTTATCAACTAATAGTGGCGCATCCTGGTCTTCGGCAAACAACGGCTTAAGCAGCAGTATTGCACAGAACGTGCAGGCTTTTGCTGTTGTAAACAACAGCATTTTTGCTGGCACATACGGAGGCGTCTACCTTTCCACAGACAGAGGAGCAACCTGGACAGCTGTAAATAATGGATTAAATGATACCAGCGTCCTTTCAATTGCATCAATGGGAAAAATTTTGTACGCAGGAACCGTCGGTGGGGGTGCCTGGGAAAGACCGCTGTCACAGCTGATAACATCTGTAAAGCAGTTTCCACAGAGCATACCTTTGCATTTCAGTCTAAGCCAGAACTACCCGAACCCGTTTAATCCAACGACTGTGATCAGCTACGAGATCCCAACAAATAGCTACGTATCATTAAAGATCTATGATCTTCTCGGAGAACAGGTTGCTGTCCTGGTTAATCAAAATCAGGACGCAGGGAAACATTCCGTAACATTTGACGCCACAAACCTGCCCAGCGGTGTGTATTTTGCACAGATGACTGCTGGAAACGTAGTTCAAAGAATAAAAATGATGGTGGTGAAATAAAGAAACCTGGGAGATGTCCCCCAAACTCTCCAATCTCCCACAAGCAAAGCCTTGGATGAAAGCCGAGAAGTGATTGGCCCACATTATTACAGCAGGCGGACCAAATAGAGCTATGTTCACTGGATCAGGCGCTCCATTTTCTTCCATGGCGTGCGGCATCTCGCAGAGATGGGCAAGATGGAGATCAACGCATTTCTGTCTCATCTTGCATTGAAAGAACATGCCAGCAGCTCTACGCAAAATCAAGCACTCTCAGCATTGCTGTTCCTCTATCTGCTCGTCCACGACGGCAAAGGTGCGAAAGACCGGGTAACAATGCTGCCGGAGTCGCTCAAGAAGCCGCTGCAAGAACTTGACAATTTACACACCGATGCGTATTATGTTCGAAGGAGTTGGGATGAGCATGTCAGGTGGAAACCATATAATCAATAGTTAGGCGATAGGCCGAGGAGTGAACCATGAACCGGACAAGTTGGGAACGAATACTAAAGAAATATTCAGAGTCCTTCGGTCTTGGGAAGGAAGCCATGATCATATTCAAGAGCATGCTATATTATGTAAGTGGTGTAATTAAGGAAATTGACGAAGATTTTCTGATTCTGTAGAACAATGATGGAAGTGGCATTACAGCCATTGTAGAATTGAATGAGATTGCTGGTTTCAGAACCCACTGATGGCACAGTGCTCTGAGAAAACACGGCCTCATGATCGAGTATGAGTTTTCCGAACACGCTTATGACATGCTGAGGGGGCGAAATATCCAAGAGGACTGGGTGAAATTAGCCATAGAAGATCCCGAGAGGAAGGAACTCAAAGGTGATGGAACGGTTCACCATATACGAGCTATCGAGCAGTGCAGTGGGCGATTTTTACGTGTTGTGGTGAATCCTGATGTTAGGGAATTGTAACAGTCTTCTTTGACCGCAGAATAAGGAGGTCGCAATGAGACTAAAGGTGGATCAGAAAAATGATGCTTTATATTTTCGGCTCGATGAGTCAGCGATTGTCGAGTCCGAGGAGATCAAACCAGGTGTGATTCTTGACTACGACGCGAATGACAACGTAGTTGGAATTGAGATACTGGGCTTAAGCAAGCGTGTCCCGGTGGAAATGCTGAAGAGTCTGCAATTCGAGACCGCATGAGCTGATGAAATCTTCGCCTAACGAGGAGACACTACATGCGCATTGGCCAAGCTTACGAACTGGCAAGTTAGTTTTTACAAAATAAGGCGGCACTGCCCGCGGAAAGGACAAACCACATGACAACAAGGGACACGATCCTGGGGTACTTCAACAGTCTCAAACAAAGGAAAGGCTGGGAAGCCTTCCTGGCTGATGACATTGCGTTCACCAGCTTCACCTATCCAATTAATCAGATTACGGGAAGGGCCAGATATCTCGAGGCAACCAAACGCTTCTACTCCATGATCACTGCGCTGGAGATCAGAGATCTGCTGGTTGACGGAAACAAGGCGTGTGCCTTGACCCGATACGAGCTCCAGCCGCCCAGCGGCCCCACTTTCAAGAGCGACGTCGCAGAAGTGTTTGAAGTACGAGATGGTAAGATTATCTCATTTGACATCTACTTTGACACGGCGCCCTTCCCTAAATAGTGAAGCGTTTGACACGCAATAATCTTTTGCTCGACTGGGTGAAAGCCCCGCCATGACATATTCGGCATGTCAAGGATATGATGCTGCCGTGTAAAGAGCTTACACCTGATTTGAGAGGTACATCGATAGTCCCATCTGTTTTATTTGGTCCATTTGGGCTTCGATCCAATCTATATGTTCCTCTTCGTCAAGAAGATTCGATTTAAAAAGTTCGCGTGTGCCATTATCACCCGCATCAATACAGGCCTTTATCCCGTCATTATATCCCTGTATTGCAATTTTTTCTGCCTCATAATCAAACTGAAGTTGGGTTTCCACATCCTTGCCTATAGTAATAGTGCTTAGTTTGCTGACGTTTGGTTGCCCTTCGAGATAAATAATACGCTCGATGATTCTCTCCGCGTGCTTCATCTCAGCTATTGCTCTTTTCCTTATGACATCGTGAAGTTTGGTGTATCCCCAGTTTGCACACATTTCAGCATGAACAAAATACTGGTTAACTGAGCCTAATTCTTCAGAAAGTCGAAGGTTTAAAATGTCAATGATCTCTTTGTTGCCTTTCATGACCTTGCTCCTTTTTTAATTTGAATGTTTCTCTTGTTCGAATGGTTACCCTCTTCTACCACGCCTTGTATGGTCACCTCTTGAGTGGTCGCGATGTCTGTCATAACCCTCACCTGACTCCTCACGTGATGACGGCGGGTTTGGATTCTCTATGAGCACCTTTCTGCTCAAATTATATCTTCCCATCTCGTCAATTTCCATTAGCTTTACTTCGACTTCATCGCCAACTTTAAATACATCTTCCACTTTGTTCGTGCGTTTGTGGTCAATTTGAGATATATGAAGAAGTCCTTCTTTTCCTGGAAGAAATTCAACAAATACCCCAAAATCCATTAATCGTTTGACCACTCCCTTGTACACCTTACCAACCTCAGGAGCTTCAACAAGTTTTTCAATCATTTCTTTTGCCCTGGAACCTGCTTCCTGGGAGACTGCCGCAATCAAAACAGAACCGTCATCTTCTATATTAACTTCTGCACCTGTTTGTTGAACAATATTTTTGATAACCTTCCCTTGAGGGCCTATTACTGCACCAATCATGTCAACCGGGATCCGAATGGTTGTCAGACGTGGGGCATAAGGTGAAAGCTCACTTCTTGGTTGAGAGATGGTCTGCTCCATTATCTCGAGTATGTGGAAACGACCTTCTCTTGCCTGTTCCAATGCGCGGGAGAGGATGTCGAAAGAAATTCCGCGGATCTTAATATCCATTTGAAATGCTGTTATCCCGTCACGTGTACCTGCTACTTTGAAATCCATATCCCCAAGGTGATCTTCATTTCCAAGTATGTCAGACAGCACAGCTACTTCGTCCCTTTCTTTTACCAGTCCCATTGCAATGCCCGCCACTGACTTCTTCATTGGCACTCCGGCGTCAAAAAGAGCGAGTGAACCTGCACATACTGTCGCCATCGAGGATGAACCATTTGACTCCAGGATGTCGGATACAACTCTAATTGTGTAGGGGAACTCTTTTTCTGATGGCGCTATATTTTTGAGGGCACGCTCAGCAAGGTTTCCATGCCCGATTTCCCGTCGACCAGGTCCACTCATTCGGGAAACTTCTCCAACGCTATAGCCCGGGAAATTATAATGTAGCATGAACCTCTTTGTTGATTCAGGAAGTAATCCATCTATTAATTGCTCATCAAGCTTTGTTCCCAGAGTCACAGTGGTCAGGCTCTGAGTCTCCCCACGCGTGAACAGAGCTGAACCATGAGTTCGCGGAAGCAACCCAACCTCACATGTTATTGGTCTGATATCTCTGTGGCCTCTTCCATCAAGGCGTCGGGCTTCACGCAAAATCATCATCCGCATGTCCTGCCGTTCTATGTCATGAACAATCTCGCCAATCACTGATTCTTGCTCAGGGAATCTTTCTGCGAGGGCCTCAACAACGTCATCCAGAATTGCTTGCATTCTTTCACTTCTGTCAGCTTTTTTCAAGACCAGCCTGTTCAATTCAGAAATACGAGAGCCGGCCAGGCGCACAACCTCCTCAGCAAGGCCCTCCGGGATTTCTTTCTGGGGAACAGGCCTCTTTGGCCTGTTAACAGCAGCGGCAAGTTCTTTCTGAAGAAGAACGATTTCTTTAATGTGTGAATGTGCAAATTCAAGTGCTCCGAGTAATTCAGATTCAGAAACCTCTTTTGACTCACCTTCCACCATTACAATAGAGTCTTCTGAACCGGCAACTGTCAAATCCATATCACTTGTTTCAAGCTGAGAAATGGTAGGGTTAATTACAAACTCCCCTCCAATCCTCCCAACTCTAACTTCAGCAATGGGACCATCAAAGGGAATATCTGAAACCATGAGCGCAGCAGATGCACCAATTGCACCAAGAAAGTCCGCATCGTTTTCACCATCAAACGAAAAGACAGTTGCCACTATTTGAGTTTCAAATGTCCATTCCTTTGGAAACAAAGGTCTGATTGGACGATCAATTAACCTTGCTGAGAGAACTTCCTTTTCACTCGGCTTTCCCTCCCGTTTAAAAAAACCTCCAGGGATTTTCCCTGCAGCAGAAGTTTTTTCACGATATTCAACGGACAGAGGGAGAAAATCCTGTCCTTCCACAGCCTCTTCCGAGGCAACCGCCGTCACAAGAACCATCGTATCGGCATAACGCACCATCACGGCACCGTTAGCTTGCTTGGCAAGCTTTCCGGTTTCCAATACTAATTTTCTTCCGCCAATTTCGATTTCTTTTGTTATATAACTTTCCATTACTTTTCCTTTTATATTTTTACTTTCTTAATCCAAGCTCCTCTACAATCCTGCGGTACCTTTCAATATCCTTTCTCTGAAGGTAATCGAGAAGGCGGCGACGCTTTCCAACCATCTTAAGCAACCCACGACGTGAATGATTATCTTTCTTATGCATATCAAAGTGAGCAGAGAGCTCATTTATACGCTGGGTTAAAATTGCAATTTGAACTTCTGGACTGCCGGAATCTCCAGGCTTTTTCCCGTATTTAGAAATAAGTTCTTGCTTTTGCTCCTTTGTCAAAGGCATTTTTAAAACTCCTATCTTTGTTGGTTGATTGTCGTTTTAATGTATTCATTTAAGAGAACTCGGTCATTATCCATCTGCTTTACCAGCTCCTGTGCTGAATTAAATTTCATTTCATCTCTCAACCTGCGAATGAAAGTCACACCAATATGCTGGCCGTATATATCCTTTTCAAAATTAGAAATCCATACCTCAACTGTAACATGCCCTCCATCTGCAAATGTTGGTCGGACACCAATGCTCATTAAACCCGGATGCTTCTCTCCTTCAACATCAACTTCCACTATATATACTCCAAGCGCCGGCACAAGCAAACGGTCATCTATAAGTTTAAGATTAGCTGTTGGATAACCCAACCCTTTCCCTCTTCCATCACCGCGAACCACCACTCCTTCAAAATGATAAGGTTTACCCAGCATCTTATTTGCAAATGTAAGATTGCCGAGCTTCAGTAGTTTTCGAATCGCTGAACTTGAAACAACTTTTCCATCTACATAAACAGCGTCAAGTGATGAAACTGCAAAACCGTTCTTGCGTCCAAGATCCCTTGCAAGCTCAAGAGTCCCTCTGGCCCCCTTGCCAAAAGTATGATTGTAACCGAGTACAAATTCCCTCAAGCCAATCCGATCCCGCACCAGTACAAGTAAAAAGTCGTCCGCGGTAATCCGGGAAAATTCTTGATCAAACTTCAAGACACAAACCTCGTCAATTCCAAAACCCGATATTGTATTAAACCTTTCTTCCTCTGTCATCAACAAATCAACCCGCTTCCCCGTCAGCACTTCCTGAGGGTGAGGTGAAAAGGTTATTACAACACTCCTTAAGCCCTCTGATTTTGCACGGTCGACAAGATTGCTGAGTATACGCTGATGAGCAATGTGAACTCCGTCAAAGGTCCCGACGGTTACAATCGACTCAGGATTAAATGGCATTTCTTCAAGAGATCGACGAATCATGCAGCAACCACCTGTTTAATCTCTTCAATCCTTTTTGCATCTTCCAGCGTGTAAGTTCCTATCCTCGTCCGCACAAGATCCACAAGCACAGCTCCGATGCCAAGGCGATTGCCAATGTCTCTAACAAGGCTCCTTATATATGTGCCACTGGAACATACAATCCTTAACCTTGCATATGGCAACTCAAAACTCAAAAGCTCAATTTGTTTTATCAATACCTTCTTTGGCTTCAGTGTGACATACTTGCCTTTCCTTGCCAGTTCATAAGAACGCTTCCCGTTCACCCATGTAGCGGAAAATGAAGGGGGAATTTGATCAATTTCGCCAACAAACTCCGCTAAGGTTTGACGCAAATTGTCCTCCGTTAATGTTAAGTTTTCAGCCACTGTAACAGGATTGGTTTCGAGATCGTGACTTGGTGATGAAATACCAAACTGCAATTCAGCAACGTATTCCTTCTCCAGTTTCAGGAACTCCTCCATCAATCTTGTTTTCCTTTCAGTCAGCAAAATCAAGAGCCCCTCAGCAAGTGGATCCAGAGTTCCTGCGTGCCCGATCTTTTTAATACCGAGCAAATTGCGAACCCTTCTCAGTGCCGCAAATGAAGTCATTCCTTTCGGTTTATATACTGGAATCACCCTGCCTTCTTCACTCATTGTTGTTCTGATGCGTTTTCTTTATCAGTTGTTCGATATTCGCAACGTAATCCATTGTATCATCTAAAAACAAAGCAATTTCCGGTACAAACTTTAACCTGACATTCGCCGCTATGGCGTGCCTTATCTCTTTTTTTGCTTCATTGAGCAAAAAGAAAGTGCGCTCCCTGGTTTTGGAATCACCGTATATACTTATATAAACCCTTGCCAATCTGAGGTCGGGACTCATTACCACCTTCGTTACGGTGATAAAACCCATCTCACTGGTTCTGTAATCTCTCTCAAAAAGAGCGCCAAGTTCTTCCTTTATTGCATGACCAACTTTTTCTGTTCTTACCGACAATTTCTCAACCCTCGCAATCCAAAGATTTCAATAAAACCGTAAACTGCAAATTTAAGTTCATAAAAATCATTTTCAAGCAAGGCTGCGTTGAGTTTCAACCACTGTAAAAGCCTCAATTATATCACCAGCTTTAATGTCGTTGAAGTTCTCCAAACTCAAACCACACTCATACCCTGATTCAACCTCCCGAACATCATCTTTAAATCTTTTCAGAGATGATATGGTTCCTTCATAAATAACAATACCATCACGAATCAGCCTGACCTTGTTGTTGCGTTGAATCTTCCCTTCAGTTACATAACACCCTGCAACTGTCCCGACCCTCGGAACCTTAAATATCTGTCTAACCTCAAGTGAACCCAGGACTTCTTCGTGAACCTCAGGACTGAGCATCCCTTCCAGTGCCTTTCGAACATTATCAATGGCATCATAAATTATATTGTATAATTTAATTTCGACGGATTCCTGTTCGGCTAACTTTCTGGCTGCTGCACTCGGTCTGACGTGGAAGCCAATAATTACTGCATTTGATGCAGAAGCTAACAGGACATCAGATTCAGAAATTGGTCCAACTGCACGGTGAATCACCTGAACTCTCACCTCGTCATTTGATAACTTCATAAGCGCATCGCTGAGGGCTTCAACTGAACCGTCAACATCCCCCTTTACAACAACGTTAAGCTGTTTAACTGTCCCTTCTTTAATTTGATTGGAAAGCTCTTCGAGAGTTATATGATGCATACCCCTTAGTTTTTGCTCACGTTTAATTGCTTTGCGTCGCGTGCTTATATCCCTTGCTATCTTCTCATTGGCAACAGCAATAAAAAGGTCGCCTGCAACAGGCAGCTCTTCAAACCCGGTTACCTGCACAGGGGTTGAAGGCCTGGCAACTAAAATTCTGTTCCCTCTCTCGTCCGTCATTGCACGCACCTTGCCGCTTGTGGTTCCGGCCACAAAAGGATCACCAATTTTCAACGAACCTTTTTGTACAAGTACAGTGGCAACTGCCCCCCTCCCCTTATCAAGGGTTGACTCAATAATTACCCCCCGTGCCAGCCGATCGGGATTTGCTTTTACATCAAGAAGGTCAGCTTCAAGCAAAATCTTTTCTAAGAGCAAATCTACATTGGTCCCTTTCTTTGCCGATATTTCAACCGATTGTGTCTTACCACCCCATTCTTCAACGAGCACACCATGGTCAGCAAGCTGCTTCCTGATCCTGTCGGGATTGGCCTCAGGCTTGTCAATTTTGTTAATAGCCACTACTATTGGAACCCCGGCAGCTCTTGCATGGCTGATTGCCTCAATAGTTTGCGGCATGACATTATCATCAGCAGCAACGACAAGGACAACAATGTCCGTTGCCTGGGCACCTCGCGCACGCATTGCGGTAAAAGCTTCATGTCCAGGCGTGTCAAGAAACGTAATTTGCTTGCCGCCAGGCAGCTGTACCATATATGCTCCAATATGTTGAGTAATCCCACCAGCCTCACCTGCTACAACATTTGAGTTTCTGATAAAATCAAGAAGAGAAGTCTTTCCATGATCAACATGTCCCATAATGGTGACAACGGGCGGACGACGTTTGAGGGCCTCAGGGGGGTCTGGTTTGTCCTCAAGCACCTCGTCCGTGTATTCCTCCTGCAGCTCAACCTCAAAACCAAAGTCGTCAGCAATCAGGGTAATTGTATCAAGATCGAGCCTCTGATTTATAGATACCATCAGGCCAAGCTGAACACTTTTGGATATTACGGTTCCTGCATCAACACCCATTAACTTGGCGAGTTCACCGACCGAAACAAACTCGGGAAGTCTTAACCTCCGTTTCTCCGTCTCTTTTTGTTCAATTACCTTTTGAATAGCTTCAAGTTTCTCTTTCCTTTTCTTTTTTCTAAAGATTGCCCGGTCGCTTTCTCCGCTTTCCTCCATCAGGGCAATCGTTCTCTTGTAAGCAAGCTCCACTTCTTCCACATCGACATCTGGATGTTTGCCTTTTTTCTTCTTTCGCTTTTTTGCTTCTTCATCTGATATAATCTCAGACTGTACAGTTTCAGAGCTTTCTTCTCGGATTTTCTTCTTTTTCTTCTTTTTCTTTTTCTTATCCTGCTGCGTTTCCCCTCCAATTTCCTTTTCCGCTTCTCTGGCTTTTTGTTCAGCTTCCTTTAACTGCTCCCTTAAAGCAATTTGTTCTTCCGTAAGTATTTCACCAGTCTCAAGGTCAATCCTTCCTTTTATCGTTAGACCCTGGGGGGACCGCTCGGGCTGGAGATTGGGAACATTCTCTTTTTCTATAGGGGGTGCCTGAACCTGCTCCTCTGCTGCTTCTAGCTCCTTTTTTTCTTCAACAACAGGTGCAGTATCTACTGAAACTGTCCCGGCTTTTTCTGGAGGCTCGGCAGCTGGGCTTACAGTTTCAACCCCCTCGGAGAATCCAACGTGGCTCTCTTTATCAGGTTCTACAACGGCCTCAGTCCCTGGCTGCACCTCCGACTGCACAACCTCAACTGCTGGAGGAACTTCAGCTGCTTTAGCTGGTTCTATAACCTCTTCCTTCAAAGGAGGTGAACCCTCAGGTTCCTTCGGAGACTCCACTTTTACCTGAACCGCCGCTGCTTCGGCCTTCATTTGAGATAGCTTCTCGGCAAGTGTTTCCTTTTCAGTTAATTTCTTTACGGAAACCTTTTCTTCGAGTCTATCGGAAAGCTTATCTTTTATAACCTTGCGCTTTTCAACCTGATCAAGTTCTTTCTTGAAATGATGGGCAAGTTCATCGTACATCTTCTCGTCAACAGTCGAGGTTCGCCGAATCTTTGTGTGCCCTTTTCCATGAAGATACTCAATGATTTGTTCAACAGACACCTGGAATTCAGAAGCAACCTTTGTTATGAGTTTTTTCTTAAGCGTCCCTTCAGCCATTTGTCAATAAACACCCTTCCTCTGTAATTTATTCGTCCTTTGGTTCATTTTCAGGTTCTTCTTCAAATTCCTTCTGCATCATGTCCTTTATTTTTGAAATCTCTGCCAATTCCAGACCAACATCTTCCTTTACTTCTTCATCTGTTGCATCAAGGACGTTACGAGCCGTAAGGTAACCGGCATCGAGGAACTTGTTGAGCAGTTCCTCTCCAAGTTCTTCCTTGAATTCTACAAGCTCTATATCATACTGCTCAGCTTCAGCTTTCTCTTCAGCAGCTCTTTTTTCTTCTGCAGTGGGACCTTCTCTCATTAAATCTATCTCAAACCCGGTAAGCTTTGCAGCAAGCTTCACGTTGATGCCTTCTCTCCCTATTGCAACTGATTCCTGGTTGGTATCGACCCAGACCTGTGCTTTGCGATTTAGAAGATCAACTTCAACCTTTTTCACCTTTGCAGGTGTCAGCGATCTCTCAATAAACTGAGCCGGATCTTCCGAGTACATCAACACATCTATATTTTCATTGTTTAGTTCTCTGACAATAGAATGAATCCTCACGCCCTTCATTCCAACGCAGGCACCAACTGCATCAATGCGAGAATCATTTGATATAACAGCAACTTTTGCTCTCTTTCCCGGATCACGAGCTATTGCTTTTATTTCAACTACTCCATCAAAAATTTCAGGAATCTCCATCTCAAAAAGCTTCTTGAGAAACATCGGGTCTGAACGAGATATAATTACCTGCGGGCCTGATGTTCCCCTCCTGACCTCTTTAACTACAGCACGAATAGTGGCATTTTTTCTATAGTGCTCGTTTGGAATTTGCTCTGTCCTCGGAAGAAATAACTCTCTTTTATTGTGATTTACAAGAATAAAATCTCTCTTTACCTGATATATCTCACCGACCACAATTTCGCCTATCATCTTACTGTACTCATCATAAACGACATTTTTTTCATACTCATGAAGCCTCTGCAAAAAAGCCTGCCTGGCATAAACTACCAGACGGCGGCCCAAATCTTCAGGCGAAATCTCTTCTGGAAAGTCATCCCCCAATTCAACTTCAGCTTCTGGATCAATTTGGCGAACTCGATCCAGTGATATTTCAGTTGCCGGGTCATGAACTTCATCCACAACTTTCTTTGTCATATATATTTCAATATCGCCACGATCAACATTTGCAACTATATCCGCTTCAGCACTTTCCCCAAACTTCTTTTTTACTATACCGAGAAAAACCTCTTCAAGTATTTCCGAAACAACTTCCTTGTCGATGCCCTTTTCCTTGGCAATTTCCGCAGCAGCGGAAATTATTTCGTTCTTTTCGGTCTTCATTTAATCCTCCTGTCACCATCTGATTTTTACTTTTGCATAAATAATATCATCGTATCTTATCTTCATAAGTTGCTTACCATCATCAATTCCTATTTCATCTTCATCTGCTATAACAAGGGTTCCTTCCACATTTTGCACCAAATCCCCGATTCGATACCTGACTTCAAGAAGCTGTCCAATATTTCTCCGGTACTGGCGCTTTACCTTTATTACCGAGCCGACTCCGGGCGATGAGACCTCCAGACGGTAATTGTCTTTCAAAAAACTGACCCCTGTCAGAACCTGCTGGACATCCCGGCTAATTTCGGCGCACTTATCAATTGTGATTCCTGTGTCTGTCTCACAAAATACCTGCACAAGATCTCTTTTCCCTTCACTTTTCAGTGCAAGGTCAACAAGATACGCGCCATTTTCGGCAGCAATGCGCTCAACCATCTCTTTGAGCTGCTCTATTTTTTCGCTTTTGTCCATGTCCTCTAAAAAAAATAGCCCAGAAAATCCGGGCTAGTAGTCCAGGTTCAATGGAAAATATAGCTAATTCGAACCACTTTTTCAAATCCAAAAACTTCTTAAGCAGGCTATCTCTCTCCTGATGATTTCTCCATAAGTTATTGAAATAACTATGGGTTAAATACTATTGTTGAAAACCTTGAAAAGCTACCTGACCAGCTAAATCCGTTTCTCCACCAAAAGCCTGTCCTCTTATATTTTGTCGCTATCCGCAAGCATTCTGTATTTCTTAAGCTTTCCTTCAACCACAGCAAGCAATAGTTCCGGTTCCACAGGCTTAACAAGATAGTCGTCCACTCCAAGCTGAACCCCTGTCCTGACAAAAACCCCTTCCTGAAGTCCGCTCATCAAAATGAACGGCAGTTTTCGCATGTCCGGCCTTTCCTGCACTTTCTGGTAAAAAGTAAAACCATCTACTTCATGACCTGTAAACATTATATCCGATATTATCAAATCAATTCGATTTGAATTGATTATCTCCATTGCTTTATCTGGTGCTGTTGTGGTAACTACACTGTAACTGGCTCTTTCCAGGATTGGACGGATTGTAGCCAGGAAATCAACATCATCATCAACCACAAGTATCGTGGCTTTCCTGACCGCCTCTTGAAATGCGGACAAGATATACGGCTCCAGCCTGGCTGATTCATCAGGAGTTATGTCAAATTTTAACTTGAGCTCTTTAAGCATCTCAGTATCATCAGGTTTGATAGTCCCTTTCCTTATGCCGTCTTCCACAAACTTAACATAGACCTCAAGTCTAACCTCAGTTTCTGTCTCAATATGTTCTTCAAAGGACAAACCAAGCAGTTCCCTTATTTGCATAAGCTCTCTTGCAACTTCAACGGTAATTGGTGGATTCAGCCAGGCTTCTTTTAATCTCTGTCTGTATGTCATATATCTCTCAGCTCGTGATTCAGGTAGTTTTATGCGAAGCAATCTTAGCTTATCTTCAAATCTTTTTTGAAGGCGGGCAGATTCTTTTGCTATCTTTTCTTCAACCTCCTTTTCAATTTCATGCCGTATTGTCAGTCTTACATCTTCCAGCTTTTTCTTCTCAGAACTAATTAATTGAATCTTTTCATTCTCGAATAGAGATTCAACTGCCCTTATTTTCTCCTCCATTTCCTTTTCCAGACGCCTGCGTTCAGAGGCTAATTCTTCATCAAATTTCCTTTTGTATTTTTCTTCCAGTTCCTCCTCAAGTTCCCTGCGTTTAAGTCTGTATTTATTTTCTTCTTCAATACGTATCTCAGACAATCTCCTTTCAAGCTCCTTATCAGCCTCTGCCTTTAAGGTTGCAAAATTCTTTCTAAAGCTTTCTTCAATTTCAGTTTGCTTTTGTTCGAACTCGAGCTCCACTTTTTCTCGCTCCTGATTCAAGCGAGTCTCAAATTCATTTTCCAATCTTAACCTGATAGCCTCTTCAAGTTTCTGCCGGTCTTCCTTTTCCTCCACTGTGGATAATGAATTAATTTTATCAAGCTCTGCTTTCAGGCGATTTTCAAAGTCTAATGCGATCCTCTTTTGAAAGAGCTCAATTGTTTCATTTTGATTCCTGATTATAGACTCTCTCTCCGCTTCAAAATTTAATTGGAGCTCTTCAATTGCTTTTGAATACTTTAATTCAGCTTCTCTCCTTGCCTGTTCTTCAGCCTCATGTCGCTCTTTCTCAATTTGCAACCTATAATTTGCTTCAACCCTGTCCAGTTCTTCAACCAGTTTTTTTCTGTATTCCGCTTCAAGTTTTACTCTGTATTGATTTTTTTCTTCCTCAAGCTGGGCCATCAATGCAGTTCGCTCAGATTCCTGCCACTGCTGACCCCTTTTAAGAGCATCGTTAAGGCGCTGCTCGGCTCTCCGGATCTCAGCTGCGTATTTCCTGCTGTATTCCTGTTCCAGTTCACGACGTATCTTCTCGCGAAGCAATTCAAGGTTTGTATTTTCCTGACCAATGCTGCTTCCAGCGTCCATCCGGGTGCCAACAGTAGATTCCGTTAATTCATCAGCCCCTGGATATTTCTCTTTTTCTTTGCCCTTTAATTTCTCTTTTTCAAGCGCTGCCATCCGTTCTTCTAGCGCCAATGCGTAAACATTGCCTGGCTCTATTTCTCGAACCTTTTCAAGTTCCTTCTTTGCTATTTCAAAATTTCCTTCGCGAATAAACCTGTCAAGGTTTCGCAGGTGATTCGCAACCCGCTGTCTGACATCTTCCGAAAGCCTGGGTGATTTCTTTCGAGACGAATCTTTCCTGAATATCATATTTGGTAACCCTTAATTATTTACAAGTACACCCGTAGACCCAAGCGGAGAGGGAGGGATTCGAACCCTCGATCCCGCTAAGCAGGATTCCGGTTTTCGAGACCGGCCGATTCAACCACTCTCGCACCTCTCCAAATTATGCTAAAATTTAACATGCTCTTCTTTCCCCATCAAGAAAATAAGTTGCACTTCTTTATCAACACCAAGAATACAGAACTTTACATCGCCTTTGTTTCATTCAAATTGAAGAAAGAGTTTAAGGGGAGAGTTGCATGTGAAACGCGATCAACGGCAAAAGTATTTTCCTGTTTTAATAAATATGAGAGAGTTCCCCTGTCTCGTAATTGGTGGCGGCAAAGTTGCCCTGAGAAAAGTGTCGGATCTTCTCAGGTATCAGGCGAAAATCACAATCGTATCACCCCAATTATCCAGACAATTACTTAAAATAGCTGCCAGAAACAAAATCACTGTCATCAAAAAAATATATTCGAGCAAATACCTTAAAAACTATAAAATGGTGTTTTGCACTACAAACAATCCGGAAACAAATAAACTTGTACAAATGGACTGCAGAAGAAAAGGGATTTTGCTAAATACTGCCGATCAGCCGTCGATGTGCGATTTTATTTTACCGGCAAATTTGATCAGGGGGGATCTCATAATATCAACTTCATCTCAGGGAAAAGCACCTTTCTATTCAAAGTATGTAAGAGACAAGTTAAAGACCTTTGTTCCTCCGTACACGAAGCAAATTATTGAACTGGCTGCGGATTTTAGAAAGCAGCTACTCGCAAACAGCCATTCCATATCCACATCTGTCAGGAAGAAAGCATACAGGGAGTTCCTTTCGACCAATTGGGAGGATCTTTTAGCAACCAGAGGGAAAAGAGCGACATATGAACATATGAGGGGGATTTTAAAGAAACTGGAAAAAAACAAAATGGCCAGAAGCTATGAGCAGTAGCGAGCAATCCTTTAAAAGAAAATTAATTTTATCTTTTTCCATAATGACCGCACTGATTATTTGCAGCGGTATAATTGGCTGGGTGATTACTGCTGAAATAGAAAAAACCAACTCCGTAATAAATAGCATGCACCTTCTTAAAGAAGCAGAACTCCAGCTGCGGAAAGAAGAAAAGAACTTTTTAATTAGGGGATATTCGACAGCTACTTTTAATCAGTGGCAAAAAGCAAAGGAGGATTTTTACCATATACTTGGAAAGCTCGAAGGTATGAATGCCCTGACTGCTGACGAAATTAAAGGGTTTGATTCAACCAATTCAGCATTGGCAAATATATACAAAAACTTTTTTGACGACGTAAGGTCAGGAAAGTTGACCGGCGATCAGATAACAAAATACGATAAAGAATTCAAGGAGTATGGAAGTGCGTCTCTGCAATTGATAAATAACAGCCTCAATCGCAATCAGGCAATCCTGGGTAAACTTGAACTGAGATCCAACATTTTAATTGTATTATTTACAATTGCTTTTGCAGCGATAGCTTCCAGCCTTGTAATAAGCGTATTGAGGAATTTATGAGCAAATATTGTAAAAAAGGAAAAGTTTACATTGTAGGTGCGGGACCGGGCGACCCCGGTCTTATCACAGTAGCAGGCTTGCAAAAGTTAAAGCAAGCTGATGTCGTTGTGTACGACAGGCTTGTAAACACCGACCTTTTAAGATACTGCAAAAAAAACTGTGAGAAAATTTTTGCAGGAAAGGAAAGCGGCTACCACACCATAGAGCAGGAACAAATTACCGAAATTTTGATAGCCAGGGCAGCTCTTGGGATGACGGTTGTACGTCTAAAAGGCGGAAATCCGTTTGTCTTTGGACGTGGCTCCGAAGAAGCAATCGCCTTAAAAAAAGCAGGAATTGAGTTTGAGATAATACCTGGAATTACATCAGGGTTATCGGCACCAATTTATTCCGGGATACCCATAACCCACAGGGGACTCATAACTCAGTGCGTACTGGTCACAGGACACGAATCCCCGGATAAATCGAGGCCACAGGTGGAATGGGACAAATTAGCCAATATGAGGAATACCACGATAATTATATATATGGGTGCTTCAAAGATTGAAACAATTTGCCAGAAGCTAATTAAAAATGGTATGTCACCGTCAACACCAGCAGCTGTAATTGAAAACGGCACGCTGAAAAATCAGCGATGTATTACTGCACGACTCGATTGCATTGCCCGTGAATCCATGTCCAGAGGGTTCCATGCACCGGCTATCATCATCATTAGCCCAACTGTCGAAATGCGAGATCTGATGTCATGGTACGAAGAGAAATTGCCACTTGAAAAAAGAATTGCCCTTACTGAGGATGAGCATATTTGACGTTTACCTGCCGGTAGCAGGAATCCATTTCAACATCCTGTTACTTGTTTTAATTGGTTTTTGCGTTGGTGTCCTTGGCGGTTTTTTTGGGGTGGGCGGAGGATGGATGATAACGCCTGCTCTGAACATCTTTGGTTTCCATATGGCTTTTGCAATTGGGACACCTCTGGCAAACATATTTGGACAATCAATAGGCGCTGTAAGGAAACACCATAAAATGGGAAATATTGACTGGAAGCTCGGGCTTCTGTCAATCATAAGCTCAGTTGTAGGTGTCGAAATTGGCTCGCGCCTCATTATTACACTTGAAAAAATTGGTGATGTGGGTATCGTGGTACGTTGGTGCTATGTTATACTTCTTTCCACACTCGGAGTGTACATGCTTTACGATTACTTTGTTCTCCACCCATCGTTGTTAAAACAAAATAATGGTGATCATATATCAGCAGGTCGAACGAGAATTTCGGAAGTACTCCTTAAGATAAACATCCCCCCGATGATTTCCCTTCCTGCATCAGGTATAGAATCTGTTTCTCTATGGGTTATCCTGATTGTCTTTCTGTTAACAGGGTTCATATCCGGGTTCATGGGCGTCGGTGGCGGATTTATAATACTCCCTGTCCTCGTTTACCTTGTTGGTTTGCCAACAACAATTGCAGTTGGCACAAGCCTGGTAACTGTTTTGTTTACAGCAGGCTACGGCTGTTTTACATATGGATTAAAGGGACGCGTTGAGTTAATTGCCGCTTTCATTATGCTAATTGGCGCATCTGTAGGGGCTCAAATTGGTGCAACGGCAATCAAATTTATAAGAGGATATGGGATAAGACTTCTTTTTGCCATAATGGTGATATTAGCAAGCCTTTCAGTACTTGCTGAGCAGTTTTACAAGATGGCAGGTAAGCCTGCAATGCAGACATTTGCAGGAATTGTGCTGATGGGGACAGCTTTTATAATGACATTTATAATTATTGGAAAGATAATAATTGAATCAAGAAAAGAAATGAAATGATAGGTATCCCATTCTGTTTAGTACCAGAGAATACAAAAGTAGCAGTAATAAAGCATGAGCCAGTTTAATATTGATTTGCCAGTTGCTGGCATACACTTTAATCTGTTTCTCCTGATTGCTATAGGTTTTTGTGTCGGGGTACTTGGAGGATTTTTTGGCGTTGGCGGAGGCTGGATTGTAACCCCTGCTCTAAACATCTTTGGATTTCATATGGCATTTGCAATTGGAACAGATCTTGCAAACATATTTGGCCAGTCGATTGGAGCGGTGCGGAAACATCAAAAAATGGGAAACATTGATTGGAAATTGGGCTTAATATCAATTTCAACTTCAGTGGTTGGACTTGAAATTGGTTCGGAAGTGATCATCTCATTAGAAAGGGCAGGTGATGTTGGCATAATTGTCAGATGGTGCTACATGTTTCTTCTCACTTTTTTAGGCTGTTATATGCTTTATGACTATTTTGCAGCTAATAACCGGCAGCAGACAGAAGAGATTTCAGGAAAAAGGAAGGACAATCAAAGGAGGGGTTTTGCTTACGAACTTCACAGGATTACCCTCCCTCCTGTAATTTCCCTTCCCGTTTCAGGGATTGAGAAGGTTTCTTTGTGGCCAATTCTTCTGATATTCCTTTTTACTGGATTTCTATCCGGGTTTATGGGAGTCGGAGGCGGATTTATTATTATGCCGGCTCTCGTTTACCTCATAGGTCTTCCCACCGCAGTAGCAGTTGGCACAAGCCTCATAACTGTGCTCTTCAGTGCGGCATATGGATGCTTCACTTATGCGCTAAAAGGACGCGTGGAACTCTTTGCAGCCTTTGTTATGCTCATTGGTGCTTCAATTGGAGCACAAATTGGAGCTACTGCAGTTAGATATATAAAAGGATATGGGATAAGGCTCCTTTTTGCAATTATGATAATTTTTGCCGCTTTTTCAGTTGGCACTGAACAGTTTTATAAAATTACAGGCAAACTTTTTTTCCAATCTCTTGCTGGAATCATCCTGATGGCAACCGCACTCTCAATGTCGGCTGTGATAATTACCAAGCTTCTAATTGAGTCAAAAAAAGAGAAAAGGATTAAGAGAGAAAACCTGGAACTACTATCGGGAAAAGAAAATGAACATATTTAACATCGATCTTCCAATTGCAGGAATTGAGTTCAATGCTTTATTGCTTATTCTAATTGGTTTTTGTGTAGGCGTGCTCGGCGGCTTTTTTGGAGTGGGGGGAGGCTGGATTGTAACACCGGCCTTGAATATTTTTGGGTTTCATATGGCCTACGCTATAGGAACAGACCTTGCAAATATTTTTGGACAATCAATTGGTGCAACAAAGAAGCATCACAAGATGGGGAATGTCGACTGGAAGCTTGGTGGTATTTCAATACTGGCTTCAATTGTAGGTCTTGAACTCGGCTCACAGCTGATAATAAAGCTTGAAAAAATCGGCGACGTTGGATCAGTTGTAAGATGGTGCTATCTCTTTTTAATGTTTAGCCTGAGCACATTGATGTTCATTGACTACTTTAAAACTAAGGGAAAACGGAAATTAAATGCTAATAGTGGGGGTAGACCGTATCAGGAAAAGAGTAAACTGGCACTGCACCTTCATAAAATTAATCTACCGCCAATTATTTCTCTGCCGGTATCTGGAATAGAAAGGGTTTCCCTGTGGGCGGTTTTGCTTGTATTTGCATCAACTGGATTTCTATCAGGGTTTCTCGGCGTGGGTGGTGGCTTCATAAGAATGCCTGCTCTGGTTTACCTGATTGGAGTTCCCACAGCTATTGCAGTAGGTACTGACCTCATGAGTGTTCTTGCCAGTGGTGCTTACGGCTGTTTTACTTATGCCATGAAGGGACGTGTAGAAATATTTGCAGCTGTTCTTATGCTTCTTGGCTCTTCAGTGGGAGCGCAAATTGGCGCGACGGCCGTTAAGTATGTCAAGGGCTACGGAATAAGATTGCTGTTTGCAATTATGATCGCTTTTGCTGGCTTCTCAATAGCACTTGAGCAAGTTTACAAAATGACCGGTATTTCAGCTTATCAGAAAGCAGCAGGCATTTTGTTGATGGGAACAGCTGCATCACTTACAGTTATTGTGGTTGTAAAACTGTTCATTGAATATAAAAAAGAAAAGAAAAAGGGGATTTAGAAAAGGAGTCAATTATGAAGCTCAGTACAACAGCTCTCCTCATATGCCTTTGTACATTGATTACCTGTCTTACACCTGTAATTGTCGGAAATTTTAATGACGCATATTCTTTTCAGGTGACACATAAACAGGAAGGTAGCTTTGAAAACAGGGTCAACACAGATAAATTATCCGGGGTTGAGTATATAATAGCTAACATTTACAATAACAACAGACTTATGTACGCTATTATTGTAACTCTTGTAATGGCAATCCTGGGAACTGTGATGTCTTACCTGACCGACCTTGTCCTTAAGGCACTTGGCCTGGAGGTATCGCGCATCTCCCATAGAGAATGAGCCTGACCTGTTCACAAAAATCAATTCAATTAGAAATTGAAAAAAGGTAGCCGCAAAAATCAACTCAGGCATTTAAGCACATCAACCCTCATATCGATCCTGGTAGGATTAATTATAATCATTAGCATGTCTTTATTTACTGCAATGAGCCTAAGAAGACAGGAGGAAAACGCAATTCGTTCTCTTGACAGGTGCACAATGTTGCTCAGTCAAACGACAGAAAAGATACTGAGATTGAGCATGTTGAGAAACCGAAGGGATGAAATAACAAAAGCAATAAACGATATAGTTGGCGAAGAGGAAATCAAATCAGTAAGAATTTTAAACCACATAGGTGTCATTAAGTTCTCCTCCAATGAGAATGAAATAAATAAACACATATCGAGAACTGATGAACTCTGTACTAACTGTCACTATAGACAAAAAGAGGAGTCAGCTTACCCGGTAAACACTGCCTACAGTACTCATTTCCATAGGGATAGCAATCTTATTTACACTTCCCTGCCAATTTACAATTCCCCCAGCTGCTACAACACAGAATGTCACGAATCAGCAAGCAATAAAAACACTTCAAAACCAGTGCACGATTCTACTCAAACAATTCTCGGGTTCATAGAAATGAAAGTTTCGGCCAGGAGTATCATGGATGACCTCAACAGGACTCGTTTTGCACTGATTACACTGACGATTGTAATTGCTTTACTGGCCGCAGGAATAGCATATATTTCAATTAGACTTTTCATTGGTAGACCCGTAAAAAGTATGGTGGAGGGGATGAGAAGAGTGGCAGAGGGAAACTTTGAGCAGGAAATTCCCCCAGGAAGAGGGGAACTCGGTTTTCTGGCTGAATCCTTTAATTCAATGCAAAGAGAACTCTCTTCTGCACAAACACGCTTAATTGAGTCTGCTAAACTTGCTTCCATTGGAAAGCTGGCAAAAGAAATTGCAAATGAGATTAACAACCCTTTGACGGGAATCATTATATACGTTGAGAACCTGATAGAAGGGTCACACGATGAAAACCAGAAGCGCGACCTTGAACTGATACTCGATCAGGCAATGAAAATCAGGGAGACCATTCGCAACATTTTCACAGGTAATGGGGGAAGAAAACCTGAGTTCGTAAATCTGGATGTACAGGTGATTATTAAACATGTGGTCTCAGTACTTGGAAATCTATCAAACTTCAAGAATATTCGAACAAATGTTTCAATTCAAAATGGTTTACCCCTTATCTTGGCTGATCCAGAAATGATTGAACAGGCTATTTTTGCTTTGTTTTTGGCTTTCTCAGAGGATATGCCTGCTGGAGGATTGCTTGACATCAGCGCAAGGTACCTTGAAAGTGAAAAGAGAATTGAAATTAAATTTACCGAGACAGGAAATGCTGTTCCCGAAGACGAATGGTCGATTTTAATAGAGGAAAAGGGCGAATTGCCAATGGCCGGCACAAGCAAAATTGTATTAACTTTGTTTGTATTTAAGCAAATAATTGAGCTGCATCGTGGGAAGGTCGCACTAGATTTAAAAAAAGAGGAGGGTAAGGTTGTAAACATTTTGTTACCGGTGCAAAAAGATGTTTAAAAGGGTAAAAATACTGGTAATTGATGAGCATGAAATTATCCTGAAGTCAATTTCAAAGGCTTTAAGCAGCTCACGCGAAACGTTGTATGAAGTATCCACGACAAATACAGCAATCGAGGGACTCAAGCTGGTGCGTAACAATATCTACGATCTGGTTTTTGTAGATGAGTCTTTAACGGGAATGAGCGCCCGGGAGACAGTTAGAAGAATAAAGAACATTTCCCCTGCAACACGTGTTATATATATGTACGGCCACACTACAGGAAATGACATCATTGAAAATTCGGAAGGCGGAGATGGCATCCTCTTAAAGCCATTTAGCACCGAAGAGGTAAAATCAACAATTTCTCGTATATTGATGCTGTAATCAGTCGAAGATTTAAGTTTTAATTCAGCCTCGATAAATTTTAGAGGTTGATTAGAAATGATTTTTAAAAAGCTCCTTAAACGGCATACCAGAGAGACAGTTTCCTCCAGAGAAAAACTGTTTCAGTTCCAGCGACTCCTGTTTGCAAACGATGAAGCCCTAAAACTAATGGGAAGCCTGAGCGATATCATAAGTTCAGGCAAACCATTCTCAAAGAGGGAAATCTATCCGATTTATGCGGACATCTTGAAGCGAACGGAAGAAGTAGCAGAGCAGCTTATTTTGCTCAGTGGTGGGAAGTTCAAATCACTACTGAACAGAGTTCAAAGTATTAAGGAGTCGTGCGACAAATTTCTTGCCCCTATTCCCCTTTGCCCTGAGGGCTGGGAATGCAGCGAACCCGACTGCACTCATTGTAAAAAGGAAAGAAAGACAACCCACCCGGTTCCTTACTCATACAAGATAACAGAAATAACGATTGAGAAAACCAGGGAAGTTGGAGCTAAAATGAGTCGACTCTGTGAAGTTCACAACAAACTTGGAATTCCAATCCCTGATGGCTTCTGCCTCACATCAAGATGCTTCGAGGAGTTCCTTGAAACGGGTGGCCTTTACAGGAAAATTGACGATGCACTGGGCTCTATTGATTTTAACAATATTGATCAGGTTCAGCAGGTCAGCCGGGTAATTCAGGCTCTTATCGTTTCATCGCCAATCCCGGAACCCGTTGAACAAACCATCTTAAGAGAATACGACGACCTTTCAAAAAAATATGGTGGCAATGTATTTGTATCCGTAAGATCAAGTGCAATTGGTGAAGATGACCTTGAACATTCGTTTGCGGGTCTGCATTATACTGCACTGAATGTCAGCAGGGTTAACCTGATTGATGCGTGTATTGAAGTTCTCATTTCCAAGTATCTCCCTCAATCGCTTGTATACAGGTTCATCACAGGATTACGTGATGTTGATATGCCTATGAGCATCGGATGTTTAAAAATGATTGATGCTGAAACAAGCGGGGTCCTTTTCACAAGGGACCCTCTGGGCATTAAAAACGGAATTATTATTCATGCTGTAAGAGGACTTGGAACAAAAGTTGTTGATGGGAGTGTAGATCCACAGGAGTTCATTGTCAACCCTGCTGGAAACCATGAAGTTCTTTCTTTTAAACCAGGCAGCCAGGATTACATGGCTATTCCGAGACAAACGGACGGCCTGGCAGATGAAAAAATACCACAGGAAGCCGCATCTGTTCCCTGTTTAAACGACAATCAAATTAAGCTTCTTTCTGATTATGCTCTGAAAATAGAAGAGCACTTCGGTACCCCACAGGATATTGAATGGGGAGTGGATAAGAATGGAAACGTTTATATTTTGCAGTGCAGACCACTAGCCATCTCAACCGACGAAAAGGTTGATAAGAAATCTCCTCCACCGGAAAACAATCCTGAACCGGAGAATCCTGTTTTAATTGAATCAGGCAACTGTGCGAGCCCGGGTGTGGCATCTGGTAAAGTTTTTCTTCTGCAAAAAATGAAAGACATTGTCGACTTTCCGTCAGGAGGTGTTCTTGTAGTAAAAAAGACTTCACCGGAGCTAACGCGCGTCCTGCACAAGGCTTCTGCTGTTGTCTCCGATATTGGAAACACAACAGGCCACCTTGCTATTATTGCCCGCGAGCTCGGGATACCTGTTCTTGTAAACACCGGCAATGCAACCGGTCGACTTGTTAATGGCTCTTTTGTGACAGTCGATGCAAGCGAGCACCGGGTGTACCTTGGTTTATTGACAAAATCGGACAGGCAAGGAATACAGAGAAACAGGTTCCACAATAGTCCAATGTACAGGATATGGAAAAGTATATCTCAGCTAATTATCCCGTTGAATCTCACTGATCCGGATTCGGCAAATTTCTCACCAGAAAATTGCGAGACCCTTCATGACGTGACAAGATTTGCTCATGAATATGCAATGAGAGAGATGTTCTCCATTTATGAATCTGCAGGAACCAAAGGCGAAAGAGCATACCCACTGAAGTTTCCTGTTCCGTTAAATGTTCACGTCATTGACCTCGGAGGAGGTTTGAAGGTCACAGATATAAAAAAGGAAATTACACCCGATGATATTCAATCAAAGCCATTGATTTCACTTATAAAAGGAATGACTGCACCTGGTGTGCGATGGGCTGGACCGCTCCCAATTGATTTAAAGGGTTTCACTGGACTCATAATTTCTAACATTGTAGACCCCGGTAGGGCCGAAGGGACACTTGGCGGACGAAGCTATGCAATAGTATCTGACTGCTATTTGAACTTCTCCTCCCGATTGGGTTATCATTTTTCCAGACTGGATGCCTATGCCAGTGAAGAAATAAATAACAACTACATAAACTTCGATTTTCGTGGTGGTGCTGCTGATCCTGTGAGGAGAGTCAGGAGGGCGAGGGTCGTGGCAAGAATACTTGAACGTATGAATTTTTCCGTAACATTGCAGACTGATAATGTACTGGCAACAATAAGAAAAATCCCGATGCAGTCCATACTCGACCTGCTGACTGAAATAGGGAGGTTGATGGGGGCGGTGCGTAATGCTGATGTAACCTTTGTTAACGATGAAAATGTTGAGGAGTTCGTAGAGGCGTTTCTCAATGGAGATTCTGCACCTGCAATGAGATTTGCCCGGGAAACGTAGAAAAGAGGTATCACAATATGTCCATTATAACGGTGTCAAGAGGCACATTTAGCGGTGGTAATGACCTTGCCCAGTGCCTTGCAAAGAAACTTGGTTATAAAGCTCTAAGCAGGGAAATCCTGGTGGAGGCAGCGGGAAAATACGGCATTTCAGAAAGTGATCTCTCCAATGCAATAATGGCTAAACCTGCAATTGCAGAACGCCTGTCACTTAAAATTGACAGGATTCGATATTTGAGCTTTATACAGGCAACATTGTGCGAGCACGTGAAGGACGACAACCTGGTTTATTATGGTCACGCTGGACATTTGCTCCTGAAAAATGTATGTCGGGTCATTAAGGTCAGGGTTAACGCTCCAATGGATATGCGGATTTCATTTGCAATGGAGAGGATGAAACTCTCAAAAAAACAGGCTGTATCCTACATCAACAGAATGGATAAATACAGGGAAAAATGGACCAGATTTTTATATGGGGTGGATTGGAACGACCCGTCGCTATATGATGTCGTTTTAAACCTCAAGGATACAAGCATTGAAACGGCGTGTAATATGATAAGCATTATGGCAGAAGCCCCTGAATTTCAACTTACCGAGGAATCAAAAAGAGCTCTTGCCGATCTCGCCGTGGAAAGTAAAATAAAGGCAAAACTTGCCTCAGATAGCAAGACAGGAAATTACCTGTTAAAAATCGAAGTAAGGGATGGTAACGTAAGGATCAGCGGGAGGGTGAAGAATATCAATGATACTAATAGAATAAGAGACATTCTCAGTGACATCCCGGGTGTCAAATCGCTGGATTGCAGTTGCATAGAGTATTATCTCAACGATGATATAATACTCTAAAGAAAGATGTAACTCATTCTGAGAGAAAATGTTCCACAGCCATTCTTGTCCGCCCTTTCTTTGTAAGAGAAAGAAGCGCAGACAATAAATTAAGTGCTGTAAATGTAATTAACACCAGGACATAGCCACGCATAAAAGCATTCTCCCTCAAAAGACGCGGTATACCTGAGCTGGTGGAATCACGAAAACCAATCCTGTGAAGATATGCAGCAGAGGTTGTCGTTACTATGAGTCCTGAAATGTCTATCCCAAAGACCCTTCCGCTGGCCCTCATCATGTTCAAGATTCCACCGGCGCTCCCTAAACGCTCTTCAGGCACACTGCTCATTACTGAACTGTTGTTTGGCGGGGTGAACAATCCCATTCCCAGGCCAAGGACTGTAAATGATGAAACCAGGAATATCGCATCTGGACTCGTCCCGCAAAAGATTAAACACGCACAAGCTATTGTACAAAGGAACATCCCGGAAGATGTCATTATTGCCGGACCATATTTGTCGGACAGTACACCGGCCAGTGGTGCAACCAGGGACATTGTAATTGGTATTGGAGTTAACATCGCTCCGGCGGAAAATGGGGAGAAGTTCGCCACGTTCTCAAGGTAAAACGGCATTATGAAAAGCACACCGAACAAAACATAATAGGAAAAAAAACCTGTAATATTGCCTGCAGAAAAATCGTATTTCTTAAACAACTGAAAGTCTATCATTGGATATCTGTACTTCAACTCATTGACAACAAAGATTGTGAAAAGGACCGCAAACAGTAAGAAATATAGAATTATGGTACGTGATTCCCAACCCAACTTACGTCCCTCATTTAGAGCCAGGACAAGAAATAACAAAGCACCTGCAAATGTAAAACTTCCAACAAAGTCAAATTTTTCCCTTGCTTTAATCTTTTTGTCCCTGGGCAATATGTAATAGGCTGCAGCTGTACCAAATATCCCTATTGGCACATTTACGTAAAAGATTGAGCGCCATTGTGTTCCAAAGAGATTTAAACTTATAAGGAGGCCTCCAAGAAAAGGCCCAATTGCCATTGAAATAGCCTGTACAGCACCCTGGATTCCTATAGCCCTCCCCAGCTCCTCACGTGGAAAACTCTGAGTTATTATGGCCACTGAATTTGCCTGGAGCAACCCGCCTCCAATAGCCTGAATAACTCGAGAAATGATCATGAACTCTATAGTAGGGGCAATGCCGCATAGTGCTGAACCAAATGTAAATATTATAAACCCGAGATTGTACATTTTTGTTCGTCCGAACATGTCAGCGAGTCGTCCAAAAAGCGGAAGAAAAATCGTGAGCGTCAGCATATAAGCCATTGCTACCCATTCGTCAAGCGATAGTGGTATATGATAGTATTTTCTTAATGTTGGCAACGCAATATTCTCAATGCTGACATCAAGAGCAGACATTGCCGCTCCTATCAGGACTGTTGTAAGAATGAACCAGCGCCATCCGGGATTGGATGAGAAGAGAGGCTTGCTTTGCCTGGTCATCCTTTAACCCCTATTAAAAAAGATATTGCATTGCTGACGCAATCCTGAAACAGAGCCATTGATAGGTAAATGCATCTCTTAATAGTGTTGACTGATAAATGTGGTCGACAGCTGAAATAACTGAGAACCGCGCCTCAAAGAATAAAATCAGCAAAAGAACGCACCGGTTCGGGTGTGCGAATAAATTCCGTATCCACACTTCGATGCATGTTTAGCCATGTTAGAGCCAGTGTGCGGTAAAAAATATGTCCAAGCTTGGAATATGGTGCGTACCAGAGAAGACAAAAAACCAGAACAAGATGCAGGAAATAGGTGATGTATGCCACCAATGGAGCTGCTATGATGCGCATAGTCTCTGTCAACAGGCCAGTTAACGCAACAAAAAGAATTAAAAATATCAACAGCCAGTCATCATAGGTGCTGCTGCCCAGCTCCCCTTTTGTCCGGACTCTCTTTATGATTATAATCGTGCTCCCGATTAACATTAAGGCACCACTGATATCGCCCAGAATTTTTACCGGGCTTAGTAGTGGCAGGGGGATTTGCATTTTCAAAATTGTTTCCGATATCAGCGCAAGTCCAGCAGTAGCCATGGCGCCAATAAACCCATAAAAAACCAGCAGGTGTCCCCAGTACCTTGAAGATGTTGAAGAACAAACTCTGAAATTCCTGTGTGTGACAAGGTCGCGAATTGTCAGTACAAATGCACTGAAAAAGCTCCTCAGGGGCGGTTCAGTATTTTCCGACCCCAATGCCTGCCAATATCTGAATAAACTAAATCCTGCAAAACTAAATATTAGGACATTTCCAGTGATAAAAAGAAACTCCAGTATCTGCTCGGGAAAAGCCATGTTGTACACTGCTGGAGCTACCGTCAACTGAGATAGATTTTCACCAAGGTGCAGAAAAGGAATTAAAAAGAAAATAAGGACTGGAGCAAGAATGAAAAGCCATAGGTATTTTGGATTCTTGAGTCCACGGCCCATGAATTGAGGAAATGAAAACGACTCAACAACATATGAACGCAAAGCTGAAAGAAGATCAGCTGGCTTTGCACCTCTAGGACAATAGAGATTGCAGTCAGTACATCCATGACACAGCCATACATTTGGATCAGAGATGAGCTTTTTTTTCTGTCCCCAATTAGCAAGTATCATTTCTCTTCTTGGAAAAGGTTCGTCCTGCGGACTCAGGGAGCAGACAACACAACATGTACCACACTGGAAACATTTTTTAAATTTGTCGCCCCCATGCTTCCTCAGGTAATTTATGAAGGATCTGTCGACAGATACACAGTCCCTTTTTAAACTCAAATTATTGTCTTCAATGGTTTCCATCTGACTTTAACCTGATTGTAGGCTCCCCAAAAAGTGAGAATTTGAGCCATTTAAACCCAAACTTGAGCAGTTCCACATCACTTGTTTTTATCTGACTGATGATTTCCTCATCAATATTGAATCGTTTTAAAAAACTACTCTCAAATACAAATTCTCTGAACTTATCAATGTTGTAGCATACCATATAAAACATTTCTAATTTGGCCGGGTTAAGCTGCTTTCCGCTAACGAAGTACTCATGAAGTGCAATTTGTTTAAACAGCTCCCCCATGCTGGAGTAATTGCTTACCTCCTGATTTGCCATCCATTCTTCTATAGACCATTGTTTGTTTTCATAATATCCCATGCAGAGGGGTTCCTCAATTATAAAGAAAAATTCTTCACTTCCTTCTTTTGAAGATCCCGACCCGATAGGAAACATTCTACATGCCCAGGGACGATCTTTGTAAACCTTACACCCATCTGGACATAAAAAGGGGCAGGACTTTCCCTCATCGCTATTCATCCTTAACATTACAATCGGGTATTGCTGGCGCGCGTCGATTGGAACAATGCAATACTTTTCGAGAAATTCCTCCGAACTTATTCCAAGATTGTTCTTTAAACGAATTACATCATATGGCGTAAGGAAAATATTGACATCTGCACAGCACTTATTAAAGCAGCTAATACCTTTATAGCACCTGAAACTGAAAGTATCTAGCTTGTTTAGTGGACGGTGCTCCTTGAGGACAGATTCCTTGAAACTTTCCAGATCATTCAAATTCTTAATTTCTCCTTTTTTAACCGGTAATTATAAGGTCCTTTAGAGCTTTTTTTGACCAGACAGGAAGGGGACCCTGTTCGCCATTGACGGGATTGAGCCTGTACCTGTAAGAAACGTTCACGTTGTAATGCTCTCTCATCCACTTCCAGCCATTTACGAAGTAAGAACAATCATCGTTAAAGCAAACATATTGAAATTCTGTACCCCATGAAGATTCAGGTGGACACCGCCACTTTGATAACTGCATTCCACAATAGGGACACAATTTCACTCTTTCCTGACCCATAACCCTTCAGTATGTTTTAACTGAGGGGAAGATTCTCTCTTCCCCCCAGGGGTGTGCGGGAAGTACCCGAGACAAAGCTCATCAGCCATCTATAATTACCATCGTCTTAAGGAATAATTGAAATTATAGGTCTCGTAAATACCTCCCATTTCTTATCTTCTGGCAAATACTTCATGTTTACAAATACACGCCAGTTATTCTCATCCATGGAAGGCTTGTCTGCACGGTAGTAGTAACCAGGCCACCTGGTCTCTTCCCTGAAAAGCATTGCTCTGACGTGCGCTTCAGCTTGCCACAGTCTATGAATATTTTCCCAGCATCTCATAAGTTCATGAAGATCAGATGCAGCTAACTTTTCTGCGTCTTCTTTCAAATACTGAAGCAAATCGAGTCCTTTCTCGAGTAATGCCTTGCTCGTTTTGAACTGTGAGGATACTCCACCTGCGTACTCATCCATGATTTTCTGTAGCCTGAACATGAACATTTTCGGGCGTACATAGTTTGGATTGACAAATGGGTCGGTTGATGCTTTGCTGAATTGCTCATAAAGGATAAGGGGTTTGACAATCTCAGATTTTAAAGCTTCTATCTGACCTCTGTCAATGTCCGGAACCTGCTTATGTTCAACTATGTACTCAATTGCCGACTTGGCAGCAATCCTCCCCTCAGTAAACGAACCGGATGAGAACTTATGGCTCGAAGCACCGGAGGCATCACCAGCACAGAAAATTCCGTTGACAGTCGACATATTGGCATAACCCCAGGAATACTCTTTTGGAGCTATGTCCTCCGGGCCGCTAACCCATGCACCTGATGCCCCGGAATGCGAACCTATAAAGTATGGTTCGGCAGCAGCTATTTCGGAAGGCTTCTCTTCAGGAGCAGTGTTTGTGGCTGCCCACAAAACTGCCTGCGATATTGTCATGTCCAGAAAATCCTCCCATGCTTCTGATTCAAGCTCTTTTAATTTCTTTTTGGCAGCTTTTTCATCACTCGATTCAGAAGCGATCTTTGTTATTGCTTCTTCAGTCCTCATGTAAATAGGACCTTTCCCATCCATCACATCGAGCATCATTAGCCAGTTGCGCAGGTTGGCGGGAACAGGTTTTACTTTCCCGTAAGGAACCCATTTTTCGAGTTCTTCACTCCGCTCCACCATGTAATCGCCGCCCATTCCATTTGTTGCGCGGGATTTAAAGAGGAGGAACCATGCACCAACCGGGCCGTATGCATCCTTGAACCGCACAGGGATGAACCTTACTTCCTGACAGGTCATCTCAGCCCCGGCTCTAATTGTGAAATAGGCACTCGACCCTGAATTCCATGGCGGATACCATGCACGACCCAGACCCTCGCCGGAAGAACGGGGTTTAAATACGTGAACAGCACCGCCCATTGCAACCAAAACCGCTTTTGCTTTGAAGATATAAATTTTCTCCTCGCGCACACTGAACCCTATTGCACCAACGCAAATTCCACCGCTCATTATTGGTGCAACTATAAAGACACGTTCGTAAATGTTCTCCATTCCAATTGCGTTCTTTGCAGCCTCGGCAACTATTACCTTGTACGATTCACCATTGATCATTAATTGCCATCGCCCCTCATGCACGTAGTTTCCCTGTTCATCCTTCCATATTGGAAGACCCCATTTTTCAAACAAATGGACTGTTGAATCCACGTGCCTTGCTATGTTATAAACCAGATCTTCACGCGTAATCCCCATTAGATCGTTCCTGACATAGCGCACATAGTCCTCAACCGTGTTTTTCCCGTCTTTCAGCCCTACATACATATTGATGGCTGAAAGCCCCATTGCAACTGCACCGCTTCTATCAAGTGCAGCCTTGTCCACAAGTGTAACCTTAAGGCCGTGCTGCTTTGCCCAGTATGCTGCTTCAACAGCAGCTCCACAGGCTGCCATTCCACCGCCGACAATTAAGAGGTCGGTTTCCACTACTTCAGTTTTAAATTCCGACATGACGTTAAATTCACCTCCTTACTTCTTTAGTGTCACTACATTTGAAAGTCCCAGAGAATCAGGCTCTGTGAAAAGAACCGGACTCTTGAGGTTATTGTCAGCGGTCTTCCATCCACCGTCAGGCACAGCTTTCCCTTCTTCTGTGGTGCGAATCGGGAACTTAAATCTCTTTAGTGTACCATTGCGAAACTTAATTGTCCACAAGATGGAGTCGGTGGATCGCATTGGTGTTACAGTAGCTCCCAATGGAACAAAATCAGCATAGCCACGAACCTCAATTGCCTGATTTGGACAAATTTTTACGCAGTTGTAGCATTCCCAGCACATTTCTGGTTCTCGGTTGTAAGCTTTCATGGTCAGCTTGTCCAGTACCATAAGGTCATTAGGACATATATACTGGCAGGCCGTTTTGTCGAGAGCTTTGCAACCATCACATTTTTCAGGGTTGACATAACTCGGCATGAGCCCATCTCCTTTTCAATTTTTACTATTAAGTTCGAATTTATTACTTTTTCAGTTTTTCAGAAGCATCACCTGTAGCAAATTGATGCATTTTGATTTCAACTTTTTCATCAAGTTTTGAATAATAATCTCTTAAAATTGCAAGGACTTCAGGTCTGCTGAACTCAGCAGGCACTTCTTTCCCTTCCGACAGGGCCTTTCGAAGAGCCGTTCCACTGAGGAAGAGCCTATCCTCCTTTTTATGTGGACATGTCTTCATAGAAGCCATTCCGCCACATTTGTAACACCAGAAAGTCCAGTCAATTGGAAGAGGCTTCAAGAGTAGTGCATCGGACGGAATCTCATAGAATATTTTTTGAGCATCAAAAGGACCATAGTAATTTCCAACTCCGGCATGATCACGACCAACAATCAAATGAGTGCATCCATAGTTTTGTCTGAATATCCCGTGTAACAGTGCTTCTCTCGGTCCAGCATATCTCATGTCAAGTGGATAACCGCCACAAACAACAGTGTCTTTCACAAAGTAATTTTCAACCAGTACATTTATGCACTTAACTCTCACGTCAGCGGGGATGTCTCCCGGTTTTAACTTTCCGATTAGCTGGTGAATATATAAACCATCAGAAACTTCAAGCGCAATTTTTGCCAGGTACTCATGTGATCGGTGCATCGGGTTACGCAACTGAAGGGCTGCAATTGTTCTCCAGCCTTTTTTTGCAAAAATCTCCCTGCTTTCCGCTGGCCTCTGGTACAATCCCTGAAACTCAACAGGAAAATAACTCTCAGAAATAACCCTCACAGGCCCGGCAATATTCCATGGCTTTTGCTCCATCACCATCTTTACGCCTGGATGCTCGGGATCGTCTGTTTTAAATACCTGTTTGCACTCGAACGTCTTGTCGATCTGGTACTTCTCGGTTACCTTCATCGTTCCCATAATCTCGTCAGTCTCATCGCTAATTAACGCCACCTCTTCCCCGACCTTTAGCGATTTTGCATCTTCATCAGATACTGAGAGTGTGATTGGTATTGGCCAGAACAAACCGCTGGCCGTCTTCATCTCCTTACAAACGCCCAACCAGTCGTCATGACCCATAAACCCTTCCAGTGGAGTAAATCCTCCAATACCGAGCATTATCAGGTCACCCGTTTCTCGACTGGTCATATGAATCTTTTTCAACCTGTTCGCTTTTTGCATCTCTTCTTCTTTTTCCTTTCCGGAAAGAAGAAGGATCTTAAGCTCATCACTACCGTGTGGTCTTATTAAATTAAATTCTGACATAACCGCCCTTTCTTTTATCTTGCAAAAAAGTATATCCCCCCATATATGTAAAATCAACGAGATGAGAAGTTTCTGTAATCAGTTTGTTGATATTACCTGCTGCTGGAAAGATATGATCACATCCCTTTGTAAGGATTGAGGCCAATCTCTTTTATTTCTTCAACAAACTCATCAAAAATTGATGGGAGCTTTCTATATTCATCTATGGATAAAGTTAACAACCTGACCCGCTCAGGCTCGAGAGCCAGCTGTTTCAACTTGTCCCTGACATTGTCCATCCTTTTACTTGCCAGTTCACTCCCCTTGATGAAATGACATTGATAGTCTTCCCCGTACTTACATCCAATTAAAAGAATACCATCGAAACCTTTTGAAAGAGCTTCTGCAATCCATACCACATTAACTGAGCCCAGACAGCGCACGGGAATGACGCGAACAAATGGATTGTACTGAATTTTCAATTTGCCCACTGTATCAAGCGCTGGATAAGCATCATTCTCGCAGAGAAAGGCAAGTATTCTTGGTTTTTCTTCATCTTCTTCTGGAATTTCTACAGCTTTTATCATGGCAGCTATCATGGGCACAGAATAATCACTAAATGAAATTATTCTTTCCGGACATGCACCAAGACATATACCGCATCTCCGACACCTGTCCAGATTTGGAAGTGGTGTCCCCTTCTCATCTTCGTCCAGTGTTCCAAACGGACATTCTTCAGTGCACCTCTTGCATTGAGTACAGCGCTGCAGGAAAAAGTCTGGATGGGATACATCGCCTGATCTGGGATGAACAGCCCTCCCTTCCCTTACAGATAGGATTACCTGAATGGCCTTAAGAGTGGCACCGTAAGCGTCTTCTCTACTTGATAGAAAATCCATTGGTGATCGCACACACCCGGCCGCGTAAATTCCCGTCCGCCTCGTCTCATAAGGAAAACAAATAAAGTGTGAATCTGGAAAGCCATATTTCAGAGTCGGCAGGTCGGTACCCTGTCTGTATGTCAGATTGAGTATTCCTGCTCCAGCCTCCGCTGATTCAGCCATTTTCTTGCCATCAGCTGTTGTTTCCAGTGGCTCCTTCATCCCCTCCTCCGTCACTCCTAAATCAACTAAAGTAGAGGGCACCATCCCTGTTGCAAGTACCACAACATCCGATTCCAACCGTACATTTTCTCCTAATAATGTGTTGTCTACGTCAATTAAAAGCGAACCGCTATCTGACATGGTCACCCCAACAACATCACCCTTCAAAAGAAAAACATTTTCTTCCTCCTGAACACGGCGGTAAAACAGTTCCTGTTGTGACGGTGTGCGCATATCTCTGTATATTATGTAAATTAAAGCATCAGGATAGCGCTCTCTTATGTATAATGCCTGCTTTAGGGAAACCGAACAGCAAATTGTGGAGCAATAAGGCAAATGCTTTTCGTCACGTGAACCTGCGCACTGTATGAACGCTATGCTTTTAAGTGGCCTGGTTTGTAAAACATCGTCAAACTTATCCTCTTTAAATAGCTGCTCAACTTCCACATTGGTCAGTACCCTTTCACTTGCTCCATATCCAAGATCCTTCAACTTATTTGGATCGTATGGCTTCCAGCCAGTCGCCTGAACTATAGCACCAGCTGTAAAGACTTCTGTCTGACTTTCCCCTTTAATTTCGAGAGTTACGTTAAAATTTCCAGGCTGACCTGAAATTTTCTTAATTGTGGTTGATTTAAAAATTCTTATATTTGGATTCGATTCGACATTAGAAATAAGGGCTTTAATGTCGGGAGTTTGTGGGTCGGTATAGGGCGACTCATATGGGGTGATTTTGTAAAACTTCTCTACCCATCCACCTAATTCACTTTCCTTCTCAACAAGGACCACAGGATGACCGGCTGCAGCAGCAGAAAGAGCAGATGTCAAACCAGAAATACCACCGCCAACAACAAGAATCGTTTCACTGACCTCTTTAAAAACAGGTTCGGGCGCCTCTGAATTTCTTAATTTGACTATCCCCATTCTCAGGTAGTCTTCTGCAAGCATTTGAGTGTCTTCATCATCTGGCCTGTGAGTCCATGCAACATCTTCCCTGAGATTTACACGGTCGACCAGAATGCCTGAACTAAATTTAAACACATCAGAAACCGATCTGGGCGAACATGCGCCAATAACGACACGATTTAAACCTTCCCTGACAATATCTCCCTTAATTTCCTCAATCGCCTCCTGACTGCACAGCCATGGCCTGACAGTGCACAGATGGACTTTATTTTCATCAGTGGCGACTTTTTTCAGGCGGTCAAGGTTAATACACTCACCAATTCCACATCCAGAGCAGAGGTAAACCCCAACTCTCGTTTCCGATATCATTTTTATTTCCTCTTAATTGTTTGTATCGCCTTTAAGACAGCCCCTGTTGCCTCTCTCACCGACGATGCAACATCTTTCGGACCTGTGCTCACGCCACAGCCGGCCACTCCATGTCCGTCAGATTTTATGAACCCGTATCTGTCAAACATGTCATTGCCAGGAAATAAGCCGCTTTGAGCTGGCTGCATACCTGTGGCCAGAACCACAAGGTCAACAGGGACATTAATTAATTTACCTGAGACACAGTCTTCCGATACAACAACCAGTCTGTCGGTAGAGACATCATGGATCACCTTTGCAACTTTTCCTCTGTGAAAGAAAATTTTATTGTCTTTCTGGACATTGCTGTAAAAGTCCTCCAGCAGTCCACATGACCGCACGTCAATATAGTGAATGTGGATGTCGGCATCCGGATACTGTTCCCTGACGTAGCCCGTTTGCTTTAATGATGCCATGCAGCATACAGATGAACAATACTCAAGGTGATTAACATCCCTTGATCCTGCACATTGAACAAATGCCACACTTTCAACGGGCTTCCTGGTTGATATCTTTAAAATTTTTCCCTGTGTTGGCCCGTCAGGTGATGCCAGTCTCTCCATCATCACATTCGTTATAACATCAGGAAACTGACCAAAACCGAGAATATCCAGCTTCGTTGCATCATAAGGTTCCCACCCGGTTGCCCATATGATTGATCCTGCACCTACGGTCAGATGCTCTGCCTTTTCGGTCAGGTTAATAGCATTATACCTGCACACATCGACACACTTCTTACAGCTTAATCCTCGACATGAAAGAGGATCAATTACATATTTATCAGGGTAAGCATTGGGATACGGGAGATAAACTGCTGCAGTTTCGTCCATATTAAAATTAAAATCGTTTTTTCTTTTTTCCGGACATACCTTAACACATTCGCCACATGATGTGCACTGATCATTTACGTATCGGGGATTTAATTTAACACTGACGAGGTATTTGCCTGATACCTCTGAAATATTGAGCACCTCAGCAAGTGTAAAAAGCTTTATTAAAGGATTGTTTCGAAGCCGTCGTATATTGATTTCGAGTCCGCAACTCGGTGGACAGAGCTTTGGAAAATATTTATTGAATTGCGTAACCTTCCCCCCTATATACGATCTCTTCTCAATGATAGTTACTGTTAATCCGGTTTCAGCAGCTTCCACTGCAGCGGTTATACCCGCTATACCTGCCCCAATTATAAGGACGTCGGAGTTAATTTCAGGTTCAACACTCATGATAAATATCCATTATTTGTTATTCATGGTAACTTATTAGCTCTTTTTTTATTTCAATAACTTTCACCCCCTCAATCTTCTGTAAAACATTCCTGATATCGTCTTCCCACATCTTGGCACCAACTGT
The DNA here is from genome assembly GCA_049966155.1 of Candidatus Kryptoniota bacterium. Classification (GTDB taxonomy): domain Bacteria; phylum Bacteroidota; class Ignavibacteria; order Kryptoniales; family JAKASW01; genus JBMFVE01. The sequence goes on from JBMFVE010000008.1 coordinate 62,613, forward strand.
TGGACACGATCCTCTTACTAATAATTTCCCTGCATCAGCATCTGCTTCAATTTCCACATCGCTTCCTCGTGTGCGGGGTGACTGCTGTAAATGGACTTTTGATAGTGATGCCAGGTGCAAATTTTTAAGCAATCGAGTGGATTCAGCGGTTGGCTGAAACTCCTTTCTTGACACAGACTCAACAATGATGTCTGATGCGAGGTCAAGGCTCATCCTCTCAATATTTAGAACAAGGTCGTAATAAATCGGGTCCTTCCAGTTTACACCATAAAGAAAAGACGACCATTTCATTCTGTGCTCATCAATTGATTTTATATACGATTTAGCTTGTTCCCTGCTCATACCCCGCTCCTTAACCAGGGCATTTATTCTGTATTCAAGAGGAGCTGTGAGCATAATTCGGAGTACATAAGGAATCCTGGTCAGGAGAAACTGTCCTAAATGCCCGTGGTAAATCATACTTCCCTTAAGAGCAAATTCAAATAGAGCTGTTTGAAAACAGGTGAGATATAGTTTTTTCCGTGATGAGAGTTTGTCCAGCAAATGGGGTGATTCATCCAAAAACGAAACCTGCACCAGACCGGACTCCTTAATCCCATACTTGTCTGCCGCACTCAGAACATCTTCGCGGCTTATTACAGGCCATGAGAGTTTTTCTGAAACTTTCTTTGCCAGACTCTCTGTTGCACTAAGCGAACCTCTCGAGATCGTTATAATAGACATAAATCCTCCTCTTTCCAGTCATCTAACATCATGACAGACAATCAACTTTCTTATCACCACCACATTTGCATGTAGTGTGACGAATTTGTTCAAGCATTAATTTTATCCTGCCATTTGAACTTTCCGACACGCACAGCATTATAAAGCAAAACTCCGCCTCCTAGATAAGACACTTTCTTATAACCATGCTTTAAAAACATTCTCGTTGCTTCATACCCCCTTGCCCCCATACCACATACAAAAACAATTTCCTGGTCGGTGCTGAAATCCTTCAGCCTCGTTTTAAGTTCAGTCAGGGAAATACCTGTGCAACTGTTTGAAAACGGACTGTCACTCCTTTCCTGCGTCTCTCTAACATCTATAAATGTTCCTTTAAAGAACATGGCGTTAATTGGACTGACATTTGTTGCCCCGTCTAACTCCTGACTGATGGCTATAGCGCCAAGATGATTTAAAAGAGTGTCGGGTGCACTATAAGCCGAGCTCGATGCGAGCTCAACCTGTAGTAAAGATTCCACAGTCCTTCTACGCAACAGCAAATCTGAAAAAAGATCTATGTATCTTGTTACATCCTTTTCTCCAACCAGCTGAAGACCAAGTAACCTCAATCCAGGTTTTTCATATATCAGCTTCGCAAGTACAGGCTTTGATTCATGGTAATAGTCCGGCTGATCAGGCCAGCACCCAATCACACTCCCTGTCTTTATGCCAATCTTTCCTGCCGATTTTTCTGTTAACCCTGCACAGCCGATAAATTTATCAAATAGCTTCATTGACAGAGACCTTACAGTGCCTTTTAATGGTAATCCTCTGCCAACTATTGAATCTGCTGCTGTCCTTCCCATTCTGAGCGACAATGAGCTGCACGGAAAATGATCTCCCTGACCGCTAACCATGTTTGTCAGTTCCACACATCCACCCGCTGCCCAGACATGCTCTGCACTTGTTCTCATCTTTTCATCAACAAGAATTCCCCCGGTGCTGCCGACGAGAATACCTGCAGCTCTTGCAAGCTCCGTGTTTGGTTTAACTCCAATGCAATAAAATACATAGTCAACTGAAATTGACTGCCCATCCTTGAGATGGATGACAGGGGATCCCTTTTCATTGCATTCAATTTTTTCAACTGATGATGAAAGGAACAAACTTAATTTATCAGATTGAATTGATGACTGAATGTAGCAGGAAACCTCAAGATCAACCAACGTCGGTAATAAGGCCTCTTCTTTCTCAATCAAGACCACATCTATGCCCCAGAGAGTAATCAGCGACTCAGCTAAAGAACATCCTTTAATTCCTCCCCCGATAATAGCAACCTTATTAATGGCACCGTGCTGAACCCCCTCTCTGAATCTCAGTGCATCCGATGGATAATGAAAAGATGAAATAAGCGGAGAATCGACAAACGGGAATTGAGGCTTTGAAGGCCGAATGCCTGTTGCAATTACAAGCGAATCATACATGAGTTGAAATTTATTACCTGTGCCTACTGCGACGCACTTCAACTCCCTTTTTCGAGTATTTATTTCACAAACTTCTGTTTTTGTAAGCACCCTTACATTTCTCACGTTTTCAAAATATTTCTCGTCGCGCAAGAGGTTATAACTTGTTTTCATCAAATCAGAAAGATTGTCGATTTCTCCCCCGACAAACGACAGGAGTCCACAGTTATTCATGGAGACAAACGGCGTTTTCTCCACGACGATTATTTCATGCCCTCTTACAAGCCTGCTCAGTCTTGAAGCAACTTTACATCCGGCCGCCATGCCGCCAACTATGACTATATTGCCCAATTTATTTGCTACACTTTCAATTCTTGTCTGATTGAGATCGCAATTTTATAAAAAGCCGTTATCAGAAAAGCTCCAATCCCCCAAATGCCAAGCGCAATAAAAGACTCAGGAAGTGTTGGCCAGTATTTGACTATACTGCCAAACTGTGAGGGGATAAAACCTGCTATCACCAGACCGAGCCCCTTGTCAATCCAGATTGAAAAGAATACCATTAAACAGGATAAAAACAGGATTTTATTGTTGTTTCGACTTGCAGGTGTTATCAGCAAGATTAATGAGAGCAGAGCCAGGATAGAAGATGTCCACATCCAGGGTACCAGTGTCCTGTTGCCACCAAGTCCGGTGTAAAGAAACTGAAGGTGAGATACATCTTCCGGAATACCGCCATAAAGTGTTGTAAAAAGCTCCATTAAGATTAAGAATACATTAATACACATAGCATATGTCACTATCAGGGATAATTTCCTCATGGCTTCATCATTAACATCATAACCTGCAATTTTTTTTACTATCATAGAAAGGACAATTAAAAGAGCCGGACCGGCAGAAAAAGCCGATGCCAGAAATCTGGGTGCAAGAATAGCTGTAAGCCAGAAAGGCCTCCCGGCTAACCCTGCAAATAAAAATGCAGTCACAGTATGAATACTTACTGCCCATGGTATGGAGATAATTATAACAGGTCTTATCCATCTTGCCGGCTCTGTATGCCTGTACTCAGCTCCCAGAGTGACACGTGTAATAATTATGTTAAGTATAAGGTAACCGCCAAGTGCAATTACATCCCAGAACATTAACGAATGAGGCGTTGGGTAGAAAAAGATGTTCAGTACACGAGATGGCTGACCTAAATCGACAAACACAAAGGTAATGCACATTACTACAGACGAAATGGCAAGAAATTCACCAAGAATCGTTATCCTTGAGAATACCCGGTAGTTATGAAGGTAGTAAGGTAATACAACCATTACTGCCGAAGCGGCAATACCAACAATAAAAGTAAACTGCGCAATGTATAGTCCCCAGCTCACATCTCGACTCATACCTGTTATTCCCAATCCATAACTGAGCTGTTTCAGGTAAAAGTAAAAGCCGGCTGAAATAATCACGCACAGGAAAGCCAGCCAAAACCAGTACTTTTTACTCCCTTTGAAAGCATATTCCAGCATTTTAAGCACCTAAACCAGGTAATAAATTTCAGGACCTGTCCCCAGACCAGGTTTTCGTCTTATGGAAAAGTTATCCTTCAAAAGACGCCTCACCTCCGATTCGGGATCGTTCAAATTCCCGAAGACCAGGGCCTTCTCGGGACAGGCTTCAACACATATTGGAAGCAAGCCCTGAGATACTCTCTCGTCACACCATGTGCACTTTTCCACCACTCCAGCGGAGCGGGTCGGGTAATCCGGGTTAATATCCTTGATAAATGGCCTTGGATCCCTCCAGTTGAAGCTTCTTGAGCCATATGGACATGCCGCCATGCAATATCTGCATCCAATGCAGCGGTGCCAATCCATCATCACTATTCCATCATCGCGCTTGAAGGTCGCCTGTGTGGGACATACTTCAACACATGGTGGATTATCACAATTGTTACAAAAGACAGGAATAAGTTTTCCCTTAAACTCCTCTTTCATATAAAAATTTTCCTGGTCAATAAAAGCATCCTCATATGGCTCTTTCCAAATCCATTTTATTGCATCCTTTGATTCCCCAAAATCTGGTATGTTGTGTGCCCTGTTGCAGGCATCAATACACCTGGTACACCCCTGTTCAGAGATGCACTTTCTCAAATCAACAACCATCGCCAGCCTGACTTTTTGTGTGCTCTTAACTGCGGGAGCTGTCGTCTTTTCAGCAAAGACTCTGGAAATAACCCTGGCAGCGGGACTATCTGTGCGGGATGTCAGGTACTTGCCGAGCGCTGTCCCCAGCGCAGTAATTCCCATCATTTTCAGCAAATTACGCCGTGTGATACTCATTATTTTCCTGATATACTTTGAGTCCTGTTATGGCAATCCCAGCAATATGGGGTCATGCCAACATAATCATGACATTTGTCGCAAAATTCAGACGAGTTGCTGTGACAGTTCAGACAGGTTCTCGTAAGCCTCATCTTGTATTGTGCTCCGAACGGAGATGTATAGTAAGTCTTTCCTTCTCTGACAACTTCATAGCGCCATTTGTCGAGAAGTTCCATATGATCAGATAGCATGAAACTGGTAGTCGATACACATTCCTTTTGATTTGCAGGCAATATGGGATTGGGCTTCTCCAGAGCCGTTTTGCTTGAAATGTCGTACCAGAATGGCGACGTGAAAAAGACAACAAAGATCAATAACCCTGTTATTATTTTTCCACCATCATACACAGTCAATTCCCTTCATGAATTTAACCTGCCGCGATTGATTGGCATTTTCAAACTTTTCCTTTATCATAACTTGATGACATCGGATTGCCACGCAAATCGGTTTCCCTTTCCTTTTCACCTTTCATAATTAACGCATTCCCGAGAAGCTCGTGGACTCCGCCAACTTCAACTCCTCCAACCCAGTAGTCCACAAGGGTTGGCAGCGTAGCTTTGTCGATAGCACATATGCAGCCCAGGAAGTTAACCCCATACTTTTCTTTAACAAATTTTACTGCATTTGCACGGGGTAATCCGCCTCTAAGTCTCATTTCAAGGTTCTCATCAGTTCCCAGACCTGCACCGCTTCCACAACAAAATGTTTTCTCCTTTATTGTATTTTCTGGCATCTCGAAGAAGTTATTGCATGAGTTCTTAATGATATATCGCGGTTCCTCTATTAGCCCGAGTCCTCTTACCGGATTGCAGGAATCATGAAATGTCACTTTCCAGTGATCATTCCGGCTTTTGTCAAGCTTAATCTTTTCATTTTTGATTAAATCGGCTGTAAACTCACAAATGTGCACCATCTTGGTGGATCTGGCATTCTCAAATTTTGTACCGGTTATTGGTGAAACAGGCTCTTCAAGGAAGTCGGCCGGCCCATTTAAAGTATTCATGTACTGGTGAACAACCCTCCACATATGACCGCATTCTCCACCAAGTATCCATTTGACACCAAGCCTTTTAGCTTCGGCATACATCTTTGCATTTAAACTCTTCATCAGATCATGTGATATAAATGACCCAAAGTTTCCCCCCTCGGATGCATATGTACTCCAGGTATAATCAAGACCAATTTCATGAAATAGCGCAAGGTAGCCAAGTAACGTGTAATAATGAGGAGTTGCAAAATAATCAGCTGATGGAGCAATAAAGAGAATCTCTGCACCCTTACGGTTAATAGGAGCCTCTACCTTTACACCTGTAATTGATTCCAGGTCGTCAACTGCAAACTCAATGCTCTCCTTAAAACCGTGAGGCTGAATGCCAAGATGATTCCCCGTTCTAAAACTGTTGGCAACAGGTGTAATTATCCAGTCAATGTTTACCCCAATTAAATTCAGCAGCTCACGAACCAGGAGTGTTATCTCGGCTGTATCAATGCCGTATGGGCAGAAAACTGAGCATCTGCGGCATTGGGTGCACTGGTAAAAATAATAAAACCATTCTTTTATGACATCAATGTCCAGCTTTCGCGAGCCAGCAAGTTTACCAAGTATTTTTCCTGCAAGAGTGAAATTGCCTCTGTAAACAGATCTTAATAGCTCAGCCCTTACAACCGGCATATTCTTGGGATCACCCGACCCTATGAAGAAATGACATTTGTCAGCACAGGCACCACACCTCACGCAAATGTCCATGAAAATTTTTAACGACCTGAAACGATGTAATCGATCCCTTAGACCTTCAAGTATGATCTCTTTCCAGTTTTCGGGGAGTTGCCAGTCGGAATCAGATGGTTGCCACTTCCTTGGATTGGGCAAACCAAGATACTCAACGTTTTTTGGATTCCCGCTATGGTTGTAGGTTCCGGGCTTAAACTCCACAACAGGATCCATCCACTTTTTTTTGCCCGGCCTGTAGTCGATACTATTGATCAGTTCGTCGGGCGATGTTTTTACCTTAGAAGACATACACGATTATTCCTTTTCAACAGGGAGCCCTGCCTCTTTCATCTTTTCCCGAAACTCATCTTCGTATTCTTCATACGTGTGAACTCTTACAGGGTGATTCCAGGGATTGACATGCCTCTTCATCCTGCTGTTATTTGCCAGGTTCCTTGTTGGAGAAAGAAATATTCCCGGCATATGCAGAAGCTTGCTGAACGGAAAGTAAGCAAGTAATGTGCAGACCAGAAAGAGATGAATATAGAAAATGAGTCCAATCCCCTGTGGAACAAATGGGTGAAGCGAAAATAACCCTGTCGCAAATTCCTTTACCTTCACAATATCAACCCTTGTGAAGTACCTCATCATAACCCCGGTTGTAACAATGGCAAGGATCAGGAAGAGGGGGAAATAATCTGAAGCCATTGAAATGTACCTTACTTTAAAGTCTATTATTCTTCGGAGAAACAGGAATAATAGAGCCAGTAAGATAAGAACATCTGTAATGTATACATCAGGAACTCCGGCCTGGAAGAAACCATCCAGTGATTGAATATAAATGACAAAATGAGGAATTGGCTGCATAAACAACCTCAAATGCCTGAGGAGAATAACCAGCAACGACCAGTGAAATGCCATTGCACCTAACCAGAGGTATTTTGTGCTTCCGTAGGTCAGTACAGGCCCGCTTTTCATTTCCATTTTGGTATTTCTAAAAAGCGATCGGAAAAACAATATCTCAAGGATCATCCTTCCTACAACTCCAGCAGTTGTATGTGGACTTTCCAGCGGATTACTTTTAATCCAGGAGAGGGATTTTTGCTGACCAGCAACGGTGGGAATATGAAAGGGTACAGGTGACATTGACCACTTTATTACCTGGTAAACAATACCGAATAAAAAAATCGCTATACATGCGTAGGGTATCACAACAGCAAAAATTACTGTCAATCCCGATACTTCAAACCCTATAATGGCTGCACCAGTTAACAGCAATATCAACAAAAAAGAGTAAAGAATATCCATTTCTTATTCCTTACGTGCTCTGGCTCTGCAAGACCGTGTTGATTGATTTATTCTGTACATACCACTTATAAAAAATTAACTGTTGCCATTTTTCATCAAGAAACTCTCGGCAAACCTCATCTTTACTTCATTCAACCTGAGTTTAAATAGCTTTTCCCTGGATTCCATATACAGGTCAAACGCAATTAAGGCTGTTTTATCTATTATGGCATCGAGCTTGTGAAGATCGTCAGTCGACAGCCTTTCAAAAACATCTGGCTGTAATGTATCATGAATCGCCTCTTTCAGCAGAAACACAAATCTTATCGCTTCAGAGGGGGTGAATTCCTGAACAGCCCTTATCCTTACAATGTCTCTCAACAAATTTTTCATACGAAGCTGATTGTTTTCACCAATAATCTCTTCAAAAATAACCGGGAGGTTTTCGCTGATCGTATGTCCAATTGGATTGGCAAACTGATTCTTTTGATTCTTAAAGAATTTAGCCCCTTCCTCAGGATATGAGCGAAGAAGCTTTTCTACCCAGGCGCCGGCTATCGCAGCTTTTTCACGTCTCAGTAAATCCATCAGTTTATCTGCCATAATGTTCCCTCAGGAAGCAATTACCTGCGATAAAGCAGGTAATCTTCTCATCTTACAATAAAATGAGAACCTTCTTAAAAGAGGTCCATTACACACAGCCAGTTGGCTTTGCCAGCCCGGCTACCTTGCATGCTCCTTTTGCAGGTCCTGATGGAAAAAGGTCGTAAATCTCCTTAAGTGAAAACCCTGTATCCTTACAAAGCTTGCGAACCATCGGGGCTATTCCATACTTTAAATAATAATCACGCAAATAACGCACAACCTTCCAGTGTGCTTCTGTAAGCTCCTTAATATCTTCGGTTGTGGCAAGCGCTCTTGCAACATCTTCGTTCCATTCCTCTGGCTTTTGCATGAAACCATCTTCATCTACTTCAATTTTCAGTCCTTGATACTCAAATATCGGCATGATGTTTGACCTCCATTTAAAATTAGATTTTTGACCTGATTTCTATTTCATATCTATGTATCCACATGGACAGTTTTCTGCGCACTTCTTGCAACCAATGCAAAACTCTAACTTAAACTCATATTTACCGTGCTTAACTACAGGTTTGACAATAGCCTGGTCTGAGCAATAGCTCCAACAGGTGCCACAGTCAAAGCATGACCCACAGCTCATGCATCTCTTCGCTTCTGCTATTGCTTGCTCAGCTGTAAGTGTGGATGTGATTTCAACATTCAGACCCTTTAGCCTTTCCTCCGGGGATTTTTTTAGAGGTTCGTTTCTGACAGCCGACTGATAGTAGCTTAAGATGATTTTATCATGTGTGATAACCGGCGGCTTCTGTACAGGCTGGACGGCAATATTTTGAAGCTTGCTGTGAATGCTCTCCGCAGCTTTTCTTCCATCGTATATTGCTATGGTAACCAGGCCTAAATTAAGAGCATCACCCCCAGCATATGTTTTGTTGACCCTGGTAGACCTGTCTTCATCAACTTTAATCCAATTGCTGGATTCACGAAGGAAATCGAGTCCACTGAAATCCGGCTCCTGACTGACTGCCGCAATAACTGCCGTGGCATCAACATAAAAATATGAGTCAGGTATAGGAACAGGCCGCCTTCGACCGGATTGATCGGGTTCACCAAGAGACATCTCCTGACACTTAATTCTCTTAATAAAATTGCCTTCCTTTTCGAACTCAACAGGCGCACTAAGAAATCTTATTTTAACACCCTCTTCTTCTGCACCATTGACCTCCTCCGGTATGGCTGGCATCTCATTTCGCGTACGCCTGTATAGGATGGTCACATCTGCCCCCAGCCTCCTTGAAACACGGGCAGCATCTATTGCAGTATCCCCACCCCCTATTACCACAACCTTATTTCCTATCTCTACACTCCTTCCGGAGTTTACCTCATTAAGAAAAGATGTTCCTGTAAATATATTTACTGCATCTTCATTTGGAATCCCAAGCAACTTCCCTTTGTGAGCTCCTATCGCTACAAAGACAGCATCGTACTCGCTTTGTAAACGATCATAGGGCAAATCCTTTCCGACTCTCTGATTACATTTGATTTCTACACCAAGTGCTTCAATTCTACTTATTTCCTTATCGAGTATTTCTTCAGGAAGCCGATAGTTTGGAATACCATATCTCAACATCCCACCCGGTTTGCTGAGCGCCTCGTATACAGTAACAGCATAACCCCTCCTTGCCAGTTGATATGCGCAGGAAAGTCCTGCCGGTCCTGACCCGACAACTGCAATCTTTTGTGGATATACCTCTTCTGAAATCTTCCTAAGCTTAAGTCCCCTTTCCAGAGCATAATCACCGATAAATCTTTCAATGCTGTTTATTCCAACTGCTCCATCTTTATGACCCCGGTTGCAATCTCCTTCACATGGATGTGGACAAACTCTTCCGCATACAGATGGAAAGGGATTTTTCTCGGTTAATATTTCCCACGCCCTGGTAAAAGATTCATCGTACGATTTGCCAAGATCCTCTGTCCAGCTTATTGCTGTTAATACCTCTCTAATGTCAGTCTCATTCGGGCATGCGTTCTTGCAGGGTGGAGTCTTCAGCACATATGCCGGGCACAGGGACGAAGTTTCTACTGCGGAAACCCCAACAGCCTGAGTACGCAGTTGTCCAAGAGATCTGGTAACCTTTTTTACAACCTTTGCCATTTTATTGACCTATAATGCTTTTTAATGCTTTCACAGCTCAACAATGTTTGTTTCAAGAATGCCACCTTTTGCTTTTCGCATTCTGTAATTTCTTGCACACCGCAATACTCCATTAACCCACTCTGGACACGACACGGCATTAAGATGCATGTAACTGGCAAAGACATTTTTATAGAGTATCCCGTCACGGTTAGCTACAGCTCCGTTTCCGCGAAGAACGCTAACAGTGAATTTAACCTCTGGATCATATCCGGTAATTCCCGAATAGTGAAATTCGTGCCCTTTAAGCATAGTGCCAACCGGGAAATACGGATTCTCTCCATCAACCAGGGCTTCACAATAACCGTGACCCTGAGGAAAATCGTAAAGCCGAATCTTAATCGGAAGGACTCCGGAAAGTGCATACTCTTTACCATTGAGCTCTAAAGAACGTGAGAGATATATCAGTCCACCGCATTCTGCATATATCGGGAGTCCTTCCTCAGCCATTTTTTTAACGGCATGGAGTGCGGATGCATTTGCTGTTATTTTATTAATGTTTCTTTCAGGGAACCCACCCCCTATGTAAAGCAAATCAATATCTTCCGGAATTCTGTCAGCAGAAGCAGAGATTGGAATTAATTCTGCACCGTGCACAGAAAGCGTTTCCAGGTTTTCAGGGTAATAAAAACTAAATGATTCGTCTCTGAAATACGCAATTCTAAGTTTCTCCTTTGCCGATGCAGAAATGACTCTCTGCTCAACGTCTTCCACCTCAAATTTCATAGGAGGTACTTTCTTGGAAATATTTATAATTGCAGTAGTGTCCACACAGTCTTCCATAATTTTTGCAAGTCGATCCAGTACTCCAGAGCCATTTTCAAATTCACCGGGCGTTATCAGGCCGAGGTAACGTGATGGCAACGAAAACTCATCTGGTAACTTTGGAATTGCTCCAAGAATCGGCACACCGGTCAGCTCTTCAATAGCCCTTCTTACAACCTGTTCATGCCTTTTGTTAGCCACCCTGTTCAAGATTACACCGGCAATTTTTAACACGGGATCAATATTATTGCACCCGGATATGCTTGCAGCAGCAGTACGGGTAACCTTTGAAATATCCTGTACAATGACAATGGGTGCCTTAAGGAGCTTTGCTAATTCGGCAGTACTATAAGTTCCTTTGCTGTCGAAACCGTCGAAAATCCCTCTGTTCCCTTCAATAATGCTAATTGCACTCCCCCTGGCACCTTTTAAAAATGACCTGACGAGACCATCATTACCCATTAAATATGCGTCCAGATTGCGGACATGGCCACCTGCTGCAGCTCCGAGCCATGCGGCGTCTATGTAATCTGGACCTTTTTTAAAAAGGGAAACCCTTAGCCCTCTTTTAATGATAGCTCTTGCCAGGCCGCAGGTCACCACCGTCTTGCCTGAATCGCCAGACAGACCGCCAATTACTACCCTGGGGTAACTGTCAAAGTACATCTGCATTTATGTCCGGGTCCGCTTTCTTAAGTTTAATTTTCCGCACCTTCTTTGTGCGGAATCTCGATGAAGCTTCCACCATAATACGTATAAATACACTTTCCACTTTCAATCAAATCTCTAATTGCCTGCTTGGCAAGATCCCTGTCGCATCTGCTGCCGAACAGTTCCAGAACTGCTTTGGTAAGATCAGTTGCCTTCCATTTTTTTTGACCCGCAGTTTCCTTGATCATCTTATACATCGCATCTGAAACCTCTGCCACCGTTGCTCGCTCTGCCATAATTACACCTCCTTAATAAGTCAAATGCGTTGACCGTTTGTACGTGAGTCCGGCATGCTTGAAGTCATCAATGTGTTCCTTCTGAAACGGTATACCTGTAAGCTGGAAAAACTTCGGCCAGCCAATCCGATTAATCCATTCACCCATTCTCTCATATCGTCTGGCATTCTTTGCCCAGACTTCAACAAGGTTTTTCACCGCACTTACTACTTCAGGCCATCTCGGCGGATTATTTGGTAAAAACGGTATAGCCAGCTTTGAAAACATCGGTTCACTCCTGGCATTTGAAACCTTGCCACCAACCCAGATTGAGACTCCATCGTTCAAAGGATCATTCAGGCGCATTGCCGGGCAAACTGTGTAGCAATTTCCACAAAACATACATCTTTCTTCAATAACCTCTACCGAAGCTACTCCATCGATTGTTGCAGGCCTGATTGCTGCAGTTGGACATGCAGAGACAACAGAAGGGATTTCGCAAAGTGACTTTAATTTCTCTCTATCAATCTTAGGTGGCCTTCTATGAACCCCAAGAATTGCTATGTCCGAGCAGTGAACAGCCCCACACATATTAAGACAGCAGGCAAGGGCTATTCTTAACTTTGCAGGTAACTTCATTTGTGTAAAATAGTCGGTAAGTTCATCCATGACTGATTTTACAAGTCCAGAAGCATCAGTTGCCGCTGAGTGGCAATGCACCCAGCCCTGCGTGTGAACAATGCTCGAAATTGAATTGGCCATCCCCCCAACAGGGTGTCCCATGGCCTGCAGATCTTTTATCAGAGGCTCTATTTTTGATTCGTCTGTTAAGAGAAATTCCACATTATGTCGACTGGTAAATCTTAAATAGCCATTTGAGTACTTATCGGCGAGGTCGGCATACGCGCGTATCTTATCGATACTTAACAGCCTTGGTGATGCTGCCCTGACCGTATATAATTTTGCTCCCGTTTCTGAAACAGTGACCATCACGCCGGGCCGGATAATCTCATGATATTTCCACTTCCCATAGTTTTCTTTTATAATTGGAGGGAGAAATTTTTCATAATGCGGTGGACCTATATCAGTTTTTCGTTTTGTTTTTTCTTCAGCCATTGTAAAATTCCTTCCAGATTTTCTTCTTTATGCTTTCACTCTTTTTGCTCTGACTCATCAGACCCGTCAGAGTCTTCCTCGAAATATTCTTCGTAAAAGACATATGGGTTTTCTCTTGGATGCGCAAGCATTTCAGGAGTCGGTTCAACTCCAATTGCATCGAGAAAGTTACCAAGGCCTACGCGCTGGATGAATTCACCTACTCTTTCTCGATTTTTTCCATTCTCGGACCACAGTTCGTGTATTTTATCAATTAATTCAATTAGCTCTGTATACGGAGGTTCAATCTTCATGAATGGTATAAGAACAGACGATAGCATTGCCCCCTCCACAATTGGAGCCTTTGCACCAATCAGTATACATGCACCGCGATCCTTCCCGGGAGAAAGAGCCTTCGGCATGGCATTGATACAATGCATGCATTTCACACATGATTTGTTATCAATTTTTAACTCTTTGCCATCCCATTCCATACATCTGGCAGGGCAATTTTCGACGACATCCTTTTGAATGTCCATTCCTGACCTGGCGTACTCAGCCACTGCATCTTTGTCCACCTGGATATCGTCTCTCCAGGTCCCAATTATCGACATATCAGCCCTTGCTATAGCTGCCACGCAATCATTTGGACAGCCTGACATTTTGAATTTCCACTTATACGGAAATGCCGGCCTGTGTAGTTCATCCTGATAGTGCATTGTGAGGAAATACGTGAGAGCCATCGTATCATAACAGGCCCATTCACATCGTGCCATACCGCAGCAACAGCTTGGAGTTCTCACATCCGAACCTGACCCTCCAAGGTCAAATCCCAGCTCCGTTAACTCCCTGAAAACAGGCTCCAGTTCCTCTGTTTTCGTACCCAGGAATATTATATCACCTGTCGAACCATGCATGTTTGTCAAACCCGACCCGTGCTTTTCCCAGATATCACAGAGTTTCCTGAGAACATCAGATGTGTAAAACCACCCTGCTGGCTGGTTTATTCTAAGTGTGTGGAACTGGGAGACATTTGGAAATTCTTCGGGCAAATCAGAGTACCTTCCGATGACTCCACCGCCGTACCCCATAACTCCGACAACACCGCCATGTTTCCAGTGACCTATTCTTTCTTCGTACGACCGTTCCAGCTGGCCCAGTAAATCCTTTGCCATTTCATTCTTTTCTGCTGCTTTCTTTATCTCCTTGACAAAGCTTGGCCATGGGCCCTTCTCGAGTTCGTTTAACTTGGGTGTTTCTCTTTTCTTCTCTGCCATGTTTGCTCCTTTAAATTTCTTCGGTCGACAAAAACATAGATTCGACTGAAAGCAAAAACAAGAAATGGCAGACTTTCTGTATTCTTTGTGTTGAGGAGGGAAGAAGATTTGAAAATAAAATGAGTTATTACCCTGCCTTCACACAGGCATTTGAAGACGCCTTACAGCCAATTCGACAGCAAATGTTTTCATCTCCTGGCTATCCACAGGTAAATCCAATCGCTTTGGCAAAATTCCGCACCCAAAATTTCTGAAGTGAGTCTCACACGGATACTGTAAATAAAGCGAGAGCCTGCTGAACCCTATTGGAAGGGGCTCGAGCATCCAGAGGGCAATCCAACCGTTTACTATCGGGAAGGGGTCGCTTTTTATCATATGAAATTTTTCACACCTGACCTGGAATGATTTCACCAGACCCTCACTTCGTAACGAAGCTAACTGGTCTAACCTTTCAATCAGCCTCCTTAAGAAAATTTTCTCTGATTCATAAACTATTTGCTTCACCCTGATATCCTTAAATAACTCCAGACAGCACTCGCTGGACGTATCCTGATTATTTCGGTTAGACTCTATTGCCGCTCTTATTACCTTTTTCGGATCGCTAATGCGCGATACTTCTTCCTTCAACTCTTTGTCGTGGAGGACCCTTGTAAAATTGTGCAGTGCATCCGAATAAGGAAATACAATACCCAACGCCTCGTTTACTATTTTCTGCCCATATGTTATAAAAGTTGGACAGATTATCCCCCGACAATTCAACCTGTCCAGTAACCTTAACCAGACATCTTTAGATTCCTCAGAGCCCAGCTCAAAGCCAAGGACAACGGTAGAAAGAGCATCAATTGCAAGAGCCAGGTATACGGAATGATCTGGTGAATTACCCGACTTACATTTAAGCTTACAGCCAACAAGGTGAATTACAAGAGGCTGATACTTTGACTTGCAAGCATCAAGGTAATCTTCCCAGGAAGGACAATAAAGGAGATATTGCCTGATCTTTTCATTGATACGGATGGGTGAGCTGTGATATATCATACGAAGGTCGCGATAGGAATAACCCGACAGGTATGCTTCTGTCAGGAGCGCAAAATCTGGCTTGGGCTGATCTACCCTGGTCTGAACCCAGGTCTTCCTGCAAAAGATACACCTGTAACGCACATTTCCTGCAGATGTCCTTCCGTGCTTGACAACCTTTGAACTATGACAAAAAGGACATTGTAAGTCAACCCGCTCAATAGGACATTCTATTTCTGACTGAAATGCCATGTTTAATCCTCCTGGTCAGTCTCATAGACCAATTTGCCCCATTTCCTTCAAAAAATTGATAAATAGCCCCTTCTTTTGGGTCAAAATTCCCATACATTTTAACTATGGAAAATAATTTTAAATCTGATACGTTCGTTTCTGACATATTTTTCGAACTCATACCAAATCATATAGGTCAATCAATGTGCCAAAATTCTGAAGCAATAATTGGTATGAAGGAAAGACTTAAACGGTAGGCTTTAAAATTTTAATTCAGGATAGCATCTAACTTTTGGTGCTGTACTCAATTAAACGGAAATACCATTCCCTGTTACACCAGCATATTTCTATCGTGCGAGTATAGTCTTCAGGATAAATTGTGACAGGACTAATGCAGGCCGGAGCGGAGTCTGAAATCTCCTTTGCATAGGTACTGAAATCCGGTTGACCCTCAGGGATGACCATACCCATATTTATAATGAGAACATTTATGGGTTTTTCCTTCCTCCAGAAAATCAAATGGAGAGACATCTCTAACTCTTTAGGCAATATTGCATCGATGAATAGGACGGCAGGGTTTATTTCGTTTACTAACTGAAGAACCTTTGTCAGCTCGCAGGCAAAATGCGGACTGTCCCTGCTCATCTTCAATACCCCCGTAGCATAATTAATAAACCTGATTTCCTCTCCTGCTTCAAGCATTTGTCAAGCTGCCGGCTAATTAATATTATTTCTTACTAACTTCAACAGAAGGAAGAACGACATTGTTAAAACGGGGCAACTTTATATCCCATTTGAGAGATGTACTCAAATCAGGTGGAGTACCCACCCTGTGACATGATGAGCATTCTCCCAATGCTGGCTTTTCTTTTATCTTCCTGGATTCAATTACATGACATGAAACACACATCTTATGCATTGCATCAACATAGGAAGGTATGAGGTATTTTTGTGAACTCCTCAAATTGATATGTGAAAACCTGTAAGCAGGATGACACGCTGTACAATCTTTGGCAGACCGTCCATCCCTGGTAACCCCTTTTTTATGACAGCTGACACACTTGAGGTTCGCTCCATTTCCTGAAGCATGCCAGTCATGTTTAAAGAAATCGGTACTGGTATACATGTTTACATGGCATTCCCAGCAACTGCTTAACCTTTCACCAGGAAGGTTTAAATGGTGACAGATTACACAACTGTCAGCTGCAGCTGCTGTTCGAACAACTGCCACAATACTATCACCAGCCAGTGATGACATATGCCCTGATATCCATGATATATGTTTCCTGTGTGAGAAAACAACATACTGATCATCACGATTTCCATTAATGCAAAGGGTGTCTGCTAAATTATCCACAGCTGTAGCAGGTTTAACTTTAACATTATAAATCCCTTCAGCATAAAGCCTCTTCCCTGGCATCACAGCCATTCCTGCTGCGAAGCTTATAACAAACGCCAGCGAGTACCTGGTAATAGAAGCTACATCTGAAGTTCCAATCCATGTGTAAGAAGGTAAATCAAAAGACGGGGGGGTATGGGGAAAAGATTCAGGGTCCTCAGGCCTCTCGTCCCAGACATTGAACTTCTCTATTGCAAACATGAACACAAGCCCTGCTGTGCACAATATCCCAAAACTCAATACTACTTCCATCCATGACGGGGTGTACCATGAAGTAGCGCCGATCATTGCAAATCCACCGATGTCAATCCTGTTCAGCACCACCCCGAGTATTGCAATTCCTGAACCTACCCATTCCACGACCCTATTTTTACGCCATTTGGGAACAGAGAACATTACAAGGGGAATCACCGTCGATACCAGGACTTCAGCGATGAAGAGATTGCTAAGCCAGCTTCCGTTGAAGATCAATTCAAATTTACGCGAAATCAGCACGTCCCCAATCTTTATGATCAGGTATAGGCTGAGGAACCATACGCTTAGACCACAGAGCTTACTTACAAGGTCTGTTTCCAGTTTGCGTCGATACAACCAGTGCAGTGCAAGAATCTCAAAAACAAGCATCAATAAACCCCCTGCAATCGCAGAAATGAAGAATTCGATCGGGATGGCGTGCGAATAAAAAAGCGGATAGAGCCGGTGCTGCATAACCAAAAACAGGGTCCCAAGTGATGACTGATGAAGCGTCGAAAGCATGATACCAAGGAGCACAAGTGGAAATCTAAATCTCATAAGAAAATTTCTGATTTTGGCATAGCGGCTATATTTCTCAAGTGGAACTGGACTGAATTCGAGAATTAAAACTGTAGTGTAAAGCATCACACACCAACCCACTTCAAAGAGTGGTGAATGAGGGTTCCAGTATATGATCATGTGCCATATGTTCCATGGCAACCCGAGATCGAATATCAAGCTTATGATAAACGAGCTGTACCCAAGAAACGCTGTCAGTATGGCAATTTTCACAAGGGTATGGAATTTCTGTTGCTTCATCATATAGAAGATTGCACCAATTACAAAACCGCCGGCCGACAAGGCGACCCAGCTCAACTTGAATCCTATCCAGAAACCCCACGGTACTTCGTCATTTAAGTTTGTTGTTGCACCCAGACCAAAAATAAACCTGTTCATTGCAATTGCTGCTGCAAATCCTGTAACCAACCATAAAATAACTTTCGTATTCTTTACCCTATTCATTATTCTTATCCTTTTTGTCTCCTTTTTTGTTACTCAGCTTCATCCTGCGGCTTATTATCCAGTTGAGCCCGAGCATCAATCCACCCATACCAAAGAAAGCAAAAGGAACTGCTTCCATTGCCGGAGCTGTCTCTTTTGGAAGCGGCCTGTCGATCGGCTGCGTTTGATATGAAAGGAAATCGAGATTAATATCGGAAACATATAAAACTGAAGTTCCACCGACTTCGTGTTCTCCCCACACCCTGTTTATATACTTATGTGGATTTTCTCTTATTCTCCTGTAAGCTTCTCTTATTAAATCATCACGGTTTCCAAAAATTGTTGCCCCTGTCGGACAGGCTTCTGTGCACGCTGGTTGCTTTCCTTGCTTGATGCGTTCATAGCACATAATGCACTTTTCAACATGGGGGACAGTTTTATCCCAATCGTACCGGGGAATGCCGAACGGGCAAGCCATCATGCAATAACGGCATCCCATACATTTCCCGCTGTCATATATCACAGGGCCCATTTCAGTTTTGTGTAGCGCACCCACCGGACAGACCGAAACACAGGCAGGATCAAGACAGTGACGGCACTGTTTTCTAACAAAGTGGTTATCTGGCTTTTGAATTATCGAAGTCCAGTTATCCGCTGAGAGACCATCATTTTTATCCCATATCCTGGGTACATCGAGTGGGAGATTATTTACTTCTTTGCACGCAGATACACATTTAAGGCAACCTATACATTTTGTCACATCTGTTAAAATAGCCTTACTCATACCATTATCCCCTTCTTATTCAATGTCATCGCTATATCCTCGTCTGTTTTTGCGGGGAATTTCCATGCCAGTATATCAATGAGCTGTGAAAAAGGTGCCAGAACGCAGTGAGTAATTTTTGTAAAGGGTATCAGCAAAAATATGAGATCACCTGAAAGAATATGTATAGCCATAAGAATCTGGTAAAGGCTTGCACTGATATCCATGTTGGCACAAATAAAACCTGTTATAAATGGAAAAAGGAGAAGAATCAGCCAGAAGTAATCTTCGGGACGACTCAAATGACGCGTTGATTTTCTTGCCAGTCGTAACACCAACAGAGCAAATGACAAAATTATAGTACAAAGAGTAAGCCAGAACTCCCACCTGAATGGTAGTGAAGCCCATGATATGCCAGTTGAATTTTTCAAAAGAGTAATATGTGCAAATAGGAATAGAGGAGCTCCTATTAAACCAATGTGAAATAATATTGAGAGAACCGAGTAAATATCAGTGTCCCTGACAAGCTTTCTTACAGGAAATAACCATTCAGTTGTTCGACTTACGACAAGTCTCCATGGTATTTTCCTGTCACAGGCTCTCCTGTATGCTTTGTAAATTCCCCAGAATTCAATAAAGAGTACGCGAAGCAGGCCAAGCAACATTATCGTAAAGCAAAGCCTGAACAATGGGCCACGGGCAAAATCAATTAAGGATTGCATGCCTGTCCCTCCTTTACAACTCTATCAGTTTTATAATCAAACATAATTGCCCTGTATATCAGGTCGTGCAGGCCTACCACCTTACAGTTTAAATTTTGATCCTCAACCAGCTCCCTCAGTTGCTTTTTGCAGTTTGCACACGGGGCAACAAGGACCTCACACCCGGCTTTTTTAATTTGCTCTGCTTTCAACCTGCCGCCGATAATTGTTCTATAAGGCCTTATCTCATCAATGGAGACTGTACCACCTCCGCCGCCGCAACAAATATTCTTATCGCCAGAAGGTGTCATTTCCACATAGTTCTTGCAAAATGACTTCAGTATTTCACGCGGTTGATTTATTATCCAGCGATTCCTTGCTAAATTGCACGGGTCGTGGTATGCAACTCTCTCAGTAACAATATCAGAATTGAGTTTTAATTTTCCTTCTTTCCATACTTTATATGTGTACTCGAGTATGCTCACAACCGGAAGAGCATTTTCACCTCCACAGTATGCCGGTATATACTGCTTTGCAGCACGAGAGGCGTGTCCGCATTCTCCAATGAGAATCTTTTTGCCTTTTAATCTCCTCGTTTCTGAATCAATGTTCTTTACAACTCTCTCCATAATGCGATCATTGTAAAAGAGTCCATAGTTAATTCCGTCAAAATATCCTGTCCCTATGGTCCAAGAATCACCTGTTGCAGCAAAAACTGCCGCGATACCCATTAAGGTTTCCGCTTCCATGAGAAAATCGCTAACAGCAGGGAAGAAGACATATTCAGCGCCTATAACATCGAGAGGAAAGGTTATCCTGACAGATTTATCCTCAAGCATGTCAGATTCGAGAAACTCAAGAGTATCTTTCAGTGCAGGAACGGGTATTGCCGAAGTATTTTTATGTTGACCTTCAAGTTGCGCCCGCGTGCTGACAACCAAAGCACGCGGAGCAATACCAATTTCACTCAATATATATCTGCCAAGATGAGTGATAAGGCCGTGATCTATTCCAAGGGGGCACTCAATGGTGCATCTTCTGCATGCTGTGCAGTTCCAAAAGCTATCCGCCATTTCCTCTATTTTTTCGTTGGTCAGAGCCCATTCCCCTGTTAACCTGCCTTTTAACAATCCTCCCAATGTAAAGTGTCTGCGGTAAACATCCAGCAAAAGATTTGATCGGTAGCACGGAATGTCTTTTACATCCCCTGTTGCCTGATAAATCTGACAGGCAACTGCACACTGTGAGCACCTTCCGGATACTCGCACAAAGTGATCAAGAGCAAATTTGTAATTGGAATGTTTAAGTATCACCGCAAATACTTCCAGAAACCTGCGCGGCAAATCAGAATTATCAAAATCTTCAACGTGGTATCTGACATTTAACTTTTGCTTCTCAATCACTTCCCGATTTTTAACTGTACTTAAGGCCTTTGTGCGTTCTTCTTCACTTATTGTTGTTGTTTTCATGTCCAACCTGATGACTGATTGTATGTTTTACATGAACTGGTCTTTCATGGCGTCGCTCGTATAACAAATGGGACGTCCTTTGTAATTTTCATGACCACTTATCCTTAAATGCAGTAAAAATTAGATTGGCTCAAAAAGAGAAACAAAGATATAGTGTTTGATGTATCCAAGGTGTGTCAGTATGTTGTGTAAATGAAATGACAAAAAAAATAAACGCTTGAATCGCGTTATATTTTTCCCCACCCCATATGGATGTCAATGGATAGCAGATTCCAAATTTTTTAAAACACTTTCAAAATTGTTTGAAAATATTCTTTGCAAATCTTCTTTTCTTCCGATTATCTGTTCATAGACCGGTGACGAAAAAATATCATCCGGACTTAATTTCCTGTTTTTAACATAATTCTGGGCAAGGATGTTAGTAATTCTTTTCAAAATCACTATCTGATCATCGTCGAAATTATAAGTCTTTATACATTCAGAAAATCCTTTTTCTATTCGTTCTTCAAGAG
>JBMFVE010000009.1:0-80414 GCA_049966155.1 Candidatus Kryptoniota bacterium
GGTTTAAATAAGGACTCCGTATTTCTCAAAATAAATGACGATATGATCCCCGCAGTATTCGAGGAAGGTCATGCTACTGATAATAGAATTAGCGCTGTTCAATACATAAAATTTAAACTCAATCCTGCTCAAATTAACAAATTCACATCAAAGGATGCCGATATCAGGATGGTCATACGTCATCAAAATTACAATGCGCAGACAATCCTTCAGGAGAATGTCCTTAGAGCTCTTTACCATGACCTTCTTGACGATGGTTCAGAGAACCTCTGGGATTGATTATGCGTTAAATATTTTATAAAAAGGTCAAAATTATGCCAGGTTCTTTCAGGCCTCGAAAGCGAAGTAAGAAAAGAGATAAAGTTCTTGAAGTTGTAAAGTCTACCAGCATACACCCAACGGCCGATTGGGTTTTTCATGAAGTTAGGAAAGAGATACCAAATGTCAGCCTTGCGACTGTTTACCGAAATTTGAACTTATTGGTAGAGTCAGGGGAACTAAATGAAGTGATATGTGATGGGCAGCTGAGGTTTGATGCAAATTTAAATGAGCACTCCCACTTCATTTGTAAAGTTTGCAAAGGCATATATGACATTGGCGAAGAAATGGTAGCAGTGCCAAAATTCAGGCTGCCACGCGGATACGACGTTGAAGACATAAGAATTGATTTTTACGGCGTTTGTCCAAAGTGCCATAGTAAAAAATCAGATAATTTGAATCAGAGTACCAGCAGACTGCTCAAAGAAAGCTAATTTTAAAAAAGCTCCATCTCAAGAGAGGCGCTGAGAATATTGTCGGTGAAGTTGTAATACTCATCATTGGACGAGTTTCTAATCACGTCATAACTTAACGAGAGTGTCATACCGTTTAAAATAAATCGACCAAATTTTTCTGAGATCCCGACACTTAAGTCAATGTATTTGTCAATCCGCTGCCTGGCAATTTCCTTCGTCTGAGTATAGTCAAATGCTGGTCTGTTGTACGACTTATACGCATAATTCAAGCCAAGATTTACATTTAAGCCGTTAAACAATCTTTCCTTACTGATAATGAGTTTCAGTTCCGGGCCTTCGTAAGAATAGGGATCATCATATATAAAGGATTTTTGAGCTATAAATTCTGCAACTGCACTTACATATCGTGCTGTGCCTGATATATCCTTCCTGTACGATGCTTCAACGTTGCCAGTTATGGCATCAGAACTGAATCGAAATCCTCCACCATACATCAATTGGCTGACATTCGGAGAGTCGAGAATATAAGTTTTAGTCTGACCCGACATTTGACCCTGGTTATTCCCTGATCTATGCCCTTTCCCCTTACCATTGTATACCCCGAGCCCGTGCATTCCAATTAATTTCTTGATATTTGAGCTGACAGAGTCGACACCGTAAAATTTTTTGTTACCATACGATACAAATAAAAACAGAGAAGCGGATGCCGATGGATTGAACGACACATAAAAACCACCCGAATTTTCAAGATTTGTAAGACTTGAAATAAAGTCAAAACTCGTATAATTAATTGTATATCCCATCCTCATTGCAAAGTAACTTCCAAGTGGAATTCTAAGAATGGCAGACGCCCCGCTGACATAATTTTGATAGGCCTCGAAATCACCTGCATGAGGAAGAGTCCTTTCTAATGAACCACCGACCGTCAGGAAAGTCTCAAGAGAATCAAAAGGTAGGTTATTGGGCGTCAACTGAGCCGCTGTACTATCCCCGTTATCTGAAATTTCATCACCAATCCTTGATAGCTGTATCCTATATTTAAAAGACAGGTTGTGAGTCCATGAATCCTGCTCCGGAAAGGTATTGAAGCTTAAAAGAGACCCGTTGTAAGAGGTCGTAAGACTGGAATACTCCCAGTCAATGTCATTCCCTGCAAAAAAGTTAACACCGAAGTAACTATCCGGAACTTTAGCGTAATTTCCAAAGATATTTGAATCGTGGTTATATGATAGTTCCAGGGATGAATAAAACTGTGCGTAAGCACTGATTGATAACATAATTATAAAAATTCCCACGGATAAAAATCGAGTCATTTCGGTAACTCCTCTGCTGACTCTTCCAGCTCAAACCTCACTGTTTTTGTCCATGTCCTTTTTTCTCTTTTGATATAATCGAGATAAATTGCACGACCAACTACGTAAATCCAGAATTGACAATAAGTAAAATACATAATTAAAACAAGAAAGAAATTTTTTGCCGTATCCATTCCTTCATAGGATAAGACGAGAAATATTTCAAATATGAACAACACAATAGCCAATATCCAGACTGCGGTATATGGACCGGGAAGCGGAATCGCTATAAGATTGGTGATACTGAGGACGAATATCAGATCACTAATTGCAATAGCAAAAAGAAAAATGTAATAAAGAGAAAGAAGATATAATACTTCTACCGCAAGGAACTTATTTTCAAATTGGGGAATTTCTTTAAGAAATTTTGAGACAACATAGTTATTTCCCCTTACCCATCTGGTTCTTTGCTTCGCCCAAACCGATAAAGTCTCCGGCTCCTGCTCCAATGTAACAGCAAATGGAATGTATTTTATGCGATAGCCCTTCATGTAAATTCTGATGCTTAGCTCTGAATCCTCCGTTATGGCATTTTCATCCCAACCGTTTAATTCATCCAGGATCCTTTTCCAGATAACAAAATTGGTGCCAGGAAGTGTTGCCACTTTAAAAAGAGACCATCTCCCGGCTTGCAAAATAGCCTGAAAGCTCAGCGTTTCTATACTTATCAACCTTGTAAGCCAGTTCTTATTTCTATTGATAGTCTTGAAATTTCCCAGGACAGCTCCAAGATCAGGGTGGATTATTAATTCGCTGACCAGATATTTAAGGGCATCCGGGAGTGGCTGATTATCCGCGTCGTAAACTGCAATCACTTCAGCATTTGTTTGTGCAAGACCCAAATTCAGTGCCCTCGCCTTTCCCTTACCTCCCTGTTCCTTTGGAACATCAAAGCATTTTACCCGGTTATCCCTTGCTGAAATTTCCTTTACTATCTCACCGGTGTCATCGGCCGACCCGTCATTAATTACAATAATCTCGAGCTTCTCTCTTGGATATTCGAACCTCAACATAGCCTCAACTGTCTTTCTAATAACTTTCTCCTCGTTGTGCGCAGGGATTAAAACACAGATACGGGGGTATTCAAGGTGGGTCATCATATCTATTACTTTTTTTTCCTTTGTAGAATTCCAGTTATGCACAAACCCGGCGATTGTCAGGACGAGCTGGTAAGCGATCATGAACCAGATAAAAATTACTGAAAGGACAAATAGTCCTCCAAGAAGAGTTGTGAGGAAATCAGGCACTTATGAGTTTCCTCCTCCTTAGTTTCAGGATCACATACAAAATTATGAGTATACTGCCTGCGAGCACTCCAAAGATCACAATTAAAGCTGACGACCATAAACTGGTAACATCTATTCCGTACGAAACTGTACTTTCCAGAACAACAAGTGCCTTATGATGACCGGCTGGAAGAATTATTCCATAATTTTGTTCTTCCCTTGTTCACCACAAAAGGTATTTCATGGTCGTCAATAAAAACTGCAAATGGAATTTTATTAAACGAAATAGCGCACCTAACAGGAGAATCGTAAACAAACTGAACTCCACGCTGGAATGTTTTTACATCAAGAAGATTACATGAGGCGGCAGAAATATGAGACTGCATTAATTCACTTTCAAATGGATTCACATTTGTGTTGACAATCTTTATAATGTGCATTCCGGCCGGTATGAGAAAATATCCTTTGCGCACAGGGTACGAAGCTTTCCCATCAATTGAAATTTGATTAATGTCATCAGATAGTTTCAATGCAGTCGAGAAAGGAGCATTTATTTCAAAAGCATCGTTTTCTATTCTCAAAGTAGCGCCAGCAGCAACGGCATATGGAAATTCGGAAATATCCTGTGGATAAGCGGTAGCTTCTGAGTAAATGGTCATTCTTGGCGCAGCCATGGCCGCCGATCGAACCAGGAGGTAGGATTCTATTCCGGTTGGGGTTAAGGTAGGAAATATCCCATTGTAGTTTGATTTTCTAAATGAGAGGATGTTTAAGTCAATCATCAGGTCTGATGAGTCGGCCCCAAGCAAATTTTTGTAACGCGAACCTATTTCAAGGTATCGGCGTGGATCTGTATTCCAATTTGATTCCGGGTCTTCCACCTGAAGAGCAAATTTATACTGATCTCTAAGTTTGAGAATTTGATCAATGTCCACGCCAATGGTATTCCGTAGTTCAGGGAAGTCTTTTTCATCGAGTACAGTAAGAATTACACCTGTACCAGGCCTGTTTTTGAACGCATCTGTTGCTATTTGCAGATAGTGAGCAGTAATCCTGGTAATAAGTGTTGCTCTGAAATTTAAAAAAGATTGCCAGTCCTGAGGAGAGGTTTTGTAATAGTGTGGAGAACCAGATTGAAAGAGCTGTACAGGATCGAAACCATATTTCTTTTTAAATAGATCTCGCGCACTTTGATTAAATGGCGTCATCAGCTGTGGGTCTGCCGGTGCACCCTCACCACCAAAATAAAGCTCAGCAATGTTTACGCCATCCCAATCGTGAGCTATCAGTAAGTTCTTTGTCCATTCACTGGCTGCTCTCAGACAGCCGGAATCTGTCAGCGCAACCGGATATCGCCAATCTGGCCTTACATCTTCACCTTTATAGTTTTTTTCATGCCATTGGGGATGATCATCATAAAATTTCTTGCTGACCTGGGGTGGTTCTATCCATGCGTATACAATTATTCCGTAAGCATGACAGATTCTTATCAACCTGTCATAGTCATAAGTGAATTTAGGGTATTCATGCCATCCTGCAACGTGAATTATTCTTATCCCTCTTTCTGCCCAGAGCTTTGCAAGCGTCTCTATGCTGATGTTGCGGTGCAGTCCAGGGTCAAAGTACATTTCAACAAAATCACGTCTTAGGACAGGGTAGAGATGCATATAGTATTTCAACCATTCTATGAAATATGGAAAGCGGGCATAGCCGGCTCCAGAGATTGGGTCAAACCTCGCGCTTATTTCTATAATTTTCCCCTTCCCATAATTTCGTGAAATTGCAACAGGAGCATCATTTAAATCATTTGCACATAAAATTTCATCGTTTTCATCGACATTTATTCTATAAACGGACTCGAATGTTCCCCAGCTTAAGACATCTTCTGGAAATAGCTTATCTCGAACCTTTTCCAATCTCATAACTGTGGACCCAAATTTGACCCCCAGATCTTCAACCAGTGGATTCTTCGAATCTGTAACTAAATTCCCCCCTTTTGAAACAAACTCTTCTATAGCATCGTACATTGAGTCAGGCAGGACGTCAGCCGCTGAATACGGAACTATTATCAAATTATATTTCTCAAGAGCATGTAAGTCAGCTGGAGACAAAATATCCGTCGGGATCCCTACCGACCTCAACGCAGAAACAAAACTCATCTGATCAAGTTTTGCCCCGCCATGTGCTGTGCTATCCCAGATGACAGCAGCAACGGCAGGCACAATCCTCTTTTTCTCAGAGAAAAGCTTCCTCCAGAATGATTTTATGCTCATAACCAGCTTGTCGAAAAACGTTAGCTCCTTTTCCCGATACTCGACAGGTTCAGCAGCATAAATCCATCCTTGTGCCAAAGTTATGTCACGGTGTACACTGCCCGTTATCCTCCGGTCGCTGATTATTCGATTGACCCTCTCACCAAGTTGATTTATATAAGTCTCTTTTAAGTACTGGTCTTCTAAGGAAATTGTTAATGAAGCTTTCCCTGTAACTATTGCTCTGTCAGGGAGCTCGACAAAATTTTGACTATCTTTCAAATCAATATAAGTGTACCCCAAATCTCTGATGCCATCAATAATTTCTTTTAACAAACTGATGGGCATAAATGGGTGAAAAAATGCAGTGGCATATCCATCTCTTACATATAGGTTCTTCTTTGCCGCTTCAAGAATATCCTGAACAGCCTTCTCTTCCTCACGGTCAGTTCCAAGGGGTACATAACCAAGATTTTCAGGAATAATTCTTTCACCATACATGTCACTATAAATCTCATAAGGGAAAAATTGACTGTAATCCAGATCGTTCATTACAAGTCTTTGTTCAACAGCTGTCGAAAATATTTTTCCGATTTCCTCGTAATCAACAACCGATGCTCCATAGTGGGGAGTTTCCCACGCTACAGGATATATACCGTTACGCATCAGCTCTTCGACGCCTGTTTCAATCCGCTGTTCGACAAAGCCAGCATTGTCGTTTGCTATTGGCCTGTTGTTTGTAGCGTCCCAAAATTCAAAATCGTTTGTTGTCACACCATGGTACTGATGCGTGACTCCGTGCATAACAATTGTACCTCCATGCGTCTCAGCGTATCTCAGCGCATCTACCATATCAGGCCGATCAGACATTGAAATTCTCTCATTATTTTCAGGGTCAACATAAAAAGGGACCACAGCCACAAGAAATGGCACATGTTCACTGTAAAGCAAATCGGCAATCTTTCTAATTTTATCAGGGTTTTCTGTTGGATCTACATCTTCGATTCTTATTAATGCAGGGTGATATTCCTTATGTTCCTGCCCAAGTATGTCATGAAGCTTTTCGGCAAAAAATAAGTATCGGTCTGTCGGACCCATATATGCAAAAGGCATATCTGCAAAGTAATAGAGATTGCCAGAATGAACTGCGTAAGGCATGACAAGATGCTTGGGCGCAAGAGCCTCGGCCATGACATCTACCTTACGATGGTCATATATTTCCAGCAGTGTCAGGTTGCCATCACCTTTTGTAAACCTGGTGTTTTTATCAAGTGCAACAATGGAATTGAAACCCAATAGTGAATCAAACCTTATTGGCGCAAATCCATATTTCTCCTTAAGATTATGCCTCGCATTAAATGCAACCATTCCCGTATTCAGCCACGTCAACACTCCTTTATAGCGATATGCATCATCCAGAAACGATGCCGGCGGCCGGCAGTCATTGGAAAATCCAACAAAAAAAACAAAGTCAAATTTATTACATTCGCCGGGTTGATAATCATCTGCAGCAATAATTTTCTTTTGAAGATTAAAATGGCCGAGAAGTTCATAGAGCTGAAGGCCGTCCCCCTTTGCTGGATTAGTCGCCGCATTCTTACCCTCATATACTATCAATACCTGATTGGCAGTGGAGGCTGCTAAATCTTTCCCCAACAGCAAAATCAATAATAATACTAAAACTATCCTTTTTGGTAAATAAACAGAATTTAAAATAGTCATTGGGATAAAGGGGTAATTTTCAATAATTGAATTTATTGTTTTCCGGACTGAAAGTACTCTATCTCCTCATCGCCGTTTTTGTACTTTTCATAAGCTTCTATTATATCCTTGACAAGCTTATGCCTGACGACGTCGATTTTTTCCAGATAGACAAATGCCACCCCCGTCACTTCTTTGAGAACTTTCTGTATCTCCACAAGTCCACTGAGACTTTTTTGTGGCAAATCAATTTGTGTGACATCACCAGTGATAACGGCTTTTGAATTAACTCCCAGGCGAGTAAGGAACATTTTCATTTGCATAGCAGATGCATTTTGGGCCTCATCGAGTATGACATATGCATTGTTCAGGGTTCTTCCCCGCATATATGCCAGTGGGGCAATCTCGATAATATCCCTTTCCATATATGCCCTAAGTTTTTCTATTGGTACCATATCCTCAAGGGCGTCATAAAGGGGCCTTAAGTACGGTACTACCTTTTCCTTAATATCACCTGGAAGGAACCCCAGGCTCTCACCAGCTTCTACAGCAGGTCTGGTCAGGACAATTCTCTGTACCTCTCTGTTTTTCAGTGCTGCAACAGCCATAGCAACAGCCAGATAAGTTTTCCCTGTCCCAGCTGGCCCAATTGCAAACACGACATCATGTTTTCTAATAGCTCTCACCAGCTGGCGCTGTCCCGGTGTTTTAGGTCTTATTAATTCATTTCTTGCAGAAAGAATTATTGCCTCTGATTTTTCATCCTTCTGACCGGCTCTCTCTTCCCTGTCAGAAATTAACTCAACGACTGTCAGCACGTCGTCCGGTCGAAGTACACCTGTTTTGTCCAGAATATACAATAGCTCCTTGAATACTTTCTCAACTTTCTCAGCTTCGCGCTGATCTCCTTTTATTAAAATATTCTCTCCCCGGACAATTATATTTGCATCAAAACGATCGGATATTATCTGCAAATTTGAGTCGTTTATTCCGAGTAAGGAAAGATGATCAACACCCGTTATCTTAATTTTTTTCTCAACTATTTCCATTCTTCTCCGATTTAGCTAATGTCACAGATAAAAAGAATCGCTCTTGTCACATTTCTTGCGACAAGAGCGATCAGTTTATTATAACTTAAGCTTATGTCCGTGACGATAACGCTTAATGAGTCTCCGCTGGTTTATTAGCCTTTTCAGCAGCGGCTTTCTGAGCACGAGCCTTCTTGGCATAATAAGCTTTCGCAGCAGCCTTTTCCTGATCTGTCAGAGGTCCATTTTCAGGAATTTTCAAAACCTGTTTGGGATAAATGAGATCTGGATTCTTGATTTCATCACGGTTCTCAACATAAATCTTGGGCCACTTCCATGGGTCGTCGTAAATTGTCTTTTTCTTGGCGATGTTCCACAAGCAATCCCTATTCTTTGCCCAGGTTCCAACCGTATATGTCTTCATGACCACCTGAGAGCATTTGGCAATTCTTGCCTGAAGGTCAGCATAATTATTGACGATAGTCTGGTATTTGGAATAAAACTCCGCCGCCAGATGCAATTTGCTGGCTTTCAAATCGTTCAATTGGTTTTGCAGAGCTGCCACATCATCTCTGTGCGCACAGAGGTCCTGGTCAGACATCTTCATATAGTTGTCTATTGTAGCAGATATCTGGTCAAGTTTTTGTGCGAAGGCATCCATTTCCTGTTTAGAGGTCTGCAACAAAGAATAATAGTTTTGTAGTTCCTTTTGATAGTCGGCATCCAGACCCGCTAATTGACTTTTAAGATTTGCAATTTCCTGATTTAATTTGTCAAGAACATTTTTTAATGAGTCGCGTTTGGCAGTATATGTAGCAATTTCCTTCTGCCAATCGTCAAATTTCATCTTTTGTTCCTCTTGTGCGGAAACCACAGAGGAAAACGCGAACAATATAGTCGCGGCAACTGAGATTATGAATAGGTTTTTCATCTATGGCTCCTTTTCACTTTGACTGCGTAGAATCTGACTGAGCTTGCTGCAATTTCTGCTGCACAAACTTTTCGTTTTCTTTTACCTGGTTAATCTGCGCCTGCTTGTCGGCAATCTGCTTCTGCAGGTCAGCCTTTTCCTGCTGAGCAGTCTTAATTTGCTGTTCCAATGTCGCAACTTCTTTTTTGAGGTCGGACAACTGCTGCATCTGGTTCTGATCAGCATACTTAGTGCAACCAGCAAGTAAGACCGAAGCTACAATTATGCTCAGGATTGCACCTGGCAATGATCTCATTTTGAACCTCCTTTTTTCATTTGTCGCTTTAATTTTAACTGATATATTCTTATAAGTCAAGCGCTACCTGATTAAATATCTCTTAATTTTTTTTCATAACCTATCCTTTTTCCTCTAATTTTCCTTCAAAATATTGTAAATTTCCATCTCAAAAAGGAGAGTTAAAAAATTGTCAAATGAAGTAAAAAAAGTGGTTTTGGCCTATTCCGGCGGCCTTGATACGTCGGTTATAATCCCTTATCTCAAGGAAACTTATAAGTGCCAGGTGATAGCCTTTGCAGCAAATATTGGTCAGGATAAGAATGATCTCGATGGACTTGAAGAGAAAGCACTGAAAACAGGTGCCGACAAATTTTATCTTCTTGATTTACGTAAAGAATTTGTCGAGGATTATCTTTTCAAAATAGTCAAAGCAGGTGCAGTGTACGAACGTAAGTATCTCCTCGGTACTGCAATTGCTCGTCCATTAATTGCAAAATACCAGGTGAAAATCGCAGAAGAAGAAGGTGCCGATGCACTTGCCCATGGCTGCACGGGTAAAGGCAATGATCAGGTGCGGTTTGAGTTAACTTACAAAGCATTTGCACCTGAAATGAAAGTCATTGCCCCATGGAGAGAATGGAAAATAAGATCGCGAGAAGACGCCATAAAATATGCTGTGGAGCACAACGTTCCGATAAAAGCAACTTTAAAAAAGATTTACAGCAGAGACGAAAATCTCTGGCACTTAAGCCATGAAGGCGGAGATCTTGAAGATCCGTGGAACGAACCTGGAGAGGAAATGTTCTTGAGAACGAAGTCCCCACAGGAGGCTCCGGACAATCCAACTTACATTGAGATTGAATTTCACAGTGGAATACCAATAGCATTAAATGGGGTGAAGACAGAGGGACTTGCTCTCGTTGAGACACTAAACCAGATTGGTGCAGAGAATTCTATAGGCAGAACGGATCTGGTTGAAAACCGTCTGGTTGGAATGAAATCTCGCGGAGTTTATGAAACTCCAGGTGGTACTATCCTTTATGAAGCGCATAGTGAACTGGAAGAAATTGTGCTTGATCGAGATACCCTTCACTACAAAGACATTATCGCCCAGCGGTACGCGGAATTGGTTTACAATGGGCAATGGTATACGCCTTTGCGGGAAGCACTCGATGCATTTATAGATTCCACTCAGAAATACGTTACAGGAACAGTGAGGCTGAAGTTGTACAAAGGCAACATAATTCCGGCAGGAAAGAAAAGCAACTACTCGCTTTATAATGAAAACCTGGCAACATTTTCAGAAGATAACATATATGACCATAAACAGGCTGCTGGATTCATCAATCTTTTCGGTCTGAACGTAAAAGTAAATTCATCGGTGCATGGAAAGCCGTCAAAATGAGCTTGAAACCGAGAAAAAAATTAATTCTGACAGATTGGAACCTTTAGGAAAATATGTTGT
Organism: Candidatus Kryptoniota bacterium; assembly: GCA_049966155.1. Taxonomy (GTDB): domain Bacteria; phylum Bacteroidota; class Ignavibacteria; order Kryptoniales; family JAKASW01; genus JBMFVE01. Next base: position 10,967 of record JBMFVE010000009.1, read on the forward strand.
AACTTATTATGACATTTAAAAGAACAAACTGATAACTTGAAGAAATAAAAAATGGGAAAGCTCTGGGGCGGAAGATTTTCAAGCAAAACCTCCGCATTAATGGATGATTTCAACAATTCCTTGAAATTTGACAGGCGCCTCTGGGAAGAAGAACTCATTGCAAGTAAGGCTTATGCTAAAGCGTTGGCAAGGGCAAATGCCCTGAGTCGTTCAGAATCACAGGAGATCATCAATGCACTTGACCAAATTGCAGCAGAATTTCGCAAAGGAAAATTTACTTTTAAATCAGATGACGAAGACATTCACACAGCAGTTGAGCGAAGGCTTGTTGAAAAGATTGGGAATACCGGGAAGAAAATACACTCGGGTCGCAGTCGTAATGAGCAAGTTGTTACAGATGAACGTCTGTACCTTAAAAAGGAAAATAAGGCACTGACGGCTTTAATAACAAAGCTTCAAAGTGAACTATGCAAAATTGCATCGCAGACAATTGAAGATATAGTTCCTTCTTTCACACATCTTCAGCAGGCACAATTAATAAGACTTGCACATTATTTTATGTCGTTCTTCTTTATGCTTGAGGACGATAAAGGACGATTTATTGATCAGGAAAAGAGACTGGATGTCCTTCCTCTGGGCGCAGGGGCAGTTGCAGGTTCGACAATTAATATAGATCGTGAAAAATTAAGATCGGATCTCGGCTTTTCCAGAATTAGCCGGAACAGTATTCAAGCTATCAGTGATCGAGATTTCATTGCAGAATTCTTATTTGCTTCTGCCCAGGCAATGGTTCATTTAAGTCGATTTGCAGAAGATATGATAATATGGAGCTCCGCTGAGTTTGGTTACGTTGAACTGGACGACGCTTTTGCAACGGGAAGCAGCATGATGCCCCAGAAGAAGAACCCTGATTCAATGGAGTTAATCAGGGGAAAAACTGCACGCGTGATTTCAGATTTAAGCACAATCTTGATTGTTCAAAAAGGACTCCCTCTTAGCTATTCAAAGGACCTACAGGAAGATAAGGAACCACTTTTCGACAGCATCGACACTTTAAAAGCATCACTACAAATCTGCGCTGGCGCAGTGAAAACACTTCGAATAAGAAAAGAAAATTTGCTTCGGAATGTTGACGAAACAATTTACGCCACTGATATTGCAGACTATCTTGTAAAGCAGGGCATCCCATTCCGTGAGGCCCATCAATTGGTTGGGAAGCTTATTTTAACCTCAATTTCGTCTAAAAAGGATCTGAGTAAATTTACATTAAGGGAATTAAAGAAAATCTCAAACAAATTTGATAAAAACTACTTTAATATCTTTTCCCCAGAAAAGTCTGTTGAAAGGCACAACGTCATAGGTGGAACGGCAATGAAGCGAGTTGAGGATGAAATATCCATTGCACTGAGTTTGCTGAGTGATTAGAGGCAACAGGATGAATAAATTTGATTTCCTGAATGATTTGAATCCAGAACAGCTTGAGGCAGTCAAATGTACCGAAGGGCCTGTACTTGTGCTTGCGGGAGCAGGCAGCGGAAAAACAAAGGTCCTGACATACCGAGTTGCTTATCTTGTTGCTTCAGGGGTTCCCTTTAACGATATCCTTTGCCTTACATTCACAAACAAAGCTGCAAACGAGATGCGAAAGCGAATCAATTCCCTTCTTGGTGAATTGGGCAGGAAGTTCTCATTGGGTCAGGGATGGATAGGAACTTTTCATTCACTTTTTGCAAGGATATTAAGAACTGAAGCCGAAAAACTGGGCTACACTCCGGGTTACACAATTTATGATGAAGAAGATTCATTGAGAACTATTCGCGAGCTGCTTCGCGAGCGAAGCCTGTCGGAAGAACTTTTTTCACCTTCAGCCATCAGATGGAAAATAAGTCAATTAAAAAACAAGACTATCTTACCTGAAGAATTCTTAACACTGGCAAGGATGCGGCAGGAGCAGGTCAGTGCACAAATTTATTCTGACTACGAAAAGCGACTCAAGAAGAACAATGCGATGGATTTCGATGACCTGCTTTTGAAGCCCATTTTACTTTTCAATCGCGATCGGAGCGTTCTTGAAAAATATCAAAATAAGTTCAAATATATACTCGTTGACGAATATCAGGATACGAATAGAGCGCAGTATATTCTCCTGAAACTTCTTGCTGAATCTCATAGAAATATTTGCGTCGTTGGAGATGACGCACAGAGCATTTATTCCTGGCGCGGTGCTGAGCTTCAGAACATATTTGATTTTCAGACAGATTATAAAGGCTGTAGAATATTCCGTCTTGAACAAAACTATCGTTCCACAGGAAAAATACTGAAAGCAGCCAATTCAGTTATCATACATAATCGCAGAAAACTTGATAAAGAGCTGTGGACAACAAACCATGAGGGAGAGAAACTGACCCTCCTCAAATGCGATACTGACCGAGATGAAGGATACAGGATTGTACAAAAAATCAGAGAAGAAATTTTGAAAAACAAGCTCAGGTTAAAGGACTTTGTCGTCCTTTATCGTACAAACTATCAATCAAGGTCTCTTGAGGAAGCATTTAATAGAAACGGAATCCCTTATGTCATAGTTGGAGGTATCGCATTTTATAGAAGAAAGGAGATAAAGGACATACTTGCTTATCTGAAACTAATTATAAATCCATCTGATGATGAATCTTTTCTACGGGTTGTTAATATGCCTCAACGTGGCATAGGTGATATTTCAGTTGAGCACTTAAAAAGTTTTGCCCAATTAAACTCTCTATCACTATTTTCAGCGTCAGGGCTGGCAGATAATATTGCGGAAATCCAGCCCCGTCAGAGGAAACAACTTTTAAATTTTCACGATCTCATAAGAAAATATACAAATCTCCAGGGCAAGCTAACAGCGAGCCAGCTTGTACAATCGTTAATGGACGAAACCGGAATCCTAAGAGGGCTTAAAGAGGAAGGAACAACTGAATCTTTGGAGCGAATAGAAAATATTCAGGAATTCATTTCTGGAATTGCCGAATTTCAGCAGGAAAATCCTGATAGTACATTACAGGAATTCCTTTCAGAGGTATCATTGGTTACCGATGTTGATCGCTGGGACACCAGACAGAATTCGGTCACCTTGATGACAATCCACTCTGCAAAAGGGCTTGAATTCCCTGTGGTATTCGTTAGCGGTTTGGAGGAAGGGCTTTTTCCCCATTCATCGAAAGAAGATGAAGAGCTCGAGGAAGAAAGGCGCCTTTTTTATGTGGCTATTACGAGGGCCAAGAAGAAGGTTTACCTTTCTTATGCAAAAGAAAGATATCGATATGGGCGGCCCACATTTCAATCTCCATCAAGATTCATTTCGGAAATAAAAAGGGATTTAATAGAAGATGACGATAAAAGTAAATTCACAGGGGACAACAAAGTAGAGACCCTGAACGATATCCTTGAAAGGCTCGGGGTCAGTTTTGAAAATAGATCCGTCGGAACACAACCTTCAGGTAAAAACAACTTTCAACAGAATGTGGGAATAGACGAAGGTTTCAAAGTCGGCTCAGTAGTCGAACATGAAATGTTTGGAATTGGGAGGATTGTAGAAATTTCAGGAAAAGGTGAAAATACCAGAGCTGTAGTCATTTTTGGCTCCAATCAACGCAAGCAGCTTTTACTCAGATATGCACACCTGCGACTTATAAAATAAGCCCGGGGAATGGTTTTGAAACGGGCACTTAAGTTATTACCAATGCCCTGGCTGACACTTAATAAACAGCCAGAAGAGATGAAGTTTTTATGGCGGCCGTTTCAGATCGCAGCCGCGAGTTGCCAAGCGACAGGCGTTCAAATCCAGCCAGATCAAAAAAACCGACCTCATGCTCTGTTAAGCCTCCTTCAGGTCCAATTACAGCAATCACGCTTTGTTCAGGAGGCAACTGTTTTATTTTTTCATCCAATTTTTCTCCGGCTGCAGCATCCATCACAAATCTTAACTTGTAGCTGTCAGAAATTTTTCTAACTGACGAAAGGTTATCAGCAATGTGGATAACGGGGATATAACACTGAAGAGATTGCTTAACAGCAGATCGAATAATCCTGCTTAACCGATCAACTCTTACACGATTTCCTTCACTCCTTTCTGACTTAAAAATTACAAACTCCCTGGCCCCAAGTTCAGTGCACTTTTCCAATGCAAACTCAAGTTTAGAAGCCGTTGAAAGAAAAGCAATGGCAATTGCATATTCTCTTTTTGAGGCATTGAGCCACCTTTCAAAATTTATTATCCGTGCAATTGTATGCGAACCAGTAATACTTTCCACTTCACACCTGAATGTAAGCCCACGTCCATCTGTAACCAGAATCTTTTCACCTCGCCTCATTCTCAACACACGAGACAGATGAAAATGTTCTTCCCCTGATATTATGATTTTCCCTGTCTTATATGCACCTTCAAGGGATTCTTTATCTTCAACTATGAACTCCTCCATTAAATTGTCGCTCCAAGTACAAGAATAGTCTCAAGATTCCCACCTTTACCACGAGCTATAGCTAACTGTGCAACGACGTTGAAAGGCATAACAAAGCTAAGTCCACCTCCATAACCATACAAAAGTCTGTTATACGACGGCACATCTCCTTTCTTATACGTCTCACCGGCATCTCCAAAGAAAGACCAGTAAATCTCAAGTTTGATAGGATTTGAGTTAGCAGCCAAACCAAACGGAAAGTCAAGGGGGACATCCCTTAAGAGTAGAAATCTCATTTCTAAATTAGACCCTATCATGGACTGGCCTTCCTGAATGGTGCTGAACATTCCTCTGATCCTCTCACCATAACCAATAAAAACATCATAGTAAGGTGGAATTGTTGGGCCTTCTGCGATGTTACCGTGAATGCGCGCAGCAAAACTTACTGATGGGGAGATTGAAATAAATTTCCTTGCATCTAATTCAAATCTGGCAAAATTAACCTGACTTTCACCAAGTCCATACTTATTAAATCCAATACTTATAAAATCCCCTCTTGTTGGAAACCATTTCACATTGCGAGTGTCAAAAATCATGTTGATTCCTGCAGAGGCAAACACATCCCTTCCCGTCACTGAAACTGTCGTAGTGTTTCCTGTTGATTTATTGAGCACATAATTATATGCCAGCATACCAGAAGCAGTTATAGTGCTGCCAAAGAGTCTGGTTAAACTCACACTTGCATCTCCGTAAAGATTATCGAGATTACTGGCATAATCCTGAGATTCAATTAATGAAAGTCTTCCTCGTGAAATGTTGCCCCGAAGAGTCAATAAGTAATTGTGGCTATTTCCAACCCATGGACTTATGAATGTTACATTTACAAAAGGATCATAGCCAAGTGCAAACTCAAAGGTTAATTTTTCATTCCGTCCAAGGAAGTTATTGTCACGAATTCCAAGGCCACCGTAAAATTTTTTCCAATCTCTGTCCCTGAGACCAATTACCGGAAACGGATAAATATACCATTTTTCTTTTACTTCAATAACCACATCAGCTTCATCCCCAACCAGTCTTTCTGCATGCACTGAGACCGATGAAAAGAGATCTGATTTGTAAAGCTTTTGAGTTGCTGCCGCAAGATCTGCTGGCGTCACTGAATCTCCATGGGAGAATCCCAGAAGTTTTTGAATAACCCAGGACTTTGTGACTTTATTTCCTTCAATTATTATTCTTCTGACTGTAATTCCATGAACAGGATCTATCCAGCATGCAAATGAATATCGAATTATTACAAAAAGAAAAAATATTAAGAAGGCAAAGCGCATTATCCGCGCAGCGGAATCTCTACAATTACAGTTGTTCCCACATTTATTGTGGACTTGAGAAACAATTTGAAGTTGCTTATCTCTGCTATCTTTTTTGCTATATACAGACCAAGTCCTGCTCCCTGCTGTTGTTGCCTTTCTTTTTCAACTTGATAAAATTTTTCGAAAACCCTGTCAATTTTAGATTCAGGTATACCCACGCCTGTATCCTGGATTTCGATCCTGGCATTGCCATTCTCAGCCTTTGCCTCAATGGATATATGACCAGACTGTGTGAATTTAACAGCATTTGATATAATTCGTCCAAGCATGTCACGGGTAAGTGTTTCTGAGCCAAATACAATAAGGTCATCTGGAACGACAAACTGGAACTTTAGAGAATTTTGCACGGCAAGTGGATAATATTCGTCATATAGGGATTGGAGGACTTTTGAAAGGTTAAAATTCCCCCTGTTTGTTTTGTAATAGCTTTCGATCTGGCCGGAGTCAATCTGAACAGCCTCCAGGAAATCATCCACAAGATTTTTCAACCTGTCACCACCGTGGTGAATGAGCTCAGCAAATTCTTTCAGTTCTTCTGTAGTAATTTTCGAAGCATCGCTGCTGATGATTTCTGAAAATCCAATTATTGAGGTTAATGGGGTATTAAGTTCATGAGAAAGCGTTGCAAGTATCTGGGACTTAAGTGTTTCAAATTCATCCTGCATGGCGCTTCTCAGCGAAGCAGCCCGCTTTAGTTTTCCACGAACAGTTGTAATTAACTCATCAATGTCAACTGGTTTGGTAAGATAATCATCAACTCCCAATTCTTTTCCCTCAATCATGTGACGACGGTCGGAAAGCGCTGTAAGAAAGATAAAGGGAACTGTCCTCAATTCTGGCGTTTTCTGAACTTTCTCGTAAAATTCAAACCCGCTCATCTCAGGCATTGAGACATCACTGATTATAAGATCGGGCTTATTCGATTCAAGAAGCTTCAGGGCATCACTGGCAGTGGTTGCGCCAATAGTACGATACCCTGCATCCTCAAGGATGGTAGCAAACAAATCAAGATTTGTTTGCTCGTCGTCAACCAGCATTATGAGAAACCTGTCAGTTAAATTTCCCATCAGAGCGAAGACTTAAACCTATCTCTGCGGTGTCGTAGCAGGGGCAGGGTTTTGCTGAGGAACTGGAATCTGAGGGACTTGCTGGGGGGGGAGGCTCTGTGCACCCTGAGTTTGCAGAAAGCTCTTTTGCTCCTTTGTTGCTTTGTTGGGGAGGAAAAAAAGATTTATCAAAAACGCTAATAAGATAAAGGCGGTGGCCAGTATTGTAGTCATGCGCGTTAAAATGTCCGCAGTTTTGCGAACACCAAACACATTTCCAAATCCTGCCGGGCCGCCCCCAAACGAGCCTGCAAGTCCACTTCCTTTACTTGATTGCATCAACACGACAGCCATCAGGAGAATCGATATAAGTATTTCAATTGTAATTAAAAAAGTGTACAAACTTTCACCTCAATTTTCTAAAAAATTTATGTCAATATCAGGTCAGATGCAAACCCTTTCATAGAGATCTTTACATGAGGCATCATTGACCTCGATCTGTCAAAAACTGATCAATGGAGTTTTATAATTACACCTTCTGTTGTCCATCTAGCTCTAACTTTTACTGGCTCAGGGAAAACCCCGTAAGGCTCCGAAAACTCAAATGGATAGCTGTGACCTGAGAAATGGCTCCAGCTGCTGCCGTGCCGTATGTAAGCTGAAATGAAATAATCACCTTCTGGCAAATTTGAAAACACAAATTGCCCATCCTTCTCCGCCTGGGTATAAAAAAGCCTTCCGTTCCTTGCCATTGCCGTTACAACAACTTCTTTCCCTTTCAGTTTGGTTATCACCCTACCAGCTAAATCTCCAGCAGATGTGCGGGAAATCGTTTGAAAGTATCTACTTACAACAGAATCCCTCGTTTGCTTATCGGATAGCCTGAATTTTAGTTTCAACCTGTACCATTCGCCGGGATTGAGGACCGAATTACTTACAATCCAGATCAGCGAATCCCTCCTGATTAATCCGTTCTCAATCAGCATGCCCGAACTATCTTCAAGAGAAATTTTTAGTTGCTGAGTTAAGCTACTATCGACAAAAGGAATATACTGACAAAAAAGAGTATCATAGCCTGTAACTCCACGAGAACTATCCTGGAAACTAAAATTGTATGCCTGTAAAACTGACCGGGATGAATCAACTGAGAGAATCGTTTTAGAATATTTTGTGTCCATTTCATTCCCCGATAGATCCTTTACCATTTTATTTACTGAAATTATGTATTTCCCCTTTGCAAGAGGAAACTGTGGATAAAGAAGAACTTCATACTTGGTGCTTTCAAGACGCATGGCAAGGCTTACGGGGAAGGATATATTGCGAGCTGAATCTTCAATAGAAAAGTTTTCTTTGTGCACAGATGAGGAATCTATTGCTTTGCTGAACTTGAGCACCACACAGCCCTGCTGAGCTATTGAGGCACTGAAGAGCTGAGGCCTTGTAGTGTCTTCCATTACAGGGACAAAATCCACATTGTTCAACGAACAGCTATCAGGAGTGATAGCAAAGTCGCGGTCTGCGGAAGAATACAGATCGGTCTGTTTTGCATAGACAAAGTTTCTCAGTTGATCATCAAAGCAAATTAAACGATAAACGCCTTTTGCCAGACCATTAAGTACATATCTGCCGCTATCGTCTGTCTGCGTCACATATGGAGCAAGTACTTGGGAAGGATTAAGGGTGTCTTTCCACATTGACAGTGGATATGCTGAAATCGTAAACGGAATCCTCTGTGAAGAGTAAACATTGCCGGCTATAGAACAGGTATCTATTTCATCTCCTGTTGAAAAAACAAGATTTATGCCGTGCCCCAGCTTGTTGTTGCGAAGGTCAGTCGCGGTTGCGCCAATTGTCAGTATATATGTGCGTCCCTGTTGAAGGGGTTTGGCAAGTTTAATCTTAAGTTCCTTTCCTGACCAATCAAATGTGAGATCGCTTAATTTGTAAGGCGGAAAATAAATAGCGGATTCAACCGTCCTTTCTGACATGTATTTATCAAACCTGATAATAATCTCCTGTGAGTGAAAGTTCTTCTCCCCAAATGCGGGCGATGAATAAAGAATTTTTGGAGGTGCAGTATCAATTGGACCGCCCGATGGCGGAATCTGGCCTGCGCAGCCTGCTAATAAATTTAAAAGAAAAATTGCAGAAATAATTGCAACCGGTAATTCAAAGCTCCTTATCATCATAATAGTTCAGTCAATCAACTGTTCAGCAATCCTTTGACGATTCAATACGAAAGGCAAAATTAATTTTATGATTGCAAAAAGAGCAAGTATGGAAAAGTCCAGCAAAATTAACTCCTTTATTCCTATCCCAAACATAAGAAGTGCCCATATTGAAATAAATGAGTAACCAAATGCAAAAAACAAATTGGAAATTGAAGATGCTCCGAGAGTTTTAAATGAGATGCTTAACGGAAAATTTTTTGTAAAAGCAAAATACCACGCAAGTGCAGTATAAGTAAATGAATGGTATGACAGAACAAACAATAAAGCATATGCAAAAGGACATACACTTAAAGCGGCAGTAAAGACCAATAATGTCGCAGGAATATGAACAAAAACAACAGAAGCTTTTCTGCATCCATTTATAAAGGCCTGCGCGTTAAATGACGGCATAGCCCGGAAAAACCATCTCCCTTCACTGTAAGAACTAACTGTAATACTCTCCGACAAAAAATAATAAGAAAATATTCCTACAGCAATTACACTGATCATTGGCTTTATCATCGAATCAATTCCGTGAATTCCGCCGCTGGATAATAGTGAGTATAATGCTGCAACATACGGCATTGCTGTTAACGTAATGAGGGTCAAACGCAAAGTGTGATCTCTACTGAAATTTGCAACCATAAAAAGGAAACCAGCAAACTCGTTATCCCGGTTTAATAAAAGCACTCTCCGAGCCCATAAAGGAAATTTATCCAGTCCACGAAAATTGTGTCTTCTTCTGGTAGATAATCCATCACTGATCTTTTCTGTCGTCGAGCTGAAGACGAAGCATGAGAACAGGAAGGATAGTGCAATAAGCATAACGGGAATATACTGGACATTCATAAAAAAATATCCTCTCCTCCCGACCGATTCCAATACGGCAAGCAATGCAATCCCAGAAAAGATCTGGAATAATATCAGGAAAAATTTAACATAATTTTTTCCTGCAAATCCGACAAATATCAATATGACAAAGAAGACGTTCAGGGAACTTAGCCATCCTGAAACGATTATGTAAAACAAAGTATTAGAACCACTGAGGAAGAAAGGTACTGCTGCAACAGCTGCCGTAACCAGTATTGATATCACCACGAATGACATAAATACGGCTACATGGTACTGCAGAGTCGGGGGTGAAAAATAAAAACCTTCAGTATCGCTCTCGATAAGAAAAACTTTCCTTGACTCCGTAATTAATATATAAAGGGACGTGCTAAATATCACCTGAAATATAAATCCACTTCCCTGGCCGGACAAATTATTGTTGACGGCAACTGATACCAATACTCCTGCAAGCAATTCCGGTATTAAAAATCTAATAACGCCTTTAAAGCCACGCCGTCTGAAGGATTTCAGCAATTGCAGTTTCACTATTTCAATAAATGTGGTCAACGACCAAATACCGCCTTTCTGTAAGCGCGGACGGCGCGTAAGTGCTGCGCGAATGTGCGGCTGAAGCGGTGTCCTCCACTGCCTGTTGCAACAAAATAAAAGTATCCGGTCTTTGCCGGATAAAGAGCTGCGATTATAGACTTTCTACCTGGATTACAGATCGGGGTTGGAGGTAGTCCAATTTTCTTATATGTGTTATAAGGGGACCGAATGTGCAGGTCTTTGTAATAAATTCTCCTGTGCTGACCAAGAGCGTATTCAATGGTCGGGTCTGCTTCCAGCGGCATTCCCTTTTGCAAACGATTGTAATAGACACTGGCTATTATTGCACGCTCAGAATCGACCTTGGCTTCTGCCTCCACTATAGAGGCGATTGTTACTGCCTCAAGAAGAGATACATGTAATTTCTGGAGTCTATCTTTGAGAGAATCGTTGAAAAAAAGTTTGAACTCGTCGACCATTCTTTCCAGAATTTCCCCTGGATCCGTGCCGTAATAAAATTCATAAGTTTCTGGAAATACAAAACCTTCTAAATTCTTTGAAGGCAATCCCAGTGCATGTGCAAGGCTATCTCTCATAGCAAGGTTTACAAATTCTGTCGAGTCAACACCAACTTCTCTATCCATAATCGAAGCAATTTGACGAATGGTTAAACCTTCAGGGATTGTAACCTGAACGAGAAGATTGCTCTTACCAGTGGACAGCAACCTGAGGACATTATAATCAGAATAGTTGCCGACAAATAGATATTTCCCTGCCCTGATTTTGCGATCAATTGAAAAAATCCTTGCCATAATTTTAAAAAGCAACCTGCTTGATATGACCCCCTGATTTCCAAGTTGATCATAGACCTGAGTGGCTGGGCTTCCTCGACTTACAGTGATAACTACACCCTTACCTGAAGCATGATGGTATGGAATAAAGAAAACAACGACTGACAAAATCATAATTGCCGCTACAATTAATGAGGTGTTAAAGAGAAACCTTCTTGTTTTTTTTGAATTCCACATAAGAAATCAAAATATATTCTCACTCTGAACTGCGGTTTTCTATTTTGCGCGTCTCTTCTATGATTTTTTTGAAAATTGATATAATAGACTCATCTGTCATCGGACCGCTGTTTTCCTGTGAAACATTGCGGAGAACTTCTTCCTCTCTCTGAGGGAGATAAATTTCCATTTGAAGCTGCCCTTTGATTTCACCTATCCGATGTGCAAATTTCGCCCTCATGTTCAGCAGCTTGACAATCTTCCTATCAATACGGTCGATCTTTTTCCTCAACGATTTTAATTCATCGTCTATCACAGGGCATCCCTCAAACTTTTTAAGAATTCATATGCGTTTTCATATACATGTAGACCACCATCAGCAGAGACTCTTTCCAGCAGGGCAGAGCCAACGACTATACCATCTGAAAAAAGTGAGATTTCCCTTGCTGATTCAGGATTCGAGATTCCAAACCCAACCACAAAGGGCTTTAATGAGTTTTTGCGAACCCTTTGTAAAAAGCCCCTCACTTCCTCGGTTACCAAAGATTTCCTCACGCCGGTCACCCCTGTCACAGAGACGCAATAACAAAAATCAGATGACAATTGGGAAATCTTTTTAATCCGTTCATCATCAGATGTCGGCGCTATAAGCATAACAAGTGAGATTTCATTTGCCTTAGCATTTTCAGCTACAGTGCTTGATTCCTCATAAGAGAGATCAGGTATAATTAATCCTGAAACTCCACAGCGCGCAAGTTCGCTCATAAACTCATGACCAATCCCATTTAAAAAAGAGTTATAATATCCCATTGCAATAACGGGAAGAGGAAATTTCCTGGTAACTTCATCGGCAATTTCCAGTACTTTTCGAGGTGTGATGCCGTTCCCTATCGCCACCTGAGCGCTTTTCTGAATGACTACGCCATCTGCAAGCGGGTCGCTGAACGGAATGCCGAGTTCAATGAAGTCCACACCGGCATCCATAGCAGCCCTGCAAATTTTAAAAGTTGAATTATAATCTGGAAATCCAGGCATTATATATGCACTCAGGATTTTGTGTTTATTTCTTAATGAGGCAGAAATGAGATTAGATATTTTGTTTGTCATTTTCTCAATAACACTAAAAATTGAGTGTAAGATTCGGGACAGGTTTGAGGGACATGTCGTTTACAATCCCGACTTTCTTGAATTTGAAGTATGCTGCAATTCCAATCATAGCAGCGTTGTCGGTACAAAATAATGGACGGGGAAAGTGGATAGTCATACCCCTATCTGCTCCATATTCAGTAAACTTTCTGCGCAACTCACTGTTTGCAGCAACGCCGCCCGCTACCGATATGGATTTAACGGCAAATTTCTTTGCAGCTGCAAGGGTTTTTTCAACCAATACATCGACCACAGCACTTTGAAATGAGGCGCATATATCTTTCACAAGCTGCGAACCCTTTAAATCGGAGTTATAGCTTATTCTCTTCAGGAGATACAAAACGCTTGTTTTAATTCCGGAAAAACTAAAATCAAATGAGTCATTCTCGAGAAACGCACGTGGAAATATGAAAGCCTTCGGATTCCCCTCTTTTGCAAGCCTATCGATAATCGGACCTCCTGGATAGCCAAGATCAAGAAGCTTGGCAACCTTGTCAAATGCCTCTCCTGCAGCATCGTCCCTGGTTTGTCCTAAGAGAATGTGGTCATAGGGTTCCTTAACAAGTATGAGCATTGTATGACCTCCACTTACTATAAGGGATACAAATGGAAATTGCGGCTCAGGCTTTTCAAGAAAGGTTGAATAGAGATGGCCCTCCATATGATTCAATCCAATCAAAGGGAGACGCCGAGCAGCTGCAAAGGACTTGGCAAAACTTAACCCGACAATCAGGGAACCCGCAAGACCCGGACCAAATGTTACCGCAACCAACTCGATACTACTTTTCGACTCCCCGGCCTTTCTTAAGGCTTCCTCTACCACTGGAACAATTAATTCCACATGAGCTCGAGACGCCAGTTCCGGAACGACACCTCCAAATTGATTGTGAACTAACTGAGAGGATATTACGACAGATTTCAGCTCTGACCCATTCAGAACTGCTGCAGAACATTCATCGCAGGATGTTTCAATAGCCAATAGTTTCATAGAATAATAATATACACCCTCGCTGTTCATTTCCAATGATTAATTGTTGTGATACGAAATAAACAATTTGAGGGGTAGGGGTCTGGACCCCTACATGCATTGAATCTCAAATCCTGCGTAAATAATTTTAATTTTCACATGAAATTCGCTCCAGATACTTCAAGGATTGTAATACGTGGTGCAAGGCAGCACAATTTAAAATCCATTGACCTTGACATACCTCGAGAAAAGCTCATTGTAATAACAGGTCTAAGTGGCAGCGGAAAGTCCTCATTAGCTTTCGATACCATTTATGCAGAAGGACAGCGGCGCTACCTTGAAACAATGATGGTTTACGCCAGACAGTTCCTGGAAATTTTGGAAAAGCCAGACGTTGATCTTATCGAAGGATTAAGTCCGTCCATTTCTATTGAGCAAAAGACAATATCCACAAACCCCCATTCAACTGTCGGTACGGTTACTGAAATCTATGACTACATCAGGCTCCTATTTGCAAAAATTGGCACCCAGTTTTGTGTAAAGTGCAACGTGCCCGTCGAACAACAAACTTTCGACCAAATTTTTAACACATTGCTTGAAAAGCTGGATGGTAAGAACATTTATCTTTTATCGCCGCTGATTGTTGGAAGAAAGGGGCATTATCGTGAACTATTTCGTGAACTGACGGCGGAAGGATATGTACAGGCACGAATTGATGGAAAGATAAAAGATTTGTTTTCTGGAATGGAGCTCTCAAGATATGCTGCTCACACCATTGAACTCGTCATCGACAAATTAAAAATTCAAAAAAAATCTATATCACGCTTACGAGAATCATTAAAGTTGGCTTTAGAGAAAGGCGGCGGAACGGTAATTGCCGTAGACGGCATTAAAGAACATTTTTTTAGTCGGCTGAGGGCATGCCCAAAATGTGGTACAAGCTATCCTGAACTGGCACCAAATTCATTTTCGTTTAATTCAAAATTCGGAATGTGCCAGCATTGTTCAGGAACCGGGCTCAGCCGCCAAATTACTCCGGAAGCATTAATAATAAACAACGAGCTCTCTATCAATGAGGGCGCTCTCTTATTTCCAAAAACTGATGATTTTTTCTTGCTGAGCGTCCTAAATGGGCTGCTCAAACGCTTCGGTGCTGATGTGAACACTCCATTCAAGAATTTACCAGCTGCAGCAAAACAAGCAATCTTTTATGGCGACAGCTCAAGAGATTCAGCTACAGAAGTTGAGTTCGGTTGGGTTTCCATATCCAATTTTGGATCGAAATTTAATGGCTTAATCTCTATGCTTAAGGAGTTAAGTTTTGACGTTTATTTTGGCTCCAGGTCTAAAGAAATAGAAGCAGCCCTTCCACTTGTAGAATGTGAATCTTGTCAGGGATCACGTCTCAGAGAAGAAAGCCGGTTTGTAAAAATTGTTGCACAAGATGATTATCAATTAGACATCCTTACTGTTATCAAAACCCCAATAGACCAGGTTCATAAAATTTTTGAGAACCTAAAGCTAAGTCCGCGAAGATTGAAAATAGCTCAACCAATCATTAATGAGATAAGAACAAGATTAAAATTCTTGCTTGACGTTGGATTAGGTTACCTCACATTAAACAGGGGTTCCGGGACGCTTTCTGGAGGTGAATCTCAAAGAATTAGATTGGCAACACAGATAGGGTCACAGCTGACGGGAGTCCTGTATGTAATTGATGAACCATCTATTGGCTTACATCAAAGGGACAATTTGAAACTTATCAATTCACTGAAGTCGTTGAGAGATATTGGAAACACGGTTATTGTTGTTGAGCATGATCGTGAGACAATGGAAAACGCGGATTTTATAATCGATCTCGGACCGGGCGCGGGTGAACACGGCGGAAGTCTCGTAAAGGCCGGAGCCTGGGAAGATATAATCTCAGAAAAAGAAAAATCACTCACTGCTGCCTATCTCACAGGGGACAGGAAGATCCCGCTTCCAAAAGTTCGTCGACGCCCCGGCAGGGAAAAGATTGTCCTCAGAAAGGCATCGGGGAATAACCTTAAGAACATCAATGTCTCGTTTCCTCTTGGACTTCTTATTTGTGTTACCGGGGTAAGCGGATCTGGTAAGTCAACTTTAATCAACGACACTCTTTATCGCATACTTGCAAAACACTTTTACGGCCATAAGGAACAGCCACTGCCCTTTAAAGATATCTATGGAATTGAGTATATCGACAAAGTTGTCGATGTTGATCAATCCCCAATTGGAAGAACTCCCCGTTCGAATCCTGCAACATACGTTGGGGTTTTTACAGCAATTCGGGATTTATTTGCGCAGTTACCCGAGTCAAGACTGAGAGGTTATAAACCCGGCAGATTTTCGTTCAACGTTGCTGATGGAAGGTGCCCGGTTTGTGAAGGTGATGGGTTGAGAAAAATTGAAATGAGCTTTCTCCCCGACGTATATGTAAAGTGTGAAGCTTGCAACGGAAGACGGTACAGTGCAGCCACCCTCGAAATAAAATACAGGGGTAAATCTATAGCCGACGTTCTCGAGATGACAGTCGAAGATGCACTTTCGTTATTCAGTGAAGTGCCGGTCATAAAGAGGAAATTACAGACAATGGTTGAAGTGGGTCTTGGTTATATCAGGCTTGGTCAATCATCCACAACTCTGTCTGGCGGAGAAGCACAGAGGGTCAAGCTTGCAACCGAATTAGCAAAAGTTGCTACAGGTAAAACACTTTACATACTGGACGAGCCGACAACAGGACTGCACTTTGAGGATATTAAAATATTACTGGAACTCCTACAGAAGCTTGTGGATCGAGGAAACACCGTTATTATAGTTGAGCACAATCTTGACGTAGTAAAAAGCGCAGACTGGATCATCGACCTTGGGCCTGAGGGGGGAGAAGAGGGTGGATATGTTGTTGCCGAAGGCCCTCCAGAGGAGATTGTGCTGAATGAGTCATCTCATACCGGGAAATATCTGGCGGAATATTTAAATCAATGAGCATGGTATACTTGCCTCCGGATATTCAATTGGAGCTTGACACCGCCCAGGAAGCGCTAAAAAATGGAAATGAGGGAAAGGCAAGGGTATGTGCCCGGCGTGCTATTGCAAGGGCATTTGAAAAATCAGACCTGAATCCATATCCTGATCATCCGCTGAGTGCAATGGAGGTCCTCAAGATACTTTCTCAAATTGACAACATCCCACCTGTAATTAAGTCGGCCGTGAGGAGGCTCTCTGCAAGCGTCGGAGACCGCAGCAATGAAATATCCACCCTTCCGGTTGAAGATGCACTTTCAATCATTGAGTTCATTTTGAAAGGAAAGTAATAATTAGAAGGTGCGGGGCTTCGGAAAATTAAGAAATCTTACGGTTTGCGCTTATTTTGATTGAATAAAGTTGCATCAAGCTTGGAACGCACTTTCTCAATCGGCATTGGAACACCTGTCCAGATTTCGAACGCTTTCGCTGCCTGCTGATAAAGCATTTCAATCCCTCCAATTGCAATTGCATTCTTCTCACGGGCAATTCTTAAGAATTCAGTCTCAACAGGGTTATAAATGAGGTCAAAAAATATTTTCCCCTCAAGATCTTTTGAATCGGTTAAGATTATGCTCTCACCTGTATTTGGATACATTCCAACAGGGGTTGCATTAATAACAAGTCTGCTGGCGTCAATTGCCAGATTCTCGTCAGGATTGTGCAGTTCGACAACTTTTATGTTGGTATAATTTTGAGAGTCTGCAAAGAATTTCTTAAGGATTTCTGCTCTCGAAATATCCCGATTCACAACAAATATCTGAGAGGGTTTGAAATAAGTAACCAGGGTATAAATCACGGCACGGGCTCCTCCTCCGGCTCCAAAAACCGTAACTGGTTCACCCATAATCCGCTCGCGGTGAGGTTTAAGAGTTTCCAGCACTCCATAAATATCTGTGTTATATCCAATAAGCGTTTCGTTGTCACAGTGTATACAGTTGACCGCCCCCACCAGGCGAGCGTCTGCCGAGATTTCGTCGAGAAATTCAAGAACTGCCTCCTTGTGAGGAACAGTTACATTCAGGCCAACTATCCCAAGTGCTACAATTCCGCGCAATGCATCTCGAACATTCTTAGGATGCACATCAAACACCTGGTAAGTATAGTTCTGTTTGGTCAGTTTAAACGCTGTTTCGTGAATTTGAGGTGAAAAAGTATGCGAAACAGGGTGTCCAATTATTCCAACTATTTTAGCGGGTACCTTTATATTTCTTTTCATTTACCAACCAATCGTAAACAGGAAAAACAAATTTTACAAGAATTTCTGGATCTGAATGTTGTATTTGTCCAAAATCTTGAAAGAAAGTATTGATTTTATGAGGCTCAAGCGAAAGAGCTTTTTTGGCATCCTTTACCGCTTCGTCATATCTGCCAATATACAGGTTACACTTACATCGCTGGTAATAAGGTTCGCTCCAATCCGGTGATATTTGAATTACCCTGTTATATGCATAAAACGCCTCTTCATATTTTTCAATTTCAACGAGCGAATCACCCAGATCCAGCCATGCATCGACATTTGAAGAGTCCACATCTACAACCTTCCGATAGCTTTGAACAGCGTCTTCAAAAAGCTCAAGAGTGAATTCCACATCCCCGCGGGCATGCCAGATTTCCGGATCTTGCGGACTTAAACTCGAAGCTTTCTTCAAATCCAGCAGGGCCTTTCTGTACATATTGAGGGCGTCATAGCATATTGCCCTACCAAAGAGCGACTCGACGTGGTCAGGATCAATTTTAAGCGCCTCGCTATAAGCATGAATTGCTTCCTTGTAATCACCAAGATCTTCATATGCAGTAGCCATATTGTGCCAGGAAGCAATATCTTTCGGATCGTATTTAAGTGCTGTACGGAAGCTTTCTATAGCTTCATGAAGCTTTCCCATACTAAGAAGAGCATTGCTCCTGTTGTACCAGGCTGGTGTAAATTTTTCATCTATTGCCAGAGCCATATCGTAGCTTTCGACCGCCTTTTGAAACCTCCCGAGGACGCTTAATGCAACCCCCCGATTATACCATGCTCTGCTGTTATATGGGTCAAGCTCAATCACCTTATCGTAGCACCTCAATGACTTTTCCGGTTCATTTAAAAGGTCATAACAGTACGCGAGCTCAAACCATGCATCTTTATCTGAAGGTTCGAGCTCTGTGAGGTATTTGAACACTCTCGATGCCTCATCGTATTTGTTCATTTTTTCCAGGATTATACCTTTATTCATAAGAGCTTCATAGTTACCTGGGTCAAGGTCGATTGCCCGCTCAACCGTTTCCAGTGCTTCATCCCACCTATCAAGAAGCTGCAGGCAGTTGGCTTTACCGACAATGGCATCCACCTCAATAGGGTTCAATTCAAGGGCTTTGGAATAGTCAGAAAGTGCCGACTCGTAGTCGCCCATCATTTCGTAAATCTCACCGCGCCTGAACCAGTTGTCAGCGCTCGCCGGCATCAGATCAAGAAGCTTGTTGGCAAAGAAAAGAGCGTCATCGAGCTTATCCTGGGAAAGAAAGTACTCAATAATTTCCTCCAGAGCTCCTATACTGGAAAAATTGGGCTCTTCTTTCCTGAGTCTCTTTATTTCTTCGTTAATATTCCGCTTTTCAAACTCGTCATACTCGTCGTCGTCAAGCGGGAATTCAAAGTCATCATTTTCCATTTTCAACTCACTATATCAAAATATCCTGACTCCCACTAAAAAGCAAGAAATCATCTGGTAGAAATGCAATTTAAAGTATTGCTTAAAAACAGCTTGATTTCAATATTTTTGAAGGTTTAATGTAGGAACCGCAAACAAAAGCACGTCAAATCTGACCCGAGCATTGAATATGTGAAAAATCGACAATAGCTTTCAATTGAAAAACTAAAGGAGGATTTTGAAATGCGCCCATTGACTATCGCCGTAGCTGTAGCCATTTTCTTATCAGGTTGCTCATTGTATGCATCTCCTCAGACAAAGAATGCAGGGGTGGACACGTCAGGTGCCCCCATTCCAAAGCCGGTTCAAATCACCACCCATCACACCATAACCATTGGTGGCCAGCAAATCCGTTACACAGCCACAACTGGAACGTTACTCCTGAAGGATGAGGCGGATAAGCCAATAGCTCTTTTCGGATTTACCGCATATACAAAAGAAGGTGTATCGGACCTTTCCCAGAGGCCAATTACATTTGCTTACAATGGCGGACCAGGCTCATCGTCAATATGGCTGCATATGGGAGCGCTTGGCCCTAAAAGGGTGGTAATAGACGATCCTGGAGTCACTCCCCCTGCACCTTACAGGATTGAGGATAATCAGTATTCACTCCTTGACGTAACTGATATCGTTATGGTTGACCCTGTTGGAACAGGCTTGAGCAGACCAATTGGTAAGGCTAAAGGTTCTGACTTCTGGGGAGTCGATGAGGATATTAAATCAGTGAGCAACTTCATATTCCAGTATATAAGCACTAATAATAGATGGAATTCACCAAAGTTTTTGCTTGGAGAAAGCTATGGGACAACAAGATCTGCTGGTGTTGCAGATTATCTTTTTGAACATCTTGGAATAGCAGTGAACGGAGTGATACTTGTCTCAACCGTACTGAACTTTGAGACGCTTGCCTTTGCTCCGGGTAACGACCTGCCATATATCCTCTATCTTCCATCCTATGCAGCCGTGGCATGGTACCACCATACTTTGCCAAATCGACCAGGAGATCTGAAAACTTTTCTGAATGAAGTAAGAAATTTTGCCGAAGGAGAATACGCTCAGGCTCTCTTTAAGGGGGAGCAGGTAGACAGTATCGAATTAGGCGACGTACTACAAAAGCTTTACGAATACACAGGCATCTCCAAGTCTTACTGGCAAAAAGCAAACCTGAGGGTCAGTGAACCGCAGTTCACCGAGGAGCTGTTGCGTGAAAAAGGGAAAGTTGTTGGTAGACTTGACTCCCGTTATGAAGGCCCAAGCCAGGACCCTTTAGGTGAATATGCCGGATACGACCCTCAAAGTACTTCCATAAGTCCAGTTTTTGTTACAGATTTCCTTAATTACTTTCACAACGATCTTAATTATCCCACGGATGAAACATATCATATTTCAGCTTATCGGACAGAGGGATTCAAATGGAACTGGACGAGAGGGGGACGTCGAGAGTTTGGATTCCAGAATCCTAATGTTGCTACCGACCTGGCAGATGTCTTATCAAAAAATCCTTACTTAAACATTCTTATTTTAAATGGGTATTACGACCTGGCCACCCCCTTCTTTGCTACCGAATATACGGTAAATCACCTTGGCAACAATATTCCTGATTTACAAAAGAGAATTCACATGAAATACTTTGAAGCTGGACATATGATGTACATTCATTCTGAGTCCCTGCCGCATTTTAAGTCAGCAGTTGCTGGATTTATCGAATCCACGATACACCAGAAACATTAATGAGGATCAGAAGTTGGGCTTTTACGTAAGTCGCTGTAGGCAGGCAGGCCGCAAAGTGGTTCTGCAGATTTAATGGCATCCTCAATTGCCATTTCAATAACGTCTACCGCCATCCCGGCGATGACATCCAGAGGACCCTGAACTTCATCGAGAGACACTGCAAATACTGTGTCTCCATCGAAACTGGTATGAACAGGTACTATCTTTCTGGCTAACCCATCGTGGCCACGTTGTGCAATGCGATTCAATTCGACCTTACTGAATGATGCGTTGGTTAAGACAATACACAATGTCGTATTTATTCCGGAAGCCGGAGGCGCGGGTATGCGAGTAATATTCCGGGCATCCTGAGCAATTATATTGCCCCCCTTTATTGCTCCAGCAATGACCCGGCCATCACTGCCAATCACATCGCCAACACAATTTACAACGACAATGGCAGAAACTTTGAACTGTCCAACCTGTAATGCAGCCATCCCCTGCCCTGATTTCATTGCATATTCGATGCCAGCCCACTTCCCAACAGTTGCCCCCGTTCCCGCTCCATGCGAACCAGATAGAAATTCTCCCTTCTCTGCACTGAGACACGATTGGTAACCCATCTCATCATTTGGGAAAACGTCATTAGAACCGACATTCAGGTCATATATTACCGCTGCAGGAACAATAGGTACGACATTCCAGGGAGTTTTGTACCCCGCCCCTTTTTCAGAAAGGTATTTCACAACACCATTTGCTGCGGCAAGACCGTAAGCACTCCCCCCTGTCAAAAGGATTGCATCAACTCTATCCATCTGTTTATCCGGCGCCAGAAGAGCTGTCTCACGGGTGCCCGGTGCTGCCCCTCGAACATCGACGCTCGCCCTGGCTCCCCCGTCAAATAAGAGCACAGTACATCCTGTGAGAGCAATGCGGTTCTCGCTCATCCCTATGTGTACTCGCTCAAAACCAAGCATGTTAGTATTCCTTTTTCCCGGGCCGCATCATCAGCTCATTCATCGCAACCTGGGGATCTTTTCCATGAAAAAGTATGCTATTTACCTGCTCAACAATTGGCATTTCAACATCATATTTTCTTGCCAGTGATATTGTCGCCTGGGTTGTTGCAACTCCCTCAGCTACCATTTTGATTTCTCCCAGTACTTCATTCAGACTTCTCCCTGCCCCAACCTGTTCCCCAACATATCTATTCCTGGAATAACGGCTCATACATGTAACTATCAGGTCTCCAATACCCGACAGGCCCGAAAATGTCCTGTGATGAGCCCCGAGAATTTCACCGAGTCTCGCTATTTCAGTTATTCCTCTCGTCATCAGAGCAGCCTTGGTATTATCACCAAATCCTGCACCATCGCTAATCCCGGCTGCAAGAGCAATTATGTTCTTCAACGAACCACCAAGCTCAACTCCCTTAACATCATTGTTAAGATATACCCTGAAGTAAGCGTTCATGAACAACTTTCTTACCTTTTCTGCAGTCTCTTCATGTGTCGAAGCAACAACAACTGCAGTGGGCATTCTCCTGCTCACCTCTTCGGCATGACTTGGCCCTGACAATACAACATAATTTTTCTTGTTAAACTTCTTCAAGGTAGTTTCCACTACCTCAGACATTGTACTGAGGGTAGTTGTTTCAATCCCCTTTGCAGTATTTATGAATATCCTCTTTTCAAAGTCTACATCAGCGATTGCTTTAAGTTGTTCTCTAACATATTGAGACGGAATTGAAGCCACGATGATTTCCGCAGGTTCAACGGCCTCATATATATTAGAAGTAACCTTTATGTCGTCAGGAATAATAATCCCGGGAAGGTAGTTCTTGTTTTCACGTGCTTCTGAAAGTTCTTTGGCATACTCCTGTTTATATGCCCATAAAGTAACTCTTGCTCCGTTGTCATGTAAGAGGATTGAGAGAGCTGTTCCCCAGCCCCCTGCGCCTAAAACGGAGACCTTCATTTAACGATTTTGTTATTTCCTTTTGCTTTCAATCCGGACAATGACGAAGAGAAGAATTTAATTTTTTCAAGGCGATGTTCCTGGCCCTGAAGAAGCCTTTTTATATTAGATCTATGATTGTATATAAGAAAAGCAGAAATAAAAATGCTGAAGTAAATCATGCTGTGATAATATGTCATACTGGCATTAAAAACGTTGGCGCGAATAAACATTGCTATTGGAAATACAAGAGCAGCACTTACAGAACCTAAAGAAACATATCGAGAACTCACCACCACAATGGCAAATACACCAAAAGCAATGCCCACTTCAATTGGTGAAATTCCGAGAAGCATCCCGGCAGCAGTTGCTATCCCTTTTCCTCCACGAAAACCAGCAAAAACTGTCCATGTATGACCGAGAATGGCACTGCATCCAGCCATCAATTGAACCACCGTAAAATCAGGGAGCGGAGTAGCATTTTCGAGAGGAAATGCGCCATAAAAGAAATGAGATAGGACAACAGCAGCCGCAAAACCTTTTAAAGCGTCTATAAGGATTACAAAGATGCCAGGTCCCCATCCCAAAACCCTTATTACGTTTGTGCCCCCGGCGTTTCCGCTTCCAAAATTTCTAATATCAATCCCCTTTAAAATCCTTGAAACAATTATACTCGTGGGAAGTGATCCAAGCAGGTAACTTGATAGCACCACTAATACAAGCGAAATCATTCTGTTTTCTCCTTCGTACAGAATTAAGTTAATGCTTGTCGTCTATTAAAAGCAACAAAGGATATCTGTAAGCCTGTCAACTCTCGGCTGGTAAAATTGACGTAAGTTGCCAAGGGATCGCCTTATATCTTTATCTTAACTCCAGCCCCGGCTCCAATAATTGGTGCGGTCTCTGTCAGTCCCTTAGAAAAGATCACAGAAAGGTTTAAATCTTGACTTACCTGGTAATTCAATCCCGCAGACACCTGATTGGGAGGAGGGTACCCGTATAGAATTCTGGAGTAACCCTGAAAGTAAACTAAGGCAGAAAAATCGTTACCAAAAAATTTTCCAATTCCCGTACCATACATCAATGGGTTCTCTAAGTTGATCCCTGCAGGACTCCCAACCACAAGGTATCCCAAATTAAGGATTCCCACAAAAGTTCCAAACATCTTTCGTAAAGTCATCGTTGCCCCATAATCAAATTTACCAGTTCCAAAATTATATGAAGTGCTGGCGGTTGGAACCTTAACCTGCAGACCCAAAGCCACCCCGGGAACATAATTACCAAATGAATCCTCCAGGATCCAGTACTCACCGGAAAGATAAAGGTCTCCAAAGCCAACTGCTGTAACGTTCCCAGCACCAGTTCCCATCATAGACATACCGCCGTTCCCACCCATGCCTGAGGTGCCCATACTCGATCCACCGTGAGGCAAAAGCATATCCCCAACTCGGGTGACAAGATTTGTGTTCTGAGTCACGAGAGGGAGACCTACGGAAAAATTCCAGCTATCGGACTCATACCTTACTCCAGGCGTAAAGTAAAATGTCATTGTATTGGTGCTAAACATGTAGTTTCCCTGTGAGATCTGAAAGTAGCCATTGAAATACCATTTACCCTGTGCTGATGCACTTCCTGCTTCAATAAAAACAAGTGAGGCAAAAGCTGTTATAATTAATGCGCATTGCTTTATCAAACGATTGAACACATTTTCCGATTTGTAATACATAATTAATTCCTCAAAATGAAACTTTGGGTTCAACTGAATTGTTAACATGGTGTTTCCTCATCGGGACTAATAGGGTAGAGGAGCTGAAACCTATGGAATGCCCGGAACAGACAGACCAGCAGCTCCTCTCCTTCTTATGTGCGCTTGTTATTTTTGCTCCATCTTACTCTGCTTTTCCAGGTTTTCCATCATCCTGTGGTAATCATCTATCAGATTTCCGAGATGATGCTGCATTTCAGTCATATGATTTCTCATTTCCCGATTATCCATCATTCCCTTGTCCTTCATCATCTTGTCCATTTGATCAATCATGTTCTTCATGGACTTGCCAAGAGCATCCATTTGATGCATCATGGACATCATTTGTTCATGGTTTTGCATTTGTTTCATCATTTGTGAAAGCTTCTCATTCATTTCCTGCATATGCTTCATCATGTCCTGCATGGACATCATGTTCTGCATGTTTCCCATATGCTGCATTTGCCCCATGTGCTGCATGTTTTTCATTCCACCATTCATACTTGACTGTGCAAACAACGAGGTGGTGTAAATGAGCAATACCGCTGTTAACGCAACAGCCGTTTGTTTGACTGTGGTATTCATTTTGTTTCTCCTTTTGTTATTGTTAATTAATGTTTTCCTTCTACGGGCCGAAAGATAAGAGCACCATTTCCAGCATACCGAATCACAAGCTCTGCCCAACAGATGGGGAACATTTTCTTCACCCTCTTAACAGTTCTCGATTACTCTGCGTAATTTGGTCTGAATTTGTCTTGCTACTTCGGTTAGCTTTGGGTTGACGACAGCCTGCATGGAGGCCACAGGGTCAACAGCTGCGATTTCAGTTACCCCTTCAGAGACCTCTTGGACAACAACATTACATGGCAGCATTGTACCTATTTTGTCTTCGGCCTGTAGCGCTTGATACGCATACGGTGCATTACACGCCCCAAGTATTATGTACTTCCTGTAATCAACGTCCAGCTTTTCCTTAAGGGTTTGCCTGACGTCGATTTCAGTTAAGATACCAAATCCCTCCTCTCTCAGTTTTTCCGTAACCTCTTTAAGTGCTTTTTCAAATGGCACTTCTTTTGTTTTACTAAAATAGTAAATCATTTTTTCCTCCTTTTTCAAACCATTTTGTAATTTTTTTCATGACACGATAGAAAAACATAGTACATGAAACCTTCTTGAGTTACATGGTTCACACATGCTGACCGCCGCAACTAATTTACCATCCGGTGAAATGTAAGCTAAAAGAGGCACGATCTTAGCACCTTAATTTGCTTTCCCTGGTAGGGGCTTGTCACACTGGGTACAGAAACTTGCTGAGTACATCTAATGCGAATGATTCCCCGAAGTTTCCTTCGACGAATCATGTTGCATTTCAATATTGTTGTGATTTCCGGGCTCATCGACCATTCCGCTTTTTACCAATTGAGTGCCAATGCCGTATTCATAGACTAGGCGCCCACCATAGAAACCACCGTAAGAAATGATCACAGCAGTCAAAAGAATGAGGATAGTCCGTACGATGCGAGCCCTCTTCTTTAAGAAGATAACCCACAAGGTTGTGACAATTGATAGCGATCCGCCAATCAACTCAAGAATCTTATGAGTATCCATCAGAGGATGTGCTTCATCAGGGTGGGGCACAGAACCCCCGGCAATAAGCCCCGTTATTGCTGTTGCAATCGCAGCAATAGCGGTAAGGACTACCAAACCAGAAGTCATGTTGAAAAGTGTTTCCTTTTTCAGCAATAGCGACAGAAGCTCAAATAGTGCAGCAATAAGCGCCAACACGATTGGGAAATGAACGAACAACGGATGTATGTTTTGCATTTTATTTTCCTCCTTCCATGATGTTTTGATTTTGTATTCCTGCTTGCTTTCTAATTTCTCGCCTGCGCCACAGATAGTATATCACAGGATAAACTGCCAACTCCAGAAGTACGCTTGTAACGACACCACCAACCATTGGTGCAGCAATGCGTTTCATGACGTCAGCACCTGAACCAACACTCCACATAATAGGAATCAATCCCGCAAGAATGGCAGATGCCGTCATCATCTTTGGTCTGACTCTCCTCACAGCACCATGGTGAATTGCTTCTTTGAGGTCGTCAAATGTCAGCATCTTTCCCTTTCGCCTCATCTCATCGAACGCTAAATCAAGATAAAGTAGCATCACAACGCCTGTTTCAGCGTCAAGTCCAGCAAGCGCAATCATTCCCACGGCAACTGCAACACTCATGTTATAGCCAAGAATGTAAAGGAACCAGATGGCCCCAACGAGAGAAAACGGAACAGCAAGCATCACTATGAGCGTCTTTGTGATTGAGCGTGTGTTCAGATAAATAATTAACAAAACAAGGATCAGTGTAGCAGGAATTATCAGTGCCAAAGTCTTAGCAGCCTCCTTCATATACTCAAATTGCCCGCTCCAGGTTATAAAGTATCCTGGAGGAAGTTTCATGGTATTGAGATACTGTTTCGCCTTGTTTACATATCCACCTATATCAGAGGTGCTAGCATCTACATACACATAAATTGTTGGCACAGCTCCTTCCGTCCTGACAAACATCGGGCCGTGATGAATTGTCATCTGTGCTATATCCCCAATTGGAATCTGTGCGCCACTAGGAGTTGGGACAAGTACACGCTTTAGTTCAATTGGGTTATCCCTGAGCTCCAGAGCGTAACGTACTGCTATTGGATAGCGTTCAATTCCAGAGACAATTTGTCCTATCGGCATTCCGCCCATGGCGCTCTTAATAACATCCTCAACATTTTCAACACTAAGACCGTAACGAGCAGCTTCAGCGCGGTCAATCTTGAAATCAATGTAGTTCCCATAACCTACTCTCTCAGCAAACGCACTTAAAGTTTCAGGAAGTCGTTTGAGCATTGCTTCGATATTTTCCCCTATCGTTTGCAATGTGTCTAGATCAGGCCCTGAAATCTTTATACCGATCTGACTCTTTATACCTGTACTCACCATGTCAACCCTGTTTTTAATTGGCATGGTCCACACATTTGAAAGGCCAGGCACCTGAAGTGCATTGTTAAGCGCAGTTTTGAGTTTATCTGGTGTCATACCTTTGGGCCATTGTGACTCAGGCTTGAGGTTAACCGTAGTTTCCATCATATCCAATCCTGCTGGATCCAGAGCAGTGTTTGCTCGTCCTGCCTTCCCAAAGACACTTTCTACTTCAGGAAACTGCGTTATGATCTTATCTGTCTGTTGCAATATTCTTCTAGATTCTGTAATGGAGATACCTGGAAATGTGGAAGGCATATATAAAAGGGTACCCTCCCATAACGGCGGCATAAACTCAGAACCCAATTTTGCAAATGGATAAATTGTCACAATCATTACCGCAACTGCTCCTCCGATCACCCACCATTTAAACTTTAGAACAAAATCAAGAACAGGAGCATAGATTTTCATAAGAAATCGATTCAATGGATTTTTTTCCTCAGGAGGCACTTTTCCTCTAATCAGGTATCCCATCAGGATTGGCACAGCGGTTATCCCAAGAAGTGCAGCAGCAGCCATAGAATATGTCTTTGTAAATGCCAATGGTTTGAAAAGTCTTCCAGATTGGCCTGTCAATGCAAAAACAGGTATGAATGAAACTGTAATTACAAGAAGAGAATAAAACAATGATGGGCCGACTTCCTTTGACGACTCGGTAATAAGTTTCCACCTATTTGTCTTTCCATCATCAGCTTCAATATGTTTATGAGCATTTTCAATCATAATAATCGCAGAGTCGACCATTGCTCCAATTGCAACTGCAATACCTCCAAGAGACATTATGTTAGCATTGAGCCCCTGCCATCTCATCACAATAAAAGCCATAAGAATTGCAGTGGGAAGGATAAGAATAGCGACGAAACCACTCCTAAAATGAAACAGGAAGATTAGACAGACCAGAGCAACAATGATTGATTCTTCAATCAATTTGTCCTCCAGATTCTTTATGGCACGGTTTATAAGATCTGATCTGTCGTAAACTGGAACAATCTCAACATCGGGCGGAAGCCCTTGTTTCAACACCTGCAGTTTTTGTTTCACTCCCTCAATTACCTTAAGGGCATTTTCTCCATATCGCATCTCTATTATTCCACCAACGACATCCCCCATACCGTTGAGGTCAGCAGTTCCTCGCCTTGGCGCTGCAACTATATCAACATCCGCAACATCACCAAGAAGTACTGGAGTTC
Organism: Candidatus Kryptoniota bacterium; assembly: GCA_049966155.1. Classification (GTDB taxonomy): domain Bacteria; phylum Bacteroidota; class Ignavibacteria; order Kryptoniales; family JAKASW01; genus JBMFVE01. Next base: position 39,889 of record JBMFVE010000009.1, read on the forward strand.
CGGTCGAGAAGTCATTCTGGCTATTCTGAAAGTTTGGATCTTTTTGATTCCCTGATGGCATACCTGCTGCCTCACCATTCATTGAACTGCCGCTAATGGAATAGTCCGTCGCTACCCTTGGACTTAACGGATAAAATTGATTCCCCCGGGAAACACCAAGAGGAATATTCTTCATGTCTTCAACCGTCTTTATATAGCCCAGTCCACGTATCATCAATTCATAACCGGAATGATCTATAACTTCTCCCCCCACATCGTTGTTACTTTGCTTAATAGCGTTCATTACCTGCATTGGAGTAATATGATAAGCAAGGAGCTTCCTCGGATCGAGCGTTGCTCTCCATTCTTTTACAAAACCTCCAACGCTTGCCACTTCAGAAACTCCTGGGACTGTTGAAAGTCCGTACTTCAGGTAAAAGTCCTGAATTGACCGAAGCTCCGCCAGGCTTCTCTTCTTCGAAGTCAGCGCATACTCATATACCCATCCAACAGGTGTTGCATCTGGACCAAGTTGCGGGGTGACGCCTTGAGGTAATCGGTTCGCGGCGTAGTTCAGGTACTCCAGCACCCGGCTCCTTGCCCAGTAAAGGTCAGTCCCGTCTTTGAAGATTATGTAAACGAGTGAAAATCCAAAGTATGAATAACCTCTGACCACTTTTGCATTGGGAAGGGAAATCATCGATGAGGTCAGGGGGTAGGTCACCTGATCCTGAACAACCGTTGGCGATTGACCGGGATATTCGGTATATACTATCACCTGTACATCACTCAAATCTGGAATTGCATCGACAGGACTGGTTGTGAGAGAGTAAAATCCTGCTGCAACTAAAAAAAGGAGGAGAATTACTACAATAAACCGATTGTTTATTGACCATTCAATTATTTTCGCGAGCATTTTTATTTCTCCTGATCAGTAATTGTGTTTTTCGTGGTCCATCTGCATGTCGTGCATGTCCATATTGTCCATTTTTTTATTGTTTCCCGAGGACGAATCCAAACCTTTTTTCATCTCCATATTTCCCTTGCCTTCACGGCTGCCGGAGGAAGATGGTAAGGTGGACTCTGCAGGCGCAGACATACCCGGCATGCCGGACATGGCTGCTCCAGCACTCTTCAGGTTTGCATCAGAGTCTATGAGAAACTGACCGGAGGTCACGACATCCTCACCTTCCTGAAGCCCGCTCAACACTTCATAGTAACCATCAGCGTAGGCACCAAGCGTAACATCCCTGATCTCAAATTTCCCGTCTCCTAAAGAAACTGCAACAACCTTTCGCAAACCTGTATTTATCACAGCCTGTGACGGCACTGATAATGCGTCGAAGCTAACAGGCGAATGTATTGCCACATTTACATATTCCCCAATCTTAAGCTTGAGATGAGGATTGTTTATTTCAATTCTTGCCTTCACGCTTCTGGCGGTAGCGTCCACTTCGGGGTATATGAAATCAACTTTCCCTGTGAATTTTTCACTATCATTAAAGAAAACCGATGCAGGAATTCCTACTTTCAAATAAGGAAAGTCTATTTTAAAGACATCTGCGAGTATCCAAACACGACTTAAATCAACCACGCGAAATAATGATTGCCCGGCCGAAATCCTCTGTCCTTCAAAAACATTTTTCTCAAGAATGACACCGTTGGCGGGAGAATGTATGACCACCCGATCTATTACTTTTTTTGTTAATGCGAGCTGTTCTATTTCTTTATCGCTCATACCAAAAAACTTCAATCTCTCACGTGCACTATTAATCAACTGATCAGATTGTGTTACGGTATTATTGCTGACCTTAGAAAACGAGATTGCCTGTAGATACTCCTGTTCTGCAGCTATCAAATCCGGGCTATAAATAACCGCCATTTCCTGGCCTCCCCTTACATTCATGCCCGTGTAATCAAAGTAAAGTTTCTCTACCCAGCCCGATACCCGTGTATTGACATCGGTTATTCTCTTTTCGTCCGGCGAAACAACCCCGTATGTGTACACAGTTCGGGTTAGTTTTCTTTTTTCCACTGGGGCAATCATCACACCAAAATTTTGAACCATGGCAGGATCGACCTTCACGATATTTGGGTTATTTTCCTGTTCGTCGGCATACCTCGGAACAAGATCCATATCCATCATAGGGGATTTTCCAGGATGGTCAAAATGGATGGTCGGATTCATTGGATCGTACCAGTAAAGTACTTTGCGTTCCTTGCCAGGGGCTGAAGGTTTTTTTTCTTCCCCGTTGTGATTTCCTTTCACATTTAATTTGACGTAAATTAAAAATCCAATCGCAATGATTAGAATTGGAACCGCTATTAAAAAGGCTTTCTTCATTATTCACCTCTATACTTCAATGAATTTTCACCAACCAGCTTGGAAATTTCAGCTGTCGCTGAAAAGTAATTTGACTCTATTTTTAAAAGATCAATTTTTGTATTAATTAATGTGGTCAGGTTGTCAATTAGCATTGCAAAAGTGGTTTTTCCCACTGAGTACGAAGAAAGAGATGAGTTGTAAGTAGCCTCGTATTGAGGTACAAGCTCCTTCGAATACAGAGGAATAAGCCGGGACATTGCTTCTGCTTCTGCATATATTGAGCGCAGCTGATTTTGCAGCGAAAGTGCCGTTACATCATAGTCCTGTTCAGCTGCTTTTTTCATAAAATCAGCTTCATCAATCATCTTTTCTTGTTTTGCTCCAAAGAAAACAGGGACGCTTAGCCCAATTTCAAAATTCATCATGTTGGGTGCCTTTGTACCGTCTGGCGCCAGTGCACCGCGGTAACCATAAGAAACTCCAAATGTCAAATCAGGAACGGCATCTTTCCGTGCAAATATCGTCTGTGCTTCTGCAGCTCTCTTCAAGTTGTTCACCTGTAATAGATACGGATTACCTCTGAAAAGCTCTGCCATAAGATCATTCAATGGCTGTAACTTGATAAGTTTAAGGGTGTCGATTTGGGGCGCAATCAGCTCACTTTTCCCAATGAGCGCTGTTAGATCGGCATATTTTTGTTTGAGCATGGCGTTCGCATTTATGATATCAGATTGTACCATGGTTAGCTCAGCGGTCGCACGAAAAACATCCTGCTGGGGAACCTGACCAACCGCAAAAAGTTGTTCTGCAGCTTTGACGACTCCGTTAAGGAGTGTCCTCTTGTACTCAAGATATGCTATTGTCTTCTGAGCCTGATATATATCAGCATAGGTCTTCTTAATTCTTGACACAACTTCCAGTGTGATGTTTGCCAGCCTATCTTTTGAAGCATAGTATCCATACTTCTTCACATCACTTGCTGCAGCAAGTTTCCCAAACCATGGAAACATCTGCATCAAAGTCACCTGCGGCACCATCGTCATCATGTCCGAATTGAGGATAAAGTTTGATGGAACATTCATTGCTGAAATTTTCAGCTGGGGATCAGGCAGCTGGCCCGCGACACTCACCTGCGTGCCAGCAGCACTTGACTCATAGCGTGCCGTTTTAATTTCCGGGTTGTTTTGTAATGCAAGGTCAATCAAACTGTCGAGTTGAGTTTGGGCCTTAGCTTCAGTCAAAAACAGTAGCAGAAATAATGCTGCAATTATTCTTTTGAAATTTGCAGACATAATACCTCACCTTTTTAGTTATATGAAAAAAGGAAACAGTCTGGGGTGAGGTTTCTTAGATTCTGAAGTTGCTCTGGAGAGTAATTATATCAGGTGGTGAAGGTTGGATGGTTTGAACAGAAAAATATATTGAACCTGCGGTGACCGGAATGGTAATCGATGTAAAAGTATTTACGGGAAGATAATTAATAATATGGTTCTGAAAATCTGTGAAGTTATCTACAACATTCTTCGAAACCAGCTTCAGAGTACAGCAGCTTGCCGATGCAATCCTTTGATCATATGTTAATTGATAGGAATGTTCAGGGAGGCTTTTCTGTAAATCACATGAACCCGTAATACCCATGCCGTTTGAATCGGCCATTCCAGATTCGCATTTTGCTTCCATAGAACTCACCGGGGCGTTTTTCATACTGCAGAAATAAGTAGTATATGCATATTGGAGTTGCCCGACAGTGAATGCCAATATAAGTGCAATATTTAAGCAGTCACTTATTTTTGAACGTTTCTTTATTTAATATAGGTTCCGCACAGCATTGATGCAAGTATAAAATTCGCAGGGTACGCTATTTCCTACAAGATACATGATTACAGCAAAACTGGATCCTGTTTGTCGAGAGGGGCATATGGAATGAATCCGCTTCCCTGATTGTTTAGTAAGCAGGTATGAGCTAATTTTTTAACAAGGAGAATTCAATGAAGATTGGAATAACATGTTATCCAACTTATGGTGGGAGTGGTGTGGTGGCAACCGAACTGGGAAAAGCACTTGCAAGCAGAGGCCATCAGGTGCATTTCATCAGCTACTCATTGCCTGCACGCCTCGATGGTTTTCTCGACAATATTTTTTTCCATGAAGTGGAGATGTCACAATACCCGCTTTTTGATTTTCCACTTTACACCGACTCACTGGCCAGCAAAATGATTGATGTATCAAAATACTATGACCTCGACATACTTCATGTTCACTACGCAATACCTCATGCAACAAGCGCATTTATAGCAAAGCAAATCTTAAAACCGACCAAGGATATACGGGTTGTGACGACACTTCATGGAACCGATATAACCCTTGTTGGCCTCGAACCCAGTTTTCTTCCGTTAGTAAAGTTTTCAATTGAACAAAGTGATTTAGTTACTGCTGTATCTCGTTTCCTTCAGATGAAGACTTATACTATGTACAATGTTGACAAAGAAATCAAGGTTATACCGAATTTTGTCGACACAGAAAAATTCAAAAGGATAGAAAGCTGTAAGTTTAAAAAGCAGGTTGCGCCAAAAGGGGAAAAGGTGATCGTTCATATATCCAATTTTCGACCTGTCAAGCGAGTACCAGATACCATAAGAATTTTTAACGAAGTTAGAAAGGTGGTACCAAGTAAACTCATTTTAGTCGGAGATGGCCCGGATAGAAGTGAATCTGAACATCTGGCGAGAGATTACAACATTGCCGGCGACGTCCTATTTTTAGGAAAACAAACTCGTCTTACAGAGATTCTGTCAGCATCTGATTTAATGCTAATGCCAAGCCAGTCGGAGAGTTTTGGTTTGTCAGCACTGGAAGCCATGTCGTGCGGTGTCCCTGTTGTCTCTTCAAGTGCCGGCGGACTGCCTGAACTAATAGTGCATGGGGAAACAGGTTACATAGCTGAATTAGGTGACGTTCAAAGGATGGCCAGGTATGCCATTGAGCTTCTGAGTGATGAACGCAAGTGGGATATTTTCAGCAGAAATTCACGCTCAAGAGCAGTCGAAAGATTTGATGCAAAAATTATTATTCCAAAGTATGAAGAACTTTATTCTCAGGCATTAACCGAATCACAAATTGATTCCACTGTAAAATAACAATGCTCCAACTTGTGATTCTAATACTTTTTTAAGCTTCAACGTTTGGCATATTGACTCACTTTATAGGAACTCAGGCATATTTTTTCTAGAAATTTACCTGGTAAAAAATTCGCAATGTATTTATCGTTTCACGCTGATAATAAGAGCGGTTACTTACAGCAACCTTTCTTGACAGTTGCAGGTATATTTTGTTTCCCAGCAGGGATGCTACAGGATAATCCACGCTGACGTCGGTGTTATTAATATCGCTGAAAACCTGTCCACCAACTCTTATTGTTGCATTTCCAAACTGAGTTGTTATGGCAACGTCCGGATTCGTAAGGTTTGAGAGCGAGGTATATCTCAGCTCTGCACTTTTTATAAAATTGAACTCACGGCTGAATAGTTGTGTCAGAACACCTGAAAGTATAGATGATCCATATCCAGCAAAAAGTCCAGCCCCTGCCTGGGTCCAGAGGTTTTCCGCAACGCTCCGTTTTTGGGTATTTGTCAACTCGTTTTCAAATTGATTGGTTAAGATAAATGATATAGCGTTCGTCTGTGGATCTCCTGTAAATGGTCTGTTGTCCACTGTCATTGATATGTTCACTTCGGGAATCCGAAAGGTGCCGCCAATATGTAATTGTACGACGACATTCTCCGGTGTAGTAGCGGACGTATCGGCATAATGTGTTCCCCGATACTGAGCGGTAATATCGAGTTCAGGGTTCAGCGGCTCGCCTGTAAATTTTAACTTACCTGTTGCACTGAACTGTCTATAAAAATTATAATAAGAATTTGGCATCACGTTGACGTCGCCCGTAAGTTCCATCCCTCCAGACAAATTTGAAAGGTGTAGCCGGCCGCCTAATATGGATACAAGTTCCTCATTAGTGGCAGGATTAAATATCATCCTCAAGTTAAAATTATCTTTCGTCTCAACATCAAGGTCATAGCGAAGACTATCAATAAAACTGCCTGACGATGATGGCATTGAATGGGCAGTATGCTCTGAGACTGCTTCTGTTTGTCCCATACCATTGGTGGAAATGCCAACAAAGTGATATACAATTTCCTGGGCATTCTGGCCGCTATTTTGTTTTTCAATGGGAAGGAGTGTCAGGTCGGCACTCTGTATTCTGATACTCCCCTTAAAAAATGGCTTTCTAAGATTCCCCTCAAACTTAAGCCCACCGCTCCCGGAACCGACAATAGCATTTCCGTATATTCCATTTATTCCTGCCGACGGGGTAGACCTGATCAAAAGAAGCGAGCCATCCAGACTCAAATTAAATTGCCTGATTGTATTTTCACTTAGCTGTACATACCCATCCACTGTTAATGTTCCGCCCGTTTCCCCCGGTACATTCCGAACAACTAATGGGCTGAGCACCAATTTATCTCCGCTACCTATGATCTTCGCATTGTAAAGATAGTTTATCTTGTTGATTGCCAGTCGAACCTTCCCATCTTCTACGTTCATTATTCCATCAAATACTGGATGAGAATAAGTTCCTGTGATGATCATTGAGCCGCTAATTAATCCTCCAAAGTCATCAAAAGCAGAAACAAATGGCGTCAGAAAGGAGATATCGAGAGAATCTGTGATTAAACTTATATTCAGCTGTTTTGAAGATCCTTCTGACAAAGGGATATTGCCATTGACACTAAGCATATTTTGTGTCGAGTCTTCCGTCTTCGAAAGCCTTACCTGAATCTTAATATCGGTCTTTTCCAGATCCAGACTTCCATTAATGTGCTGAGAAAAGGCACCGTTATAAAAAATACGACTGCCAGAAAAATTAATGCCAACCGTACGCTCTCCGCCATGGTCTGAAATTTCTGCAGTACCGCTGATGAGTCCGTCTAGCTTCAAACTGGTCGTGTCAAGATGAGCAAGCCGCTCCAGTCCGTTCAGAGGCAGGTTTTCAAATTTCAATTTCAAATTTGAACTATCTTTTAAAGAATACTTTCCGTCAAGGACGGCCGTAGCGGATAATCCATTTAATGGATCCAGCATTAAGGACAGGGGCGCAGCGTTGAAATAAAAGTTCTCATGGCAATAGCCAGCATTGATTTGTGAAACATTAGATATCCTCGCTCCAAGCACTTTCCCAATCAACGTGGCAATTGAGATAGACATCGAATCAGTTGTGGCATTGGCTTTACCATCAATGTAAAATTCAATTGTTGTGTCTATGCTCCCTAACATTGTGAAATTTATAAGCCCTTCACCTGCAGTTGAGTCGCCGGCTTTGTAGTTCATTCTGAAGATTTTTGATTGCAGGTGGGTTTCATTAACGATTGCGTTTTCAACAGATGCGTCAAGCGACCATTCACCTCTTTTCCATATATTACCGTTTGTTTCAGCCACCACAGCGGCTTGAGTCCTCACACCCCTCCCCTCTATGCTGAGGCTATCTCTTTTCAAAAAAATACTGTCGGCAGCAGCTGATAATGTCGCCCTGAGGTTCTTTGAATCAGCGGAAAGCCTGAAATTAATCTGTATAGATCCACCGAACTTTTCACCCTGAACAAGACGGCTGAAAAAAGAAGCGTCTCTAACATTCACATTTAGTTCAGCATCATAGTTGTTGCCCGGAGTCAATGCTAAATTAGTGGTATCAGGAGCATCTGTAAACTTACTGATGAAGCTTCTCAAAATAAACTTTAATGTGTTTGGAGCATTATGAATGGCATCTTCCGTCCCCAGGAAGCCTTTCAAACTGGCTGTAACAAAAGGCGAACTGACATAGATGCTCTTATTTCCCCCGGATGCTTCATAATTCAAAATAATTGATTTATTATCAAGGATGTAATCTCCTACTTTTCCTCTGTCGATCTGGGCAGTAAGTGAAGATTGTGCCGAATCCATATTAAAGCCATTACCTTGAAGTCTTAAGAACCCTGAAAGATCTGTCTGTGAGGCCTGAAAATGAATAAATGGAGAAATGTTGAATTCTTCAAAGGCAATGGCTGCAGAATACTTCTTCTCCTTCACGCTTACATATGCATGACCGTTCAAATTCCCGGCAGATGTTTTTCCTGTGATATTAAGTTTCAGGCTGTCTCCTGAACTTACAGCGCTCAATGCAACATTGTGCACAGATACACCGTCATACAGGGATGAGTCAACCTGAAGCTGCAGATAACCAGCAGGAAGTTTATCCTTTATAGCTCTTAGCTGAAAATCAACCGAGCCGTTCAGGGCACCAGCAAAGCTCCGATCATGCAAAAAATCAGCAGGATTTACACTGGAAAATACTGTTTTCCCTGAATACATATTGTCGGCAATTGTGCCGACACCCCCCACAAAAACCTTTTCATTCTTGATCGAATATTTAAGCGCAAGATTATCGGGACTTCCACTTACATTCACTGAAACTCTAACAGCCAACAGTGATGAAAGATCGGGGAGGCCCTGGGGTTTTAAAAAAGCTGATAGTTCAGATAAGTTCACTGCGGCGTCTTCTATATTCAAATTTGCGTGAAAGGAAGATTTCCCGATATTAAACAAAAATCCCTCGACGGGTATGGTAGAGCTATCTGTGATCAACACAGCTCTTTTCACATTAAGTGAGTCAAATGTCCCACTGATGGCTGTAGCAAAGGAGAATTTTCCTATGGCATCAACCGGAAGTGGGACAAACGCGTTGAGTAATTTGAATTCAATTCCTTTGCCAACGAGATTAACAGAAAGCTGTTTGGTACGTATATTATCCAGTGACAGAGAGTCAAGCAGGCTCTGATCAAAAAGAGTAAAATCACCACTCAAATGTGAACTGCCGGTTTTCAGGTAAAATCCACCAATCTCGGAAGCCATCTTTGAGGTAAAAAAATCAAACCTTAAAGAATCAACCATAAAATGAGGCTCAGGGAGGTTAAAAGAAATATTCTTTATAGCTGCGCTGATTTCCTCTCCTGTAAATCTGCCCGATATTTGTGCCTCTATCTTTTCCAATGAAAAGCTGCGACTGTTGAAAACTGAATCACCCATCACATGCTGTGAATGGGTAGGTGCTTTAGTGGAATCCTGAATATGAAACTCCCCATTTTCCAGAATCAAATTTTTCAACAAAATTGTCCAGCTGAATTTCCCCCCGGTTGCGACATGCGATTTGGAGATGTGGTCGACATTGTAACTCCCATCAGATAATCTGGTCAAATAAAATCTTGGGTTCACAAGTCGGATTTGTGAAACTCTAATAGTTTTGTCGATTAATGATAAAGGATTGTGAGAAATCTCAACTGTATCTACAACTGCAATAGGAGATCCATCATAGTAGAGAGCAGCACCATCCACACTAAACTTTCCCAGCACACTTCCGTGAATTTCTCCAATGTACAGACGAGCATTTGTCTCCTTTTCCACCAGTGAGACGAGGAATGCTCTCATTTCCTGGTGAAAATAATTCGTGAAAGAAAAAAGGTAAATTATTACTGGTATGAAGAATAGGAGGAATGTGATGACAGATATGATTTTGCGCTTGCGCATATTTGCGCTACTGACAATTTAATTCGATAATTCGCTGGATAATATTTGTGGTGGATTTTCCGCTTACGTAATTAATGGTTACAACCTTTCCGCCTCTTTGTTCCACGATATCTCTGCCAACAATATTCTCTATTTTCCAGTCGGCGCCTTTAACAAGGATGTCTGGTTTAATCAATCTTATTGTCTCATAAGGCGTGTCCTCAGAAAACAGGCATACATAGTCAACGGAATTTAAGTTAGACAATACAAATGCCCTATCTTCCTCAGGGACAATTGGCCGGTTCCTGCCTTTAATTCTTTGAACACTTATATCCGCATTGACACCGACAACAAGGACATCCCCCAGACTTCTTGCACTGTTTAAATACTCTATGTGACCGCGGTGTATTATGTCGAAAACTCCATTGGTGAACACTATTTTCTTATTGTCTTTATGAAGTTTTGCAGTTATGAGAGCAATCTCCTCTCGGGGGAGTACTGTACCCATCAGAAATCCAGTGACTTTGAATCGTTAGCTACTTCGTAAAACAGTTTATTCTTATCAACAGGGACTATACCGACCTCCCCACAAACAATGCCGCCGGCATGGTTGGCAATTGCCGCAGCCTCTTTCACCGACGCACCTGCAGTAAGAGCGAGGGTAATAGTAGATATTACCGTATCACCTGCACCAGAAACATCTGCCACTTTTCTGGCTTTTGTTGGAAAATGAAATACGCTCCCGTCTTTGCTGACCATTGTCATTCCTTTTTCTCCCCGTGTGAGGAGAACAGTCTCACAATCAAGCTTTCCAAGCAATAGTCGTGCAGCCTCCTCCGCTTCGGAATCATTAGAAACTTTAAGTCCAAGCGCTTCCTCAGCTTCTTTACGATTGGGTTTGAACACAGATACGTGCCTGTACTCAAAGAAATTTGATCGCTTTGGGTCAACCGTAACTATGATATTATGCTTCAAAGCAATCTTAATGACTTCATTAATCAGATCTCTCGTCAGCATACCCTTGTTGTAATCCTCAAGCAAAATCGCATCTGTTTTCTCTGCGATAGACTCAATTAATTCAGTTATTCGCTTAAGAATTGAAAATTCTATATCACGTCGGACTTCATAATCCATTCGGACAACATGCTGGCTGTGGGCAATCACCCTTGTCTTTACGGTAGTAGGTCTGGTGTGGTCAATAATGATTCCTTCTGTCGATAACCCCATGTCGTTTACAATATTTCTCAGCTCCTCCCCTGGATGGTCGTTGCCGACAATTCCCACCAGAATAGGTTCGCCGCCAAGTGACTTTATATTATTAGCCACATTGGCGGCTCCCCCGAGTCGTGCAGACTCACTTTCTATTTCCAGTACAGGTACTGGTGCCTCTGGCGAAATTCTCGAAACGCTCCCCCATACATATCTGTCAAGCATTAAGTCTCCGAGGACAGCTATCTTTTTACCACTGAAATTTTCAAATAACTCTCTCAGCCTTTTTATGTCAAACCCGCTCAAGTGTGATTCTCCGCTGATATTGATGATTCAATTGAATTTATCCGACAAAATCGTCATTAGCAATGAATAAACTTGAAACAAATTAAAAAGGGATTTGTGTTCTATATCCAATCTTGATTTTCCATTCAGAAAACGGAACCTTTATAGCAATTCCCCCTGTTAGGAAGGTAAAATGGAGAAAAGATGGTAAAAAGGACATGGCTGGCTATTATTGTTGTCGTTTCAATTGGAGTCGGCAGCTTGATAATTCATAGCAGAGTTTTGGCCAATTCACAAGCTCAACCTCAGTTTGCAAAAAATCTACAGGTCTTGAAATTTGTGAAATCAAAGGAAGAACTGAAAGGTTGGATGAAAATGATAAAGACAAGCCTTGGTGTTGACTGCGACTACTGCCACAACACGGATAACTTTGCAAGCGATGAAAAACCAACAAAGAGGAAAGCAAGAATGATGCTGAGAATGCTGATCCAGATTAGGCAGGACTATTTTTCATATCCAAATGCGAAACAGCCCACTTGCTACACCTGCCATCAGGGTCACAAGGAGCCTGTCAATGAACCCTCCGGTGGATTCAAGAGCAGTGATTGAGTTTAAATAAGCACAATAGTAACGGGGAGGAAAGATGCGCATTATAACAATACTTTTTACTATTGCTAATATGGCAATGGCACTTCCGCGCTTTGCAATCATGACAGGGATGAAATGCATCAACTGTCATGTCAACCCTACGGGTGGTGAGCTTAGAAACAGCTACGGAAGCTCTGATTTTGTTGATGATCACCTGAAATTAATTTCGGCACATGAAAACAATTTTGAATTTAATCCAAAAATTAATGACAATATTTTCCTTGGAGGAGATATAAGGTTCCAGTATCTTTATGACGGATATGCAAAGAACACTGCTTTCCAGTCAATGGAAGGAGCAATTTACTCATTTATTCATCTTTACTCTTCCACAAGCTTTTATGTAAAATACGATTTTGTTAATACAGCATACGAAGCTTATGGCCTTTACAATTTCAATTCTGGGGATTCATACATAAAAGCAGGCGCGTTCCTTCCGTCTTACGGAATAAGACTTGACGATCATACCGCATATACCCGCGGTGGAAATCTTGGATATTTGCGGGGAATCCCTCAAGTCGGGCTGATCTTCTTTCCTGATTACCGTGACTTAGGAGTGGAAGTCGGCTCAAAATTAAACGACTTTTTTATTACCTTCGATGTCACGAATGGCGATCCAACTGGTAACGTAAACTTCAACTCCAGAAAAGCCTTTATAGGAAGGGTTGAATATTTGAAAAAGGGCTTCGTGAATTTCATGTTAGGTAGCTCAGCTTATTTAGCAGGCATTACAACAATGTATGGTGTGCACGCTGGAGTAGGAATTGAAAAGCACCTGCTAATCCTATCTGAATTTGACTGGGCTAAATCGTTACCCACCTTATTGCCAGATGAAAAGTCTACGGCTGCATTTGTCGAGGTTAGCTACGACTTAACTAATGGCGTATTCCTTGTTGGAAGGTTTGATTACTTTCGAAACTTAACAGGGGGACAAACCTATACTCGATACATAATTGGAGCTGATATTTTTCCAATTCCGCATATTGACTTTATGCCTCAGTTTCGTCTAAACACCACAAATGTAAATGGTGCCCCGCAGCCTGGTGAAGCGTTAATTCAATCGCACATTTACTTCTAAGTTTTATAAGAGCCTGCATAAAAATTTAGTGAAATTACCATAGAAAGAAACGAAATGAGTATCATTGGAAACCGGCATAAACTCCACTCCATCCTTATGAAGTTTCAGGAAGTTCTCCAAGGACTTTTCTTATTGTGCTGAGAAGTGACTCAGCAGTAAAAGGTTTTGACAGAAAAGCATCCGCAGCACTTGAAAAGATAGTCTGTCCCTCATCGTCCAACCCACTTGTGGCAATTATCTTAACTTCTGTCTGCATTCTTTTTAAAGCTATAATTGCCGATTTGCCGTCCAGTACAGGCATCATATTATCCAGGAGGATGACTTTTATTTTATCCGTGTTTTTCGCATAAGTTGCTATGGCTTCAGCACCATCAATTGCTGTTATCACCTTATATCCATATGTTTCCAGAGTCATCCTGGTAATTTCTCTAATCGATGATTCATCATCCACTACAAGTATTGTTTCTCCATGTCCGCTGAAAACATCCAGATCCTTCTCTTCCAGAGGGGGACGCTCAGTTAATTCAAAAGCAGGAATATATACTTTGAAAGTAGTGCCTTTTCCAATATCACTTTGAAACGTTATAAATCCTCCGTGGCTGCGCACTATGGCAGCAGCAGTTGAAAGTCCTAGCCCTGCTCTCCTATCAACCTCCTTTGTTGTAAAGAACGGTTCGAAAATCTTACCGTAAAGACCTGGCGGAATCCCTATTCCTGTGTCTGAAACCGTGAATACAACATACTTTCCGGGTCTGGCGTCTGGGTGAATTTGAATGTTGCTTTCATCCATCGTAATGCTCTCGGTTTTAAGGAGAAGTTTTCCACCATCAGGCATAGCATCTCGTGAATTAATACATAAATTTAAAATGACCTGACGTAACTGGATTGAGTCTCCACGGACAGCCAACAAGTCTTTTCCAATCTCATGGCGAACTTCAATTGATTTTGGAAAGGTCTCCTTTATCATGGTTTCCATTTCTCGGACAATTGAAGATGGCTCAATGATAACGTGTTCAGAATCAAGACCGCGAGCAAAAACCAACACCTGTTTAATGAGTTCTGCACTTCTGCGTGCACTTGAATCAATTGTTCCCAGGATCTTTAAAGCCTGTTCACCATCAAGCTTCTTCCTGAGTGCATCCACAGACATAGTGATTGGCGTCAATAAATCACGAAGGTCATGAGCAATGCCACTTGCAAGATTGCCAAGCTCTTCCATGCGCTGTGCCCTTAAAAACTGCTCCTCCAATTTTTTCTTCTCAGAAATGTCCGTGCTTACCTTGAGGATTGCCCTGGAGTATCCTTCTTCATCAGTGAGAAGCGTCCACCTATTGTCTACCGTAACAAATTCGTCCCTTCTTTTTGAAAAATTTTAGCTCACCCGACCATCGATTTTTCTCCAATAAATTGTCCCTGGCTTTAAAAACCGCCTCAGGTGGTTCAGTTCGCAGAAGATCATAGCTGTTCCTGCCAATAACTGCAGATGGTTCAAAGCCATATATTTTGCCAGCTGCCCTATTACAGTAAAGAATTTGCCCGTCGAGTGATTCAAGAATAATTGCGTCCATCACTTCATCAAGCAGTGCAGCCTGTTCTTGCACTTTCATATCGGCATGTTTTCGTTCAAGAATTGCTGATGCTTGTTGAGAAAATAAAGTAAGTATACCTTTTTCTCTTTCACCAATCGTCGTTGAAATTGAATAAGTGTAAACAGCAATTACTCCAAAGATCCCTTTAGTAGTTTTTAACGGCACTCCCAACCAGGTTGTTGGATATTTTGATAAACCATGGTCATGCCCAAATGAAGTCAGTAATGCCGGCTGACCTTCATGAATCACCTGTTTGGTCAATGTGTAAAGAGCCGCCCCCTGTTCGGGGTACTTATAATATCGGTCAATGAAGTAAGGAAAATTCATTTCTCCGGTTGCCTCATCTTTCAAAGCAATGTAAAAATTCTCAACATTCATAACAGTCTTAAGAATCGAATATATTTCTTTTCCAAGGTCATGAAGGTTTTGGACATGGGGAGTTACTTCAAATATCTTCGATATTGCATTTTGCAGGCGTTCAGCATTTCGTTTTTCGGTAAAGTCGCGTCCAACTCCGGCAAATCCAACCAGTTTACCAGTATCTATTACTGGTGTCAGAGAGAGACTTACTGGCACCTTTTTGCCGTCCCTGGCGAGCATTTCAGTATCTGCGTTGAGATCCTTTTTACCTCCACTCAAAACACCTGTCTTATAATCAATCAACGGCTCTGGCGATATCACAATTTCAGCGAGATTCCGCCCCAGCAATTCTTTTTCTGAATACCCCAGAACTGTCTGTGACGCACCTCTAACCATCTGAATAAAAAGATCCTCATCCATGCGTAAAAAAATATCACTCATCACATCAAGCGCAGATTTCATCAGGTCGTAAACAGTATTGACGATTATCTTGTGCCTGAAGACAAAATAGAGGGCAAAGACAAGAGCAAATAACGAAGAGATGAGGTACCATTCTGACCTGCCTGGTCCGAGAGCTACAAAAATTGATTCAGAAAATGGACCAGGAAGAAAAAAAAGCAAAAAAGCGAACCCGCTCACAATAATGTTTGATCTGACCCCCTTGTCAGAAAAGCCTTTGAGAAAAGTGAAAAGTATAGCAACACCTACACTGAAGAGTATAGACATCCACGTGACAAAAAAGATAAAACCAATGTTTGTAAAACCTGTAGAAGATGATATGGGTTTCGGCAGCAGTCCAATGAGCTGAATCGTATAGCTAAATAATCCAGCAAAATATATAAACAAAATAACAATTTTTGATCCTAATAAATCTTCTCTTCTAACAAGCACCACCATAAAGTGGAGGAAAAAGAACGGAAATACGGAAAACAGGAAAGACGCCACTGCTTCTGCTGACCAGATAAGCAGTGCCGACGAAGAAATAGTTTGAACGACAAATGCGCATCCTCCCAATACAAGCATTGAAAAAACCAGAAAAAGATAAAACTTATTTGTTGTACTGCGAGGAGCTTTAAAATATATTATCAGGGCTAAAATGAGATCACTCGCCGAGTACCCGGCTGTCACATATTGGTATGGCATTCCCTGCTCCCCGGATTGCAATAATCCCCGACACTGGCATTTAAGGTTTTTGCCCCCAGGCGACATCTAAATGTCTTCAAAGTACGACAGTTTCCTCTGTGAAAACTGTAAACCATTATAAGACCTTGACTCATATTCATTATCACCTGATCTCGATGCCTTTTTCGACGCTCGCACGAATATATACATTTCTGATGATGGTTCCAAACAGAATAGAGGTTCAAGCATCCACCAGGAATGCAGCAAGCAATGCTGTAATTAAAAAATTGGGTTATATTCAGGAAGGAATTTTACGACAGGCAATGCTAATTGGCGACACATTTCATGATTTATTTATATACGGACTGCTGAGAGAAGAATATGAAAAACTAAAAGTGCACATTAAATTATTATAAAAGTAAGGATTAGGGTGTGGACGGAAAAAGTCAACAAAAGACTGACAAACAGCAGACGACTTCCCGTCCACACTTTTCAATTATGTTATTACTATCGTTATTCTACAGATTGTACTTGTCAGCATCTGCAAGTTTATCTGTGATGTTCCGGCGAATATAAGCTGAATTTATCGGAGTATACTTTAACAGCCGTTTCATTGCAGTAAGATAGGTTCTCAACATGTCCCCTTCTGCCATTATTGCCAGAGCAGCTTTTGCATGACTCTCGACCCGTTCAACAGCATCAAAAACGAATGCCCGCGCAATATCTGAGTACAAGACCGTATCCCTGCCATCATGAGATTGCATTTTAAGAACACGCAAAAGTACACTCTCCATTGCGTACGCTTCCATCGCTATGTCACTGATATGCCAGATTATCTCCTGCTCATTCTCCAGCTTATCCATATATTTCTGGAACGCTGCACCTGCAACAAGCAGAGCAATTTTCTTTGAGTTGATGGCCAGGTTCATCTCTTCGGCAAGCGGACCTTCGTATGAAGTTTGACCTGCCGAAAAAGAGATTACCTCATCCATTAGTTTTTGTGCAGCTGGCATCAGCGGAATTTCCCCTTTCAGGGCACGCCGGATGAGCATGGAAGGAATGAGAAGCCTATTTATTTCATTTGTTCCTTCAAATATCCTGTTTATACGCGCATCCCTGTAAGGCCGGGCAACAGGATATTCTTCGCTGTAACCGTAACCGCCAAAAATCTGCACACCTTCATCCGCAACATAATTAAGAATTTCCGATGCATAAACCTTGATAATACTGCATTCAACTGCATACTCCTCAATTCCCTTTAACATCATTGCCTCAGCATCAGGAGAGGATTTATCGACACTGTGGAGGATTGAGTCAATCAAACCCGCCGTGCGATAAACCATAGATTCACCTACAAATGTTCGTATAGCCATTTCGCCAATCTTGTGCTTGATCATTCCAAATGAAATTATGGGGACTTTAAACTGTTTACGGGTCTTTGCATATCTTACAGACTCAGTAATTATTGCCTTGGCTCCCCCTATTACACTAGCACCCAGTTTAAATCTCCCTATATTCAATATATTAAGTGCAACCTTGTGCCCTTTACCGATTTCACCTACAATATTTTCAACAGGCACAGGGACGTTATCGAGATTCAGGGCACGGGTGGAAGACCCTTTAATACCTATCTTTTTTTCTTCCTTTCCAAGTGAAACTCCGGGATAATCCTTTTCAATGATAAATGCGGTAAACTTGTTGCCATCGACCTGTGCAAAAGTTATATATAGGTCGGCAAATCCAGCGTTTGACAACCACATTTTTGTCCCATTGAGAATAAAGTTCTTTTTGTCTGGCGACAGCGTTGCAGTTGTCTTTGCTGAAAGGGCATCACTGCCTGAGCCCGGCTCGGAAAGAGAGTATGACGAAATTAGTTCAGCCGACGCTAACTTAGGAAGGTATTTTTTCTTCTGATCTTCCGTCCCAAAGTAAACAATAGGGAGTGTACCAATGCCGGTATGAGCGCCGTGACTGACTGCAAAGGAACCGGTCTTTCCGAGATTTTCTGCCACAAGCATGGAGCTGGTCTTGTCCAGACCAAGTCCACCGTACTCTTCTGGAATATCAACTGAAAGGAGTCCGATCTCACCAGCTTTACGGAGAAGTTTGATTGTCAGGTCGTAATCAAGTTGCTCAATCCTGTCAGATACCGGCATAACTTCACTGTCCACAAAGTCCCGGGTTGTATCAGCAATCATTCGATGCTGTTCTGTGAAGTCTTCAGGAGTAAAACACTCTTCTGGTTTTGACTCTTCGATTAGAAAGCTACCACCTTTTTTAAAAGAGGCTTTTTGTTTTTCTGTAGTTTCCATGTCAGGCTTCCTTTATTGTAAGTTTTCAAAAATTCCAGCAGCGCCCATTCCGCCGCCAATACACATTGTTACCATTCCATATTTTACTTTTCGACGCTTCATCTCATGAAGCAATGTAGCTGTCAATTTGGCACCTGTGCAGCCGAGAGGATGACCCAATGCGATAGCGCCACCATTTACGTTTACTATTGATTCGTCCAGGCCAAGCTCGCGAATCACCGCAAGACTCTGTGCAGCAAACGCTTCATTTAACTCTATTAGTCCTATGTCTTCAAGTTTCAGACCTGCGAGTTTAAGTGCTTTAGGGATTGCCTTTATTGGGCCAATACCCATGATTTCGGGTGGAACTCCAGCTACTGCGAACGCCAAAAAACGTGCCATCGGCTTTAAACCGAGCTCCTTTGCAAACTCAGCATCCATTACCACAGATGCTGCCGCACCATCACTCATTTGTGAAGAATTGCCTGCTGTTACCGTTCCCCCTTCAAGAAATGCAGGCTTTAACTTTGCAAGTTGCTCCATACTTGTATCAGCGCGTGGTCCCTCGTCTACCTCAAAAATGAACTCTTCGGTTTTCGGTTTCTTTCCATCGAACGTCTTTCTCTTTACCTCTAACGGAATGATCTCATCTTTAAATTTTCCAGATCCAATTGCATCAATTGCCTTCTTATGACTTAAATACGAGAATTTATCCTGGTCTTCGCGACTTATTTTGTACTGAGCAGCTACCCGCTCTGCGGTAAGTCCCATGCTGAGGTAAGATTCGGGATTTTTTTGAACCAGGTAAGGATTGGGAACAACCTTAAATCCCCCCATTGGAACAAGGCTCATAGTTTCCGTACCACCCGCTATAATCACCTTGCTGAACCCTGCCATTATCCTTTCAGCTGCCATTGCAATGGTTTGCAATCCCGAGGAACAAAAGCGGTTAATAGTTGCAGCAGGAACGTCAACAGGAAGGCCTGCCCTCAGGGAAGCAATACGAGCAACATTCATTCCCTGTTCACCTTCAGGCATAGCACATCCTATCAGGATATCTTCAATCATCTCAGGTTCCAAGCCCGGTGTTCGTTTAAGGGCAGCTTTAATTACTTCTGCTGCCATTTCATCGGGGCGATAATCACGCAAAGCCCCCTTTTTTGCCTTTCCAACGGCAGTACGGACAGAGGTTACTATAACTGCGTCATGCATTTCATTTCTCCTGAAAATTAAGATTTTTTAGTTTCTAAGAGGTTTATTATTCTTCAGCATATACTGTATGCGTTCCTGAGTTTTCCGCTCACCGCAAAGACTAAGGAATGCTTCACGCTCAAGATCGAGTATGTAGTCCTCGTCGACTTCCTGCTGCGAGGTGAAATCTCCTCCGGTTAGCACATAGGCAAGTTTCTTTCCAATGTGAAATTCGTATTCTGTTATTTGCCTGGCTTCTTTCCATAAATACAATCCGAGTTCAAGCGTCGAAAGCACAGGCTGACCTGCTGCAATAATTCTTCTCCTTTCAGGTGGTCTATACCCTTCATTTACAAGTGCAAGAGCTGTCTGCTTGGCGTCGTAGACAAGGAATTTTTCATTCATTGACACGTCGTCTGTTTCCCTGAGAAATCCCAGTTTCTTTGCCTCATCTGCACTTGTTGCAACCTTGGCAGTGCCAATTGTTTCCAGAACCTCTCTGATAAACGGAGTCGGGTCGGCATCAGGAACCCTTGGCATTCGAGCCAAGCTACGAACCAGCATTTCCTTGGTTCCACCGCCTGCCGGGATAACACCCACTCCAACTTCCACAAGCCCAATGTAAGTTTCAGCAGACGCACGGACTTTAGACCCGTGTAGTGTCATTTCGCATCCACCTCCAAGTGTCATATTGAATGGTGCAACGACAACAGGCCTTGGAGCATACTTAATTCTCATGTTTACCTGCTGAAACATCCTTATTGCTCTGTCAAGTTCATCAAAATCCCCTTCCTGAGCAAGCATTAAAATCAGCATAAGGTTTGCACCTGCAGAAAACCATCTCCCCTGGTTGGCGATGATCAGTGCATCAAGATCATTATCGAGTTTTTTCACACCAAAGTCAACCATTTGCAAAATATCCTCACCAATCGCATTAGCCTTGGAATGGAACTCTACACATCCGACTCTTTCACCCAGGTCAACAAGCGAAGCCCCGGCGTTGGATTTAATGACCTTTCCTTTTTCTTTTTCGAGAGAAAGGTTTACAATCTTCTTTGGCTGGGGAATCGGTTTGTAAGATTTTGAAACAAAGTCATAATAAAAAAGCAAGCCATTCTCTTTTTTATAGAAGGATTTAGCTCCTGACTGAAGCATAGAGACAACCTTCTCAGAAACTTTCATTCCTTCAGCTTGCATCCTTTTGACAGACTCTTCCACGCCAATTGCATCCCAGATTTCAAAAGGACCAATTTCCCAGCCGAATCCCCATTTCATAGCATTATCAATGCTTACAATATCATCTGTAATCTCAGGGATCCTATTTGCACTGTAGTTCAAAATTGCAGCGGTGGTTAACCAGAAAAATTCCCCCGCTCGATCCCTTGCAGATGCAAGTGCTTTAATACGTTCCTTCACGTCCTCTATGTTCTTACCCATTTCAATTGAAGGAAATGATGTTTTCTGTCGCTTTCTATATTCCATTCTTGAAAAATCGAGCGTGAGTATTTCTGTCTCGCCACTTTCATTTTTAACTCGCTTATAGAAGCCCGCCTTTGTTTTCTCGCCAAGCCATCCACGCTTCATCATTTCATTTACAAAAAGGGGCATCTTGAAATACTCGCGCATCTCATCGTTCGGCACAGCATCATAAAGATTATTTGCAACGTGGACCATGGTGTCAAGTCCAACTATGTCTGCCGTTCTGAAAGTTGCACTGCGGGCTTTTCCGGATGCCGGTCCTGTGATTGTGTCAACTTCTTCAATGGTGTAACCTTTCTCCACCATTGTATGAATTACGCTCATAATTGCAGCCACACCTATTCGGTTTGCAATAAAGTTTGGTGTGTCCTTGCAAAGAACTATACCCTTTCCAAGCCGTTCCTGACCAAATTCAATAATGGTATCAATGACATCCTTTAAAGTCTCTTCAGTTGGAATCACCTCAAGGAGGTAGAGGTACCTTGGCGGATTGAAAAAGTGCGTTCCGAGGAAGTGTTTTCTAAAGTCATCCGAGAGGCCGGCTGCTATATCCTTTATCGGTATTCCGCTTGTGTTTGAGCTGACAATTGTACCGGGTTTCCTTAGAGAATCCACCCGTTTGAGCAAATCCCTTTTGGGTTGCAGCTGTTCAACTATTACTTCAATAATCCAATCGGCTTCTGCCACCTTTGCCAGGTCATCTTCAAAATTGCCAATCGTTATATACGAAGCCTTTTCTTTGGTAAAAAATGGGGAAGGTTTGAGATCCATTGCCTTCTTAAGCCCAATTGCAGCAAATCGGTTTCGAACCTCCCGGTCAGAAAGTGTCAATCCTTTCTTCTTTTCCTCTTCTGTTAGTTCATTTGGAATAATATCAAGCAGATATGATTTGATACCTGCATTGGCCAGATGAGCTGCTATCTGTGCACCCATCACGCCAGCACCGAGGACTGCTGCTGTCTTGATTTGTTTCATTGTTTTCTCCATGTTTATTCCTTGTAGAAGCTTTCAATAATGTCGCGATATCGATTTTCAACATTCCTGCGTTTCATTTTTAATGTCGGGGTCAGGTAGTCTGCTTCAATCGTTAGTTCACCATCAATAATTGCAAATTTTTTAATGGTCTCCCAATGTGAAAGGTGAGAGTTTGTGTCTGCTACAATACTTTCGTACAATTTATATATGCGAGGGTCGGACACCAATTCCCGGCGCGATTCATGTGGAATACCGTTCTTTTCAGCGTAGCTTATCAGTGCTTCAAAATTGGGAAATATCAAAGCAGAAGCGAATTTACGCTGGTCACCAATTACAATTGCTTTATCAATATATAAATTCCTGGACAAAAGCATTTCAATCTCCTGGGGGGCAATATATTTTCCACCACTTGTCTTTATAAGATCTTTTTTTCTGTCAGTGATAAAGAGAAAGCCATCATTATCAAGGTAACCAATATCTCCTGTCTTGAACCAGCATTTGTAAAAAGCTGCTGATGTTGCCTCAGGGTTCTTATAATAACCTGACATAACATTGGGGCCATCAACAAGTATCTCACCATCCTCTGCAATTTTCACTGCTACACCCGGAATGGGAGGTCCTACCGAACCTATACGATTTCGCTTGAGTCTATTAACCGAGATTACAGGTGAAGTTTCCGTCAATCCATACCCCTGTAAAGTTGTCAACCCAGCTGCGCAAAAGATGCGAGCTAAATCAGGCCTGAGGGCTGCTCCCCCGCTTATTATAAACTTTATTCTGTTGCCAAAAGCATGACGGAGCTGCTTGTACACAAGGATACTGGCAATCCTGTGTTTAAACCTGTAAATTATTGGCATTTTTCGTTCATTATCGAATTTCAACGCTATATCAACAGCCCACTGAAAAAGGGCTCGCTTGTAAAAAGGAAGTGATTCGACCACAGTTTGAATTTTTTCGAAAACCTTTTCCAGCATTCGGGGAACCGTTGTCATCATATGTGGCCTGACTTCAAGCAGGTTATTTTGAAGCGCATCAATGGATTCCGCATAATATATTTGTGCACTGACATGTATGTAGAGGTATAAAATCATTCTCTCAAAAACATGTGAGGGTGGAAGGTAGGAAAGGGCAACTTCTTCGTTTGGGGTAAACGTAAAGAGGGACGAGCAGCTGAGCGCATTGGAAACAAGATTTTTATGAGATAATACAACACCCTTTGGCTCTCCTGTTGTACCACTTGTGTATATAATTGTAGCTGGCTCATCCGGCGTAATTGCCTTTTTTAACTGTTCAAACAGCTCAGGATTTTTTTCGTTCTCCTTTTTCCCCAGACTGATTAGCTCCGAGATAGGCATTACTCCATCATCAAACTTTTCATCATCCAGACTGATTACGAATTTACAGTTAGATTTTTTAATTGCGTCTTTCCCTCTGTCATAAAGACGCCTGTTGCCAACGATGATCCCCTTGGATTCCGAATTTTTAAGAATAAATTCAATTTGATTGACAGACTGAGTTACATAAATCGGCACATCTGATGCGCCAACATGAATTATGCCAAGATCGCTGATTGTCCAGTAAGCTGAGCTATCAGCGTACAGAGCAACCTTATCTCCATGTTCAACACCAAGTGAGTGAAGCCCCAGAGCAATATCTTTAACCCTCTGATAAACTTCATCAGCTGAAAAGGAAACCCATTTACCATTGAATTTGCTATTAAGAAGTTTTGGATTGTGGTATGACAGAACCGCTTGTTCGAGTAGCTCGCATATCGTGGACGGCTGACTCATGCCTACCTCCAATTTATATGTGATCAGATTCAGTTTGCTTTCAATTAAGACCGAAGCCCGAGAGAATCTTAATAATTTAAAATAGCTGAAACGAACCCGTCTTCGACTCAATTATAATCGAAGCACATTGCATATGCAATGCCTCCTTAATGAAGAGCTATGAATTAATTTTTTAGTTAGACATTGATATGGTTTGCTCCTTTAGAAAGTAAATTGAGAATTTTCATTTGCTATATGTGATATCGCTTGAGTAAATTCCTTTCAACAAAAACTGGAAAAAGATGACAGAACTTTTGGTTGAACAAATCACAAACTGGATATCATTGGCGGGCTATGCAGGTATAACAGCATTAATGGCGCTGGAGAGCATGGTGGCTCCCGTTCCAAGTGAGGCGGTCATGCCCTTTGCCGGATTTTTAATTTTTGAAGGTAAATTTGCATTCCCCGAGGTTGCGCTGTTTAGTACACTCGGAAGCATTATTGGCTCTGTAATATCATATTATGTCGGATTTTATGGGGGACGGCCCTTTGTTATAAAATATGGTAAGTATCTCATGCTGGATCTTCACCATCTTGATATTACGGAAAAATTTTTTAATAAATATGGTGACAAAACTATATTTATCAGTCGTTTTGTTCCTGTGGTCAGGCACCTTATTTCCCTCCCTGCAGGAGCCGGCAAAATGCAAATTATTAAGTTTGGACTTTACACATTTGTGGGTGCAGCATTGTGGAATTCATTTCTCGCATATGTCGGTTTTCACCTCAGAAGCCAGTGGTCAATCGTAAGAAGATATAGTTCGGTTGTCGATGCTGTAGTAATTATTCTTATCATTGCTGCAGTAATTTACTTTTTAATTTTTCAAAAAAATCGGCGGGCAGGTAACAGGTGAAATGAACACAGAAGCTATTTCTTTAGCACGCGCACTATCAAAACTGGGCTTTTGCTCTCGTTCAGAAGCGGTGCGCTACATTAAAACAGGTAGGGTTTCTGTCAACGGCAATATAATAATGGTGCCCTCGTGGCGAGTTTCAATTGGCATGGACGAGATTGACGTTGACGGGGAAAAATTAGAAAAGAAGCCAACAACAGTGTTAATGTTTAACAAGCCGGCAGGCTGCGTGACCACAGCAAGGGATGAGTTCAAGCGTCCAACGGTGTACAAGTTCGTCCCAGGTGAGCTTCATTTGTTCCCGATAGGTAGACTCGACATTAACACTACAGGCCTCCTCCTTTTCACCAATTCCGGAGAACTGTTAGATAAAGTCACAAATCCTCAAAGCAACATTAGAAAAACATACATCGCAAAGGTCCGCGGACGTATTGGAGACAACCAGATAACAAGACTTATGGGAGGGATAGAGATTGAAGACAACGTTGTCGTCAGGGCAGACTCATGTGATATTTTAAATTACGGACCTCAGTTTACAAACGTTCTTGTAACAATTCATGAAGGAAAAAATCGCCAGATTAGAAAAATGTTTGGCGCGCTGGGAAGGGCGGTACTTGCCCTGCATAGGAAATCGATAGGCAAACTTGAACTTGACGTTGATGAGGGCCAGTGGAGATTTATAAATGAACAGGAGATTGATTTGATTTATGGCTAAGGTTGACATTTCCATTGTAGAAGTTGTAGTATTTAGACGCAGACCTGAAGTGGAGTTTTTGGTACTCAAGCGGTCCGATCATGAAGATATTTACCCTGGAATCTGGCAAATAATAAGTGGAGGCATTGAAAGAAGGGAACGCGCATACGAGACAGCCTTACGCGAAATCCGTGAAGAAATTGGAATGGTACCTGTGCATCTGTACAACACTCCGCTAACAAATGTTTTTTACTCTTATCAGAAAGATAAGGTCAACCTGAGTGCGGTTTTTGCAGCAGAGGTAAGCGGAAACAGTAAGATCATGCTATCAAATGAACACAGCAGTTACAGGTGGCTTCCCGAAATCAAAGCAAAAAAACAGCTCGTTTGGCCTGGACAAAAGGAAGCAATTTCTACGGTATACGAGTATATACTGAAAAATCGCAGAACATCTAAATTGCTTGAACTGCCAATAAAATTGGGCTTATAAGTCATTCGGTAAATCCTTACTTTTACTTTCATTCCATAAAGCATCCATTTGTTCCAAAGTTGCGTCATGAAGTGAAATATTCCGTTTGGCCAGCTCCTTTTCTATATACAAAAATCGTTTCCTGAATTTCTGTGCTGCTTCACGCAGTGCACTCTCCGGATGAACCAAGATATGCCGTGAATAATTTACAATGGCAAAAAGAAGATCCCCAAGTTCTTCCTCAACTTTTGCCTTATTCCCCTCTCCAACTGCTTCCCTGAGTTCCTTTATTTCCTCCTCGACCTTCTTCCAGACGTCTTCAGGGTCTTTCCAATCAAACCCAACCCTCGCAGCTCGATCCTGAATCTTAAATGCAAGAGCCAGAGCCGGCAACGTCTTCGGGATGCCGTCAAATAAGGATACCCTTCCCTCACCTGTCTTTATCTTTTCCCAGTTTTTTTTAACCTGTTCAGGGTCGTCGGCTCTGATATCTGCAAAGACATGCGGGTGGCGAACAATCATTTTTTTGGTTTCTTCGGTAATCATTTCCGCCAGTGAAAATTTTCCTTCATCCTCGGCAATTTGAGCATGAAGAAACACGTTTAGCAAAAGATCTCCCAGTTCTCCCTTGACCGACTTCCAATCTTCTTCGTCGATAGCTTCAACCAGTTCGTAAACTTCCTCCATTGTATAGTGACGGATTGAACGATTTGTTTGCATTCTATCCCAGGGGCATTCACGACGCAGTTTGCGGACGATATTTACAAATTCAATAAGAGCCTGTTGTTCAAGTTCTGTCATATTAAATCCTCTATTTGGTATTCAAATAACTTCTTATTCTTTCGAAAACGTCATGAGGCTTGAGTAAATTCATGCATCTCATGTAATTATCGCCTTTGAGGTTACAAAAGTTTAAGTGACACGGATGGCAGGGAACATCTTTTCTGATTGCAAAATTTCCATCCTTTTCACTGTATGGGAACCAGATGTCCTCCTCACCAGGCCCAAATATACCTATGGTTCGGGTGCCGACCGCTGCCGATATGTGCATTGGAGCAGCGTCGTTGGAGACAAATAAATCACAACCGGCGATAATTGCTGCCAGTTCACGGAGGGGTCGAGGTTCAATAACCGCAACAGGAACTTTAACAGCATTCTTAAATTCAGTCAGGTAATTTAGATCTGCAGGCCCGTAAGTAACGATTACTTTATTCCCGGTTTCAGATGCAACATACCTGGCAAGTTCTGCAAAGCTTTCAGGTTGCCACACTTTAGCAGGCCACGTACCTCCAATATGAAAACCAACAACAGGTGAATTCCGGGCGATACCCATTTTTTCAATTAATGATCTTGCTTCATTTATCTCATCATCTCGAAGATAAATCCTTGGTCTTCTGTAATTCTCACTAATTCCTAAAGGCTCAAGATATCGCAGATGAAATTGAACAGCGTTAAGTCGGGCATTTATCCTGATTGGATGTGTATAAAGTCTTCCCCGCCAGCCGAAGTTTCCTCCAATTCTTATCCTTGCACCTGAGAAAAAAATTGCCACTGCGCTTCTCGGATTGCCGAACAAATCTATGGCGATGTCGAACCCTTTTTTTCTCAATACATTTACAATCCTTATTTGTTCTCTTACAGAAAACGAATTAAATCGATAGGGGATTATTTCATTTAAATTAGGGTTGTGTTCAAGGAGTTTTGTCCCTTCTGAGTCGCCAAGGTATGCGATGTAAGCATGTGAAAACTTCTCGCGCAGGACTTCCAGTACCGGTGTGGTTAATACAATATCCCCGATGAATTTCAAACGACTGACTAAAATTCTCACTCTATGGATTTCTCCATCGATTAACGAAGTATGACCACATATCAGGTGGAAAAAATACATTTGCAATTTGATAAAGCCGTTTGTCCGGGTCAGCTACTTCCTTCGTCAACCTGAATACAATTGTCATAGTAGAAGAATATCCCGATGGTGTGTAAACCCACTTCTCATTCCAGATACCCTGGCATTCCACATAGTCAGGAGGTCCACACACTATGTAGAAAAGTCCCATTGGAGTACGCCACCCATCAACACACGTCGAGAAATACTTATTTGCCTGCCTGACCCGCCTGTAGTACTCATTCATTCGTTCTACCCCGCCCTTGTCCTGCCAGAACGACAGAATGCCAGATCGTAAAGCGGAGTCATTCTCGGCTGCTGTGAGGCGTTTGAACTCAGGCGGTGTTGCAATGTAACCAAGTGACTCAACCATTGTCCGGTAGTCACCAATAACCCTTGGAAAGATTCTTGAGCGAACTATAAAATTCTGATATGAATTTACGGCATTGCCTAAATTGTCGAGTAACTTTACCTGCAGGATATATTGCCCTAGGGGAGGTTTAGGAATTTTCCCAAAAATTAAATCTGTTCCAGCATGGGCTTTGCTTCTGTATTCTGCTCGATATATCAGTCTGCGAGAATCATTTTCACTGCATGGATCCTGAAATGGCACACCAATTTGCATTGAATATGGATTAAACCTGGTGATTGCAGCAGTTGATTGTGGTAGTTCGTATAAATAAAATTCAACGGAATCTAAACTGCCGCTTTTCAAGTAAGTTTTAACAAAAAAATTTAAAGTGTCTGATAAAAGGCCCACATTTTCTGGTACAAATGGAGTGATTCTTCTGGTACCGTTAACTGTATCAGTTCTCGCAAGAAACAGGATATCACTCAAACGAATCTGATTTGATGTATCCGAAGGAATGTCAACAGAAAAATCTCTCGTTAATTTTGCCTGGGTATTGTCATCGGAAACTGTAATTGATAATTTATACTTACCTGGTTCAGGAAAGAAAGAAATTACAAATGCGTCGTACGAGTTTTCATCTAACTGATTAACTTCCTTCCTGATTATAGTTCTCGACAGGTCTCGAGAATAAGCCTTCCTTTCACCAGCAAGTCTTAAAAGAACTGTGTAGCTTGATTTAAAATTATCCGCCATTTTAATGAATTGCAGTCTTGATTCCTGAACACCTAAGTATATGTCAAGACGGGTACCCCCCTGTTCAGGCGATCTGAAAGTTTTGACCTCAAAAAAGGGAAGCGCATCCTCAGTAATCTTATAGTTATAAAAGCATTGATTTAATTCGGGTACTGTTGACGCACAGCTCTGTATAATAAATGCAGTGACCAGAACAATGATTCTAAAACTCTTCACTTTGAACACGCTCGATGTCAGCTCCAAGAATTCTCAGCTTTCCCTCAATCTTCTCATATCCACGGTCAATATGGTAAACGCGCAGGACCTCCGTGGTTCCTTCGGCTACAAGTCCCGCAAGAACAAGAGATGCACTTGCTCGCAAATCAGTCGACATGACTTTTGCTCCTGTGAGCCTGGGAACACCCTTGACCACGGCTACATTTTCTTTGACTTCAACATTGGCTCCTAATCTGATGAGTTCAGGTACATGTTTGAACCGATCGAAATAAATTGTCTCGGTAATTACAGCTGAGCCTGTCGATATGCTCATTAGCGAAATCCACTGAGCTTGCAAATCTGTGGGAAAGCCAGGAAACGGAGCAGTTGATATATCTACAGGATTAACTTTATTGGGCCCCTTTATTCTTACTGAGTCAGAGTTGACTTCCATAATTGCCCCGGCAGCGTCTAATTTTGAAAGCAATGCAGAAAGATGCTCCGGACGGCAGTTTTCTACAGTTATGTCCCCTCCTGTAATAGCAGAAGCAATCAAAAAAGTCCCGGCTTCGATTCGGTCGGGAATGTTCACAAAATTCGTAGGATAAAGCTCATCCACGCCCTCAATGATAATTGTGTGGGTCCCCAACCCATCGATATGCGCACCCATCTTAATAAGAAACTCACCAAGAGCAACAATTTCTGGTTCCAGTGCAGCATTTTCTATTACAGTTGTTCCCTTCGCCAGAACAGCTGCCATCATCACATTACCGGTTGCACCTACGCTTGAAATATCGAAATTTATTCTAGCGCCATGCAGCCTTTTTGCTTTTGCTATTATATAACCTTTATCAAGTGTAACTTCGGCTCCGAGTCGTTCGACCCCTTCCAGGTGTAAATTCACTGGTCTGGGTCCCCATGCACATCCACCGGGCATTGAGACTTTTGCATACCCGAACCTTGACAAAAGAGGGCCAAGAACATAGATTGATGCACGCATTTTCTTTACAAGTTCATATGGAGCCTCAAAGTTTCGGACTCCTCGAGTATCTATAGTCTGAACAGTTCCTCTGTTTTCTACTATTGCACCAAGTGTTTCCATCAGCTCGGACATCGTGGATACGTCTCGAAGAGCTGGCGTATTTTCAATGGTGTAGATGCCGCTTGCCAGAAGGGTTGCTGGCATCAGTGCAAGTGAAGCATTTTTTGCACCACTGACCTTTATCTTTCCTCTTAAATTCTTTCCTCCATGAATTACAAATTTATACATAGTCTTGCCAGATTAAACTTTTTATTTTAAAACTAAAACAAAGACTTTATACTCACGCATTTACTCAGACAAGAGATTCTTTAATATATTTCCTGGTGGCCAGCAACGATGATATTGTTCCAAGCAGGGACGATGCTGCAACCAGTGCAAGATAAAAGAGTGTCGATGGAAGCAATTGATCGACAGCGGACTCGTTTAACATGATAATGGCAGCATGGAGTCCGCCATAAATTAGGCCAGATGCAATTATCCCGCCAGAGACGCCCTGGATCAAACCTCCGATAATGAAAGGCAATCGAACCATCATCCTTGAGGCACCGACAAGCTTCATTGTATCTATAATTTTCTTTCTATGAGAAATAGCTAATCGCATCGAGTTATACACAAGAAAAACAGAAAGTAGGACAAGAGCCAATCCGAATCCGCTCATGACTGAATATAGTGCCCTGACTCTCCTGTCGATCAAACTAACCAATATCTTTCTGTACCTGACCTTTTCTATGCCTGGAATTTTCTCAACCTGCGAAGCAATTGCAGCAACACGCCTTTCTGTTTTTGCTTCATTCTTCAGCTTTATTTTGAAGGAAGCTGGGAGCGGATTAAAGTCAAGCACCGAATTGATATCCTGACCAAATTCTCTCCTGAATATATCTGCAGCTTCTTGCTTACTTATATATTCAACTGAGCTTACACCATTTATTGAAAGGATTGAAGCTTTCATGTCTGACACCTCCGAATTCGACAATGAATCTGACAGGAAGGCTTCTATTTCAACCTTGTCCTTCAAATATTGAAGGAACCGTTCCGTCTGGACTGCACCCATATAAAACGCGCCGAGTAGTGTAAAGGACAATACTATCATGAGCGTAGAAAAAAAAGAGCTCAACTTAGCTCTCTGCAAAGCTGCAAAAGACTCGCGGAGGACAAACAACAGCCTGTTCAACTTACGGTTTCTCCCGATTTGAAGCTTCCGATAACTTTTAAATTATGTGAAAGCTCAGCAAGATTATCAACCGCATGCATACAGCGAGGTTCAGTAATTGACCCCTTAAAGTCAATATAAAACCGATACTCCCAGAGTTTTCCCGACAGAGGTATCGAATCAATGGACAGCAAGTCTATATCCCGAATTGCAAAAACGCTCAAAGCTCTGTAAAGGGCACCCGGCATGTTTCTTAACGTAAAAATAACGGTAGTCTTGTCGGCATTCTTCTCAACAGTAAATTTTGGAGAAATAATTACAAACCTTGTGTAGTTTTCTGAATCATTCTCAATCCGTCTCCGTAAAACCTTTAATCGATAGTGCTCTGCAGCTTCTTCACTTGATATTGCGGCAGCAGTTAAATCGTTCATCTCAGCGACATGTCTGGCTGCTCCCGCTGTATCATAAAATTCAACAGGCTTTAAACGATTCCGCCTGAGAAAATCACGACACTGCATCAAAGCCTGCGGGTGAGAGTAAACTTTCCTTATACTGCTGAGACGTGCATCTCCTTTTGCAACAAGAACATGGGAAATTTTAAGCTTAATTTCACCAACAACATAAACTTTATGATCGCCGAGAAGATTAAAGACCTCTCGAATGCCCCCATTCAGAGTGTTTTCAACCGGTACAACTCCAAAGTTGGCTGCCGAACTTTCAACTTCATGAAATACATTGCTAAATGTGAGACATGGCTTCAGTTCAAGCTTTACCTTACCAAAAAATTTTCTGGCAGCCCTTTCGCTGTACGCCCCCAGTTCACCCTGAAAGGCGACTTTAATTTTTCTTGACTCTTTCATAATTAAAAATTCGATTCATCCCTCCATAGTGAAATTTTCCAGGGTGCACTTCCCGATACGCGGTTCAACTCAAAATACGCTTTTCCATCTACCTCGGCAACGTCCCCTGGATTAAATGCAACTGTCAGGGTAAAGCCTCTCGTCACTGCTGCATGCAAAGAATCTTCAGTAAGAGAGTAAATATTGTTCCAGCTCAAGACCAGTCTATCAACCAATTGAAACATTGAACTGGTTGATCTCATTTCATCATCCCTTCCCCATGCGACGTCAACTGCCTTATCGTAATCTCTGTAAATAAAAGTAAAGTTCGAGGCAATTAGCTTTGAATAGACAGTTGTGTCCTTAAAAGTATACGCATAAAGAAAATTCTGAAAAACCCCATCAATTGTAGTTTGATCACTCAAGATTCCACCAACATTTTGACGTTGCGCAGCTAATCTTGGAGCAAAAGGGTTCTCACAGCTTATTATGGCTGCACTCAGCATCGGAACAAGTAAGAATTTCATTGTCCACTGAACCTTGCCTTTAACTCGCTCCATGTAAAATTATTCCCGATTTTCGAATCAATCCAGCGATAGATAGACCAGTTTCTGTTTCTATCGACGCCAAGAAAAAATTGAAGATTTCCCTCTGCTTCCTGAGGAATTCCAGCTACCTTATGGGGCCAGAAAAGTACATAGTTTGCATTATATATTGCAGAATCACCTTGAAATGTCATCGTCTCTGATGATAGAGTCAATGTTGCCGTTGCAGAGGCTGATGACTGGATTTTAAGGTTGTTGAAGTATGAACGCTCAGAATTCAGGTTCCAGTCCATAAAGATTGACCTGTACTGTCCAAAGACATCAGCAGGGGGAACAAATTCAAATCTTGTACCGCCAAAAGATGTATCTGAAAGACATGCAATATAGTTGTCGACATTTTGATCATTGATAGAGCTTTTGAGGTTGTTTATAACTATATCTGGAGATGTGGGGGGTATAAAGTTTGTCCTTGACTGCCCTGGGGGCTGAGGTGTCCTGGTTTCAAAAACTCCACAGCCTGAAACAAAAAATAATATAAACACAAACAAAACCTGGAGACCTGCTTCATTCAAGTTTGAGTCGTCCCTCTAATGCTCGAACCAATGTTGCTTCGTCAGCAAACTCCAGGTCACCTCCTACAGGGATGCCGCGCGCTATCCGCGTCACTTTTACCCCCAACGGCTTCAAAAGATTCCAGAGATAAACTGTTGTTGCTTCACCCTCAACATCTGGATTTGTAGCAAGTATTACTTCTCTGACGCCACTCAGTCGCTGGAGGAGCTCTTTTATATGAAGTTTGTCCGGTCCTATTCCTTCGAGAGGATTCAGAGAACCCCCAAGGACATGATACACGCCTTTAAATTCGTTGGTTTTCTCCAGAGCTATAACATCAATTGGTTCTTCTACGACGCAGATAAAAGAATGATCACGATCAGGATCTGAACATATTGGACAGGGATCTTTTTCTGTTATGTTAAAACAAACTGAACAAAAGCGTATCTTCTTCTTGACATCAATTATTGCCCTGGCAAGGCGCTCTGCCTCCTCGATATTGGATTTAAGGATGTAAAGGGATAGCCGCATTGCTGTTTTTCGTCCGATTCCAGGCAACTTGCTGAACTCACTGATGAGCGTTTCGAGTGCTTCAGACGTGTAAATCATTTATGAAACCCCGCCGAACTTAAACCCGGGAAACATAGTAAGTAATCCCTGAGCACTTGAACCGAGATGTTGCGATGCAAGGGCTTCCGCTTTTGAGAGCGCATCGTTTACTGCTGCTGCAACGAGGTCTTCAATCATTTCCTTATCACCCGTTTTTAGCAAGCTGTCATCAATAAAAATACTGATAATTTCGCGCTTGCCGTTGGCTTTCACCTTCACCATCCCTGCACCTGATTCACCTTCTACCGTCATCGCTTCCAGCTCGCTCATAGCCTTTTCAATGTTTTTTTGCATTTCTGCAAGCAATTTCTGCATATCGCCAAAGTTGTACATTTTTTTCTCCTCATAAAAATATATTGCCTGATTGAACCCCGTTCAATGCAGAGCAATTCATTTTATAGAACTGCAAAATCAATTTCGTGGCGCTCCATATTCACACGCACCACCTTCACCTTTACCCTGTCTCCAAGCTGATACACTTTCCCTGTTCGTCTCCCCTTTACTAAAAAATCCTTTTCATGGAAGATGTAATAGTCATCCAGCTCCCTCAACGGGACAAGACCTTCTATTAAAAGTTCATTAATTTCCACAAAGAAACCAAACTTTGTGATACCGGAAATTGTACCCTCGTACTCATCGCCAACGTGATTCAGCATATATTGAACCTGCTTGACCTTAATTGATTCTCGCTCTGCCTCAACAGCTCTTCTTTCCGCCTCACTTGCCTTTTTACTCACTTCCGAAACTAACTTCTTAAGTCCTTGTAGGTCTTCCGGTTGTTGTCCTGTTGTATAAGAGTACAGTAACCGATGAACAATCAAATCTGGATACCGTCTGATTGGTGAAGTAAAATGTGTGTAATACTTAAAGGCAAGGCCAAAATGCCCTATGTTCTTTTCCGAGTATACTGCCTTTGCCATTGATCGCAAAACAATATCATTTACAAGATACTCTTCCGGCTTCCCCTCCACGCTCCTCAGAAGCTTTTGAAGTTGCTTTTGATTTATTGTCCCATCATGCTCAAGTTTGTAACCAAGATGTGAAACAAAGATGCTCAACTCTTTTATGCGGTCAGGATCAGGTGCATCATGAACCCGATAGATAAATGGTTTTGCTTTAACCCCGGCCTTTCCTATGTGAGATGCGACTAATTTGTTGGCGAGAAGCATAAGCTCCTCAATGAGTCTGTGACTGTCAAGTCTGATTTTCTTCATTATTTCAATTGGCCGGCCAAATTCATCATAGACAAACTTGGCTTCAGGTAAATCGAAATCTATGCTACCTGCACGCTGTCTCAGCTTGCCAAGGGTTTTAGCCACTGAATTCATTGTAAGTATCTCGTCCGCAAAGTCCCCTTTCTGCGACTCAATGATTTTCTGAACCTCTTCATATGTGAACCTTCTCTTGCTTCGTATTATTGACTTATCTATCCTGTAATCAATGACCTTCCCTGTCGAAGTAATATGGATGACGACGGAATAGGTGAGGCGGTCGACATTTGGATTCAAACTACAGATCTCGTTAGAAAGCTTATGGGGAAGCATCGGAATAACACCGCTTGTAAGATAAACGCTCGTTCCGCGCCGGTACGCCTCTTTATCTAGTGCCGACCCAGGACGGACGTAATAGCTAACATCAGCTATATGTACACCAAGCTCATATTCGTCATCTCCTAACTTCCTAATGGAAACCGCATCATCAAAATCTTTTGCATCTTCGGGATCTATCGTAAATACATTATCGTTTCTAAAGTCAAGCCTTCTTCTTATTTCTTCCTCAGGAATTTCATCAGTTACGGCCTCTGCTTCCTCAACAACCTGTCGGGGAAAATCAATTTCCAGTCCGTACTCTGCTGCAATACTCCTTAATTCCACATCCGGTTTGCCGGCATTTCCAAGCGTTTCAACAACTACTGCATGCTCCTCTCCCGTGCGGCCAATTTTAATTCTCGCAAGTACTTTTTCTCCTTCTTTTGCACCTGCAAGGTCTTTCCTCGATATTTCAATAGCATTGCGCAAGTCCCTTTCTTTTCTTACGAGAAAGAATGCGTTTTTCAATCTCCTGATAGTGCCTACAGCCATCGTTTCTTTTTCCTGAGGACTTTCGGCTTCAACAACGGGTATCCCTGCTGCACTTGACCCGTACTTCCTCCTCCCTGTTCTCTTTATATCCCCACTTTTTTCCATTTCTCTCATAACCTGCTTTAACGCTGCATATTCATGATCGCCTTTAAACCCTAATAATCGGGCAAGCTGTCTTTTCTTGAATGTTGCATTCGGGTTTTTCCTGAGGAAAGCAGACACTTTTTCTGCAATTTTTTCCTGCAGGTTTTTTGTTCTAATTTTCTGTGATTGTTTTTTCATACTCATTCTTAAATTTTACAATTGCGTTTGCAATGCCCCTCGCTATTGCCTCCTGTCCTCTATTACTTCTTAGATACCTCTCCTCCGAGGGGTTTGAAAGATATCCGGTTTCAATGAGCACCGAAGGCATAGAAGCTCCAACGAGCACATAAAAGCCGGCCTGACTGACACCGTTGTCGGATACTGCCGCTACTTTAGGCACCTCCTGCGCAATCAAATCAGCTAGCTGTTCGGAATACTTCACATAAGCACTGTGGGCCATTGAAGTCAGGATTATATTATCGGTATCATATGCTTTATAACGTTTTTCATAATCATTTTCGTATTTAATTGCAGCGTTTTCCTGTGCAGCAATTCTAATAGCCTCCTCAGTTCTACCTGGTCTTAGAAAATACACTTCCAGGCCATTTGCCGAATTTGGTTTCCTTGGCATAGAGTTGCAGTGTATGCTGATAAAAAGTTTCCCTCCAACCTCATTTGCAATTTCCCCTCGTTTGTCGAGTTCCACAAATGAGTCGTTATCTCGTGTCATTACGACTTTTATGCCTTTTAATTTCTGTTCTATGTACCTCTTTAAATCTTTCGCTATTGCCAGAGTAACATTCTTTTCCTCTGTGCCAAAAACTCCAATTGCTCCTGGATCTCTCCCCCCGTGACCGGCATCTATGACAATCACGTCCAGCTTCCAGTTTTCCTTCTCTGCGGAAAGTTTCTTCCTGACCTCATCGGAATAAATCTTTCTCACATCGGCGTTCGAAAAGAGTGAAACAACAACCTGAAGATTGCTGGAGTCAATTGTGACCTGCCTGGCAACATACTGTTTTTGAAGGAAGAAGCTTAACTGTAAAGACCCTGGATTCTGAACAGCCATCACCTTATGGAAAACAGGGTTCGAAGGGATTGAATTTAGCAATGGGATGTTTCCCGTAGCTGGCATTATCGTCAAATATAAAATGTTTTGTGTCAACGCCGCCTCCACATGAGCAGGGAGTGCTTGCATGCGAACACGAATTACAGCACCGTTTTCTTTTTCTTCAGCATCTGCATAACTTACAATCGGAGAAACATTCACAGAACTATAAAAGGTCAGTTGCCCCTCGGCTTCGTCGTAAGCTAGAGTCCCATCTGCAATAATAGAGAAATACTTGCTGCAATATTTAATGGGAACATAAAGGAGACGATTTGCAACAAGTACCGGAAGAGGCATCTGATAGGCAGAAGATCCTTTTCTGTTAGAGACTACAATAAAACTGTTGTTTGGGGTAAAAAGGATACTTCCGTTTTTTGAAAATACACTGACTTTTCCTGTTGATGGGAGAGATAGGATCTGCAGAGAAAGAGAAGCGGCCAGTTCATTTAATGATATGTACGCATGATTTTTTTCCTCAAATCCACTTATATAAATTGGAGTCGATTTAATTCCATAAAGAGGGACAATTTTTGCCTGAGCGGAGCAAAGTGTTGGTACTATCAGTAAAAGGAATAAATACTTTCTACACATGTACAGATTTTCGAATTTTAATTCCGTATAAAAATAAGGGGATATCGTATTTGACAGGATCATGAGGGTCAAGCTCCTTAAGAGCTTCTGTAATTTCTACAGCTGTTTTCCAGTTATCTGCTTTTCTCTTTATGATACCAAGTTTCCTGGCAGCACGGGATACATTGACATCAAGGGGTATGATCAGATTGCCTTTCCCAAACCAATCATATATGCCAAAATCAATTTCATCCTTTCTGACCATCCAGCGTAGAAACATGTTCATCCTCTTGCAAGCACTTCCCTGATCAGGGCTTGCCAGGAGTGCTGCAGCAAGCCTGGTGACTTTACCGCCAAGTGCCTTCGGTAACTTCTGAGATTTCATTTCATTCAAGAACCCGGATAGTGTGTCAAAAGCAGGCTGTGTGGTGGAATCGTTAAAATATTTCATCAGTGCTAATTCAAGACTCCCGTACCTCAAAACTATTAGTTTAAGCATATAAAGAATCTGAATTACATCAGCAGAGTAAATATTCTTATAAGCAAATTGCACATAGCCCGCGAGTTCTTTTTTAACAACATTCGGATCAAAATTTACAATGAAATCAAATGGTGAGTCATCTATAAGGTCAAATATTTTATTTAATGATCTTATAATAGCATATCTGGGGCCAAGAGCCAAAATCGAGGCAATGAATGCGGAAATTTCAATATCTAATTTATTAGAGTATTGTTTTGGAAAAAACACGGGATCAGAGACATGAAAATTAATAATCGAAGAGCTCATTTTATAATCATCAAACAACTTCTCTACCAATGCAAGATTTTCAGCAATCATAAACAAAACAGAACGACCTGGAAAAAGCTGTTTAACGTCATCGTCATTTTAAAGTAAATCTTTTTATTTAATTGAACAAAGGTCATGACTGAGATTTTCTAGCAGAGGCAGGCAAATCTTCCCCCGAAACTTCGAAAAATTAATGCAGAGTCGGAACGGCGGGATTCGAACCCGCGACCCCTACCACCCCAAGGTAGTGCGCTACCAGGCTGCGCCACGTTCCGTTTGCATCAAATCCAATTTAACCATTAAAGTCAATCAGTCAAATACCTCATTTTGCCCGCCCAGAGTCCGTCTACCGGTAACCAGCTTAATCTTCTCGTCTCTCAGCCTCCCAAACTTCCCTACCCCGCAACCAGATTAATCCCTAAGAGTCAGTCATCAGATGAAATCCTGGCAACGAGATCCTCGAGAAAACTTCTGGTTTCAATCAACACGCTCTTAATTTCTTCAAGATTTGGCTTATTATTACCGTTTGTTAATTGTTGATTCAATCCTTCATCTTTGGATTCCTGTCCCGTGGACCTCGAGGACAACGCTTTCCTTGCCCCTTCTATTGTAAAGCCTTCATCACGAACAAGGTGCTTAATCTCAAATATTAAATTTATGTCCTTATTGGTGTAAATTCTATTTCCTGCACGATTCTTGGAAGGCTTGAGGGCTTCAAACTGTGATTCCCAGTAACGCAGCACGTGCTGTTCCAGACCTGTGATTCGACTGACTTCAGAAATAGAATAATACAATTTCTTAAATTCGAAATCTTTCATCCTGCGAAAGTATAACAAAATGATTCGTCAATTGCAAATTTCATTTTAATGTATCTATTTAATTTTTCAATGATTCTGACCACTCTCTTACAAATTACATGAAGTGGCATTCAGACGATCGGCAACAGTTCGCGTAACCATTGACTTTGTCATGACTTTTGTCGAACTTTGTTTGTCGATGGCTAACGGTCATCATGAAGTATCTGTCTTCAAAGATAGCCGAATCTACAGGTGTAAGAGCATAGCTTGAAAGAGAATTTGCGCCCATAGCTCAACTGGATAGAGCATCAGACTTCGGATCTGAGGGTTGGGGGTTCGACTCCCTCTGGGCGCGCAAAACTCTTCCATTTTACTGGCATTGAAAAATCCGGAAGCTGCTTAAACAGGATTGATGATGAAGAGACTTTTGCGCAGTCTGACCCCCTTGTTTCTTGCGAGATCATATCTTCAAATAAAATACGGAAAACAAATTGTAAAAGCACACCTTGAGAACATCCCTTTTTCCCGACATACAGGCACGGTAATTGATGAAGAAAAAGGCGAGAGGTTAATGTAAGGTATTGATAATCAAGGATACGCAAGGATTTGAACGAGAAATGATTAGAACTGATATTTTGCACCAGATAGGTGAAGGAGAAAAAGGACTTAAAGGAGAGGCATAATGGAACTAAGATTAGAGCGAACAGAAGAGCGATTAACGCGAAAGACGGGACTGGTATTAATAGACCGATTTGGGAAGAAGGTCAATTTAGGGAATAGAATAGATCGTCAGTTTGGGCGGCCTGGTTCTAACCGAGGGGTAGGAGCCAGTGAATATGTTTTAACATTGACAGAGATGCTTATAGATGGAGCGATGCATT
Source organism: Candidatus Kryptoniota bacterium (assembly GCA_049966155.1). GTDB lineage: Bacteria > Bacteroidota > Ignavibacteria > Kryptoniales > JAKASW01 > JBMFVE01. Next base: position 80,087 of record JBMFVE010000009.1, read on the forward strand.
TGGAGGATGTAAGTGTCCTGGTTCATGGGTGTGTAAGGAATTTTGTGTAAATGGTTAATAAGAAATTATATTAACCACATAATCCGAAAGGAGCTTTACACGATGGAACTGACAGATGAAATGATCGAGCAGCTCAAGGCCGATTTGAGGAAGGCCCGCACATATCAGGATTTGATGGGTGAAAATGGAGCCATCAAGAAATTAATCAAAGCATCCCTTGAAGGAATGCTTGAAGCGGAACTGACAGACCATCTTGGTTACCAGAGATACTCGCCGGAAGGCAGGAACAGTGGCAATAGCCGCAACGGGAAAACTCATAAAACCATTC
>JBMFVE010000010.1:0-64007 GCA_049966155.1 Candidatus Kryptoniota bacterium
AGCAGCCAGTGTAAGTGCCAACAACGGCGGAACGAATGCCGCGTACTTCACACTCCAAACATCCGCGAATCACACCTCAACTGTTACATATACACATTCTTCACTTACATCGGGTACTAATACAATAAACTGGACACCAAGCGTTGTCGGTGCTAACAACTCAGCTAATCAGACCACAGCGGGACCTGTGACGAGTGGAGGCACGGTAACAACAAATGGTTCAGGTTTCTATTATTTCTGGGTTGGTGGTACAACGGACGTCATTACAACATCTACCCCCCCCGGAACTTACAGCGGAACTTTCACACTCACCATATCTTATTAAAATCTTAACATGCGGGCTGGTGCTTCATTATACCATGCCCGCAGTTTGAGTTTCCGCAACTGACAGACCGGCAGATGATCTGATGGGCCGGTTCAAAGACGCAAATTAAACCTGGAGGAGGAAATGAAAGCGTCAGTCACACACTTCATTTTAACATTCGTAATAACATGCTCTTCATGTTTGGCCCAAAGTGCCGCTCTTGAGATTGCAGCTATTAAAGCAACTGTAATAAAATCCGCAGCAACTGATTTCTTCAACGTTGGTGACCAGAATGAACCACTGGACATTTCCCACCGCAATTTGATAACAAGCCTTTTCACACTATTTGCCAGATCAAATATCCGTGGATCAAACATGGTCAGGATCTCAGGAGAACCAGGCGAAACAATCAGTATAGCATTGTCCAGATCACCGATTAACGGAATAAGTCGGCAACTCGATAACACCAGCCAAAAAATCGACAAAAGACCATTTTTTGCTGACAAAAATGTCGATGCAGCTTTTCTTTCTACAAAACTTGATATAAAGGGGGAATCGTTAGTTGCCCTTGGATCGCTTGTCGCACTCATCAATAAAGTATCCTCATGGGGCGAAGACGCCTTTACAATCGTAATTAGCTATTAAACAAAAGATCCATTTTTTCAAGCTTTTTCCTGTGCAGTGGAAAAGGGGCGAAGGATTCATTGAAAATTTCAGTCTACTTAGCTAATATGCTGCACAGGCTCTTGCCCTCTTTTAAAAATTAGCATTGGTATCGGTACAAAGGGGCTTAATGCCTGTACGATTTATCGGCAGAAAATTCTGTTAAATACCCACTCTCATTACGTACTATTTCTTTACCGTGGGTAGGAAGTCAAGGGTGACAGGTTGATTAACTCTCGAGTCCACGATGGATATGCCGGAGTACCTATATTAACCACAAAAATGAAGAAGATCTCCATGACAAGAATTCACATATTTCTCATCTTGCTCCTTCTAAGCACCGTATGTTCAGCACAGGATATTTCGACAAGTCGGCAAAATGCAATAACAAAGGCAGTTGAGGAGGTCAGTCCAGCAGTAGTCGGCATCAATGTAACTGCTGTCCAGGAGCAGCAGGTCAGCCCTTTTGCAGATGATCCTTTCTTCCGTCAGTTCTTTCAAAATGACCCGTTTTTTCAACAGTTTTTAGGCAAGCAAAAGATCGAAGTGCAAAGCCTTGGTTCAGGATTCATCATATCCCCGGATGGTTATGTGGTAACTAACGACCATGTCGTAAAGAATGCCACACGCGTTATTGTTACCATGACAGACGGCACAAAACGTCCCGCAAAAATCATTGGGCGCGATGCACAAACTGATATTGCCCTATTGAAGATTGAAGGGGAGAATTTACCATACTGCCGACTTGGAAACAGTGACAGCATACTTGTTGGAGAATGGGTGATAGCATTCGGCAATCCTTTCGGACTTTTTGAAATTAACGACAAACCGACCGTCACCGTTGGGGTAGTCAGCAGTGTTGGAATGAATCTTTCAAAGATAGGATCAAGAAGATATACAGACATGATTGAAACAGACGCTGCAATTAATCCAGGTAACTCCGGCGGCCCACTGGTTGATGCCGATGGTGAGGTAATTGGTGTCAACACAATGATATATACTGCTGGCGTCAGCCAATCTTATATTGGATACGGATTTGCCATTCCAATTAACAAGGTGAAGAGAATTGTTGCTGAATTACGTAAGAATGGAAAGGTAATAAGAGAATCCTGGGTTGGACTTGTTTTACAACCTGTTGATAATCAAATAGCAAAGTACTTTGGATTGGACGAACCTGTCGGTGCTCTTGTCAGTGATGTGGAACCCAACAGCCCGGCAGATAAGGCAGGCTTTAAAGCTGGAGACCTTATACTTAAATATCAGAACAAATCTGTAAGAGATGCCGAAAGTTTACAATCTCTGCTTGATGATTTGAGGCCAGGTCAAATTGTGAAATTTGAGATTTTGAGAAATAACAATATCCTTAAGATTAACTTGAAAGTTGGCACAAAGAATAACTGATGATTAAAAGATATTCGCCTCGAGAAATTGCTTCTGTCTGGACTGAAGAAAACAAATTTAAAATATGGCTCGATGTAGAAATTGCAGCAATGGAAGCACAGGCAGAAATCGGCAGAGTTCCATTCGAAGCCCTTCAGGAAGTTAAATCAAGGGCAAAGTTCGATGCTGCACGAATTGAAGAGATAGAAAAAACTGTTAAGCATGATGTAATTGCATTCCTGACAAATGTCGGAGAGTATGTTGGTTCATCAGCCAGATATCTTCATTTTGGAATGACCTCATCAGATGTGCTTGACACATCGACCGCAATTCAGCTTAAGCAGGCTGGCGAAATTATACTAAAACACCTCTTATCGCTCAGGGAAGCTACTCGCAATCTGGCCAGACAATACAAATATACAGTTATGATAGGTCGTACCCACGGTGTTCATGCAGAACCAATCACATTCGGTCTTAAAGCAGCAATATGGTTCGATGAACTGGGAAGGGACATAAATCGACTTCAAACAGCTGTTAAAGATATATCCGTTGCGAAGATTTCCGGTGCAGTCGGTACTTTCTCAAGCATCTCTCCTGAAGTTGAAGCCTACGTTGCCAGAAAGTTCGACCTCTCACCATCGGTAAGTTCAACACAGGTAATCCAGCGTGATAGGCATGCTGCATTTATGACCACACTTGCTATTATTGCTGGCACACTTGAGAAAATTGCACTTGAAATAAGGCATCTTCAGAGGACAGAGGTGCTGGAGGTTGAGGAACCATTTTCCAAAGGTCAGAAGGGATCTTCTGCAATGCCACATAAGAGAAACCCTGTTAATGCAGAGAGAATTTGTGGACTGGCAAGGTTAATTCGTTCTTATACTGTATCCGCTCTCGAAAATCAGGCACTGTGGCACGAAAGGGATATCTCACATTCTTCAGTAGAGAGGATAATTTTCCCAGATGCTACTATTGGGCTGGATTTTATGGTACTTGAACTCGAAAAGATTTTGAATAACCTCAACGTATATCCTGAGAAGATGAAAGCTAATCTTGAGCTGACACGAGGATTGTACCATTCTGAAGATGTACTCCTCAAGCTCGTGGAAAAAGGACTCAGTCGTGAGGAATCATACGCTATTGTTCAGCGGAACGCAATGATTTGCTGGGAAAATAAAGAAAATTTCCTTTCTGTCCTTAAAAAAGACCCGGAAATCAATTTGCGCATCATGGAAAATGAACTTGAAAAACTATTTGAGACATCTGAACTCCTTACCGGTGTGGACTATATTTTCAGGAAATTAGGGATATAACCATTGAGAAATGTTATGATTCCGCATAACAAAACATTTTATGTATGGCTTGGAGGCGTGTACGGCCTCCTTGTTGGGTTGGTTATTGCGCTGATTGCTCAAATAATATTTATTAAACTACACCTTGGCCCTATAAAGTCAGTGACTTTAATTTCACTTGCCGGAATAATGTCCGCGTTGGGGTCACACAGTGTAAGCCGTTACCTGTTCCATGGCAACACACCAATACTAACCAGCCCAGCACACTACTTTTTTTTCTTTTCAATACTCCCCATTTTAGTAGTAATTCTAATAATTGTCTTATTATTCAGTCCAAATTAGGAGAACAAACATGGCAGAAGTATTTAAAAACTACATAGGCGGCAAATGGGTTGACGCTGCGTCTGGTAAAACAATTGAAAATCGCAACCCTGCAAATTGGGATGAGATCATTGGACTCTTTCCGAAAAGTGATAAACGCGACGTCGATGAAGCAGTTGCTTCTGCAAGAGAGGCATTTAAAAAATGGAGCCTCTTCCCCGCACCGCGCAGGGCGGATATTGTCAAAAGAGCCGGTGACATAATGGTTGAAAGGAAAGAAGAACTTTCCCGTGAAATGACACGTGAGATGGGGAAGGTTCTCATTGAAACTCGCGGAGATGTCCAGGAAGGCATCGACACCGCTTACTACTCTGCAGGTGAAGGAAGGAGAATGTTTGGCGTCACTGCACCAAGTGAACTCCCAAACAAATTCACAATGTCTGTTAAAATGCCGGTAGGTGTGGCTGGCATAATTACCCCATGGAACTTCCCCATGGCAATACCTACATGGAAAATATTCCCTGCCCTTGTTGCAGGAAACACAATTGTTTTTAAACCTGCATCAGATACTCCCAAAACTGCAACAACACTTGTGGAAATACTCATTGAGGCAGGAATACCCGATGGAGTAATCAACATTGTCCATGGAGGCGGTAATGATGTCGGTATGGCTATAGTGCAGCACCCCGGTGTCGATTTAATCAGCTTTACAGGTTCCACACTTGTTGGAAAGAAGATTTCAGAGCTTGCTTCAAAAGATTTGAAGAGGGTTTCTCTGGAACTTGGCGGTAAAAATGCCCAGCTTGTAATGGATGATGCAAACCTCGAACTTGCACTTGATGGAGTTCTCTGGGGTGCCTTTGGAACAACTGGACAGCGATGCACTGCAACCAGCCGCCTGATTTTACATGAGAAAATTTATGATAAATTTCTTGACATGCTTGTTGAACGTACCTCTAAATTAAAACTTGGCAATGGACTGGATGAAACTGTGGAAGTTGGACCCTGCATCAATGAAGCTCAGCGACAGAAAGTTCATTCTTATGTTGAAATAGGAAAAAAAGAAGGTGCCAGGCTCCTGTGCGGTGGTGAATATGCAACAGGAGGAGAACTTGATAAAGGCTGGTTTTACAAGCCGACCATATTTGGAGATGTCGACCCGCATATGACAATAGCTCAGGAAGAAATTTTTGGACCTGTCCTGTCCGTCATTAAAGTAAAAGACATTGATGAGGGGATAGAAGTTCTTAATGGCACAATATACGGATTAAGCTCATCTGTCTACACCAGAAATATAAACAATGCCTTTAAAGCAATGAGGGATATAAAGGCAGGCATCACATATATCAACGCTCCAACCATTGGAGCCGAAACACATATGCCCTTTGGAGGTGTTAAACAAACTGGCAATGGACATCGTGAGGGAGGAGCAAGTGCTTTCGACTTTTTCACTGAAGTGAAGACAATTTATGTGGATTTTAGTGACAAACTTCAGAGAGCGCAAATAGACACTTACGGCACACCACAAAAAACAGAAAAAAATTAAGGTGAAATCATGACTTTGAACGAACTGGCACAGAAGAAAAGCGGTGTTTCATCGGCAGGCGAGTCTATTTACCAGGGAAGCGGCAAAAATCATGTTACTCCGGAACAGGTTGGTCAGATTTTGAGCAAGCACATGCTTGTAGACGGCTTTGACATCGTCTTTGATTTGAAAAAAAGTAAGGGCTCATATGTTTATGATGCCAAGCGAAAAAAGTATTTTCTCGACTTTTTCACATTCTTTGCCTCATCCCCAATTGGGTTCAATCACCCTAAGATGACCACTCCAGAATTCATGGAGAAATTGGCTTATGTCTCACTGCATAAACCATCAAGCTCCGATTCCTACACAATTGAAATGGCAGAGTTTGTAGACACATTTTCCAGAATTGCAATTCCTGAATATTTGCCCCATGCATTTTTCATAGAAGGGGGTGCTCTTGCTGTTGAAAATGCTCTCAAGGCAGCATTTGACTATAGAATGCAAAAAAACCTCGAAAGTGGTTTTTACAATACTATGGATGATGAGAATAAAATGGTTGTCATCCATTTCAAAAGAGCATTTCACGGACGGACGGGATATACTCTTTCTTTAACTAATACTGATCCGATAAAAACAAAATACTATCCAAAATTTAACTGGCCGCGAATACATAACCCTGCAATTCGTTTTCCATTGAACGAACAAAATCTTCGAATCGTAAAGGAAGAAGAAGAAATAGCCATTAATCAAATTAAGCGTGCAATAGTCGAACATGGAAACAACATTGCAGCAATGATTATAGAACCCATTCAGGCAGAGGGCGGGGATAACCATTTTCGGAAGGAATTTTTTGTAAAGATAAGAGAACTTGCGTCTGAAAACGACATTATCTTCATAATGGACGAAGTACAGACAGGAATCGGGTTGACGGGCAAAATGTGGGCACATCAATATTACGTTGAACCTGACGCAATCTCTTTCGGAAAAAAAGCTCAGGTTTGTGGAGTCCTCGCAGGGAGAAAATTTGATGAAGTCAGAGGAAATGTATTCAATACATCAGGGAGAATTAACTCCACGTGGGGCGGGAACCTTGTCGATATGGTGCGATTCACGCGCTATTTACAAATTATAAATGAGGAGAACCTCCTTGACAACGTTGTAAAAGTCGGCGCTTACTTAAAAAGCAAACTTGAAGAAGTTGAGAAGGAGTTTCCAAAACTGGTTTCTAACGCCAGAGGACTGGGAATGTTCTGTGCATTCGACATGACATCACCCGAGAAGCGGCTGGAACTGCGCCAGCGTGTATTTGAAAAAGGATTACTCCTCATCGGGTGTGGAGAGAAATCTATACGGTTCAGGCCACCGCTTAACCTGACAGTTGATGAAGTTGATGAAGGGATTAAAATCATTAAAGAATCTCTTTCTGAAATGACACCCGATTAATTGTTTTAAATTTGAAGCTATTGGGTCGGGTGCTCCCCTGCGCCCGACTTTCTATTTTGTCATTATTAATTGATGGGCTTAATTTTTATTTTTAATTCAGGTTTGTTTGCCTTTTATCTACAGAACTATCGGTAAAAATAAAACCTTCAAATGTGGATAAAAGCTCATCAATTCCCTCATGTGTTACAGCGCTCACCAGGTGAACTCTGGTCTTTGGTGGAAATTTAATCCTTAAGATGGCATTTCTATCTTCGTCACTCAGAAGGTCAATCTTTGTAAGTACTATTACTTTAATTTTTCCGGGAAGTTTGCTGCTGTAGCTCTTTAATTCATTCCTTAATGTTTTAATATCGGAAAGTATGTTTTGACTGGTTGAATCAATAAGAATGGCAATGAGCTTTGTCCTCTCAATGTGCTTGAGGAAGGAGAAACCAAGTCCCTTTCCCTGGCTGGCTCCTTCTATTAAACCCGGCATGTCAGCCACAACAAAAGATCGCTCATGCCTCTTTACTATTCCAAGTACAGGGAAAAGAGTTGTAAAAGGATAGTCAGCTATCCTGGGATGAGCAGCTGAAATAACAGAAAGTAGCGTTGATTTACCGGCATTTGGAAATCCAACAAGTCCGACATCCGCAATTAACTTCAGCTCAAGTTTAAGTAAACGTTCTTCTCCAGGCTTCCCTTCCTCGGCGTGCCGCGGCGCACGGTCGGTTGGCGTGGCAAATTCCGCATTCCCCCTTCCCCCCTTCCCACCACGTGCAGCAAGGAATTTATCGCCGTGCTGTACCAGATCGGCAAGAACCCTTCCACTGTTGGCGTCCTTGATTATGGTTCCAGCAGGAACTTTGATGATCAAATCTTCGGCGCTTTTGCCGCTCTGCTTCTTCCCCTTTCCATGCTCTCCACGTTTTGCCTTAAAAGTTGCCCTGTAATAAAAATCAAGAAGCGTTGTAAGGTTCCTGTCGGCTACAATAATAACGTTTCCACCATTTCCACCATTTCCGCCATCAGGTCCACCTTTTGGAACATATTTCTCCCGCCGGAAACTAACCACCCCATTACCACCAGCCCCTCCCTTTACATGGATTACCGCTTCGTCAACAAACCGCATCAGAATTATCGATTAAATCTGGAGTTTACTATGTCTGTAAATTTAACAGCATACTTTGAGAACGGATCAATATCATAGTCTATGAAAATCCCTTCAACAACTTTTGCCGCACTTTTCCAATCGGCCGCTTCTTCTATTTTATGAATTGCAATTCGATAGGCAGACTTATTGCCTTTGAAAATCTTTTTTATGATTTTAGCCTCTAATTTAGATTCGATTACAAACGGCTCCTTTTTTCTTTCCTGTTTTAGCCGGGTTTCCGGTATATTCTCTTCACTTTCGGTCTTTAAGAAGGCCTGATCAAAGGGCTGTTCTTTTTTTTCTAAACTCACAACTGATTCCGCGGCTGGGGCCTCATACTTTTTGTCCACAGGGATTTCCTGCTTGATAAATTCTTTATTCGATCCCCCCTTTTTTTCCTCGACAGGAGGAATTCCAATACTTATGGTGTAATCCTTTGCGGGTGCCTTGAGAATTTTCTTGAACGCAGCAAGGTCAATTTCACCAATACCTTTATTATCACGCACAAATTCAAGTCGATCCACTATTTCATCAGATGCTTTATCCTTAAAAAAAATAATTAAAGCATCAGTGGGAACTGAAGACTTATCCGTAGAAAATAAAAAGAGATTATAAAGAGGCATTAAAACAGTTTCTGGATTTTCTTGAATCAACTCTATGAGGGATGAATCAATCCCCGTGTGCAGCTTCTTCCAGCTGTCTAACGTTAATTCTGTTTTCTTATTTAAATCGAGATATTCATGAATCCCCTTTGAATAAAAAGGATAATCAAACAAATAACGAAGCGAAAGCTCTGCTTCGGTCCTTGGCACTATTTTTTCTTCTTTAAACAAAAATTTTTCAAGAGTCCATTTTGGTCTGATAACGTAATTGAAAATAAACTTTGAAGCACGATCTGTAATATCCAGAAACTCTTCACGTGTAAATGAAAACGAGCTTCTCAGGAGATGCTTAACCTCCTTAATAAGTGCCTGTACATCTGGACTGTTAAAATCAAACCTGCCTGTTTTCCCTATGCCCAGGCCTTCGTGATCAAGAAATTCTTCCACCTCAGCCTGGACGAACTTTTTGTAGTTTTCCGGAATATCCACATCGCCCAGTATTGATACGAGACCGACTTTTTCTCCCGTATGTCGGCTCGTTATCCTATAAATATAACTTGCTATTGCCTGCTCAAACATACTATTTCAGCAGAGCTTTAACCCTGTTAATTTCCCGTTCAGCACCGGCTTTAAATGCCGGGTCAGTGTCCGGTTTATCAATAATCTTCTGATACATGGCAATTGCATCCTGCGGTCGATTCAGCTTCTCATATGACTTTCCAGCCATATAATAAGCATTTGCTGCCCAATCAACAACCGTTTTTCCGGGTACAAGGTATGGCACTTTCAAAAACTCCAGGATTGAATTAGCATAGTCTCCCTTATCAACATAAATTGCCCCTATATAATAATGCAGCTCCGCAAGGTAATCCCTGTTAGCTTCCTTTAGCAAACTTTGAAATGTTGCAAGTGCCTGATCATAGTATTTTAGCTCCTCATACAATATCCCGACCTTGATTTTCTTGTCCATAATATTTGGATCTGTTGGAAATTCAAGGATAAACTTTTTTGTCACTTCCAGAGCAGCATCGTACATTCCGACAGACTCATACGAACTGATGAGTCTATCCATTGCGCTCCTTCTTATATTTTCAGAAGAAGTTGTATCTAAATAAATTACCCTATAGTTATCTATAGCATTTTGATACTTCTCTTTAGCATAATAAATATTTCCAAGTTCAAGGTGGGCTTCTGCTGCAACAGTTGAGTAAGGAAATTTGCTGAGAATATCTTCAAGTTTCTTCTGCGCTTTGTCAAGGTTGCCGGTCTCGACATCAATTCTCGCAAGCTCAAGAAGCGATGCCGGGTAAATAATTGTTTCCTCGTAATCATCTCCAATCTTTTCAAGAAGTTTTCGAGCTTCATCGTATTGCTTATTACTTATCAAAAGTTTTGACCTGTCAAGTAAGAACCTGGCAAAGTATGTTTTATCTGCATCAGGATAATTTTTTTTGAACTGAGTAACTCCAGCATCAGCAGATTTGATATTATCTGTCAAATAGTCTATACGAATAAGCTGTGCAGCAGCGTACTGCCTGAGACTATCTGAAACTGATTTTGACAATATTTGAGAATAGACTCTTCGAGCCTCCTTGTAATCCGCTGCGTTAAAATACGTATCAGCTGCTTTAATCATTGCGTCCGGATCACTTTCACCTGCCTTGAGGTAAAAAGATGCACTAAGTCTTTCATCACCCAACTTTTTATAAATTGCACCGAGCTGAGTGTAAGCATTAATTAGAGTGGAAGAGTCTTCAGCAGTGGCAACTATTTTTTGAAATATAGCTTTTGCAATATTCAAATCTCCTGATTTCAACTTACAGTTCGCCATTTTTTCAAGAAGCGGAGTGGAGGGGGATTCCCACAAAGACGACGACGCTATTTTGGAATAAATTGAGTAAGCACTGTCAAATTTCCCTGCTGTATATAAATAATCTCCATATTCTTCAGCCACATCATTTCTTATTTCAGAGGGGACAAGCCCTGACGGGGGCACATTATTCAAAAGCTTATGATATACAGAAGAAGGGTCTTCGCCTGAACTTACAAGAGCCCGGGCGTAAGTGATATTTGCTTCAACAGCTATCTTCCTTGAAATATTTTTGTTTAACAGAGACAAAAGGCTTTTCTTTGCTGTTCCCGCTGAATCAAGAGATAGTTCAATTTTAGCCATCAGCAATTTCGCTTCAGGTGCAGAACCGGCAAGGAGCACCTGCGATAATGCTTCATAAAAAGAGTGTGATTTATAAAGAATCCTGGCAAGCAATAAATAAGCATCCGGACTCTCAGCCGCTTTCGGAAACCTGCTCAAAAAATCCACCACAGCGCTTCTTGCAGATGCTGTGTCGCCCCTCTCATAGTATAGCCTCGCCAGGGTAATAAGAGACTTCTCAGCTATGGTATCACTTTCAGAAGGGGCCGAAATTTTCTGATAAATTGAAATTGCTTCTGAAATCTTACTTTCGTCAATATGAGATAGACGTTCATTGCACCTGGCAATCATAAATTGAGCAAATCGAGCTGTATCTCCCTGGCTAACCCTTGCTAATTTATCAAACACCTCAATTGACTTATTATAATCCTTCAGATCATCATAGTATATTTCCCCCAGCTTAATGAGCATTGACGCAGTTGTGGGCATTGAGACTTCTTTTTCCAGCATCAAATTACTGAGGTGAACAACAGCATTGTTATAGTTTACCATTTTGAAATACTGAAGGTAATCACGAATGCTGTCGGCATCAGATACGTAGTCAGATTCAGGATATGTTTCTACAAGCGAATCCAGGTTAATTACAGCTGGAGCAAATTGCTCCTGCCATTCATCAACAATTGCTTTATAAAAAAGATATGAATCGACCCGTCCGGGAATAAGTAAATTTCCAAATTTATTGAAGTTTTCCTCCAATCGGTGATGATCTGTAATGTTATTTGCATCTATCTCCAACAAACGATCAACCAGTTGAGGCAGGTTATAATTTACAACACCTGCAGTGCCTGAACCTGCTACCATCTCTACAGCACGCACGAGTAATGAATCTGCACTGTAGAAGTTATCTGTCATAAATTCTGCCTTTGCATGCAAAATGAGGTCCTGAATTTCAATCCCTTTTGGCGAAATTTGAGAGAGCATCTCATGAACCATTTCAAACTCGCCGTTTTGGTCAAGCAAATGAGCCAGCTCTCTCTTCTCTTCATCAGTCAAGTGCGATGCTGAAGGGAGCACCTTCCTGTATGAATCAAAGTCGCCTTTTGCAAGGTAACAATAGGCTTTTTCATATTTAAGTTTTGATTTGAGTCCAGCTGACAGCTGACTTTCAGAAATTTGCGACAGCCTGTTAAGTGCATTGTCATAGCTGCCTGCTTCAATATCCAGAGAAATGCTTTCGAGAAGTGCATCCGTGCTTTGAGGAATGATATTTAAATCAACAGCCTGATTGAAATATTTTGAAGCTACTGCAAAATTCCCTTCCGACCTGTACAGCTTACCGAGTGCCAGCAGCCCCATAACCCTGATTGAGTCGTTATCTGATGTCAGCAGACTTTTAAACTCAGCCTCTGCATTAACCGTTTTTCCTGTTTCCACATATAGGTTCCCAAGATCGTACGTCGCAGCATAATAAAGCGGTGATGATGAGTATTCCTGAACTAACGTCATTAAAGACTGTTCAGCTCTCGAGGTATCACCTGCAAGTTTAAAATATTTTGCAGCCCTGAGTAGTGCATCAGGTGCACGCTGGTCCTTAGGATAGAATACCCGCAGTCTTTCAAATGCAAAACCTGCGTTAGCATATTCATGTGCATATGCGTAAGTCTCCCCTGCCTTCATCCAGGCATCAGGAGCAAGGGGGTCGTTAGGAAACTGAACTGCAAATGTTTGGAAATTTGAGGCAGCATTTGGATACTTTCTCAGCTCAAGTTCCGTCAGCGCAAGATAGTATCTAGCCTGTCCGGCAGATGAAGATGTGGGATAAAGTTGTAGATACCTGGTGAACTGCTCTTCAGCCAGGTCATACATTTTGTTCTTGTAAAGCTCTATTCCAAACTTAAAATCTGAATCTACCTGTGATTCCTGGGCAAGTAAAGAGGATGTCTGAACAATTACAATTATCAGTAACAGTATGTATGTGGTGAGCGGGTTCCTCAGAACCCGCTCCAATTTAGCATCTGCAAAAATTTCAAGCATCCTATTCTTTTTAGATTTAAACCGTAACAGGCAGGTATTGAAACTGTCCAAAAGCACAGCAATCACCTGTCGGCAGCATTAACTCATGTTTCCCTTTCAGCTGCTGCCTTCTTCAGTTGAGATATATGCCATGTGATGTTAATTTCCTTTGGACAGGCTTCAACACAATTAAATATCGTATGGCATCTCCACAATCCATCTGGATTGTCAACAATGTCAAGCCTTTCATTTGCAGCTTCATCTCTCGTGTCAAAAACAAACCGATATGCCTTCAATAGCGCTGCCGGCCCAATGTAATTGTTGTTAGACCATGTTGACGGACAGGAAGTTGTGCAACAGGCACATAGTATACACTTGGCTGCTTCGAAAAGTTTTTCCGCGTCCTCGTTTTTCTGCAGTCTTTCATGCTCAGGCGGTGGGGAATTGTTTATCAGATACGGCTTAATAACCTCATACTTTTTGTAAAAGTCGCTCATATCAACAACAAGGTCTTTAATAATCGGCATCGCAGGCAAAGGCTCTATCACCACCGGCTTTTTATAATTCACGTCCTTGAGGAGCACCGAGCATGCAAGGCGATTTCGTCCATTAATTCGGATTCCGTCAGACCCGCAAACGCCATGCGCGCATGATCTTCTAAATGTAAGTGTTCCATCGTAATTCCACTTTACCTGATTAAGTAAATCCAATATTCTTTCGCGATCATCCTGAACTTCAAGTGTGAAATCCTGGTAATAGGGTTCTGAGTCCTTTTCGGGGTTGAATCTTTGAATACGCAATGTGACTTTCATTTTTTTCAGCCTTCCTTTCAATATTTTCTTTCTTTAGGCTGGAATCTGGTAATGACAACAGGTTTATGTGTAATTCTCGGGGCTTTCCCATCCTCATTCCTGAAAATCAGGCTATGCTTCAACCAGTTCTTGTCGTCCCTCTGTGGGTAGTCCTCTCTGGAATGGGCACCCCTTGATTCTGTCCTGTTCAGAGCACTGTAAGTTATCGCTTCAGCAGTGTCTATGAGGTTTCCCAATTCAATAGCCTCCATCAGGTCTGTATTAAAGATCTTACCCCTGTCGTCAATCTTAATGTTCTTATATCTCTCTTTCAGAACCTTGATTTCTTCTATCATATCCTTGAGATCCTTTTCGTTCCTGAATATCCCAACTTTATCCATCATCTTCTCCTGCATCTCGGTGCGAAGGGCACTCACTTTTTCACTCCCGCTTGAATTTAATATCTTTGAGATAGTCTGTAGAGTTCTGTCCGCCGCATCTCCAGGAAGGGGAGCAAAATCAGATTTCTTTATGAACTCTGCCATTGCCTTTCCACCTCGCCTTCCAAATACGACAAGGTCGAGGAGAGAATTAGTACCAAGCCTATTTGCGCCATGTACCGAAACGCACGCTACCTCCCCGGCAGCATATAATCCCTGAACCTTTGCATTTTTTTCGTTGTAAATTACTTCAGCATCAATTGTAGTTGGGATGCCCCCCATTGCATAATGAGCTGTAGGTTGAACAGGAATTGGTTCCTTTTCAGGTTCAACCCCCAGGTATGTCCGCGCAAAACCTGTAATTTCGGGAAGCTTTTCCACAAGGACTTCCCTTGGAAGCTTTGTCAAATCCAGTTGCACATAATAAGTTCCGTCACTTCCTTTAAAACCCCTCCCTTCCTTAATCTCTGTAAGAATAGCCCTGGATACCATATCCCGTGGTGCAAGATCCTTAACGGTAGGGGCATACCTTTCCATAAAACGCTCGCCTTTATTGTTGAGCAAAATCCCCCCTTCACCCCGTGCGGCTTCAGAAATCAGGATTCCCAGCTTCCATAGACCTGTCGGGTGAAACTGCACAAATTCCATGTCTTCAAGGGGGAGTCCATTGTTGTATACCAGTGCAAAGCCATCACCGGTCCCTACATGTGCATTTGACGTTATTCTGTAGACCCTACCATATCCACCGGTGGCAAGCATCACTGCTTTTGCATGGAAGACGTGAACTTCACTGGTGGCAATATCAAAAGCAACCACTCCTGCACAAACATTGTTCTGAACAATTAAATCGGTCACAAAGAATTCAGAGAAGAACTGCACACGCTTCTTTAATGCATTTTCATAAAGGGTATGCAACATGACATGACCGGTTCTGTCTGCTGAATAACATGACCTTTTAACAGCAATCCTCTTAGACTCTGGATCTGCCGGATTTTCCGGCCTTGTGTGTCCCCCAAACCTGCGCTGGGCAATCTTCCCATCCGGCGTTCTGGAGAACGGAAGTCCCATGTGTTCAAGCTCAATAATTGCCCTCACAGCATCCTGTGTCATTATTTCAATGGCATCCTGGTCTCCGAGATAATCACTCCCTTTGACCGTATCAAACATATGCCATTCCCAGCTGTCTTCCTCTTCATTACCAAGTGCCGCCCCTACTCCACCCTGCGCCGCACCTGTGTGCGAACGGGTTGGAAAAACTTTAGAAATTACTGCGCAGCTAAACCCTTCTGGAATTTCAACTGCAGCCCGCAAACCCGCGCCGCCTGCGCCAACTATTACGACATCAAATTGATGTTTTATCATCACAAATTTCCTTTTCTTTTAAAAAGAAAGAATCGTATTTATGCCGAGAACCCAGAATGCGATTCCCGAAAGAATTATTATTCCATAAATTGTCAGGCTTAACCAGGGCTTCATATCGTAATCTCGAAAGATGCCCCATGTTCCGTTGAGTCCATGCCAGAGACCAACTGTAATAAATGTAAGATCGAACATTTTCCAGAATGGATTGTGCATTCTGGCAAGTACTGCAGCATACGTATGACCACTCGCAGGATCAGCATGCATAATAAAATAATGTGCTATCACGACCACGAAAAGAAGTATACCAGTAATCCTCTGCAGCACCCAGGAAGGCGCTCCACTGCCTCTTGAACTTTTGTAAACGTACATTTTATTCACCTCATCTTATTGATGCAAATAAACTTGTAATTGGCTCCCGAAAAATCAGATATCCCATTCCAACAAAAAGAACGATCGATAAGGCATAAACTACAGCCAGCAGCTTCTTATGATATCTTGCGCCATTTGCCCAGTCTACCAGAATAATTCTTACGCCATTAAATGCATGAAACAAAACCAGGGAAAACAGTGCCCACTCCAGAAATTTAAAGAACGGTGTGGAGAAGAGTTTCATTTCTTCATCAAATGCCTTCTCACCCTGAGTTAATGAAGTGAGCGCGTAAATATGAAGGTAAATATACGCTGTTAAACCAAGTCCGGTTAACCTGTGAAGAATCCACGCCCAGCTCCCGCTGTGTTTGTAATATTTGAGGTTAGTCTTCAGCCATCCCTCTGGGGGGTTCGGTTGGTAAGCCATAACAAACTCCTTTTAATGATTACGTCTTTGCAAAATTAAACGTAACATTATTATTATGCAAGGAATGAACGCTGCTTTTTAAAGATCCCCTACTCAGGCATCAGTTGGAAATTTCAGTGCCTGCCTCTTGACTCTTAACTGGAAAAAATTTAATTTTCAGATATAAATATCTGATATGTCATTAATTTTCAGTCGACAGTGTGAATACGCTTTGCAGGCAGTCCTGTATATTTCCGGAAAGCCACAAGATCAGTTCGTAAATATCAATGAGATTAGCAAAAGGCTGGAAATACCTATGCCCTTTCTCGGAAAGACTCTCCAGCTTCTCGTACAACACAAAATCCTGGAATCCATGAAGGGACCCCGAGGCGGGTTCAGACTCCGAAAACGTCCAGAGAATATAACTCTGTTCCACATTGTCGACGCCATAGACGGCACTGACTTTCTCACCTCCTGTGTACTCGGATTCCCTGAATGTTCCTCAAAGAACCCCTGCCCTGTGCATAACCAGTGGAGTGAACTCAGAGACCGCATATACCAGATGCTCACGATGAAGACCATTGCCGATTTATCTAAAGAAATTTCAAGCAGTAAACAGCTCCTTTCAAAACTAAGCCTTCAGGTTGAGTAATTTTTTATGATTACATACAGGACAAAATCATCTGAAATTAATCTGCCGCCAGGGCGATTAAGAACTGTCAGAAAGATTGATGGTCGGGCAGCAATAAGAAGAGTCAACCCTGACATAAGGGGCTATGTTCAAATATTGTTTTTACTAATTACTTTATGGATTGGAATTGAGTACATATTATTTGTCACACAACTTGGAACGGGAAAACCGCCGGCTATTTCCCGACCTTCTGGAGTCGAAGGATTTCTCCCAATCAGTGCCCTCATAAGCTTTAGATATTTTCTTCTGACAGGAATTCTTAACCATATTCACCCCTCTGGACTCGTAATATTTTTTGCCATAATTTTCATATCAACTTTCCTGAAAAAAGGCTTTTGCAGCTGGATTTGTCCAGTAGGTCTCATTTCTGAATCACTCCACCAGTTTGGGAATAAAATCTTTAAGCGGAACTTCCAACTGCCGAAGTTAATTGACATTCCGTTGAGATCAATTAAATATCTCCTCCTCTTTTTCTTTGTTTACAACATCTCGTTGATGACTGTAGACGAACTTAGAATGTTCATTTATTCGGACTATAACAAAGCAGCCGATTTAAAACTTTACCTGTTTTTTGCGAATATCGGGACATTATCAGTTGTGGTTATTGGAATTCTGATTTTCCTCTCTCTTTTGATAAAAAACTTCTGGTGCCGATATGCATGCCCATATGGAGCACTGCTGGGAATATTGAGCATGTTAAGCCCGCTTAAAGTAAGACGAAACGATTCAACGTGTATCAAATGTGGAAAATGTTCTTTAGCCTGCCCGTCTTATTTGCCTGTTGACAAACTGGATTCTGTTAATTCAGCTGAATGTTTTTCGTGCTATTCATGCATTGAAGCCTGCCCTGTACCAGATACACTTAATTTCTCGATCTCTTCAGAATCAAAAGGTATATCGCAAACTCAATATGCCATAATCATAACCGGGATATATTTCCTGATAGTTGGCTTTGCAATGATGCTCGGTTACTGGCACAGCTCAATTTCAATCGATGAGTACTTAACCCTATTTAAAAACATCGGTACCATTAACCATGTATTTTAAGACACGACCTACTCATCCTATTGAAATTCTAAAATGGGAGCATGAAGTCTTTCTAAAAAGGCTTCAAGGAATGGAAAACAGTCCTGAAAAGATGGAGCAAATAGTTAATGTTTTGAAGGACCTGGAAGAACATCAGGAGGCGGAGGAAAGATTTGTCTTTCCGTTAGTTTCTGACCATCAGGACGATCTGTCGAACTTGCTGCGCAAACAACACGCGGCAATTTTAAATTCATCAGATGTGCTGCTGGCACTTGTTAATGATGGTTTAAACGATGAAGTGGTAAGCTTTCTGAAAAACTTTAAAAATGAGCTTATAATACATTTTGAGACAGAGAGGACTGGAATTCTCGACAGGGCTATGACGAATTTGAACGAGGCCCAGATTGATGTGCTCAGGATTAAATTTGCTACTCGAAGGATACATTTCTTATAATGCTGGATAAACTAAATCAAAAAACCAAAACGGAGGTGTGAGGCCTATGAATATGAAAAAGATTTCCATGCTTCTTCTAATCCCACCCTTATTCTTCATGGCTGACGGGTTTAAAACCCTCCCAACCGGGCAGGATAAGGTTCAGGTGCCGGAGGATTCAAAAAAATGCATCGAATGTCACAGCCAGCGCAACATTGCAGACGGTGCAGTTCGTGATTGGAAACTGAGTCGCCACGCTCAGGAAGGCATCGCCTGTGCAGATTGCCATATTCCAGCCGCTGGTGTAAGCAAAGAAATAACGGATGAACCAACTAAATGTGACGACAAAAACGTCAGAAGGAAAGTCTCTGCAAAGCAGTGCGCAACATGTCATGACGAACAATACCAGCAGTTCAGTCACAGCAAGCATGCACTTGCATGGGTTGCGATGGATGCAATGCCAACCACCGATATTCAACCTCATGCAATCATAGAAGGTGAAAAGGGCTGCGGTGGATGTCATAGAGTGGGACGGGATGACGGGCGCTGCGACGTTTGTCACACCAGGCATCTCTTTTCAGCAGCAGAAGCAAGACATCCTGAGGCCTGTCAGACCTGTCATATGGGGTTCGACCACCCCCAATGGGAAATGTACAGTACATCGAAACACGGCACAATTTATGAGATTCAGGGGAAAAATTGGAACTTTAATGAACCGCTCTCGCAGATGTATAAGAAAACCACTCATGTTTCCGACACCACTGCGCGTGCACCTGTATGTCAGACCTGTCATATGCCCAACGGAGATCACGGAGTTAAAACTGCGTGGGGATTTCTTGCTGTAAGGTTACCCGAATCAGATAAAGAGTGGCTAAACTATCGATTGACAATTTTAAAGGGACTTGGAGTTCTTGATGAGAAAGGAAATCCTACTGAGAGATTAAAAGTTGTTGAAGCTGGGCAGGTTGCGAGGTTGACGGAACAGGAATGGAATGAGCGTCGAAATACAATGATAGAGGTCTGTACAAAATGTCACAGCGAATCTTATGCCAAACAAAATCTGGCGCAGGCCGACTCAGTAATAAAACAATCCGATAAGCTTGTTGCAGAAGCCGTGCTGGTCGTCGACAGCCTCTATCAGGAAGGAATACTGAGCAAACCAAAAGACCAGCCATTTAACGTCGACATGCTTCGTTTTTATGAGTCGAGAACACCTATTGAACAAAAGCTTTACACCATGTTTCTTGAACACAGGATGAGGAGCTTCCAGGGTGCATTTCATATGAACCCTGACTACATGCACTGGTATGGATGGGCTGAATTAAAAAGAGATCTGGTTGAGATAAAATCTGAAGCGGCCCAATTAAGACGTGAGCACCTTGCGACCCTGAAGAAAACTAAGTAAACTACTCTTGAGCAGGACGGGATGGTTAATCCCGTCCTGCTTTAAAAAAATAATTTGCACATGAAATTTAAAAGGATTATTCCACACGAACATGGAGCGTGGGCAATGTGGATTGTCCCCATGCTCTCTGCGCTTCTTGTTACAAAATTCACATCCGAATTCCTTTTCCTTTTCTTTTCCTTTGCGTTTCTCTACATTGCCCACCATTCTGTTGTAACCCTCATTAATGCTAAGAAACCAGAGCTTAAAAAAGAGGCCAGAACTGCCACCATTTTCTTTGGTGTTCCCGGAATTACACTTGGTGTCATCACAATTATTGTTGGGCATCTCTGGCTCCTTTTAATCTTCGGGCTGTTTGAATCAATACTATTCATTATTAGCGTCAGAAGTTTTACAGAAAAGGAACAACGTACTTTCTTTAATGAACTGTTAGTTGTTGCAGCGTTAACAATCTCTGCCCCGGCCGCATATTATTCCACGACAGGTACAGTTGATATCCGGGCTGTTTCCCTTTACATTTTTAACTTTCTCTTTTTCGGAAGCAGTGTATTTTATGTAAAAATGAGGATTGAATTTCTGAAATCAAAGGGTATCTGGGATGAGAATGCGAAAAGAGCAAGGAACCTTACTATAATATATCATAGCCTTATGCTCATCACAATTTTTTTAGTAATTCTAAATGAATCCGTAGCAGTAACTGTCCTTCTTGGATTTGTTCCAATGATCATACAGGTCATTGCTGGCTTATTTTCCCGAACCCCGCGTGTAAATTTCACAAAACTTGGCATTGGACTCGTACTGCAATCAGCCATTTTCCTGTCAGCAATTGCCCTATTCTGGCATTAAAGCCAGATCCACCAATTCCAGCCTTTAAGAAATTTAAATTCTCGATACCCCTATCTTACAGCTGACGCCCGATTATTACTTGATTCGCAATCTACCATAACGCTTTTTTATCATGTGAGAGCCGCTCCCCGGGGTACCTTCCTCCATATAAAGTAGACAGGTATTCCAAGCAGGACAATTACTACACCTGGCCAGGTATACGTCGGTTTAAAAATAAGGAGGTCTATGGATATTGCAGCAGCAATAAGTATGTAAAGTGCAGGAACAAAAGGATAACCAAACGCTTTATAAGGCCTTTCGGCATCAGGTTTTTTCTTCCGCAATATAAAAAGTCCAGAAATCGTCAAAATATAAAAAATCAGTACTGCAAATATCACGTAGTCGAGCAAATCACTGTAGGTGCCGGAAAGACACAACAGACTCGACCAGATTCCCTGAACTACCAGAGCGGTACCAGGTACACCTCGGCTGTTTAAATTTCCTGCTGACTGGAAAAACAATTTATCCTTCGCCATAGCGTAGTACACCCGGGCACCGGCCAATATTAAACCATTGTTGCACCCAAATGTAGATATCATTATCAGCACCGCCATAATAATTGCTGCAGGTGCACCAAAAACCACCGACGCTGCAGCAGTCCCCACCCTGTCGTCTGATGCAAACTGAATCCCCCTTTCTATCACGCTATGTGCAAATGGATTTCCAGTTACTGGCAAAACAAGGATGTAAGAAATGTTAGCTAAAACATATAAGGCTGTCACGGTTATTGTTCCAAGAGCAAGGCTCAATGGGATATTTCGTTTGGGGTTCACAACTTCACCTGCGGTAAATGTGATGTTATTCCAGGCATCGCTTGAAAAAAGAGAACCGACCATTGCAGCACCAAACGCCGCATAAAGAATCCAACCGCTCAGCAACTCAATTGAAACAATTTTCCCGCCGGAAATGTGTGTCCAGCTCCCGGTCCAGAAATTTGAAAAATTTGCAGATATCGCAGATGAATTTCTTCCGATAAATATACCAAGAAAGATCAGTCCAACGAGTGCAATTACCTTCGTGACGGTAAAAATATCCTGTATTAGTTTTCCCTCTCTTAATCCCCTGACATTTGCATAAGTCAGCACCGCTATACTCAGAATTGCAAGAAGCTGTCCAGCGGAAATCTTCAATCCAGATAAAGATACCAGAACATTTGTTTCAGAAAACCATGGGATTACCACAGCAGTGAACCGTGCAAACGCTACCGCTACAGCTGCAATTGTACCCGTTTGAATTACAAGGAAGGATGTCCAACCATAGAGAAATCCAATTAAAGGCCCATATTCCTCTCTCAAATAAGCATATTGACCTCCCACATGCGGCATCATACCAGCAAGTTCCCCGTAACTTAGCGCTGCAATCACCGTGACAAGACCGGTGACCACCCACACAAGTAAAAGCAAGCCGGGTGAGCCGACTGTCCTGGCTATATCAGCACTGACAATAAATATCCCCGACCCAACCATCGAACCTATAACAATCATGGTTGAATCAAGGAGTCCAAGCTCTCTTTTAAATTCTGCCATTGAACCTCCCTTTATCAGGTTCTGCTGTTCCTTGTGACATTCTGCAAAAGAGTCCGATGCCCTGTTCGGGGAAGTTAACTCTGCGGTACCTGCGTTGACGCCGCGGCTCTGACCTTACTGTGCCTGCGGCCATAAAAGAAATAAATAACAAACCCAATCGCCATCCATATCAAAAGCCTGAGCCAGGTATCGAGCGGCAGGCCAATCATCTGAAGTGCCGACACAAGTGCACCAAGAATCGGTACAAGGGGAACAAGAGGGGTTTTGAACGGACGATGAACATCCGGTTTTGTATACCGCATTACCAGTACTCCCAATGAAACAATTACAAAGGCAAGGAGTGTACCGATTGAAACAAGCTCTCCTAAAATTCCAATTGGAAGCAATCCAGAAACTACCATAGCAACTGTACCGGTCACTATAGTGGTAATGTATGGAGTCCTGAATTTAGGGTGTACTGCAGCAAATTTTGCCGGTAAAAGCCCATCTTTAGCCATGCTATAAAATATCCTTGGCTGACCAAGAAGCATGACAAGGACAACAGAACTTAATCCAGCTATTGCGCCTACCTTAATTAGCGGTCTTAACCAGAACAGCCCCGGCCCGGCTGCATCAACTCCCACTGCAATTGGATCAGGAACAAGAAGTTCCTTGTAACTTACGATGCCTGTCAACACCAATGCTACTGCTATGTAAAGTACTGTCGAAATCCCAAGAGAACCCATAATTCCTATTGGCATGTCCTTTTGTGGGTTCCTGGCCTCCTGTGCGGTAGTTGAAACAGCATCAAATCCAATGTAAGCAAAAAATATAACGCCAGCCCCGCGCAGGATCCCGGACAAACCGTACTCTCCAAAATGTCCTTGATTTGGTGGAATAAAAGGAACCCAGTTCTGGTGTTTTATATAAAACGCACCAAATCCCACAAAGAGAAGGATTACAGCAACTTTTATTATTACTATTACATTGTTAAAGCCTGCAGACTCCCGAATCCCAATGACAAGAAGAGTAGTCATAACAGCTATGATAAACATTGCAGGAAAATTAAGCAGAGATCCTGTCATCTGCCATCCATGTCCGGCGACATAATTTATGGGAGCACTTGCCAGATATGATGGGATTACTATTCCGAAATCTTTAAAAAATGATACAACATACCCAGACCAACCTACCGCAACTGTTGAAGCTCCGAAGAGATACTCGAGAATCAAATCCCATCCAATCACCCATGCAAGGAACTCTCCAAGCGTAGCATATGCATAGGTATAGGCGCTCCCGGCTATCGGTATCATTGATGCAAACTCAGCGTAACATAAACCTGCAAATGCACATCCAATACCCGAAACAATAAAAGACAGGACGATAGCAGGGCCGGCGTACTGAGCAGCCGCCTGACCTGTCAAAACAAAAATTCCTGCACCGATAATTGCTCCCACTCCTAATGTCGTTAAGTTCAATGGACCAAGAGTTCTCTTTAATCCATGTTCAGTATCCGAAGCCTCATCCATCAATTCAGTAAGTGACTTTGTACCCAGGAGTCCTTTTGCCATTGTTCCTCCAGTTTAGATTTTTTTGAATTTTATATCCTTCAGAGAATAATCCAATTCTCTACAAAACCGCAGGATTTCTTTCACTGTTATCTTTACTAATCTTTTACAAAAGAAAAGCGTGATGAAAGGCTGCGATAAATTGCTACAGCAGCACCGAGCTTAATCATATCCCAGATGGAAAAGATTAAAAATCCCTGCACCAGAGATATGTTCCAATTGTGAATCAAAGTCGCATTTAGATATACAGTTCCACACGCAAATACCAAAACAAGGCCTACAAGCATTGAAAAGACTGTCCAGGATACCGAACTATCCATACGAACCATTATTCCAACTACAGCTGCCGCAGCAACAAACCCCCAGAGATATCCTCCTGTTGGACCAAAAAGGTATTGGATACCCGCAGCTTGACCAGCAAAAACAGGAATTCCCACTCCGCCTAAGAAAAGGTAAGACAGCATGCTAATCGTACCATCTTTCCAGCCGAGAAATCCTCCGGCAAGCAATACGAACAGCGTTTGTAATGTGAAAGGGACCGGATCGTGAGGTATGTACACATGAGCACCCAACGCTGTAAGCACAACAAATATAGCTATATTCTTAACGCGCACAAGGGATTCATCGTAAAGATTTAGAGTCTCAGCCGATATAGCGTAACTGTCCTTCATCGTTCCTCCTTTAAGAAGATTTTAAAAACGGTGAATTCAGATTTAATTTCTTCATGTTGATGAAAATATTCAGATTGGAGATGAGAATCAAGATAGGCGCTCTGCCTTTTTCCCCACATACAGGCACGGGGATTCTTTTCACCAACGTCATCACTTGCCTGCCTAAAACATCATAGACTTTCAGTGTCACACGACCACTTGTCCGAAGATTATAGCTGATCACCGTCGTCGGATTGAATGGATTCGGATAGTTTTGTGCCAAGCCGCTAATCTTTTGCTGACCACTGACCGCTGATTGCTGATAGCTCCTGTTCGGCATCTTTCCCGTCTCCGGGTCAACATAGGCCATGAGTGCATTCTTTGCCAACGATAGCTCCATCGGAGTAGACAGGTTGGCCTCTGTCTGGAGGTGCATGTTTTATTAGTCCAAGTATAGCGAATAGCCTTCCACAACGATGGCTCGAATAAAAATCTATTCAAAAACAGGGATCGAAAAAGAAAGAGAAAGGAGGGAAAATATCGCCGCCATAGTATAGCTTTCTGGCACCTGTAAAAGTTTAGACTTATCTGCGTACAGAAGCCATAAACTTAAATCTGAAACTGGCCACTTAGAAAGTCTTCACTGCGACCTGGTTCTACCTGAAAAATACCTATCCAGTATAAAAATTCATATTATCAATTAACCTTGTAGAACCAAAGCGCACTGCTATCAGGCAAAGTACCTCCTTAAGGCCCTCAGTTGTTTCAACTCTTTGAAAGGTGTCTGGATTAACAAAAGTTATGTAATCAACCTTACCCGTTGATCGGCTGCCAATGAGCTTTAGCATTTCTGATTCAATCTTTTGAAGGTTTGACTCCCCTCCTTTTATTAATGACCCGGCAAGCA
Source organism: Candidatus Kryptoniota bacterium (assembly GCA_049966155.1). Classification (GTDB taxonomy): domain Bacteria; phylum Bacteroidota; class Ignavibacteria; order Kryptoniales; family JAKASW01; genus JBMFVE01. The sequence continues at coordinate 25,266 of JBMFVE010000010.1, forward strand.
TTAGAGATTGATAAAGGATCGTTGCCTCATCTCTTTCCGACACACTGAGATAAACATTTCTGGAGCTCATCGCAAGCCCATCCCTCTCACGAACTATTGGCCCGATAATAACCTCTATTCCAAAGTTTAGATCATTTACCATTCTCTTTATGATAAATGCTTGCTGAGCATCCTTCTGGCCAAAAACAGCAACATGAGGCTTTACAATATTGAAAAGCTTGGCCACCACTGTGGCAACACCTTTAAAATGCCCGGGCCTTATTTCACCTTCAAGCACATGAGATATCCCCTCAACTTCTATAAAAGTTGAATGACCGGGTAAATACATTTCAGAATCAGATGGCACAAAGAGAATGTCCACTCCTTTCTGCTCTGTCAGGCCCCTATCCCTTGTCAGATCACGAGGATACCGACTGAAATCTTCCCCTCTGCCGAACTGCGTTGGATTAACGTAAATTGACACCACAACAACATCACAATGTCGTCTGGCAATATCAACGAGGCTTAAGTGCCCTTCGTGAAGATACCCCATTGTCGGGACAAAACCGATCCGTTTACCACCACAACGGAGTTCATCAGCAAGTTCCTGCATTTCTTTTACAGATGTAATTATTTTCATTGGTGGCTAAATTATTTTTTTCCCAAGTGCTGACGCAACAATTTCCGTTGCAAATTCAGCTGTCCTATTTTTCGTGTCAAGAATGGGATTTACTTCTGTAACCTCAAGCGATGTCATACATGTGCAATCAGCTATGTTTTCCATTATTAAATGAGTTTCCCTATAGCTCAGTCCTCCAGGCGCGGGGGTCCCAACCCCACCAGCCACTGAAGGATCCACTGAATCAATATCAAAACTCACATGAAGGATATCAACTTTTTCACGAAGATCTTTTAACACCTTTGAAATTATCCTGTGAGCACCGTACTTGTCTATATCAGACATTGTGTAATAAGTAATTCCTGTCTTCCTGACTATGTCCTTCTCAGCTCTATCAATTGTCCTGACTCCAATTAAAACTGCATTCCTGGGATCAACTTTTCTAAAATCCCCGCCAACAGTGACCAGTTCACGAGCTCCTTCCCCGAGTACCGCTGCAAGCGGCATCCCGTGTATATTCCCTGAAGGTGTGGTCATCTGAGTGTTCATATCGGCATGGGCATCAATCCATATCAATCCCAGCCGCAAATTGTGATTACGAGCATACCTGGATATACCAGAAATAGTACCTATTGCAATGGAATGATCTCCGCCGAGAACTAAAGGGAAATCCCCGGCTTCCATAATCTCCTCAAGTTTGTTAGCCAGAATAGTTGTAACCCGAACAATCTCAGGTAAATACTTTAATTTTTGGTTATCAATTGCCTGGCTCTCAGGAATTTTTACAGGTATATCCCCCTCATCGGTTACAGTGTGCCCAATCTCTCTAATCCTTTCGGCTATCCCTGCAATTCTCATAGCAGAGGGCCCCATATCAACCCCACGCCTCCCTGCTCCAAGATCCATCGGCACACCAACTATTCTTACCTTCATAAATTCACGATTCCAGAAGCTCGAGGAGCTGTGTAATTTTAGTCTTCAACTCTTTTCTATGGACAATAAAATCCACAAATCCCTTATCAAGTAAAAACTCAGATCGCTGAAATCCTTCGGGCAAATCTTTACCAACTGCCTGCTTAATAACCCGAGGTCCTGCAAAACCAATTAGTGCACCCGGTTCCGCTATGTTAAAGTCGCCAAGCATAGCAAAACTGGCAGTTACTCCTCCCGTTGTTGGGTCGGTCAGAATCGAAATGTATGGCAAACCAGCTTTGTTCAATCTTGTAAGCCGTGCACTTGTTTTCGCCAGCTGCATAAGTGACAGTGCAGCTTCCATCATCCTCGCACCACCACTCTGGGAAATTATAATTAAAGGTGCCTCAAGCTTTATAGCCCGGTCAACTGCTCTTGCAACCTTTTCTCCAACAACCGAGCCCATACTTCCTCCAATAAACTGAAAATCCATACAACCAAAGACAACCCTGTGACCGTTTATTTCTCCCGTTCCAGTTCGAATTGCATCAACCAGGCCTGTTTTCTTCTGTGCCTCAAGCAGACGCGATTTATACGATTTGGTATCAACAAACTTCAGCGGGTCGTTCGATTTCAAATTCTTATCAGTCTCTCTAAATGTTCCTTTGTCGATAAGTATCTGAATATACTCCTTACTCCCAATTCTGAAATGATACCCACACTTGTTGCATGTCCAGAAATTATCATCAAGTTGTGTTTTGTGAAGCATTTCACCACACTTCTCACACTTCACCCATGATCCTTCTGGTAAATCTTTTTTCTCAGCTGAGACAATGTTTTGTTTTGACCTCTTAAACCAGGACATTAAATTTTCTCCTGAATTTTTGTTAAGGGATTGCCCCTTACAGCAACAAAATCTTTGAGATAAAGAGGCACAACCGACTCAATTTCTGCAAATTCACCCTGCATAAACTTTTCTTCTCCAATCAAACCCACTGAAAGCGCCGATGCAGATCTCAGTTCTTCAGGTGCCAACTTCGAAGTAACACCGCTTTTCAAAAGAAGTTCAGCGCCTTCTCCTGTCAATACCTCGTCACCAGTCAACAAAGATAAGATCTCAGAAGTTGAAGCCACTTTATATTCATCTATGCGAACCAATTTTTCACCTTTTAATTGATACTCTCCAAGATAAAACTCATTGGTTCGAGCATGCAATACCACGAAAATCTTTTTTCCTTCCCATGAAGCCCTTAATCTATATGCTATTGCATCAAGAGTTGGAACAGCAACAATCTTTTTATCAAGTGCGTATGCAATCCCTTTAGCTGTTGATAAACCTATTCGAAGCCCCGTAAAGCTCCCCGGTCCAATTGAAACAGCAATCGCATCTATGTCGGAAAATTTCAAATGTGAGTTCTCAAAAATAGAAATGATCATTGGCATCAACCGTTCTACATGAACGTTCTTACTAACGACAGTAAAATCTGCAAGTGCATGACCGTTTTCAACAATTGCCGCAGAGCATATTTTTGTAGCAGTTTCAATTGAAAGGATCCTGGGCAATTCAAAATCTCCTCAAATTACAATAAATCATCACACCTGATTAATGTTAATATTGCGAATATTTTCTCCACCAATTGTCATAGTAACTTCATATCTTTTTTCAGGCATTATGCCGTTTAACTTTTCAGCCCATTCTACAATACAAACAGCGCCAGCGTCCAGATATTCTTCAAATCCCAGATCGAGAATTTCCTTTAAAGAGGAAACTCTGTAAAGATCTATATGATAAACATCGAGCTTTCCATGGTATTCGTTTACAATTGTAAATGTTGGACTGTTAACAACTTCTTTGACATTCAAAGCCCTACACACCCCTTGAACAAAATGGGTCTTTCCCGCACCAATATCTCCATACATTGCGACAAAATCCCCACTGCGAAGCTCATTACCAAATTTTTCACCAAGCGCAATTGTCTCCACTTCGCCTCTTGTTACAAAGATGCCTGTCATTGAAAAATAACTTCTTAGCGGGACTCCAGTGTTGCAACCGGCACGATCATCTCTTCAAGTGAAATTCCACCGTGCTGGAAGGAATCGTGATACTGCTCAAGGTATTTGTGGTAATCTGTCGGATATACAAAATAAAAATCTTCCTTTGCAATGATATAGTTTATAGTAATCCCACGCCTGGGGAGCAGGTAATCCTCTGGATTTTTCACAAAAATTGCCTGCCGTTCATCACACTTGAGATTCCTGCCAAACTTATATCTTAAATTCGTCGAGGCTTCTCTATCACCAATAACTTTAGAGCCGCGCAAGCTCCTGATGGTCCCGTGGTCTGTTGTAACGATAACGGTTGCTTTAGTATCAGCCAGACTTCTAAACAAATCAATCAAATAGGAATGCTGAAACCATGATCTCGTCAGAGACCTGTATGCACTTTCATCAGGCGCAATTTCCTTCAAAATTTGCGAATCGGAACGTGTGTGGGCTAAAATATCTACAAAATTTACTACAATTGCCGTCAAAGGAACCCTTGTGAAAGACTGGATATTTGCAACTATACCCCTTCCAAAATCGGGATCGATAATCTTTATATATTTTGGTTCCACCCTGATTCGCTTGCGCTGAAGCAGCTCAGTTAGCAATTCCTTTTCATAACGATTTCTGCTGTTGTCGTCGTCAGAATTTCCCCTGTCCCAGATCTCAGGATACTTCTTTTCCATCTCAAGCGGCAAAATCCCGCTGAAAATTGCATTTCGAGAGTAAGGCGTTGCTGTCGGAAGAATGGAATAATAAAAATCTTTTGAAATTGCAAAAATTTCTCTCAAAAAACTTTCCATTATCAACCACTGATCAAGCCGCATCCCATCTATAATTATAAAAACAACAGGTTTCCCTGAAGACATCCTGGGCAGCACAAAACTTTCAAACACCTCATGTGAAAGTCTGGGGCGATTAGATTTAGAGGCTACCCAATCCCGGTAAACAGTCTCTATGTACTTCCCAAATGCTGCGTTTGCAGCCCTTCTCTGATCCATGAGAGGTTCTTTAAAACCTATTTCAGGATGACTGTCCATTTCCAGCTCCCAGTGAGTCAATCTCTCGTGAATGTCTATCCAATCATTATAATCCAGATCACTGTCTATTTTCGAAGAAATCTCCCTGAAATCAGACATATAATCCCTTGATACTGCTTCAACCTCTATTCTCTTCCCTTCAATAAACTTCTTTGCTGTCATTAAAATCTGGCTTGGATTCATTGGTTTGGTCAAATAGTCACTTATTTTCTTCCCAATTGCCTCTTCCATTAATGATTCAGCTTCGTTCTTCGTAATCATAACAACCGGTATTTCAGGCGCAATTTCTTTTATCTTTTCCAGAGTACTGAGTCCCCCCATCCCCGCCATCATTTCATCAAGAAAAATCAGGTCATAGCTGTCGCTTTTAAAGTTGCTCCTTACAAGCTCGATTGCATCCTGCCCGTTTGTAGCAGTATCAACATGGTAACCTTTTTCAGTTAAAAATAAAATATGCGGCTTCAAAAGCTCTATTTCATCGTCAACCCAAAGTATTTTTTTATTTTCCCCGCTCATCTTCTCCTCTCTTCTCTACATTTTATCACTAAAAAATTACTCATGAATCACTTAATAAACAACTAAGGGCCTTTTTCCCGACATACAGGCACGGGGATTGATGAAAAAAAGTGAGGGTGAAAAGAAAATCTGGATTATTGCTACTAATATCTCACGTGAAGAAAAAAATACTCAGGAAATCATCTATATCCATTAGAAGCAGAACAGGTCTTATAAGTACCTCGCGTCCGGTCTGGGGCTAATACACCGTAACTGGTACCTCGGCCAAAGAACACTTCACGGTGCCGTGATAAATGGTAGACTTTATGTGGAAGTTTTCATTGGCCAGAACCAATGTTTAAAAAACCAGCATGTTTTCAAAACAAGGGCAAGCGAAGATGTTTCTTCCTGGAAATGCGGCAATTTACCAAAGATTGAAGGATAAATAATCAGTCACTCAGAAACCCCTCTATTAACTCTCCCATTTTCTCAGTTGAAACAATCGTGGTGCCTGGCGAAGCTATATCTGCAGTCCTGTATCCTTCATTAAGTGCTAATTCAACAGCTGAGAATACCCTTTTGCTCCATTCACCTTTGTTAAAAGAATGTTCAAAAATCATACCCGCAGAAAGAATGCTCGCTATCGGGTTTGCAATACCCTTTCCAGCGATATCAGGTGCGCTCCCATGAACCGGTTCGTAAAGTGCATATTTGTTTCCCAGACTGGCTGATGGGAGCATTCCTATTGATCCTGTTAGCATTGATGCCTCATCGCTCAGTATATCACCAAACATATTTTCCGTCAGAATAACGTCAAACTGTTTTGGATTGCGGATAAGCTGCATTGCAGCGTTATCGACATACATATGTTCAAGTACAACATCATCGTATTCTTTCCTGTGTACCCGCTCAACGACATCCCTCCAGAGAATTGAAGTGTGGAGTATATTTGCTTTATCAACAGAAGTAACCTTCTTTTTTCTTCTTCTTGCAATATCAAAAGCCTTTCTGGCTATTCGTTCAACTTCGTATTCAGAGTATGTCATGGTGTTTACTCCATAACGCACATTATTCTCTTCGAATATTCCAGATGGCTTACCAAAATAAATCCCGCCTGTTAATTCACGCACAACAATCAGGTCTATATTTTCAACAAATTCCTTTTTAAGAGATGAGGCATTAACCAGAGCCTTAAACATTAAAGCAGGCCTGATATTGGCATAAAGTTCTAACGACTTTCGAAGCCCGAGCAATGCCTGCTCTGGCCTCAGCTCGTATGGAAGTGCATCCCACCTGGGCCCTCCGACAGCACCGAGCAAAACCACATCAGAGCGCATGGCAGATTCAAGCGTTTGTCGGGGAAGCGGTTCGCCAAACTCATCAATTGCTGCACCTCCAGCTTTTACTTCAACAAATTCAAATGAGAGCCTGGTTAGCATCCCTATTCGTCTGATAATTCTGACAGCCTGAGCTGTTACCTCTGGACCAATACCATCCCCCGGGATTAAAGCTACCTGAATCATCCCACCTCCACAGCTTTAATCATCCCTATTTGCCTGGCATAAGCAAAGAGTCCTCCTGCACGAATTATTTCACTGGCATCGCCAAGTGGACGAAGCGTATAACTTTTTCCAGTAGAGAGATTCCGTATCTGGTTATCAAGCAGATCAATTTCAGCCTCATCGCCAGTATTAAAATTTTTATAAATATTTTCATTCGACTCCAGAGGCAAAATAAAGGCACCGTCAACAGAGTTGCGATAAAAAATCCTTGCATAGGAATTTGCAACTACGGCTTTGACACCAGCAACATTTAAAGCTAAAGGCGCATGCTCTCTTGAAGATCCACATCCAAAGTTTTTACCCGCCACGATAATTTTATAAATAGATTTGTATTCTCCTTCTTCAACAAAACGTACACCTCCGCCGGGAAGGCCAGATAGCTCATCAGGTACGCCGCTGAGAGCATACCTACCAAAAAGCCTCCTCTCTTCCGGAGAGTGAGTACTGTAAACAAGGTGCTGTGCCGGAATTATCTGATCTGTATCGACATTATCGCCAAGCACAAATACTTTTCCTGAAATTACTTCATTCTTCATAGCCAAACCCTTTTAACTTTAAATAAATTTTCTCGGATCTGTAATCTTACCTGTTACTGCTGATGCTGCAGCTGTAAGGGGTGAGGCAAGGAAAACCTTTGCGTTCCTCGACCCCATTCTTCCCGGGAAATTCCGATTTGTTGTCGAAAGGCATACCTCCTCACCATTTAACCTTCCATAAGTGTCTTCAGGTCCGCCAAGGCAAGCACCACAGCTCGGGTTTCCAATCTTGCAGCCTGCATCATAAAAAATTTGATAAAGAGACTTCCCTTCCACTCTTTCTGTCCACAAAGAGCGCCATATATCCGTTGTTGCAGGAATAATGTATGTGTTCACCATTACAGTGCGGTCATACAATATCCTTGCAGCTGCAATATAGTCTGTCAGTTTTCCACCCGTACAGGAGCCTATATAAACCTGATCAAGGTTGACATCTGATAAATTTTCTGCAGCTTCTACATTTTCAGGTGAGTGAGGCATTGCAACAAGTGGTTTGAAATCTCTAACTTTATAGACCTTTTCACCTGAAAAAATTGCGTCATCGTCATTAAAATATTCAGTAAATCCCACCCCGGTTCTTGATTTAACATATTCCCTCGTTTTTTCATCTGGAGCAATTACTCCGTTTTTTCCTCCGGCTTCTATCACCATATTACAAAGTGTCATTCTCTCTTCAATATTTAGCTGGTGAATAGCATCTCCAGCAAACTCCATTGCTTGATATGAAGCACCGTCAACTCCAACATCGCCAATAATTTTAAGAATAAGATCCTTTGCCATAATATAATCTGGCATATCGCCCTCAAAGATAAAACGTACAGTTTGCGGTACCTTTACCCACAGCTTACCTGTTCCCATTATAAAGGCAGCATCAGTATTCCCGACACCCGTTGCAAATTCTCCAAATGCACCAGCTGTACAGGTATGGGAATCTGTACCAAACAAAACTTCCCCCGGTCGGGTAAAACCCTCTTCTGGAAGTGCAACATGACATACCCCTTTGTACCGTGAGCCACCGACGTCATAGTAGTTCTTTATCCCCTGTTCCGACACAAACTCTCTCAGTACTTCTATATTTCGCTTTGCATGTGAATCATTTGTGAAAATATAATGATCTGGAATAATAACAACTTTTTCCGGATCCCACACCTTTGCATCCCTTCCAAATTCCTGTTTAAAGACCGAGATTGTACCTGGCCCTGTTACATCATGCGTCAATAAAATATCAACATTTACCCAGATGTTCTCACCTGCAGATACCTTCTCCCTATCTGAATGATTGGCAAGAATTTTCTCTGTTATTGTCATTCCCATAATTCAACAAATATTCCTTTCTGATTTTACTTTATACATTTGCCTGGTGCTGAACTTGTTTTTCTACCAGAGAGTGCCTTGAACGTGAAAATAGAGCGCGATTAGCAGCTTGCAGATATGCCTCTGCACTCCCTGTGACGATATCTGTACTTGCAGCTCGACCGGTGAAAATCACCCCGTCAAAAACCACCTTCACAAATACTTCTCCAACTGCGTCACCCCCCCATGCCACAGAACTAATTGTATAGTCAACCAGTTGCCCGCCAAGCTTTAAAATCCTTTCTATTGCGTTATAGGTAGCGTCCACCGGTCCGTCGCCCGTTGCCGAATCAATATACTTCTCGGCACCATCATCAAGTTCAACCACAGCTGTTGCTGTAATCCCCTTGCCTGCCATTACCTGAAGGGAGGAGAGCTTATAAAACAAATTCTCATTTAAGTCCCCATTTTGCAATATAGTAACAAGGTCGTCATCAAATATTTCTTTCTTCTTGTCAGCCAATCTCGTGAATTCAACATATACCCTCTCCAGCTCACCATCTGTCAGATGATACCCCAGCTCTTCATATCTTTTTCTTAATGCATGTCTTCCGGAATGCTTACCGAGAACAAGCGTTGAGTGACGAATCCCAACAGACTCAGGTGTGATTATCTCGTATGTCACGGGTGATTTTATTATTCCATCCTGATGAATTCCTGCTTCATGGGAAAAAGCATTTGCACCAACAATTGCCTTATTGCGCTGCACAAGCATCCCTGTCAATGTTGAAAGCAAGCGACTCGATTTATATATCTCTGTTGTTTCCACATCAGTGTAAAAAGGGAGGACATCACCCCGTGTTCGGAGAGCCATGACAAATTCCTCAAGGGAAGCATTTCCCGCCCGTTCACCAATGCCGTTAACAGTGCATTCTACCTGACGTGCCCCATTTTGAACTGCTGCAATTGAATTTGCAACAGCAAGCCCAAGGTCGTTATGGCAGTGTACACTGAGCAGCACTTTTTCTATATTTTTTACATTTTTCCGGATATTATAAATCAGATGACCAAATTCTGATGGTATTGTATATCCTACGGTATCTGGAATATTAATTACAGTCGCACCCTCATCAATAACCGCTTCAATGACCTGACAGAGGTATTCAATGTCTGACCTGCCGGCGTCTTCACAGCTAAACTCGACATCGTCTACAAACTTCTTTGCATGCCTGACAGCCTTTACAGACTGTTCAAGTACCTCCTCACGTGTTTTCTTTAATTTATGTTTAAGATGTATGTCACTTGTCGCAATAAATGTATGAATCCGCGGCCTTGCCGCATTTTCCAATGCCTGAGCAGCCCTGTCTATATCCTGAGTGGAAGCTCTTGCAAGTGCAGCAATACTGCATGACCTGATGGCCTTCCCTATTTCATAAACAGCCTCAAAGTCGCCCTCTGATGCAATTGGAAAACCAGCTTCTATCACATCCACCTTCAGGTCCTCCAGCTGCCTTGCCATCTTCAATTTTTCTCTTGCATCCATGCTGCAACCGGGCGATTGCTCACCGTCGCGCAGAGTTGTGTCGAAAATGTATATTTTCTCTCTTTCCATTTTTCATCCTCTTTTTTCTTTTGCAGCCTTACTGAAACATGCTGTTAATTGCATCAGTGATGTCGTTATTTGCTCTAATTTGTTTCAAATGCTTTTCAAGGAATAAGTAGTACTCATATTTCTGACCCGCAAGTGCTCTGAAAAGTCGACGGGTTTCAAGGTCTTCACTGTTATCAGCCAATCGGTTGTATTCAATTATGGTTTCCATTTCCTTCTTCATCGTTGCTTCCAGAAAATCGACTTTTACGCGTGGATTCATTTTATAACCTCCATAGTTGTTTCATTTATTTTTAAATCTTTGTTTTGAATAAGTTTATAATTAATAGAATCTACCAGCGCCTGCCAGCTTGCTTCAATAATATTTTCTGATACACCAACTGTATTCCAGCTCGTCGTATCATCGGATGCTTCAATAAGCACACGGACCTTTGCTGCTGTACCTTTGCTCCCATCCACAACTCTGACTTTATAGTCTGTAAGACGTGTACGGGATAGTTCAGGATAAAAGTTCGAAAGGGCCTTTCGAAGCGCATTGTCCAGTGCATTTACAGGGCCATTTCCTTCAGCAGCTGTATGCTCCACATTTTCCCCAACCCGCACCTTTATTACCGCCTCTGTATGGGTTTTCTCATTTCCTGCCTTCTTTTCTATAATGATTCTCAAAGCTTCTAATTCAAAATTGTCGCCACCTTTGCCAATGTGTTTCTCTATTAACATTCGCAAAGATGCATCAGCATCTTCAAACACATATCCTTCATTTTCAAGATTCTTTATTTCTTTAACAATTGCCGATATCTCTCCGTTGTTCTTCGGCAAATTCACATCCAGCTCTTTAGCTTTAAAAAGGACATTGCTCTTCCCGGACAAATCGCTGACAAGGACACGCCGTGAATTCCCAACAAGCTCAGGCTCTATGTGTTCATAAGTCCGCGCATTTTTCATCACAGCACTGACATGAACGCCACCTTTATGTGCAAAAGCACTCTGTCCAACATAAGGAAGATTTTTCCTGTGAGGCATGTTTGAAACTTCGCTGACAAACCTTGAAAGCTCCGTCAGTTTACCCAGCCGACCCGCAGCATTAAAAAATCGATTCATTTTCAATGAAAGAGCTGGCATAACAGAGCAGAGGTTTGCATTCCCGCAGCGTTCGCCAATACCATTTATTGTACCCTGAATTTGAACGCAACCAGCCTGAACCGCAGCAATTGTGTTGCTCACTGCCAATTCTGAATCATTGTGCGCATGTATCCCAAGCGGCAAATTTGTATCCTGTTTCACGCGGTTGATAATTTCATAAACTTCTGAAGTCAGCGTCCCGCCATTAGTGTCACATAGGACAATACTGTCGGCTCCTGCTTTTTCGGCTGCAGCAAGGGTCTTAAGTGCATATTCAGGATTAGATTTGTAACCATCAAAAAAATGTTCAGCATCGTAAATGACCTCTTTCCCGGAAGCTTTTAAATAACGGATACTGTCAGAAATTAATTCAAGATTTCTTTCCAGAGTAGATGAAAGGGCCTCCTTTACGTGCAAATCCCAGCTCTTTCCAAATATCGTTACAACATCAGTTCCCGCCTTAACCAGCGAAGCAAGATTGTCGTCATCCTCAGGCCTTGATGTCGGCCTGCATGTACTTCCAAATGCAACCAGTCTGGCATTTCTTAAATGGATTCCCTTCATTGCTTCAAAGAAATCCATATCCTTTGGATTTGACCCTGGCCATCCACCTTCAATATAGTCAACTCCAAACTCATCCAGTTTTCTGGCAATCTTAATCTTGTCTTCAGTTGTAAAAGATATCTCTTCACCCTGAGTGCCGTCACGCAAAGTAGTGTCGTATATTAAAATTCTTTCACCCATCTCTCCACTCATTTCTTTTTTAACCAGCTCATCATTGATCGAAGATTGCTGCCAACTTTCTCTATCAAATGATCATTCATTTCCTTACGCATTCTTAAAAAGTTTTTTTGCCCATTCTCGAAAGTTTCCGCAATCCACTCCCTTGCAAATTTGCCGGATTGAATTTCCTTTAAGATCTTCTTCATTTCCTTCCTCGTTTTTCCCGTAATCACACGGGGTCCCCTTGTATAACCGCCGTATTCAGCGGTATCACTGACTGAAAAATTCATCCTGGACAACCCCCCTTCATAATAAAGATCCACAATGAGCTTGAGCTCATGCATGCACTCGAAATACGCCAATTCAGGTGGATAGCCTGCCTCCACCAGAGTTTCGAATCCTGCCTTAATTAACTCTTCCGAACCCCCGCAGAGCACAGCCTGCTCACCAAACAAGTCTGTCTCTGTCTCATCTTTAAAGTTTGTTTCAATGACCCCTGCTCTTGTCCCTCCAATACCTTTTGCATAAGCAAGGGCATAATCAAATGCCCTGCCCGAATGGTTCTGGTGAACCGCTACCAGGCATGGCGTGCCGGCTCCTTCTGTGAACACCCTCCTGACCAGATGCCCCGGGGCTTTAGGGGCAACCATTATAACATCAATTTCTTCAGGCGGGACAATTTGCCTGTAATGAATATTAAACCCATGAGCAAAAGCCAGGATCTTCCCCGACTTCATATTTGGTGCTATTTCTTCCTCGTATAGTTTTTTCTGAACCATATCTGGAGCAAGAATCATTATAAGGTCAGCTTTTGCAGATGCTTCAAGAGGAGATAAAACAGAAAAGCCATCTCCCTGAGCAACTGAAACCGATTTGCTCGAAGAAGGTAACCCAACAATGACATTAACACCGCTGTCTCTTAAATTCTGAGCGTGTGCATGACCCTGACTCCCATAACCAACAATGGCTACGGTTTTCCCCTTTAACAAATTAATATCTGCATCCTGATCATAATAAACTTTCATCTCAATTACTTCCTTTTGTTATTGGTTAAATATTTAATGAAAAATTCACAAGGCTGGTTTTCAGATTCCCATTCAAAAACCATTATCATAATGCTCCTTCAAATTCTCTCTTAAGTGCAACACGTCCCGTCCGGGCAATTTCTTTTATACCAAATGGTGAGAGCATTTTTATAAGAGCCTGAACTTTTTGCTCGCCTCCTGTAGCTTCTATTGTAAGTGACCTTGGACTGATATCCACAATTTTTGTCCGGAATATTTCGGATATCTGCATCAGCTCAGGACGGGTATTCCGATTTGCAGAAACTTTAATCAATACAAGTTCACGTTCAACAAAGCTATCGTAGGTTAAATCAACAACTTTTATTACATCAACTATCTTATTGAGTTGTTTTATTATTTGTTCAATTATGGCATCATCACCTTTGGAAACGATTGTCACCCTTGCCACCGAGTCATCTTCGCTCGTACCAACAGAAATGCTGTCAATATTATATCCGCGGGCGCTAAAGAGTCCAACAATCCTGTTAAGAGCACCGAACTTATTCTCAACCAGAATTGAAATTGTGTGTTTCTTCACTTTATTGCCTCCACGCTGTTTTGAGCCATATTCAGTTCACGCACCGATTTCGGATAATCCATCATTTGAGCCACAGTACCTCCAGCAGGTATCATGGGATATACGTTATCTTCAAGGGTTGTTTTGAAATCAATTAAAACAGGCCTGTCATTAATTTTTAAAGCTTCCTCCAGGATTCCCTGAACTTCATCGGTTTTTTCCGATCTGAAGCCCACTGCTCCAAATGCATCTGCGAGCTTTACAAAATCTGGATTACTCAATCCAAGGAATGTGTTGCTATATCTCTTTCTCCAGAAAAGCTCCTGCCACTGACGTACCATACCGAGATAACTATTGTTCAGTATGATTATCTTTACTGGAAGTTTGTTCCATGCAGCGGTTGCAAGCTCCTGAATGTTCATCTGTATTCCCCCATCACCGTTTATACTGAAGATAGGTCTGTCCTTAACTCCGAACGCTGCCCCTATTGCTGCAGGAAATGAAAACCCCATCGTACCCAATCCACCGGATGTTATTAACGTCCTCGGATATTTGAATTTGTAAAACTGAGCTGTCCACATCTGGTTCTGACCAACGTCAGTTGTTATAACTGCATTACCCTCTGTCAGTTCATAAATCTTTTCAATTACGTACTGAGCACGTATTTCAGCACCATTTTCATACCGAAGCGGATGTTCTGCTTTCCACTCATTTATCTGGTTCAGCCATGCTGATGTATCAAGCTGTTTAACCAGTGGCGTAAGCCTTTCCAGCACATGCCTTACATCTCCGACGATTGGCACATCTACTTTAACATTCTTACTTATTGCCGAAGGATCGATATCTATATGAATTTTCCTTGAGTTAGGTGAAAAAGCTGACGGGTTACCCGTAACTCTATCGTCAAATCTTGCCCCAATAGCTATGAGGCAATCGCAATCGTTTACTGCGTGGTTTGCATACCAGGTTCCATGCATCCCGAGCATTCCAAGGGAAAGATTATCATCACCCGGGAAAGCACCGAGACCCATTAATGTCATCGCAACAGGAGCATTTAACTTTTTAGCAAAATTGTAAAGCTCCTTTGATGCATTTGAGGAAATGACACCGCCGCCTGCATAAATTACAGGTTTTTGGCATGAATTTATTATCTCAACTGCCTTATTAATTTGGCCCATATGTCCAAAATAGTAAGGGCGATAACCGCGCAGCTTTATTTCCTTTGGATAAATAAATGGTGCAGTAGCCGCCATGACATCCTTTGGCAGGTCAACAAGAACTGGACCAGGCCTACCTGTGGTAGCAAGATGAAAGGCTGCTTTAATTGACCACGCAAGTTCTTTTACATCTTTAACAAGAAAATTGTGTTTTGTTATCGACCTTGTTATTCCAACGATATCCGCTTCCTGAAAAACGTCATTACCTATCATATATGAAGCCACCTGACCGGTCAGGACTACAATCGGGACAGAATCCATGTATGCATCAGCAATGCCTGTAACTGTGTTTGTTGCCCCAGGACCGGATGTTACTATTACAACTCCCACCTTTCCGGTTGCCTTTGCATATCCTTCCGCCGCATGTACCGCTCCCTGTTCGTGCCTGGTCAGGATATGCTTTATTGAGGATATATCATGAAGTGCATCATAAGTTCCAATTACAGCTCCGCCTGGATATCCAAAGACATGCTCGACTTTTTCTTCAATTAAACATCGAACCAGAATCTCTGAACCTGTCATTTCTGTACTGCTCATTTAAACCTCTTTCTTTAAATTGTTCTACTTAATTTTGCCTCAAAACTGCACCTGTGTTTGCACTGGTGACCATTTGCGCATATCTGCCTAAATAGCCATAATTAATTTTTGACTTAAAGGGTGGCAGCTCAGATAAACGGCTTTCAATAACTTCATCTGGAACCAGAAGCTGTAAAGCCCTGTTTGGAATGTCCAGCCTTATCCTATCTCCATTCCTAACCGCAGCAATTGGTCCGCCCTCGGCCGCTTCTGGAGAAACATGTCCAATGCACGCCCCTCGAGTTCCTCCTGAAAACCGACCATCTGTAATCAGTGCAACTTTTTCTCCAAGTCCCATGCCCATTATGTACGAAGTAGGTGCAAGCATTTCCTGCATACCTGGTCCACCTTTCGGTCCTTCATATCGAATCACCACAACATTCCCGGGCTTTACCATTCCACCCAAAATCCCTTCCACAGCTTCTTCCTGAGATTCAAAAACTACCGCTTCACCTTCAAAATTCAACATTTCTTTTGTCACCCCGGCAGTTTTCACTATTGCGCCGTCCGGAGCTAAGTTTCCATAGAGAATAGCCAGACCGCCATCTTTTGAATAAGCGTTTTCAACAGTTCGAATGCAGTTAAAGTCTTTAATTTCTGCATTTGCTATGTTTTCACCAAGCGTTTTGCCCGTCACAGTCATTTCATTTAACGACAAAAGCCCGTCTATTTTTGAGATTTCCTTAAGAATTGCACTCACCCCTCCAGCTCTATCTACATCCTCAATATGATAATGCGATGAAGGACTTACCTTACAGATATTTGGGGTCTTACGAGAAAGTTGATTTATCCTTTCCAGATTGTAGTTTATACCGGCCTCATGCGCAATAGCTATTGTGTGGAGAACAGTATTTGTGCTGCCTCCCATTGCCATATCAAGCACAAGAGCATTATCTACCGATTTTTCAGTTACAATGTCCCGTGGCCTGAGATCAATTTCAACAAGTTTCAAAATCTGTCTTGCGGCTGCGCGATAGAGATTCTCACGTTTTGCATCAACCGCCAGAACAGTCCCATTACCCGGCAAACCGAGTCCAAGTGCTTCCGTAAGGCAGTTCATTGAATTAGCGGTAAACATACCGCTGCATGAACCACATGTTGGGCACCCGCTCCTCTCAAGCTCGAGGAGTTCCTCATCACCTATCTTACCAGCCTTATAAGAACCCACCCCTTCAAAAACCGAAATCAAATCGACAACTTCACCTCTGGAAGTTCTCCCTGCTGCCATCGGTCCGCCGCTGACAAATATGGTCGGGATGTTTACCCTCATTGCCGCCATAAGCATTCCAGGTACAATCTTGTCACAATTGGGAATGCAAATCATACCATCGAAATGATGAGCCCTGATCATCGTCTCCACAGAGTCGGCTATGAGCTCCCTGCTCGGTAGAGAATACTTCATGCCGATGTGTCCCATTGCTATGCCGTCGTCAACACCAATTGTGTTAAATTCAAAGGGGACTCCTCCAGCCTTTCTAATTTCATTTTTTATGATTTCCCCAACTTTGTTTAAATGGACATGCCCCGGAATAATCTCCACAAAAGAATTTACTACCGCAATAAACGGCTTTCCAAAATCCTCTTCCCTTACCCCTGTTGCGCGCAGAAGACTGCGGTGAGGTGCTCGCTCAAAACCTTTCTTGATTATATCACTGTTCATTTAAACCTCTTTTTTGTTCGACAATCTGGCCTCACGAATGCTCCTCGAATACACTACATTCCTGAGGTCATTCCCCTGAGGTTAACTTAATTTTAATTGAGGCTTGCTGCTTTCGGGGAATAACCTCTGGCGATTAGCTAATAATGCCGAGGAGGATATTCCCCTCAATAAGGAGGAGAATAAGAATGGAAATAATAGAAAGGAGACCAGGAATAATTGATGAACTGTCAGCACAAACCGACAGACTGCCGTATGTGCTAACTGATATCTGCATGCTACTATTTGATTCTTTTTCTTCCATCAATTATTCTCGTATTCATAATAAAGAACTTTGATATTGATGTCAAGAGGTTTTTAAAAAAAATTTTATTGAACGTAAACTTTTTATGTTGTGCAGTGATGCAGAAATCCTCAAACGGCCGTGCTTATTTTAGCCAGAAAGCAGCCTAAGTTGTGTAGTTTACGTCGTCGTAACTATGTTGCTCAAAAGACAAAGTTAAACATGATGCGCGGTTCGACCCTCTTTTGTACAGAGTATGAGCCGTTTTCCGGTATGAATGTCCAGTAGTAATTCATCCCGATTGTCATGAACGGGTATGGCTTGTAACCCAGAAACGCATAAAGGAGTGAATGTTCGTCGAGCTTGAACAAATCTCCAAAATTCTTAACCTTTGTCCTGTCATATCCAGCGCTGAAGACAAATGTTGGTAATACGTTCGGGAACCTTGTCTCCAGATGCATAAGTCCGCCGGTTGAGTCATTATCCAGTCCCCTGTAAAATCCAATAATTTTAAAATTTTGCATCAACGCCACTATGAGTTGTCCATACCATCCATTTGACCCTTTTACACTATCCAGAAAAGCTGCTTTGCTGACAAATGGCGATGATGCCGGAGTATATCGTTCAAGTTCATAGAATTGGTCAAAATATTCGGGGATAAACCTATCACCCAGGAACTGCCTTTCCACTTTTACCGATGCTGTGACAAGTCCAAGGCTATTAAAATCCGCTTTTAATCCAACTGCAGACCCATGGCCAAAGTTAATAATTGTCGCATAGTCATAATAAATGTCCATGTCCACAAATGGTATGCGAAGAAGTGGAAGCCCTGCGTCGAATCCAAATTCGCTAATCTTGTCTGTTCTTTTAATTACACTATCTGTTTTAGCAGCCCTGTTATATGTTGCTATCAGCACTCCCGAGTTCGGGTTCTGGTCTGTAACGTAAGTTGCTCCGATTTCAAATCCGCCAATTACAGGCACACCAGCCAGGGTTGTGAATTTAAGAGGTCTGACATATCCCCTCCCCCCAATCAGTCCGGCCTGCTGGAAATCGCCGTAAACCGTTTCAAAGCCAAACTTATTGAAATCAACATCAAACTCCGCACCAATTCGCCTGTCGTCCAGACCTGGGCTATTACTGTAATAGGACATTATAAAACCATGTCCAAGTGTTGCCATGTCCAGCGCACCAAGCCGAACATACAATGGGTCGTGCTTGTGCCCCCATCGGACATAGCGTATAATTTTCCTGTAAGCCCCATCTGCCCAGTCGACCTTTCTTATCGTCCCATCCTGACTATTAATTCTCAGATTTAAATCAAGTCCCACTCCAAATTTTCCAAATGAAAGATCAGGCATAAGTGTGAGAGTATAGTACGGCACAGTTTTCCCATTTTCAGTTATCCATGAGATTCCCATGCCGCCTGTCAACCCATTGGTTCCCTCATTACTGTAAAATTGCATCCCGCCCAGCTGCGCAAATGCAGTATAAGAGAGAAATGTTATCAAAAAAGAAACAGATATAATTCTATTCATTTTTCCTCCATTTTATCCAAATAAAATTTTACAAATAAACAAAGCTCCAAGCATCCCGACCGCGTCAGCAATGAGTCCAGCTGCGACGGCATGCCTTGTCTTCGTCACTCCAATTGCTCCAAAATATACTGCAATTACATAAAAAGTTGTTTCACTGCTCCCGTACATTGTTGACACCAGAATCCCAATGAACGAATCGGGCCCATATTTCTTCATAATTTCAGACATCAGTCCCAGCGAGCCGCTTCCACTTAAAGGGCGGAGAAGCGCCATAGGTAATGCTTCAGGGGGCATTCCAATTAACTTTGCCAGAGGAGAAAGGAGAGAAACAAAAATATCCATTGCTCCACTTGCCCTGAAAATCCCAATACCAACCAGCATTGCAACCAGATATGGAATGATTTTTACTGCCACCTCAAATCCACCTTTAGCACCGACAACAAAGCTCTCATAAACCGGAACTTTTTTCTTCGCTGCATATCCAATAAAGATAATAACAATCAGGGGAATTGCCGCAATTGATATAATTTCCAAAATGTCTTTAATCATTTTGCAGTATCCTCTTTTTCATTGAATTGGTAAGCTTTTAACCGCTGAAGCAACTTTGCTGAAAGGACACCTGCAATTGTTGCCAGTCCAGCACCAAAGAAGGAGGTCATCAGGATAACAGTGGGTTCTTTCGACCCCAGGGCAGCCCTCACCGCAATTGCTGTCGCAGGAATAATTGTTAATCCAGCTGTATTTATTGCAAGAAATACAACCATTGCGTTAGATGCTGTACCCTTATGTTTATTAAGTTTATCCAGTTCGTCCATCGCTTTCAGTCCGAGAGGAGTTGCTGCATTATTAAGTCCAAGCATATTCGCTGCAATGTTCATAATCATGGCACCAATTGCAGGATGATCAGGGGGTATTTCTGGAAATAGTCTAATCATTACCGGCTTTAAAGCCCTTGCAATAATTTGCACCAGTCCGCTATCTTCCGCCAGCTTCATTATTCCCAGCCAGAATGCCATCACACCTATCAATCCAATCGCAATTGTTACAGCTGTTGAGCTGTAACTTATGACAGAATCAATTACAGCGCGGGTTCTTACAAGTGAAGTGGTAGGGAGAAGGAGAAATAAATTCCGATTGGATTCTCCAGCAATTGATGCCTGCAGCATGTTTTCATTCCCTGCCGCTGTGGCGATTGTTTTCCAGATTGAAGGCGATTGGTTATTAATTACTATGCTGAGTCTGGTAGAGTCCCTTGAGGCTGACAAACGGAATGTATCCGCCGATTCGATTTTTGTCCCATAAAACCGTTCAAAATATTCCTTTGAAATGCTTATGACTCCCTTCCCGTAAACGGGTCCAGCATATTGAACCTCAATTTCCTCGCCATTGCGATACCTGTTTGTAGCTGCGTCATAAATATCGCTGCCTGCAGCAGTAAGGATACCGATTATCACCAGTCCAAGCCAGACATAGTTGAGCATTGCATTACTCCTCTCAGGGATAATTTTGTTAATATAAAGTTATTTCAGTATGGCTTTCAAGTTTTCAAGCTTGTCCAACGAGATTTGACCTGCTTCTTCCGTCGGAGCACTGTATAGTTTACCATCTCGAAGATCACTTCCTTTGTTCTGCTCCTAATGGAAATGGGCAATTTTTCATTGGTAAGCCGCTGACATTCTCACTCTTTCAGAACTATCCGAACCCGTTCAACCTGACAACGGTGATTGGCTACTCGATACCTCGGAGAAGTCTCGTGATATTAACGGTATACAATGTGCTCGGTAAAAAGGTGGCAACACTCTATTCAGGCTATCAGAATCCTGGCAATTATCAGATAACGTTTAATGGCAATAGATATGCCAGTGGCGTTTACTTCTATTGTCTTGAGGCAGGTAGCTTATCTTTCACGAAGAAGATGATGCTCATCAAATAGTATCAAATGATACTATTTGACCCTGTTTAAGCTTTCGATATCAGCATGGAAATGCCCTGACAAAAAAGGAAAATTAAACTGTACAACTAATTTACTCTCTCAATACGAAGGGTGTTTGTTGTCCCACGAGCCAACAGGGGTGTACCTGCAGTTAAAACAAAAACATCGCCCGTTGATGCTATGCCGTTGCTCTTTAGAATACCACTAATTTGTGCCAGCATTGCATCTGTATCAGAAATGTATTTTACCTCGACAGGCTCCACCCCCCATACAAGTGTAAGCTTTCTGACAACGTTAATATCATCAGTTAAAGCAAAAATTGATGCTGCAGGCCTGTGTTTTGAAAGCGCACGTGCTGTCGTTCCCGTAATAGAAATAGAAACAATGATTGAAGCTCCTAAATGTTCAGAAAGCTCACATGCAGCATCTGCAATTGAATCTGTAAAATCGTTTCGTACTTCCTTGAATTCCAGTTTCCTTTCATATTCTATCAGCCTTGGTTCTGCTCGCCTGATTATCATATCCATGATCTTCACCGATTCAACCGGGAAATTTCCCGCCGATGTTTCCCCACTCAGCATTACAGCATCTGTTCCATCAAACACCGCATTAGCAACATCAGTAGCCTCAGCCCTGGTTGGGCGCGGCTCGCGTATCATAGAATCCAGCATCTGTGTTGCTGTTATTACAGGTCTGCCGTACTCGTTACACTTCCTTATTATCATTTTTTGAAGAATCGGCACATCTTCAATTGGTACTTCAACACCCAGGTCGCCGCGAGCAACCATCACGGCGTCGCTTGCTTTTATTATCGCATCTATTTCCTCCAATGCCTCCGGCTTCTCAATTTTGGAAATAATTCCCTGGTTCCCTCTGAACTTCCTTAAAAGCTCTCTGAGGTGAAGAACGTCTGCCGTTTTTCTCACAAAAGAGAGAGCAATGTAATCCACTCCCTCTGAAACACCAAATTTCAAATCTTCGATATCCTTTTCGGTTAGTGATGGTATACTGATCGGCACTCCTGGCAGATTTATTCCTTTATGAGAACTGAGTGTACCGCCATTCGTAATAATGCACTCAACCTCTGTCTGATTTTTTGAAATGACTTTCAATTCAATTAACCCGTCATCCATCAAAATCCTGTCGCCTGGTTTTACATCTGACGGGAGTTCTGAATAAGTAACAGGTATTGTATTTCCTTTGCCAATCACCTCAGATGTCGTTAGAATCACCTTTTCCCCATTTACAAGTTTAACCGGCTCAGAAAGCTCGCCCACTCTTATTTTTGGTCCCTGGAGATCCTGAATAATTGCAAACCTGCGTCCAAACTCCTTTTCAAGCTCCCGAATAATTGAAATATGTCTCCCATGTTCTTCATGATTTCCGTGTGAAAAATTCAGCCGGAAGACGTTTGCCCCGGCACTTATCAGTTCCCTGATCTTATCCCTGCTATCGGCAGAGGGACCAAGTGTACAAATTATCTTTGTCCTGCGCTGATTATATCTCTTCAACTTTTCTAAATTCCCTTATTAGCTTCAAAATTTCCGGCATTGCGGTGGCAGAAGACTCATAAATCGAAATATCAGCATACTCAGAAACTGGAGTCGGCTCAATATTCACCTCCACTATAAAAGACCCGTTACGCTTTGCTACGAGCGGCAGCTGTGCAGCGGGATAAACTGCTGCTGATGTGCCTATGACATACATTACATCTGATCTACCTGCAGCCTGTTCCGACTTTTCCCACTCATGATGCGGCAGCATCTCACCAAACCAGACAATGTCCGGTCTGATCAATCCACCGCACTTCCGGCAGTGCAACGAGTCGTTTTCCTCAAAATCTTCACCATCGTACCTTGTCCCACAGCTTATACAATAATTTCGCTCAATGTTCCCGTGCAGCTCACAAATGTTTCTCGAACCAGCGCGCCTGTGCAAATTATCTATGTTCTGAGTTATCAATGTAAAGTCCTCGTAAATGTCTTCAAGTTCAGCAAGCGCATAGTGGGCTGGATTGGGCTTTGCCTCCCTGATTATTTCCCTGCGATGGTTGTACCATGCCGAAACCAGTTCAGGGTTTCTCAAAAACGCGTCAAAATTTGCCAGCTCTTCCGGATTCAATTTTGTCCAGATACCATTTTCTCCACGAAATGTCGGTATTCCACTTTCAGCTGATATTCCAGAACCGGTCAGCACTGCAACGTGCCTGGCTTCGGCAAGCACTCTGATTTCTTCTCCTGTTAGCTTCATTTTCCTGGCACCAATTGTAATTTGTTTTCAGCTTGATATTCATTGAGGTCAAACGGAAAATATTTAACCTCTCCTCTTAAATAATCGTGCAATAAGTCGCGATAATGAGGACTCAGTAACTGTCCGCTTTCCCCACCCGGAAAATTCACATACATTCCCTGTTGGTTCATAACAACAATCATCCTCATTGAAGGACCTATTATCATCCCGAATGGATTTGTAAGGGAATATTCGCCATTGTTAACTGTTGTATTTGTACCGCCTCTTTCAAAAGGACCAAGGTCATAGAGACGTCTCATAAGTTGATTTTTGCTGAGAAAGTGTTTGAGTTCCAACTGGTGAAGTCTTCCCCACTGCCACCTTGAGGGGTGAGGACCAAAACGATCTTTGAGGAACTTTAGTGATTCTCTTAATGAATTCACCATTTTAATAGAAAGAAGAGAGTCTCCGTTCTGAACATTATATAAAGTCGATAGTCTTGAGGGGTCATTTATTATTTTCTCAATTACCCTTGTAGGGATATTGCTGAGAAGCGAATACTTTTTATAAAGATCTTCACCCATTACAGGGACAAAAACATCATTGAGCAATTTAACAAAAAACACATTCAGTATCGAAGCAGCAGTGCTCTTAGCTCCAATGAACCCATCAAAATTTCTTAAATAAACAAGTTCCCCGGGAAAATATTTCAGGCTGTCACACGCGTTCAGAAGACGTGTGTTTAAACTTACAAAAAATGGTGAGTAGTAATCATTTTGAAGCTCCCTGCACAATTCCATCGACATGGGCCGGTGAGTCTTAATGAAGGAACTAATTCTTTCAATCCTTGAAGGTGGTTCGTAAAGATTAGTTATATAATAAGGATAATTATTTACTGTCTTATTATTTGCAGTAGCAATGAATCCAGAATCTGGATTGTAACTCATCGGTAAATCATCATACGGAATAAACGTGCTCCATGTATATTTGCCAATTGAACCATCCTGAGGAAGATATGGGTGTGGATAATTGCGAAGGGGAATGTTCCCGGCTGCTTTATAACCAATATTCCCTCTGACATCAGCATACACAAAATTTTGAGCCGGAGCACCAAAGTACTGCAAAGCATTTATAAAATCATGAAATGTTCGTGAAATGCTCAGGAGGTGTATTGCCTTAACTTCATCACTCGGGTAATAAGCAGTCCACTTCATTGAAACAACAGCATCGAGATTTTCAGGCTGTTTTCCAACGGAAGTCAGAGCATAAGAACTTCCAATTACATTAGAAATAACAGGGCCATCAACTGTCGATCTTTGATGAATTAAAATATACCCACCCCCTTTTACATAAACAGTATCCGTTTTCTCCTGAAACTGAAACTTTTTCCCATCGTGCCAGTAAAAATTGCGGTCGACTGAATCAACTCTTTCAATAAGAAAATCCGCATCATCAGCCATTACATTTGTCATTCCCCAGGCAATATCCTTATTCCTCCCGATAATAACTCCGGGTGCTCCCGATAACGTCACCCCCATTACATTCATATCAGGTGTGTGAATAACTGCCATATACCATTTCATAGGTTCACTGAAGGCAAGATGTGGGTCATTGCACAATATTGATGAGCCCGTATTTGTCCTGCTGTCAGAAATAACCCAGTTGTTGCTTCCTACCCCACCAACAGTTCTGGACCCAAAGAGAAATCTATAAGCATCAGCATTAGCTGAAAAGAACCTATCAAGTGTTTCCATTGATGCTTTGAAAATATACTTATTGCTGATACTAAACGGTACCAATCTTTCTCCAGTTACCCTGTTATCAACACGTTTGATGCCCGCTACAGGTTCACCATTAAATTGTGGGATTAAGACAGATGCAGCCTCCGCACCAAGTTTTGAATAAATCTCACCAAACACCGGCTTTGCCCACCATGATAAATTCAATTCCCATGCCATCAATCGAGCAACCACGATACAATCAACAGGACGCCAGGGTGCTGGCTGGAACTTTAAAAAAGCAAACTCAACTGGCAGGGCTCTTGCCGATTTAATATAAGCATTAACACCGCGGGAATACCATCGTAAAATATTTCTGCTGTCAGGAGAAATTGATGCAAGTAAACTCTCAGCCATTTCATTAAATCTCAAAGTTCTGAAAAGTTTATCTATATCAACTGTGCTTTCACCAAAGATCTCTGAAAGCCTTCCTTCCCCTACTCTCCGGTACATCTCCATTTGAAATAGCCTGTCCTGAGCGTGTAAAAAACCAAGAGCAAAATAAGCATCTGAATCAGAACGTGCATAAATATACGGTACGCCGCTGCTGTCCCTTTCAATTTTTACAATTCCACCAATCCCCTGTATCATCTCCCTTCCGTTTTCCTGCGGTAGCGATGAAGTCCCAACACTCCTTAAAAAGAATAAAGCGCTCACCATTAATATGATGAACACAAGAGAGATCACGGCAACAGCTAAGCGCAGGCGTTTCACTCAACTAATTTAACAAAGCTAAACAGGAAATTGAAAGAGAATTTTAGTTCCTATTTCCCGTCACATATAGCTTGGTTAACTTCTCCCCATTATAACGAGCCAGGTCCAAAGTAAAACCCCACGGAAACATTTGGAATTAAGTACTGCGACTGAGGAAGCACAAAATGTGAAAATATGTCAAAGTACGAGACTCCGCCGTTTAAATAAAGTCCGGCAAACCGGCTCACCTTAACTGTATTTCCTATCCCCAGATAAGCTGAAGCCCCCGATGCAAAACGTGAGTTTGGTATTGAATATCCAAAAAAGTTTCCGTCTGTCGGGTATGCCCAGCCAAACAGCAAACCAGCTGAAGCATCACCGGATAAAATATATTCAAAGTCTCCCAATCTCTCCCTGAATACCGGAATGTGAGTCCCAATTTGCGCGGGAACCAGAAGTGTACGCATGCCTGTTGTGCCAGCCGGGATTTCACCTGATAGCAAGCTATTATCCACCCCGATTACAGAAAGTTTAAAATAGAGCCTTTTTTTGAAAGGAATTTCCCCCTGAGTATAGGCACCAATAGACGTAGCTCCAAAAAGAAAAGGGGAATAATCTGCAATTGTTGAATGCTGAACATTCTGAAGATTACTTTCCTGGAAAAGAGAGTAGCCTGAGGTATGTCCCCTTAGTGTCAAGGCTGGATATACCTCATCGCTCTTACCTCCAGCTGGAGAAATCGACTGGGCAGCTAACCTCCCTACAGCTACAAGCTGTACAGAGAATATTAAACCAGCAATCAGGATAACTTTAGTTCTCATTTTTACACCTCAAAACTTATATCTGAAGCCAAGCAAAACGTTACTATTAACAACTTTTTCAGTTGTACTGCTGTAACTGTCGTACTGAGTGTGCACAGCGTTCCACCATCCCCGCTGATATGTAAGATCAACATCAATGTTGTGCTGGATCATAAAACCAACACCTGCACTTACATATTTTTCTCCCCTGTCTGATGAATCACCAACATATGGCGAGGGGTAAAAAGCTCCTCCAAGTCTAACTAAAGGAACAAGCTCTGAGTAGACCTTATCTGCCAGTGCAATCTCCACACCGGCGCGAAGATTTAAAGTGCTTCGGTATTCCTGTTTGATTTGATTGTTGAGTTTTGTAATGAAATCGGCAGGGAGGTTAGAGTTGCTGAACTGAAGTTGTGTCCAATCGACATATTCCAGATCACCAGCAAAAGTTATCTGTTTTGTACCACCAGATGCTCCAAAGCTAAACTTAAATGGTGTTGTAACATTGTAACGATTATTCCCGTCGGGTGGTTGATAGCTAACGCTTGTATCCGAAAGAAAGTTTGCTGTACCTTTGTCCGAAAACTTTTCGTCAACAGTTATAAAAGAGGGGGTCTGAATTGCAACGCCAATTCGTGCATAAGTATGTCCATCAAACGCGACAGCCCTGTACATAAAACCAATTTTTGCATTCCAGCCGCTTAAGTCCTGATTTACCTGGTCAGAAAGATTAAAGCTTCCAAAACCAACAGCGCCACTCAGGTCAGAGAGTCTACCCCTATAAATACCCAATGGGTCTGTCTCGGTATATTCTCTGGTATATTGATAACTTCCACTTATTAAATTAATCGTAGCACCCAATGAAAAATCCTTTGCAATATCCATGGCAGCTGCAGCCAGCCAGTTATTTAATCCACCTGACTGGTAGACTGTCCCCTTCTGTCCAACCTGCTTGGTAACTATGATATTCCCCAATGTATCCTCAAGACCAACATTAAATGGTATATCATAATTGACATTGCTGTTATAAAGCGACGGTATAATTGAGCTGTAAGGATTGAAGCCATTAAAACCAAGTGCTGAGTTAAAATCGGCCGAGCGGTTATATCCAAATGCAATTACAAAACTACCCCGAACAACCGTAAACGGATAGACAATTCCAAGGTTTGTGAGATCAGTCTGGGAACTCGAAATAGATGTCCCATTCCCGAAATAAGTAGCATCATTGTTATAACTGAGGAAATTTAAGCCTGTTGTAAATTCATTTTGTTTAGACTGTGCAAGACCCGCTGGATTAAAATAGACCGCATCAAAACCCCTTGCAAGTCCTGTCATCGCATTCCCCATTGCAGCAGATTGAGCACTGACACCATAACTATTCTTACCCAGTCTTAATGCATCTTCTGGAAATTGAGCATATAGATTTAAAGAATAAAACAAAATTGCAAAAAATTCGATTGCCAATATTAGATACTTTTTCATAGTGATTCACTTTCTAAGTTATGAGCAATTCCTACTTTTTGCCCACCGCTCAGATGAGGGTAGAGCGATTTTCTTTTAAACAAAAAACATCCGCATCAAACTTTCAGTGGCGTGTCCTTCCTTCATTTCCAGAATTTTCACTGCGCTGAGGAGCTGGAGCCTGCGCCTGCATTCCCACCGAGCGAGTGTAATTCCAGGACGGTTCAAATTCCCTTTGCATAAATTGATGATTCACAGGGACGTAATTCTCCTCAATCCTTCTCTCTCTTGGAAAATTTGCAGGACCAACTGGATACTCTCGGAGCTGCGGCTGTGTGTAGCCTCTCATGTTATAATAATAGTAATTATGACTTTCATATTTTCTCACACGACCTTCTCCGCCTCCATCTCTAGTTGAACCTGAATCCCGCACGCGTGGTGGTGGTGCCGATTCAGGGACCTGTTGAGGCTGCTGTTCGGGTGGAGGATTACTGTTTACCCTGGTTCTCTCCCTGGGCTGAGACGACGGAGTTGGTGAAGAAGATTGAGGCGGGGAACTGCTTTCAACCCTTGTTCTGCCTGTCGAACCTGAACCCTGACGTGTATTAGCCGACGAAGAGGATGCACCAACCCCGGAACCGGAGCTACTGTACGCCCCGGGCTGCGATGTTGGAACAACCTGAGGTGTCCCGTAACCGCCATTATCTCTACCTCTGGTATCGCCAAAATTCCTCACCCTGCCAGGAGCAACATTAACGCTCCCGTATGAATAATAATAGTATGGATTGTAGTAGTAGTAGGGAGAGTAATAAAGCCCTCCATATGCATATCCCGCATATGGATAATAATAGTAAGCGAACGGATCATAATACCATGATGGGTACCATCCACTCCAACCATACATCCAGGCCCAGTCGCTATTCCACCACCATTGACCTGGCGTATAGTAGTTAAAGCCAAATCCAAATGTCGAACCAGGCCATTGATTACCATAGTAATAATAATAGTTGTTTGTAATTCCTGTGTTGGTGGTGTCGTAACCATAGTTATAACCATAACCCGATGTATCATAAGACCCGTATGACCCGCCACCCGGGTAGTTTCCCTGAGTTGTTGCAAATTCAGTATAGCAGCCTGCCAACCCTATTGCAAACAACCCTGCAATTCCTATTGAAAAAATCTTTTTCATAACTCACCTCGCTCTTATTTGACGAGCATTATACTCTTTTGGCTTAATTCCCGCCCGGGGATAAGTCATTATAACAGCAGCCCGCTGACGAATACCCTTTTGAAAAGGATAAACCAGCGGAGGAACAGGATACCGGTAAATCACCAGAGGGACCGGTACAACATAAGGAACAGGATAAACCGGCGGTGGGATTATTACTGCCGGCGGGTTGTAAAAAATGTAATAATTATTCACCATTTTTCTCGTGGTCAGCGTATCACCATAAGAAGCGTTTGAAAGCATCATCGAGATTAAAACTATTGCAACCATCACCGTTCCCTTGCACCAATTTCATTAACGTATAGCTGTAATGCAAGTTCCAAACACACTATTAAAAAATTTTAACTCTGTTTTCACATTGCCTGCACGTATTCTAACCTGACAACACGAAGGCTCCCATCCGATGTCTTCCTTAAATTAAAAATATTCTTATAATCAAATTCAAGTGTAAACCCTCCTCCGATGCTCCACCTAACTCCTGCATTGATAAAGCCAAGGCCTCTATTTGAGCTGTTGCCCAGGTTGTCATTTATACCTGAGTTATACTCAAACAAAAGCGATATATCTCTTCCAAATGACTTATCCGCTCCGACATAAAAATTAATGTTTTTGTTTCCATCGCCATTTTCAAGTGAGTAGTTCACCCCACCGTGAAGTCCAAGGTAACCCAACACGGTAAAGTACTTTGATGCAGATGCAAAAAAGCCCGGGGATTTGAATGTATATCTATTTGAATCCGCCAGGTATCTATCCTTTCCCTGTGAATCAAATCCAACTGCAATAGCTGGCGTGGCTTCAGTCTCGTCAAATACTCTGAATCTAATATTTACCCCAGGATACCTGTTCCAGTCTGGCGAACCAGACCCAATGATATTTGTGCCTCCGTAACTTAAACCAAATGTCAGCCTGTTAAATGCCCCGGCCTCGAGGGAAACAAGCATCCCGCTCATTTCGTAAAACTGGACATCCATCGCCACCATTCCATTTTTCAGTATGCCGGCTGTAGGCATGTCCACAAGATATCTGGGCTCAACCTGTGCCCCTGTACCTGCAGTACCTGTAACTTCACCAGCAAACGTTGATGTGGAAATCAGACATAAAATGAAAAAAAACCGTGAATTCATCTCATTCTCCTCTTAAATGTCTTCATCTCCAAATGTCCTTTTTACACTTCCAGGCTTTTCTAAAATTTTTTGAAAATCACCCACATCGGGCAAATTCTCCCTGACAGCTGGAGGTACTGCTCCCTGGCCATCTTCTTCAGCAGGCTCAGCAACTGTGGCTGCTTTCAAAGATGCTGAAACATTTTGCGTCAATTGATCACGCTCTTTAATCAGTTCGGCCATATCATAAATTAAAATCTTTCTTTCCTTATAGACAAACTCCCCATTAATTATTAAATCAG
Source organism: Candidatus Kryptoniota bacterium (assembly GCA_049966155.1). Lineage (GTDB taxonomy): Bacteria > Bacteroidota > Ignavibacteria > Kryptoniales > JAKASW01 > JBMFVE01. The sequence continues at coordinate 55,578 of JBMFVE010000010.1, forward strand.
TTACATCTGAATCATCAAAATCCTCTATAATTGTCCTCAGAACACCATCGCTATTTTCTTTATTGAATGACCTTGCAGAAAATTTCCTGGAATCAATAAACGTCAGCGCTGCCGACATCCCTGGCTCTATTGTCCCTATTCTTGAAGAGAGATTGAAAATATCAACTCCATTTTTTGTACATGCTGCAAGCGCTTCCGATGCCGGTACATCGAAAGATAGTAGTGCCCTCATCTGATTAAACAAACCTGGTGATCTCCAGTCTGAACCAACTGCATACTTTCCAAATATTTCCCTAACCCTTCTAAACGACTGCACATTATGACGGCTCGGAATGATTACAGCTTTAGACCCGCTCGAAGCTGCTAATTTTAAATGCTGATGAAATGAGTTCTCAAGCCCTAAAAGTATGGTGCGAGGTCCAAGTAAATTACTTTTTCGCATTAAAGGAATCATTTCCTTGCCAAAGCTGCTTTTCATCAAAGCCACATCCTCTGGAGTCTCATCAACATGTGCAAATATCCACTCTATTTCCTGTGTAACTGTTCTGGCAACTGCACTTAAGCCAAAGAGGGTGATGTCTTTTTGAAATGGCAACAGGCATCCGCGCTTTAAATCCCTCTCTGTCATCTTCCTCAAAATTGCTGCCTGCTGGTCATTTGAGGCAAATACTGCCGCAACCAATCCAACGCCCTTTAAAGCTGAGTACATCCCGCGAACCCCTGCCTCATTTCCAATTAATCCAAAAGCCAATCCCCCAATTCCATTTTGAACAGCTGCACAAAATGCTGCGCGGTACATATTCTCGTAAAAATTTTCATCCTGATTATTGAGCACCATTTCATACTTATGGAGGATGCCGCTCCTCCACTGTGATATTGGAAGGTTAGATTCGAAATTTCGTGCTATTACTGCTTCAGGATGGTAATGCGCATTAAAAAAAGCCGGCATTATAACTTTTCCTTCAGCATCTATAATAGAACTGGAAGGATATTTTCTCAAAAGATGGGATATGTCTTTGGAGATTTCAATAATAAGCTCCCCCTTCAGTACTAAATTGTTAAATCCTGCCAATCCGTTATCATCGCCGCTGACGACAAATCCACCACTGATTATTTTCACAGGGACAGATGAAGATATCAATTAGCACCAATCCTTATTACAAAGTTCTGATTCAATAAACTTGCTGACACATCGTATATTAAAGTGCACACTGGTTAATTTAATTGCAACTTACACCAATTGAAAGCTTCCTGTGGTACCATTTACGATTAATTTAAATTTTTACCTTATAAACAGTTCCATCTTTCGTATCCTCCAGAATCACGCCAATTTCATTGAGGCCAGCTCTGATCCTATCTGCAAGCTGAAAATCCTTCCTTGCCCTTGCTTCACTCCTTAAAGATACAAGCAGCTGAATTAATTTTTCCTCCAAACTCTCATTGGTCACATGACCATCTGGAGACGGGCCAACGCCAATTATATCCTGATGTGACGGTTCGGAAATATTTATATAAAGCCTGGGAACAGAGGGGGGCATAATGCCGAGCACATCACCTAACAATCTGTATAGAAAATAATAAACAATAGCCCCCATTTCATCTGAAAATCCATCAGAAGAATGAATAATGCTGTTAACTTCCCTTAACAATTCAAAAATTACCCCAATTGCAACAGGAGTGTTGAAATCATCCAGCATTGCATTAAGCCATTGGCTGTAATAATCACGAAGATTAACAGGCTCTAATGGCAAATTTTCCGGAAATCCATTTTCCTCCCAGATTTGCACTGCAGGTCTTTCCTGCTTTACAAATTTCTTAAGTTCACTTACAACATTTCTTATGCGTTCAAAGCCCCTTGAAGCAGATTCAACAGCAGAGTCTGAATAATCGAGCGGACTGCGATAATGACTTTGCAGGATGAAGAACCTCAAGACAATAGGATCATATTTTTTAAATGCATCTTTTAAAGTCACAAAATTCCCCAGTGATTTACTCATCTTTGTTCCGTTCACAGTCACCATGTTGTTATGCATCCAGTACTTAACAAACTGCTTGCCGGTAAGAGCCTCACTTTGCGCTATTTCACACTCATGATGCGGAAACTGGTTTTCTATCCCTCCGCCGTGTATATCAAACTCATCACCAAGATACTTCATACTCATGGTTGAACATTCGATATGCCAGCCAGGATAACCTTCTCCCCACGGTGAAGGCCATTTCATAATGTGTCCAGCTTCAGCCTTTTTCCACAATGCAAAATCAACAGGGCTCTTTTTCTCACTTCTGACATCAATCCTGACACCAGACAGCAGGTCATTTAATTTCTTCCCTGACAGTTTCCCATATTCAGGGAACTTCGAAACATCAAAATATACATTTCCCCCGGTTTCGTAAGCAAAACCTTTATCAATTAATTTTTTTATGAACTCTATTTGTTCAATTATATGTCCAGCAGCCCTTGGAGAAATATCTGGACGGACCACACCCAGCCTGTCCATATCCTCAAAATAACTGCGCATATACATTTCAACAATTTCCATTGGGTCCACTTTATCCAGCCGGGCTTGTTTCTCAATCTTGTCCTCCCCTTCGTCGGCATTGTCTGTCAGATGACCTACATCAGTAATGTTTTGAATATACTTTACCCTGTATCCGAGAAACCTAAAAAATCTCACCACCACATCAAAAGACACATAGCTCTTTGCGTGTCCAATGTGAGAATGATTGTAAACAGTTGGGCCACAAACATAAATTCCAACGCGACCTGAAATTACAGGTACAAATTTTTCCTTATTTCTTGATAAAGTGTTATAAACGTATAAATCCTGATTCATTTTAATCCTATTAATTCCTTTGCTCCTTCAATACCCGCCTTTGTAATGTCATCACCGCTTAAAAGTCTGGCGACCTCCTGAATGCGCTCGTCATCAGAAAGGCACCTCACCCTTGTCACTGTCCTCTTCCCCTTCAATGTCTTTTCCACCAGAAAATGTCTGTCGGCTTTTCCTGCAATTTGCGGCAGATGCGTTATAGCAATAATTTGATGAAAGCTTGATAGGTTTTTAAGCGATTTTCCAACTTTTGCTGCAATTCTACCGCTTATACCTGTGTCAATTTCATCAAAAACAAGAACAGGCAGCCTATCGCTCTTAGCAAGAATTGTTTTCAGTGCAAGCATAATCCTGGAAACTTCACCACCAGACACGCTTCTGGCCAGGGGCTTGAGCTGTTCGCCGACATTCGTGGAAATATAAAATTCAACCTTATCAAAACCCCTCATATCTGTCTCATAGAAATCATTCCCCAGCTTAACAAGTGGTTTCATTTCAGGATTGGCATCCCTGTAAACCCTATTTTCAATATTAACTTCAAATTTAGCTTTTTCTATTCCTATTTCTGCAAGTATATCTGTAATGCTTGCTGAAACATGCTCTGAGACTTCCCTCCGCTTCATTGATAACCGCTCAGCAATTTCAGAAAGTTCTTTCCTCTTTGTTTCCAGTGCAGATTGCAGTTTAGCAATTTCTTCATCGAAATTTTCAGCAAGCTTAAATTCTTCCCCTATTTTCTGGCGATATGAAATTACAGCTTCAATTGACCCGCCGTACTTTTTTTGAAGCAGCACAAGATTGCCGATTCGCTCTCTAATGTCCTCAAGACGCTGTGGATCAAATTCGATTTTACTGCTGTAGTTTTGAAGGGAATGGGTAATCTCATCCACAATTGTTCTGGCGGTTTCCGTTTCGTCCTTAAGCTCAACAAACGAAGGGTCAATCTCAGATAAATCTTCAAGCTGATTTCTTGCAATCACCAGTTGATCATGAACAGAGGAATCGTTTTCATACAGCATTTGATAAAGTCTTGTCGTTGCTTCATACAACTTTTCGGCATTTTGAAGTATTTTCAACTCAGACTCAAGCTTTTCCAGCTCATCCGGATGAGGATCAATTAAATCAATCTCCTTTATTTGAAAAGAATAAAGCTCTTTCTTCTCATTAAGCAAATCTCTCCTTGAGATAAGCTGACTTAAACTATCAATCAAACTTGAAAGCTCTGAATACTTTTCACGGAAACTCCTGAGCAACCCTCCAAGTCCACCAAAATCATCTATTAAATCAATGTGCGTTTCAGGTCTGAGTAAGGATTGATGCTCATGCTGACCATGTAAATCAATGAGCACATCTCCAAGAGATTTCATTTGAATAATTGGAACTGGAGTGTCATTTATAAAACCTCGGCTTTGACCCTTTACATTCACCTCTCTTCGAACAATAATTTCATCTTCTGAGTCAAGCGATACGCTTTGAAGCAATTCTTTCACACGTTTATTCCCTGCTATATTAAAAACAGCCTCAACAACAGCTCTGTCGGCACCGGAACGAATCATATCTGTGGATGCACGCTCCCCGAGCACAAGGCTCAATGCGTCAATTATTATTGACTTGCCGGCTCCTGTTTCACCTGTTATTATGTTCAAACCCGGGCCAAATTCAAGCTCGAGCTGATCAATAAGAGCGAAATTTTTTATGAAGAGAGTTTTCAGCATTTTGCCCTATTTAATATTAAAATACTTTGCTTCTGGATGATGAACAATGACTGCAGTGGTGCTCTGCTCAGGGACAAGCTGGTACTCTTCCGTAAGAGTTATGCCAATGCGCTCAGGACGGAGAATTTCAAATAGTTTCGCCTGATCTTCCAGGTCAGGACAGGCAGGATATCCAAAGGAATAACGTGATCCCTGATAACCTTGAGAAAACAGGCGCTTTATCTCAGGCGAATCCTTCCCTGCAATACCAAGCTCTTCCCTGACCACCTTATGCCAGTATTCTGCAAGAGCCTCTGCACTCTCCACACTGAGCCCATGCAGATAGAGATATTCAAGATAATGATGAGATTCAAATAACTTTTTTGTGTAATCAGACGCGTACTCACCTATTGTGACAGCCTGCACGGCAATCACATCGAGCTGACCTGAATCTACGGGTTTAAAGAAATCCGATATACAGAGAAATCTATCATTGGTTTGCCTGGGAAAACGAAATCTCACCCACTCAACCAGCTGATTTCTCTCGATTTTTTCAGGAGTAACCGAACTCCACTTTCTGTAAAGGTCAACCTCCCCCTGTGGTTTGTAAATAATTAAATCATTTCCATCTGAATTACAGGGGAAATATCCATATACCACCCTCGGTTTAAAAATCCGCTCCCTTTTAACCTTTAGTTTTAGCTCTTCAAGGACAGGATAAACTTCCTCCTCCAGAATCCTTTTATACTCTTCCTCCGTCTTTCCCCTTCTCGAAACCTGCCACTGTCCTCGAATCAGAGCAACCTCATTCAAATACTTCCATATTGTTTCCAGCTTAATGTCAGTAACAGTGGTACTCCCATAAAATGGCGGGATAGGAACTGGAACATCCCTATTTACCTTACTTGTCGTCAAGACAGGCTCAACCTGTCCAGGTGCTGTTTTCCCCTTACTGACATTTTGAACTTTCTGCTTAATTTGACTGTCGTTCGGGACGACTTCCAAACTGCCGACTGCTAACGTACCCTCCTGGCTGGCAGAAGTTGTAATCTTTTCCATAAAGCGCAAGCCGTCAAAAGCGTCATTGGCATATTCAACTGTACCATAATAAACACCTCTCAGGTCATTTTCGACATAGCGTCGGGTTAGAGCAGCCCCACCCAGAACAACTGGAATTTTGTATCCGCGTTCCCTCATCTGTTCAAGGTTTTCCTTCATTACAACAGTTGACTTAACAAGAAGTCCACTCATCCCAATTGCATCAGCTCTGTGCTTTTCCGCGGCCTCAATTATTTGCTCAATTGGCACTTTAATCCCGAGGTTTATCACCTTATAACCATTGTTTGTCAAAATAATGTCTACGAGGTTTTTCCCAATGTCATGAACATCGCCCTTTACAGTAGCCAGCACCATCACTCCTTTTTCAGAACCCTCAACCTTTTCCATAAACCGTTCGAGAAAATTCACAGCAGCTTTCATTGTTTCAGCCGATTGCAATACAAAAGGAAGCTGCATTTGTCCACTGCCAAAGAGTTCCCCGACAACCTTCATTCCATCAAGGAGAATATCATTTATAATTTGAAGCGCAGAATACTTCTCAAGCGCCTTCTTTAAATCGTCATCCAGACCAATCCTGTCGCCATCCACGATTCTCCGCTTCAGTTTTTCTTCAATCGTAAGAGACTCTTTTTTATCTCTATCTTTTGATTCAGATTTACCCTCAGAATAATAATTCATCAGTTCAACAAGCGGGTCATATACACACTTTACTTCCGCCATGTTTAATCCCCCACAACCTCAAATTTTCTCTCATCAAAGATTAGCTGCCTGCAAAGCTCACGTCCCCGTTCATCTATTTTGTAAAGAGGCATTATCTTTTGAGCATTTACAATTGCCAGATCGAGCCCGGCTTCAATGGCGTAATGCAAAAACACAGAGTTTAATGCATTTCTTGCATTCGGCGCCAGTCCAAAGGAAACATTTGATACTCCCAGCAACGTGTACACACCAGGGAAAGCCTTTTTGATCATTTTAATTGCTTCCAGCGACTCAATTGCTGCCTTACGAAACTCCTCATCTCCCGATCCTAGCGTGAAAGTCAACGTGTCAAAAATTAAATCCTGCTCACGCATCCCATATTTATTTATAGATATGTCATGAATGCGCCTGGCAATCTCAAATTTCCTTTCACGCGTCTTCGCCATGCCCTTTTCGTCAATTGTCAGAGCAACTACAGCCGCACCGTATTTTTTACACAGCGGGAGAACTCTCTTCATCCGTTCTTCCCCATCTTCCAGGTTTATTGAATTAATTATTGCCCTGCCACCGTAAAGTTTCAACGCCTCCTCGATAACCATGTACTCAGTTGAATCAATCATCAGTGGAAGCGACACCTGTGTGTTAAATCTTCGCATTACTTCCTTCATATCCCGAACCTCATCCCGTCCAACATAAGCAACACACAGGTCAAGGATATGCGCCCCCTCCTTTATTTGTTCTCTGGCAAGAGATACCATCCCATCAAAATCATCAGCAAGAAGAAGTTCTCTGAACTTCTTAGAACCATTTGCATTGCAGCGTTCGCCTACGATAACAGGAGGTGGATCAATATGCAAAGGTGCTGATGAATATAAAGAAGAGACAGATGGAGTAAATGAAAAACTCCTCACCTTTGGTTTAGCTTCAGAAGCAATTTTAACAAGTCTGGAAATATGGTCTGGCGTTGTCCCACAGCATCCTCCGATAATGCTAACACCAAATTCTAAAACAAACCTTTTCATCCAGTATTCAAGCTCATCTGGAGTGAGGCGATAACAGGCCTGACCTCCAATATTCTCCGGGATACCAGCGTTTGGCATTACAAATACAGGCTTGGGGGAGTTTTCGCACAGGTACCGCACGTTCTCCTCCATCTCCTTTGGACCTGTGGCACAGTTCATTCCAAACACCGTTACGATGTCATACGGCTCGATTGTCGTCAATGCAGCAGAAATTTCAGTGCCCATCAGCATTGTACCCATTGATTCAATAGTGATTGAAACAATTACTGCTGTCTCTTCGCCCCTTTCCTGAAATACATCATACATTGCAGCAAGTGCTGATTTTGTCTGGAGGAGATCCTGACATGTTTCCACTATAAGAATATCCGCTCCACCATCCAGAAGTCCTCTTATTTGCACAGAATAAGCTTCTTTCATCTCATCAAATCCAATATGACCCAGCGACGGAAGTTTTGTAGTAGGCCCCATTGATCCTGCCACAAATCTCCTTTTGCCGGAAGAGGAGAATTCATCGGCAGATTTTCTTGCAATTTCTGCAGCCCTTTTGTTAATCTCATAAGCCCGATCAGCTAACCCATATTCAGCTAAAACTATGGATGTTGCGCCAAATGAGTTTGTTTCAATTACATCAACTCCCACCTCCAGAAAACTCCTGTGAACTTTCTCCGGAGCAGCAGGTTTGGTGATATTCAGGTATTCATTGCATCCAGCAAAACCTTCACCTCCAAAATCTTCTGGTGTAAGGTTTTGCAACTGCAGGTTAGTGCCTGTTGCACCATCAAAAACGAGTATTTTATCCTTTAAAATCTCGAGAAGTTCTTTGCCTGTCATATTCTTGCTCTTAATTTAGCCGTGAATCGAGGCAAATTCAAATGACGCCCCTCCAATCTGGCAGAGAGTGCCAGATGAGAAAATGAAGCCAGCACCATTTAAAAGCGAAGGAAAGCCGAAATACCTCGGCAAACATTTTCAGCTTGGTAGACCCCTGAAAAAAAAACCCGCCCCAGCATACGAAAGCTGAGGCGGGTCAACCTTAAGGAGAATCAAATCAGCTAAGAGCTCTCCTGTATGCGATGAACCACGATGCCGCAGGACTTCAATCCCAAAGGGAATAGATATATCTAC
>JBMFVE010000011.1:0-60770 GCA_049966155.1 Candidatus Kryptoniota bacterium
TAAGCATTGCAGGCGAAGATGGTGTTGTACTTCATAACAATTGAGTCTACCGCTGGGACAGCGGGCCACAGTGGCGCCAGGATTTCGGAATCTGTCCATGTTACAGGGTCGACGCCGTTTCTAAATTTGCAGTTGGTTATAAAGAAATCACACCAGTTCCCCGTATATCCAAATACATTCCCGTGGTTGTAGTCAAACACAACATTGTCGGCATATACCTTTATCGAATCCCCAGAAACAAGTACATCATAACCCGGATGATGATAAGAACCGTTTGTCGACATGTCCAATACATACAAATTCTTCAACTTTACAACCAGTCCCTTCTTAGTTAAGTTGAACAAATTTCCGGGTATTGAACCATCACTTAAAACCCCAGGCTGTATGCAAGGCGGCCGACCATTTGAACCTAATACTCCTATCACTGTTATGCTCGACTTAGGCAGCACCGCACCTAAAAAAATATACGTGGTGTCCAGTGATACAAGCTTGTATACACTGTGCGCCTGCATCCCAGTGCTTGTAGTGTCTGCATTGATAACCTCATCCAGCGTCGGACCACTGGCATACACAACCAATGTGTCAGAACCAGAAGCAAGGGAGATGTCTGAACAAAACAAAATAGCCAGCACCATCAGGCTGCTCATTAGCAATTGATTTTTCTTCATATTGTTCCTCCTCATCTTTTTGTCAAATACTTCAACCTAACCTAACCATATTTATCACCAATATATTCATACCTGAAGTACAATCTATCTTGAGTTGCACCAGGCCGGATAAATACCTGAGCAAAGCGAGTCATTACCATTCTTCACAGTCTCCATCGCAACCCGACATCTGCTGTAAACCCGTAGTCCTGTATGTCGCTGGGTGGACCTCCCTGGATCACATATGTATCTTTCGCTCCATTGATGTTGTTCAGATCTGCGTACACTTCTAAACCAAACCATGGGAGCCTCTGCTTGGCAGCTATGTCCCACCGCCTGTATGGAGCTGTGTACCCTCTCAATTGAGGCCATTGACTCGGGGAAGTAAAAATACCGGCTTGATACACCATTGCAACCCTTATTGAAAAGGCTTTATAATCGAACCCTAACGAGATGTTCACAATGTTGTCGGGCTGATCAACAAGACGATCGGTAAAGAAGGTGTCTATATATGTAATGGTACGACCTGTTGAAACTGAATAGAGATAAGGGTATTTTGCTTTCGATTTTGTGTGGGTGTAATTCACCCCAAGCACCAATCCAGATAAAGGAGACGGTAAGTACCAGAAGTGAGTTTGCCAGTCCAGTTCAACCCCATATACCTGATTATTATAAGGATTATTCTTTTCGGTCCAAATTTGATAAGTCGTGTTGGGATTAAAGTTTGCAATATTTGTCGGGAGGTATGGCAGTGCGTTTTGACCTTTAACGAAAAACGTCCAGGAATATATCATGTTTGTAATTTGCTTTAAAAATGCTCCTGCGGTAAACAACCCAATTGTGTTGTTATAAAAAGAAAAATACACGTCATAATTCCGTGAATGAGCAGGAGCTAAAGCGAAATTATTCCAGCCAATTGATGTTCCTGACATATCGATCCTCGGAACAATTGCACTGAAACTGGGATATGCCAGAGTATTTGTATAGGATAGTCTTACATCAAACCATGAAAGAGGTTTATACCGGAGTGTTACATCTGGCAACCAGTAGTCATGATTTTGTGTAACGGTGGTATCATAATGATTGTATGCCCAATATGACTCCGGGCTTGTGATACCCCTTATTCCTGTGTAGGTTGTACGCAGGCTTTGGAATCTGACGCCTGGAATAAATGTCAAAAAGTCTCCAAGCTTGATTGTAGCCATTGCGTACAACGCCCCATGGCTTTCGCTTCCTGAATAGTTGCTTATGGTCGACAGGTAGTTGTTATGACCATATGTACCCGCATTCCCGCTACTTGCGATTGAATCTGCATTATTTTGCAACAGGTTACTTAACTGGCACAATTTTCCAAAATTAAGTGGAGCAACCATTGAGTAATCGCCATTAAGAAATGTACCATATTGGAAATTAGGATCTATGAAGTTGGTCATGCTTATTTGCGTGTTGTTCAATGGCAATCTGAAAAAGGAGTTAATCAGATTGTCAACGTACATTGCACTCCCTGAACTGAGCAGCTGAGGAGTGTCGTACTCATCAAAAGCATAGTATCTTGTGTCATGCCTGAACTTACCACCGACTTTAATCTCGGCACTAATTGCATCAGACAAATTGACAACAGTTTTTAAATCAAGGGATGCCATCAGGGCACGGGATTTTGTAAAACTTGTGTTGTTGTCAAAATAGTTAAGGTAGGTATTTGATAAATTGCGAGTTGCCGCTTTTGGTACATCCACAGGGTTTACGTTCTGCAATCTGGCAAACTGACTTAATCCACCGGAAGTCTGCGAGAAGTTCAAGTCCCAGCTGCCGGGATTCCTTGTATCTGAATAAGTATGTGCAAGCTTCAAGTTCACATTAACTCCTGGAATGTTTTGATCCAGGATAATAGCATTCGTGATTGTGTTTAATACATCATGTGAGTTCGAGAAACTGTAAAAGAGCATATTGCTCCCTATTTCATAGGATTCAGTTCGCTGCTGAGCGGCAGTTGTTTGTGAACTTGCAAAATTAATAAACTTAATAGTTCCGTCAGGCAGACGATAGTCAAAGTTGAGTGCACCGTTATACCTCATTCTGTCTCTGGGAATATCCGATAGATAAAGGGCATTGATTAAGTACTGTGTGTTGCTGTTTCCAAAGTGAGTGTACGAAACACCGAGTTCGTCATTTGTAAGATTTCGCCGTTCTATGCTCGCCTGTGCAAAAATTCCCAGACGGTCATTAAGAGTCCTATCCTCAGCACTCCCCACGTACTTATAATTGTTGTACCTGTGATACGCGTCTGGCAGGTTGTTGCGACCCCCCTGTACCAGCAGGTTAAATTCCGGTACTCCTGGCTCTTTAACCTGAGCCTCTCGCATGTCAAAATTCACCACTCCGCCAATTACGTCGGCGTCCATGTCAGGAGTGACTGTCTTCGCTACCTCAATACCCTCAAGCATATCTGATGAAATCATACTCAGGTCAGTGCTCCGATCATTAGGGTCAGACGAGCCCATCTTAATCCCGTCGATGGTAACCTCATTGTATTGGGGAGCAAGTCCGCGAATAACAACTTTATAACCTTCCCCTCCGCTCCTCAGAACGAAAACTCCTGGAAGCCTGCCAACCGACTCTGCAGCATTAGCATCAGGCAGCTCCTTAATCTTTGCTGCAGAGACAGCATTCACTACTTGAGCTGAAGTCAGTTCTTTATTAATTGCCTGTGCCTGTCCGCTTGCCTGAGCAGTGACAATCACCTCTTTGCCCTGTATACCAACAGCTTCCAGCTCAAAGTTCACTCTTTCTTCAACACCTCCCCTTACAACGACGCGGGATTCCTTGCTTTTGTAGCCAACGTAACTGGCACGTATTAAATAAGACCCCGCTGGAACATTCAATATGATAAACTTACCATTCATATCTGTTGATGCCCCCATGCTTGTGCCAACTAACAGTACATTCGCACCAGGGAGCCCTTCATGTGTATGTGAGTCCCTTACATACCCCGCTATTGTTCCGCTTTCTGCAGCAATGGCATGTCTGACAAAAAATACAACGATTAAAGCGGTTAAAAATTTTAATCCAGCCTTTAAACCCATATTTACTTCCTCCCTTATCTCACAGTGTTAAAAAACTGTTTCTTAAATCGTCCAGGTGCCAAGAAGTGCAACACAACATTTCCTTACTTTTGTCATCTATCATTGTCAATCACAACTCTAAATTGTGAACCGTGTAAATCCTCTTTTGAAAAACTTGCCTCTACAGTCTCTTCCTCTCCCGGAAACAACGTAACGAAATTATCAGACCAGAACGTAGGGAGTACTTCCTCATCATCTGAATTCCTCACTATTGCAAGGCGGTTCATAAATGAAAGCTTACTGGTCTGATTTTTTAATCGGACAAATACATGATATTCACTGCCGCTTTCTTCAACTTTGGATTTTAATGTAAGATTTCCACCTGAGAGGTCTGTCAGATTAGAAAAAAGGGCATGCATTTTTCCCCCTTCAAGATCTGAATGGATGTCGTTAATTTGATTGGGTTCGGATATGCTAAACCAATTAGATGGAAACTTTGAAGATTCCCAGTAAAGATTGCGCGATAATACGATTCCTTTTGGCTCAATTAGTTCCAGCTTCACAAAGTACACCGGACTTATGCGTGTCAACATTGGTACGCTGAATACCTCCTGATAAGAATCAGGCAGTACATTTATTTCAATTTCCCGGACCCACTTTAATTTTAAATTGAAATCATAAACAGAAGCTTTTACAATTAAACCATTTATTTGCCTTTTGTAAGTGTTTATAACTGAAACCATATTGTCATTTGCTTTCATCTGAATATGTAGCGGCTCACACGCTTTCTTGACATAGTAGTATCCAGCATTTGGATTTAAATACCAGTCATACATTTCCCATGCAAAGTCCGGATAACTCGCATTTAACTTCCATATCATCACTCCGCTCGTAATGTCCCACATGCGAGAATTCGCCGCCTCATACATGGCACGATAATTATCTGCGTTGACAATTTGCGCCGTGCGAACAAAAGATGAGATATTGCCCGGTTTAAATCCGTATAAATTCTTAATTGCATAATAATAAGCCCTGAAGGCGTATCCGCTTCCATCCCATGCTCCATGTTCTGCCCAAACGCTATCTAAAGGAAAAAGCGGATTATGAGTATCTTTCCCGGCATTTGGAATGAACTTCTTTAAGCTGCTTAATGTAGGAATTGCATCCATCCCGAGTTCATTGTGAAACATCTGGTATTTAACATCATCGACAACATTGAAATAGTAAGGCAATGGATACCATGTGTAATCTGGAGGACCGTTATCGGTTGTCCCGACAGGAAGATCTGGCTCTATATAAGGAGTCAGTTTCTTCCAATCCCACCAAACTGCAGTGGAAGCAAGAAAAGGTCTTGTTGTATCCAGTTCAGCCAGATCACTCTTAAGCGCAAGATATAAGTCCGGGCCCGGGACATTTTCATTTTCAGCACACCACGCTGTCAAAGCCGGGTGATTTCTATATCGCAATATAATATCACGTTCATTCTGGATTGCCAGAAGATGATCATAAGGAAGATAGGCTGATTTTGTCCCGGGGACAGTGGTCCAGCATTGATAAAACACTTCCCACCACATAATTCCATATTTATCACAGGCATCCATTAAATCATCAGAGGGTGAGGGCATATCTTCACTTGAGATAAGATTGAGATTTGCGTTTGCTATCAATCTAATCTGATCATATAAATTCTTTTTGCTGTTGTCCAGCAACATATCTGGTTGAATCCACCCGCCTTTGCAGAATATTTTTTGCCCGTTGACATAAAATACCCTCCCGTAATCTCCATTCAGCTCATGTAGACTGCTCGTTACCTCCCTGATCCCAAATGTCACATTCTTGACAGCTGAAACCTTATTGTCATTTTCAAAAATAAGTCTCAGGTCGTGAAGGTATTGTTCTCCGTATCCAATAGGCCACCACAGGTGAGGATTTTTTATTACAAGCTGTGGAAAATCTTTACAACCCAGGTTAATTCTAACCGAACCCCTTCCCGGTACTGTCACCTTCTTTTCAAACCTGACAACTGGCATTGTTCCGGAAAACTTCTTCATATAGCCCCCCATGTCCAATTCTTTCAGGAGGTTGATTTCCCCTTTTAGTACACCCGACACAGTGTCACTACTCACGTTAAGTAAAGTGACAGTTATCGATAATTCAGCAGATGAGGTGTCGGGAAGCGGCAATACTGTTGTAACGTAAGGATCAACTATATCCACAGGCCCTGTGAAGCTCAGATAAACAGGCTGGTATATTCCCATGTTTCTATCCCTTGCAGGCAGAGCACAGTCCCATCCACCGGATATCTTAAGTGTAACATCTTTAAATAGTTCCTCATCGGGACCGCGATTAGGCCCAAAAACTTTCAACTGCGTACCCGGCTTGCCATAATGATCAACAGGATATATTTTCACAGCAAGGTAATTTTCTCCTTGTGAATTCACCGCGTCTGTAACATTAAATCTAAAGCGCCTGAACATGCCAACCATCTGGGATGAATCAGCTATTAGAACACCGTTCAGCCATACTTCCGCCCTATAGTTAATCCCTTCGAAATTCAACCATACTTGCTTTCCCTGCTCGTCTTTTGGCAACTTAAATTCTGTTCGAAACCAGTATGGTTCTTTCCATGGATTTTCATGGTTTGGCAAATAGCTGTATTTGTTCAAACCATGCTCAGCATTAAATTCATCAGAGATATCGGGAATAAGATAGTTATTCATGGCTACACGAGGGTCCGGATAAATGCCTCTCTTCACAAGCGCATTTAAAACCGTTGTGGGAACAGTTGCAGGGATCCATTGCCCGGTTGAGTAGCGGCCTGTCGAAATGTTCCGACCGTCTGATCTTTCCAGGAGCGTTGATTTAAGTTCCCAATTTGTCAGAAAAAGTCGGTGGCCATTGTGGTCGTTTTTTTGTTGTCCTGATACCGATTGCGAGACGAGAAGAATCAAGATTCCAAAGAGCGTATTTGCAAATACTTTCATTGAACTCTCCTGGCTATTTATTGTTTTCCAATGCCAAAGCTGCTGCACCGATAAAGCCTGCATTCGATCCTAATCTTGCTGCAACCATCTTTGTCCTTTGAGCAGGCACAGGACATATATGCTTCCTGAGGTTTTTCTCCAACGAGTTAAAAAACAAATCAAATGCATTGGAGATTGACCCACCTAATATGACTATGTCCGGATCTACCAAATTCATAGACCATGATATTGCAACGGAAAGGTGTTTACCAAATTCATCCCACGTAGCCAGTGCAGCTTCGTCTCCTGACCGTGCCAGTGTCTCAATTTCAAGAGCAGACTTATCATCTCCTGAAATCTTTTTATAAATTTTTGTCACGCCCGCCCCTGAAACTAAATCCTCTATTGTCCCGTTCTCATAAGGTGATGGCCATATCTCCCCAGCGGATTCAGTAGCACCAATGTAAATTTTCCGATTTATAATTATAGCACAACCCAGCCCGGTACCCAGAGTAAAACCGAGCACGATGTTTTTTCCTACACCGCTGCCAAACAAAGCCTCACCATATATCAAACAGTTTGCATCATTGTTCATGTATACAGGTAAATGGAAGTGTTGCTCAACTGTCTCCCTCAGTGGGAAAAAATGCAGCGTGGGCAACTGTGGACACTCAAGAATCACGCCGTTTTTTATATCCAGTGGGCCTGTCACCCCCATTCCAATCCCAGCTATAGCATCCTTGCCCGGATTAACCACTTGAATTACTTTTTCTATAGAATTCAGGACCCGTCCAATTATTCTCTCTCCTGGATCCTGACTACTGGTTGGAACCTTCACAGGCTCACAAAGTATTTCCCCCCTCTCATTTATAGCTCCGGTAAGGATTTTTGTTCCACCAAAGTCAACGCCAATGAGGACTTTCCTATTATTCATTATTTGCTTTTCTCCAGACGGGGTAAAGTATCATGTTCTGCTTCAGTTTGTACAGGTTGCAAATCTAATTTCCCTTTTCCCCAAACAGCTAATCCAAAGACGTATGTAAATGCTATCATGTTAATTACCATTCCCCATTTCATATTAAACATTCCGCCTGCAGCTCCAACCAGCCAGCCACCAAAAGCTCCGCCAACTATTGCAGTTCCCAAAATTCCTGAAATCGTTCCATGGTTGGTTTCAAAACTATTTATCGCGGCACTAAAGATGGATGTAAAAGAAGCGCATGTGAAGTATCCAACAAGCGAAAATGCTACAAGTGAAACAGTCGTACTCCCTATTATTGCAACTGCCAGCATGACGACAGTACCTAAACTGTGGAACACAAATAACCTTCGTTCACCGAGAAATTTCATCATTGGAGCTATGGCGAGTCGGCCAAGTGCCTGAAAAAGCCAGAACAGACCAACTACAAGTGCAGATTTTGATGGAAATGCAGAATGCAAAATTGTACCGGACTTCCAGAATGAATCCTCACTCGTTACATTATGAATCTTGTTCATAAAAATCACAATGTATGAGGATGTTCCTACCTCACCGCTAACGTACAGAAATATCCCCAGAGTATATGCCAGTATAATCGGGTTTTTTATTAGTGCTCCAACTTGAGAGACCCTTATTTTCTCTTCTTCTGACAGATGTACATCGGGAAACTTTGCAAAGTATATTAACAGTAGAAGAAGAAGGTTAAGAAAGCCAAAGAACAGATAAACCGAGTTCCAGGAAAATCCGTTTGTTTCCACAATTGGTACTAATAGCGGGCTAACTGCATAACCAAGCGCACCAATTCCGATTATGGTAGTTAAGTTGGCGGTATATCTTTCCGGCTTGTCCAGTTCGCGAATAAACGGATTACCCGCAGTCTGGACAGCTGTCACCCCTATCCCGATGATGAATATCATCAGTATTACAATCATATATTGATTGCTCAAGTAGAACAGAAAACTACCTGCTGCCATAAGAAACAGGCCGAGCAGCAAAACATATCGCGCTCCCCATTTATCCATTGCAACCCCGAATGGTATGGAGAATAATCCATAGGAGAGGTAAAATGCAAATGGAAGGAGTGCAGCGATTTGTAGTGGAAGGCTATACTCGGCCTGAAACCTATCTATGATCACACCAATTACCGAGGTCAGAAGTCCAAATGATATGTACATGAGAACCGTCATAATCAACAAATATGTATTCCGTCCAGACTTTTCCATGATTTTTATTCCGTTAAGGTTATTTTGCTGCCGTTGACAAACACACCGGGAACCACACCTTTTGATATAGCAAGATGATTTACCAGAAGCTGCATCGGCACTATGCTTTGAATTGTAAAGAGGTATTCATTCGACTGATCCATTTGAATAACCTTTACGTTTTTCTCATCGGTTGATAACTTACGATTTGTGATTAAAACCACCTTCCCACCATACCTGGCAATGTCTCTGGCCATTCTTACACTCTGCTGATAAGTTTCACCGGCCGCAAAAACCACACACTTGAAATTCGAGTTTATCATTTCCATCGGGCCATGCCTGAACTCTCCCCCTAACGTGGCAGATGCAGCCAATCTGGCTGCCTCTTTAAACATCAGTTCAGACTGCTGAGCAGTTGCAAAAGAAGGCCCTCTTCCAATGAACTGAATGAATTCGAGTTCACCAAGAAAATCCATTAGTTCGTTGATATCACTTTCGTAGTGCTTCAGGAACTCCCTTATGTCGGTTACCAATTTTTTCACCGCTGTAACCTTGTGCGAATTCCAATGTCCCGACAGATACCATCCAAGGATGAACATGGCAAGCATCATGGAAGTATAGGTTTTTGTAGATGTCGATTCTTCCCTGCCTGCCCTGCTCAGCAAGACTTCTGCAGCTCTCTTTGTTAAAGAACTACCATCCTCATTACTAATTCCAATAACTTTAATATCCGAAGAAACCTTCTCTATTAGTTTAACCACCTCAAAACTTTCGCCCGATTGGGAAATCAATGTCAATAGCGTATTATTGTTAAGTAATGAAAAGTGGTAATAAAGCAGCTCGCTTGCGTTAATTGCCTGTGATCGAATCCCGAGCTCATTTAACAAACAAGCACCTGCGTAAGAAGTGAAGTATGAGCTCCCCATCCCCGCAAAAATGATTTCTCTAATATCTCCATTTAATACTATTTGCTGAATCTTCTTTAACTTTTTTTCACCTATGTCAGTACAATAAAAATCCAGCGTTGCAGCCAAGCTATCCGGCTGATCCATTATTTCACCAATGAACTTATTCATTTCCCCGCCTTAACCATTCTTAAATCCCAGTTCGACTTCGCGGTGTCTAAACAATGAGAATAAAAAATGTGTAAATGATTATTTAATAAATACTGAAAAGCACATGCATCATTATCAGCCAAAATCGGATTATTGGAAACTGGCTGGTACTTGCCTTCAATCTTATTGCTGAAATAAGCCAATGTTACCCATTTTTTCCCCCATTTCTCGGGATTCCATGCTTCTACTGTCAAAAAGTATTTATTTTTATAAAAGGTTATTGAAGGTGCAGCCAGCGTGTATCGAGCTGATAATAAAATCATAGGATTAGAATCCTTTAAGCCCTCAATTCGCGTGCTTCTTTTAACAAATATATTCCAGTTGTTCCATGATGTATCTCTGCTCTTCTCTATGCCGTGGTAGTAAAACAAATAAAAATGCCTGTCCCGCCGATCATAATATATAAAAGGGTTCTGGTTCTGCATGCCCCTGTCCGCCGGCACAACTATCTCTGCTTCACCAAAATGAATGCCATCTTTGCTCTTGCGCATAACTATCCTGCTGTCATTAGTTGTGTGGTCATAAGCTGCACTGAACATATAAAAAGTTGGCCCAACCTTGATAACCGATGGCCATCTGCAGTTAGAATTTATTATGGGATTGCCGTTGTACTTTTTCCAATGAACCAGATCGTTACTCATCGCAAGTCCCGCCTTCAGAAGATTGGTATCCAATCCACCAAAAATTGCGTAATAAGCCAGGCCATAATATCCCCAGTATTTAAATCCTCCTTTGTTAACCTCTAAAACAGATATAGTGTGAACTTTGTCAGCATCCCATTTACCACTGTCACCAACCATGATTACCCTGCTTGCTGAGATTGAAGGATAACGTATTTGCTGCGCGTAAAGGGTTGTGGCAAAGATTATTGCAAATATCAAAATAATTTTGTTGGTGTGTAAATGCTTATTGATCATTTTTACCTCGTTTGTTGTTTAGTTTAATTACTTATCATACTATAATTACTTCAACTCCCATATCATCGAGTTTCTTTATCTCGTGTTTATCCATTTTCCTTGTTGTTATGATCTTATCCACGTCTTTCACCTGACAAATAACTGCCAGACTCCTTCTCCCAAATTTTGATGAGTCAACCAGGAGAATATTTTCCCCTGAGCGCTCCATCATTACGCGGCTCGTATGTGCTTCAACAATATCAGGTGTCGTCAAACCAATATCATAATCCACCCCGTCTACCCCGTGAAACAACTTGTCAGCAGAAACCCTCTTCAACGAATCATCTGCAAGAGCCCCTATTAAAGTCGATGAATTCTTTTGCAAAACACCACCAGTTAAAATTATCTGGGCATCTGAATTCATGAACTCCAGCGCAATATTCAATGCGTTTGTAATAACAGTTAAGTCTTTAATGCCTTTCATCTTCCGTGCAAGGAATGTGGTCGTTGATCCGGAGTCAAGCATGACAACATCACCTTCGTGTATTAACTTGACAGCCTCATTCGCTATCCTTTCTTTTTCCTCTGAGTTTAACTTCTCCTTTTCGTTCAAAGGTAATCCCCTGAACAACGGCCTGTGCAATATAGCACCACCATGTGTTCTTTTGAGAAAGCCCTGATTCTCAAGCAGCTCAAGGTCTTTTCTAATAGTAACTGCTGAGGTCTTGAAGATCTTCGTTAAATCGTTTATGAGAACACGATTATTTGTTTCAAGAATCTTCATGATCTCCCCAATTCGCTCTTCCTGAAACATTCTTTCGCGGTCATTTGCCTTCATAAATTCCTCAATTAGATAAAAGATAGGGATTAACTTTCGAAAGGTTTCTCAGGTAAGTCATATCAACTGTCATTTACTTCTCTTTACTTGCGGTTACTTTCGTTTTGCACCGAAAGCTTACAAACAAAAAATGAAAAAGTCAAGAGGTTAAAAAAGATTTTCTTTAACCCACCATTGGAAGGTGCATTATGAAGTAACTTAAAGTGGATCTACCGCTTTCATTGAAACATCTATAAATGGAGCCTTCCGCACCAGAGCAGAAAGCGATATGAAATTCACACCCGTTTTTGAGACTTCACTTATATCCTCTTCTCTTACACCAGATGCTTCAATTAAATATGATTTGCCGGATTTGCTTATCATATCAACAGCTTTCCCAAGCATATCCGTGGACATATTGTCAAGCAGGATTGCATCTACCCTGCCATCAATTAAAACCTCTTTGAGATTATCCAGATTTCCTACCTCAATCTCAACACGGGTCAGGAACCTTGCTTCACTGAGTCTTCTGTCTATAGCCCGACTTATCCCGCCGTAAACTGCAATATCATTATCCTTTATCAATATACCGTCAAAAAAGCCGAACCGATGATTCCTTGCACCCCCAATCCTTACAGCGTACTTATGCTCTGCTCTCATCAGGGGATCATCTTTCCTGGTATCGAGCAAAAATACGCTTTTCAATGAAAATTTATCCTCAAGAATTTTTTGATTACGTCTGACATGAGTAGCAATACCGGATAGCTCAGAAAGAAAATTACAAATTGTTCTCTCTGCCTTTAACAATACTTCCGCGTTTCCATAAAGTTCGGCAACGATTTCACCCACACTGACATTTTCCCCATCTTTTTTAATCAGTTTAATTTGTGGTTTACTTTCATCCTCTGCCGATTCCAGAAAGAATTCATCATTAACTACTTTAACAATTGTCGGGATGAATACCGTACCACATACTACCGCATTTTCTTTAAATATTATATTGAATTGCAACCGCGGTGCTCCATCTTTAAGAAAGAAATCGAAACCGATGTCATGGTGAATACGTTCCTTAAGCACATCTCTAAATGTCATCTCAAAGCCTTGCTTTAACTGATGATTTTATTTTTCAAGGAATCTTCTCTGAAGTGCACACCTCTGCTAACCCTGTTTCTCCTTGCATGCATTGTAATTTCAAGAGCAACTTCAACTGCATTTCGAAGGCCTACAAGATTATCAGACAATTTTGTACGCCTGTAAAGTTCCTCAACCTCCACGTTAATTAAAGAAATTAGCCGCCATGCTTTTGACAGGCGCTCCTCAGATCTGACAATACCTACATATTCCCACATGATTCTTTTCAACTGACTCATATACATATCGATTGTTTCCTCAGGAACAGATTTTTCAATAACATTACTTTCGTCCCAATCCGGGATTTGCCATTCATCAAAATACTCACGCTCAAAAGTCCCGACAATATTTTCTGCTGCCCGGATCCCCCACACCAACCCTTCCAGCAAAGAAGTTGATGCAAGCCTGTTTGCTCCGTGGAGTCCCGTACATGAAGCTTCTCCCACTGCATAAAGCCTCTGCAAATTGGTTTTCCCCCATTTGTCGACCCGAATTCCGCCGCACAGGAAATGAGCTGCAGGAGAAACAGGTATTGGTTCATTCCGAATGTCAACTCCACAACTCAAGCATCTGGCAAAGATTTGTGGAAATCTTTCTTTCAGGTCAATTCCTTTCTTCACAATGGGGCTGCAGTCAAGCCACACATTTTTTGATTTAGAACCCTGGATCTCCCAGAAAATCCCCCTAGCTACCTCATCGCGCGGAGCAAGTTCCATAGCATCCGGACAATAACGTGAAATGAACCTTTCTCCTCCATCATTTAGCAATACCGCACCCTCACCCCGCACCGCCTCCGAAATTAAAAAAGAACTGCAGCCCTCCTTCCGAAAGGCAGTCGGATGAAATTGGACATATTCCATATTAATAATATGTGCTCCCGCCCTCGCCGCCATAGCAATACCATCACCACGCGCACCTTCGGGATTTGTTGTATACTCATAAATTCCACCTACACCCCCTGTAGCTATTACAGTGTATGATGCCAGGATAGTTTTTACTTCTCTTGATTTCCTGTCAATCACATAAGCTCCAAGTATTCGCGTTGACTGGTATACCGAACCCCGTTTTCGAGAATGGTGAGTTGTGCTGATTAAGTCAACAGCGGTATGGCCAGCAAGTATCTGAACATTTGGATGATCTCTAGCTTCCCTGCTTAATGCTTCTTCTATTGCAGCTCCAGTCTGATCCCCCACATGAATTATCCTCCTCCTCGAATGTCCACCCTCGAGTGTGCGATGCAAATTCCCGGCGGCATCCCTGTCAAAATTTATCTTAAGACGTCCTATCAGAAACGAATTCACAAGCGTGGGACCTTCCTCAGCAAGAATGCGAATTGCTTCCCTTGCACCGACTTCGTCACCCGCTTCGTCAATATCCGATTCTATTGATTCATATGAATCATCTTCACCCCACCAAACAATCCCTCCTTGAGCATAGCGGGTATTTGACTCATCAGGATCGAAGGCACGGTTTATAACAATCACATTTTTTCCCTGGTCTGCAAGCTTTATTGCAGTGCTCAATCCTGCAATACCAGCTCCAATAACTAAAACGTCGCAATTCATTCGCTCAGTTTTCATAAGATGTAAGACGGACACGCCCTCTTAGCCAAAATCAACAATTACAGAATACAAGTTAGCCTGAAAAGGCAGCTTCTAAACGGTATAATTTGCAGACACATATGACTATCACCCAAGAGCCAGCATCCTTTCAATTCCCATTTTAGCGCTTTCTGCAACTACTCTCTGAATGTGAATCACTCTATCATCCTGATACGGTGATTTAGGTTCACAGCAATTATCACAAAATACAATCTCAAGGCGATCCCGTCTCAGAGAGTCAAGTAGCTTCTCAAAAGTATTAGCCTTCATGTATTCACATACCGCATTCTGCGAAATAGGAATAAATTCCTTATCCGGCATCTCTTTCCTCAAACGATAAACCATCCCTTTTTCAGTGGCAACAACAAATTTCTTTGCAGGAGAAACCCTTGCATGTTCAATCATTTGCTCAGTTGAAAGGAAGTACGCCTTCTCATGTGGGATAATTCCTGATTGAACTTTGTAAAGACATGAAGATGCACAGCCACACTCAGGGTGAATCATCAGCTCAGCATCTGCATTTTGAAGCAGCGCAATATCAGCAGCATCTGGGCCGATTTGCTGATGGACATGACATGCCGACCAATACTTGCCCTTTCTGTGATCATAAATCTCAATCAAATCGGGGTCAATATCTATTTTTTCCCTCCGCAGTGTTTCAATCGCTCGGGCCTTCATGACGTATCCCAGGAATTTATCTGGAAGCACCAGGATCTTTCTTCCCGGGAACATCTTTACTGCATGAACAATTATTTTATCAGTGTTGCGTGAAGTGGAAACGAAATCGCTGATTGATTTCGTGTAAGTGTCACTATTTACATAAGTCACCAAAATTCCATCAGGATTTTTGCACTTCCATTCTTCTATCCATTTGTAATCTATGCCAAAGACGAGTGAACACCCAAGGACGTCTGGAGTATCAGCTACAAAAACACGTGTCAAATCTCCAGTAATGATTTTTGCAGTGGCACCCATAAAAAAGACACTCTGAAAATCCACACGCGGTGCTTTTTTTGCTTTACACAAAAGCTCAATCCAAGAGAATCTCCTACCTTTTCCGCTATTTCATGAAATTCTGGATAGAGATAATTGTGTGCTACGATAGTCGATCCCTTTTCCCTGGCTAGCCTCAATATTTCATCTGCTTGCTCGGCAAGTTCAATGCACATATTAAGAGTATACCTCTCAGGGTAAAGATCCCCTGCAAATCGGGAAAAAAGTTCATACCATTTCATTCCCAGTTTTCTTGTTTCTATTGCAGCTTCAATCATCTCCACGTCCCCATTACAATGTTAGCCTACGGCACTTAAAATATCAACAGAGCATCAGATCGTTAAATCGGCAGTCGGTTTAAACTTTGGGGGCTTCCTAACCTTTGTTACCTGCTCAAAGGAGTACGCAAGACGTATTAGAGTTGGTTCGCTCCATGCACGGCCGAAAAAGGAAATCCCAACCGGCAACCCGAAAACAAATCCCGCAGGTACTGTTATACTGGGATAGCCTGCTACAGCCGCAGCCTGTGAACTTCCACCCAGAAAATGGTCGCCGTCAACCAGGTCGGTCAGCCAGGCCGGACTGTCTGTTGGGGCAACAAGTGCATCCAGCCTGTATTTCTCCATCACCATATCTATGCCTTCTGTTCTGGAAAGACGACGGCATCTTGAAAGTGCCTGAATATACTCCTTGCTTGTCAATGGTCCTCTTGATTCGGCTTTCAAAAAGATATCTTGTCCAAAGTAGGGCATCTCAGTTGCTTTGTGTTTCTCATTGAATGAGATAATATCCTCCAAAGAGTGGACAGGCGCGTCTTTGCCAAGTCTGCTTAGATACGCTTTCATATCAGTTTTTATATCATACTGCAAAACAATTTCTTCGGCATTACCTAATTTACCAAGCGACTTTATTTCAACAGGGTCAACGATTACAGCACCCCCTTTCTTCATGACTTCCAGTGCATCCATCATAAGTTTATCTACCGCCTCGTGAAATCCAAAGTAATTTCGCACAACGCCAATCCGCGCCCCTTTAAGACCTTCGGCATCAAGAAATTTGGTATAATCGAGGTGAAATCTTCCTCGACTTTTCCGACTCGCACTGTCCTCAGGATCTATCCCAACCATTGCACCAAGCAAAATTGCCGCATCGCGCACAGTCCGCGCCATTGGACCGGCAGTATCCTGAGTATGAGATATTGGAACGATGCCTGTCCTGCTTACAAGACCAACAGTTGGTTTTATCCCGACCACACCATTAATGGAAGCTGGACTGACAATCGATCCATCAGTTTCGGTACCAACTGCAGCAACACATAGGTTAGCTGAAACAGCAACTGCAGAGCCAGAACTTGAGCCGGATGGATTACGATCAAGAGCATAGGGATTTTTTGTCAATCCGCCCCGACCGCTCCATCCACTTGTAGAATGACTTGACCTGAAATTTGCCCATTCGCTCAAATTTGTCTTCCCAATTATCACGGCTCCAGATTTACGTAGCTTTTGGACAACAAATGAATCTTTCGGTGGCTTTGAACCCACAAGAGCTAATGATCCGGCAGTCGTCATCATTTTATCCGCTGTGTCTATATTATCTTTTATTAGCACAGGAATTCCGTGCAAAGGTCCGCGCACTCCTCCTTCCCTGCGTTCTCTGTCAAGGCGCTCCGCAATTTCCAGTGCATCCGGGTTCACCTCTATCACGCTTTTCAGGTTCGGCCCATTGGCGTCAATATCATTTATCCGGTCCAGATAATGTTCTACTATCGAACGCGAAGTATATTTGCCGGAGTTCATCCCTTCCCTCAGTTCACTTATCGTAATTTCATCAAACTCAGTTGAAGGGATATCGAACAAACTACCTTTGAGATTTTTATCAATAAATAGCCGCGGCAACACCGCTGCAGCCATACTGCTCATCATGGCACCCTTCAGGAGATTCCTGCGACCGAGATCAGCATCTCCTCGTTTTTTAATCCTTTTAATGGTCATACATTCCCTCCTATTAATTTACTCCTGAATTTTTCTGTTCCACCCGCGCTGCTTGAAATCTTTCATATCCATGCCTGTAATTAAGTGTGTCGAAAAGCGCCTGAGCAGGTTTTGTCTCATCATTTTCATTGTAAGCGGCACTCATTGCAAATATAGCTATTTTATTGTCTGAAGGGAGCGTAATCCATTTCGTTCCTTCGGGCAAATTAATCCTATATTTATACATATATGCATAAGCATAGGCGTCGTTTTTCCCATCTTTCAAATGTCTGTGTTGTGTAAAATATCCAACATTATCCGGTCTGACATAACCTGGTTTTATACCTAGATAATGTATTCCATCCCACGTGTAGTTTATCTCACTGGTGTCTATCTTATCCCAAATGCGGTCGTCCCACTGGCCTATAAATCCTGACCAGACATTAATTGGGACAACGACTGTAGATTTGCCTACATGGAACATACCATGACGCAGGCTGTCCCTGGAAGCAGCGAGAATATATATTCTGTTGAATCTCCCGTTTGGCAGCTTTATTGTCTGTCCTTCACAGACAACTGCATTATTTCTCCCATCAGCCTTTGGACCTAAACTGAACAGTATGTCCTCACTTGTAATTGTATCAGGAAGCATTTCGGCAGGATACGTTCTCCCCTGCCCATCAAAGTCGCCATCCGACATCTTATGATCATAGCTAAATGCGTCAATATTGTAGGGAAGCGCAACAGGCACACTCAGGGGTGGAGAAAGTTTGTGAGATGGCGGTTTTAATTTTATTGAAAATGTTCTCAAATGATAAGGAGTTTCATCAAATACGAGTTTTCCATTTTTTATCACTGCAGGCTTTAAGTACCGCTCCTGCCCATCAACCTCATTTGCAGACAGGATCGGACATGGAAACGACACTTCTACATTTTTCCACATCTTTCCCTCTGTCTCCACAATTCTCAAGATTATAGCATCACCATTTTCAGCTTTCTTCAGAGCCATCACCTCTATGTAAGGATTGTTAATTCTCAAAAACGAAAACGATCTCCCAAGATAACCCCTGTGAGGTACTGCTTGAAAAGCAATTAGAGGTTGATTTAATCTTAATCCTTCTGCACTGGAGTTGCCATCCCTCCAATCTCCCCTGTGTCCATAAATTGCGAAAAGCATCTGATGCTTTCCAATATCCTGGAAAGCCTGGTCTTTGTAGTAATTATGCACCCCTGGTGTATAAAGCAAAGTTAACCTTAAAACGTTATCAGCCGGTTTGTCAGAGCCATTCTTGCAATCCTCAAGTATTGATACACCATAACTGCCGTCCTTATTTGTCAGGTCAAACCACTGATGTGATGGCACCTCAAACTTTATGGAATCATTATTTCCCCGCTCAACAGTACCCACGTCGCAGTTGTAAGTAGCAAATGGATTTGATACAGTCAATGGAAACGTGGCCTCCAGTGATGACTCCAGTGTTGCCCAGTCTATGTTTGTCTTGAACTCCACTATATCACCTCCGGCGGTCAACCTAACCTGCTCTACAAACCTGGAATTTCTTGCTTCACGTTCTATCTCTATTGCCACGCGGGCAGGGCCTTTTTCAATAACCCTTATCTTTGCCGGTCCACTTACATACCCCTCAGGCGCTCTTTTCCTATCAGCCCAGTCCATGTTCCATGCCGGCCATTGCTGCGGCCTCTCAAACAAAAATGCCATTCTGATTGGAGACGCTAAGATCTCTTTATGTGCAATCCTGTCATATATGCTCGATACATCGCCGTTGCTATCGATCCTGACAATGTACTTTGAATTCTCAATGTAGGTCCCGGTAACCTTTAGTCCTGTCGGCAACAAACATGGCGTCCTGGAGGGCCTTATGTCGTAAGTGGAATAGCTTAATGATGGAACAGTCGCAATGAATAAAATTGTCATTCTGTTACCATCGACGCTTTTAACTTGAGATGGTACCTCTTTATTTCTATAGTCGAACACCCTGACAAATTCAGGAGGATTTTCTTTAAATGTTACTGTTGCCTTTACAATATCCATTCTTTCAAACGATAATGGGTTGTACACTACAACTGGTATGCCTTTTACATCTGTATTTAAACCTCTGATAACAGCTCCTGAAGAATTGGCTAAAACATTGCTGAACTGATTGGCTGCCAGAAGTTCATCATTCCATGCATATTCAAAGGCCTTTGGAATAACTGTACCAGGTAGCATATCGTGAAATTGGCTTGCTAAAACAAGTCTCCACGCGCGGTCTATTTTTGTAAAATTGTAACTGCTTGCTCCAAGCCAATCGGCCATTACCGAAGATGCTTCTGCCTTAAAAGCAAGGAGTTCATTCTTTCTGTTCCATCTCTTCATAACAGCAGCTGAATTAATAGAACCTGCAGAATGGTTTGTTAACAGCAATTCACCTTTGTATGAAGGAAGTTTTGCTTTTTCTTCAGGCGTTATGTCGTTGAACATCTGGTCTGCCCGGGCAGATACCACAGTTATACCCGTTGTATCATGTATACTCTTCTCAAGCCATCTAACCGATCCTTCGGTTGGTGAACCACCAATATCACCGGTGCCGTAGTACATATAATCAGTGTAAACTCCCGACTTTTTGCCAAGATCATTGATTCTGTCTATCCATTTTTCATCTTTTGCAAGGTCATCCTTTATTTGTGTTGTGTAATCACCAGGATTAAATGCCGCGATTACAGACTCCCCGTCAGGACCTATCCATCTGCCAACATTAAAAGGGATTCCTACAGCAGAACCCCATGACAGTTTCTGAGTTGAAAACCCTTTAATTCCACAATGAGCCAGAACAGACGGAAGTGAAGCTGGGAAACCAAAGCAGTCCGGTAACATGTATTCATCACTTGCTACTCCAAACTCTTTCCTGAAAAATTCATTACCATAGAGAATCTGTCTTATATCAGATTCTGCTGAAGGGGAAAGGACATCGTTTTCTTCCATTGAGGATCCAGCAGGAAACCACCTCCCCTGTGCAACGTACATCTTTACAGAATCAAACTGAGCGGGATAGTACTCCTTCATAAACATATAGCGATTAGCACCAGTAAAATTAAATATGTAATCAGGGTATTTCTTGAAAAGTCTGAAGTTGTCCTCCATCGTATTCCAGATGTATTTGTCAATTGTCGTAGGGTAATCCCATCGCCACTGTGTATCAAGATGGGCATAACCAACTGAATAAAGCACCTTTTGCTTTGACAAATCATAATGTTGTGCATAGACAATGGCTGATGAAACCAATATAATTGCTGTTGTTAACGATTTAATGATCTTCATGATCCTATCTCCTTCTTTTATCCCTCTTTAACAACTATCTTTTCGAGCTCCTCCAGGGTTTTCCCCTTGGTCTCAGGCATTACTTTCCAGACAAAAAAGAAAAACGGTATCATCATCAATGCGAAAAACATAAAGACGTTCCCGCCTCCAAAATTGGTAAGAGCAAGTGGGAACAGAAGTCCAATTATAGCATTCATTATCCAGTGTGTAAAGGAACCAAGTGCCTGCCCTTTTGACCTTACCCTGTTTGGAAATATTTCGGCAAGGAAAACCCAGATAACTGCTCCCTGTGAAAAAGCAAAGAATGCTATGAAACTTATTACAAATGCCACAACACCGGTACCACCGAACAGTTCTTCATTGTAAAAATGCAATGCGGCACCCGCAAGTGAAAAAAACATGCCGACCGCACCTATCAAAAGGAGGGTCTTTCTGCCGAACTTATCAATGAAGAACATCGCAACTATTGTAAATAGCATATTGGTTACACCAACAGCAACTGCTTGAAGCATTGCTGAGTTTGTGCTCGCACCTGCCTTTTCAAATATCATCGGCGCATAATACATTATAACATTTATTCCAGATAATTGGTTAAATACTGCTAACAATACAGCACATATAATTGCGAAGCTATACTTCTTTTGGAAAAGCCTGTCTCCTTCTCCCTGAAGCTCCTCTTTAAGAGATTCAACTATACTGCTCAATTCTAATTCCACATCCTCTGCACCTACAATTTGAAGGACTTTCCTCGCATCAGATATACGATTTTTCTTAACGAGCCATCGTGGACTATCTGGCACCAAAAAGAGCAACAAGAAAAACAATACTGCGGGTACTGCCATGACTCCAAACATCCATCGCCAGTTATTTACACCAGTATCCACAAGAAGATAATTCGAGAAAAAAGCCACCAGAATGCCAAGTACAATGTTAAACTGGGTAACTGCTACAAGTCTGCCACGAATTCGGCCGGGTGAAATCTCCGCAATATACATTGGGGCCATTACTGATGCTGCTCCAATAGCCAATCCACCAGCAAACCTTGAAATTAAAAGCATCGCCCACCCGGTTGCAAACGAACAACCAAGTGCTGATATAAAATAAAGTGCACCTGTAATCATCAGCATATATTTTCTCCCTATGAGATCACCAGGCTTACCGACCACAATCGAGCCTATTACTGTCCCCCATAGCGCAATTGAGACGGTAATCCCAAGTGTAGCATCCGTCAATTTAAAATACTCTGAAATGAATTTTGTAGTTCCGGATATTACAGCTGTATCAAAACCAAACAAAAAACTTCCCAGTGCCGATACTATAGTTGCAAATAACAACTTTTTGTTCATGAGATGCTCCATTTGTCGATTGATGTCATGTTTTAATGGTTCAGGGTTAAGTCTGCCCGGTACGCATCATTAACTTCCAATCTTGATGCATGGCTTTCAAACGAGCGGCGTACGATGTCTTTTCCATTTTTTAAAGCCAGTCTACAACAGACAATTGAAAAGTTCAATATAGCAACTGCATGGGATACCCTGTTGTGCTACTGGCAACCTGTCCAAATTTCACTAAATGAGAATAGTTAGAATTACGCATGCATTTTCTTGACTTTCTCAAACTTGGTCAATATATTCAGATAGTTGGTTGTCACAACCAACTACATTGCGTCGTGGAGCAGCATGCAAAACGAGAAAGGGTTGGTTCAGCTGAGTAGCCTGGCTATGACACCTTGTATCCTACCAGGAAAGACAATCGAAACGCATCCAAATTTAACGCATTGGACTGATCAGATTGATCCTGCGAGGGTACGTTGCCTTCACCAATGGTATCCTGCCTTTTCCCTCACCGATTATCCAGAACCAATGACGTCAATGTGGAACTCGATTGGTCTTATTTCGACAATTTTTTCCCACGCCAGATTAAGATCAGACTTAATTTTATCAGAACGTCTTACAAAAAAGGAGGATTAAATGCGAATTATTTCAGCCTTCATTGTCACTTTGCTTGTTGCTGTCAACGCTATCAACGCTCAGGTTACAACGGCAACAATTGAAGGACGTGTTAAGGATGCCGAAGGAAAACCTATTCCAGATGCAACGGTGATTGTCCGTAATCCAAAAGAAGGTATCAACAGGACCACATTTACCTCTGCAAGCGGTTATTTCTCCATTCAGGGATTACAACCAGGGGAATACGAAGTAGCAGTTCAACACATAGGCTACCAGACACAAATTAAGAAAGCAATCACATTGCTTCTGGGACAAACAGCTACCATTGCATTTGCCCTTGAACAACAGGCGGTACAAATGGGCCCAGTCGAGGTGACTGCGGAAAGGGCTCCCACTTTTGAATTAAAAAGGACAGATGTATCGATGGCTATCAGAAATGAACAGATTCGTGATATACCTATAAACACGAGGAGCATTCTCGATCTTGTTCAATTAGCCCCGGGTATTAGAGCATACGCCCCACTTGGCGGTTATGGAACCATCCCGAGCGCCGGTGCAATTTCCGCATACAATTATCTGAATCTCTATGTTGATGGCCTGGAATGGAAGAGCCTTTACAACGGGAACATCGTCGGTCTGGGTCAAACAGCATCTCCACTCCCTGAAGATGCAATCCAGGAATTTCGCGTCCTGATCAATGCCTACGACGCTGAGTATACTGACGGAGGTGCTTATATCGTATCAGCAATAACTCGAAGGGGAACAAATGATTTTTATGGTACAGCATTTGGTACTTTTGAAAATAAGGACCTGACAGCAAGGGGACCATTTCAAACTACAAAGCCAGACTATAATCGCCAGCAAGCTGGATTGACGTTGGCAGGCCCAATAATAAGGGACAAGTTGTTTTACTCCGCATCTTATGAGCTTTCAAACGCAAATAGTTTTGCAGATGTCGTTCCCGGTAGACCTGCGTACAACCCAAACATCTGGCAGCAGTATGCTGGAACATTTAAATCACCCCGGGTTACTCACCTCGGAGCGGTCAGACTCACATATCAGCCGGATAACAAAAATACACTTGATTTAATCTGGGATACGCGTTACACATGGTCAAAGTTTTATTTTGGAGGGACTGTTGCGTACCAGGCGGGCTTGTATGGACAGTACCACGTTAATAACTTAATGCTCAAGAGCACGCATATCTTTAATGAACGGGCTCTCAATGAACTCACCGTACAGTATTTATCATGGAGACATAATGAACCTACTATCGTTTCTGGCCCTTCATATGTGTATCCAAGCATCCGACTCGGAAGGGGAACCTTCCCTATTAGCCTGAGCGAAGACCATTATACTCTGGAGGATAAATTTACTTACAACGTTCCTAATTTCTATGGCGACCACGTACTTAAAGTCGGAGCAACAATTTCTAATGTAAAAGGAAACCCATGGTTTCCGTACTATAAGGATGGAGAATTTTACTTTAAAACTGACACAAGTTCACTTCCGTATGCTGCTTCAATTGGCATAGGATATTTCAACCCAAACTCTCCTGACCAGGTAGATGCACTTGGTACAACAAATGGTTGGATACTTGGTGCTTTTGTTCAGGACAAATGGGTGGTTAATGATCAGCTGACGCTCAACATTGGCCTGAGATGGGATGGAGAAATTAATACACTCGACAATACGTTCACTGTACCATGGGCAAATGACCCTGTCATAGTTAATAACATCCCGTCTGATTTCATTAATCGTGGGAATCGCTCAAACATGTTGAACAACTTCGGCCCGAGAGTGAGCGTAAATTACGACCTTTTTGGAAATGGGAGCACTATTCTTCGCGGAGGATATGGCCTTTTCTATGATAGAGTTCCCCAGTATGTGGGCTACTTTGAATGGGAAGATGCAAGCTGGAGAACATATACCATACAAAATCCCGGAACACTTAATCCAGACTCACTACGCGCTATTGTTCAGAAAGGCGGTGTTAACGCTGCTCCATCAATTGATCTGGTCAATACCAAAATGTGGTTGCCGCGGTTTAACCAATGGTCAATTGGCGTGGGGCAACAGGTTTCCGAACACCTTGCCGTAAGTGTCGATTACGTTAACAAGCATGTAAGTAATATTTACAAAGCATGGAATGTCAACTATTATGATCCTGTACAGAAAAAGAGAATCCTCACCCCTAATTACGGAGATATCTGGCTCTGGGGGAGCTTCGGCAGAGCGTATTATTATGGAATCCTTTCATCAATGACATACAGTAATCAGTTAGCAAATGGCTTTAAGATTTTTGCACAGTTAGCGTACACTCTGTCATGGGCTTATTCAGATAATGATGCAAACACCTATACACTCCTCACTTCTTTTTACAGACAGAGAAGCACACTTGACGAGAGGCATAGAATAGTGCTGAACTGGCGTGTTGATATGCCTTACGGATTCCAACTCTCAGGAGTTGGGACAATAGCCAGTCCCACACCATATTCTGTCACAATCGGGCAAGATCTCAATAATGACAATAACTACGGCGACGACTGGCCAGGTGGAGTCCGTTATGCAGTACCAACAGCATCCAAAATAAGAAATTGGTATAAAGACCTTGACCTGAGAATCACCAAGACATTTAGCTTTCCTGGCGGCTACAGATTCCTTATCATGTTCGATGCCTATAATGTCGGTAATTGGTACAACGCCTCAGGATATTTTGGACGAATGAAAGATGCCAGCGGAAATCCCCTGTCGACCTTTGGAAAGGCTACCGGTTCATATGCTCCAAGAACAATGCAGCTTGGAGCCAGGGTATATTTCTGATGCAAACTAAATAACTGGTGGACCAGCAACTGTCTCTGTTGTTGGTCCATCCAATCATTTTTATTATGTTATTATGAAGAAATACTTCATTGCATTGGTTGTTGTTATAGTGATGTCTTCAAATCCTGCATTTTCGCAGGGAGAAGACAGTGCCAGAGTAGCATCACAAAATCCTTCTCCAATGGTGGAGTATACAAGAAAGCATATACGTATAACAGAGAGAGAATTTTACGGATTAACTGGCGAAATTAAAGACATCTTATCCAGGCCTGTTGAGATATACATACCTCGACGATCTTCAACAGCATATAGTGCTGACCTTCTCATTCATTTCCACGGCCCATATTTTGTAGTAAATTACGCAGCTGACAGTTACAAAAAACCACTAATTGCGTGTTCGGTTAATCTGGGAGCAGGCTCAGCAATATACGCCAGAGAATTTAAAGACACATTAAAGTTTCTTCAATTAATAGATTCCATAAACGTTGTTGCTGAGAATATGGTTCATCACAGGATCACCATAAAACATATCATTTTAAGTGGGTTCAGCGCCGGTTATGGAGCAATTAGACAAATTATATCATACGATCGAAACCTCAAGACAATTGATGCGGTCTTATTACTTGACGGAATCCACGCCAGCTACATACCTGATCGAAGAGTTCTGAGTATGGGGGGCAAAATAGACTCTATGGCGCTTGTTCCATTTTTAAATTTTGCCAGGACATGCTCTCAATCTTCTTCCAGAAAGAAGTTCTTGATTACACATTCAGAGATTTTTCCCGGCACCTTTGTCAGCACGACAGAAGCAACTGATTACATCTTGCACTGCCTCGGGATAAAAATAAAAGCGGTTTTACGATGGGGCCCACTCGGGATGCAGATGATCAGTATGGCACACAGAAATCATTTTGAAGTACTTGGATTTGCGGGCAATTCCGGCCCGGATCATATTGATCACCTCCATGCACTTTACTATTTCCTGAAGGTGCTTATGCAGCTTTAACCAATACAGCAGCTCATTTTGCTTATGTCTCTTGTAAATGCCTGTGCTGCGATTTTTAATCCTTCCGAGAAAGTTGGAAAAACATGAACGGTATCTATAAGGTCATATATCGTCATTTTGTTTCTTATTGCCAGTGCAGCTTCGTGTATCATTTCCGCTGCGACAGGAGAGACGATTCCTGCCCCGACTATTTCTGCCGTGTGCGGGTTAATCACAAGTTTTACTATCCCGTACTCTTCCTTTAGAGCCCGCCCTTTGGGAACTGAACTTAATTGAACTGTGCGGCATGCACAAACTTTGATTCTCTTCATAAGTTCAGCCTCAGTTATACCGACGCTTGCAACCTGTGGCATTGTAAAGACTGCATGCGGAATTTGTTCATAGTTGATTGTTTTCTCAGACCCTGTCAATGCATTTTCAGCAGCAACCGCTCCCTCCCTTGCTGCAACAGTTTCAAGTGCCATTTTGCCTAC
The DNA here is from genome assembly GCA_049966155.1 of Candidatus Kryptoniota bacterium. Classification (GTDB taxonomy): domain Bacteria; phylum Bacteroidota; class Ignavibacteria; order Kryptoniales; family JAKASW01; genus JBMFVE01. Next base: position 26,947 of record JBMFVE010000011.1, read on the forward strand.
GCAATCCCCAGCAGCATAAATGTTGGGATTTGCAGTGCGAAGATGTTCGTCTGTTTCAATAAATCCACGACGGTCAGTTTTCACGCCAGCTGACCCTAAATTTAAACCTGCGGTATTTGGCTGTACGCCTGTTGCAATAAGAATTTCATCAAAGTCTATTTCAACCACATCACCACTGTAATCGATCCTTGCGCGCTTTTCCGTGCCGTTCCCTGATAGCTCTAGAAGTTTTGATGAAGTCATGAACTGAATTCCTTCGCTTTCGAGTGCATGTTGAATTTCCCTTGACACTTCAGGTTCCTCCAGCGGAAGCACACGGTTCTCCATTTCAATAACCAGAACCTCACTCCCAAAGTGCCTGTACATTTGAGCAAACTCAAGCCCCAGGGGACCGCCACCTAAAACCACGAACTTATTTGGAACCCTTTTAAGACTTAAAGCTTCAATGTTGGTCAGGTATTTTACTTGCTCGATTCCTTTTATGGGTGGAATCTTGGCCTTTGAGCCTGTAGCTATAATAAACTTTTCGGCTTCAATCTTCCTTGGCCTTTCACCCAGAACCTCAACTGCATTTTCAGAGGTAAACCTGGCAGTTCCTTCAATGAATTCAACATTTTTAAATGCTGAAATAACGTCAAGGTAATTCGATTGTCTCAGCGATTCGACAATCTCATCCTTTTCCATAAATATTTTTGAAACGTCAGGGCGTTGGAATTGAGTTTGTAAAGCAGAACGGAGGGAATTGAAACGGCTATTTTCCCGATAGTAGAGTTGGGCGCTGATTTCCAGAAGAACCTTGCTTGGCACACAGCCTACATTTACACAGGTGCCACCAATTGGCAGGCCACTGTTGATCATTACCACTTTATCAATCTTCAAATCTGCAGCCTTCGTGGCAGCAGCGAAAGATGCTGCCCCGCCGCCTATTATTGCAAGTTGATATTCTTTCATAATTTATCCTCTATTATTCTTATGTTATTATTTTTTTGAAATTGCGCTACGGACAATATGATGCAAACTTCAGAAACAGGTTGGACATGCTGCTGGGGCTCGGCTTTTTGACACTGCGGGCAAATCAGTCTCCACAATAGAGGCCTTGAACCCCACCCTGGCAAGAAAGCTGGTAAAAGCCGAAGGAGCGACCTGCGTGGAATCGTACTTTATCACAGCAGTTCCTGACTTATAATTAACCTGTGCTGATTTGACACCTTTCATCTGCAACAATGAAGCTTGAAGACCATTTGCGCAAGCTTCGCAGTCCATTCCTCTTATACTTAAAACTACCGCAGAGTATTGGCGCTCTGCACCCTGTTGCGAACGAGCAGCGGCACCAGCCGCTGGAGCAAGGCTGACGTAAGGGAAAAGGATAGCAGCCAGAACTATCATACTGGATATCCATACACCAATCCTGTTCCACTTCCCCGCATTGACTATTTTACAGCTACCGTCTTCACAGATAACTTGCTTCTTCTTGTAAGTGAAATAAAATGCAAGACCGAGAAGAAAAACTGTTAACGAGAGGAAATATGGCCGGTACGGTTCAAATGAACTAAAAAATCCAACGGCTCCCACCCCCAGAACTGCAAGAATAGCTGGGCCGATGCAGCATAACGATGCGACTATCGCTGTAAAAACAGATCCTGCTGCTGATAATGTTGAGCGTTTCATTGGGTGACCTCCTTATATATGAACGAATGTGGTTCCTTTGTTTCCTCCTTTTCGAGAATATCCTCAAGACTGGATGTAAACGTGTTTGCAGAAAGTGAATAAAAAATTGTCTGTCTTTCTCTTCTTGAACTTACAATGTTCTTGTCTTTAAGTTTCCTCAAATGCTGCGATACAGCCGACGTGCTCATATTTAGGCATTCTGCCAGGTCGCAAACACACATCTCTTTGTGGGCATGTAAGAGATAAATTATTTTCAGGCGTTGCCGATTTCCTGAAACTGAGAGCAAATCTGCAAGAATATCGAGCCCACGCTGTTCTGAAAGATTTTTTTTAATTAATGAGAATTCAGCCTTTGTAAAGGTAGGTCCTATGCATAACTGGCCTTCAACATGTGCTCTTTTCATTTAATATTTCCTTATTTTAGTAATTACTAAACTAATAAACACCAGCACACATATCAATAGTTCCTGGCTACACCTTTAGGCAAACCGTCATAAATCACCCCTGCCTATTGAAAGTTATTTATATTCTCGATGGCATTTAGATTCACAGTGCAAGACGTTATAAATTCCTCAATTGAGCCATTACCTCATGGCGCCTCAATGTATTGCTTCTCTGGATATGAACACGCAAATTTGAATGTTTCAGATACATTTTATTAAGAGCAAATTATTGAACCATTACGAGGTTAAAATGGAAAGAATAGCTGTACAGGATTGCTATCCTGAAGAACTGAGCTACTGTTACGGCTGCGGCAGGCTTAACGATCACGGTTACCATATTAAAAGTTACTGGGATGGCGAGGAAACCGTTGCTTATTTTAAACCAGAGCCGTACCACATTGCTGTGCCTGGTTTTGTTTACGGTGGTCTTATTGCTTCAATTATTGACTGTCATGGAACCGGAACTGCTGCATTAGCAGCTTACAGAGCTGAAGGAAGAGAACCGTGCACAGACCCCCCATTTAGGTTCGTTACCGCTTCGCTACAGGTTGATTATCTGAAACCAACTCCCCTTGGAGTCGAGCTCGAGCTTCGAGGTGAGGTATTAGAATTAAAAGGACGAAAAGTAATTTCTGAAATAAAGGTTTTAGCAAACGGTGAAATAACAGCACGTGGGAAAGTCATAGCAGTACAGTTGCCGGAGCACATGAAATCAACGTAAATGAACGTAGCAGCCTGCTGGCGTTGCCTTCCTTACCACCCTGCGTCAGAACTACCAGTTATCCTGGAAAGAGTATATTCACCATTTCGGAAAGCACCGCGCGTTCCCTCTCCTCTCATCGAGATGGAAAATTACTCTGTATTAAACCAAAAGAGGAGCTTAAACAGGCAGTTTCAAACGCAGGGTTCATACTTAAGAACGTGAAATATTCAGTGAACTCTTGACATTAGACATATCAATGTTATGTTTTCTAATGAGATTTTGGATTTGGCGCCTGTTGTATCCACTGATCCTTGCTGCTTCAGAAATATTTCCACCAGATTTCTCAATTAATGAGGTGAGAAATTTTCTTTCCAATTCCAGGACAATCTTTTCCGTCCTTCTTATTTTCTCTTTCTGTAGCTCATCCTTTGTAATCGGTATTTGTTCCACGATCTGCCCCACTGAATCTCTTATTTCTTGAGGGATGGAGTCCACGGTTAGTTTTTCATCCCTTGCAAATATGACCGCTTGTAAAATTACGTTTTCAAGTTCTCGAACATTACCCGGCCATGAATAAAGTTTTAAAATCTCCAGAGCATCATTGTCAATCGCATTAATTATCTTTTTTGCTGATTTCCCATGTTTTTCAATGAAATGCTGTACCAGTAGTGGAATATCTTCCTTTCTTTCACGAAGTGGAGGAACTTGCAGGTATACCACCTTCAGACGGTAGTAAAGGTCTTTTCTGAAGTGGCCACTCTCAACCTCATTTTTTAAACTACGATTTGTTGCCGCCACAATTCGGGCTGCTGACTGTAAAAAAGTTGTTCCACCGACCCGGGTAAATTGCCTGTTCTCAAGCACATGGAGTAGTTTTACCTGCAAATCAAGAGGCATCTCTCCTATCTCATCCAGAAAGAGTGTCCCACTTTCTGCTAATTCTAATTTCCCTTTCTTTGTACTTACGGCTCCGGTAAAGGCCCCACGCTCATGTCCAAAAAGCTCGCTCTCAAAAAGTTCATGTGGAATTGCACCGCAATTCACTTCTATAAATGGCCCACTGGATCTTTCGCTCATCATATGAAGAGCCCTTGCAAACAATTCCTTTCCGGTTCCCGACTCCCCTTCAATTAAAACTGAAGCATCTGTCAATGCTACTTCCCTCACGAGCGCAATCAATGACTTCATCAAGGGGTTGATTGTTATGATTTCCTGTGGAACCTCGTATTCCTTCAATCGGCTTTTGAGTGCCCGGTTTTCCATGATTGTTAGACTGTAATCAACAGCACGCCTCACCGCAAGCTCAGCGTCTTCAATTTTTATCGGCTTCAGAATATAATCATAGGCGCCGGCCTTCATAGCTTCAACAGCGTTTTCAACGCTCCCATAAGCAGTTATTAAAATGACGGGGATCCAGTTGAACTTATCCCTTATGTGTCCCAATAGCTCGAGACCTGTCATTCGCGGCATCCTCATATCGGTTAGAACAACAGCTATATTTTCCCTGTCGAGAATGCTAATCGCCTCTGTTCCATCTTTTGCCACCAGAACATCGTACTTATCCTGAAAATTTATTTTCAGGACTTTTAAAGACCTTTCTTCATCATCAACAATCAAGATCTTCAGTTTATTTCTATTCATATTAAACCAACCCTTTTGCTGTTTCCTGTAAAAGTGAAGATGGTTTCCCATTTGCGCGACTTAACGTCAATCCGCCCTCCTAAAGCAACAGCTATATTTTGCGATATGCTCAGACCCAAACCTGTGCCACTGTCTTTTGTCGTGTAAAATGGTTCGAATATTCTTTCCAGTGCCTCCTCTTGAATCCCAATCCCGTTGTCAGAGACTGAAATGGAGAATTGATCACCATCAAAGGCTGCAGAGATGGAAATGTTCCCGTCATTGCACGAAAAATCAGACTGGGATTTACACCTTTCTTTAATGGCATCAACTGAATTGATGGCAATATTGAACAACAGTTGATATAACATATCCGCATCTGTGCTAATTTCTATCAGCGCCTCCTCAGGAGGGGTCTGTATTCTTATTTGCCCGGCCACAGCACCTAAGGAACCCCTTAACCTTTGGAAAATATCTTTTAGAAAAACAACTTCGTATTTTGGGGGGCGAAGTTTAGAAAGACTTAGAAAATCAGAAAGAATCTTGTTCAGCCTTCCCGATTCATCGACTATGAATTGTTTGAGTTCCTTCTCTTCCTCAGCAGACAGGTTTTTCTTCAGGAGAGTTTGTGCCGATGCTGACATAATATTAAGTGGATTCCGTATTTCATGTGCAATACCCGCCGTCAGTTGACCCAGTGATGCAAGATGCTGTATGCGAAATTCCTCCTGTTCCTTCTTACGCATGTGATCAATAGCAAGGTTTCGCTGATAGGCGGTGGAAACTTCGTTTGCAAATATAGTAAGCGCTTCTACGATGTCTGTTGTAAACTCCTCTCCTGATTTCCTCAATGATATTGCCAGTATACCAACAAGTTCCTCTGCAGAAAATAAGGGAAAAAGGAGTCGGACAGCCTTCGACTCTAACAGTGAGTAAATTTCATTGTTAATCTTGTTGGGTTCAATGTCATAAAATTCTACTGCGCTCTTATGCCTTTGCAAAAATTGAACCAGATAACAATCGCTTTTGATATTTAAAGAACTGGACTCACCTTTCCATTCTAAAAAGGATAATCCATCTAACTTCTCTACTCTGATGAATATGAGCACATTTTGTATGTGAAATTGCTTCGACAAGAATGATTCGATCTTTCTGAAAAACTCAGCTCTAGGGAGATAACCTGAAATTTCACGAGAAAATTCCACCATGTTATGCCGATATCGATTAAGATCGCGGCTCACAATAATATCAATCGTTCGACGTATTCTTGTTTCAAGAGGACCAATCAGGAAAACTAAAAAGAGAACAAGAAGTGCATTTGCAGCATAGGAACTTATCCCTAAATAATTCAAAAGACTTGCTGTAATAGCCTGCACACCCAGAAAGTAAATTGCAAGGACGATGGATGACGCGACTGAATATGCGATGCCTTTTCTCATTGTTTGTGGTGATTTGAACATTTTTCCTTGAAGAACTGCAGTGGCAAAGAAGATGCTGATTATGGACGATAGCACTGTAGATGCAGTGTAAAAGTATAAAGCCTCTCTTGCTATTTTCTCAATAGTGAAAAGCAAGAGTGATGAAAATAAGAAAGTCAGGCCACCAAAAAGGAAAATCCTGGCACGCCGCTTCTGGGTCGTGGTCCGTAAAACTGAAATCTTACGCATCACAACGGCGGATCCCCAGATCAAATAAACAAAAAATATAGTAAAGAGTGATATCGACTGGAAATCAGGATGTATTATAATTCTGTAATAATAAATCTTACTTGATCCGGAGATAGGCAGCAAATTAATATGAAAATTTGGAAATGAAAGTATCAGGAAAATAATTGGTAAAAGGAAAACCCCCAAGTAGAAGACGGGTCTATTCTTAAACATTGAAATGCTTCGAGAAAAGTTGTAGGCACCAATTACATAAATCGCAGGAATAATAAAAATTATCCTGTAAAGCACCTGTGCAGCGAGAGCGGCTCCCTGTTGACTTTCGCTGGCCAGGATAAATACCTCGGAAATATTCCAGATTGCGAAACTGAGGACAAATGTAGAAACCCATCTATTGACAGAGGATCGGGGATTTCTGAAAAATATCAGGAATGCTATTGTGATATTTATGACAAACGAGAAAAGAGCAGGAAAAGAATAAATGTTTATAAGCACCACCTAATCCTCCATCTGCTCCGGTACCAACTTTTCTCTTGACATCGCTTCCTTCTGTTATTAATTTAGTAAGTAATCACTTACAAATCAAGCATGTCAAATGGAAAGAAAACCGACAGAGATAAGGCAGGAAGAAATCAAAAGAGCTTTTCTTGAGATTGTTGACGGCGAAGGCCTCCACAACCTCTCCACCAGGAAACTTGCTGAAAAGGTCGGCGTTACGGAAGGGGCGCTGTTTCGCCATTTCAGGTCCAAGCGAGACATAATCCTCTCAATTATTGACAGTGTTGAACAGGTTCTGATGAGCTCTCTCCAGAGCGTTGCCATGTCCAATGCATCGTCAAAGGACCGACTTTTCAAATTTCTTTGTGCACATGTCCGGTATCTTATAGAAAACAGAGGAATTACCATGCTCCTATTTTCTGAAGCCGCCCATTCCAACGACTCTGAATTGAAAGCACGGATGCTAAATATATTGAACAGACAAAAACAGCTCGCTAAGAAGATTATTCAGGACGGGATTGTTTCTGGAGAGTGGGACAGCTCTATTCAAGTTGAAAATGTTGCCATGCTTTATATGGGAATTCCGATTTCCCTGAACATTGAGCTTGTCTTGAATCCTTACGGTGTAAACACAGATAACTTCTGTAAGAGGATGATGTGTCTCCTTGAGCGAGCTCTAAAAAAAGCATCATAATTTTTTAAAAAATTCTTTGTAACTGTACGATTACTAATAAAATAATGGAAGGAGATTAAACAATGTTCAAAGTACCTGACTGGCTTTTTGAATTTCACGGTCACAAATGTCCGTACTCCGTAATGGGGTACCGAATGGGAGCAACCGCTCTGCGTGAACTTGGAGTGGAAAAATGCTACGACCACGATCTTTTTGTCTTTTCCGAAATGGGCGTGGGCCATCCGCAGGGCTGCATCCAGGACGGCATTCAGGCATCAACATCCGCAACTTTTGGGAAGGGACAAATGCACAAACTGTTCTTTGGAAAGGTAGCGGCGACTTTCTACCATCCTGCAAAGGGGGCAGTCCGTATACTTTTCAGGAACGAATTCATGGACAAGTTAGGTACGCATGAATTTTTCAAGTTCAGAAAGCAGGGTATTGAGCCGTCACAGGTACCGGCTGATGTCTCTCAGGGAGTTATCGACATGGTTCTCAACGCTGCCGAGGAAGAGCTTTTCAAGATTGAGCGAGTACCCGACTTCAACTTTAAGCCTGTCCCAAGCTCTTTCAACAAAGCAAAGTGCAGCGTCTGCGGAGAGTATGTCTTCGAACGATACCTGAGAGTAAAAGATAGCAAGCTCGTTTGCCTCCAATGCTCAGGACATAGGGATGACGAACAGACAATTTACTTACCTATATAGAAGGCAGACCTGAGAACAGCGCATGGATACTATTCAAGAAATCGACTTCTGTCGGTTGGAATTTCCAGTACAGACGGTTTTATCTGTGCGCTTTTCTCTTGCTTTTAACAAACCGATTATCTTTTGCAACTATGTTTGTGCGATAATTCCATTATCAAATGGAAATTTCAAGCATGGAGGTATATTCTCATGACAACTGCTATCATAGCAGCCCTAATAACTTTTCTGTTTACAGCATTGCTTACAATTGCAGGTGTTGGAGCTGCCTTTATACTGATACCTGTCTTTGTTGCTTTGGGCATAAACATTCATGTAGCTATGGCTGTTGCGCTTCTTCTTAATTCGATCGCAATGTGTTTTGCGTCATACCGATATGTAAAATCAAAATTGGTACTATGGAAACTGGCTATACCTGTACTCATTGTGGCAACAGTGTTGTCACCAGTAGGAGCATATATAAGTCAAGGGCTCGATGACAATATGCTAAAATGGTTGTTTGTTGGATTCCTTTTGTTCGCAGGCTTAATGATGCTTTTTTATGAACCGAAGGAGAAGGATATAGAAACTTCAAGAAATAAGCAGCTGACCTACGGAGTTTCAATAGGAGGATTTGCTGGCTTTCTCGGCGGCTTGCTCGGTGTCGGTGGAGGCAATATTATTATCCCGGTACTTGTGTGGATGGGGATTAATCCTAAAAAAGCGTCTGCAACAACCTCTTTCATTGTTATATTTTCTTCTTTATCAGGTTTTTTGGGACATGCAACGCTCGGGAGCATTGATGTTAAGCTGCTGGTGTTGACCGCGATAGCTTCTGCAATCGGGGCTGTTTTGGGTGCCTGGCTCATGACGGAGAAACTCAAACGAAAGCAGGTAAAGCTCATCATTGGTATCGTCCTGCTGGGCATTGCCGGGAAAATGATGTGGGGCCTACTCTTAAAATGAAACAATTAATACGCCAAAGTGAAAATTTCAATTGGAATCAAATTTTTCTCGGAGGTCATGTGAAAACGTTTTTTTGTATCATTTTTCGGACTAATTTGTTTTTAGCAGGAACAATTTTGTTTTTCCTGACTGATGTGTCATTGTCTCAAACCAAGATAGGCTGGGGTGGATACCTGCAAACGAGGTTTTCGGACGATTTCCGATCCAATTCCGGCTTTTCGATACGGAGAGCCAAAATGTGGATCGGCGGCCCTGCGCCTGTAGACAGCAATCTTTATTTCCGAATTCAGGGAATATTCAGATACCAGACGAGTGGTACATTCATGCTTCAGGATGTTTACTGCGAATACAGAATGCTATACGGCTTCATGAGAATTGGACAGTTTGTTCCAGACTTTGCCCTCGAAAGGCAGCAAGCCGATGCTTTTATACCACTCATAGAAAGAGCTGCAGCCGTTAATGTTCTAATTCCAACAGGGGACACATATGCCCGAGACATTGGCATTGAAATAGTGCTTGAGCCAAAGGCGTCTGGATTTCACTCAAGCTTCGGGATATATAACGGTAATGGTGGAAACACAAAATCCAACGAGGACAGACAATTCCTCTATACCGCCAGAATTGGTTACAAAATTCAGTTTTCAGATGAAACCTCATGGACTAATGGCTTTTCCGCTGCTTACCGCGACAAGAAGGATTTGTCATTCCCGAGCATTCTTGGAACCGGCAATATGTTTACGGGAAAGGATTTTCGATGGGGTTTTGAAACTCATTTTAACTCAAGAAAATGGGATATTCAGGGAGAGTATATTCAGGCAAACCTGGAGGATAAAATATATTATGGGTACTACGCATTTGCCAATTATAACTTTGACGGATTGAACGAAGTTGTGCTGTCTGCAGAAAAACTTCATGTGGCAAATCCGTCATACCCGAATTCACCCTGCTACATTATTGGTTACACGCATTTCTTCAATGGGCAAAAATTTAAAGTGATGGTTGATGGTCGTACACAGAAGTCTGGAGATCACACCAATTATGGTGCAACAGCGCAGCTTCAGGTATTTTTCAACTGATGAGGTTAATTAACTCCACTTTTGGATGACCTCATCTCCCAATATCCTCAATATCATTGTCATTAATGGCTATTCTCGTTACATAATACATCACAAGCCAAAAACGCAGCATAATTTATTAGCCTGTTCAATTAACAGGAATGTCCATTTCCCGAAGAACCAGGATATCAGTCTCACCTTGTTGTGGAGTTCACTAAAAGCATCTGTCACTCCCTTTCTTTTTCCTTATTTACAAATGGCAGACTGTAATCCGATCGACGCAATACCGTATCGTACAGCCCAATATCCTCCCCTTTATGACGATTGATGCCTATATAAACCAAACTGGGGTCTTCATACCGTTTGAATTTATACACCGCATCGTTCATCAGGGCGCTGTTGAACACCCCCAGACTGACGAGCAACTCAAAGTCTTTCACCGTCAACCCCGTCACCTTCTTAAACAACCCAGGCTCCAGTTGAGTGATTACATCCCTGAGCGTTCTTTCCCTATAGTCCGTCAAATACATGAAGATAGGTATCCGCGTGGCAAACTTGACAAGTTTATCCTGAATTTTTTTTCTGAGGCTCTTGTATTCCTTCTCCTCATCCGTCAGTTGCTTCTTCTGCTCTTTGGAAAGCTCCCTGTCGTTGGCCTCTTTCTTGGCCTTCTTTACGGCTTCGGACTTGTTGATAATGGTCTCGATGTCCTTGTTAAGGTTCCTGAACCCTTCGATGCTCATCAGGGCATTCATGGCCTGTTCGTTTTTCATGAGACGCCGCAGGGTGTCGTTATCTGCGTTCACCAAGAGAGCACTCTCCCAGCGGCGAGCGAGAAGAGTTGCTGTGGTGCCACTCATGGCCATATCCAGCACACCGGTGGCATCGATCTGCTTCATGGAACTGCCATCATAGGCCAGCACCGGCAGGAAGTGAATGAATTCCTCAACCTTTTTCTCGGGATCATTCTCGTTAACGTTCAGCCGACAACTGTAGTCCGCAATCTGCCGCAAGGCGCGATCGGGGGCGAAGTCCAAAACATAGCATTCCTCTTTGAGGATCAGCTCCTCATTGGGTGAGGCCCCAACGGGATTCTTGATGGTCCACGGATTCTGCACGCGGAAGGCGGCCTGAAAATAGGTCTCCGGGCTGGAGGAATTTCGCAGCATAAAGATGCCCGTCCACGGACGAACCGTAACCCCCGTGGTCAGTTTGCCGCAGGTCAGAGTGATAGTTTTCGTTTTGAGGGGATCGTCCATAGCACTCAGCACCGGCGGCAGGGCAGCAACGCCGATCCCGGCGGCGCTGCCGGCGGCCACGATGACTCTGTAATCGTGATAGAAACGGTTCTGCCTCTTCGCGAGCAGATTCCGCATGGCGTAACACGCGGCAACGCTGGGCAGAAACCAGAGCGTATGGGTCAACACGCTCAAGAGCCTGACATCGGAAAAAGGCAGCGGCGGCTTCTGCGCGCCCAGCCTGAGGTTGTCTATGCTGGTCGGCAGAAAAGCACCCCGAATCAGATCGAGCCACTTCTGCACCTCATTCTCATATTTGAACCGCGCCTTGTCGCCGATACCTTCCGCCGAAAAGAAGACATTCAAATCGAACTCGTCAAATTCTCCCTGCATGGCCACTTCCCGGATGGCATCCGGCAACTGATAGGTCATCAGCACCATGCGCGGCAGAGCGGCATAAGGGTTATCCGGCCCTTGCCATTCTTCCTTTGCCTTCTGTTCGTCGGAATAGGTCCAGTTGTAAATCTGCTCCTCGATGAACTCACCTGTCGCAATGGCCCGAAACGGAGTGCCGGAGAGATAAAGGTAATGGTCTGAGGTGATAGGCAGGATTTCCTCATCGAAGTAATCAATATCTTCCCCTTCGGCCGCTTGCCGTTCCCGTTCGTCTTCTGCTTCGAACAGGTCTTTGGCTTTTTCCCGCCAGGCGCCATAATGGTATTCGTCGAAAATCACGCAGTCCCAGTTTGTGGCGTGCACCCATTCGTTTTTGGTCTTGATGCCCCCCGTGCTGGGATTTCGTCCCAGGTAATCCTGAAACGAGCCGAAGCAGACGATGGGCCTATTTTTGTCAGCCTCGTCGTAGGTGAGGCCCCCGGGCTTGATGAACTGCCACCCCTGAAAATCCACGTGGCAGCGCAAATCCTCTTCCCAGGCGCTCTGGACCGCCGGTTTGAAGGTGAGCACCAAAATCTTTTTCCATCCCATGCGTTTGGCGAGCTGATAGGCAGCGAATGTTTTGCCGAAGCGCATTTTGCAGTTCCAGAGGAAATGCGGCGGCTTGTGGTTTTCGCGCCGGTAGCTCTTGAAGTAGGCTATTGTCTTTTGAACTGCGGCTTCCTGCTCGGGCCGCATCTTGAAATTCAATGAGCGCTGTTCTTCGAAGAGCTGCCCTTCACGGACGGCATTGATAGCTGCCTTCACCTGTTCAACCGTAGAGCGGTACCATTCACCGCCCTCGTTGCGGATGCCATTGATGCGCAGCATGCGGTGCACGTCGCGGTCAGTAAAACCCGTTCCATCATTGCGGATGGCCGGCTCTTCGAGCACGATACGATACGGCAGATTGCCGCCAGGCCGTAGGGTGGGATACTGTTGTGCCACCCGCTCCTGCACGCTCTTGGTGGTATAGCCGATCTTGAGCAAACCAGCATACTGCGGATTGGTGTCCTCATATGCGTAGATCTTGGGCTCGATTTTGGGTCGTTGCGGAAAGAATTCTTGATTAGCCATCGCTCAACAGCCTCTCCAGTTCTGTTTGCAACTGCTTTTTATCCGGCAGATACAACTGATATTTGCTCACAAATAACTGATTGGTGATGTTCTGCGTTGCATATTCCACCAAAATATGGTCTTTGTAAGCGCCCAGCACGATGCCGATGGGCGGATTATCGCCCTCCACATTTTCCTCTTTGGCAAAATAATTCAGATACAGATTCATCTGCCCGATGTCGGTATGATCAATCTCGCCGCGCTTGAGGTCTATAAGCACAAAACATTTCAAGATGCGGTGATAAAATACCAGGTCTACATAGAAATGGCGATTGGCCAACGTTATCTTGTATTGCCTGCCCACAAAGGCAAATCCCTTGCCGAGCTCCAATAGAAATAACTCCAGGTTTTGAATGAGCCGTTGCTCCAATTCGCCTTCCAGGTATTGTTGTTTAGACGGAATGCCGAGAAACTCAAACACATAGGGGTCTTTTAGCAGGTCTTCGGCTTGCTGCACCTCACTGCCCTTTTGGGCAATCTCCAGCACTCCCGCCTTGTCCCTGCTCAGTGCCAGCCGGTGAAAGAGCATGCTTTTCATCTGGCGTTTCAGCTCGCGTACGCTCCAGTTTTCCTTCTCGCACTGCTTGACATAGAAACTGATTTCTAGATCATTATCAGCTTTTAGGATTTCAAAGTAGTGGCTCCAGGTCAATTTGTGAGACAGTGTCTCACTTTTTGGGAAGGCAAGATAAAACTTGCGCATATAAACCAGATTGGAACGGCTGAATCCCTTACCAAATTCCGCCGCGAGGTCCTTGGAAAGCCGGTCGAGCAGTTCGCTGCCGTATTCGGCCTTGATATTCCCCTTTTGCTCGAACTCCACGATGTGCCGCCCGATCTGCCAGTAGGTCTGCACCAAAATGGTGTTGACCGCCTGGCCTGCCTGCGCCCGACCGTAGCGCAGCAGCTCGCCAATTTGCTCCTTGAGCTGTTGATAGTGGGTAGCGGGAAGAGCGTTAGTCATCATCAGGCTCCTCGTCGTTCTTTACCGATCCATTTTCTTCACCTATATCGCGTATTCTCGATTCGATGAACGCAAACTCTTCTTCTGTAATAGCCCATCGCTTAATTAGTATCTCGTCGGTGTAAACACCTTCATACTTGCCCAAGTCAGGAACGAAATAGAAATATTCTCTTGTTACGTGTTGTGACATTACTGTTTGAAGCAAAAGGAATCTGACAATTTTCGTGAAAAGATATGATTTGAATGATAGAATTTCTTTTTTTGTATCAAAAGCGCCAGCAACCAGCCAGGACTCTGTGCAACATTGACCCGGTTTTGCTATACGAGTATTTGCTTCGTAGTAAAAGGCGATGGGCTTTGAAAAATCTGTTTGGCCTGCAATAGGATAGGGTGGAATGAGCAGTTTCCATTTACTAAGAATGCCCTTTTCGTCCTTAATATCTGCTGGATCTGCAAATTTCAGTCCTATTTTTTGTTTGAACCAGCAGGGGATGCCTGCGTTTTTGGGCTGGTAATTTGTCGGTAAACCAAAAGGCTTCCTTGGAGAAACAACATCACTCAGTCTTTTTCCACCATTTTCATTTTTAGCAAGAACTTTTCTGATGATAGGTATAGCACGACCATGCCGAATGAAAACAGGAAACTCGTCAAGCTGTCTCATTGAAACAACCGGTTGTCCGTTATAGAAATTGGTTACCTCACATAGCCCTTTTGAATCTCTTTCCCAGAGGAAATAACACACACCACCTGCAATATCTACACCTGGAAAGACATCCGCACTATTCTCAAAGTCCACAAGTTTTCTTATCCGACGGTCTTTTAACATTTCATTCCGAAAATCATCCAACCCTTTCCCTGCCGCAAACCAGCGTGAAGGAATGATCATTATCAAATATCGAGGATTTAGCTTTTTTGCCTGTTGGACGAATAGCTGATAGATAGGAGAAGCACTCCTGCCAAATCCTGCATCGCTCAACTGGTATGGCGGATTGCCAATGATGACATCGAATTTCATAGATTTATCCTCACTTCGTTCGTCGAAAAGACAGAGTGGGTTATCGGTGTGAATAAATTCATAGGCATGGGTTTCGAGTTCTTCACCACGCGCGTAATTGGCTTCGTTTGCCCCGCAAAAGACGCACCGACCGTTCTCCCATGTGTGCTCCGTTCGTTTGAAACGGATGTTGCCATCCCGGTCATCAAAGGCGGTGCACACCGAATACTTGCCGTTGGCGGTCTTGGTGCAGTAGAGCGAACGCCGGCTAATCAGGCCAGTCAGTTCCGTGATGGCAATGCCGAAGAGCTGGTTTTTCATGATGTGATTGATGCGCTCCTGCTGGTCGTGGATTTTGTTCTCCAATCCCCTGTCCAGCCGTTTGGCGATCTCGCGCAGGAACACACCGGACTTGCAGGCCGGGTCGAGAAAGCGGGCCTCGGGATCGCTCCATAGTTTCTGCGGCAAAAGGTCAAGCATCCGGTTTGCCAGTTGCGGCGGGGTAAAGACCTCGTCGCTGGAGAGGTTGGCCAGGCAAGAAAGCACATCGGGGTTGTAGCTAATCATCGTAGGCATGGGCCACCTCCAGGAAATGCACCGGCGGGTATTCCTTCACCGGCTCAGGGATGAACACCTCCTCGCCTTGGTCCGAAAAGAGCGGCAGCTCCCGCATGGAACCGTGGCTCACCAATTCATGGAAGGCAAAATCGCGCCGTTTGAGCAGACTGCCGTTGACCAGTGACCACTCCGAAAAAACAATCGGCTGCGGATTATCCCCCACGGTTTTCAGGGAAAGGGCATCGCCATGCACAATGTTGCGCTTGAGGATATAGCGCGCCGCTTCCCGGCACTGCTCTTTTGCCTTTTCCTTAAAGAAGCGGGTATAAGACGCATCAAACGCATCAAACAGCCGTTTACGGCATTCTTCTGTGTTATCTGCCAGAATGTCAATCCCGTAAATACATGAGACGGCAAGGATCGCATAGCGCTCATATTCCAACTGATTTTTGGCATAGCGTGCCTCCACGACTCGCAGTTTTCGCTCCAGTATCTTGATGAGAAAATTCCCCGTCCCACAAGCAGGCTCAAGAAAACGCGAGTCAATCCGCTCCGTCTCCTGCTTCACCAGATCAAGCATGGCATTGACAACCTGCCCGGGCGTCAACACTTCACCGTATTGCACGATTCGGTGGTTGGATTTCACATATCACCTCATCTTCTTTGATATCCAGAGCAGCAAGGCAGCGCGAACAGGCGGGGGGATGTAAAGAGTACCACCACTTCAATCGACCTAGCCCGTAAGGCTTACATAATGTACCTTATATCAAAAATATCATCTCTTAACATAGAACAAGCGGAACCGCCTGATGACAACGCAGCAAGGGTTTCACCGATAACTGCTCTGAAACTTCGACCAACTATCTATTTGTATTATAATCATCGCTTTACTATAAGTCAACCTTAAAAAACAAACTAATTCTCAAACGCAAAACCCTAACATCAGATCGGGAAGACCTGTTATGGATGCATTCGCCGTATACTTAATCTTAATTGCTTCTTTCCCGGGACTTTGAAATCCATTCCCGATTGCTTTTGTAATGGTGAATTTTAGAATTTTTTGAAATAGCTACCTTCGGCAACCGCGCTCAACAACTTGCGGCTCTATTCACTGCTCAACTCGGGTTTCATTATGCGTAGCACAGGCCTCCCATTTACATTTTGAAGAGGGAAGAAAACATAATGTGTAATCTGGTCGACACAGACAGTATGAGCATTCTTTTCAAAAAAACTCTGACCGAGTTTATTCACTGCTCCCTTCTCAATCTCAAAAACTGAAACCACCCCACTTTCAGAAGCAACATATAGTCGACGAGCGGATATGTCAAAGGAAAGAACGTCCGGTTCACTTCCAACTTTCCCTCTTGAGACAATCTTTTTCGAAGATAGGTCAAAAACAACATAAGTGGCATTATCCTCACCTGTTATGAAAGCATAGTGGCTATGCCCATCGATATAAAAACCATGAGGGCCTCTGCAGCTCTTTAAATAATAACTGGCAACAATTTTGAGTGTCCCAGGGTCAATTTCTATTAATTTCCCGTGAGTCTGATCTGTAGAATAAATCATATTTGAAGCAGGATCTAAGTGTGTGTTCCCTACATGCCCTCCAATCGATATATTTGTCATCACATCGTTATCCAAAGCATTGAACACTGTAACAACCCCTCCGAATTCGCATGACACGAAAATTCTCTTTAATTTTGGACTGTATGCAATTCCATCGGGAAAAGTGCCTGTTGCAACTTTGCATACCAATTTCAGAGATCTGACATCAAATACATAAACTTTGTTCTCTGCAGATGAAGAAACGTAAACGCGATTTAACTCTGGAACCGCAAGAATCCCGGTTGGACGTGGGATGTCTTTTAAATTGGCAACGACCTTATTTGACGTGAGATCAAAAACAGTGACAAGATTTGCACCCATATGAGAAATATATAACTTCCTGTGCACCTCATCGATAGTTTGATAATCAAAGCGTTTTACCCCGCCCGGCAATGGGATGTCCTCAACAAACTTTAGCTTAAGTGATTTAAATTCTGGAACACTTTCTTTATGATTATTGATAGAATCGGCTCTGTTTTGAACGACGAGCTTAATGCTTTTAAAGGAATGCCCACCGTAATTGAAACCTGAATAGACCATTGATAACAGGAGGGTAGCTGAGAGAAATGAAAACCGGGTGTTCAGCCAAAGTGATTCTAAGATGTTCACACCATAATATAACGTGCGTAAATGAAACGGTCGATACCAGATGTGAAGTCTTATTTCACGTACGAAACGAATTAAAATTAACTCATTTCAATTTCTACTGCGAAGTATCATTTCCTTGTATATAAACATAATTGTAAAATATGCGATTGTCACTAAAAATCTAAAGGGAGAGGCTTGGCACGTCAATTGACAATATATAATCGTGAAACAAAAAGAATAAAACTTAACAAACTAAACTCAGAAAGGAGATTTTCAATATGTGGCAGGCATGGACAAACGCAGTTCTCGGTTTATGGCTCATGGTTGCAGCCTTCTTAGGGTTTGGACCAACAGCTAATCTCTGGGATAATTTAATTGTTGGTTTAGTTGTAGCCATAGCCTCTGTGACAATACTCAAACAAAAGCCATGGCAGGCATGGCTTGCTCTTATCTTTGGAGTATGGATGATTATCGCAGCATTTATACCTTCTCTTGTTGATGGAACTGGATACCTTTACAACGATTTAACATCGGGGCTTATCATAGCAATAGCAGGATTTGCTTCGTTTGGTCAATCCCATCAGCAAAAAGTCGCGTGATATCAAGGTGAAGACCGTTGGGATATTAACCCAACGGTCTTCTATTTATTTAACTCAAAAGCAAATTGGAAGGAGATAAGGAAATGGACGCAGTGACAATAATCTGGGTGTCGATTCTGACTGTCGGTCTGATTTTGTTGGGTTGGTTTGGTTCAATACTTGACAATCAAAAACATAAGAAACCTTACAATCATCCTCACAATGTTTGACACCAGAACCAGCATGAGGAGAAAAAAATGCAAAATGATGCACATTTAAAAGCACCATTTACTTTAGCACTGGGCGGAGGAGGGGCGCGTGGGCTGGCTCACATTGGAGTCCTCAGAGCACTGGAAAGTTACGGACTGATGCCCTCACTTATAGTCGGGTCAAGTATGGGCGCAATAATAGGTGCAATGTATAGTCAGCTGCGCGATGCCCTCCATGTTCAAGAGCTGATTGAAGAAATGCTGTACAGAGATTGCTTTACCAATCTTCGACTCGATTTAATGCGCGAAAATGCTCGATCAAAAGAACCCATTTCAAGGAAGCATCTTCATGATTATCTTAAACTCGGGCTGTACTTCTCGCATGCTGTAACTAAAGCGGGAGCGATTGATAGTTCAATATTGATTCATTTACTCTCACGACTTCTCCGGAATGAAGACATTAAAAAGACGCAGATTTCGTTTGCAGCTGTAGCAGTTAGCATACTGACTGGAGAGGAAAAGCTGCTTACCAGTGGCTCGATAATCAGAGCTGTAGCAGCCAGTTCGGCAATTCCAGGCATGATAACACCTGTTGAAATAAATGGGGACATGCTTGTTGATGGAAGCGTGCTCCAAACTGTGCCTGTACGTGCTGCAAAGAGTATATCTGCCAATCCAATTGTAGCGGTAGATGTGTCGAAAGACATCATCCATGAAGCCTTACCTAAAACAGGATTGGATATCATTGTAAGAGCCAGCATAATAGCTAATCGAAAATTGACTCAGGAGTCTTTAAAAGATGCAAACATGGTTATGGCTCCTGATGTCAGTCACGTGGATTGGTCGGACTTCCATTCGATTGATCAGCTGGTTAAAGCTGGTGAAAATGAAGCGAAAGTTAAATTAAACAAACCAGATTATGCGAATATCTCTTTGCCACGCAACTACGCCAACGACATACCTCATGATACTAATTCAAGTTTAGCGAATTCTAACTACTTTTTAGTACAATAATATGAGAACCGGGAGGATCATTCTTAATTTCTTTAAGAATTTCCAAATCCGTTCGCTCTACTAATCCTGGTAATCCACCCCCAGCCAGAAAAGATCTGAAATTTCTATAGTGACTTATCCCTGCGGCAAATTCAACCATCTCATTAAACGCCCTTATTCGCCAATCAGGTTGAGGAAATGCATAATCCACGACAATAATCTTTTCAGCATGAACTGATAATTGAAAAAGGATTTCTTCTCGCTTATGAGAATCTATCTCATGAACGACATAAGAAAGAATAGCATAATCATATATGGCATTCTTCCCAATGAAAAAATCTTCTACAGCTGCATGGTACACTGAAATACCTGAGAAGCCCTGCTTACTAATGTTGCTCCTAGCCCTCTCGATATTCCTTATTGACGGGTCAATCCCATCAACCTTTCGGCACTTGTCTGCCAATTGAAACAAAAGTCGCCCGGTTCCTGTCCCCACATCAAGCACAACAGCTCCGTCGTGAATCATATCTTTAACAAGACGAAATGCATAATCTTGATTAGGTGCCACAAATCGGTCGTAAAACCATCCATCATACCAGTGCTTCTTGTCTATCGTCATATTCTCCTTAACTTTTTAATACTTGGATGCATATAGCGCATTGGGGGTTCAAAGTATCTAATTCATTGTGAGAACAAATCAAGTCATGCTGGAGCATTTCAATATCACACAAAAGTTAGCAACCCCTGTAAGCAAAAGAGGCCCCTTCCCTTTATGCCTTGTAAGGTGTTACATTTTTCGACTCTGACAATAAAATAAAAGAGAGTATACCTCATTGAACTTTCAATAAAATAAGCCGTTCCTTTAAGTTCACAAAGGAACGGCTTCAGTAGACAAAAGTTCTTGAACTATTTTATAACAACTAACTTTTTAGATTCGAAATATGTTTTGGGTTTCTTTTCAAGTGAACTCGCCATAAGCCGATAAAAATAGACACCGCTAGGCAGGCTTGATGCATCAAGCGCAACTGAATAACTGCCCGCCATTTTGTATTCGTCAATGAGTGTTTTCACTTCTCTGCCAAGTATGTCATGCAAAGCCAGCTTGACATGTGACCTTACCGGCAGGTCGAAATAAATAACAGTCAATGGGTTAAAAGGATTTGGGTAGTTCTGATAAAGGCGAAAAGACTGCACTGCAAATTCAGGTTTGGCAATACGTGTTACTCCGCCGTTATTAGCAGTGTGCCCTATCAGTCCAGCATATAAATGCAAAGAATCTGGCCCATTGCAATTCGCAACGCATTGTTCCTGGGTAAACCATCCATTATTAATGTCACGAAAATAAATGCTAAAAATGCGCCCTGCACTTGGTGGAGATGAAATAGGCTCAACCGACCACTTTACTCCCCCATCAGCTGTAAACATAATTGCAGGTACATCACCACTGGGCGATAAAAGTTTCAAGCCAATCCAACCGGTATCCGCGTTCAAGAAGAAGAGAGAATTGGCACTGGCAACAGATGAAGGAACATTAACTTTTTTCCATGTAGAACCGCCATCGGTGGTCTTTAGAATCTGAATCGCATTTCGCCCAACAACCCAGCCGTTATGTACATCCAAAAACTGCACTGCATCAAAACCGTAGTTACTGGTGTCAGCATATATTGTCGCCCAACTAGCTCCTCCATCAGTTGTCTTAATAATGCCATAGGGCGGCGCTGCAATACCACTGTTATTCACTCCCCAACCATTGTTGGCATCAACAAAGTAAAAGATACCCCCGGTTGGAGGCTGCGCAACTGTAGAATTCCATGATAAACCACCGTTTGTGGTGCTATACAACTTAGCTTTATTAGTCAGCAAGTTGAATGCAGAAAACCATCCTAAGGTATCGTTGACAAATTGAACCTGAACTCCTATTTCGCCAGGATTGCTCGAACCATACTTTGACCAGGAGACTCCGCCATCTCTGGTGTAGTAAAGCACAATACCATGAGCATCTTCAAAACCCTTTCCGGCTGACCCGATAATCCATCCATGATTGGCATCCGTCCACCACATACTTATAGGAGGGTCACAAATCATAAATACCGTGTCATTAGGAAAAGGATTGACAATGCTCCATGTTCCTCCTGCATCACTGGTGTGAAGCAATGATCCGTTTGCTGCCGCAATCCAACCTTCCTTATCACTGACAAACTGAATTTTTCCAAGATCAACGTAAGGCCATAATGGGCTTGATTGGTAAGACCATTGAGCTATTGACAGGGTAGCTGTACCTAGCGAAAGCATTATGAGCTTAAATAAGATTGAAAATGTAGTTTTCATTTTTAAGCCTCCATACTTGATATTGATCGTTATACACCCATGCCAAATTACAACAAGAAAGGGAGAATTGCAAAGAAACGAAAGTAGATGTGTAAAGAGATTGTTACCACGGTAGGAAGACTCCAAACGCTATGAGAAAGGATCTGTTATCGTTATCTCCAACAGGCCCTTCGAGCAGTGGGGAAAGACCTTCAAGGATGACGTGGTGGCCGCTGCGATCCTCGATCGCTTACTTCACCACTCTTATCCGTTCCTCATCAACGGAAAAAGCACGACTCACAGTTTCATGAAATCTTTAAGCTCATCCTCCTTCAGGATTGTTGAATCGTGCAGTCTCATTAAAACACACTGTTGTTCAGCAATCGTACAAACGCGAGAGCTCACTTCAATGCTCGCTTTAAGCATCAGCACCCCATGACCAATTCCTGAGAGAATTATTTTCCCGATTGGCCGGTCAAACAGTTTGATCTCCCTTTTATATTTTACTAATGTTGAAGTAACAACAATGTAAAATCCAGCCTCAATGACCTTTCTCAGATCAAAGATCTCCTTCATTAACTCTGTCCTGAGATCCTCAAGCCATCTTACATACACGATATTGTTAACATGTCCTGCAGCATCAATATCATACGCTTTTACTTCGAGCTTCAATTCAATTCCACGATTTAAAAAATCGTTCACAAAATCACCTATTCTAATCACGGAAGAAAGACAGCTGCTGCGGTAACCGTTGTCCATAACCCATTTCTTTCTCCCTCCGCAGTCTGTGTTATATTAAATGTCCGGACTATTTTCCCCGACATCTTAAACACCTGTTCTCGTTCATTCCAGTCAATATTAGGGTTAAACTCAACTCCAATGGCTGTTGCAAGCATTTGCGCTGCGAGATCCTCAGCATATTCACCAACAGACTTCTCATTGATGCCAAATGCATGATGCTCAGATAGATACCCATACTGAGTGTTATCAGCAGGAATTGCGACCCCGATGGACGCTGATATAAGGCGGTTAGGTTCGTTTGTTGCATTCCGAGCCATTACGGTAAAAGCAATTTGACCTTTACGAACCTCTCTTAATCCAACCTCCCTGCTAACCCTCTTACAACCAGGAGGAAAGATGCTGCTTACCGTAACAAGATTACAGATTTCAATTCCAGCATCTCTCAGCGCAAGCTCAAAAGAGCTCAGGTAATCCTTGTGCCTTCCGACGCCTTTGGTAAAAAATATTTTTGATGGGACAAACAATTTTAGCTTATACCTTTCTTAGATTCTAATTTCTTAAAAGAGATGAAATAATGCGTATCGAGATCAATAAAGGAGCTCATCTCAAAGTAATAAGACTCTACTTTTCTCCTGATTTCATCTTTTGAGAACCTTATGCTTTTGGGTGGACCGAAGGGCGTTTCCGGATGGAATTCTATGAGGTCCAGGTCCGCACCACCATTCAGCTTATCGGATAAAGCCGAAAGTATTTCGTCTTGACAACTCATATCGTGGAATGAATTTGAAAAGAAGACATGGGTCACACCAGTAAGATCATGGTTTTTAAACCATTGACAAGCATCCTCACAAAAAGTTTCTATATTTGACTTCGCATAGAAATCTCCCTTAAGCCCATCGCAATACTCGTCAATTGCCATGACTTTTCCGCATTGCTCTGCAAATCGCAAACTGTAGTATCCATCGCCGGAGCCGACATCAAGTACGACGTCTAACTTAGAAAGGTTCATGCTTTTTATCAGCAGGTCCGCAATTCTTGATTTTGTTTCCAGGTTGCCGTGTTGACGACGGTGTGGGGGATCTGGCATTATGATGTTCCTCCTTTCAATAGGTTTTTCATGAAGTAATACTTTCCAGAGTATTCGACCTGCCTGATGACATTTTCCGCAATCAACTTATCAATCAGTTTCCATGCGGTTTTCGACTTATCGAGGAACTCCTTCACAGCTTCAATACTCATCGGATGTACCGATAAAATGCTGAGAAGCTCTCTTTCTGCGTCACTTGTATACGTGAAATCTGTCCCTTCGCTATGAGTAAGAATCTCGACATCGCTAAGTTTCTCACTGAATATCTGGTAAGCGGCATTTAGCTGCTCTTCATCCGGACGTCGAACCCATGCTTCTGCAGGGGGTCGGGTAGCAACAAGAATGTATGCAACAGAAGGATTAAGCATAGCAATGAAATTAGCGGTTTGCTTAAGAATGTCAGTTGAGTCATTGACGCCCTTAACCAGCATGGTTTCTGTTACCATTGTTCCCTTGAACTCCTTTGAGAATGCAAGTGCACCACCCAATATCTTATCCAGCTTAAGTGTACCATGGGGCCGATCTATTTTCCTCCACACCTTTTCATCAACCGAGTCAATTTTCAATGAGACCCAATCTGCCTTCATTAGGTCATCCCTGACATTCCCGTCCCAGATTAAAGATGCGTTTGTGATGACAGCAATTTTAATTCCAAATACTTTGAGCATCTTAATTGTCTTACCAAGGTTGACATCTAGTGTTGGTTCACCATCAGGCACGAAAGTTAGGTAATCAATCCTCTCGCCCGCATTTTTGAGTTCAGAAATCCTTGCAGCGGTTTGATTATAAATCTCGTCAGGCTTTATAAAGTGTTTCCGCGTCACCGTCATCAAGTCAGTCAATCCAATTTGGCAATAGACACAAGAATAACTGCAGGTTTTTGGGGGAATGTTGTTTATCCCAAGGCTCCTGCCCAGTCTTCGGGAGGGTATGGGTCCGAAAACCATTACTTTTGAAACCATTTAACAATTGCATCAATAGTAGCGTTAATAACAGGGTAAGCAACCGGAGATGGAGTAAGAAGGGGATGAGTTCCGATTTGCAGCGTGTTTATATCGGTATCTGTCATCCTGTTAAGTATCATCACGGAGACCATATTGATAAGCTCACCAACGGAATTTCCACCGTATATCTCGGCTCCCAGCAAGGTATGAGAATAAGTGGAGAAAATAAGCTTCACATAGACCTCTGAAGCTCCTGGGAGTTTTCCGGGGTGACGGTCAACTGCTTTTGAGGTCCCGACCGTATAATCAATCCCCTTTTGGCTTGCACGCGCTTCAGTCATTCCTGTAACCGCAAAAGCAGTATTGCCAATTTTAGTTGAGAAGGTTCCCAGAACACCCTGATATTGTCTGACAACCTTAATTGAGTAAAGATTTGATCCCACGAGACGGCCTTCGGCCATGGCTGTAGAAGCAAGCATAATATTTGTTAAGTCACCTGTAAAGAAATCATTCTTAATGGCACAGTCACCAACCGCAAAAATGTCCTCCTCCGACGTTCTCAGGTAATTGTCCACCAGAACCCCTTTAGCTTCCTGGTAAGCAACGCCTAACCTTTTAATTAAATCAAGATTTGGCCTGTACCCAACAGAAATAATAACAAGGTCGCAATCCAATTTTGCGCCATCACTCAATTCAACGCCGCTAACAGATGACCCGCCAAGTATTCTCTTAACGCTCTTCTTTGTAATTATTCTTGCACCCTCCTTTGCCAGTTCTTCTTCTGCAACTCTGGCGAACTCAAGATCCATTGTCATCAAAAGATGAGGCATCATTTCAACAATGGTTACCTTCTTCCCCGCCTTCAATAGTTCGTCTGCAACTTCCACACCAATATATCCGCCACCAATTATAACCACGTGGTTTGCGCTGTGTACCGCTGCACGCAGTTTCTCTAAATAATCCTTTTGCTTCTTCACAAGGAAGACACCTTCTTTGTCAGCCCCTTCAATTGATGGTTTAACCGCATTAGAACCTGTTGCCAGGACAAGCTTCTCATACTTGACCTGCTCTCCACTGGCAAGTATAAGAGTATGGTCATTCCTGTCGACAGCTTCATCGTTCAATATTTCAATTCTATTTGCTACAAGTGGTGCGTCGGTAAGTATGTTATCATCGATACTTTTCAGAGAAAAGAGTGTATACGGTATCCCGCATGGGATCATAGGTTTCGCTTCTTTTCTTATAAGAGCAATCCTCTTATTGGGATAAGAGTTCTTCGCCGAGAGGGCAGCCGTTACACCAGCTGGACCTCCGCCGACAATTACTACATCATAGCTTTTCATCTTCTTCCTTTATTTTTATGAATTAAGATAAAGGGCGCTTGCACCAACAGATAAACCAGACCGCCGTGCAATCGCTTCGCATTTAACTTTGAACAAAAAGTAAACCCGTCTCTCAACATCCATAAGAGTTTCATAATTTCCCTGTCCCTTTGCTATGACCACATCTGCATTATCAAATAGGTCAATAAACTCAGGTGTGCACTGACCCAAATCAGTGCCGGCTATTCTGCTCCCGCTTTCGATCACGCTGCAGATTTTATCAATGCCAAGGTTCCTTGCATCTTCAAGTGTAATATCGTTCAGAATCGGGTAAGAGCGCACAGCAAATACAAGCTTCTTTGTTTTAAGTTGTTCCAATAAAATCTTGTCAAATAACGCTTCCTCATAGTTATCGCCAATATATAGTACCGTTGATGCCTCTTGAAGATCCGTGCGCAATAACATTAGCGCCTTACTATTAATCCTGTTAGCTGTGATCCTGTTTACCTCTTGCTCTATGGAAAAATTAGGATTTGCTGCAAGATCAATTGTATTCCCCATTATGGCAATTCTCAAAGCCATTTCGAGCTTGTCGCCCGCACTATTTACCATTGCCTCCAGATACTTAATAAAACGCTCCGCCTTTTTAATGTTTTCCTCTTTGACATTCTTGTAAGGATTTTTGACACCTAAAGCTTTTTCGATTATTGATTGCATTGTTGAAGAAAACATTGGTGCAGCGGAATTCATATCAATACTGTCGACAGCCCTACACACATCTTTGATAATGTTGAATTGGAGCTCTGCGTTCTTTGGAACAAGAAGTTTCGCTGTTGTATATGCCTGTTTAACAACGCACGGAATACATTCGGGGTCAAGCTTCATTTCTGCTTCCCGTGCCTCCCGATGCTCCTCTTTGCTGTTGGCCCGAACAATTCGGTTAGTTCACCAGCAAGAAATTTCTTTATTGCATCCCCCACGTTCATTTTTCTCGCCAGATAAACTTTTGTCTCGGGAGTCTTTATGATTTGAAAAGCAGCCGGACCTATATTTCCCACTATAAATGCTTTAACGCCCTTCTCCAAAAAGTCCCGGAGGTTGGCATGTTCCTCACCTGTCTCCATCTCCTGGTCTTCAATATGGTCGTTTTTTACGGCATCAAAGAAACCCGATTCTGTGTTGTACATGATATAGTAATCAGCATGCCCAAATCTCTTTGAAACCTCTGAATCAAGGTTATTTCCATCTGCACCTATAACTATCAGCATCTCCAATTAGCCTTTTAAATTTTCCTTTAATAACCTACTGCCATAAGTCGTATAGGTAGTAGACGAACCACAGGATTAAATCATGTGGTTCGTCGCCAGCGATTTCACTTTCACCTTTGCAGCTTCTTATATGAGAACCACCAATCGTAGCCTTGCATTTGTCCCGACTTGGTTTTTGCAATCACCTCGCTTGCGCTTTTTGTATCTCCAGGAGGTGGATTAATTACACTATCCTTAATGAGTTCATTATTTGGCCAGTTTGCCGGCATTGCAACTGAATACTTGTCAGCAACCTGAAGGGCTTCAACAATCCTGACAATCTCATCTATATTTCTACCAAGTTCCTGAGGATAGTAAAGAATTGTCCGCACTTTGCCTTTATCATCAACCACAAATACCGCTCTCACGGTGTTCGTTCCTTTACCGGGATGAATGAGGCCAAGCCGCTCAGCAATCGATTCAGTACCGGCAATTATCGGAAACTGAATATCTACGTTGAGCTTATCCTTTATCCATTCACCCCATTTTATATGGGAGAAAACCTGATCAACGCTCAAGCCGATAAGCTCACAGTTCATAGCTTTGAATTTCTCATATCGTTTTTGGAATCCCACAAACTCAGTAGTACAAACCGGCGTAAAATCAGCAGGGTGGCTGAAAAATACCAGCCATTTTCCCAGAAAATCTTTTGGGAGTGTCATTTTGCCGTGTGTCGTCTGCACAACCATTTCGGGGAAATCCTCTCCCAAAAGAGGAATGCTCGATCTTTCGGTCTTGTTATCCATTTTCCTTTTCTCCTTTCCTTACTGTTTTAGTTTAAGTGCTCAGTTCTTATTCCTTCGACTTAGGATTTGATTTTTTTTCCTCGACTAATCGGTGATGATAAGAGCCCTCCCGCATGAGCGCCTTACCGCAAGTTGGACACCTCTCTTCCATGCACGGCACACCTGCTGTGTGCGGCTTTCTGTAACCGCACTTCGGGCAAACACAGTAACCACCTGATCCTAATCCACCTTTATGAGCTTCACTCATATGTTTAACTCCTTTCCTTTGACCTCTTGGCTAATTTCTTTCAGCCTTCTACAATGCGAAACACGTTGTTGCTTCCGCACTGCGGGCACTTCCTCTTTTCAGGAACCTTCCAGTTGAAATGGCAATCATAACAATGGTAAAAACCTTTCCCGCGTATGTCCACTTCACCTCCAGCTACTCTGATCGATCTTCCAGTTACGATTGCTCCTGCTATTTTTTTTCTTGCACTCTGAATTATTCTTCCAAAGGTTTGACGTGAGATACCCATCGATTCTGCCGCATCATCCTGGTACAGTCCCTCATGGTCAGCGAGCCGAACTGCCTCCAATTCATCAAGAGTCAGGACAATTTCTTCACGCGAGATAGTCGGGTGCGCAACAGGCATAAAATAGCTGTAAAGAGGAGGATGACATATTTTACGAGCGGATGTAGGTCTCGCCATTTTTATTCTGACTTTATAACATTATAAGCATATGCTCATAATGAATCAAGGAACATTTTAAGGTCATTCTTCTCCCCTTAAGAGTCCTGACAGTCGAACAAAATATCGACACGATCCATAACTCATTTACCAAATCTCCTTTAGTCAATCCCTTACCACATGCTTTTAAAAGTTCACACAAGATAATCAGCATCCATACGCGCATCTTCAGTTTTACATTACTTTTTAACTCATCACGCTCTTTAAAAGGCAAATAACGATTTTTTTTGAGGACCCGGGCCCTACTGTAAACATTACTCCTGAACCAATGTGTTCTATTGACATTTAAAAAATACGTATATATATTTAGACTACATCTAAATAACCAATCTCAAACAAGGAGACTAAACCGATGAAATTACCCTTGACAACAATTATCAATTACAAAGAAACGAAACACGCCACAAGACTCAAATTACGACAGATTGAAATCCTACTCGCAGTTCTCTTATACCTGATGCTCCCAACTTATGATGATTGTTTGGGTGTTGAACCAAATAGGACAGGCACCTTAAATGGCAGAGTAATTAATGCCTCCAATGGAGAGCCAATTTGCGGTGCCGCAGTGCTGGTGGAGAAGACCGCCTTGCGCACCTCTACTAGCAAAGATGGGTATTATATTATTCGATCAATTCCATCCGGCAAATATACGGTGGCCGTATCCATGCTGGGATATAAGTCTGAAAAAAAAGTCGTTAGCTTTAAAGATGGTGAGACACTAAACCTTGACTTCTCGCTTGAAGAAACTGCATTCGAAATGACAGGAGTTCTCGTGACAGGAACTTCCACCCCGCATATTTACGAAGACATACCCGTGAGAACCGAACTAATCTCAAGAAAAGCAATTGAGCAAAGACACGCATTAAACCTTGCAGACGCCCTCTCATCTCAGACAGGGCTGAGAGTTGAAACTGAATGCCAGAATTGCAACTTTACCCAGGTGAGAATCCTTGGAATGGACGGCAGATATTCTCAAATTTTGATTGACGGTGATCCAACCGTCAGCAGCCTCGCAAGCGTATATGGTCTGGAACAAATTCCCGAAGAGATGATTGATCACATTGAGGTGGTTAAAGGGGGTGGATCATCAATATATGGACCAGGAGCTGTGGCAGGTGTCATAAATGTGGTTACCCGAATGCCATACGTAAACCGGGTAAAAGTCAGGTATAACGGCCAATGGCTCGACGAACACATTCCGGACCAGGAGGTTGGGTTAACTGTCGAGCGAGCTAACGACAAAGCTACTGAAGGGGCATTCGTGTTTGCTTCAGCCAGGGCAAGATTACCATATGATCAAAATGGAGATGGATATAGTGAGCTTGTCAGGTTAAGAAATGAAACAATTGGAGCAACATGGTATGATGAACCGTTCGAGAATGCAAAACTCATCGTTCACTTCCATCGGATTCATGAGGATCGAAGGGGGGGAAACAATTTTGATGCACCTCCAAATTTTGCCAATATAGCTGAATGGCTCGAACACTGGCGCTGGGGCGGAAGCGTTCAATGGAACCACCAGATTGCTCCTCAACTTGACTACAAAACTTACTATTCATTCGGACTAACAGAACGAAAATCGTATTTCGGCGGCTTAAAGGGAACTACAGAGCAGGACACACTCCAGGCTTTGAAGTACTACGGAGCTACCAGGGATAATTTATATGCCACTGGTGCACAGGTTAATTTCAGATCTGGCAATCACGAGGTAACAGCAGGAGCACAGTACCTATCCGAGATGTTAATTGATAAAGCAACTGCAAACCCAACTTACTTTATCGATCAGACTTACAGAGATGTGGGAATTTTTCTTCAAGACAACTATTCAATGAGGCGTAACATTACCCTCCTTGCTGGCACTCGCCTTGACAAACACTCTGAAATTAATAAATGGATTCTTAGCCCCCGCATAAGTGGATTGATTAAATTGAACTCAATTCTTGCACTGAGGATGTCATTAAGTACGGGCTTCATGCCTCCACAAATTTATAACGAAGACCTCCATCTTTGTGGGGTCTCCGGTGACCAGAGGGTAACCCGCAATGCGCCCGACCTTAAACCTGAGACCGACCTGACAGCCAGTATATCTCTTGATTACAATAGTTTTTTCAGCCCATTTCCGATATTTCTCTCTGTAACTGGATTTTCTACTTCTCTCAAGGATGCCTTTGGTGAAAAATTTGTTAGCAAGCTAGGTAACATTGAACTGTGGTACCGCATCAATAGCGGGGGTGCAATGATAAATGGAATTGAACTTGATGCAAGCTTAAATCCGTGTCCACGAATCCACGTTGCTGGTGGGATAACCTATCAAACAAGTCTTTACGACCAGCCATTACCTGACTTTGACACAAGACATTTTCTTAAAACACCAGATCTTTACGGCCATGCTGAGTTTACCACACAGTTAACAGACAATATCACTTTCAACGTTGGAGCAATTTATACAGGAGAAATGTACTTATCACATGAGGTAACTACCGACCCACAAAGTGCTCCACAACTTCGCCTGGAAAATGTCCCCGGATTCCTTCAGCTCGATATGGGTATCGATTATCACATTGTACTTGGTGAAAGCACTAACAGCAAACTACAGGTCGGTGTGAAAAACCTGACCAATGCATTTCAGCGCGACCTCGACCGGGGAATTAATAGAGATCCCAACTATTTTTATGGGCCTGGCATCCCACGCACAATTTACGCAGGAATTGAAGTTGGCATGTAGTTATAAATAGCCTTTGCATCCTTTCGGGTACATCCACCTGGTTCGCAGGTTTAATGGAAGTGGGTTCCATAGCTGTGCAGAGCTTTTAACCAACCCACTTCCATATTTTTATAATTACTTTTCGAGTGATTCTATCCGTTCATTTACGTATTTGATTTCAGCTTCGATGTCTTTCTTGTGAAGTTCAAGCCGGTCTCGATACAGTTTTAGAGACTCAACCTCACTCCCTCCAAAGAAAGGGAGTCCAAACCAACCAAAGCCTCTGCCGCGGCCGAGGCCTAATCCACGACCATAACAAAAGCCAGAACCGTATCCACGACCCCGGCCAAGTCCGAAGCCTCCCCTTCCATAACCAAAGTCTTCATAATATCCGAACATTTTGTTTCTCCTTTAATTTTAGTTAATTAGTTTTGTTACTACATCCTTCATCCCATCATAGCCATGGGTTTCATTTCATCATCTTCCTCAGATAAGCATGTTACATCCCCCTCAGCCAAACCAATCTGAGAGGCTATGCAATCCAGCCCCCTGTCCATCACTTCAAATTTCCATTCGTCTTCCAGCAGAGCCGCGAGATACTCCCGCCAGCCATCCTTCAGGGGGAGTACATTCATAAACCTCCTGTAAATATCAGGAGTGTGACTGTACACCGAAATCAGGTCTTTTAAAGAGTATTTCACCTTATCAAGGCTATGGGGAACGGCCACACATTTCTGCGGCATCAGTGGACAGGTAATCGAATCTTTCTGCGAAGAGAATTCGAAGAACTTCCTGCACATAGAACAATAATACTTACCTGTTTCCTTCTCGCCGATAATGTCGATCTCATCAAAGAAAATATGATCATTGATTTCGAGGTCAGCCTTAAGAACGGTGACTGCCGACTTGAGTATAG
Source organism: Candidatus Kryptoniota bacterium (assembly GCA_049966155.1). Classification (GTDB taxonomy): domain Bacteria; phylum Bacteroidota; class Ignavibacteria; order Kryptoniales; family JAKASW01; genus JBMFVE01. The sequence continues at coordinate 59,000 of JBMFVE010000011.1, forward strand.
GGAACAGTTTTTCCTTATCCCAGACTTTTTGAAGATCTGTAATCACAAACACAATTCCATCAGATGTGATTCGTTGAGCAGTTTCGCTCCCGCTTATCGTAATTATGAAACTCTTTAAAGTTTGAAGGGGCTCTCGCTTATATTCGAATCGCCATTCTTTCAGAAAAAGAATGTATGCTTCAGCCCATTTCCTGCCAACCTCTTCAGGGTCATTACCTGCCAGAAAGCTCATCATCTTCTGAGGAACCTTTGGATAGAAAAGTCCGAACTTCTCTATGCTGACTGTTGATTCAGGCCGACTTACTTCCACTGGTACAGGAGTGTTGATGCACATTTGCGGCATATATGGACAAATTGGTTTATCGATGTTGAAGAGAAGTCTGCACGTCACGCACCAATATTTGTTCGAAGCTGAGTAGATACCCGTCGGCATTTTCCCAACTTTTTCCATCATTATCTTATTGTTCATCATTTTGTCTTTCCTTTCAAGGCTTATTATACCATTTCAAAAACCAGAAAACCACCTTAATAAGTATCAGTCAGTCCTTTCAGCTGCCAGATTCTTTAATGTACCATCGGTATAAGCTTTCACCGCATCGTCAATTAAATTATAATCTGTTAAAATCACTTCAAGTCCTGCCTCTTTAAAATTTTCATATGCCCCGCTTCCCATTCCACCGGCAATCAAAACCTGACAGTCGCTAATCTCCTGAGCCATAGCAGCGTGCGATATTCTTGCAGCTGATCCGTATCCGTGACGACCGCCCTCGTCAAGGTCGCCACCGTGCTGGGGCCCACCAGGAGCAAAGTGACCCGTACCACGCGGCCTGAGTTCTCGTGAACTTATCTTTCCGTTGTCAACAGTAATAACTGCATAATAAGGTGATCTACCAAAATGCTGGCTCACCGTACTCCCGTCCATTGTAACTACTGCAATTTTCATTGTTTCTCCTTATTTGAACATTTCTTGATTTTGCTTGAACCAATCGCTAATTATTTGATTTGATAGTGCTATTATATCAAAAATCCTCTTGTCTGCAATGTTAAAATAAACATAAACCCCTTCTCTTCGAGCCGAAACTATGCCAAGCCCACGAAGCATCATAAGGTGCCTGGACACTACTGAAACGTCTATTTGAAGATCCTTTGTAAAGTCCGCAAGTGTCTTCTCGCCCCCCTTGAGCATTTCGATTATCCTCAGCCTCTGATCGCTCGACAGCGCCATAAAAAAACGGCTTCTCGGATCCATCATCGGTCCCATCATCCTGCCAGCCATTCCGTGCATTCCTCTTGGCATCATCTTTCCTTTCTTTTGTGTAATTGCATCATTGTGCAATAATATAATAGATTAGTTGCCGAATGTCAAGTGAAAAAATGATCACTACCAATACAACTGCGACAGCCTCTGCAATGAAGGTCCAACAATCCAGACGGTTCAACCCTTCTTAACATTATCATTAACCTCATTAAGAGCAAGAACGACGACACGAATGCAAAGCCACATCTTTATAGCCTCTTAGAGAACAAATGATATTGCTGCTGACACTTCAAACACTTCAAGAACCACATTAAGAAGTTCTATTCTGAGCATTAGAGTGATCAATATCGACCCTGGCGTATTGAGAAGTACTCTATCCGCCCCTTAATGCATAAGTAATGGAAACCGAATGGCCACCGTGCACAAGGATCCCAGAAACGTGCTCAGGCTTCCCCTTATGATTCCGTCAATCATCAACATTATTGAAATTGATAAAGATTCCAGATCACTGCT
>JBMFVE010000012.1:0-60047 GCA_049966155.1 Candidatus Kryptoniota bacterium
CAACCCCGAAGGGGTTGAATATTAATAGGGGTTAAATATTAATGGCCGTCAAATATCAATTAGTAAAATATATATTTTTCGTCAAAATCAATGTTGTGCCGTTTCAAGAAATCAATGTATTCCTCCCTAAATGTTTTTATCCTATGATGTTCTTCCTGGTTTTTTATATATTTAATTAATCTTTCCTTTTCAGTGATAGAATATGTAAAAGCGCCATAACCTTCCTGCCAACCATTAAATGTTTTGAATAAACGTTCCGATTTAATGAATTCTGTTGATGCTAACTTTATATCTTTTACTAATGAAGCCAATGCAACAGATGGATGCAATGATGTGGAAATATGCAAATGATCTTCTACACCATTGATTATATATGGGTGACAGTTTTTATTTTCAATGATTCCCCATAGGTATTTGAATAATTCTTCGCGAGCGGGTTTGACCAGCGTTCGCTCTCTGTTCTTTGTCGAAAAAACAATTTGATATAATATTTGCGTGTACGTGCCCATATTGCTTCTCCAACGTTATTATTATTTGACCCCTTCGGGGTCGACGATTTATCATGCACATAATCGAATTATTATTCAATCCCCTATTATTATTTGACCCCTTCGGGGTCGACGATCTATATCTACATCTGTTATTATTATTTGACCCCGTTGGGGTCGGTGTTATTATCATTTGACCCCTTCGGGGTCGCTGTTATTATTATTTGACCCCTTCGGGGTCGACCATAGGATTCGGGAATTCAATACAGCTTTTATATATTATTGCTATGATTACGTTCGGACAAAGATTGCTTAGAAATTTCGATTTCTGCTCCAATAAAGAATGGCTCCTTACGGACGGTGAAGGAGGCTATGCTAATAGTACAGTTTGTTTCATGAACAACAGGCGACAACATTCTCTTTTGACCGTCTCGCTTGCACCGCCATTAAGGCGATTTACGCTTTTAAATAAGGTTGACGAAGAAGTAATTATAAATGGAGCCTCGTACTTTCTTGGAACAAACCGCTATCCCGACACAATTTTCCCAAAAGGTTATCAGTATCTTGCTAAATTTAGCTTCCATTATTTCCCTGAAGCAGTATTTGACCTCGATGGTAACCAGATCGTCAAGAAAATTGTAATGCCAAGAAACTCAAATTCTGTTTTCATCAACTACACAAACATTTCAAAAACGGAAATGATACTCCGACTTCTTCCACTTCTGAGTTTCAGATTTAAGGATGATTTGAGAAAATCAAGGGAGGGATTCCTGGTTGATGAGCTTCCAGACGGGGTGAGGATAATTGCTGACTTTCAAATGCCAAGATTGTACTTAAAACTTTCGAGAATGTACTCCACGAGTCCAGAATCTTACTGGTACTACAACTTTACGTATGATCTTGACCCTGGAAATCCTGAAAACAACCGGGAGGATCTTTATAACATCGGATACTGGGAAACTGTCCTGGCACCTGGAGAATCTACCACACTTGCTGCTTCAACACGTGACCTGGCTGAATTTGATTACTGGGAAATCGAAAGGCGATACACCGAAAATATTGAGAAGTTAAGGGCAGGAACTAATTTACCAAAGAAATATTTTCATTTAATTGATTCAGTATCAAAACACATTGTAAAAAGCCAACAGCTGCATCATTCAACAATAATGAGAGGTTATCCAATTAGCAGTCCTCTTTTGCGAGACTCGATGATCTCTATAAATGGTTCCTCCATTTCTCAGACTGACCCCAAATTTGAAAAAGAACTTCTCCATTCGTTTGCCTCAAATTCGTTGAATGGATCTCTCCCCTCGGCAGTAAATGAGGATGACCTGACAGTCTCCTACAAGGATCCAATAATTGCCCTTTACTTTGGAGTGGCTGTTGCCAGGCATTACCTTCAGGGGAAAGATATATCTGAAGTGAAACCCCTCTTACCTTTCCTTACTGCCATGGTGGAAGATGTATCGGAAGGAAGGTCAAAGGATATTAAACTTGGGACCAGTGGCACTCTGGAGTACGTTATTTCAGAGAACCAGTATAACTCAACATTTCCCATGGTCTCCCCGGTTCTCCTTAACCTGCTCTGGTACAACTTAATCAGGACAATCCAAACAATAAGAGGTGAACTAGGATTAAAATTTGACCTACCCCAGGAACTTGAAATATCAAAAGAATTGATTCTTGAAATGATAGACTCGCGTATTCAGACCGATTCCGATCATGACCTTGCTTTTGCTCTTGCACTCCCCTTCACACCATTTGCAGAAGAACAAAAATGCAATCTTGCTGCCTTGCTTGCAAAAAGGGTACTGGCAGATGATGGATTAACTCCCCATCCCTGTCCGCTTGCAATTATTTATTTAACGGAGATCCTCTACGGTTGTGAGACATATCCCGACCTTTACAGGGATGTATACAAAGCTTTTGAGAGTATATTTGTTGAACAAAAATACAACAGTTGCCTGAATGAATTTGCATTGTGCGTGGAGACAAATCCTAAAAAAGGTGGTGATATAAGCTCAGCGGTAATATCAGCAGAGGCAGTGAGAGTGATTAATAAACTCAAATTGAAGTAAAAATATCTAACTCTTCACCAATTGCTGCATTAGAGTGAGAAAATGAGCTTTTATCAAAAGATCAGTTAAAACAGCGACTTTACATCTCAAACTTCAGACAGGAGAGGCGAGAAATTAGCCAAATGAATTACCTCTCTAAAATCTCAACTGAGCTATTCATTGAGGTTGAGCTTGCTGCAATTTCCTTTAAGATAGAGATTAAGATAAGCATTGTATATTCTCAACATTAACAATAAGCTTTGCGGACTGTATGCCGATCCATGTGCCCCAGGAGGAAATATCCTGAGATCGACGTCTTTACCCGCATTCGTCAGTGCCGTTAATAACTGCATCGTATTTATTGGATGAACATTGTCATCCATCTCAGAGTGGAAAAGTAAAAGTTTCCCTTTCAAACTGTCGGCATAAGTCATTGCATCACTTTTGATGTATCCCTGCTCATTGTCGGATAAGAGGCCCATATATCTTTCAGTGTAAATATCGTCATACAATCTCCAGTCTGTAACAGGAGAATTTGCAATGCCTACTTTAAAAACACCGGGATGAGTCAACATTGTATAAACAGTGCTATAACCGCCGTAACTTGTTCCCATGATTGCCATTTTGGTTGAATCAACGTAAGGTAGTTTTGCCAGGTATCTGGCAGTTTCAACAAAATCGTGACTTTCCCAAAAACCAAGCTTCTTATAAACCACTTTCTCGAACGCACTTCCATAATTTGCACTACCGCGATTGTTTACATCAACCAGAATATACCCTTCCTGAGCCAGGTATTGTGCCCATCCGGAGGACTCAAACGAGTTATAAACAGAATGAGATTCCGGACCCCCATAAATTGTCAGGATCACAGGATACCTCTTTGTTGAATCAAAATGAAAAGGTTTTATCATTGAGCAATCCAGCTGTACTGAATCCGAAGTCTTAAACGTAAATAATTCTTTAGGAGAGTATAGATGGGTTGAGATAAACTTTTCCACTGCAGAATTTGATTCTAACTTCTTTATCATTTTGCCATCAGTACTCCAGAGCTCAATCTGTCTGGGTTCAGCCACATTTGAATAACTGTCTATGTAGAACTTACAATTTGGCGACATGTTGAACTGATGATAACCTGGCGCATTGGATAACCTTTTCTCATTTGTGCCGTCAAATCTTATCGAATAAAGTTGCTCCTCAAGCGGGGATGCTTCCGCAGAAGTGTAATAAATAATCTTCCTGTCAGTATCTATCCCAAGAACCTTTATAACATCCCAGTTCCCATTTGTAACCCTGTTCAAGAGTTTTCCGTCATAGTCATATCGATAAATCTGGTAATAACCACTTCTGTCCGAGACCCAGAAGAATTCATTAATTTTTTGGGGGAAAAACAACATGTTATCCACACCTGTATAAAAATTGAAAATTGCAACCCATGTGTCATTCTTTTCCTCCATTACCAGATGCCTATCACCTGTCTTAACATTAAAAAAGAAAAGTTTAAGGTCGTTTTGAGGACGATTTAAAACCACGACTGCAAGCACATTCGGACGGCTTGTCCAATATATCCTTGGAATGTAATAATCACCCCCTATACCAGGATCAAACCATACTTTCTCATGTGTTTTTACGTTAACCACACCTATCTTCACTTCAGGATTTGGATCACCCACCTGCGGAATCGGTATTTTATCCCACTTGTTATGGAGTCCCTCGTAATTGCTTATCTGTATGACAGGAACTTTGCTCTCATCAAACCGCCAGAAAGCAATATATTTACTATCGGGAGACCAGCTCCAAGCCTGCGCCTGTCCAAACTCTTCCTCGTAAACCCAGTCATAATGGCCATTGAAAACATTTTCTGTAGCATCATTTGTCAGTTGAAATTCACTTTTAGAAGAAAAATCATAAACAAACATATTACCGCTACGTTCATAACCAACCATTGAGCCGTCTGGAGAAAGCTCCGCAGTACGGGCATCCTTTGCCGCCAGTTTTAACTTTTTTTCAGATAACGAATAGATGTAATAATCAGAAATTCCCGACCGCCGATAAATTTTTCTAAAATTTGACTCGAACAATATATGCTTTGAATCATGAGCCCACTGAAACGACCTATATGTAAATTGCTTATTAGTGTCGGGAAAACTGACACCCTTAAGAGAAAGAATCAGTTCATCCTTTCCTGTTGCAGGGTCAAAAGAACGAATTTCTTCCATCTTTGTAGTGTCGTTAATCGCTATGTATGAATAGCGTTCGCCGCTGTCAATCCAGTTTACACTTCTCGGTCCCATCCTGCCGGAAAGACTGACAGTTGCCCGAATAGCATCCTGTATATCCTTGTAACCAGTTTTTTCCTGAGCGGCAACGAAGCACGGAAGGATAATTATTAGAGAAAAGAAAGGATAAATCCATTTAAACCTCGTCAGGCGATTCATCATCATTCCCCTTTTTTGTGGTATTTAGTTGGCAAATTAACACTATGTACCTGGTTATTTATCGTTAAAATTATACATTGTTATAATTGACTTCAACCCCATGGCTGTTAAAAACCTGCACCAACACAAATTCCTTTACATATTCAATCGACTACATTCTCAACAACTGTAAATGAACGTCTAATTGGATCTACAATTACATTTGCTCCTATAGGAAGAGTTAACTTTTGTGGAACATGTCCATAAGGAAAATTCCATACGACAGGGTTGCCTGTAGCAAACAATTCCTTCTTAATAACCTGTTCTGTCGTAAAATTAGGCTTATCAACCTCTTCTGGTTGACAATCAGTAAACTGGCCCAGAACAAATCCGGATGCCTTCTTAATGATCCCGGCAAGCCTTAACTGAGTCAGCATCCTGTCAATCGAGTACGGCTCTTCAGCAACTTCCTCCATTAACAGAACGCTTCCGCTGTAATCCGGACTATAACCTGTACCAAGAATGGAAGTCACCAATGATAAGTTCCCACCGAGTAGTCTACCCTGCGCTACTGATTTCCCCTTAAACCTGGGACGACTCCACTTATCACCAATCCTCTTTAATTCGGTCGTTGATGCTTTTGTTGTAATGATTTCAAAAAAGAATTCCTCAGCAACGGGATCAATTCCATTACTGAATTCCACCGCAGCCATCGGGCCACTGAAGGTAATCAGACCTGTCTTCTTGAAAATTGCAAGCTGAAGTGCTGTTATGTCAGAATAGCCAACAAAAATTTTAGGATTTTTTCGAATTAATTGGTAATCAATCATATCAAGAATTCTAGGGCTGCCATATCCACCCCTTGCGCAAATAATCGCCTTAATTCTTTTGTCCTCAAAAGCAAAATTGATATCCCTTGCTCTCTCTTTATCCTTGCCAGCAAGATAACCATAAATTTTGTAAGCGCTTTTTCCAACTGTCACCCTGAATCCGTTCTTTTCAAAATACTGAACTGCTTTTTCAATTTTGGTTGAGTCAGAAGGCGGACTTGCCGGAGATACTATTGAAATGAGATCACCTTTTTTTAAAAGAGGGGGTTTAATACTCATGTCGTCTCCATTTCTTTTAATTTAATCTTAAGAAAATACATTTTCGCCAGAAGTAAATAAATGAGCCTTCACGGACACATAAAGTTGGTCCTGCGCAAGACAAAAAGCCTGTCGTAGTTAAAGCTATTGTGCTCTCACCGGCACATAAGAACAGTATTTCATATATCCGTTGAAATTCAAAAGAACAGATGAAAAGATGCTTGGAATTTTCGATGAAAAAGAACCGTTAAAAGCACGCTTACAAATGCGTAGGCTTGAAAAAATTGTAGCGCAATAATATATTGTCATAACAATTAGCAGGGTTTAAAAGCCGAGGACAGGTAGCTCAGTCGGTAGAGCAACGGACTGAAAATCCGTGTGTCGGCGGTTCGATTCCGCCCCTGTCCACCAAAATCAGCTTGAGCGGAATCTCTGAAGGCACTCGCTCACCATTTCTCAATCTGAACATCGAAAACGCAGAGACACTTCCACAGGACCCCTTCCCGACCCCATACGTAAGTTGTTGCAGACATAATTTTCCAATGGCCAAACTTTTCAGTCAGAAACTACTATATGGGGGAAAGAACGAAAGATTGGTCGCATCATAAGGTCATCCTTCGATATACAAAAAGTTTCTTCTACCTGCATCGAGCCCTTGTACCGTCCCGGCAGTTCTCCTCTTCTGTCTTTTACTGAGAAAATCTTTCGAAATATTTTCTTGACATTGACTTATAGAGGCTCTAAATCAGAGTTAGTATAAAATTGTGGATTAGAAATGAGAATGAATGAACCAGGCGACCAAACACTTCAAGCATCGGATAATCTTAACGTGAGTGAATGGCGGAAGACGGCGGGCTTGAAAAGACGCGCATCATCACGCATGGCGATATTGAAAGCCGCACACGAAATATTTGCTGACGCAGACTATGAGTCGGTCACCGTGGAAGACATTGCCCGTAAAGCAAAGGTAGGTCCTGCCACCATCTACAATCATTTTGGAACAAAGGCCGCCTTAATAGCCCACCTCTTTGAAGAACCTATGAGAGAATTGGAGAAGCTTACATTAAATGACCTAAGCTCAGACCTCGCTCTGGAGGATCTGGTTCAGCGGCATTTCCTCAGATTGTCACAAATAATGTTGCCCAGAAAGAAATTACTAATTGGTTTATGGATGGCAATAGAGGAAACAAGTCTTTCCGCAAAGAGTTATAACCGTGCGGACGATCCGCGAAACATAGTTCCACTTCCTCGCCCTTTGACAGCACTGCTGGAATCGTTCAAAACTAAACACAACTTGAAACTAAATCTTGACCTTGCTGCTGCAGCGGCAATGGTGACAAACGCTTTCGTCATCCGCCTTTTGCGCGGCGATGACCCAGAGGCAGCTGCTAAAGAAACAGCCGATCTCCTACTGTACGGAGTTTGCGGCAAGGCTACAAGAGTTGCAAGTGCCAGCCAACCAGGGCACCACGACAGATGAAAATGCGCTATGAGGCAGATGAATGTCATCTGTACATGATATTGTCAGTGTATCGCAATATTGACATAAGTGACAGTCACCTCCACAATAGCATTTTCAAGTAATAAGACAAATAAAAGGTGAATCATGAGATGCAAAAGTACTATCTTTTTTTGTTTTCTGCTTTTTCAACTGCCAGGCATCAAAGCGGGTGTCTGCCAGTTGATGACGGAAAAACACCCACTCATGATCTCATCCGCGGGAATTGTCGTCGATTTCGCAAATAGGTCTGACGCAACTCATCCAATTCCAGCTCACTTCATGGGATCTGGTTTTGGCTTTTTCGGAAGTTACCAGGATTACGCATGGAATCTGCTTAAGCAAGCAGGAATAATAAATGTCAGATTCGACGCAAACATTCCTCAAGTTTTTCAAACCACGACGCCAAACTGGTCGAAAATCGACTCAACAATAAGTTACGTTGCAAGGATGAACCTTCACCCAATCATGATCATGGACTACACGCCGCCCTGGCTCCAGCCTCAGACAAGCCCTTGTGATTCGGTGATACCAGCGCATGACGTTCCAACCAGCATCTCCAAGTGGGCGGACATAGCCGCCCAGTATGTTCACCATATGGATTCTCTTTTTCCCGGAATTGTGAAGAACTATGAGATATGGAACGAGCCGGACGGACCCACGTTTCTCTGTGCGCCTAATGACAGCGTCAGGTTCGTTGAGTACGATTCCATTTTTGCAGAAGCAGCACCCAGAATGCTTGCGCAGGCCAATGCCGATGGAGACACGATAAGAATTGGCGGACCAACTCTGGCAAATCCGGTCGGACACATGAACAACTGGCTTACAAGACTTTTAAACGATTCCGAGACCGCCCCCTATGTCGATTTCGTCAGCTACCATCATTACCTGACAGGCTGCAATTGGCCTCCCAATTGGTCCGGGATGGTAAGCCTTACGCAAAATAGGTGGTCAGGGGTGGAAGCGGTCTTCAACAGGTTGGCGATGATCGTCAGGAGCGGGAAACAGCCAGGTGCTGCCAACACTCCTATATATATTGATGAATACAATTCAAGCGCATGCAACAAGGGGCAGATAGACCCGTATAGAAACACGGCAAACTACTCACCTGTATGGAACGGCTTGTTTGTAATTGATGCGCTCAGTGCTGCTTACGACTCGTCGCACACGATTCCTTCCAAGCTTCTCTATTTCACGGCAAGTTTTCCGGGGAACGGGTTCTGCCTTCTTGGCGCAATTGACCCGGAGATGAATTGCGCCAACAGTACTTCATCTCTGCCACAGCCATATCCGCAGTATTTCTTTTATGATCTTCTTGCGAACGCAAACTACCTCGACATCACTCATGATGGTTACCTCGCTCATTTTGTATCGACTTCCACCGACAGTTTATTTGCGGCGGCGTTCTACACTCCAAACTCAGAAAGTGTCTTGATAGTCAATCCAACCCTGACCGATTACTCGCAGACGACGGTGAGTGTCAACAATCCCGGTTTCAGTCCTACGATTGACAGTCTCTATTTATTGAACGGAGCTAACCAGCAGATCACTGCAAGCGCGCTCAACAAGGTATCGGCTCCAAACGGTTATGAATCGGTTGTGGACGTACCCCCGCTCTCGGTTGTTGCTCTAAAATACGGCATGACTTCTACAGGCATTAATGGAGGCGGACAGGCGTTGCCTGAGCATTTCAATCTCAGACAGAATTATCCCAACCCGTTCAATCCATCGACAATCATAAGCTATCGGATTCCAGTGGTCAGCTACGTTTCAATAAGAGTTTACGATATGCTCGGAAGAGAAGTGAAAACCCTGGTAAGTGAGCGACAAAATCCGGGAAACTACTTAGTGACATTTGATGCGCAGACCCTCCCAAGTGGAGTTTATTTTTGCCGAATGAATGCCGGTGCGTTCAGGAAGGTAATCAAGATAGTGCTGATTAAGTGAGAAGGGTTGATGGAAAAACGAGACCTTGAAGCATGGCACCATTCGAATTGAACGGCACATGGAGTTATCGGACAAGGAGCTTGCTTGTTTTATCATGGTCGACAATATATGTATCAGCACGTCGACTCTTGCGAGGGCCGCTGCTCCCCAATTGGAATTGGGGTTTTGAAGTGGCGACTCATTTCTTGAAAACACAAACACGAATCGCTTTCCAGATGCCCGATGTAAGTGACGGGCGGGAATATGAAGATGCCCTTGTATTTAACTCCCCTGCCCTTGGCCAGGTTAAAGTTCAGCCTGTAAAGGACGGAGTTTATGGACATTGGTACATTCCAAAATGTGAAACAAGAGATATTACAGTTTTGTATCTGCACGGTGGCGGATATGCGTTCTATTCAAAAGCGCATCAGAACCTAATCGCACTTATCGCTCTGGCGGCAAAATCCCAAACCTTTGCGTTGGATTATCGTCTGATTCCTGAGCATCCATTCCCCGCCCAACTGGAGGATGCCGTCGCCGCATATCAGTGGTTACTGAAGAACGGCGTACAGGCACAAGAAATAGTAATTGCTGGTGATTCTGCCGGCGGAAACTTAGCACTTTCTTTACTCATCTCGCTGCGAGATACCCGCATACCACTCCCGGGTCTGGTGATTTGTATTTCGCCCTGGACAGATCTTGGAAACTCAGGTGCCAGCATGATAGAGAACGAACTATATGATTGGGTGAAGAAACAGATGGCTGAAAAATGGGCTCAGTGGTTTTGCAAAAATGCAAACCCGCGGGATCCGCTCGTTTCTCCAGTACATGCAGACTTAGGCGGTCTGCCGCCAATTTATATCCAAGCAGGGAGCGCTGAGATTCTACATGATATGATCCTCGCCTTTGCAGACCATGGTCGGAAGCAAGGAGCGAATATCATTCTGGATGTTTGGAAAAACATGAACCACGATTTTCAGGCGTTTGGCGATCGTACACCAGAGAGCAAAGAGGCGCTGGAGCGCATCGACCAAGTCATCAGGCAACACATGCATTCACATCCTCACAACCAAAGGGCATGAATTGCAGATGGCAGTGCTCGGTCTGCTTTATCTAAATGGCGGCAAACTCAACGGGCGGCAAATAGTACCCGAAAATTGGGTTTCAAATTCAATTGTAAATCATAGCACTGATTCAACAGGAACCTGGGGTGATCTGCAGAATGAAGGTTATGGATACTTGTGGTGGTTAGGTAAGATAGAAAATTACACTGTATTTATGGCACTCGGCTGGGGCGGACAGTATGTTCTTTGCATCCCTTATTTAAATATGATTGTTGTCACGACAGCTAATCCAGATGTCAGCTGGAGCGAGGGAGATGCACATATGTCGTCAGTTTTGACTCTCATTGTCGACTATATTTTACCTGCAGTCAAAGTTTAACCGGTATTTGTCGTTAACAAAGGAGGATGCCGTGTCCGCAATATTCTTGCTGTTGTTAGTTCTACCTTTAGATTCATCGATGAATCACACTGCGCAGAACTCCCGTCAAGCACAGGAAGGATCAGTCCAGGCGCTCAATGCAATCGTTGGAACATGGAAGCTTGAGGGCATTCGCTACAAAACAGAGTTCACGGACAGCGGCAAAGCCGAAGCGGTCTCCGCCTGTCAGTGGGCTCCCAATCACAACTATGTTATCTGCGATCAGATCGTCACGACGCCGAAAGGCAAGGAAAACAGTCTTGCCATCTTTGCTTACGATTCGGAACATCACAAGTACAGATACTTTGAGATAAATGCACGCAGCGGTCAACCATATTATAGCAACCTGCAGATTCACGGAAGCACCTGGACATTCAGCAGCGTCTATCATGGCAAGATCATGGTCTACATGCGAACGACAGATCGCTTCGTCACATCATCACTAATTGAATATCGCGTGGAATTCTCCTTTGACCAGAAGCATTGGACCAAAATGGCTGATGGAAGAGAAACAAGAATAAGGAGATGAGGATGAATCCAAGGAGTCGTCCTGATCGAAGAAAAATAAGGAGATACAGGCATGGCTCAAGAGAAGGTTTCATACTTTATTGACCCGGCAAGGGCGCTGAAGTTAACCCAGATGCCTGGTCTTGAGACCACTATACTTACCGGACTTAATGGCGAGAAGATGATGATGGTACTTAATGCCACCTTGCCAGGTCACACCGTGCCTTTGCATTCACATCCTCACGAGCAAATCGGCATGGTCTACGCTGGAAGTGCGCGGCTGCAAATCGGTGAAGAAGAACATATTGTGAACAAGGGCGATTTCTATTGTATCCCCGCGAACATTCCCCATGGCGATACGTGCATAAGCAACGAGCCGTTTGTGATGCTGGATATCTTTTATCCGGTGCGGGAAGACTTCATAGACAAGCTTGGGAGCTGATGTCATTGCTCCTGGCATGAAAAATCAATCTTGGAGAAGACTATGAAATTGCCAAAGAACTTTTATAGACCTTCAGGAATTTTGCTTCTCTTGTTCTCCTATCTGCTTCTGACTCCCTGTATGGCAAGATCGAAAGTTCTCTATTGCACACAGTTAATTTTGGGATTGATGTAAACATCTATGACCCAAACATCGGTTTCTCAAATGTCGACAGTGTCTTCAAGATGATAGCGGCTACCGGAGCGAAATTTGTCAGAGCTGGGGTTGGGTGGGGTGCCGTTGAACCTCAGTCCGGCACATTCACATGGGAACCGATCGACAGCCTGATTTCTATGGCCAGGTCGGATGGACTGCAGCTACTTCTGGAAGTTGGAAACACACCGAGTTGGGATCTGCCACCAGGAGCCAACACACAAAACGGGCAAATTTCTTTTCCTCCAGTCGATTGTGACACAGCAAAAGGTGGAGGATGTCCGTCTTTTGCAAATTATATAACCAACCTCGTAAGTCACGTTGCTCCGTTGGGAGTCCAATACATAATTTTAAGAAATGAGCCACAAAACTTTCCCAAGAATTGGAAAGGCGGAACAGCGCAGCAGTTCGTCAATTTTCAACATGCCGGTTACATGGCTGCACACGCGGTCGACCCAAACATAAAAGTGCTGAATGGCGGCACGGAAATTCTTCCAGACTCCCTGGAGGTGATAAAAGTAAAGTATGCCAATGATACAACATTGGCTCTGCATCAGAAAGCATTTGTGGATTCGCTTTACTCTGATTCAGTGTACTGCCGAAGTTTTGACGTGGTCGATGTTCACATCGGTTATCATGGTCCGCATTGGTCTCCTCAAATTGTAGACGCGACCGAGAAGATGGTAGAAGAGCATAACGGCGGAAAGTTTGTGCCAGTATGGGTGACTGAATGCGGATACTCTTCATATCCACAGGTTCAAGTCTTGCCTGAGATCGAAGACGAAATGGGCGGTACCAGTTACACAAATGGTGACACATCGCAGGCGCGATTTCTAATTGATGTTTATAAGGCTATCGACGCCGACTTAAATGTCATGGGATTGAACTGGACATTTATAATCGATCCTCCGTTCTCAGGTAAATACACTCAAGATGGCGCCGGAATAGGACTCTGCGATGAATACTACAAGCCGAAAATTTCATATTACACACTGCAGAATTTCTTATCCACAATGACGCAAGTAAGAAGATTGGAAACCAACATCCCCGGCAGCTTTGTGCTTTACCAGAACTATCCGAACCCGTTCAACCCAACTACAGTGATCAACTATCAATTACCAGTGACCGGTCGCGTGGGTTTGAACATTTACGATGTGCTCGGGAGAGAAGTGGCAACGTTGGTAGACGCGAAGATGAAAGCTGGAACATATAACGTGGAATGGAATGCGAGCAGATATCCGAGTGGGGTGTATTTCTACCAACTTACTGCGGGCGAGTTTAGAGAGGTAAGAAAATTAATTCTTATCAAATAAGGAGAAAGTTGTGCATGTCCATCGGGAGGCCACGACAGATGAAAATGCGGCGTGAGGCAGGTGACCAACACTTCTATATCATATTGTCAGTGTATTGCGATATTGACACAAGTGACAGTCCTCTCTACACGGATGACAAACGTTGAAAAGTAAAAGGGACAAGTAATGTGTCAAATGCAGTTACAAAGAACAACGGGCAACAAGCAGATACCCTTGTTGAAAACATCTCTGACACAGCTTTCTGGGTAGCCTTTTATCGTGCAATGGAGACCGAGCGATCAGACGCTCATTTTCGAGACCCCTATGCTCGTCTTTTGGCTGGTAATCGAGGTGAAAGGATTGCCAGGTCGATACCGTGGGGCAAAGCTAGTGGCAAGAGTCTACAAAGCTTGGGAAAGGAAACTCACTGCCGGTAATGCGAAGATGCAATTTGCGCCGGAAGAAGGGCCGGAATTTTTCCGACAGTATGGTTGGACGGCGACGGAGATTCGTTTTGCAATGGACGAGTCTCAGCGCCTAAAACGGGAAATGTCTCTTGCATGGTTATGGTGTCTTTTTACGTCGAAAGAAAGTATGGAAATATATCGAAAGATGACAAGTTTTGTCTTGTTTGAACTTCTATGAAGATATGAAGAGCCAAGAATCCGGTGTGACGATATAAATACATTCATCAAGTATTGACCAATAGCAGGATTGAGGCTATCTTGTTGAAGGTTATGATGAGGATCTGGCAACAACAAAACGAAAGTCGACAAATTACCCATTGAAGATAAAACCTAATACCTCCCTTGCTGCCTTAACTCTTCCTGGTGCAGTGTTCTTCCTGTTTGTGCTTTTTAAACCTGCGGTAGGTAAAACACCTCACAGTTTCACACCAATTGCCTTTAATACTTTTCTAACCTCAACACAGGATACAAATCTTTACCACATTAACCTGCCATACTTTGGTTTTGTTGACGGAAAGCATGGAATCGAGAAGCTCCCGGCCTGGACTTTAATTAAAGAACCCAGTCAAGATAAAGAATTAACCCTATCACAAATTAAAGATGATCCAGGTATTCCAGATATCTTCATTGTACATCCGATCAAACTGGCTGCAGTTGGAAGTGCAGGGATTGCCGGCCTCATAATCCTTGAACGCTACCAGGAAAATGCATGGTGGCGAACGCCGAGAACACGCTTCAGGTTTGTCAACGATGGAAATTTTGTGGGCAATTTTGACAAACTTGGACACACATTTGGATCATATGTTCAGAGTTCAGCAGTTCAAACAGCAATGGAATGGTGTGGATACAAACCGCTGACCGCTGCTTACATAGGATTTATAGTATCACTTGCGCAGCAAACATATATTGAAGTTAACGACGGTATAACAGATGTGTGGGGATTCAGTCCGGGTGACATGTTCTCAAACATAATTGGGTCTATCTATCCGCTCGCACAGACGACATTTCCAGAACTACGACATTTTACACCTAAAATAAGTTATCTCCCCTCAAATCAATACAAATCAGGAATGTGGAAAAACTATGTCGATGATTATGAGGGAATGGCCTTCTGGATGAGTGTGGACATCCATCATTATCTGCCGGAATCACTTAAAAGTTACTGGCCAAAAGTCCTGAATCTAGCAATAGGAACAGGTGTTCGCAATTTCAGGCCTGAAATCAGCGTTCAACATACGGTCTATATAGCACTTGACATCAATGTAAAACAAATTCCAGGTGACAACTGGATTATAAATGGTTTAAAGAATGTTTTAAATTACGTCCATTTACCAATGCCCGCCCTTTTAATATCACCAAAATTTGCCGGGTTTGCTCTCTATTTTTAAGTAAATGACATGATTAATAACTATAAACCAGGAACTGAATTAAATCGGCATTTCAATCCAGCATATATGATTTTATTTATTGCTTTATTCAATCACTATTCATTTGCCCAGAACACAAATTATCCACTCCCCAATCACTCAAGTTCTAACCTGACCACTGTTGAGCAAGTCCCCGGTTTAAAATCTTCATATTACCACGAAGGACTCGGCCTTGTCATCTCCTTTATGCCGTATTATTCCGCGCTATCGGATGAGGCTATGAGAAACTATGTATTGACCGTTGGACTATCATACACATTTAATTCAAGTCTTGGTGCTGAAGCTCGCTTTTACACAGGTGAAGAAGAGCTTACCAGAAGGGATTACCTCCCCGTGACAGGGAAGCTTCTAATTGGTGCCGGAGATATAATGATCCAGTCATACTTAGCTGATTTTCGTCACGTCAGATTGTATGCCGGTTGCGGCGCAGGACTTCAGACTATTTTAACTGAACAACAGAAAGGGTATAATGGTTATGGAGTCATGGCATATGCAGGAGGAGAAACTTTAGCCTCCAGAGACATTTCTACATCAATTGCTCTGTGCTACAGAAGATGTTACTACACAAGTCTTGTAAATGGCGGAAACTGGAGCAGACTTAATTCTAACTTTACGGACGATTGGATCGGGTTGAACGTTGCAGTCAATCTTTACTTTAAGTAGCCGACAGACACTCCACCGGCGCTTTTGCATTCTTATTCCTCTAAACCTCATCACTGTCTTGCTTTCAAAGGATGCCATGTTTCACATTCAGGGCAGCAATATGCCATTCTCTTACTTTCAGGAGCCGTTATGTTCCACATTAAGGGAAGTAATATGCCACCATATAACTTTCAGGGAAGAGAACACACTGAATTGGACCAAAGGATAATTACCATGAGTCTGCTCGAAGACATTTCGGGAACGCATTGTGAAATTTTATTTTGTTTGCATTACAAATACACCGTTCCATTCTTCTGAAGGTGGCTCAATTTCAAAAATCCTGCTCCGCTCCAAATACATCTCCGAGGGATAATCATCCGGATTGACATGCAAAGCCTTTTCAAAGAACTCAGCTGCACCTGACCAGTCGCGCTTCTTGTATTTTTCGAGTCCAAGACAATAATAACGGACAACTTCCTTTTTTTTCTCATCAACGTTGTCATTCCCTATTGAAATGACCTCATATATTCTTACCGGATCGCTTTTACCTTTAACAATGATCAAATCCAGCTCCCTTGTAAACACTTTCTCCTTAACCAGCTCATATGTAAACTGACTGATTAAAATTCGCGTTCTGTACATTTTATTAGCAGTCTCAAGCCGCGCCGCCAGATTTACACTGTCTCCAATTACAGTATATGCAAACCTCTCCTGTCCACCAACGTTTCCAACTATCATATCCCCTGTGTTTATCCCAATTCGAAAATTTAAGAGTGGCATCCCCTTCTCCTGCCACTTTTCGTGAAGTACACTCAGTACGCTCGTCATCTCACAGGCAGCTTCGCATGCCTTAAATGCATGATCCGGCACGTCGACCGGGGCTCCCCAGAAAGCAACAATTGCGTCACCAATATATTTATCAAGTGTACCACCATACCTGAAAATAACCTCAGTCATTGCACTGAGATATTCGTTCAACTGCTCAACAAGTGCCTCAGGCTCCAACTTCTCACTCACAGCTGTAAAATTCGCTATATCCGAAAAAAGTACCGTAAGACGCTTCCTCTCACCCCCCAGTCGGACAAGTTCAGGATTTGCAACAAGCTGGTTGACAACAGCTGGATGAACATATCGGCTGAAAATTGATTTTATAACCGCTTTTTGTTTCCTCTCCGATACATATTGATAAACCACCGAACCAATGTAGCTCAACACAAATCCAATGGAAGGATAAATCACAAGCAAAACAACTCTTCTGCTCACAAATGTGTTGAATGCAATCCTGTATGAAATATAACCGACAATTATTGTTGCAACCAGGGGCAAAAACACCGGGATAAAGCTCTTTGCTTTCTTAAAATTCCTGCTCGTAAATGCAACACCAGAGACTATCAGCGCACCAACAAACATTTCAACAAAGTCAAAAATCCATCCTGAGCGCTGGTAGAAATTTCTATCAAGCAAAGTCTCAATAGCATTTGCATGTATTTCCACACCATAAGCCAGATTTCCACCATCAGTATTTGTAAACGGAATTGGTTTTAAATCACCTGACTCCGGGTATGCAGCACCAACCAGAACCACTTTTCCTTTAAAGACTTTCCTTGAGAGCAAATCGTAATAGTCATTAATCTGAACATGGTACTCTGCTTCATCTTTCGTTGTAAATGTTGAATCATCAAGCACCTGCCAGATATCATAAGTTGGGAAGCTTCCGGATGGACCTGCATAATTTATTAAAATTGAGGTCCCATTATATTTGGGGATCCTTTCAGTGCCAAAGACAAAAAAGTTACGTTCGTTGGTTGCTATCGCACTATGTAAATTTAAATATTTTGCCGCAACTTCAAACCCAAATGTCGGAATTCTCTTAAAAGTAGTATCCGAGGTAGGAAATTCAGCAAATGGCATATAACTACGGTAAATACCATCGGGATCGTTTCTAACAAATACTATTCCAATTGATGAGTCTGTTTTTGCAAAAATATTGTTATAAAAATCCTGGCTCTTTAAAATCCTGTATCGAGAACTTATATCAATATCTGTGCGCCCGGCAAGAACAACATTTGGGTACTTTTCAAGCATGACCGATAGAAGACTGTCGTCTTTCGGATTTTTTGATGGCGTATCAAACACAATATCAATTCCTATAGCCTTAGCCCCTGCCCTTTCCAGGTTCTCTATCAGCTTCGCATAATACCTTTTCGGAAACGGAAAACTATTTGGAAGGGCTTCGAAAGATTGATCGCTAATCTGAACAATGACAACTTTGGAAGTATCCCCTATTCTTATTGGTCCCCGGTACTCAAACCGTTGATCGATTGTCTTAATTTCTGCATTTCTGAGGAATGGAACAGGAACAGGAATTTCCCGTGAGAGAAAAAAGGCAGATAGCGCTGAAAGGGCTGCAATTAAGAATGGAAGGGTTACTAAGCTTTTTGCCTTCCCTTTCCTGTAAGGAGATTTCATTTTAAAAGTTTATCAACTGACCTGAAACTTCAAAAGTTGAACGAATACACAAGGGACCCAATTACATCCCTTGTATCACCAACCGTAAAATAATTTGTGACGAAATCAAGAGAATGCCTTTCTGAAACTCTGTATGCAGCTGTTAAACTGTAACCACCACGTGTGAAATCTCCAAAAGTTGGGTTAAAACTCATACCAATATTTACCCTGCCATCAGCAATTTGATAATTAAGACCAAAAATCAATGAAGTGTAATTAAAAGTTGTTCCTGTCCCTATTTTTGGATTATTACTGTTGTTGTTGACGTTAATCCCGACCGTGGTTCTTAAAGGAGTCTGCCCAAGATCACTGTTTAACATAAGAGAAAAATTGGTATTGGATAAATCAACTCCGTACTTGACACGGTCTCTCCTATTTGTTGTACCAAACGAGACTATCATTGAATGTCTGAAATAGAGATTGAAACTATATGACGCTTCCACATAATAACGGAGTGTCAGGTTGTTCACTGAGTAGGTAGAATCTACAGGGAGCGAATTTTCATTTGCAAATGATGAAAAACCGAAGGTTACACCGGGAAGATTGGAGTACGGATAGTAGGACACTGCCAGATTAAAGGTGCTGTATTCAGTGGTGGCAAATTGATTTTTCTGAAGATTATCAAACAAATCTTCATATCCAATTGTCAACAGCAGCTGATTGCTCATCAATCTTGGTCTTAAAAAGAAGTTTAAACCGCGAATGTTCGTTCTAATGTATGGTTGGCCAAACGAAACGTAATCGGGGCCCCGATAAATATAACCAATCCTCGCAAATGTGTTAAAATAATTTAAAGACAAATTAACATCCCATGCCAGAGATGACAGTCTCGTCGGATCTAAAGG
Organism: Candidatus Kryptoniota bacterium; assembly: GCA_049966155.1. Taxonomy (GTDB): domain Bacteria; phylum Bacteroidota; class Ignavibacteria; order Kryptoniales; family JAKASW01; genus JBMFVE01. The sequence goes on from JBMFVE010000012.1 coordinate 19,276, forward strand.
AATGAGATATTCATTTAATGTTATGAACTGGCTGAGAGTTGACAATGGAATGATTTTATCAATGTCCTCACCAACAGTTGAATGAGTTATTGAATCTATATCGGCTTTAGATCTATTTCCCACCAGGATGTTCTGATTCAACATACTTAATGCTGCCTCTGCCCGCAGCTGTATTTTTCTATTGTCAAGATTGACTGCAAAATCGGAACCCAGTACAGCATTTTGATTTGGAAATTTACCAATGCTGATCGAACCCGCCTCATCCGATGATTTCAAATAAATCAGACCTAATTCGACCACATTTCCAAAATTAAATGCCGGTCTTATTGCAAATAGGTTACGAGCATAAACTCCGTAGTTTGTCCTCACATAAGTGCTGTCGTTAATTTTTGTAAGGGCAGCACCACTTGTATCGAACGAAAAGGATGAAACCAGATGAATCGTGTCAAGATATGTACCATTAATTCCTCTCACTGTTTGTCCATACGCAGCATCTAAAGTTAAAAATCCTGCCGAAACCCTCCCCGAAATCCCCCTCACCCTTTGACCATTCATTACCAGACTATTGAAGATTGGATAACTGTCACCAAGATTTAATTTAACCCAGGGAATTCCTACAGTTAAGCTGTAACGGTCTTGCGGCTGACGGTAAGATTTTTCCTCGGAAGATAGATGAATCAGGGATGATGCATTTAAGATTCCATAGCTTCCTTCCAAATTTACATCCCCTCTATTGTACCACGTGGAAACTCCCGATATGCTTTCATTACGAAGTTCTATTCTCCCCATCCCATGATACAAAAACGCTTCAGAAGTTGCGATTTGTTCCTCTGGAGACACTACAGAGAAATCCCACGATTTCTCTGAAACAGCCTTGCCTTTACTATCAAATAAGACAACCCTGACTTTATGAACCCCTTTTTTCAGGCCTGCCGGCATTTGCTGAGGAGAATATACAACAATATTCCCGCTCACCACTGTCTGACCTGTTACATTATCATTGTCGAGAAAGACTTCAGTTTTATTCCTATCCACAAATGACGGAGCGTATAAAAGTGAAACCGATATAAGAAATTCATCTGGACTTACCCTCTGACCTGGATCTGGACTTAAAATAAGGATACTCTGCTTTTCCGGGCTTGCCGCGACAACAATCCGAACGGGATTATTTGTCGGATCTGATGAGGGATATGTTTCCGTTGCTCCGTTCCTCAAATTTACCCGCACATAAACTTCAACATACGGTTGAACAACATCGGAGGATGGAATTGTACCAATCAGACTTATTGTGTTTCCATCGAGCGTCATTTCCACCTGTTTGTAATCAGCGGTTGAAGCATCACGATAAAAGAGCATAGCTCCAGTAATCTCCTGTAAAGACCTGACTGGAGCCTTTACAACAAGTGGACTCCCTTCAACTGGATTTTCGGGCTGAATTAAGTTTAGCACAATACCCTGTGAAAGTACTGAAGAGGGGTTAAAAAGAATCAAACAGGCAAAAATAAAAATCAACACCCGATGACTGCTCTTCCAATTAGCAAGCATTTTCATGGCCAGCTTATCAATAATGTCGCTGCTACGAAGGTCAGAACCGCGGGTTTTAACTAACATTTACTCCTCGTATTCAATCATCAATTTGTGCGTTTTTCCTTCCTTATCTTCGTATTTGAATTCTAATCTGTGCTGCTTAATTTCAACCTGTTCATTCATGGACATATATTTCTTCAGCTCATCCTGAGTCGAGGGCCTTACAAATATACTCCCATCGCGTTTCGACTCCCCTGTTTCCCCATCTTTCACTTCCACCGATTTCTTGCTCGTATTGTTTGTAAATACAACTAAACCCTTAATTATCGTGAGAAAATCTTCCCCGTCAGTGTGCACCGACAGAAGGCCTTTCGTCCCCCTGATTGAAGCAACGCTTGTCGGTGTCGTGAACTCAAATCGTTCTTCTTTCTTTTTCTGTATGTCAAAAGAAACATCCCCTCCACCCACATGTGCGCTGGACGGTTTATTTTCACCATAAACCACGACCTCTGCATTTGGCCCAACCCTCAGTGTGCTGGCATCGGTAAACTTAACAAGTGCAAAAGATTCCTGGCCTGTTCTAACCGCGTCACCAGAATAAATCACCTCTCCCTTTTTACCTATAATCCAATTCAAAGCATCTTTCTTTTCAACTTTGTTTTTGATTATCCAGAAAAGCGCAATAGGCGAGCGATTTGGCACGAAATGAATTGCTGTAAGCGCGAAGAAAAGTAAAACAATTAATTTATAAACTCCTTTTTTCATAATAGCTAACGCACCGTTATTTTAATATTTTTCTTTTCCTCTAATTTTTTTAAAATACCAACCGCTTCATCAAGAGTTATAGTTCTACCATCAAATTTTACGTCACCGGCAACAGACGATATCTGGTCAGCTATATCCTTACGTTGAAACGAGTTCAAAAATTCAACCAGGTCTTGAGTGTAAATTCCTCCCCTGCTCTGGGTGCTTTCCTTACCCTGCACACCTTCTGTCAAAGAGGAACTCACAGTAAAACTCCAAATCTCACTCCTCTGGGGTGAGCTTCGCAGTGCTGATGGTGGAACCTCAATGTACCAGTAATAAGTCTTCCCATAAGCCAACGGCCTTACTCCCTCCCCTCCAGGAGGATAATTGAACGATTTTCCCCCAACAGCCATTTTTAAAAATGGCACTCCAGATACAATATCCTGTGGGTCTGTTTGATATGGGAGCTTCTCATAAACCGACAATATCACGGTATCTGCGTCCGCTGTCCACTCAAAATGAGGAAACGGAGTCGGTACCACGTCACCATCAGCCGGTAGCCTGAGTTCAAGTCTGCCTGGATTGGTCACCACTATTTGACTCTGATAAGTATTGGACGCCGGTACGCCGTCAGGTGTAAGGCAGGTAACAACGAATTCATAAATTCCTGCAGGCATTTTTCCAGTTGCCATAGCAACACTTTTTATTTTGTCGAACTGAGTCTGATCATAGTGGTACCTTTCAAGATGTATGGGTGGATCTGGACCTGAAAGATCAACGTTTGTTATATTCTTAATTTCCCCGGGAACCAGCGTAAGTGGAGTGCTTATAGCATTTGCTATCTCAAATCTCGGTTGATCAGGTAATGTCACATAGACATGGACATCAAGTTTCACCTCAACAGGTATACTTACCAGAGATTTCAGCGATGCTATGAAAAGTATTTGAGAGCTTTTGAAATGTTCAATGTCAAGGTCTGCTGCATATATCTGGTTAACTGCAGGAACACTAACGTTCAACTGCACCAGATTCTGCCCATATGCAATTGCAAAAAGACATTGTATCACAAATACCACACTGAAAACTTTTCTCATGCGCTCCTCTCCTTCATACATAACAATTTACTCTGCTGAAGATTACATGTCATTGACCGCCGTCACGAACTTTAAAGCACGACTCGTATTAAATGCGTTCATAAGGACTGTCAGAAGCCCTTAAAACAGAAAAAGGGAATTTTCAGGCAATTTCTTGAGCCCCGATTTCAAAAGTGAACTATATCATTATATATTACGAACGCCATAAACAGCAACAGAAGTGCAAAACCAACCTGTTGAGCATAAATCTTGATCTTTGCCGGTACCTCCTTTCGAAAAACCGCTTCATAAATCAAGAATGCCAGATGCCCCCCATCCAGACCCGGAAATGGCAAAATGTTCAGTACAGCTAAACTGATGCTTAACAATGCCATGAATCCGAGAAAACTTATCGCTCCCATCTCGGCACTTTCCGTGGCAAGCTGAGCTATCTTAATTGGCCCACCTACAGATTTTGAAAATGAGACCTTTCCAGTTGCAATTTGCACAACAGACTTAACAAGAAGCCCTGTGGCATTGACAGTGGCCCCTAAACCAGCTGGTATGGCAGAAATTAAATTGTAACTAAACCTTTCCTCAGGGCCTGTATACTTAGTAACTATCTCAATTCCAATTTTCCCGTCGCTGTTTGGGACAGCTGTAACATGCAAATACCTGCCGCCGCGGTTAATTTCGAGATCAACGGGATTCCCCTTTCTTGAGGATACAATTGATACTACCTGCTGACTGGTTAGAACTTTTGTCCCATCAATAGCAATAATCTCATCCCCTGCTTTCAATCCTGCCTTTGATGCCGGCATACCGGGAGTTACCATGTTTATTGACGGAACCGTATGAGCTGGATATATACCAATTGGCAGATTCGGATTAACTGCCCCTTTAGGGATTTTAATGTTTACTCTCTTTCCGCTTCTATCTACTGCCAGCTGTAATTCAGAACCCGCATTTTCAACGTACAGCGAAGTTTCAAGCTGCTCCCAGTTCTTCATTGCCGTTCCGTTTATTTCAATCACCCTGTCGCCCGGGACAACTCCGTATTTTGCTGCAACAGACGTTGAATCCACATATCCAATAGTGGTTGTGGTGTGAAGAACTCTCCCTGTGGCAAGATTAATTCCATAAAAAATCAGGAAAGCTAAAAAGAAATTCATTATGACGCCGGCTGACACCACAACCATACGTTGATACATCGGCTTTGACCTGAACTCACGGGGATCAGGTGGCCTGTTAAGAAATTCCGTATCCATGCTCTCATCAATCATACCGGCAATTTTAACATACCCGCCTATCGGTATCCATGATATACAGTAATCCGTTTCACCTATTTTTTTCCCGAAAGCCCTTGGCGGAAATCCGATTGAGAATGTGTCCACTTTCATTCCAAAGAACTTCGCAGTAATAAAATGACCGAACTCGTGTACAAGCACAAGAACCCCGATCGTGATAATAAAGTAGACGATATATGAAAGTATCATTATGCCTTTACCTGATTAAAATTGCTATTTGATTTTTCAATTACAAACTGACGAGCAGTCCTGTCAGCTTCAAAAATGTCGTGAAGATCGGGGGAGGCTATTGGCTTGATATTTTCCAGAGCCATTTGAACAAGCCGGGCAATGGATGTGAATGAGATCTTTCCATCAAGGAACAATTGCACCGCGGCTTCGTTTGCACCATTCAAAACAGCAGTTGCTGTACCACCAAGCTTCAACGCTTCGTAAGCAGATTTTATAAGTGTAAATTTCTCAAGGTCAGGTTTCATAAATGTAAGTTGCGTTATCCTGCTGAAATCAATGCGCTGATATTTCGATTCCACACGTGAAGGATATGACAAGGCATACTGAATCGGGATCTTCATGTCAGGCACCCCTAGCTGAGCTTTCACCGAACCATCGATAAACTCCACCATTGAATGGATGATTGACTGAGGATGTATTACTATTTCTATTTTTTCAGGCGGGATGCCAAATAAATAATGAGCCTCGATGACCTCAAGCCCCTTGTTCATTAAAGTAGCAGAATCAATAGTGATTTTCTTTCCCATGCTCCAGTTTGGATGCTTAAGTGCCTCTTCTACTGTAATTGTTTCCATTTCTGTTTTGTCACGATATAAAAATGGGCCACCCGATGCAGTTAAAATCAGTCTCGCTATTGATTCCCTGTTTTCACCTGAAAAACATTGAAGGATTGCACTGTGCTCGCTATCAACTGGAATTATTTGCGCATTATGCTCCTCTGCAGCCCTTTTTACAAGTTCACCTGCAACCACCAATGTTTCCTTGTTTGCAAGTGCAATTGTCTTACCTGAATGGATTGCCGTTAACGTCGGTTCCAACCCGGCAAACCCTACAAGGGAACTCAACAGTATATCAAAATCTCCGTTCTTCATGACCTCCATCAACCCATCTCGTCCCGAATAAACATCGAGCTTTTCACCGTTCAGATAAGTCATGAACTGTTCCGCCCGCCCTTCATCTATTACCACAACACCCAATGGTCTGAAAGCCCTAACCTGTTGATAAAGCAAATCAATATTTCTGTTCGTAATTAAATATGTAACACGGAAGTCCTGACCATGTTCATTCATACTGCTTATCACGTCAAGGCTACTTTTGCCGATAGAACCGGTGGAACCTAATATTGCAATCCCTCTCATGGCTGCTTTTAAGTTAATTTACTCAAGCATGATTCAGAAAGCAAATTAAGGAGAATTCGGGAATTCTTCATGGTATCAATCTCAGATTAATGTTGATTGTAAGGCAACATTTTTTAATATTTTATAAAAAGGAGGAAATTATGGAGAAATTACAATCAACAGGAACCCTGATCACAAGGGTAATGCTTGGTATAATCATGTTTGCCCACGGGTTTGTCAAGATTTTCGTTTACGGCTTTGGAGGGGTTGCCAGCAGCTTTTCCAATATGGGCATCCCTGCGGCGCACCTATTTCGGTCCTGCGGTGGCACTTCTCGAATTTGCAGGTGGATTGATCCTTATCCTCGGGCTTTTGACAAGATGGGTTTCCCTCCTCTTTACTATCGAATTTCTGGTCGCCATTTTCAAGGTCCATCTCCCACAGGGCTTTTTCATTGGTCCGGGTCCAGATGGAAAATCCCATTACGGCTTTGAATACCCCCTCCTTCTGTTGCTTCTTTTTATTTCTCTGGTGATTACCGGAGCCGGTAATTATTCAATTGACTCTATTATTTCAAAAAGGAATAAAAATAAAGATTGAAAAAGCTTTTTGTTGTTGCTCTTTTTTCAATTGCAATGGGATATGTGGAATCCGCTGTTGTGGTTTACCTGAGGGAGTTATCTTCTTCTAATCTTACTCAGGTATTCCCGATGACTTTTCTCAACCCGCGGATTGGCCTGGTTGAATTCATCCGGGAAGCAGCAACTATTATAATGCTCGGGTCAGTGGCGTCAATTGAGAGTGGTCAGAACTGGGAGAAATTCTTCAAATTCTCTTTCATGTTTGGAATCTGGGATATCAGTTATTATATCTTTTTGAAAATCATCACAGGATGGCCGGGGAGTATCCTCGACTTCGACATCCTGTTCTTAATACCAATTGCATGGATCGGACCTGTTATTGCTCCTGTTCTTATATCCATTCTCCTATCAGTTTCATCTTTTGTAATTCTCAAAAAGTCAAATTCAAGTAACAGAGCAATCAAAATAAGCAAATCCGATATTGCCCTTTTCCTGACCGGAAGCACTTTTGTGTTCTTTTCATTCATTAAAGACACAGCCTATATTTTGTATACAGGGGGACCTGAAGGGTTCAAGAACTGGACACCAACATCGTTTGACTGGACTCCTTTCGCCATTGGTTATATTTTAATGCTGTTATCTGCCGCAAGAACAATAGGCGGCCTGCGCAACAGCACAACAACACCGGAGGTGAGAAGATGAACAACAACCTCGAAGAAATACGGAAGCAAAAGGAAGAGTGGAAATCCAGGGCTCAGGGATTGAAAACCCGACCTGTGAAATTTACCACAATTAGCGGCGAACCGGTTGATATCCTTTATACGCCGGACGATATTGAAAAGATTAACTACCTGTCCGACATAGGATTCCCAGGGGAATATCCTTATACAAGAGGAATTCATCATACAATGTACAGGGGCCGCCTCTGGACAATGCGGCAGTTTGCTGGATTTGGAACGCCCGAGGATTCCAACAAGCGTTATCATTACTTACTCCAAAATGGCCAGACAGGCTTAAGCGTTGCTTTTGATCTGCCGACACTTATGGGAAGAGATGCAGACGATCCGCTCTCAGAAGGGGAAGTTGGTGTCTGCGGTGTATCTGTAAGTTCACTGGCAGATATGGAAATTTTGTTTAAAGGAATCCCTCTCGACAAAGTTTCCACTTCCATGACAATCAATGCCCCGGCTGCGATGCTCCTGGCATTTTACATAGCTGTTGCCGAAAAGCAGGGGGTTAAAAAGAACAGCCTCAGAGGTACAATTCAAAACGATATATTAAAAGAATATATCGCTCAAAAGGAGTGGATCTACCCTCCTGCTCCTTCAATAAGGATCATCACCGATATGTTCAAATATACCGCTAAAGAAATGCCGCAGTGGAATCCAATTTCAATAAGTGGATATCATATCCGGGAAGCGGGTTCTACTGCATTACAGGAGCTGGCATTTACACTGGCCGATGGCTTTGCCTACATTGAGGCAGGTATTGCTGCTGGAATGGAAGTTGATGAATTCGCTCCACGTCTGTCATTTTTCTTCAATTCACATCTCGACTTTTTCGAAGAAATTGCAAAATTCCGTGCTGCAAGGCGTATTTATGCAAAACGAATGCGCTATAAATACGGTGCAAAGGATCCGAGAAGCTGGACGCTCCGATTCCATACACAAACTGCGGGGTGCTCCCTGACTGCCCAGCAACCTGAGAATAATATCGTAAGAACAGCTTACGAAGCGCTCGCTGCTGTACTCGGCGGTACACAATCACTCCACACAAATTCAATGGACGAAACCCTCGCCCTGCCGAGCGAAAAAGCAGTTACTATTGCACTTAGAACCCAGCAAATACTTGCATATGAGATTGGTGTAGCAAACACAATCGACCCATTAGCAGGAAGTTACTTTGTCGAGGCACTGACAAATAAGATGGAAGAAGGGGCTGAGGCATATTTTGAGCAAATTGATGCGCTTGGTGGAGTCATTCCGGCGATTGAACAGGGGTTCTTTCAACGTGAGATCGCTGATGCTGCATACCGCTACCAGAAGGAACTGGACACTAAAGAAAAAATAATCGTTGGTGTCAATGAATATGTCCAGGAAGATGAAAAAATTGAAATACCCCTCCTTGAAGTTCCCAGGGAAGTCGAAATAGTTCAGAGAAAAAGACTTGCTGAAGTAAGGCAAAACCGAAGTAGCGTAGAAGTGGAAAATGCCCTCTCTGAACTTAAAAAAGCTGCTGAAGATGGGTCAAATTTAATGCCCCACCTGCTAAATGCAACAAGAGCCTATGCTACACTGGGCGAAATGGCAAATACACTTAAAGAAGTATTTGGAGTATATGAAGAACCAGCTGTATTTTGACGTCATCGTTAAAGTAGCTAACTATTGGTCGGTATTGGTGTTATAAAAACTTTTTAATATTTTAGTTGACAAATCCAATGTAATCATCTATATTTCTTACAATACCAACCAGCAAAATCTGAGGTAAATGGCATTGAAAAAAATTTTTCTACCGATTCTTGCACTGGAAGCGGCTTTTTTTGCCTTTTCCTGTGCTTCAGATCCCCAGATCCAGAAAATACAGGACTCAGCACAAATTGCGGCACAAAACAAACCTTCCAGCCAGCTGGATAGCACCAGGATACACCATTCGCTGGAACTTAAACGCGAGGCAGTGGCACAACAAACTCGCTTTTCGACGATTTATTACGGAATTGACAGCATCTTAAGCGATGAAGATGCCGTGTCCCGCCTCCTTTCTCTTGCCAGAAAGCACTATGAAGCTGCTTTGCGTTTGAAAAAGTCAGGGTCGGCCGATTCCTCTGCCATTGAGTTTGAAAATGCCATAAATGTTCTGAACGACCTGAGCTATTATCCTGATATCGAATCGGACAGCAATTTTGTTAAATTGAGCACCCGGATAATCAAAGACTATGAAAAGTATATTTCATCGGTTGAAAATCTGGGACCTGGAACTTCCGTTTTTGCGCTTCAGGAGAAGCTCTCGCAGGTTCTGGACTCGATTAAAGTTCCCCCTGCCGAATTTAAAAAAGAAAGCATACCAAAAACAACTATCCCCCTTGTAATGAATGAATACGTTGAGCAAAACATAGAGTTTTTTACCACGAGGGGGAGATGGCATATGCAAAACTGGATCGACAGAGCTGGCGCATATATACCTGAGATGAAGAAAATCTTTAAAAAGTACGGGTTGCCAGAGGAGCTTGCATACCTCTCAATGCCGGAAAGCGGACTTAATCCAACAGCACGCTCCTGGGCAAATGCTGTCGGCCTGTGGCAATTTATAAGATCGACAGGGAGTTTATATGGACTTCACGCGAACTGGTGGTATGACGATAGGCGAAATCCAACCAAAGCAACAGAAGCAGCAGCACGACACCTTAGGGATCTCTACGACTATTTTGGCGACTGGTATCTGACGATTGCAGCATACAACTGCGGCTCAAAGTCCGTCGATCGTGCCATACGACGCAGTCATGGAAGCAGAGACTTCTGGGAAATCAGAAAGTATCTCCCCCGGGAAACGCGAAATTATGTTCCACAGTTTATTGCAGTAACTCTTATCGCACTCAATCCAAAAGAATATGGGTTTTCTGATTCAGTAACAGCCACTCCAGCAAGATGTGACACTGTTCGAATACCTGATAGTATAGACCTTAGAGTTCTTGCCGACGCCACGGGTGTCAGCCTCGACACTTTAATGAGCCTCAACCCTCAGCTTGTCCATGCTGTAACCCCTCCTGATTTTGACGGCAACGGATTTCCGCTCAATGTACCCGAGGGTACGGCCGAGACGTTCCTCCAGAGCTATGAAAAAATCCCTGAATCTGCAAAGCTGTCGTGGACATTTCACCGTACAGTAAGGGGAGAAACCCTCTATTCTATTGCTAGAAGGTATGGAGTTTCGCTTGCATCACTTAAAAGATCAAATGATCTGTCATGGCGAACCAGAAGGGTAAGACCCGGTACCATCCTTGTAATTCCTGTGAAAAGCTCATACTATGCTTCTGAAAGAAAAAGGAAGAATATCTCACCTGAATTGGCTGAACAGAGATTCGAACACAGAAAGGAAAACGCCCGTGTTCATATTGTAAGACGTGGTGAGACACTTGAAGAAATTGCCAGCTTATATGGAATTACAGTTGCTCAATTGAAAAAAAATAACAATCTGCACTCATCCCTGATTCGAACAGGGATGCGACTTAGGGTCACATCCAATCCTTTGCTGGCTGATCGCGGAAGAGACAGGATATCACGAAGGACTCAATCTCCCACGGCAAATTCATATGTGTATCATAGAGTTAGAAAAGGAGAATCTCTTAACCGAATTGCATCAATTTATGGGGTTTCTGTTGAAAACTTACGTGAATGGAATGGATTGACAAACAGCCATATTCGTGCAGGTGAACGCCTTCGAATCATGTCACCGGCAGTTTCAAGCGCGAAGGGCGATAACCAACTTGCAGACGATTCCGACTCAAAGATGATTTACAAAGTAAAAAGTGGGGATTCTCTCTGGAAGATCTCAAGAAGGTTTGGTGTTCCTATCAGCAGCCTGAAAAAATGGAATGGAAAACTCAACGAAATCCATCCGGGTCAGAGACTGATAATCTATAGGTAAACTATAAATGATCGTTCCTGAAAATCCTTTAACAGGAAAAATAGTAACAATTTTCGGGAGCAGCCGTCCACGGCCAGGGGACCCTGAATATCGCTTTGCTGAATCACTTGGTGAAAAGATTGCATCATCTGGAATGTCAGTTTGCACAGGAGGCTATCGGGGCATAATGGAGGCAGTTTCAAAGGGCGCCTCAAAATATGACGTTGAGGTAATTGGAGTAACAGTTGAAACCTTTTCACGCGAACCAAACGAGTTTGTAAACCTGCAGATACATACAAAATCCATTTATGAGCGTTTGCAGAGACTGATTGAACTGGGTGATGCTTATGTGGTACTTAAAGGGGGAACAGGCACATTGGTTGAGCTGTCTCTTGCGTGGGAACTAATTAACAAAAATATCATTGCTGAAAAACCAATTGTTATAACTGATGACTTCTGGAAACCTGTTATAGATCTTCTCGACAGTGAGCTTCAATTTGAGGGTAAAATGTCCTGCACAAGATTTTTAAAGATAGTGAAAGACGTGGATCAAATAGTAGAACTCATCAAATCTTCAATTTTGAAAAGCCCTGTTAACCCCTGAACATTTTTACAATCTCATCAGCAACCTCTCCCGCACTGAGTTTACTGCCATCCACCCAGCGTATCCTCCTGTCCTTTTTGAACCAGGTCATCTGCCTTTTTGCATAATGTCTGGTATTCTTCTTTATAAGCTCAATCATCCTATCCCTTGATATTTCCCCTCTCAGGTGAGAAACAACTTCTCTGTAACCCACGGTCTGCAGAGCATTAAGTGAGGGACTATATCCCATGCTGAGAATTCTATTAACCTCCTCTTCAAGTCCGCTGGCAATCATCTCATCAACGCGCCTGTCGATTCTTCTGTACAGCTCACCACGTTCAACAAAAACCCCGATCTGGAAACTTGAAAAATCTGGTGGATTTGGCTTGATTCTTCTTAAAACCGAGATTTTTTCCCCTGTTGAATAAAAAACCTCCAGAGCCCGGAGAATTCTTTTATAGTTTTGAGGGATTAACCCCTCAGCTGCTTCCGGGTCAATTTCCCTGAGTTCATTTAAAAGCTTTAACGCTCCTTCATTTTTTAATCGATCATTTAAAGACTTTTTTACCATCTCATCTATCTCCGGAGCATCAAAAAGTCCGTCAATTAAAGCCCTGACATAGAGCCCTGATCCTCCGACGACAACAGGTTGTTTGTTACGCAAAAATATTTCATTTATAGCCTTTCGCGCCATATCACTGTATTTACCCGCACTAACTGTTTCAGAAAGAGGAAACGTCCCTATGAAATGATGCTTCACCTGATTGAGCTCTTCATTTGTCGGTTTTGCTGTACCAATGTCTATCAGCTCATAAATTTGTCGAGCATCTGCAGAAACTATTTCCCCGTTTAATCTCTTGCTTAACTCAATTGCAATCCTGGTCTTCCCTGCACCGGTTGGCCCAACAATAACCAGAACAGTGCGCTCAACCATCTTTTTCCTGCCAGCCCTCTCTCCCAATCAGCGGTACAAACTTAAACTCATATTTATCTTCAACATCAAATTCGCCCGATTCAGTCTTTTTAGTAACAATTTTCATTCGCTGTATTTCATAACTTCCCACCGGGACAACTAACTTCGCTCCAACCTTAAGCTGTCCAACAAGAGTTATCGGTATATCAGGTGCACCGGCAGTTACAACTATGCCGTCAAAGGGAGCAAATTCCCTCCACCCTATTGTACCATCGCCAACTTTTGAGACATAACGTAAGTTTAATGAATCCAGGATTTTCCTTGCATTTTGCAAAAGAGAAGGAATTCTTTCAATTGTAAAAACCCTGACGCCCATTGCGCACAAAACAGCAGTCTGGTATCCGCTGCCTGTTCCAATTTCCAGAACCTTGTCATCTTCTTTCACATTTAAAGCTTCTGTCATAAGTGCCACAGTATAGGGTTGCGAGATGGTTTGTCCATCACCTATCGGGAGTGCAACATCGTCATAAGCATGATCCCTGAGAGGAGCGGGAACAAAAAGGTGCCTTTCCACTTTCATCATTGCGGACAGAACATTTTCATCCCTGATTCCCCTTTCCCTCAAGAGATTAATCATTGCCTCACGAGCTTCTCGATTCTTATCAAGTAATTTTTCTTTTGCCACGATAAAAAAATGATTTTATGAAAACTCTGGTGAACCTGAATATATCAATTACATTTATACTGCTTCTGGAGTCGTTATATATCGTCTTAATCGGCACAAACCCAATTGAATAACCAATCAGACCCGCCTTTAAGAGGATATCAGATTCATAATCATAATTTACACATTTTGAATTGACGTTATTAAAAACTTCTGCTCTGAAAACACGATATCCACACTGACTATCTTCAATTTGCTTCCCTGTACGAATGGAAATAAGACGGGAAGTCAGCTGGTTTGAAATCCACCTGTGAATGGGCATTTCAGATATTGAAAGCGCCCGCTTCCCAACAACAATATCAAAATTCTCAATTGCCTCGACCATACCGGGTAAATCCAATGGATCATGTTGCAAATCTGAATCCATTGTAACAATTATCTCAAAACCCAATTCAAGAGCCTTGCTTATTCCATCACTGAGTGATTTTCCCTTACCCTTTCGAAAATTGTGCTTCAGGACCCAAACTCCCCGACTTTTTGCAACTGCAGCTGTCCCGTCGGTCGATCCATCATCCACTACAAAGATATTTTCAGAAGGTGTCAGTTTCGACAGCTCATCTATCAGTTGACCAATTGTAACAGCCGCATTGTAAGCGGGTATAACAACAGCAAACTTACGCATCCTCTGTCGTCGGCTTCATCTGCAATTTGACTTTTTTACCCCTGTTCCCCGGCAGTGTCTCCCGCAGCCTCCTTCTCAACCCTTCAGGAGAGAGTCCACGTGTCAATATGCCATCCTCTGCGACAGAAATCGTACCCGTTTCTTCAGAAACTATAACCACGACAGCATCACTTTGCTCTGACACACCAAGACCTGCACGATGCCTCATCCCAAGGATATATCCGCCAATTTTTGTTGTTGAACTGAGTGGCAATGTACACCTTGCAGCTTCTACAGTATCCCCGCGAATTACAACTGCCCCATCATGAAGAGGTGCGCGCGGATTAAAAATTGAAACCAACAAGGGCTTGGATACTTTTGCACGAATTTCTTCTCCCGTCTCGATTATCGTGCGCAAGGCACTCCCCCGACTGATCACCATGAGAGCACCCTGCTGTCGATTGCTCAGTTCAGCAGCAGCATCCGCAATTTCGTCAACAGTTTCACTGATATCTATATGTATGAAAAACCTGACAAAACTATTCCTGCCAAAATATAGAAACAAGCGACGCAGCTCAGGTTGAAACAGTACGATAAATGCTATCACCCAGATGTTCGTCAATGTCCCAAGCAGCCAGCCTAATGCACGCATTCCCAGTGCCTGTGCAGCAAATGAAAGGGCAAGAATCATAAGAAGTCCAATAAATATTTGAGCCGCAACCGTTCCCCGCATCACCTGGTATAATTTATAGAATATGAATGCCACTATCGCTATATCAACAACATCGAGTATTGAGAAGCTGATAAAGCCAATTCTGAACAGCTCCATCAAACTTGTTCCTTCCTGATAGCATCCGCAACTCTCGATACTCGCAACATTTCCCTGACATCATGTACGCGGACAATATCCGCTCCCTTCATTATGCTTGCTGCAACTGCTGCAGCAGTTCCTTCAAGCCGGGCTTCGACTGGCATTCCAAGTATTTTACCAATAAACGACTTACGCGAAACTCCAATCAAAATTGGAACACCAAGGCTTTTAAACTCAGTCAGCCTGTCGATCAGTACAAGATTTTGCTCAGGTGTCTTACCAAATCCTATCCCTGGATCTATCATAATTTGTTTAATTCCCGCTCCACGCGCCCTTTCAACTGACCGCGAAAGGTATTCAAAAACCTCCTCCAGCAGGTCTGTATACACAGGGTTATCCTGCATGGTCTTTGGGTCACCTTTTGTATGCATCAACACCACAGAGGCCTTCTTCTCCGCTATTACTTCAGCCATCCTCTCATCAAACATCAAACCGCTAATGTCGTTAACTATATTAGCTCCAGCTTCTAATGCCGCTCTGGCAACATCAGCTTTGTAAGTGTCAACTGATATCGGGATTTTGCTCCGTTGACGAATTTTGGTTATAACAGGAAGTATCCTCGAAAGCTCTGTCTGACTGTCAATCCTTTCTGAACCGGGACGGGTCGACTCGCCACCTACGTCCACAATATCTGCACCGTCTTTAATCATCTGCAGTGCATGAAGCACCGCATCGGTCTGGTCAAAAAATCTCCCCCCATCTGAGAAAGAATCCGGGGTCACATTTAATATTCCCATCAGAAAAGTACGGGTACCAAATTCAAAACGAGATGAGCCAAAAATGTATTCTAATTTCTTATCAGACTTAAGCGACTCCAATGCAGTTCTAAGTTTTTCAGAGAGTTCCGAAAGAATAGGATCACTTAAAAAAGCTTGAGCCAGTTCCGCTGCTGCAGCTCTATCCAAAAAAATTATTGCAGATGCACTACCCCCATGCAACGGATCTTTACCAGGTACAAATTTCCCTCCAAGCCTGTTCACCGTTGCTGAAATCACTGATAGGCTTTCTTCCTTCAAATCATCAACCCGCAAAGCAATCCCATCGAGCATTTGTGCAGACATAATATTCTGAGCACAAATGTCCTCAAGATTGCCTCTGACAGCCTTCGTATTGCCAAACTCTATGACTCTAATCAGCACTTGCGGTTTAATTTTACTGGTTATATGAAAATATACGAACCTTCGGGCGCATTTACTATAACAATTATACCCCAGAATGGCTCTATTCCCATGCAAAAAGTTTGTTTAGCAGGAGTTGCACGGATTACAAAAATTCTCCTGCACGCTCTTCCTTACCGCCAATTGGTTTGACTCACTGCTGTACCACGGCGCATAAAGTTTACCCTGGACCGAGAAATATGCTCGCACTGTAAGAAAGCATACCTACCCCTAAGATTTCCTGTAGAAACCAACCACTATTAGAACGCATCGGGGACAACTGCCTTGTAAAAGTTCATTTTCAAAACTAAATTTTTAAAACAAATAAGAGAATGGGTTATGCCTGAAAAATTGATTTTTGAAATCTCCCACAAGGGACGTAAAGGTTATTCACTCCCCAAAAATGACATACCGTCAGATAATTTAATACCCGACCAGTTCCTCAGGAAAACTCCTGCTGAACTCCCTGAAGTAAGCGAAAATGAAGTGGTCAGGCACTTTGTGAGACTCTCCACAATGAACTACCATATAGATAAAGGCTTTTATCCACTTGGCTCCTGCACCATGAAATACAATCCAAAAGTCAATGAACGCACGGCAGGATTGCCAGGATTTGCGGATTTGCATCCCCTGGAGCCAGCATCTGCGGTACAGGGCGCCCTTGAGTTAATGTACAACCTCGGAGAGTTGTTAAAAGAAATAACAGGGATGGACGGGATTACCCTGCAACCAGCTGCGGGAGCTCATGGAGAACTGACGGGAATAATGTTAATTCGAAAGTACCATGAAATGCAGGGGAGACCGAGGACAAAAATACTTGTCCCCGATTCTGCGCACGGAACCAACCCTGCAAGTGTTACAATCAGCGGATACAGCGCTGTAAGCATAAAATCGAATGAATACGGCACGGTGGATCTCGACGACCTCCAGAAAAAACTGGATGACGATGTAGCGGGAATGATGTTGACAAATCCAAACACACTTGGAATCTTCGAGCGCGATATAGTAAAGATCAGCAAAATGATACATGACATTGGGGGATTAATGTACATGGATGGTGCCAATTTAAATGCAATCCTGGGAATTGTACGTCCAGGAGACATGGGATTCGATATTGTTCATATAAACCTTCACAAGACATTCTCTACGCCACACGGCGGGGGCGGGCCCGGTTCAGGACCGGTTGCAGTAATCAATAAACTGAAAAACTATCTCCCCGTACCAACAGTTGAAAAAGACGGAAATAAGTTTTTATTAAACTTTGCAAATCCAAACAGTATTGGAAAGGTTCATTCATTTTTTGGCAACTTTGGAATGATGGTTAGAGCATATACTTACATTATGATGCATGGACCTGACGGGCTCCGCAACAACAGTGTTAATGCCGTGATAAATGCCAACTATTTGCTGAGCAAACTAAAAGATAATTTTGAAGTGCCTTACAAAGCTACCCCCATGCACGAATTTGTGCTTTCTGGCAACAGGCAAAAGAACAGAGGGGTTAAGACTCTTGACATTGCAAAACGACTTCTCGACTACGGTTTTCATGCGCCAACAATATATTTCCCCTTAATTGTGCATGAGGCCCTGATGATTGAACCAACGGAAACCGAAGCAAAGGAAACACTTGATGCCTTTGCAGAAGCCCTGATAAAAATTGACGAAGAGACAATTTCGAATCCTGAAAAAGTCAAATCCGCACCGACAACGACTCCGGTTAAAAGGCTGGACGATGCCTATGCAGCTCGCAATGTAAATGTTTGTTTTAAAGAATGACTGCTTTTCAGAATCCAGACGACAGGACAATAAAGCAAATTCTTAAGGAGGCTAAAACAATTGCGGTTGTTGGAGCATCGTCAAATCCAGCGCGTGACAGTTACAGGATTATGAGTTACCTGATGAAAAACGGATACAATGTTATTCCCGTCAACCCAAATTATGAGGAAGTATTAGGGCAAAAATGTTTCCCGACGGTTGAATCCATTGGAAAGCCTGTAGATATTGTCGACGTTTTTCGACGGAGTGAAGCTGTAAACGAAACTGCACAGGATGCGATTCGTGCAGGCGCAAAAGTTCTCTGGCTCCAGCTCTGGGTGATAAACAACGACGCTGCCCACTTTGCTTTAAAGAGTGGACTTAAGGTTATAATGGATAGATGCATCATGGTTGAGCACCAAAGGCTCTTCCACTAAGTTTTCTGAGGCTTCCTTTCAGCTGCAGGAAAAAGCACATTATTTAAAATAAGTCTATATCCGGGCGAGTTTTTATGCAACGACAAATCAGTCGGCGGATCACCCACCGCATGTTCATAAGCCTCGGGATCATGTCCACCAAGGAATGTCCATGTCCCTTTACCATAATCCCCATGTATATACTTCACTTCATCAGTACCTTCCTTCTGAGCAAGAATGATCACTTCTGGCTTTATCAGACTTTTCTTAAATGACGTTGTCTGTCCCATGAAATTGTGAATTACATTAACATGGTCTTGTGTCAACATGGTTGGAACAGGATCGTATTTGGCAGAAAATTGAAACAACGTAAAGTAGTCTGTAGATGGATCCCTGAACTGAATTTGGTCGCTGGGGGGATCATCAATGTCAGAAAACTCGTAGCGGTATGGGTTCATTTCAAGTTTAAAGTTTTGAAACGCCAGGCATTTTGAATAATCCAGTTTTTCCTGAGCGTCCGGATCAGGTGGATCACCGTCATACATCACATCACAAATGTCAGTGTTTTCAGAAGCAAGTGCAATATCGAAAGTATCTGTTGCCGAACACATTGCAAACACAAATCCACCATTTGCTATATACTTCTTAATTGCCCTTGCTACCGCCTTTTTTTCATCAGAAACCTTTCGGAATCCTAACCGATGTGCTTCCTTTTCATATGTAGATTGCTCCTCGATATACCATGGAGCATTATGAAAAGAAGCATAGAATTTTCCATACTGACCTGTGAAATCTTCATGGTGAAGATGCAGCCAATCATATTTGTAAATTTTCCCGTCAAGCACATCCTCATCCCAGACCTGATCATACGGAATTTCTGCATAATTTAATGCTAAGGTAACAGCATCATCCCATGGCCTGTAATTTGGTGGAATGTAAACTGCTATCTTAGGTGCTTTCTCAAGCCTGACAACATCCATATTGTTATTCTCATCCTGAACGGTGGCATAAATTTGTGAAGCTTCCGATGCAGTAAGTACGTCAAACGCAACTCCTCTAATCCTGCAAAGGTTAGCAAGGTCGTCTGTGTAATTCATCATAAAAGAACCACCGCGATAGTTGAGAAGCCAGTCAACTTCCTCATGATGAGCCAGTGCAAAATAAGCAATTCCGTAAGCTTTTAAATGATCAGTTTGTTTTAAATCCATGTATATTAAAATTTTCTGCTGGCCAGATGCTACAGATGCGGCCAGTAAAATCCACAAAAACAAAGCATTCTTCATCCTGTCACCTCTTTCTTCTGACTCATCAATCCAATTATTTTTTTCCTCACTTTATCCTGATAAATAGAATCAGGAAAACGCCTTAGAAAATCTTCAAACACCTCAATGGCCTTCTTCGAATCCTTTAGCCTGTCCTGATAAATTAAACCTAATCTGAACTGTGCAATGTCAGCAAAAACTCCTGTACTGTCGCCGGCTATTTCCCCATACACCCTTATAGAATTAGTCAGGTCTCCAACCTGACAGTATGCTTCCGCAAGTTTCAATCTTACATTGTCCGCAAGAAGAGCATGGGGAAATTTCTTAACTATATCATTTAAAATTAAAATACCCTCCGGTACACGTCCCGACTGAATCATACCGGATGCAAGTGCATATTGTACAAGGGCATCTCGTGCAGATGAATTGCTTCTCATAATGCCAAGGTAATACAACGCTTCATTGGCAACATCTGACATTGGATTCGAAGAAATCTCTGAGAACATCTTTGCCGCACTGTCAACACGACCCATATAAAAAAGAGCCAAACCAATGTCTAATTTCACCCTGTCAAAGAAAGGCTCCCCGGACACAGTTGTACTTCCAAGCAAATCCTCGCCAGCTGAAACAACTGAATCGTAAGAACCTTCCCTGAGACCTATTTGTAATTTTAAAATATCCTGCTCACTTTTAAAGCGGGCTTCCTGGCTTTTAGAAAGTTCATTTAAAAGACTCTTCGCACCTTTAATATCATCAAAATAATTCATTCTTATTTTCACTGCGTTCAGTACAGCAGTACCCGCATAATCTGTTCCTGGATATTTCTTAGCCAGATCAACATATACCGCCTCTGCCTCCGCAAGTAATGATAAAGAATCAGCCTTTTTGCATGGATCATCTTCATTCTTGTTCAGAGACTCAGCAATTTTAAATATTGAATTTGCATAGCCTATTAAGGCTGCCGGAACGACAGACTCCCGGTCTGTCAAGGAAGCCACCTCCTTATACGCATTTGCCGAGACATCATACGCCTCGTCGTTGTAAGCTTGATTTGCAAAATTCATAAGTTCCATTCCGCTGGCATGACTCTTTAAATCGAGCCATTTGTAAACCTTGTAAGCCGACGAATAATCCCTTGTTTCCATATACACAAATGCAAGAAGCCGCCTGATATCTACATTGTCAGGAGAATCCTTAACTCTCCTTTCCAGTTCATCGGCAAATTGCGACATTGCTTCCTTGCTTGAACTGTACATTCCGATTTGTGACTCAATATAAGCCAGTGCGGAGGAATGATCCTGCGATTCCAACATCTTTAAGAGTTCACCAAGGGCGTCCCTGTAATCAGTTGTCAATACATAGAGACGTGCAATTTCCGGGGCAAATGCAACAGGCGTGTGCGTCACCGATTCGCCCTCTTTCAATACTTCAATAGCTTTATCAAAAAGCCTTGATTCCACCATAAAATTTGCAACTGTACGGTACACCTCTGGATTCCCTTTATTAAGTGAAATAGCCATTCGCCAGACGGTCATAGCTGAATCTGTTTTCCCCGCTTTATAAAGAGCATCACCCAGTTCTCCATAAAGCACCACATTATCCGGTTCAACAGCAATCCTGCTTTTAATCAGCTCGACAGCTTCATCATACCGTTTTAGCTGCATGTAACATCGGCGTAGTCCATCAAAATAGACAACGTTCCCTGGTGAAATATGGTACAGCTCCTGGTAAAAATCTATCGCACGAGCATACTCGCCAGCGCCCTCCAGTGCCTGAGCAATCCTGAACTTGTTCAGTTCATCAAGGGTCTGGGAGTGCACAAACCCCACGGGTAACAGGCACAGGACAAAAAAAAGATATCGAGTTTTCACCGGGGAAATTTAATGGCCCACATGCATATTAACAACGGACAACGCTGTCCTGCTTTCATCATGCAACTTAATCAATCAGCACCTGCTGAAGGGCCTTTATTTCAAATCGTCCTCAAAAAATTCAAATTCCCCCTTGATTTCCTTATTTGTCTCCTGCGATCTGAGCTGTATTCTTCTTATTTTGCCTGAAATTGTCTTCGGCAGGTCCTGAACAAATTCAATTCTCCTTACGCGCTTAAATGCTGCAACTCGACTTTTCACAAAAGAAAATATTTCCCTCGCAGTATCCTGAGTTGGCTGAAATCCAGGAGCAAGTATAACGTAAGCTTTTGGAACATAGCCGCGTATCGGATCCGGTGAGGGAACAACCGCAGCCTCGGCAACAGCGGGAGATTCAATTAAAACGCTCTCAATTTCAAAAGGACTGATTCGATAATCTGAACTCTTGAACACGTCATCAGCTCTCCCCACAAACCAGAAATACCCTTCCTGGTCGCGGGTGGCAACATCCCCTGTGCGGTAATATCCACCAGACATAACGGTCTTCGTCCTTGCAACGTCATCGGCGTAATTAATCATAAGCCCCATTGGACGGGGATCCAGCTTTATAACCACTTCCCCTTCATCGGATTCAACCCCATCAGCATCAAGTAACTCAATCCTGTACCCTGGCGCTGGCCGTCCCATTGAACCAAATTTAACAAGACTGCCTGGCATGTTACCGACCTGCAATGTCGTCTCAGTCTGTCCATAACCATCTCTAATCGTAATTCCCCAATCACTTCTCACCTTGCTTATGACTTCAGGATTTAGTGGCTCACCTGCACTTACCAGTTCACGAAGCGATTCGGGTCTCGGTTTTATTTCATCCAGAATTAACATTCTCCAGACTGTTGGAGGTGCGCATAATGTATTGATATTATACTTTCTAAGAACATCCAGAAGAGACCTGGCTACAAACCTGGAGTATCGGTAGACAAATATGCCGGCACCTGCATTCCAGGGTGCGAAAAATGAACTCCAGGCATGCTTTGCCCACCCAGGTGAACTGATGTTCAGATGCAAATCACCTTCACGAACTCCAATCCAGTACATCGTTGAGAGGTGGCCAACCGGATACGACCCATTTGTATGCAAAACCATCTTCGGCTGAGCTGTCGTCCCTGATGTAAAATAAAGAAAGAGCGAATCGGTAATTTTTGTCTGAACTTCAGGTTTAAAAGCTGCAAGCGAACTATAAGCGTCTTCATAGGAAATCCAGCCGTTATGCTTTCCGCCAACCACAATCTTAATGAAATCTCCCTCAACATTCTCAAATTTCTCTATATTTTCGGGAGTGGAAACAACAAGTTTAACCCGTCCACGGCGAACCCGATCCTGTATATCGTTCTTTGTCAACAATAACGATGATGGAATCAGAACAGCTCCGTTTTTTATCGCAGCAAGCATAACTTCCCAGAGCTCAGGTTGATTATCCAGCATCAGGAGTATTCTACTTCCCCTGTTGATTCCGAGCCGTTTCAGGAAGTTTGCAACCCGGCTCGATCGTTCAGACAATTCTGCAAATGAGTACTTCCACTCATTCCCCGCCTCATCAACAATCCACAATGCAGTACGGTTATTTCCATCCGAGTACCTATCGAAATAGTCCGTTGCCCAGTTAAAATCTTCAATTTCCGGCCACCTGAATCCGTAATAAGCGGACTCATAATCTTCCCGTCGCGTTTGAAGGAAATCGCGAGCTTTCAGAAACTTTTCAAGTTCAGACATCACACCTCTTCTCCTTTCTTTTGTTTTAAATGAGAACGCGCTCCTGCCAGCTTCGGCTGCAATTATTTCATTCTAAATTTCTGCCAGTACCTGACCAAACCAGGGACATTCATCCAGAATGGGATTGCGCTACGATATGCCTCAACTGTCTCATTACTTACACCAGACCTTTGTAGACTCTCCCTTACAAACGAATCAAATTCGACTATTATTTGATCTTCATTCTTACCTTCTTTTAGTTTGCGGCCAATCCATTCCGTCCATTCCACCAACCTCGTCTCAAGTTCATCAAGGTAACTTTGAACATCTTCAGACTTTCCAAAATGCGTAGGATATAACGCAGATGGATTTTTTTGTCTGATCTTCTTTATGGATTCAAGCCAGAGTTCCACATTAATGTCTGGCGCAGGGGTTGGTGGAAGTACAGGGCCACCCTTAATCCTGACGCCCCCAACGTCGCCTGTAAAAGCATTTCCTTCGACAAAATATGTGTTGTGATGAGAGGCATGTCCCTGAGTATCAAGCACTTCAATAGTGGTATTTCCAACGGTCACCTTTTCCCCGTCAATAACCTGTCTGACCATAGCTTCAGAAACAGGTCTTACATCACCCCATAATTCCCTCATTCGCTCTTTATATATTCTTTCAGCGGAAGAAAGGAGTTTACCAGGATCTACCAGATGTCTTACGCCATTAGGATGAACAAATATTGTTGCACCTGATTCGGCAAAATGCCATGCAGCACCGGCATGATCGAGATGTATATGAGTTACAAAGACCTTTTTTACATCATATATTGAAAAGCCCAATTTTCTCAGTTCCATCTCCAGATTATGAAAAACCGAATCGGGGCCAGTTTCAATAAGAGCTAACTCAGAATTGGACTCTATCAGATAAGCTGCAATTGTATCAGATGCATGGAACTTTAAATCAATAACATGAACTTTCATGATTTTATACCCGTTTTCTGTAATGTTTATCCAAAAGTTGAAATTGAATCACTTTTACAACATCCTTTCCTTGCCCTGGATAGAATATAAAATTATGTATACTTGCTGTCAATATCTCGAATAAATTCGACGAAAATATGCAGCTTGCTTTCACATCCCCTGGAAAAGTAAAATGTGATTGAAAAACCTATCCATATCACTTATATTTCACCATCATTCGAATGGAATAAGTAATTGAAACAATGAGCGTTCCTCCCTCTCTAATTAGAAATTTCAGCATCATTGCACACATAGATCACGGCAAATCTACGCTTGCTGACAGACTGCTCGAGAAAACAGGCACAATTGCAGATCGGGAAATGGTTGACCAGGTGCTTGATGATATGCCGCTGGAACGTGAGCGTGGCATAACTATCAAAAGTCACGCGATTCAAATGCGTTACAAAGCAGATGACGGTCAACAATATATACTGAACCTTATCGACACACCCGGACATGTGGATTTTTCATATGAGGTCTCCAGATCACTTGCCGCATGTGAAGGGGCAATACTTGTTGTGGACGCATCACAGGGAGTGGAAGCCCAAACCATTAGCAATGTTTATATGGCAATTGACGCAGGTCTCGAAATAATTCCGGTGATCAACAAAATAGATCTACCAGGTGCAATGGTTGAAGAAGTCAAACAGCAAATCATTGATTTAATTGGATGCAAGTCGGAAGAAATTTTGCTGGCGAGTGCAAAGGCAAAAATAGGAATCAATCAAATACTGGAAGCTATTGTTCAAAGGATTCCTCCGCCGCGAGGAAATACAGATGCACCACTAAGGGCACTAATCTTCGATGCAAAATACGACCCATACCGCGGGGCAGTAACCCTTATTCGTGTTGTTGATGGAAAAGTAAAATCAGGTGATAGGATTTTATTATATAAAACAAGGAAAACATACACGGCTGAAGAAGTCGGTATACTTGAAATGGAACGGGTGCCGACATCAGATGGTCTGGAGGCAGGAAATGTTGGTTACTTAATTGCAGGTATAAAAGAGCTGACAGAAACAAGGGTTGGCGATACCATTACCAATGCTGACAACCCCGCCTCGCAGCCGCTGCCTGGCTACAGGGAAGTTAAACCGATGGTTTTCAGTGGCTTATACCCCTCACAAAGTGAAAACTTCGAGGAACTTCGAGACGCCCTTGCAAAATTAAAACTCAATGATGCGGCTCTTTTGTATGAGCCGGAAACTTCTACGGCACTTGGTTTTGGATTCAGATGTGGGTTCCTCGGACTCCTTCATATGGAAATTGTTCAGGAGAGATTGGAACGGGAATTCAACCAGAGCATTATCACAACTGTTCCAAATGTCGAATACAAAGTTGTAAAGACCAACGGCCAGATAATGATGGTTGACAATCCGTCGAGCATGCCTCCACAGGTTGAGATAGGTCATATTGAGGAGCCATATGTAGCTTCACAAATTATCTGTCCGTCAGAATTCATTGGTAATGTCATGAAGCTATGTATGGATAGAAGAGGAATATATAAAAACACCACCTATATAGACCCCAAAAGAGCCGATATCCGTTTTGAGCTCCCCCTTTCGGAAATTGTATTTGATTTCTTTGACAGGCTCAAATCGCTTACGCGTGGTTATGCCTCGTTTGACTATGACTTTCTTGAGTACCGTCAGTCTGAACTGGTAAAACTTGACATTCTCCTGAATGGAGAAATTGTAGACGCACTTTCCACCGTTGTTCATAGGGACAAGGCTTATGATTGGGGACGCAAGCTTTGCACACGGTTGCGCAAACTGATACCAAGGCAACTTTTTGAGGTAGTTATTCAGGCTGCAATAGGGAGCAAAATCATAGCAAGAGAAACAATTTCCCCAATAAGGAAAAATGTCCTGGCAAAATGTTATGGCGGCGACATTACAAGAAAGAGAAAGCTTTTAGAAAAACAAAAGGAAGGCAAGAAGAGAATGAAACAAATTGGCCGGGTAGAGGTTCCGCAGGAGGCTTTCCTTGCTGTCCTGTCATTGAACGAAGAGGATTGACCAAATAATAACAGGAGAAAACAATTGAAAAAAAACAAAGAACAAACGGGAAAACAAAAAAAGAAATTGAGAGATTCTATAGAGGGTTTGATATTTGCAATTATTGCCGCCCTGATTTTGAAAACATTTGTTATTGAAGCGTACAGGATTCCTACAGGCTCGATGGAGAACACACTGCTGGTTGGTGATTTTCTCCTTGTAAACAAGTTTATTTACGGCTCAAAAAGTCCGCAGTACATTCCTTTCACAGACATATCAATCCCTTATTTTCAGCTTCCTCCTTTAAGGCTGCCGCGTAGAGGAGACGTAATAGTCTTTGAATGGCCTGGAGACCGTGATGAGGTGAAGCCTGCCGAACCCGTCAACTACATTAAACGATGCATTGGCATACCAGGTGACACCATACTGATAGTCAACCGTGTTGTTTACGTCAACGGCCACGTTTTCCCTAACCCACCTGGAGAGAAAATTGACGCCTTCTCCATCATGCCCAAAGGATACCCCAACCCTCGCATTTTTCCGCCTGGTTCTGATTTCAACGAAGACAACTATGGACCAATTGTCGTCCCCAAAAAAGGGGATTTGATTCATCTTGACAGGAATGATTTTGAAAAATGGCAAATATTTATTGAGCGTGAGGGCCATTCATGTGAACTTCGGGACAATGTGGTTTATGTGGATGGCAAACCAACGACGACATATAAAGTTGAACGAAACTATTATTTTATGATGGGTGACAACAGAGAAAACAGCCTCGATAGTCGGTTCTGGGGATTTGTTCCATTCCAAAATATAATCGGGGAGGCATTGATCATATACTGGTCATGGAACCCGGACATTCCAATTTACGATATTTTCTCAAAACTTGGCAGTGTAAGATGGAACAGGATTGGAACTCTGATAAATTAGGCATATACATACACATCCCTTTCTGCCAGAAGAAATGCTCTTACTGCGATTTTTATTCAATTGAAAATCAGGAGCAAAGAAAAAGGTATCTGCACGCATTGATAGAGGAAATAGTTCTCGTGGCTGACAGGCTGGGTAAACACAACTCTGCAGATACCATTTATTTTGGCGGTGGCACACCGTCAATCTTATCTCCTTCTGAAATCGACGTAATCCTTGAAACATTGAACGACAAATTTGCAATTGACGAAAATGCAGAAATCAGTATAGAGTGTAATCCGGGTACAATTACAATTGATAAATTGAGAAGTTACAAAAAGGTCGGAGTTAATAGAGTCAGTCTCGGAATACAATCGTTTTTTGATGATGAACTTAAGTTTCTATCACGAATCCATACAGCTGAAGAAGGTAGGTCAGCTATTACATCATCTCAAAAGGCGGGATTTGAGAATATCAACATTGATTTAATATATGCTTTGCCTGACCAGACATTTCAGCGCCTTGAAAGGAATCTTTATGAAGCCTTATCGTTTAAACCAGAACATATTTCAGCTTATACATTAATAGTTGAACCAGGCACATCTTTGTATAATTCAGTAAACAACGGGTATATTAAAACGATTGATCCTGTCGCAGAATCAGAGATGTATGAGTTTGTAATGGATATGCTTGAAGCATATGGATATCATCATTATGAAGTCTCCAACTACTGCAGGCCCGGATTTAAATGCAGGCATAATTTAAAGTACTGGACTGGTAATGAGTATCTTGGATTTGGGGCAAGCGCTCACTCTTATTTCGGGAACACAAGATCATGGAACGTTTCGAGTGTGAAGTCGTACATATCCGCAATTGAAAAATTAAAATTGCCCATATCTGCAAGTGAAATCCTTACCTCAAAAGAGCAGGCAGAAGAATATATAATGTTGAGTCTAAGAAGCGGGCGACTCGATCTAACTAAACTTTTAAGCCAATTCTACATTTATTACGATTTAGATTTCATTAATGACCTTGTTCACTCGGGTTATGCAATAAACGAAAATGGAATACTAAAACTGACAAAGAAGGGCTTTACAGTCTGCGATGAAATTGCACAGGCATTTGTGCCCTGACATTTTCTCATAATGCCGGTGTAGAAAAACTGCTATAATCAACCTCTAATAAATGGGAAAAGACGTGCAGAGCTATGGAGCAGAATACCACTGTTAGCCATACGAGAAGGTTTTATAATCCTGAGAAGACCAGGGGGATACCGCTGAAACAGGTGAAGATTCAACTATCGCTATGCAATTTTTCAAAGGCCATATTTTTTATTAAAGTGTTTCTACCGATTTTATCTCTTTTTACAATGAATATGTGTCTGGGAGAAAATTTTAAGCGCATTGAAGTGCCATTAAATCACGGATGGAAATTCTACAAAGGCAATCCAGATGATGCTTTTCAAATTAATTTTGACGACTCAAATTGGGAAAGCGTGTGTCTTCCTCATACATGGAATAACCTTAATGGCCAGGATGGAGGCGGAAACTACGATAATGTCAAGTTAAAAGTGGCTTTTTAAGATGGGATCGAAATTAATATTGAAAATTTAGACTATAAATAAACCATTAATCTGGTGAGAGCGATGAAAGAAAAAGAATCCCAGAACATCGAATTCAAACCCTCATGGCGGGACGAATATTTAAAATGGATTTGCGCTTTTGCTAACACTGAAGGAGGGAAATTAATCCTTGGGGTCAATGATAACGGAAGGCCGACTGGATTAAAAGATCCTAAGAAACTGCTTGAAGATTTACCTAACAAATGCAGAGACATTCTTGGCATTATTCCGAGCATAAAGTTAGAAAAGAAAGGAGGAATGGATAAAGTTATAGTAGAGGTTGAGCGTTCTTATGCCCCAATTTCTTACCACGGCAGGTTTTTTGTTAGAAGCGGAAGCACAATTCAGGAGTTGAAAGACAAAGACTTAACAAGGTTTTTAATCTCAAAATCAGGAAAGGATTGGGAAGAATATATTGAAGAAACAGCATCCATTGAGGATATAAACATTGAAACCATTGATAAGTTTCGACAAATTGCAGTAAAAAGAATTCCATTTGTGAAGGATGAAGAAGGCCCAATAAAGATTCTTGAAAAACTAAACCTGGTTGAGGATGGAAGATTTAAAAGGGCAGGACTTCTTCTTTTTGGGAAGAATCCAAAGAATTTCTGGACAGGTGCTTATGTAAAAGTCGGTAAGTTTTTAACTGATACGGATATTATCAGTTCAGACGACGTAGAAGGAAATCTCTTCGAGCAGGTAGAAAAGACAATGGAGCTACTGAGGACAAAATATCTTATATCACAGATAAGATTTGAGGGGATTTACAGAAAGCAAGAATTGGAATATCCAGAAGAGGCATTGAGAGAAGCGATTATAAATGCTCTTATCCATAGAGATTATATTGGTCCACATACTCAATTAAAGGTTTATTCAGATAAAATAATTTTGTGGAACGTTGGAACACTGCCAAGGGAGATTAAAATTGAAGAATTAAAGAGAAGCCATTCTTCTTATCCGAGGAACGAACTACTGGCAGATGTATTTTTTAAAGCAGGATTAATAGAATCATGGGGTAGAGGAACAATTAAAATTACTGATGAGTGTAAAAAATCAGGATTACCTGAACCTGAATTTAAAGAAGAGTTTGGCGGTTTTTCTGTCTATTTCTATAAAGATATTTACACAGAAGAAAATTTAAGAAAGATGGGATTGAATGAGAGGCAGATAAAGGCAGTACTTTATGTTAAGGAAAAAGGTAAAATCACCAACAAAGAATATCAGGAACTTGCCCAAACTACTGATAGAACTGCATTGAGAGATTTAAAACAGCTTTGCGAAATTGGTACTTTTGCACGCATTGGCTCGACTGGTAGAAAAACAGAATATACTCTATTTAGACAAAAATCAGACAAACCCGACACAAACCCGACACAAACCCGACAAAATGGAGTTGATATAAAGCGGGAGCAAAAATAAACAGCTGTGCTGAAAGGACAAAAAAAATATACCACCTTATCTTCATAATGTTCTGCTTCTAATGGAAATGGATCAGGTTAGATGACGGGATAGAGATAGCGTAAGTCATTTCCGCTCAGAATTTTCAAGCTCCAGATTGAAGTCCTTCAGCTGTTGCATTACGTAATCTCTAATTTCTTTTACTGTCGGTTGCTTAAACAGCTTCTTTCCATGCTCAAGGACAGGTTTTATTAACGGAATATATTTACGTCCATAGCTATCGGTTCGAGATCCAATTATATCCTCCCCCGTTTTTTTATTCCTGAATACCTGCTTTTCGCCTGAAAGCTTTCCCCGCTTTGCAATCGGCTTACCTTCAATCTCAACGATATCAAGAGCAAAATCCAGAACCGGGGCACTGCTTATTGAGGTTCCAACGCCAAAGGAATCTACCACATCGCGGAGCTGTCCAATGGAAAATTCGTCAACACCCCCGCTAACCAGGATTTTAACATCTCTATATCCCCGAAGGTTAAGTTCCCATCTAACTTCCTTACAAATAGCATGAAAGTCACCCCGACGCGAGCCTGGCGTATCAAGTCTGACAGCTGCCAGTTTATTCCCCAGCGCTTCAGCAACACGGAGGGCCTCAAATTTCTCGTCCTGAAATGTATCTATTAACACAATTCTTCCTACATCTGAAGGCAGGACTTTATCAAATGCTTTTGCAGCTTCAACTGTATCTCCAAAAAGCAAAATCATAGCATGAGGCATGGTACCTGAAGGGGAAATTTGAAGGAGGTCTGCTCCTACAACCGTTGCCACCCCGTCACAGCCGCCAATATAGGCACTTCTATCAATCATTGGAGTTATAGCAGGGTGCATTCTCCTCGCACCAAAGTGCACGACCGGTTTGTCGCCAGCGGCAACCCTGACACGTGCGGCTTTTGTCGCTATTCCAGACGCCTGACACAAAAATCCGAGAACAGCTGTCTCGTAAACCCCAAAATCCTGATACATACCCTCTATTACCATTACAGGTTCGCCTGGATAAAAGACTGTCCCCTCGGGCATTGCACTTACCTTTACATTCAGAGTGCTTAAAAGTTCAATTGCCTCATCCAGTCCAGCAAGAACTGCCCACGGATACCTTCCTGGAAATCGCTTTACCACAATTTCCGCTTTGACGCTTTTGTTAATCCCTTTTGCTTTGAGAATTTCAAGGGCCCTTAAAAAATATACATCTGTAACCTTGCCCTCGACTATTTCCTTTTCAGTAGCAATATGGAACATATTTGTTACTTCCTGTCTTTCTTAATTTATGAATTAGAAAAAGCATATTTTTCTATCTCCGTAACAACAAGTTCAGAAGCACCAAGGTGAGAACGAACAAATTGTCCTGCAATCCTGCCTGTATCGTTCAGGAAGCTCTCATCGCTTAAAAGTCTCAAGAAGACTTTATATGCTGAACGTGCTGAATTAACGTAAAAGAGAGCCCCACTTTGTAAAAGTTCAACTGCTTCATTGGAATTCTCAATGCGTGGTCCTGTCACTATTGGAATTCCATAGACTGCCGGCTCCAGCACATTGTGTACTCCAGCACCAAAACCTCCACCAACATATGCAATATTTGCAGTTGAATATATCTTTGACAGAATACCGACAGAATCAACAATTATTACACGTACATTAAGATTCGGGCTTTCCTTTATTTCCGAGAAAACAGCGCAACCAGGAAACTCTTCTCTAATCGAGTTAATCTCACGGCTTGTTGGCTCATGTGGAACAATTACAAGGACCAGATCACTATACTTTTCAAGAAGCTTTTTCAGTGCCCTTCCTATTACTTCAATATCTTCGTGCCACGTACTCCCGAGGACGACAACTTTCTTTTTTCTCAACTCATTAACATAAGGAAAATTGAACTCCCTTGCTGCTTTCTCACTCCTATCGAGAACCCGGTCAAATCTTGTATCACCCCCAACAATTGTGTTTCCATCCTGCAGAAAATAGTCAAAAATTTTTTTCTGGTCGGCTGACGTCGTAATAATTAAATCTGGAAGTGAATATAGGATCCTGTAGAACCTCTTTAAAAAAACAGGCTGGCGGAGGATTTTTGTCGGAAATGTTGCGTCCGCCAGAATAACCTTTGTCCCTCCCTTCTTTGCCTCAGTTACGTGATTCATCCACAGGTCGTATCGCATCACGACGAGAACATCTGCTTTAACCAATTCTACAAATCGTTTAGCCAGTCGAGGGAGATCAAGGGGGAGATAGGTAATCACGTCTGCATATTTGTAATTCAATGAATAATCATATCCGGATGGAGAAAAAAATGATACTATGACGACATAACCTTTTTCTTTAAGCAATTCAATTACGGGCTTTGCTTGCTCAAATTCACCAAGGGACGACACATGAAACCATATGCGCTTCTTTGATTTATCAATTTTATCCAGGTTCTCTTTAAGCCTGAGAAATAATCCGCGACGCCCCTCTATACCGCGGGAAACCTTAGAATCAAACATTGAAATGATATGAAAGCTTATTCTCAGGAGATTAACAAATACATACGAATACAATATTCGATAGACAATTGGAAATTTTACTTCTTTGCTAACCATGCCTCAGGATCTTGTTTGTTCTTGTCAACCCACACTTCAAAATGCAGAACCGACCCGCCAAGTGATTCTCCACATGTTCCAATTTCCTCCCCAGATTGCACCTTTTCACCCTCCTTTACAAAAATATCTGATAGGTGAGCATAGACTGTTCGGAGCCCATTCTGGTGGTTTACAATAATCAGGTTTCCAAAAGTTGGCAGCCAGAATATGCGCGCAACCTCCCCATTTGCAACACATCTTACAGGTGAGTTTTCCGGCACTGAAATATCAATTCCGTAATTCAAAGTAACGGTTTTTAAAACAGGATTCTCCTGTTCGCCAAACTTTGCAATTATCCTCCCGGTCGAGACTGGCCATGGCAATCTACCCTTTATTGTGGACAATGCCGCAGGTATTGGTGTGGAACTTGAGCGATAATCCTCACCCGTCGTGATTCTGGAATTACCGACTTCTCTCTTTTTTGCACGCTCTTTAGTTGCATTTTCCTCAGCAATCATTTGATGAATTAAATTCTCCAGCTGTTCAGCAGCCTTTTTGCTCCTCTGAAGTTGCTCGGCATATATCTTCTTATCTTTCCGCAACTTACTGATTAAACTTTTATGTTCGGCTATTCTAAGGGCAAGCGCCTTTTCTTCTTTATTCTGTTCCGACAGGAGTGCCTTTTGCTTAGTGAGTTTTTGCGAGAGACTTTCCTTGAGAGATGTCAGCTGTTGCCTTTCTAAATTTATATTTTCAACATCTGTTCTGGCTCTATCTGTAAAACTCTTAAGGTATTCATAACGAACAAGCATTTCATTAAAGGAGCTTGCTGTAAGAAGAAGCTCAATATCATGCATCCTCCCCTGCATGTAAAAGCTTCTTACAAAGTGAGAATACTCATTTACAATGTGATTTAACCTTTGTGTGGCTGATTCAATCATTTGCCCGGTAGCGGAGATTTCCCTGTTATTTTTTTCTATTTCATTTGAGAGGTTCTTTATCATCTGTCTCGTTTTAAAATTCTGTTTCTCCAGATTGTCCAGTGCTTCCAGGGAAACACTTTCTTTTTTTGTACTCTCGACAATCTTTTTTTCATAAAGTCTTATTTTCCCCCTGATATTCTCCAGCTCCTTTTTCTTTGGAGTTACCTTACCTTTGCGCTGAGCTTCAGCAGAATAAACAAAGAGCAGCAGCAAAGCCACGGCTAAACTAATTAAGCACAATCTTTTTTGCATCTGGCGGTAAATCAATTGTCATACTGCCTGGATGATTCAAGGTAATAGTTTTATAAAAGAGCCTTGCATAGACCCCCCGTTGCAAATCATTAAAGGCAATACTATGGGGAAAGTAAATCCCACCAACTTTTGAAAAATCCCTATACTCAATCTTCAACAATTCGTTACCCGTTACTATCTCTTCGTAACTTACTATTCTCATATACTCAGCATCAAAAGTATACTTCCTTACTGTATCATCACTGATGTAAGTAAAATGATATAGCTTGCCATCCTGGCTTGATATCATATTCCCTGATGAATGTGGCTCGAACGGTAAAAAGCCGATGAGAACCTCTCCAAGCGGAATTTCGCCAGATGAAATCATCAGGAGGTTTCTCACATTGCCAGCTGTCGGTTTTGCAAGGAAAACTTCGTTTTTCAGGCGATTATAAACTATAATCGTGTCGCCTGTCAAAATTGCTTCTGCCACACGCATACCAAATGGGCCGTAAATAATTATTTGGGCTGATGAGGGCATATCATATGAAAGGTCAAAGCTGATATTATACCCCCCTTCTTTTGTCTCAAAGCTCCCGTAACCGGAAGAAGAAAAAGACTGAAATTTTTTTGAATCGCTGACAATGGCCTGTTTAACTTTTAACGGGGTAATTTCACCCGAAAGATAATATTGCGACGCACACCCTGAAATTGCCAGCATCAACAGTAAATATACCGACTTCTTCCTCACGGTTTCAACTTTTCTATTTTTTCCTTGAGAGCGGAATTAGTCGGATTATGTTCCAGAGCTCGTTTCCAATACTCTATAGCTTGCTTTTTGTCACCAAGTTTCATATAAATATCCCCCAGGTGCTCCTCAAGTACTGCCGGCGAGCCATCTGCTGCCGTGCGGAGCGAAAGCGCTTCCCTTACATAAGCTGATGCTTTCTTGTAATCGCCCAGTTTAAAATAAATCCATCCAATTGTATCCAGGTACGCACTATTTTTGGGGTCAGCAGCAATTGCCTTCTTCGCCATACTCAATGCTTTTTCAAGATTCAGATTCCTTTCTGAAAGTGAGTAAGCATAATTATTTAAAATAAGAGCATTTGTGCTATCCAGTTTCAAAGCAGTTTCATAAACCCTGTATGCATCGTCGTATTTATGAATCGATTCGTAGACAAGAGCAAGAGTGCTCAGTGCATCCATATTCGAAGGATTTAATGAAACAGCCTTTTCAAGTGGACTAACTGCTTCTTCATTTTTCCCTTCTCGATTTAAGGCTATGCCGAGAAACAAATTAATACGAAAGTCATTTGGAAAGATTTTAACAGCCCTCGACATTGTGCTATCCATTTCATTGAACCTGCCTGTTTGAAAGTATACAACACCAAGCGCCTGCCATGCGTCAGAATTCAGAGAGTCTATTGAGAGAGATTTTGTCAAAAACCTGACAGCTGATGAATCGTCACCTGCGTAGGATGCACCCAACCCCGCAATAAAATATGACCGCGGGTCCTTCGGGAAAAGTTTTATCAATTTTGAAAATATTTCCCTTGCAAACGGCACCACTGTAGAATCCGCACGCATCTCATTCAGGTAAAACTGAGCTATTGAAAACTTTGCGTCAGCCCTGCTTGAATCAGATGTAAAAATTAAATTAAGCAGGCTATCTGCTGCATTAAAGTTTTTCATCCTGAGATAAATAGTAGCTGCTTTGGCCTTTAAATTTAAATCATCGGGATGGGTAATCATCAAAGGTCTAATGATAGCCAGGGCAGAATCATAAGAGTCGGTCTCCATATAAACATCTGCCAGCATCTGCCTGAGCATCGGATTATCCGGGTCTACTCTCAACATCTCCTTTGCAGTGTGAATTGCCCTATCAAATTGCTGTGTTTCATTATAAATTCGGAGCAGCTGCATCAGCGTTTGCATATCAGGCCCATTTAACCTTAATATTCTCTCATACAATGCTTCTGCTTCAACAGGATTTTTCTGCTGCAAAAGCTGAGCGAGTACGTACAAATCCTGTCTGCTGGTACTGTCCAGCTGCAAAATCTGTCTGTAAACCGCTATAGCGCTATCTGTCTTAAAAGCCATTAAATAAGACTGAGCGAGAGTGCGGCGATATGCAATCACTTCGGGTGCCATTCTTACAGCCTTTTGAGACTCATCAACAGCAATATCGCTTTTATTCAACCTGATATAATCCTGCGCCATAGCATCATGGATTGCAGCATCATCGTAAAATCTCAGGGCGTCCTGATAATCCAAAATTGCGCTTGCATAATCCCCCTCAACATCCTTTAACGCACCATCAATAAATCTCATCATTGCTTCTCTATACTTTACATCAGTTGCAATGAGATCTCTTTTAGCGGTTTCATATGAAGTCCGGGAAGTCGACTGGTTAATGGCAGAACAGCCCGAAATTCCCGCCAGAATTCCAATCAGAACTATTTTAAAGATCCTTTTATCCAAATTCGCTCCTCATTATTGCAAATTTAAACCGCCATGCAGTCTCAAACAAGGAAAGATGAAAAAGGTGAACTTTCCAGCCCGTTAAAAAAGAGACAATTGCTCCCATCTGCCCCCCTGATGACGAAAAGGCCAACTCCCTTCCTGAGCTTTCTGGCCTGACTTATTTCATACCCGCAATTTTAAGCCTGTTGGAGGCACGGGCCAACGAAGCCTGCGCCCGGGCAACATCCACGGCCTGTTCACGCTGATTTAATCTCTCTTCGGCCCTCTTTTTAGAAGCAAGCGCTCTTTCTACATCAATCTCATCGCTTCGCTCAACGGCTTCCGCCACAACAATTGCCTCATTTGAGCTCACCTCGACATAGCCATTTGTCGTAGCATACCGAAATTCATTGCCGTTCTCATCCCTGACCTTGATTTCACCAACAGTTATCATCGTCAGCATTGGTGCGTGGTTATATAAAACCTGAAACCCCCCAAGGACACCAGGTGCTGAAAATGACTGGACATTTCCAGAAAAGACGACCCGACTCGGTGTTACGATCTCAAGCTTAAAGAGTTTTTCAGCCATCTTTATGCAGCCTGTAGTTTCTTTGCAGCCTCTTCCGCCTCATCTATTGTTCCAACCATATAAAACGCATTCTCAGGCCATGTGTCGCATTTTCCATCTATAATTGCTTCAAATCCTGCAATTGTATCTTCAAGCTTTACGTACCTACCCTGTCTCCCGGTAAACGCCTCAGCCACAAAGAATGGCTGTGATAGGAACTGCTGTATCTTACGGGCACGGGAAACAGTAAGCTTATCCTCATCAGATAGTTCATCAATCCCCAGAATATTGATAATATCCTGCAGATCTTTATAAGTCTGAAGAACCTCCTGAACCTTTCGGGCAACTCTGTAGTGCCTTTCACCAACAACTGTCGGATCCAATATTCTCGAAGTCGAATCAAGTGGATCAACAGCAGGATAAATTCCCAGCTCTGCAATTTGCCGACTTAAAACTGTTGTTGCATCAAGATGGCTGAATGTTGTTGCAGGTGCAGGGTCTGTTAAATCATCTGCCGGGACATAAATTGCCTGCACAGATGTTATTGAACCTCG
Source organism: Candidatus Kryptoniota bacterium (assembly GCA_049966155.1). Lineage (GTDB taxonomy): Bacteria > Bacteroidota > Ignavibacteria > Kryptoniales > JAKASW01 > JBMFVE01. The sequence continues at coordinate 56,722 of JBMFVE010000012.1, forward strand.
TTTAGTTGATGTTATCCTTTCCTGCAAGGCTCCCATTTCAGTTGCCAGTGTAGGCTGATAGCCAACTGCAGACGGCATCCTGCCTAACAAGGCAGAAACTTCAGAGCCTGCCTGTGTAAATCTAAATATATTGTCTATAAACAAAAGAACATCTTTCCCCTCTTTATCACGAAAATACTCGGCAATTGTCAGTGCAGTCAACCCAACCCTCTGTCTGGCACCCGGAGGCTCGTTCATCTGTCCAAAAACAAGCGCAGTCTTACCCAGAACTCCCGATGCCTTCATCTCAAGATAAAGGTCATTTCCTTCACGGGTGCGTTCCCCTACCCCGCCAAAAACAGAGTACCCTCCATGGTGAGTGGCAATATTATGAATAAGCTCCTGTATTATAACTGTCTTTCCGACCCCCGCGCCTCCAAACAATCCTGTCTTTCCACCCTTTGTGTACGGTTCAATAAGATCAATGACCTTAATTCCTGTTTCAAACATTTCGCGCTTTGTACTTAAATCGTCGAACTCAGGTGATGGCCTGTGAATCGGCAGCTCAGTTTCTGCTTCCACTGGTCCACCGCCGTCAATCGGCTTGCCGATTACATTCACCATTCGTCCGAGAATCTTTGGCCCTACAGGGACCTTTATGGGACCGCCGGTATCGTACGCTTTCATGCCCCTGACAAGACCGTCAGTTGAGTCCATTGCAACTGCTCTCACCCGGTCTTCACCCAGATGTTGCTGAACCTCAGCAACGAGAACATCATCCTCTCCATCCAGGTTTTTTCTCGGAATTTCAAGTGCATTTAGAATTGATGGGATTTTGCCATCAGCAAATTCAACATCAATAACAGGACCGATTATCTGTACTATTTGGCCTTCGTTCATATCTCCACGCATTTTTTCGGTTAATATACTTCGATTGCTCCAATGTTTCAACGCAGAAAGTACGCAAATCAGGAAGCGTTTGCTATGTGAACGTTCCCCACACATCCCTCAGAGCATCTGAAATTTCCCCAAGTGTCGCATAAGATTCTACAGCTTGAATGATGTATGGCATGAGATTAATGTCTCCTCGAGCCGCATCTTTTAAATTTGAAATTGAATTCTGTACCAGTTGATTGTTCCTATTTCTTTTCAACTTACTGAGTCTATCCATCTGACGATCTCTAACTTTCGGGTCTACTTCAAAAATTTTCGGCTTTGATTTTTCTTCAGAAACAAATTCATTTAATCCAACCACGATCCTTTCCTTTGATTCAACCGCTCTCTGGTATCTGTAGGCGCTTTCAGCTATCTCCTTTTGAAAATAGCCCGACTCGATCGCCTTTACTGCACCACCGAGGGAATCCACTTTGTTCAGGTATTCCCACACACGGGATTCAATACTGCGTGTCAACTCCTCAACAAAATATGACCCACCCAATGGGTCAATTGTGTCGGTCACACCGGACTCGTATGCAATAATTTGCTGCGTGCGAAGAGCAAGCTGGACCGACTCTTCTGTTGGAAGTGCAAGTGCTTCATCTTTTGAATTTGTGTGGAGAGATTGGCATCCGCCCAGGACAGCAGCAAGAGCTTGAAGGGTTGTTCTAACGATATTGTTATCAATTTGCTGTGCGGTCAGGGTAGATCCACCAGTTTGAGCATGAAATCTTAACTTCATGGCCTCCTCATTGGTGGCGCCAAAACGGTTTTTCGCTATTTTTGCCCATATTCGACGTGCTGCTCGAAACTTCGCAATCTCTTCAAAGAAATTGTTATGCGAATTAAAAAAGAACGAAAGCTGAGCTCCAAACCTGTTGAAATCGAGCCCGGCTTTAATTGCCGACTCAGAGTAAGCTATGGCATTTGAAAAGGTGAACGCCAGTTCCTGAACTGCTGTAGCCCCGGCTTCTCTTATATGATAACCACTTATTGAAATTGTATTCCACTTTGGCAAATTATCTGCACAATAAGCAAAGACGTCAGTAACAAGTCTGAGCGATGGCTCAGGTGGGTAAATATGAGTTCCCCTTGCAATGTACTCTTTTAAAATATCGTTTTGAATTGTTCCTGAAATATTTTTTAAATTTGCTCCCTGCTTTTTTGCCACAGCTATGTACATGGCAAGAAGAATTGCCGCTGTCGAATTGATAGTCATTGAAGTTGTAACTTTCTCCAGTGCTATCCCTTCAAACAATCTCTCCATATCCTCGAGCGAATCAATGGCAACTCCCACTCTTCCCACTTCCCCCTCACTCATTGGATGGTCAGAATCATATCCCATCTGGGTTGGCAGGTCAAAAGCAACAGAAAGTCCAGTAATCCCCTGAGATAATAAAAATTGGTATCGTTTGTTTGATTCCTCTGCACTGCCAAAACCTGCGTACTGTCTCATTGTCCAGAATTTCCCACGGTACATTGTTGGATATACACCACGTGTAAAGGGGTATTCACCGGGAAAACCAAGTTCAGATATGTAATCCATTTCTTCAGGTAAATAAAGCCTTTTTATTTCAATCCCTGAGTCAGTTAAAAACTCGCGCCTTCGTTCGGGCCTAAGATTGATAGCTGGAAACACATATCCCCTCATCCATTTCTCATGTGCCGATTGAAGTTCATCCCTGTCCAACTTGATACCTCCATTTTTCATATTAGAAGCTGACGTTAAAAAGTTATTTTCATATCAGTAAAGAAACAATGAAGGGTGCTGTTTGAAGTAACAATGAATTACTCTTTTGTTACAAGCCCTATCCTGGTCTTTGATATTAAACCTTAAAACAAGAAAATTTCATGCCCTGGGAGATGGCACGCAAATTGACCTAAAAGTAATGAGAACGATAAGGGGACCCGAACAGATGTTGGGTGACAGAAAGCTTCTTTTAATGAGCAAAATATGCAGCCTGGGGCTGTGCATTGTGGCAACTATATCTGTCCAGCTAGCTCTCCACGGGGCAACCCCATGGCCATTCAGTAATACCCTTTAACAAAATGGAGGCGTGCCTCAGGTAAATAAAACAGATTTCAAACTTGAGTGACATATGTCACTGATTGATTTTTTTTTAAAAGAATTTCTCGTCTGGATTTGTTCTTTAAAAGCAATCACATTAAATTGATGCGAGCTTAAGAGCAGCTGGACCATTTTTCAACTAACATTATTAACAAATTAGGAGGATAAAGATGAAGAGATTTCTCTTAGTTCTGGGTCTTCTGGGACTATGGGTAATGCACTCGTATGCGCAGACCGGAAATGCTTCAGCCACAGTCACTCTAACTGTCAGCGCCACTGTAACAGTAACAAATGTCCGCGGGCTTAACTTCGGTACTCACGTGCAGGACAGCACAGCAGCCAG
>JBMFVE010000013.1:0-56141 GCA_049966155.1 Candidatus Kryptoniota bacterium
ACATAAGAAAACTTAATTTGATGTTGCCCTGCGGTTATATCCCGCACAAAATAATTGCCATCTATATCGGCCACTGTACCATTATTAGTTCCAACAACCAAAACAGTCGCCGCTGGAAGCGGAGCGCCGTCGGAACCTTTAATAGTCCCCCTCAGCGAACCGGTTTGCTTCCCTTGAGAGAACACGTAGCTTGCATCCGTAAAAACAAGCAGAAGCAATATAATCAGCCCCTTTAACCAACCAAGTTTCATCGTCGCTCACTCCTTTTAATGAATTACACTCACGGTGTTTCGATCGACTCGAAAGAGTATGGTCAGATAGCAGCGTGTACAGACGCCCTTTTTTTCAAAATATCAGCCTCGTATTTATCGATACTCTCTATGTACTCTTCACTGACCGGCACATCGTTGATCAAGCAATAATAATCGTAAACTGCGCCGAAGGGCTTCGTCTTTAGTAATTCAAGATATGCGAGACGCTCAAAGTTCTTACCAGCTTCCTCAAATCCTTTCAGTTTATTCGTAGGCTCCAAGAGTGCAAAAAGGAAAGCCAGCTGGACAGCTCGGGCACCGATGACATATGCTCCAACGCGATTGATACTAGCATCGAAATAATCCAGACCGATATGTACCCGATCCAACGCACCAGCGCGCACTATTTCTTGTGCGAGAAGTTGTACATCGTCATTGAATATCACCACATGGTCGCTGTCCCAATGCACACCACGGCTAATGTGCAGCATTAGTCCGTCGAGAAACTGCAGCATCGCCGAAATTTTATCACCTGGCTGCTCTGTGGGATGGTAGTGACCAGTATCTATGCAAACCATTTTCTTATTCTTAACTGCATAGCCGAAGTAGAACTCATGAGAGCCGACAGTCATAGACTCGACGCCCAGGCCGAATAGTTTTCCTTCTAATGAATCAAGTAAATATTCCCTAGGATATTCCTCCGCAAAAATCTCATCAAGCGAATCTTTCAAAATGGTTCTGTGCGTGTAGCGATCAACAGGCGTATCCTTTGAGCCATCAGGAATCCAAATGTTGTTAACGCACGGAGACCCGAGCTGCTTGCCCATTTCTGCTGCTATTCTCCTGGTTCGCTTTACGTGCTCGATCCAAAACTTCCGAATCTTCGCGTCTTTGCTTGACAACGTGTAGCCATTGTCAGCGTATGGGTGGGAGAAGCAAGTTGGATTAAAATCAAGTCCGATACCGAGTTTCTTAGCCCAGTCGATCCAGCTTTGAAAATGCTCCGGTTCTATTTCATCACGGTCAACCTTCTTACCTTTGAAATCACCATAAATTGCATGGAGGTTTAACCTTTGTTTACCAGGAAGCAAACTCATTACTTTTTCTATATCCTGACGAAGCTCGTCGATCGTTCTGGCCTTCCCCGGATAATTCCCCGTGACCTGTATGCCTCCTCCATTAAGTCTCACATTGGGTACCTCAAATCCGCCAACATCATCAGCTTGCCAGCAGTGGAGGCTTATTTCCACTGTGTCTAATTTTCTTAGAACTTCCTCCGTATCAACTCCTATCTCAGCGTACTGTTCTTTTGCATTACGATAGGCTTCTTCTATCAACTTTATATTTTCTAATTTGATGTTCTCCATTTTTCTATTAGTGTCCTCCAAGTTGTAATTTTAACACGAGACAGTCTCAACGAGAGACTTTAAGCACGAAATATGCGGAAGCGTACGAAAAATGTTTCAATCATTGGTGTTTTTCATATGCTCCACAGGCAAAAGCTTCTATCTTTGGACTCCTAACAAGTTCCCGTAACCAATAATAATTGTTGATGCAACAAGTGTGAACAGGGCAACTCCAAGTAAAAACTTTGAAAGGGCACTGGTGTTTTGCCATTCCTTCAGATAAATCCCCCATAAGGAGCCGAAAATAATTATACTCGCCATGTGAAGTGTCCAGCTCGAGAACCTGTATTTTCCCATTTGTGTCTCACCCATAGTATAAAAGAAAAACTGAAAGTACCACGTCGTACCCGCCAGGGCACTGAAGAGATAATTTGTAATCAACGGAACGCGTGTTCCCCGAGGGCCAATCCCGACTTTGGCTAGAGGATCTCCGGCCGGTGGATCATCTGGATCAAAAGCAAGGAGGGTGTCTGCTTCACCTTCAAGTTGAGTTTTAGATTCTACCATCTTCACCCGACCGAAGTACTCACCAATTGTCTGATTCTTTATCAAGAGGTATGAGCACCAAACAAGATTTGTGACAAACCCTCCAGCAACGATGACTATGATTTTCGGCAAACCAGTCCAGATTGGATCAGCACCATAATGCAATGCGCTCACAGAGATTGGGACTGAAGAAGCCAAGCCAAACGCGAAACACGAGCTCATTACACCAGAAAATACAGCAATAAGTATCCCCTTTCGCAGATTAAACTCCTGAATTGTCTTACGCTTCTGCTCATCGCTCATTTCTCTTTCTTTCGATAAACCTGCAGCTGAGGTAATCGCTATACCGAGAAGCGCAAATACCGAACCGATCAAGATAACCTGCCCCGGAATTGATTGTAGTTTCGTCCCGATCGTCCCGTCAAATATTGGTGGTATCCAGGTCCCAAACAGAGCAGTGAGCCCCAAAATAATGCCTGTTCCCAAAGACAGCCCAAGGTATCGCATCGTCAGTCCGTACGTCAGGCCACCGAAGCCCCACATCATTCCCCAGAAGAAAGTCCATGCGAGAACACTGAAAGGCTGTTGCCCCAAGACCTGAGTCAGATGTGGTACCAACAAGAAACCAAGTGCCCATGGAGCGATGATCCAGCTGAAGATACCGCCCAGGAGCCAATAAACCTCCCACGACCAGTTCTTAACGGCTTTGAACGGCACATAGAAGCTGCCAGAAGCAAAGCCTCCTAACCAATGGAATAAAACACCGAGGATGGGATTCGGGTTCATCTAAGAATTCCTTATAAAAACTTAAGTTAGCTAAGCAAATTCAACAATAGAGTATATGAATACTAATAGCGAAAATTGAAAGGAGCGAGTTAACACAGTGCCCAGGATGTTGAAAAGTGGCATTTGGAGATTCATGCTTAGATCCCATAATTTTCTTTTAGTCCATGTGAAACACTTCTTCCAGCGGGATGGAGACCGGGGAAGAATCGGGGTTGGTTTCCATAATGTCAGACATATATTTCCACCACCGACGGACAATTGGGTTCTCTCCCAAATCTTGGGAGGATTTTTCTCCGTACTGGCTTTGGACAGCAAAGAGCGTATTACTTTCCGCGTCCAAGTAAATAGTGTAGTCCCGGACGCCGGATGCAGTTAAGACAGCTTTTAATTCAGGCCAGATGGCTTTGTGTCTGCGGATGTATTCGTCTTTGCATCCGCTTTTCAATTTCATCTTAAAGGCAAATCTTTGCATAAGCTCCCCATAGTTTTCTTCTGGATAGAAGCGAACCATAACCACAGATCAAAATCTCAAAGGGATGGCAATACATAATATATCAGTCCTGACATGCACGCTGTGCAAGTCGAGTTTCCACTAAATTGTGTTTTGATTCTTCTATAATCATTGTACTCCTCCGGGTTCACCTGCACGGGACTGTTGTGCATCAATCAGTTAAAAGTGTATCTAAAAACTGAACTGGATGATAGACAGGAATGGAGATCTCCGATCGGATTTGTTCGCGACAAGATGTACCACTTGCAAGAAGTACTGTGCCCTTATCAAATGAAAGCGTCCTATTTATCTGGCTCATAAGGTCATCACCAACCCTCTTACTTATATCATAGTATTCCTTCTTATAACCAAAACTGCCTGCCATCCCACAACACTCCACATTCGAGACGTCAACTGTAAATCCAACTCTTCTGAAGAATTCTGGAGTAACATTGCCTCCTCCAATGGTTTTCAGTTGGCAATGAGCGTGATAGAAAATTCGATTAAGGGGAGACGCGTTTTTTTTCAAATGATTAGTTAGGTCTAACCTGCCACTGATGATCAAACCATTCAGGTATTCGATTGGATCGAAGGTGTGCTTAGAAAGTTTTTCAAACAACGTGTCACCGTGCAGTAATGTCTTATAGTCACGTCTGAACATTGATAGAACGCTGGGCTCGACAACTATAATGTCATTACCTTCATCAACGAGCCTGCCAAGATAAGCAGAGAGATTGCGGGCTTTCTGTTCTGCCTTCTCTATAATTCCCTGTGACTGCGATCCTCTGCCGTCGTCATAAACTTCACTAAGAGTGATTGGTAACCCCAACTTGTCAAATATCCTGATTGTCGCCATTCCGACTTCTGGGTCATTATAGGTGGTATAGATGTCCGCAAATAAAACAATACCTGACGGTAAATAAACTTTATTCGCTACATTGGTGCTCCTACGATATTTCCGATATTGCTTTGTCAGTGTTTTGGGGGCAAAAGGAGGAATCGCCCGACGCCTATCAATCCCGGCCACATTCTCCATAATTGTTCTGCTGATGGGGAGATTGATAATCCAATTTGAAATTGTGGGTGCTACCGTGGCAACCCTGGCTAATTCCGAAAAGTACCCGAAAAAGTATTGCTGAATTGAAGGGCCTCCGGCAGCTTTCATCAAACGATTCTTAATGACGGTATTTAATCTTGGGATATCAATTTTAACAGGACAATTGGGAACGCATCTGGAACATCCAGTACACAATTCTGCGAAGCTTGCTTTTTCAAGACTACCGCTCGTTGCAAGCGTCCACGCACCTCCGATGCCACCAGTATAACACTCTCCACCAAAAGCGTGACCTCCAACCACCTGAAAGTTTGCACAAGAATTCATACATGCGCTGCATCTTATGCAATAAAGTGCTTCTTTCAAATCCTCGTCCTGTCGCATCTTCATCCGGCCATTGTCAACAAGGACTAGATAGAACTCCCGTTTCTCATCGGATCTACCGTTCAGGTTTAAAATCGGCAAGTCAATCGGCGGCTCTAATATATTTGTATACGATGTCAGCGACTGTCCTGTTCCGCTTGCAGCCAAGAGTTCAATGAATATTCCAAAATCATTCTTTCTCGGAATAATCTTTTCTATCCCGGCGACGGCAATATGGACAGCCGGAAGTTGAGTCGTAAGTCGAATATTACCCTCACTTTCCACCAGTAGAATTGCACCTTCCTCGGCAGCAATCAGATTTGCGCCCGAAATCCCAACATCTGCTGAGAGAAATTTCTTTCTTAAAATATCTCTAGCGAAGCGTGTGAGTTCTTCGCCAGTATCGAGCGGCGCGTCGGTCTTGAAGTTTCTTTTGAATAGCTCGGATATACTTTCCCTGCTCCTGTGGATGGCTGGTGCAATGATATGCGACGGTTGTTCCTTTGACACTTGCAGAATAAATTCGGCCAGGTCCGTTTCAGCAACTTCGATCCCTGCATTTATTAACTCATGATTTAATTCAATTTCTTCACTCGTAATCGACTTGGCTTTTACAACCAGCTTCGCTTGGTGCGATAAACAAACCTTCTTTATATAATCAGTTGCTTCCTCTTTTGAATTCGCAAGGAAGACCTCCCCACCGCGAGCCGCGATTGTGCTCGTAAGTTTCTTGACAAGCTCCGGGAGATTTTCAATTGCTTCCTCTTTTATCTTTCGTGCCTGGTCTTTCAACTCCTCATAATCATCTATCTTCTGAACTGCCTTGTATCGGTTCGCATTGAAGGTTTGCGTATTAAGACGTAATGCATCGCTCTCAACTTCAAGCGCCAACTTGATTGCTTCGTGAAGGGCCTGCTTAGTTGATTTATCAGCAACCTGTCTTGGATGTATTCTATAATCGTTAATGTTCCCCATGCTATTATACCAAAACTATGATATGCAATCTCCCCGGACCGTGAACGCCGACCACAAGGGGACCCATGTCCGCAGTAGCGCTTGGTCCGGTAATGAACGAGAAACTTCGCATTAAGCTCCCCCCTATAGTACTTTCTCGGGAAAAAATATCCCTAGGCCTGGGAACAATTGTGCGGGCATCGACGATAGCAATGTGCTTTCGAGTTAGCAGACTCGCTGGACTCCCCAGATTTCTTGAAACGGATACGCATACGGAGCCTGTGCTGGCAACAGCACAAAATGCATCAGTCACACCAGTTGTGATCGACGACAGTTGTTCTTTCGTTGGTTTTGTGACCACCCTCCTGTCTCTAAGAAAAATTTCGAACAGCGCTAAGCTTAAATAATCCGGCTCGGCTAATAAAATTGATTTGTCGTCGGACGTAGCTTTCTGAAGTGAAGCATTAAGTTCCTCAGGGCTTTTCTGAATTGTTTCAACAGTTGCCCCTACTGCCTCCGCCGACTCAAGGAACCGGTCAGTCAGTCCACTCTGAATGCTATTCAGCATATTTTACCATGCCAATATCAAATCTTTTTAATCTCAATCTTCTGCAAAGGATGCTTCTGACAATATTTCACGGAAGGCTTTCTCGTTGTCAATGAAATAGCTACTACCAGTAGGCTCGTACAAATGAAGCTGAAAAGAGTCTGCGACAATATGCCGCCATTCGTCAACATTTGAAATCGCACGGACTGCCAATGATTGTACTCCAACATTGCCGACAACGGCGCCTTCGATCGGACCGGCTACAACAGTGCATCCAACGGCGTCTGCCGTCAGTTGCATGAGCAGCTCGTTTTGTGTTCCTCCACCAACAGCATATACTCTATCCGTTCTTTTACCGATGATATCCTCAAGCTCCTTCTTAGCTCTTCTGTAGCTAAATGCCAAACTTTCCAGAATCACCATCACAATATATCCTATGCTGGACTTTGTCCTTTGCCCAGACTTGCTCAGAAACGCCAATATTTTCTCAGGCATATTATCCGGTTTCAAAAATCCGGGATCATCCAAATCGATCCAGGCATTCACGGGCCACTCCTTTCTCGCCAGATCTGTTAAGACGGAGTAGCTGTACTCCTCAGATTTTGCAGACCAATATCTTCTGCACTCTTGAAGTGGCCACAGGCCCACTATATTCTTCAAGAGACGTGTCGTACCTGCTACGCCTCCTTCGTTTGTGAAATTATATTCCATTGCGCGATGACTGAGGAATGGTCTATTTACTTCAACACCCATAAGTGACCAAGTACCGGAGCTCAGGAATGCCCAATTACTTTTCCCATCTGACGGAACCGAAACAATGGCAGACGCAGTATCGTGACCGGCGGTCGCGATAACTGGTATATCTGGGTCTAAATTTGTTCTCTTTGCAATGGATGGGAGCAAAGTTCCCAAGACCGTACCGGGTTCTATCATTTCGGGAAATAATTTCTTCGGCAGCTGGAAACTTTCGATTAGATCCCACGCCCAATCTCTTTTAAGTGGGTCCGCCAACCCGGTTGTTGAGGCTATGGTAAATTCCGCCTTCATCTCGCCTGAGAGTAAGTAATTTATGAAGTCAGGTAGAAGTAGCATCTTATCGGCCAGAGTAAGAAAACTAGATTTTTTTTTCTTCTCGGATAAAAGCTGAAACACTGTATTGAATTGGGCAAACTGGATACCTGTTCTCTTATAAATTTTCTCTCTCGGAACCAGCTTGAACGCCTCCTCCATAATATGGTCAGTTCGGTCATCGCGGTAATGATATGGATAGCCAATAATTCTCCCCTCAGGGTCGAGCAAGACATAATCAACGCCCCATGTGTCCACTCCGATCCCTTCGAAATGTGGACCGAAGGAGGCCCGCGCTTTTGCTAATCCCGTTAGTATCTCCTCATATATGCGTAGGATGTCCCAGTGAAAACCTTTTTCATACTTTATAGCGGGGGTGTTGAACCGATAAATCTCATTTAATTCGATTTTGCGATCTTTTAGTGTCACAACAACACATCGACCGCTCTCGGCACCGAGGTCGAAAGCGATGAACTTCTTTTCAGTAGTCATAATAGAATTAGAGCTATTTTACTTCCTACCTAACAAACGCCGCTGGCAGTCCACCATCGACATTAAGCACATTGCCGGTCGATTTGTTCAGAAAGCCACTTACAAATACGTAGCAAGCATTCGCTATATCTTCAGGCTTTATAATCTCGTTCAGCAGCGTGCGTTTCGCATAGTAAGCAGGCAATTCTTCGACTGTAATTCCATAGGCTTTCGCGCGTCCTTCTGCCCATGCGCCGCTCCAAATCTTGCTGTTGGCTATCACTGCATCAGGATTCACCACATTAACTCGTATCTTGTCCTTCCCTAATTCAGAAGCATTTAACCGGCTCAAGTGTAACTGCGCTGCCTTGGCTGATCCATAAGCTGCGTTATTCGGTCCGCTCACCAGTGCATTCTTGCTTACTATGTTCAAAATATCTCCTCCACGAAGCGGACCTTCGGAAACATTCTGCTTACGCATCATCTCAACTGCTTTTTGTGTAACAAGGAACTGCCCCTTTACCAAAACATCATACAACAAATCCCAGTCTTTCTCTGTATGCTCCTCCAAAGGCTTGGAGATAGATAGTCCAGCACAGTTAACCACGATGTCAACACCGCCAAAAGCCAGCGCTGCCGATTCAAATGCTTTCTGCACATCTTGACTGCTGGTTACGTCAAATTCAATAGCAGTAAAGGAATCTTTGCCATATTTAGTTTCGAACTCTTCCGCAGCGCTCTTTAGACGGTCAGCATCGTTGTCGGAGATTATTACACAAGCACCTTCACTGACAAACTTCTCAGCAATAGCTTTCCCAATCCCACCCGCGCTGCCAGTAATTAAAGCCACTCTGCCGCTCAACGCTTTTGGCTTTGGCATTCGGGCAAGCTTTGCCTCTTCCAGAAGCCAGTATTCAATATTAAACGCCTCCTGCCTTGGTAAGGCAACATATTCAGATATTGCTTCCGCGCCTCTCATCACGTTGATGGCGTTGATGTAAAACTCAGCTGCGACTCTGGCGGTCTGCTTGTCTTTGGCAAAAGTGAACATCCCGACACCCGGGTAGAGTATTACAACAGGATTTGGATCACGCATCGGAGGGCTGTCCGCATGTTTGCACTGGTCATAATAATCTGAGTACATCTTTCTATAAGCTTCAAACTGTGGCGCAAGTTTCTCCTTAACTGCCTCGATATCTATGCTGTCGTCTGATTTTAAATTCAGGACCAATGGACTAATCTTCGTACGCAGAAAGTGATCGGGGCAACTTGTGCCCATCTTCGCAAGCCTGTTAAGATCTCTAGAATTAACGAATTCGAGCACACTCTCCTCGTCGGTGAAATGTCCAACCATTCTATTATGTGAAGAGCAATATCCGCGCAGGATCGGTGCAATCTGCGCCGCTTTCTTCAGACGTTCTTCTTTTGAGGGTGGTTCCACTACGGTTCCGCCGAACACAGCCCGTTGCTTGCCTATTTTATCATTCACATACTCGGCACAGCGCTCAATGACCTCCAGAGTATTAACGTAGCATTCATACGACGTATCACCCCACGTGAATAGTCCGTGTGATGCGAGTATCATTCCCCGTATGCCCGGGTTCTCATCAACATACCTCCTCAACTTCAGGGCTAGATCGAATCCGGGACGCTGCCATTCTATCCACCCAACACTCCCCCCAAAGAGATCGTGTGTAATTTTCTTGCCGTCTTTTGAAGCAGCGATAGCGATCACGGCATCAGGATGCAAGTGATCAATATGTTTGAAAGGCAGAAATCCGTGCAAGGGAGTGTCTATTGACGGGGCTTTAGATTTAAGATCGAAAATACAATAGTTGAGGAGCTGCACCATTTCATCTTCATACTCGACGCCGCGATAGATATTCTTCAGATTCCTGAGCCGATCAACGTAGAGAGCCGCCAATCCGGCTTTCGTCATGGTTCCAAGGTCTCCCCCAGAGCCTTTGACCCACATCACCTCAGTTTCTTTTCCGGTCAGGGGATCTACTCCAGTGCTTTTGCACGATGTGTTACCGCCCCCATAATTTGTAATTCTAAGATCTGAACCAAGTAGATTTGACCGATAAACAAGAAGGGCAATTTCATCACCGGCCAGTACCGATGCTTCGGCTTCATTCCATAAATAATTCACATGCTTAAATTTAATTTGCGATAAACTCATTTCTGCAATCTTTCGATGTTACGTTTTACGAAAACCTTTAAGTATAATTGAAAAAAAAGCTATACACGGGCTGCCAACACGTTCCTCTCGACTATTTCAGATTCGATCGTGATATCATCAAATTTCTCATCGGGATTGCCCGACTCTATCATCTTAATAAGTAGGTCGGTGGCCGCCTTTCCAATCTCGATTGGTTTTTGCACAACAGTATAAAATGGTACTCCCAATCTGTACACGATATCGTTGTCACCAAACTCTCCTATGACAACATCTCCTGGGATTGACCTTTTTGAATCAAGAATCGCCTTTCCCGCACCGTAGGTAATCAAGCCTCCGATGCTTACAATAGCATCAAATTCCAGTTTCTGGCTCAGAAGAGATATCACCTTCTTATAACTATCCTCTATACTTCGGAAGGTTTGCACGACTAACTCCGGACGATAGGGTATCCCATTCTCCTGTAAAGCCATCTTGTATCCTTTAAACCTGTCTTTAAGAAGGGGAATCCCTGTATGCGGACCCAAAAATAATATTTGTTTCCTCCCTTCTTTGATCAGCCTGGACGTCAATTTGAACGAAGCCTCCACATCGTCTATCTTGACCGACCTAAATCCAAAACCATCCAAGCTACGGTCCCAACAGACGACTCTGATACCCTCTTTCGCCATCCTCAGAATCAATGGATAATTGTTCTTACTTCCTGTAGCGTCCAAAAGTATTCCGTCGGCGTGTATATCGGATAAGAACTCCAGTTTTTGCTTTTCCTTAGCCTCGAGCTCGTCATGAACAAGAAAAACACATTCGTATCCTTTCTTTTCGGCCTCTTCATACATTCCTCTAACTGCTTCAGAGAAGAAAGAAATGCGGAGATCGGGAACCAAAACACCTATTATCTTGCTTCTGTTATTGATAAGTGACCTCGCCAGCAGATTCGGTCGATATCCGAGCTGTTCACTGACCTTCTTAACCAGTTTTTTGGTCTCGGGAGAAATATCACTGCTGTCTCGCAGTGCTTTCGAAACTGTGGCAGCCGTTACGGAGAGCACCTCTGCGACGTCCTTCAATGTTAGACGTCTAGCCCGCTGCATATCGCCTGAAGCGTTCGTCGTCGCTTTTCGTCTGCTACGGTATTTAGATCCCATATTATCTGAGCTCGTTAGCGTTTTATATCATATCTGTTATGATATGATGGAAATATGAGTCTCGGGCCGGCAAAAATCAAGGAAACGCATCGCTGTTCCTGTGTCGCTTACTTACAGCTTCGCCACCTCACTCCCACAGCAGCGGAATACGTATCTTAATCGATTGCGCAAACCTTTTCGTAATATACAATGCTGTGCCGAGTTTGTCAAGTCAAATCTGAAAAAATTCTACTTAGTATCGCAAATAATTATGGATTAGAGCTGGCTCTGCAGATCGAACATCATAGTTTTACCACGTCAAGTTAATTGTATAAAATTTTTCAGGGTTCACAAATTGGATTTGTCCAAAGGTACACCTTTCCACTTGTGCCCACATTTGTAAACGATGAACCTTAAAATCAAATACGCTGATCTCTCACATATAAGTATTTCCATCGGTTTGGTTCATTAATTTAACTCCTTTGAAGGTGCACAAAAACAGGTTGTTGAATATGTCAATCACTAAACTATTAGCCTTCATCGCACTGCTCTTTGCTACCCCAGGCCTGAAGATCTTCTGTGTGAAAGACCAGCTGCATGGCTGATTGTAAATTGAATTGACCATTAGCAAGTCGCCTCATATATTGTCAGGGTGATACCGAGAAACGCAAAAAAAATTCTCCTCTCACTGGCCAAAGGGTACCCCGTGGTTGCAATAACCGGTCCGCGCCAATCTGGAAAGTCGACGCTCGTTAAACACGTCTTTAAGAACAAGCCTTACGTAAATTTAGAGGACATTGAAACACGGGAATACGCTCAAAGCGATCCAAACGGCTTCCTTGCGCAGTTCCCGAAAGGGGCAGTTCTCGATGAAGTGCAGCGGGTTCCAGAGATTTTCTCTTAAATCCAGACTAAGGTAGACTCAGACTATCGGGCTGGGCTATTTATCCTGACAGGCTCTCAGCAATTTGGATTGTACCAGCATATTACACAATCGCTGGCAGGTAGGGTAGCTTCTGTTGTCCTTCTCCCCTTCAGTTACGATGAGCTCCAGAAAGGAGGAGTTGCTCCAAAAAGTCTTGAGGAGCTGATTATCAAGGGGCTTTATCCTCCGATTTATGACAGAGCACTGAATGCCTCAATATGGTATTCTAACTATGTACGAACTTACATCGAGCGCGATGTGCGTCAGATGATTCAAATCCGGGATCTCTCAACCTTTCAGCGCTTCGTTAGAATGTGTGCCGCCCGAACAGGCCAATTGCTCAACCTTTCGTCGTTAGCAAACGATTGTGGCATCACTCACAATACTGCAAGGGCATGGGTTTCAACGTTAGAAGCCAGTTTCATACTCTATTTGCTTAAGCCCCACTTCCAGAATTTCAACAAGAAGCTGGTTAAGACGCCAAAATTGTATTTCCTTGATCCTGGTCTTGCTGCGTGGTTGCTCGGGATACAAAATCAACTTTGGATTCATCCTGCCCGGGGAGCATTGTTCGAGCAACTTTAAATTGTCCCCAGACTATAATACCTCCCATTACCGCTACTGTTTGTACTCTGCTCCAGAGATTCCCAATCTCTTGAAATTCCACTTTAGATTTCATAACGTTTCAGAGTCTTTAGCGCCAGTCGACAAAGTGAAGACAAGACCTGACAGGAGCGGTACTGAAGGCCTGCAGTGACTAAATTCAAACGTGTGAGGGAGAAAATGAAATCAATTGGCAGCCAGATTAATAAAGATATTCAGTTTCTCAAAAACGAGGATTTCCATAAAAACCAGTTGAGAAAACTCAATGCTCTCCTCAAAGAAATTGAAAAGGGGGGTGGAGAAGAATCAGCAGAGCGACAGAAGAAAAGGGGAAAAATGTTAGCCCGTGAACGGGTGACAAAACTGATAGATAAAGGTAGCAGGTTTCTTGAATTAGGAACATACGCGGCTTATGGCCTTTACCAGGAAAGTGGCGGAGCGCCATCTGCGGGTATTATCACAGGAATTGGACAAATACATGGAAGAAATGTTGTCATAGTGGCCAATGATTCAACTGTCAAAGCGGGGTCATACTTTCCCATGACAATAAAGAAAAATCTCAGAGCACAGGAAATTGCCATTGAGAACAGACTCCCAATTGTTTACATGGTCGACTCAGCCGGGGTGTTTTTACCAATGCAGGATGAAATTTTTCCAGACAAGGAACACTTTGGAAGAATTTTCTACAACAACGCAATAATGAGCTCAATGGGCATTCCGCAAATTGCAGCAGTAATGGGACCATGTGTGGCAGGAGGTGCTTATTTGCCAATAATGAGCGACGAGTCGATAATAGTAGAAGGAACAGGGAGTGTTTTCCTTGCAGGTCCTCACCTTGTCAAAGCAGCAATTGGAGAAGATACAGACACTGAAACTCTCGGAGGTGCTGAAACACATTCGTCAATTTCAGGAATAACTGATTATAAAGTAAAATCAGATCAGGAAGCAATTGATTTAATACGAAACATTATTTCAAAGATGGGTCATACAGCTCAAGCTGGATTTGACAGGATAGACTCACGTCAACCTCTTTTCGATCCAGAAGAAATTCTTGGCATCCTCCCGACAGACCGTAGCAAACCGTACGATATGTACGAAATACTCGCCCGTATACTGGATGGAAGCGAAATCGACGAATATAAAGCCAGCTACGGAAAGAGCATTATATGCGGATATGGAAGAATTGACGGCTGGGCAGCAGGGATAGTTGCCAATCAGCGTTTGATAACACGCGCAAGAAGGCCAGACAACAGCATGGAGATGCAAATTGGCGGAGTGATATATTCCGACAGTGCTGATAAAGCTGCCCGTTTTATTATGAACTGTAACCAGAAGAGGATTCCTCTCGTATTTTTTCAGGACGTTACAGGTTTTATGGTCGGTACCCGTGCAGAACGGGGTGGAATTATCAAAGATGGAGCAAAGATGGTCAATGCTGTAGCCAACTCAACTGTCCCGAAAATTACATTCATTGTCGGCAATTCATTTGGCGCAGGAAATTACGCCATGTGCGGCAAGGCTTATGACCCACGCTTCATCTTCGGCTGGCACTCAGCAAGGATTGCGGTAATGGGTGGCGACCAGGCAAGTCAAACCCTTTTAAATATCCGCCTGCAGCAAATGGAACGCGATGGACGAAACATCACCCCCGAAGAACAGAAGAAACTATTAGAAGAAATTAAAACACGATACGACACGCAAACTGAGCCTCTTTATGCAGCATCACGGCTCTGGATTGATAACATCATCTCACCGTTGGAGACAAGACAACTCATTTCCAGGTCAATTGAAATTGCAAATTCAAACCCAATAAGTCAAAAATTTAATGTCGGTGTAATTCAGACTTGAAGCAATTTAGAGCCCTCTTAATCTTTATTATGCTGAGCACGACTGGAAATAGTGCGTTTTCACAGAGCATTTTTCAACGCCTCTTCATTCCCCGCTTTGTCAGTGTAACTGCACAGCTCAGGGCTTACATTGAAAACGAAATGCACCCTCCGGTTTTCCAGATTCAAACGGAGTTAGCAGACATTGACTCAATTTATATCAGGGCACTACAACTTTCTGAGGGGGATATTGCAACAGCCCTGTTCTCTTCATCAATGGCGGTATTGAACAGAACTGATATAAAACCAACTTTTCCATTAATTGGAGTCATAAAGCTCCCCCTCCCTTCAGAAGATTCAGCAGATGCAGCAAAGAGAATTTCTCACCTTCCTGAGTATTTTTTCCAGGACTCGCCCCACGATAAATGGGGTGACAGCGATAAGTTAGCTCACTTCTTTGGGTCCGCATATCTTGCTTACACAACAGGTACAAAATTCATCCCTGACATTTTAGGCAATGCTGTTGAAACAGGCGAGGTGGCTCTCAAGCTCGATACAGCTGCTGACCCCAGAGATGTCTTTGCAAACCGTCTCGGGCAAAATTTTGGAAAAATGCTTAGAAAGAATGAGGAGGTACTTCCTTCCGATTTTCTCAGGACCCGGTTTGTCAGGAAGTAATTTTACGCAGCAGCTCAACATCCTCTTCAGTTGTAATTTTAAAATTTGGATGGCGGGCTGGAATGATTTTTACCTTGATTCCCATGATTTCCATTAACATAACTTCATCAGTCATATTGCCAATTTCTTTCACTTCACTGTAAGCCCTATCCAGCAGTTCAGTGCGAAAAATCTGAGGTGTTTGCGCACCAAAAACTCCATCTCTATCAATTGTCTCAATAGAAAACCCTTCACTGTCACTCCTCTTTAATGTATCCTTTGCTGGTGCAGCGAGAAATGCCGCGCCATGAAGCTCTGCCCCTTTAATGACACTTTCCAGGTCTTCAATATGGAGAAGAGGACGGGCAGCGTCGTGTATACATATATAATCTTTGTCTTTCAACAACCTCCGAATTGCTCTGAAGCCATTTCTGACAGAATAAGGCCTTTCCTCCCCACCCTCTGCAAATTCCCACCTACCATTAAATGGTATATTCCTTATTGCCTTTTGAATTGCTTCTCTGTCTGACAGTTGACAGACAATACATATAACGCTTACGTCTGATAAGCTGGCAAACAGTGATGAGACATGAAATATTATAGGTTTTCCGCTAACCTCAATAAGTGGTTTATGAACACCACCCAATCGCTTCCCTGATCCAGCAGCTGCAATGATGACGCCTATATTTCTCATAGGATGAGCATTGCATCTCCATAACTATAAAAACGGTATCCGTCTTTTATTGCCTTCTTATATGCACGCATCAAAAATTCATGTCCGGCAAAGGCACTTACAAGCATTATCAGAGTAGTTTCCGGGAGATGAAAATTTGTAATCAAATGATCAACCACCTTAAAATCAAATGGTGGATATATAAACTTGTCAGTCCACCCTCGATTTGCTTTTACATGGTTATCTGTTGTAATGGAGGTTTCAAGGACACGGACAACTGAGGTGCCGACTGCAAATACACTTTTTTTAGAATCGATTGTTTCATTAATTATCTTTGCAGATTCAGGGCTTATTTCATAATACTCTGAATCCATCCTGTGCTTCGTTAAATCTTCCACCTCCACAGGCCGAAACGTCCCTATTCCGATATGAAGTATCAGGGGCACAATCTTAACCCCTTTTTCCTCAAGTTTGTTAAGGAGTCGCTTTGTAAAATGAAGTCCCGCCGTAGGAGCCGCCACAGCTCCCACAGTCTTTGCATAAACTGTCTGGTAATCCTCCTTGTCCTGCTCTGTCGGCTCCCTTTTAATGTAATGAGGTAAAGGCATCTGACCAATTTTTTCGAGAATCTTATAAATATCCCCTTTGTAATTAAATTTAATTGTTCTCCCCCGACTGGTGGTGTTGTCAATCACCTCTGCATAAATTCTATCATCGTCAAAGTAAATCTTATTCCCAATCCTGACCTTGCGAGCAGGTTCTACGATGACATCCCATATCCCTTCATCATGGTTTAGCTCACGTAAAAGCAGTACTTCAATTCTCGCATTGGTCTTTTCTTTCTTTCCTATAAGACGTGCCGGGAAAACCTTTGTCTCATTGACCACCAGGCAATCACCCTTTTGAAAATAATCTACAATTTGATAAAACTTTAAATCCCGTATTTCCTGAGTCTTCCTATCAAGAACCATTAACCTCGAATGATCCCTTGGCTGAGCAGGATGCTTGGCTATCAGGTTTCTCGGCACGCTGTATTTAAAATCAGCTAACTTCATCAATTTCTCATCCCCTGTTCAAAGTAATTGAGCGTAGGTCACTTTTTGTTATAGTAAAAGAGAGGTTGACGGAGGAGTGAATTATGTCGACACACTCCTCCGCAACTTCGTACTGAGATTAACTTATCTTTTTGATTTGCTTTTCTTTCCTGCAGCCTTTTTAGCAGCCGCTGTCTTTACCGGATATTTCACTGCGGCCTGAGCAGCAGCTAATCGAGCAATCGGAACCCTGAATGGCGAACAACTTACATAGTTCAGTCCAATCATATGACAGAACTCAACTGAAGAAGGCTCACCTCCATGTTCACCACATATTCCAATTTTAAGGTCAGGCCTGGTGGCTCTCCCCTTTTCAACAGCAATCTTCATTAACTGCCCAATTCCATCCCTGTCAATAACCTGGAACGGGTCCTCAGGCAAAATTTTCTTATTGATATAGTCAGAAAGGAATGCACCAATGTCATCCCTGGAGAACCCAAAACCCATTTGAGTGAGATCGTTTGTACCAAACGAAAAGAATTGGGCTACAGAAGCAATTTTATCAGCTGTCAGAGCCGCACGTGGCACTTCAATCATCGTTCCGACGAGGTATGGAATACGTTTCAGGTTGTACTTGGAAAGAACTTCACCATAAACCTTTGAAATGATTGCTTCCTGATGCTTGAGTTCCTCCACCGTTCCAACTACAGGAATCATGATTTCCGGATAGGGCTTCTTGCCTTCCTGCAAAAGCTCAGCGGCAGCCTCGAAAATCGCCCTCACCTGCATTTCTGTCACCTCAGGATAGGTGATTCCGAGCCTGACACCACGATGACCCATCATTGGATTGTTTTCGTGCAGATCTTCAGCCCTTGAATTGAGTTCATCAACTGATATCCCCAGAGATGAGGCGAGTTTTGCCCGTTCATCAGGATTGCGGGGAACGAACTCGTGCAGGGGTGGATCTAAAGTGCGAATTGTCACCGGCAAACCATCCATTGCTGCAAGGGTTCCCTTAATATCCTCTTTCACATGAGGGAAAAGCTCATCAAGAGCCGCACGCCTTTCAGACTCATTTTTAGAGACAATCATCTTCCTTAATTTGAAAAGTGGCACTTCTGAACCCTTGCCGTAGAACATATGTTCTGTTCTAAAAAGTCCAATCCCTTCTGCGCCAAATGACCTTGCACGCTCTGCGTCTTCAGGAGTATCAGCATTTGTGCGCACTCCAAGTGAGCGCACCATGTCACAAATTTTCATAAACTTATTGAAGTCGGGATTTTCCTCTGCTGCCTTCATCATGGGGAGTTTTCCAGCGTAAACATAGCCCTTCGTGCCGTTTAGAGTCAGCCAATCGCCCTCTTTGAATGTCTGTCCATCAACTGTAAATGATTTCGACTCGAGGTCAATTTTTACCGCTGATGCACCAACAATGCAGCATTTTCCCCATCCTCTGGCGACCAGAGCAGCATGACTTGTCATTCCACCGCGCGCAGTTAATATTGCTTCAGCTGCTCTCATCCCTTCAATATCTTCCGGATTGGTTTCTTCACGCACAAGAATTACCTGCTTTCCATCTTTTGCCCATTCAACGGCATCAGCTGCCGTGAAGACAATCTGCCCTGTTGCGCCGCCTGGCCCGGCCGGTAATCCCTTTACAATTGGTTTGGTTTCTTTCTCAGCAGATGGGTCGACTATCGGGTGAAGGAGTTCATCAAGCTGAGAAGGGGTAACACGAAGAACAGCCTCTTCCTTCTTTATAAGTCTTTCTTTATACATGTCAACAGCCATCTTTACCGCCGCAGGTCCATTTCTCTTACCAACGCGGCACTGGAGCATCCACAACTTACCTTCCTGAATTGTGAACTCAAGATCCAGCATATCCTTGTAATGCTTTTCAAGCCTGTTCCTTATATTGTAAAGCTCTCTGTAAACCCTCGGCATTGCCTTTTCCAGAGAGGGAAGATGCTGGTTGTGCTCGCTCTTACCCACTTCATTGATCGGATTTGGAGTTCTGATTCCAGCCACAACATCTTCACCCTGTGCATTGGGAAGCCACTCACCATAAAAGTGACTATCGCCTGTCGCCGGATTCCTCGTAAATGCAACGCCCGTTGCAGATGTCTCACCCATATTTCCAAATACCATCGCCTGAACATTTACAGCTGTACCCCAGTCGTCAGGTATCCCCTCAATCTTTCTATAGGCAACAGCCCTCTTTCCATTCCAGCTCTGGAAAACAGCCCCTATTGCTCCCCACAACTGTTCCATTGGATCTTCTGGAAATGGCTTGCCAAGAACTTCCTTGACTTTTTCCTTATAAATACTGACAAGCTCCTTCAGGTCGTCTGCTGTCAGCTCTGTATCCTCTTTCACTCCCCTCGATTCCTTCATCTTTTCCAGTTCCTTTTCGAGCTGCTGACGAATCCCCTTTCCTTCTTCAGGTTCAAGTCCAGCAGCCTTTTCCATAACCACATCAGAATACATTTGAATCAATCGCCTTTGTGAATCGTAAACAAAGCGGGGATTGTTTGTCTTCTTAATCAGTCCTTCGCGGGTTACATCATTTAACCCTACATTTAACACAGTCTCCATCATCCCGGGCATTGATTTTCTTGCCCCTGATCTAACGGAAACAAGCAAAGGATTCTCCCTGTCGCCAAACTTTGCCTTCATTACCCTCTCGACAAAAGCAAGAGCCTTCTTAACGTCAGCTTCAAGTCCGGCAGGATACTTTTTGTTGTTCTGATAGTATGCTGTGCAGACCTCTGTAGTAATTGTAAATCCAGCTGGTACAGGGAGGCCAAGGTTTGCCATTTCAGCAAGATTGGCACCTTTACCTCCAAGGAGATCTTTCATCTCAGCAGTACCTTCCGCCTTACCGCCACCAAAAAGGTATACATATTTGCGTTTACTCATAATTTTACCTCCAGTCATTTTTTCTTATTTTCAATGTTCGATATAAAAAGTTCCAGGACGCCCCTTGCAAATGGGCTCTCCATATTCAATCGCTCAGGGTGCCATTGTACCAATGTTATTTTTCCTCCCGGACTGGATGATTCCAGTGATTCAACTGTCCCATCATCAGCCCTTGCAGTTACCTTTAAACCAGTTCCTATGCGGTCTGCCGCCTGATGGTGTGCACTGTTCACCTCACCACTCCGGACATTTATAAATTTACTCAAAACAGACCCCTCAGTGAAAGACACGCCGTGATACCTATCCTCAAACTGGCTAATTTTGCGGTGATTTTTCCCCTGATACTTCTCAAGGTCAAGGATTAATGTGCCACCAAGATAAACATTTACAATCTGTAACCCCCTACAAATCCCAAGGATAGGTATATCCTTTTCAAGTGCTTTTTCAATTAATTTATACTC
The DNA here is from genome assembly GCA_049966155.1 of Candidatus Kryptoniota bacterium. GTDB lineage: Bacteria > Bacteroidota > Ignavibacteria > Kryptoniales > JAKASW01 > JBMFVE01. The sequence continues at coordinate 20,278 of JBMFVE010000013.1, forward strand.
AAATCCGTCCCGCTCAGGGTTTGAATGGACTGTCTCATCGGGCCAATCCCCATACAACTCGGGGGTGACATCCTCCCCTCCTGTTAAAACCAGTCCGTCACACATATCGATGTCTCTTATATTCCCCCTTTTATAAGAAAAAACCACGACATCAACGCCATCTTTCGACTGAATATATTTGAGATAATGATGCAGTTTTTCTCCACAATCAGAAACAGCTATTCTATGCATCCGACTTACTCCGCACCTTTGATATCAGATTATCTATTTCCTCCCCTCCAAAATTCACCACACATCGTTCCCTGAGAGCGTAGAGCCTTTTTACCTCTTCCCGCACACTAAGTTCCTCATTCATATATATTCTCACAGCATCTTTTTCTGTCGTCAGGGCCAGAACATCCTCTTCGCCTTTAAAGATCTCGTCAATATCATAATCATCATACCAGTGATGATCGGAAAATTCAAAAGTTGAAGCTGGAATTATTCCAATAAGCCTGAGACTTTTAAAAAAGCTCTCAGGTTTAGCAATCCCACAAAATGCAACCACCTTTTTATCATTAAACTCATAAAAATGGTGCTCCCTTCCAGAAAAGTCTACAATTACTTCCGGTACGAAGCTCACCCCGCAGACCCTTGCATCTTCAAGTTTCGATAATTCTTCACTATCCACATCAGCAATTGAAAAACGAGAATGTGAAGTCAGCACAATAACATCAGCATCCTTGAGTCTTCGCCTTGAGTCTCGCAAATTACCTGACGGCAAATACCTCTCTGTCAGGTCGCTTAGAGAATAATCTGTCAGTACAAAATCAAAATCCCTGTAAAGTTCTCTGTCCTGAAACCCGTCGTCAAGCACAAACACATCAACTTCCTCAGATTTAAGGAGATAACTCCCTGAAAGGAATCTATCCCTGTGAACAGCAACAGGAACAGATGGGAACCTCATTGAAATCAATGCCGGCTCATCTCCAGTTAACTGAACATCAGCCGTCATCCCGATTGCCGGACAGGTGACTATCAGATCCTCTGTAAACCTTTTGTAGCCGCGCGACAATACAGCAGGTTTAAAACCAGCATTAATAAGCTTATCAACAAGAAATAAAACAAATGGGGTCTTGCCCGATCCCCCCACATTTATGTTGCCGACAGAAATAACGGGCTTATTTAGCCTTTTTGACTTAAGGATCCGCCTGTCATACAAAACGTTGCGCACACCAACTGCAAAACCGTAAATCACGTCAAATGGCATAAGGAACTTTCTAAAGGTCATCAGGTTCATGACACAGCTTCCAGAATAAGCTTTGCTGCCCGCATTGATCCACCCGGTTCACCTAACCGTGAACGTAAGACTTCATATTTTCTCTTGATTTTCTCAGCAACACCCTCTTCCCATAATAAACTATTTAACAGCTTCGCTGCAGCATCAGGAACAAATTCATTTTGTATTAACTCAGGGACAATTTCACCATTGCCGACTATATTGACGAGAGAAATATGGCTCAATTTAACAAGCGCTTTCCCCAGCAGGTAATTCAGCAAGGTAGTCTTATAAACAACAACTATAGGAAGGCCAGCAAGCGCGCATTCAAGAGTTGCTGTCCCGCTTGTAACTATACCGGCGTCCGCTGATTTAATTAACCTGTCTACTTTTCTTGTCAAAAGGATATCCACACCAGCATTCAACATCAAATCCTGATAAACAGAATCAGGAATTGCCGGTGCACATCCCAATGCAAATTTTAGTTTACTTCCGTTTTTATCATTTTTAATTATTGATGCTGTCCTTAGCATTACAGGTAAAACTCTTTTAACCTCCTGCAACCTGCTCCCGGGTAAAAGGGCAATTAGTTTTTCATTTCCCGTTACTCCAAAAGCATTTTTATCGACCTGCTGTCCATCTTCTGAATACCACATATCCATTAAAGGATGTCCGACAAAATGAGCTTCAACTGAAAAGCGTTTGTAAAGTTCTTCTTCAAACTTAAAAATTGTCAGCATTAAATCTACATTACGGCGAATGCCTTTAATGCGCCTCATCCCCCATGCCCAAATTTGCGGACTTATATAATAAATCACCTTCAGTCCGAGCTTCTTAGCTGTTCGCGCAAACCTCAAGTTAAACCCGGGATAGTCGACCAGAATTACTGCAGCTGGGTTCTCTTTTTTTATTGCATCAATGAGGTCTCTTTTAACCTGCCTGAAAAATGGAAACCTGGTTATCACCTCACTAAATCCCATTACTGCCATCTCCCTGATGTGATGGATGAGCTCAACCCCAGACCTTTCCATTTCATCCCCACCAATCCCAATTATTCGCAGATTTCCATCAAGACTCTTCAAGCTTTCAACAACTTTTGCAGCATGCTTGTCGCCCGATGTCTCACCGGCAATAATCATCAATGTCCTGTTCAATAACTTCCTCTTAAAAACATAATCATTAAGAGAAAAAACGTCATTGCCGAAAAGGCAAGTATAGAGGATCTCTCAGATCTCAGGGCTTTTTTAAAGTCAGGATTCAAATGTTGATTGCTTACGTATTTCCTTAAAATGGGAAAAAATCTCGGAACATGCTGTGCATACTCATTCCATTCAGGGAATGTCTGACCGAGGTATCCCTCTTCAAGGCTAACTATTGCTCTATATTGAAATGCAAAATATGCTAATGCTATCAATTGCAAATAAGGGACAAGAGCATTGGACATTATTCCAATGCCTGTATATAAAATTATATTCCCGGCATAAAGTGGGTTTCTCATATAAGCATAAGGGCCTGTAACGACAAGCTTGCTTCCGCCAACGGTTCCTGTTGTACGGGTTTCCGAACCGGCATAGGATACCCCCCAGAAGCGAACTGCCTCCCCAACCAATGCAGCGACAAATCCAATTGTCATCGTCAGGGCTGTTGGCCGTGCATATATAAGCATTACAATAAGAAACGGAACTGGAGTATAACTTCTGTAAGAAAAGAGAATTTCCTTCCATCCCCTGGAATTCTCAGTCACTCTGATAAATATGCCTCCCTTCTCTTCATTTCAGCCCGATGCCGCTTTCTAAATCCACCACTTTTGTAAATCTTACCAAACTTCTTTAACACATCATGAAATGTTTCAAAAGGAAAGTATGTGATGTTCTTTTCTTCACAGTATTTTAGAAGATCATCCTTTGCAAAAACAACATCAGAATATTCAACAGCACATCTATCAGAAAACCCATTTCCAATATACACTATTGCTTCATCATCTGAAGAATTTGTCAAAATGTGAAATGCCTTGCAGTTAGCACATTTTGTGCATGAGGATTCATAAGGAAATTCTACTTTAATTTTAGAATCAACAAAGACTGCATGGTTGGAGACAAAGGGAAGTTCAAAAATTTGGTTTCTTCTGAAAATCTCCTCAATGTAGAAGTCGAGTCCGTCGCTAACCACGAGAATCGGGATTGAATTTTCCTTACAAAATTTTAAAAAATCCTTAAACCCATCTACTAATTCAAATCCAGAGATGAATTCAACAGCCTGCTCTTTTTCTACCCTTACAGATCCTGCTTCCCCCGCCATCAGCTCCCTCCCGGAAATCTCCTCCGCCTTCCATTTGCTGACAAGCTCAACTGATCTTGTTTCGTCTCCAAATTTCCTGAAAAATGCATTACCGACATCTTTTGTTGTTATTGTCCCATCAAAATCTACAAATACTCTGGGATTTAGTTTTCTCATTTTAAGTCCAGTTCATCAACGAAACGCACAGACACGACTTTGGAAACGCCCTGTTCTTCCATTGTAATCCCATAAAGAGTATCAGCTGCTTCCATCGTTCTCTTATTATGCGTTATAACAATGAATTGTGTATCCTTTGAAAATTTCTTGAGCATTTTGACATAGTTGTCTGTGTTATTATCATCAAGAGGTGCATCAACTTCGTCAAGTATACAGAAGGGGCTTGGCTTAACCAGGTAAATGGCAAACAACAGCGCAATTGCCGTCAGCGTCTTTTCTCCAGCAGACAGCAAATCAATAGATTGAGGCTTTTTTCCCGCAGGCTTTGCCATAATTTCTATCTTTGCCTCAAGCGGATCAACGCCCTGTTCCAGGCGAAGTTCTGCTTCTCCCCCGTCAAAAAGGCTCTGAAATGTTGTTTTAAAGTTCTCACTAATCAGCTCGAAAGTTTCCAGGAATTTCCGATGAGCAGTTTTATTAATCTCCTCAATCGATTCAGTTAAACTCTTTTCCGCTTCAAGTAAGTCTTCGCGCTGCGCCGTGATAAAGTCAAATCGCCTCTTTTCTTCCTCATATTCAGAAAAAGCCACCAGATTTACAGGGCCAAATGATTCAATTCTCGATTTCAGATAATTTATACGCTCCCTTGCAGAAGTCAGGTCAAAATCTTCTGTAATTTCAAGAGAAGCATTTGTTTCTAAAGCAACATTTAAATTGTATTCCTCCAGGGCGCGCTCGGCTATTGCTCTTGCCTGCGCCTCGAGTTCACTGATTTTAAGCTGTATCTGGTGCTCTGCTTCAACAGCGGTTTCATGATTTGCCCTGATTTGCTTAAGCTGAGCTTCTGCTGCATCCTGCACAGCTTTCTTCTCATTAAGTTTACCAATTAGTTCTTGAATTGCATTGTTGATGCCTGATAACCGATCAATCCTCTCCTGCCGATTGGTTTCCAGAGAAACAAGGTTCTCCTGTGCATCAGTTACACCCTTTTTTGCGGTTTCAATTTCCTCATCAGCTTCCTTCATGCTTTCAATGTTTGCAGCTATTTGATTCCTTGCACTTTCAATTTCCCGTCTTAAAAAATTTAATTTATTGATGCATTCTAAATGCTCTGCCTGCAAGGACCTGAGTCTTTCATTTCGAACTCTGTATTCCTCTTCAACCCCCTTTAAGGATTCCAATGAAGATTCGTATTCTCTGGTAGCATTCGACTTTGATGCGTTGATTTCAGTCAAAGCCACATTTACAATGTCAAGCTCTTTTTGAGTTTCAGAGTACTCTATTTTCAGATTTTCAATCCTGGTTTTTATTTCAGCAAACTGGTTCTCTATTCCTGTAAGTATACGCCGATTTTCAACATTGGACTGTTCCAGTCTTGCAAGTTCCAGTTCAAGTTTTCGAAGATTTTCATTGCTTGTTTTAATTGGAAGAGAATCAACTCCTTTTTTCAGCTCTTCAATTTTCCTTTCAGCATCTTCAAGTTCACGAGAAAGCTTCAGGTTCTCCAATTCCAGTTCTTCAAGCTGCTGGCGCTTCCCAATCCGACCCCCCTCAGTACGCCTTGTGCTTCCACCTTTTATAATTCCCCTTGATGAATACAAATCGCCTGAAAGACTGACACAAACAGCATCCGGCTCTTCTCTTAAAATTCTATCTGCTTCAGAATAGTTATCAACCACATAAACATCACCAAGAAACAGTTGAGCAAGCTTCTCGTTCTCAGGTGCGGTTTTAACATACCCCAGCAATTTGTTCCCTGCTGCTTTCAGAGAAGGGAAAGAAACATTTAACACTTTATCACGACAGACAAATGTCACCTTGCCAAGGTCATTTCCCCGAAGTAATTCTATGGCGTTCAGCGCAGTGTGCTCATCCGGAGAAACAAGATAGTTTGCCGCTTCTCCAAGAACAGACTCTGCTGCAATGCGGTAATCAGGGGCTACATAAAAAAGGTCTCCAAGTATATCAAATCCAGGAGCACCCTTTATTTCACCTCGAGCAAGAGCCTTTGCTCCCTCAGGGAGCCCTTCCAGGTGTTCCACCAACCCGCTGAGAAATTCCATGCGAGCTGAATTTGCCTGCAGACGTTCCTGAAGTTTGCGAACCTCCTCAGTCTTTCTATTCAAATCCCCAATCAGGTCTTCCCTGTGGCGCTCCAGATTGGTCAACTTCTTCTTCTCATTTTCAATTTCCTCTGCCACCCTATCACGTTGCCTGTTTGATTCCTCTATTCTTTTCTCAATATTAATCCGTTCCTCTTCAAGCTGACGCTCCCGATTCAAAAGCTCATCAAGATGAAGCCTCACCCGCTCATTCCGGGCAGATATCCTCTCATGTTCATTTTGCTTGACAGCAGCCTCATTTATAATCTTTATCAGGTTCTCATGACTTAAATTCGATTTTTCCCTTGCTGAAAAAACAACCTGTTCAAAGTCCTTAAACCCCGTTTGCTCGATTGACAACGCCTCAAGTGACAATTTCTCTTCATTTTCAGCCTCAGCAAGGCTCAGCAAAAGTTCTTCAACCTGCTTATTCAATGCCTCGTTCCTTGCAGAAAGCTCAACCTTTCGTTTCTCGAGAGTGAGCATTGTTTCATTGAGACCCCTAACCCTTTCCTGGAGTACAGCAATTTCCTCCTCAGTCGAATGAAGATGAAGTTGCTCCTCTCCCTTTTGAGTATTGAGAACAGACATCTCCTTCTCAATTTCCTCGACTTCCCCCCTTAATATTTGAAGCAGCTGTTCCTGCTGTGAAAGGGAGTTCATAGATGAGGCTCTCACTGTCTCACTTTCGGCAAGGTTTTCCCTTAAAGGAGCAATTTTAGATATTATAAGGGAATACTCAGCAAACAAATACTGGCGTTCAAGTCTGGATAGCTCGTCCGTGAACTTCTTATACTGCTCAGCTCGCTTTGCCTGCCGCTCAAGAGAATTGACCTTCTTTTCAATTTCTGAAATTAAATCATTTACGCGCATCAGGTCTCTCTGTACATCATCAAGTTTGGAAAGGGCGGCTTTCCTTCTTGCCTTATACTTTGTAACTCCGGAAGCTTCCTCGAACATTTTCCTTCGCTCATCTGTATTTTCCCGAAGGATGTCCTCAACCATCTTAAGCTCGATTACCGAGTATGCAGTAGCCGCCATTCCGGAGTCCATCAAAAGATCCTGAATATCCTTGAGCCGGCATTGCGTCTTATTTAAAAAGTACTCACCTTCGCCAGAACGAAATACCCTTCTTGTTATACTCACCTCTGAATAATCAATCGGCAGGATCCCTTTGTCATTCTTAATTGTCATTGTCACTTCTGCCATACCGAGCGGCTTCCTTGTCTTCGAGCCGTTGAATATCACATTCTCCATCGTGTCACTTCTAAGCAGGCTGGTCCGCTGTTCCCCCAGAACCCAGCGAATTGAATCAAGGACATTCGTCTTACCAGCACCGTTAGGCCCAACCACGCATGTAATCCCGCCGTCAAATATAAATTCAGTACGTGTGGCAAAAGACTTGAAACCCAGAAGCTCCAGTTTTGATAGAAACATTATATATTTTTAATCCCTTTTGATAAATGATAAAAAGCCTTTAAGTATGCAAACAATGATTCAGTTGAGTTATAATAATAAATCACAGCTGCCAGTATCACACCTGAAACTATTATGCCAATAATGGCAACCCTATATGTTGGTATGTCAAAAGCAACTCCAATTCCCTGAAACATTCTAAACAGCGATAAAAGCAGGAAGAAAACGAGCAAAGTGCTTGCACCAAGGACAACTGTCCTATCACCAAGTAGCCTGAACAAAAACATATCTACCAGTATAAGACCAATGAACGGCAAAAACGACCATGTTTCAATCATAAAAGCACTTGCTAACTGAAACCTCAATTTCCTGCCATAAGAAAAGAGTTTTATTATAAAAGCCATTAGAGCTGATAAAACAATCAAGACAACTGTGAAAGCAATAATGAAATTAAGAGGATGATATATCAGGTAATCAACTTTAATTTTAAGTAAATTGTTAACCAACAATAATCCAAGTATCTTATCAAAAAAGTAGTTGTCTTTATAAGCAAAAAGGATGCTCGACAGGTAAATTGCTATCCCACATGAAATGATCAGTGCAAGTATAAATGTCTGGACCAGAGAAAGGATTCTCTCATCCCTTACGTCTGCAAAAAAGTTATAAGGCCGGAGCAACGCCCTTGTAACATTTTCCCGGAACCAGCGCCGACTGTAATGCAGGTAAGTTATCACAACAAGGAGAAGGGTCGAAAGAACAACATATATGATGGGTGGGGTCTCTGTGTAGGTGCCAATTGAAATCGGTGGAAGAGTCTCATCATTAAATAATGCCCTTACGACATTAAAAGAGAGCCTCTTCTCCCTCCAATAGCTAACCAGGCCAAAGCTGTAAAGATACGGATGCCCATTTTGAAACAGGTGGGGTACCTCCCCATTCCAATCACTGAAGCTATTTATAGAGATGCCTGCAAGTCCGTTATCTTCCACTGACTGATATGCATCTACAAGAAACCGTGCCTGGTACTCCATCGAATTCGGATCAGAATAACCATTATGGTTGTTCATTTCGCACTGAACACCAACAGAGGAAACGAGAAAACATTTTTCGGGGTAGGAATTTTTAATCTGAGAAAGGAAGTCCCTCAATCCCCTTGCAGAGCTAAATGAGCTCATATCCAGCGCAAAGAAATCGGCATCAGCTGCAAGAGGGGAATTAGCGCCAGCATGTATTGAGTAAAAAAACGGCAAGTTTGTGTTTCTATGAACTTTTTCGCCAAACCCATTTATATAAGAAATAGCGTTTGGGCCAAGGCCCAGGAAAGAACCCGCAGAAATTCCTGCTACAGATGGGTGCCACGCAGTGTTGTAAATATACTCATCTTCGTAACCTGAAAGTGCATCCACGAAATTCCTGTTAGCAAACGACCCTTCAGTTGCGTCCATAACCGGCATTTCCTCGAAAACAAGCAGCCCAAACCTGTCGCAAAGCTCAAGCAATCTCTCCGGCGGTGGAAAGCCGACCACCCGAATGGCATTTGCACCAATGGTTTTTATGATTGCAATATCTCTTTCAAAAAGTGAATCATTCATCGCTGCGAAAACATGAGGGTAGTCAACTACGTAATCCACGCTCTTTATAAAAATAGCCTTCCCGTTTAAATAAAATTCTCCGCCGCTGACAGTAAAATCGCGAAAACCTAAATCGCGAATAAGTTCATCAAGGAGTCTCTGTCCATTTAAAACATAAATCCTGACTTCATAAAGGTCTGGCTGAACTGGAGACCAGAGTTTAGGATTCATGACTCCAACGGACAAATTAATCCGTATGTTGTGGTTTTGCTCAAGACTGAAGGCCACTCCCTGTGATCTCCCAACAAGTGCATTGGAGGAACGGTCGTAAATTTCCGCATAGGTCGTCAGGTTCAATGTAGTTGCCGAGGAATCAATCCCGTATCTTGAATAGTCGCTTGCATACACAACAAAATTCACTCCCACCTGAAATGATGTCAAATCACTATTGTGGGTTACCCTGAGTTGCGGACTCTCAATGTAAATGGGTGGCTTGACGTCAATATAAACTTCGCGGGAGAGTCCAGAATAGCACTTTGGCTGGAATGCTAACTGTCTGAAAGGGATTGTGGAATAAGCAGTTTTATGATTGTCCTGTGTGATCTCTATAGTGTTATTTATTCCTGCCTGAAGGAGGCGGTCAGGAATTCTCAATCCAAAGGCTGAATAAGCCCCGCTGTGGGTGCCCACATACTCATTGTCTATTCTAATTTCACTCCAGACCCCACCATTTCCAACATGGATGTCGAACACTCTGCTTTTAATAATGTTCGATGGAATGGTTATTGCCTTACTATACTTCAATTGTGATCTTGAATTCACCACAGACGGCACATAGCAATCCTGCAATTCCTCTGAACCGGCGGAACTGACGTGCCAGGTACCCGACAGATCTATCCTTTCCCTTGTTGGGGAAACCTGATGAAATGACATTTTAGCCGAATCGACCTGACTGTAGGCAGGAAAAGATATCAGGAAAAAGACGATAATAATCCAAACAGGCAATTTGCCTGCTCGCTGCTCGGGAAGGAACATTTTATTGTGGCTTAACTCCCATTATAACAGAATTTAACAAATCAAAAAGGGGAATGCAATGATAGAAATCGGTTAACATATCTCCGTTTTAGGGCACGCCCCCTGCTGTGCCCTTTTTACATATACTGTTAAAGCTTACTCAACAATAGGTGTCAAATGAGTCGACCTTGACTGTATTCTCACAAGAGCCTTCTTCAAATTTCCAGACATTGCACTCAATTCAATAGCCCCCGATTTTCCTCTTTCAGACTGAACAATGACCATGCACTTCCCATTAAAAAGTGAACGCTGCCATAAGCCATCCGGGCATTTATCTGGTTCGTGAGAGCCCGGATCACCATTTCCTACACCAATTATCTTCCCAGGCCCATTAATCTGAAAACATATCATATTATTGGCATTCGGCACTTCTCTCCCCAGAGAATCAACCACACTAACGGCAATTGGAACAGCATCTTCACCGTCGTCTTTTACGGAGTTTCTATATGGAAAAAGCTTGATAGAAGTCGGAACACCTGTTGTCTCCACTTTTGTTTCAAGAAGTTTCCCGTTTCTCCATCCTTTTGCTTCAAGTTTTCCTGGCTCATAGTTTACTGTCCACTCCAGATGAGAATCTTTCTCCATCTTCCTGGTTCCAAGACTCTTACCGTTCAGGAAAAGCTCAACGCTGTCGCAATTGCTAAAACACCATACACTAACTGGTTGTCCCTCTTTTCCTCCCCAGTTCCAGTGCGGGAAAATATGCAACACATCCCTGTCACTCCACCACGACTTATAGTAATAGAAATTATTTTTAGGAAAGCCACACATATCCATTATACCAAAGTGTGAGTTTATATCGGGCCATCGATAAGGTGTGGGTTCGCCTCTATAATCGAAACCTGTCCACACAAAGCCTCCAGCAAGAAATTTACGGGCATCATAAAATGACCACCACTGTTCGGCCGTTTCACCCCATGGCGGTGCATTAACATCATAATCACTTACATAACCTCTCGTTGTATCTTTCGAATATTCACCCCTTGTGCTCACAGTACTCGCCGTTTCAGTGCCGATAAGCGGCTGATCAGGATGCTCAGAGTGGTACCTGTCTATTGCACTCAACCAATAATTAAAACCCCTCACTGGAATTACACTGTTAACTGCATGATCATAGGCAGGGCCATCATTGGCTGCAAAAGTGCATACCCGCGACGGATCGAGTTCCTTTTGAATTCTTATCAGAGTTTTCGCAATCCTGACACCAATGTCTTTGTCCTGAACTCCCCACTCTTCATTTCCAATTGACCATATAATTACAGATGGATGATTCCTATCGCGTAGAATCAGTCTCTTGAATTGTGAAATATATTCTGATGAACTATTGAGGAGTCTGTTCTCGTCCATAACCAGCATGCCCAATTTATCGCATGCATCAAGAAGCGCTGGTGTAGGAGGATTATGACTTGTTCTTATTGCATTGCTTCCCATTTCTTTTAACTTCTCCACTCTATAATACTGGATATCATCCGGCACTGCTACACCAACTCCAGCGAAATCCTGATGATTGCACGTACCTTTTATTTCAACCCTTTTTCCATTTAAAAAGAAACCCTCATCTTTGTCCCAGCGCAACGTTCTTATTCCAAAGTTTGTTTCGATGCGATCCACAACCATGTTGCTTGATTTCACAATAGAAACAAGTTTGTACAAATATGGATTATCTGGAGACCATAAATGAGGACTGTTAATTTTTATAGCCTGGATAAATTTCCTCTTTTCATAAGGACTTAACTTAATTTCACCTGATGATACATTGGTAACCACTGTTCCATCTTCATTCACAATAAAGGATTCAAGAATAAATCTTTTCGGCAGTGCATCTTTATTAGATATTTCTGTTTCCAGAGAAAGTGCAGCGCTATTTCCTTCCAGTGACGTTGTTCTAACATAGGTTCCATAAATCGGTATGTGCAACCCCGGCGTCTCAATCAACCACACATGCCTATATATACCAGCACCCTCATAAAACCAACCCTCGTAATTTGTGGCATCGACTCGAACTACCAGGACATTCTTTCCCCCATAGTTAACAAAGTTCGTGACATCAAAGAAAAATTCCGAATAACCACTTAAGTTCCTACCAACATAGTTGCCGTTCAGCCAGACCATACAGTCTCTAAATACTCCATCAAATTTTAAAGTGATCCTCTTACCAAAGTCAGACTCTGGAACTTCAAATGTCTTACGATACCATCCTATTGAAGTGGAAGGATACTCTTTGCCAAGAGGCTTATACCCATGCCCCATAACTGCATAGTCGTCTGTTTTTACAAACGGCAAATATACAGCCCAGTCGTGCGGTAAGTTAATGGACTCCCACGAACTGTCGTTAAAGTCAGATCTTATTGCACCAACCCCAACTCCTTCCTTGGCAAATATCTCGTCAGTTCCATAACCAAAATCCTTACGTGGATCTGATGCATCACCCAGATGGAATTTCCAATTAAAATCCATAAGAAGCTCTTTACGTGCAATTGGTGCATTAAGCTCAGTTTTCAAGCTTGTTGAGGTGGCTGTTGTCTTTGAGATCCCCGCCACAGCCATGGTGCTTATACCTGAAACTATAATGGACATTACTATTACAACATGTATGTTTTTAAGCATAAACTCCTCCTTCTCATTTAAGTAAAATGACTTTTCTTATCGATTGGAAATTTTCCGAGGTTAACCTGCAGAAATATACTCCGCCAGGAAAATTGTTTGCCATCCAGACCAAATCGTGCCGACCGGCGCTCTGATAACCGGTATCAATCATTTGTGCGAAATTGGACATGTGAGTTGTCCCTTTACGGAGTGGCCACATCATCCCGTTATTGGTTTCATTTCCTATCTGGACCCACTTCGGAACCACACCCGCCAGTTTTAGCGTATCCAACACACCACAGATGTTATGGAACACTCTACCTCGGCACTCACTTAACCAACATGAGTTTTTTGACTGATGTGTAATTTCCAACGGTCAACCTGTAGAAGTACACACCGCTCGTTAACCTTGAGCCGTCAAATTTGACCTCATGATAACCTGCTGCCTGAGGTTCATCAACAAGCGTCTCCACTTCTCTCCCAAGCGCATCGTAGACCTTCAAAGTAACGAAACTGTTAGTCGGTATCGAATATTTGATCTGTGTTGTTGGGTTGAACGGGTTCGGATAGTTCTGGGTAAGATAGAAATCAGTTTGTGAACTCATTCCAGATGTTTCATGAACTGAGGTTAGAGGGTCACCATAGACAAATACATCCGTATTGCCGTTGTCGGAGATACCGCAGAAAGCCATCCAAAGATTTCCAGCAACTCCTGTAGCGATAGACGGCTCAGATAAGCCGGCAACGTTTGGCAAAAGTTTTGATTCAACCCATTGAGTCCCGTTAAATTTCAATGTCACCAACGTATCGGCAATTACTGTTCCATTCCATTGTTGCTTCTCATAGATTGCAACCATATCGCTATCAGAGATCACAGCCAGAGAAAAGCCACCCCATGAGATGCTCTCAGATTGAGAATATGCAATGATAGTCTGATCTGACCAATTATTTCCATCGAACATGCGGTAAGTCAAAGGCTCATCACAGTTGCAGGTCAATCCGTCACCGTGGTAGAGAGCATACACATGCTCACTATCCGCCTTTCCATAAGATACAACTTCCATCCCTTGCATATAGGGAAGCCATCCGCTCGACACGACATCATCCGGCGTGGACCCCAAGAGGTTTTTTACCGTATGCATTCCGAGGCGGTTTTCGTAGAATACTGTTCCATTGAACGCTGAAGTTACCCGGCCCCAGAAATTTCCGGCACCAGCATCTATTGCAACAGAATCGGCCAGCACAATTGGGGTTGTCCAGTTGCCCGTTGCAGTATCAAGCCTGGTGAAGAACAGTTTTCCCTTGAAAGGAGGTACACCGTTGCCGTTGTTTGAAACCCAGCATACAAACGGAACGCCATGAACGACAGCAATATCAGGCCGATAGCTGGAGCTGTCAATCCCCACAGATAGAGTATCCCTGTGAATAGAGGAATTTACAAATAAGATAGGGTTCTTGAAGCTAGCGCAGACAATTGCCACTTTCCCGGATCCCAAATTATCTTCCCAAACGACATAAATGATATTGGCAGAAGAGTTTACCGCTATTCGCGGATGATTACAGCTATCATTGCTTCCTGAGATTGCCCCGAGGCGCATTATTGTGGACGCTGGTGTTAGAGTAGCATAAATTGAATAGTATATCTCACTCTTTCCACCTGTGTCATCAACCCATACAAAATGTACATTCCCCTGGTTATCTGCCACCACCTCAGGCTCTGTAGAATTTCCCCTATCGTTTGAAAGGTTATAGTACTGACTATTTCCGACAGATGAAAAAGTCAGCAACGCAATTAAAGTGATAATGGTTTTCATTTTAGCCTCCGCTTATTTAGTTGGTTGTCCCGACTTCATCGGACGGGATGTCGCTCGTAGAGGCCGTCCGCCAGACCTCAGCGCCCTATCTGCACCAACGAGTTGAACTTTACGGAGTCCAATGACAAGGCAACATCTGTCGGTCACCGCAAAGCGGCATCCCACATAATGGCCTATCTTACGTTCAATAATATTGAAAATTACTCTTCACAGCAAGTCATTCAATTCGTCGAGACTCGCATCATGAAGCTAGACAATTCATTTGTATCCGTATGCAATTAATTGAGCTATTTCAGGAATTTTCTTTTTAGCAGCTTTCTCGCCCATTGAGACTATCTCGTCCATATGACCAAAATTTGACCAGCTTGTCCGTCCAAGGCGCGGATGAATCACAACAGAAGCCTTACTTAGCCTGGTCTGGTTTAAATAATAGTTGGTCAGTTCACTGGCTCGAACAGCAACCTCTATGGCATTCCCTCTAAATCCATTGGTGCATTTAAGATCCATACTGACATCAACAGCAACCACTTCCCCTCTTTCAAATTGAAGAGCAGCATCTACAGGCACGATGCTTGTTGCACTCCCATCCACAAGCAGCATACCATCAATGTTGACAGGGTCAACAATACCGGGTATGGCTGAACTTGCAACCAGAGCAGGAATCAGTCGGCCCGATCTAAAAATTACTTCTTCACCGCTTAGTAAATTTGCTGCTACACAGGCAAATGGTATTCTCAGCTGTTCAAACGTCACGTCAGGCACGAGAAAGGAAATTGTTTCCTCAAGGACCCTGTGTTTAAAAACTGACCCTGTAGAAACAGCTTTTAAGTACATAACGCCTTTGCCAAGGCGTTGTGCCAATTTTGCTGGCTTTTCAAGCAGCATCGATTCATCTGACAGCAGGAAAAACTGCTTTCCAAATTTCTCGTGGAACTGGCTGCCAAAAAATTTTTTAAACAGTTCTTCAACTTCAAATGCGTCCTGATAGTAAGCATACATGGCGCCGACCACCGCCCCCATGCTTGTTCCCGCAATTGCAGAAGGAATAAAATTTCCCCTTTCAAGTTCTTTCAGAACACCAATGTGAGCAAGTCCGCGTGCACCTCCTCCACCGAGAGCCAGAACAAACGAACGTCCTCTATCTTTAACTTTTTTAACTTTACGGAACATGCTTATTCAGGAGACGATTTCATTTAAGTAACTTCAGCTCACCCTTTCAACTACAAAGCCTGCCAATTTCATAAGCGAGTCCTTTGCCTCACTTTCAGGAAAACCGACAATTTCCAGACGGGCTTTCTCAAGGAACTCTTCTGCCTTTTGATGAGCCTTCTCTATTCCTCCATACTCCTGTGCAAAACGAACAACATCCCTTATCTTAGCACCCCTCTTACCTGTTCTTAAAAGGCGGATTATATTTCTTTTTATCTCCTTAGGAGCATTTTGAAAAGCATAAATTAAAGGCAGCGTTATCTTCCTTTCCTTTATGTCGCTTCCAATTGGCTTACCCAGGAGAAATGACTCCCCCTCATAATCGAGGACATCATCCCTGATTTGAAATGCCAGACCAAGATATTCGCCAAAATTACGCATGCGGGAGATTTTTTCAGGGTCGTCAGTTGCACTTATAGCACCCATCTCACAGCATGTTGAAATTAAAGAGGCTGTCTTGTCTGAAATTATTCTGAAGTATGTTAGTTCGTCTATGTCAAAATTCCTTGATTTTTGAATCTGAAGTAGTTCACCTTCACTCATACGCTTTACCGCTGTGGATGATACCCTGAGGAAGTGAAATTCTTCATTTGTCAATGAAAGAAGCAAACCCCGTGACAGCAGGTAGTCTCCCATGAGAACAGCCACCTTGTTTTTCCAGATAGCATTTATAGAAGCAAGCCCCCTCCTCATATTTGCATTGTCAACCACATCGTCATGAATTAAAGTTGCAGTATGGAGGAGTTCAACGAGCGCTGCAGCTCTGTAAGTGCTCTCATTAATTCCTCCGCAAACTTCAGCAGACAGCAATACCAGCATCGGCCTGATTTTTTTCCCTTTTTGTCTGAGGATATATCTTGCAACAGTATCGACCAATCCAATATCAGACCTCATTGACTCCCTGAAAACTTTATTAAACTGTTCGAGATGATCCTTTATTGGACGGGAAATTGTATCTAAATCCAAAGTTCCACCTGACATTAAGTTAATTAAGTTTCTTCCATTTTTGGTTTCTTCCTGGCAAACCTTGCAACAATAATTGAAACTTCATAAAGGAGATAAATTGGAATAGCAACAATTAACTGCGTCGCCATGTCCGGGCTTGGTGTTATCACTGCTGCTATGATTAAGATTACAATTATGGCATGCCTTCTGTACTTAGCCAAAAACTTCGGAGATAGTATGCCGATTTTTGCCAGAAAGTAAGACAGCATTGGCATTTCAAAAACTATGGCACAGGCCAGCATGATTCCTGTTATGAACTTAAAATACTCCTGGACATCGATGATGTTTTCAATTGAGGAGCTTCCGAAAGCAGCAAAAAAATTAAGTGCACTCGGAATTGCTACAAAATATGCAAATGCCCCTCCAAGAAGAAAGAAAAGGCTGGAAAAAAGTACAATTGCACCAATGTATTTTCTTTCGTGAGGATAGAGAGCAGGTTCTACAAATTTCCAGAACTGAAATATTGTATTAGGAATGCTTACAACGACACCGGCAATGAAAATCATTTCCATATATAGCATCATCTGGCCGTACGGCTTCAGATTCTGAATTTTAAGAGGAGGATGAGTATGGAGAGCTGGCGCAAGGAGGAACCTGTTCATGATTTGATCAGCATAAATTGCACAAATTATTGTACCGATAACAATTCCCACCAGCGACCAGATCAACCGCCACCTCAGTTCCTCAAGGTGATCCCAGAAGGACATCTCTTTTCTTTCGCCTTCAAGCAATCCGGGATCTTCTGCCAACTCGCTCACCCTTTAAACTTCCCTTCCAAAACCATAGAGAGGAAATTTTGCACAGAGGTCTCTGACGTCCTGCCTGACCTCCCGATATATACTTTCATTTCCAATATTTGATATAACTCTGTCAACAAGCTCCGCAATTACAACCATCTCCGCCTCTTTCATCCCGCGGGTTGTCACAGCCGGCGTTCCAATGCGTATACCACTTGTAACCATTGGAGATTTGTCATCATACGGAACCATGTTCTTGTTGACAGTTATGCCACTCAATTCCAGAGCTTTTTCAGCATCCTTCCCTGTAACGTTTTTATTCCTCAGGTCAATTAACATCAAATGATTATCCGTACCATCAGATACAAGTTTATATTCTCTCTTTTTAAATTCTTCCGCAAGTTTTGAGGCGTTCTTGATTATTTGCTTTGCGTAAGAGACAAATTCAGGTTTCAAATTCTCCCCAAAAGCCACCGCCTTTGCTGCTATAACATGCATCAGTGGTCCCCCCTGAATGCCCGGCATTACATTCGAGTCGACAATTTCCGACATCATTTTAAGTCTTCCACTTTTTGCAGCGGTCAGGCCAAATGGATTTTCAAAATCCCTGCCAATGAGTATCAGGCCTCCTCTAGGACCCCGCAATGTCTTATGGGTTGTTGAAGTTACAATATGACAATAAGGGAGGGGGTTGTTGAGAAGCTTTGCAGCTATGAGACCCGCTGGATGGGCAATGTCTGCCATCAGAAAGGCACCAACCCTGTCGGCAATTTCTCTAAAAGCCTTGAAGTCTATATCCCTCGAATAAGCGCTTGCACCTGTAACTATCATTTTTGGCCTGTGTTCCTTCGCCAGCTTTTCCACCTCATTTAAATCAATCCTCCCCGTATCCTTACTAACACCATATGATACAACTTTGAAAAGCTTACCGCTGAAATTAACAGGCGAGCCATGAGTCAGGTGTCCACCGTGAGAAAGGTTCATCCCCAATATAGTATCTCCGGCATTTATAAATGAAAAATAGGCAGCCATGTTCGCCTGACTCCCTGCATGCGGCTGAACATTTGCATATTCAGCGCCAAACAACTTCTTAACCCGTTCACGAGCTAAATTTTCTGCAACATCAACAAATTCACAGCCCCCGTAATACCTTTTCCCCGGGTATCCCTCTGCATACTTATTTGTCATCACAGATCCCATTGCTGCCAGGACAGCTGCACTGACAAAGTTTTCAGAAGCAATTAATTCAAGAGTAAAATTCTGTCTCTCAATTTCAGAGTTAATTGCCTGAAACACATCCTGATCAGAACTCTTTAATACATTTAGGAAATCCATTTGATCAATCCTGTTTTTTAACTGAATCAACATCCTGTTAGTGAATGCATCTTCTCAATTCGCCTCTGATGCCGCCCACCCTCAAAATTGGTATTTAACCAGACCACAACCATCTCCTTAACAACTTCCCAGTTTGTCAGGCGCTCACCAATGCTCAAAACATTGGCATCATTGTGCCGACGGGAAAGTTCAGCCATCTCAACGCTTGTGCATAAAGCCGACCGGACATTTTTCACCTTGTTGGCAACCATATCAACACCTATGCCGCTCCCGCATACCATTATCCCACGATCACATTCCCCCCTGCTTATTGCTAAAGCAGCCGGGTAAACATAGTCTGGATAATCACTCGACTGGCTGTCGAAAGCGCCATAGTCCCTGTATTCCATGTGAAGCTCATCGAGAATCTTCTTTATCCTTTCTTTGTATTCAAACCCAGCATGATCAGATGCGAGAGCAATCATTATTAAGTACTCCTTTAATCACTTTCCGGGCGGAAGAACCATGTCTCCCCACCCGTAATTGATAAATAAAATCTAAGAACCTTTTCTTTTAAAAGGAGGTCGCTTCCAAGACCCCGCAAACCATATTGAAGAGAAAAATTAACTGTTGCAGCATAACTAATTGGCAGTTCAACTCCCCCTGTTAGAAATATTTCGTCTGCCTGCTTCATAACGCCTCCATTGGACATAACCAAAAACTGGCTTTTTTCATAATACGCGCCTACCCTGTATGCACGCTTGTCAAATGGAGAGAGCGAACGATATCCCTGGAAAAGCTCCAATCCCGCTCCAACAAAAACCTTATCCCCAAATGTCCCCTGCGGGGTAAAGGAATCGTAATACTTTGAAAGCTTTTGAACTCTCACATCCAGAACCCCGGTTAATCCTTCCCTGAACACCTTCGTCACCCCGATGCCAAATTCTGGAGGTACATAACCAGTAATAGCCTCATCCACAAGAGTGGTATCAAGATGATCAATATAGCTGTTCTTCAGATGATAATTGCCGTGAAGATTTGTAGCCAGTCGTACATATCCTCCAATGTTAATATCACGTGTAGCTGTTGAATTAAATATGTCACCGGCATTTTCAATAATCATCCCAAACGTTGCCGAGGGACCCCTCAAATAAACACTGCGATCAGAATAAGTATTGTAGTAAGACGAGTTATTGAAAGTTATTTGCCGGGTTGTCTGCACACGCCCAAATGCATACCTGAAAGCAGTTCCAACATCAAGCCATTTAAATGGCTTTAAGCTGAATCCGACAAACCCTTCACCAAGTCCACCGCTACCTGTCAAATGCAATGTCCATGCAGGCATATCATTTGTCGCCGCCACCGAACCCATTGTCTGGTAGTCATGATTTGAAAATGGAGTAAAACCGGCTGCAAAAACCAGACCAATATCCTTTTGAAGAGGGAGCCCCAGCGATGCCCCTCCAAAATTACCATTTGTAAGGTATGAACTTGATCCGACAGACTTATCGTCCGACCAATCACCTGAAAAAATATAGTTTGCATTAAATGTTACATAACCAAGGCCGGTCCACGATGCCGGATTTACAATATTTAGATTATTCCCTCCTAAAAGCGCCAATCCGGCATTTCCCATTCCCACTGCCCTGCTGCTGGCAAAACTTGTAAATCCTCCAATGCCTCGACCAGATAGTGGACTTCCATCACCAGCATAAATAAACTGAGGCAATACAAATGAAATGACAGATATCAGAAAAAATTTCTTCATTTTGTCCCCGCAGGAGTATATATGATGTTTAGCTTCGGCTTCAATGAGTCAGGAGCAGTTTCGTCATATATGAAACGTGTATCCACATTATTGAGTTCGCTATATTTAGTGACCATGAACCCGTTATTCTGACCATTTAACATCATCTGAACCAGAAGAGTAACGTTAAATGTGTACCTGTTTCCCGACAGAGAGCTTATGACAGGATTAAATGCATTGAAAGCTGTAGATGTGGAATCATAGTAAACGACAAGAGAATCGATTGATTTTGTGCCATATCTGGATGTATCTGAAAAATCCGCCGTCAACGTAAGCGTAGCATAATTGACAATTGAATGCTTCGGTATTTTACTTAAATCAAACTTAAGCCACATCCTCAATCCTGTCCCCCCTTCAATGTATTTAAATTTTCCCTGTGGCAAATTATTGAGATAAGCATTTGAAACAGACTCATTTAAACTTCTGATCGAGGTCAAGGTATCAGTGGTCCCATTCTTTTGATAAATAACAGTAATAAAGGGATCATATGCAGAAGTACCGTTAACAGCAGAATAAACCGAAAGTATTCCACCTTCAAACTGAGGAATTATAATAATTCCATAGCTCTTAACCGTTGAGTCAACGCCAGATCTACCCCATGTCCTCACAATCGACGTGTCAAGATTCAACACAACAGTTGTATCAGTTACTGCAGAAGATGAAATCCTGTTAACATATTCATAACCAATCGACTTAATTGAATCCCACGTAGCTCCAGTTGCAGTCCAGTTCCCGTTTAAAGCATATCCTGAAAAAGTTAGCTGCTTTAGAGAGTTTGTGTCCTGCGGAGTAACAGGCAAAACATAACTGGCGCGGCGAAATGTTATCCAGGCTTTAATAATTGAGCTGGCATTGTAAACCGAATCAAGTCCGTGAAATTGAATGAGCAAATCAGATTCAACCCATGAGAGTTTCCCCAACGTCAGGACAGTGCTGGAACCTGTGGCAAGCGGATGGATAATTTGCTGGCTGATTGTTAATCCAGAATCCACTACAGAATCAAAGCTCCTTGGCACAGTTGTGCTGTCTACATTAACCAGCCACGAGCCGTATTGATTAATTTTGTTAGTACATCCGGATGCACTGATAGCGACTACTGCAATTAAAAATAAACGTCCAAAATATTTATTCTCCACTTTCTACCTTTCCTTTGACAAAGTTAGTCACTGCATCGTAAAGGTTCCTGGCAAGATAATCTATTTTAATACCGTCTTCAACACACCTTTGATGCTCAACCTGGCCATAACCCGTAAGCACAAGACTTGTAAAGGCTCCCGCATTTGCTCCACATTTAACATCACTCCACTTGTCGCCAACAACAAAAGATTTCTTTAAATTAATGCCAAAGTCGGCCTCTGCCCTGAGCAGCATTCCTATATCAGGCTTACGGCATGAGCAAATGATATGAGAAGTGTAATCGGGGTGGTGTGGACAATAGTACAATGCGTCAACCTTAGCCCCATTTTGAGAAAGGAGTTCCTTAAGACGATAGTTAACCCGTTCGACCTCATCTATTGTCATTATCCCCCTGGCTACACCCGATTGATTTGATATCACTATTACCTTCAGATTCATGCGGTTGGCCATAGCAATAGCTTCAGCAGAGCCGTCAATTAACTCCAGCTGGTCAGGGTCACGTATAAAATCCTTTTCAAAGTTAATCGTTCCGTCACGATCAACAAACAGCGCACGAATCACTTCTCTAATATCTTCGAGTAAAGATCAACATACTGCCTTGCTGAATTCGCCCAGGAAAAATCCTCCATCATCCCGTTTCTCATGATTTTCTGCCAGGTTCTTTGATCTCCAAAGCACTTCACAGCAGCAGCAACTGCTTTTACCATATCTTCAGCACTTGCTTTTTCAAAAAAGAAGCCGGTTCCCGTCCCCTTCTGGATGTTTACTTCCTTTACCGTATCAGCCAGTCCCCCTGTCCTCCTTACAACCGGCACAGTGCCATATTTGAGACTGTAAAGCTGGTTGAGCCCGCACGGCTCATATTTGCTTGGCATAAGATAAATATCTGCGGCTGCTTCTATAAGGTGGGAGAGCTCATCATCATATCCTATCTGGAGCGCAAATTTCCCTGCGTACTTTTTTGCAAGAGCTTCAAGTTTGTTCTGATAATCCTTTTCTCCCATGCCCAGGATTATAACCTGAACATTGAGTTTCATCAGAGCATCAAATCCCTCTATAACAAGATCAATCCCCTTTTGCTCAACAAGTCTCGATATCATTCCAATTAGAGGAACTTCAGGATCGTACTTCATATTGAACTTCTTGAGGAGGTACTTCTTATTCTCAACCTTGGCATCAAGCATCTTCACATTATACTTAAATGGAATATTTTTATCTGAATCTGGATTCCAGACATCATAATCTATCCCGTTGACGATTCCCAGAAAATTTTTCCGTCTCTTCTTGAGGACGCCACTCATGCCGCACCCATACTCATCGCTCTCAGAAATTTCTTTAGCGTAAGTTGAACTGACCGTGGTGATAAAATCAGCATATGTCAGACCGGCTTTCAGGAAACTGAACTGGCCATAAAATTCTGCACCTTCAGGTGTAAACACATCATCCGGTAATCCTGTCTTCAAAAATGTCTCTTTCGGAAAATTACCCTGGTAACTGATATTATGAATTGTAAAAACAGTCTTCACGTTCCTGAAAAAAGGGTCGTTTGAATAATTTTTCTTCAGATAAGCCGGCACCAATCCCGTTTGCCAATCATTACAATGAATAATGTGAGGCGGCCATCCCAGCCGTTTCAGTATTTCAAAGATTCCTCTTGAATAAAAAATAAACCTTTCATCATTGTCGGGATAATCTTTCTTGGTTTTTGGATCCTGATAAATCCCGGCTCGGGTGAAAAATTCAGAACTGTCTATGAAATATATTTGAACTTTTGTCCTTTCGCCAACAAGAAATGATGATTTTACATTTAATTTAGCTATTTTTTTCCCAATTGGTATGTCGATGTCTTTTAAACGGATGATTTCGTGAATACGAAACTTTCTTTCGCTTATAAAGCCATATCGCGGGATGGCAAGCCTGACGTCATTACCCAATTCTTTAAGAGCCTGGGGCAGTGAACTGGCTACATCCGCCAGCCCACCGGTCTTCGCAAAGGGGTACACCTCTGACGAAAGGAAAAGAACATTGAAGGGTTGTGCCATATCTTTCCTGATTTGTTATGAAAATTTATTAAAAAAAAGGAATATAATCAATTCACCAGATTTGTAAGCGTGCTCTTAACGGTTGCTTTTCATATGCGATTTTAGCGAGTTTTTGAATGCTGCCGTGTACCATTTTGCTCTTCTTCGCCGAAGTGTAAAACTGTTCCGGCAGTCCAGGCACCTGATACGACTGCGGTTAAAATAATCCCCGCAATCGCTTACCAACCAACCGGTTAAAACAATTTCAGCAACCGCGAAGTGCTACGCTTATATTCCTTTTACCCGACATACAGGCCTCTCAACCACTTCTCTGCAACTCTATCGCTGCCTATATCGGATTTCCACTATCTCATTGAATTTTTTAGGTACTTCTGTTATCCTTTCATCAGACAATGACTTTAAACAAGGGTCATTTTTTATACAGGAACTTTTACAAAGAGAAACTGTATCCACTAAATCAATTCTCTTTGAACCAATTTTTATTCGACAGCTGAAATCGCTACCGAAGAGACACTTCTTAAATTAAAATCCAATTCCTATAGACAAATAGATGCTTCCGATGTAATTTTTCTAAAAGAAATTATTAAAAGAAAAAGAGATACCGGTTTATAAATTCAAAACATTTGAAGAGGCAGAAAAAGGATTATGGATTAGAAACATTGATACAAAATATCTTAATACATTAAAAGAATTTTTTAAACTGAGTGCATATTTATCGAAAAAAGTAAAAATCAAAAATGGGGTTAGTAAATTCTTAACTTTTGAAGAGACTAACAAAGCACGTTTTGAAGAAATTATTAATGCATCGTTGAGAAGCTGATTTATGAAACATGGACAACCCAGTGCAAAGCAGGAGCAGGACGGCAAACAAATAATAGTTGTTTAGTTTACGTCTGGGGGAAATGAAACAGCATAAACTCCTTTTGCTGTTCCCACAAATATTCTTTTCCCGCGTTCGTCTATCGCCATAGATTCCACAATGTAAGGTACGTGAGATAAAACATGCATCGTCTCACCATGATCAACCGAATAGTAAACAGAAGTATAACCGCACAGAAAGAAAACTCCCGGCTTGTAATCATGCTCTACAGCGAAACGAACATACCCGCTGTCGGGGATGGTGGCTCTTCCCACAACCCAACTATAGCCACCGTCTGTAGATGTCATCAGCCCCTGAGTTGTCGCCACGTGTATAATGTTTGGATCTCCAGCGTCAAAAGCAACATCACCGACAATCTGGTCTGACGGGAAACCAAGCTGTCTAATAAAATCAACTGACAATTTTAAGTTATCACCATAAGCCTCAAAGCATACCAGGTACGGCTGGAAAACCGACGATGTGCCCCAGGCCCAGTACTCACCAGGTCGAAATGGATTCCACCGCATATGGTCGTCGCCACCGATAATTCTTCTCCTTCCGGATATTAATTCCCAGTGATATCCCCCATCAATTGAACGATATGTCGCAATAGCATATCTAGCGATTGCTATTTCTGGTTTATGAGGCGATCGGCGACATGTACTTATCACATTACCTTCATAATTAAAATCAATAGTTTCAGGAATACCTGCATCTGATCTAAACCAATTCTTCCCTCCGTCTATGCTACGCCAGATACCAACTGTATTCCTGAGATCGACTCCTGCAATAGCATTGTTATATGACACAAGAATATCATTTCCCTGAATGTCAATGTCCAACACGCCTACATTTGCCCAGTTACCTAAGCTCGTATCGGCAAGACCTAAATATTCCCAATCTGTCATTTTGTCCAAGTCACATCTCCATAAACCATTTGCGGCTGCACCAGCATACAAATATGGCTCCTGGCAAACAAGCTTTGTGACAAGCTTGCCATCCATCCCGATGAATATAGGAGTCGAAGGTGTGCCGGGGCCAACCGTATTGTTATTACAACCTGAAAATTCAATTCCTATCGTGAAAAGTAGCGCCCATATTACTTTTCTCATTTTACTTCCGGTTGATGTTCTTAAGGTTGAACTCGGATTTAATATGTCAAAAAGTGCTACCGCAGGCAAGCCACCCTGCAATCACAGAAGGAATACCTTTAGTCATTGACGGGTGGTTTCCTGAAAATAGGGCATCGGTTACCTTCCAACAGCAGCATTGCCGAAACGAAACCTCGTCTATTAGCTCACCAAAATACCTGATGCACGCTGACTAAAAGATAAAATATACTCTTTTAACTTCTCTATTAAGTGAGAACCTCAGCTTTATTGTGTAGACACCCCCTTTTTCCGTGATGACAGCTCTGGAAGTCAGTTCCTCATTCCCGAGCATAGCTTTCTTAAGGGGTTCTGGAGAGACTATACTTATGCTTACGTCCTGTTTCAAAAAACCCCTTAATTGCACGGCCAAAGTATTATTGCTATTTGAGTAGCCGACAGAATTTACCACACACGACGCTGATTCAAGATATGGAGCTTCAGGTCTCCCCCGCTCAATGAGAATCTGCCCGGCACCTTTGTAAAGTACGGCCGAGTGTAAATCTTTATTACCAATTACAATTTTTTTAAAATAGTCTCCACTCCCCTTCCAGAGAATTCGTGACAATCTCCCCTTGAAGGTCAGGTCGTATTCCATATCATTAAATCCATCTGGAATCTCCGGGGTAAAGTAAATATTCCATTCATTTTCCCTTACCCCAGCAAGGTGGTACAATGAATTCAGATACCATCCACCCGCCCATAAGAAATTCGGTTTGTCGATTTTGCCATAAAAAGGAGACGACGGATCCGAAAAACGGTACTCAAAGAACGATGCCTGTCCATTTGGACTTCGTTTAATTCCTTCAAGGCTCAAATACTTCCGCAGAGACTCTCTTGCAAGATTGACTTTGCCAAGTTGAATTAATCCAAGAATGTACCATGCAGTAGTCTGCGGCCAGACCGCCCCGTTCATATAGATATAAGGACCACCTGCCTCACCACCCTTAAAACTGTATAATGATGATAACCTGTCAAAGTCATCAGGCATCGCATTTCTTATTCCGAGATTATTGTCAAGAAGTTCCCTCTGAGCTGTCGCTATAAGTGAATCTGATTTATTCCTGTCAAGCAGATCAAAATCAACAGCAACAAGTGCACCTGCGTAATAGTGATAATCTACGGAATTCGTATCAAGCGTGTTGAGGAGATAAGCTGCCCTGGAATTCCACAATTTTAATACAAGGTTCTTTTGCAAAGTATTCGACAAACTAAGTAACTCCGTGGCAAAACCCTGGTCAATTCCTAGCTTCAGAGCAACGTAGCAATACTCTCTTAAGGCACGTACCATTAAAGCTGTCAGGTAAGATCTTGCACCGTAATTATTCCCAATATCCCACCAATCAGGCCTTGTTGAGTACATAAGCCCGTCTGGACCCAAATTTGATAAAGCCATATTAACGCTTTTTCTCAATGCAGGATAAACAAGTCGGATTGTATTAACATCATTTGAATGCTTAAGATATGTTCCGCATACAATCATAAACCACAAATGATTCCAGTTATCAGCTGAGGCAAACTCCGTCTTAAATCCGTCATCGCGCCAGTAATAAGCATGCGGTAAAACCGAGTCAGACCGCATCAGTGAACGAATAAACAAAAGATCATTTCTTACACGGGACAGATCATAGAAAACGGCACCCAGGTCTGTAACGAGCACATCATGTGTAAAAAAGAAGTTGTATTCAGCTGGACAGGGCATTGGAACTACCCTGCCATCTATATAATGCCTGTCGGTTGCCAGCATTGCCTTCGACCAGAGTGCTGTCCGTTCGAGATTTTCATCTGGAACTTTTATTACAGCTTCGTGATGAACATAATGGAGAATTCTTTCTCTGTTCTTCTCAACACTTTCCCTCCAGAAATTAAGCACCCTGCCCACCATCTCATAAGCCTCACCAATTCTGCATGAGCCTATCAATTGTGTAATGGTAAATTCACCAAAAGGTCTAACGGATTTTAAATAATTAAACTTTGCTTCTGGAGCAGACTCAAGCTTCTCTCCAATTTCACCTTCTAATTTCGTTGGCAGTAATTCCCCAGCATTAACAATTAGAACCGATGCGGAATCTGTATCAGCATACCTGAAGTTCCCCATGTAAACATCGCCACCCCTGATATACATAACCTGTGCACTGTCCCTCCACGCATAAGTTTGACATGTCCTGAGTATGGTCAGTAAGCCAGTTTTAACATGAAAAGTCTTTTCTCCCCTGGTTAGATTTACGAATTGCATTCTGACAACCATAAAAGGGAGGTCGTCACAAAACTGATAAGAGATGCGGGCTCTCCAGCCTGTTCCATTTACGGTGAAATCGGCTTCATACGGTGTCCAGCTGCAGCTGCAAGGCCCAACACCTATAGTATCAGTTTTGCCATCAACACTCACAATAACATTGAACGGCCTGGACTCATCCCTCTTCCAATAATCCGTGCTCAAGTCTATGCTGTTGGCAACCGGATAGTAAAAGCTTATTCTTGAAGGAAGCGGCCTACCGTGATGGAACTCAGCACCGACATAGTTGCCGCCTACTTCAATCTGGCCACAATTCCCCTTATAATTTGCAATCTGTGTGTAAGATGTTCCTGAAAGAATAAGAAGGCCAGCTAGTATGAGAATGGCAATATTTTTAATCATTGATGATACATTTGTGACTCATCAAGCTTGCTAATATGTTATTCGTCAGAGTATTTTTATGTTGCTCTTTGGGTCAATATAATACCTGTATATTTTGACATTACAGTAAAATTCATCCTCGTCGACACGAAAATCTTTCGGGTCGAGATTTTTTAAAAGAATTGTCTGCCAGTTAGTTGTTGGGTAAATGAATTCAAAGTGCCCTTTCGATGTCGTGACCTTTACCGGCATTTTAAAATCCTTAACATTTGCATTCCATTTAAATCTTAAAGAAGATGTATCACCCTTTTGTGTAACAATTGCTATTAGCTCAGGTATTTCCGGATAACGCAGGTACTGTTCGAAAAAGTAGTTATAATTTACACCGGTTTTCTGATTGATATAGTTTATAATGTCATCTGCGTCAACTGCTTTATAAGCAAATTCTCTTTGGATCCCCCTTAAAATTGAAAACCAGAGTGTATCATTATTTATTACATCCCGCAGCGTGTTCAACACCAGTTGTCCTTTGTCATACATATCAGGTGAACCTTCCTTGTTCACATTGTATGGACCTATTATGGGTTTGTCATTTTTCACATTTTGCTTCTTGGCGTTGATGTACTCCAGAGCCGCTTCGTGTCCCCAGTTACATTCGACATAAAGAGCTTCAGCATATGACCCAAAACTTTCATGAATCCACATATCGGCAATATCCTTTGCGGTTACGCTGTTTCCCCACCATTCGTGTGCACTTTCATGAATAATGATGAAATCAAATTTCAGTCCTACCGAAGATGTCGCCCTGCCTTCATAACCCATAAGATAGTGGTTTCCATAAGCAACAGCTGTCTGGTGCTCCATGCCATTGTGTGACGATTCAATTAGTTTGTAGCCATCCCGATAAAATGGATATTTTCCAAAGTACTTCTCAAAACAGGATAACATCGTTTTAACTTCTCTGAACTGCTTCTTTGCCTTTTGCAAATTTTCCGGGAGGACATAATAATCTAAAGTCAGCTTGCTCCCATCCCTGCTGGTGTACGTGTCGGCAAAATGGGCATACTTACCTACGTTTACTGTGACATTGTAGTTGTTAATTGGGTAACTTATAAACCAGTTGTATTGCACCATGCCATTTGGCAAATCAATCCTGCTTCTTAATCTACCATTTGAAATATCCTCCAGTCCGGCGGGTACCGTTACACTGAGCAGCATGCTGTCTGGTTTAGCTGTTTGATGATCTTTATTTGGCCACCATAGGCTTGCCCCGGTTCCCTGGCAGGTAACCATTACCCACGGATTGCCCTCCTTATCCTTTTTCCATATGAAGCCTCCGTCCCACGGTGGATTTTTTGCAACCTGAGGTTTGCCTGAATAGTAAAAAACTATATGGTGGATTGTACCCTGCTTTAATTCCCGCGGCATATCAATAAACACCGCCCCATATTCACGCGAATACTCAAGCCTTGTACCATCTTCAAACTTAATCGAATCTACATTCATGTTTGCAAAAAGATCAACCTGCATACTGTCAAACGGGTTAACCACCTTAAACGTTATTGTGTTCGAACCCTGAATCCATTCCGAATCCGGAACTATTGTCACATCAAGATGGTAGTAAGTGACATCATAACAGGTTCTCGCTGGAGAAAGGTAACCGCGAAGAGAATCAGCCCTGGTAAATGTACCCCAGTTATAATGGGATGGTTCCTGTGCAAAAATAGTTACAGGAAGAAGCAAAAAGAGAAATATTAGTTTTTTCATATTGATAAGCTTTGTTGTCTAAATAAACTGTAAATAATACACCTTCATTGAAAATCAATCAGAAAAATTTAGCCCTATTGTTCGACGATTACAATTCTTGAATTGATTCTTAAGCCCCTATCGGCACGAAAGCTTAATTAAAAGAGAAGAGGATATGTGCTACCAAAAGACAGGAATGAGCAGGGACTTTCCACCCCTGGTCCATCATATGCCGGTTACTGATCTGATTGGCCACTGCTCATCTCCTGTGACTTACGGGCAGATAGTTATTTGCAAAAAAGTACCAAACGTCTTCAGAATCCTCCGTACTACCGATCAAAACCGAACAACCAAACCACATCCAGGTACTCTTTGGCCAGAACGTTTATAGCTGCATCATTTTTATCAGTGGTACACCCCTTCCAATCTCACCAGTGCATTTCTAATAGTCTTTTTATCTCCATTTAAGTTTTCAATTTGATTTTTCAAAAGAGGGAGTATTGAATTAAGTCTCCTGATTTCCTGACCGGCATTTTCTGGAAACAATGTCATCCTATCCCCTGTCTGTGCTGCAACTATGAGCGAATCAGGCGACCAGTCCTGCGGCCATAAGTGATTGAGAATCCCCATCGCCTCCTTAAGACGTTTAATCTTGCCAGCAACGCCGTAAAGAGCCGGGTCATTTATTGGAGATGTAAATTTTATTGTCAAATTTATTTCCTTATGAACACCTGTTCGTGGCAAATATACAACCGCCATTAACCTGTCACCGTCATATTTCCACCCTGTCTTCGAACCAACAATTGAAGCAGACTCCACAGGCAACACATTCATAATCCTGATTTCATAAGATCTCTCATTAAGCATTCCAGGAAAATTCCCTTCCACAGGCCCGATTTTAAGTTTCAAAACCCTATCACCTGCTACTTCATAACTGACAGTTGTCCATGCATATTGACCATGAATGTACCCGTTTGAATTTCCGTCATCCTCGTATATCCTGGTAGATCCCGATTTTTCAGGAAAGATTGTAAGTATTAAGGGATCAAGAGGCTTTTCATTTGAATTAAGCATTTTTTCTTCCATTGGTATAATGGATCCCGATTTCACATAAATTGGAATTTCATCCAGTGCAAATCTTCTCTGCACAACTTCAGGACCCGTAAATTTCCTGCCGCTGTACCACTCTATCCATGTTCCTGGAGGTATCCACACATCCTGAATTGCAAGCATTGTATCAGGTGCCATTGGACTTACTACAGGAGCAATCATCATGTCATTGCCAAACATATATTGATCCTTAAAAGTGTATGCAGACGATATATCCGGATACTCATAGTAGAGTGGATGAACAACAGACACCCCTGTGTCGTATGCTTCTCGTGATGCGGTATAAATGTATGGAAGAAGTGAGTACCTCATTAAAAAAGCCTGTCGCATCGCATTAAAATATTCATAAGGGTAAGCCCAGATCCTCCTCTCCGCTTCAGGATTTCTGGTGGTGTGAGTCCTCAGAATTGGACTGAAAGCTCCCCATTGGACCCATCGAGTATAAAGCTCTGGCGAGACAGTTCCCGGAATATGTCCACCAATGTCATGACTCCAGTAACCAAACCCTACGTTTGCAGCTGTTGCAGTAAAATAAGGTTGAAATTCAAGTGAAGACCAGTCGGTTATAACATCACCCGAAAAGCCAATTTGATACCTGTGATCACCAAGTCCACCCCATCTTGACAGAATTATCGGGCGCTCTTTGTTTTCCTTTTCCATGTGAGTATAAAAAGCATAGTTTAACCACCAGGTCGGGTTAAGTCCTCGCACAGCGGTTGTGTCCCACTGCTGCCAGTCTATCCACCAGAAGTCCACCCCCTCTTTTTCAAGAGGATCAATTATAATCTTAAAATAATTTTCGGCAAATTTTTTATTTGTTATATCAAACGGAATATACTTTTGAGTTGATGGGTCAACATTCATTGCCCTCGCCATTTTAGAATAGTTTTCTTCAAATGGCTGAATCCCTGCTGCAGGGTGGAGGTTGAGGGTGATTCTCAAGCCGCGTTCCTTACACCACTTAAGAAATCTGACCGGATCTGGAAAAAGTGTTTTATCCCACGTGTAGCCTGTCCACCCCTTCATTTGTCCCGATTGATCGAGAACCCTTTTCGACCAGCGCAGATCAAAAGTCTGATGCCAATCCATATCGACAACAAGAACATCAAGAGGTACATCATAAGTCTTAAATTGCTCAACGAGATCCTTCAGCTCTTCATCTGTATAAGCCCAGTATCTCGACCACCATGATCCGAAAGCGTAACGCGGAGGCATCGGGATTCTTCCTGCAACCCTGACATAATCATTAAGCTCCTTCTTGTAATCGTGCCCATAGCCAAAGAAATACCAGTCCTGTCTATCCCCTTCTGGACGTGGTACGACCCACTTCCAGCTGCTGTTGTCGAACAATGGCCGATTGCTGTCGTCAATTAAACACCAGCCGTCACGAGACAATAATCCGGGATCAAGGTTTGTCGAGCCCTTCACACCGTCAAGAGTCCGAATTGTCCCCAATAGATTCCCCTCATTGATTATACCCGGATGCCAGACTCTCTCATTTCCGGCAACATCAAATGAAATTGAAAGGTTATTCTCATTAAACTTTCCCGAGTTCTTTAAATACTTAAGCAGGAGCTTGCCTGTATTTATGATAAGCCAATTTCCCTCTGCATCAACTTTAAAATCAGGAACAGGCAGGTAACGGTTTATGAAAACCAATGAGGCCCGATCCTCAAATTTTCCATCTTCCGACCATTCCATGCGAATCAATTGAGGCGTTAGAACTGTGAATCGCGCATTGCCACTTGTTACTATTGCTTCAGGATTGGCAGATGGATTTTCGCCTTGCGCAAATGAGATGGGTGATAAAACCAAACATAGAATGAAAATGCCTTTTAACATATAACCAATTTGATTAGCTGTCATCATGAATTCCTTTCTATGTCAATTTTTCAGTATTGCCCATAGTATGAATAGTACTTCATTAATGCCATGCCAGATAAGAATACAGATCTCACTTATAATTTAATTGAATTAATACTTTAGCCATAATTGAATCCCAGATATAATTGGACGGACTCGCCTGAATTGGAAAATCTGGACTATATGACTCCCAGAAGTGGTGGTTGTTCTTTAGCTGCGTTACAACAGCAAGGAGCATCTTATTGGAAAGTTCCTTTGCTATTTTTTTATAACCATAATGTTCAAGCCCATCAAAAACCATGTAATCCCAGAGGAGCCAGACTGGACCGTTCCAATGGCAGCAGCAATCGACAAATGGTGTGTATCCTGAATCGGCTGCACTAACTGTTGGAACTCCATACTTCCTCCAGAATGCAGATTTGTTAGTCAGCTCCTTCACAAGATCTGCTGCCTGCTTTTTTGAAGCGACCCTTGCCCAGAGAGGTAGAAATCCAATAATTTCTTTTCTCTTGAGGCTGTGCCCTTCATACTCAAAAGAATGATCGTTCATTGAGATATTATAATAGAAACGATCCTCTGGATCCCACATATACTTATTAATCAGGCCTGCGAGTTTGTCAAACTTTTTTGAGTAATTTCTTTCTTCAGCACTGTACCCAAGCTCATGAGCCATTAGCTTCAAGTAATAAATCTCATTTGCAACCTGACATGAAAGATCCAGACAATCGAGCTGATTTGAGATATCCACAGTATCCGTATGACTTTTTGCCAGAAGCTGGAAAACAACGTTCCAATCGTCACGTACATTTTCTATCATCCCATAAGGCCCCCACTCAAAAAGTCCATCGTGATTTTTATCACGGTTTTTTTCAATATAATCTACATACCTCTTCCCCGACTCATATACTTTCCTCAGAAAATCCTTATCACGACTCAACTTATAAATTTCCCAGTTTGTCCATGAGAAAAACGGAGCCGATGTTGTTCCCACTCCACCGTGAGGATAAGTTTGAGGACCTCTTGGCCCAACGCGGTAAGGAATGAGTCCGTCAGGCTCCTGCTGCTCAACATAAATTTCCTGGGATTCTTCTGCTGACTTCCAATCCACATATGCATAAGGTATCATTGAAAGGGATTCATGCATCACCTGATGGCCGTGTCCCCATCCCCATATTGGATTTCTGGAAAATACATAATAATTGTATTTCGTTTTGCCTTCAGGGGGCAATATACATTGCCTGACCAGATTAAAAGAGCTCAAATAAACAAGCTTTTTTTCTCTGTCAGTGAACTTAATATGCGGTATTGACCTGAAAAGCGCTACATCTTCATTAACATACTTTTGCAAATTTGCCTTCAATGCGCTCTCTGCATCAGCAACCATCTCTGAATCCGACGTTGTTCCTGATTGAGACCCCCTGACAAATTTGACATTAACTGTCTGCCCTGGGGCTATGTTCAGATCCTTTTCAAGGGCGACAAGCGAAACTAAACCCGACTCCTTTTCATTCAGCCTGAAAACTGGCGACTCGTTTTCGTTGAACAACCTTATTGCCAGGCTAAAATTTCTCCTTTCCTTTCCGGCATAACCACCGTAACTGTTCAAGTCGGCATCGCATCCGAGAAAATCCTTGAAGTTAACTGGATAACCTGCGGTTGCATAGAGATTGCTATGGAGTCTGACAGGTGATTCATAATGTGAAAGAAAATAACCATTATTTTCCCTGCTGTACCTGACAATCTTGAGAGAATCATCAGGAATATAAAGGAGTGGAAATAGACTCACCTGAAACGGGATATCCCCGGTATTTCTTATACTCATGCTTATTACTGCACTACCTGAACTATATACAAAAAACACCTCCTGAACCTCCAATCCCTCAAATGGCTCATAATTCAGAATTGCCATATCTGGAAATGAAGCAGTGACAACAGGGCGTTTTACAAAATCCCTCATCTTATCCACAACGATCTGGTTCACGCGCCATATAACAGACAATTCCCCTGCATACTGGCTTGAATATGTTATAGGCTTATCAGAGCTGAAATAATCCATAAAATATGCTTTATCAGCATAAAGCCTTGACCTTCTAATTGACGCAGCATAAGTAGTAAATAATGGCTCATTACCCAGGGCATCAACCTGGAGATAAGGATCGCTAACCCTTATCCTGCTGGATGAAAGATGTAAATGAGACAGGTCCCCATCAGCTTTATATCCAGAATGGACATCTGGATGAACCTTATGATGCAGGTAATCCCTTTTATTCCCGGTTCTGGTTCGGCAGAAAGATACTTTAAGTCGTTTCTCCACAGAGCTGTTAACAATTGCCTTTGCAGATAGCGCAGGTAAACGATGCACAGCGGTTGAGAAAGAGATTTGACCGTCAATTCCCACCTCTCCATATATACCTCTATGAGAGGATACGTCGCTCTTTTCCATCCTATGGAGGGAAACAGACACCGTGCCGTATGGGATAACCAGCGGGCATAGCAAAATGAAAACAAAGCTGGTGATTTTCAAATTTTTATTCATTTTAAATTCTGATATCAGCAAACTCACACTGTTACAATCGATATTTCGTGTTTAACAAATCCTGACTCAGCACCTGGAGGAATGGTGAACTCAATTGAGTTCCCATTTAACTTTCCACCAGAAACACTCTCAACTCTGTCAGGATTGACAATATTCAAATTATACTTCATCCCTGCCAGTCCCTCCACCTCAACATGCATGACATTTCCATTCATTCTCACAGAGAAAATCTTCAATCCATGGTCACTGTCCCCTGTTCGGGTTTCAACCGAAGGGGGCAACAGCTCAACTGTCGGCACAAAATGTACATCAAACTTCGTTTGCGAACGAACAACCTTCGCAACCACAATTGGCTGAATTCCCTCAGGAAAAATTTGAGTCTCAAAATGTATAGGTTTACCGTCAACTTCAGCAGAATCCACCACACTCCCGATACCAAGCAACGGAGCAAATTTAATT
>JBMFVE010000014.1:0-51780 GCA_049966155.1 Candidatus Kryptoniota bacterium
CCGTTTACCATCCGGATACTCTTTCTCCCTATGTTCCTCAATAGGTATGAAGCGTACTGCCGGTTGTATCCCATTGCCTCAGAAAATTCGCTCAAAATCTCTGCTTTCCGCTTCTTATTTGCCTTGCGGTAACTCTCCGCATATGCCTTTGTTACTGTCCTTCGATCTCTCATATTATACCTTATCAAGTTTACCTCCGTCTTTTATTTTGACGGAGATATTTTCCTTCCTTTCTCTCTCTTTTTCAACCTCTGTTCTTGAATAGATTTTCATTTGAGGCATCGATTCTGTTTCGTAGAGATTTTAGTTGAGGCAATGCGCAACCTTGATTTTCTATTAACCTACTGGTATATTTTTTCAAAAAAATCGGTGACAAACAGAAAAAAGTATTCACAACTCATTAAGCTGTCGACTGAGGCGCGGAACAATGCGCATGCACCTCACTCAAATTTCCGTGTTGGGGCGGCTATTGAGGGAAAAAGCGGGAAGATTTACTCAGCCTTTAACATAGAAGTAAGCAGTTATGGCTTATCTATGTGCGCAGAGCGTATAGCAATCTGGAAGGCAATTTCACTGGGTGAAAAAGAATTCAAAAGAATTGCCCTTGTATCCGATGCCCGTGATTTTTGCACCCCTTGCGGGGCATGTCGACAGGTCCTGTACGAACTCGCTGGCGATATAGAGATAATAATGACAAATGGAGATAATGAAATTGAGGTAAAGCGGTTATCCCAGCTCTTACCAGAAGCATTTACATCGGAGACACTCTACAATGGAAGAAGTTAGCCCACACTACACCCCACGAAATACAGGCTGGATTGAAGTAATTTGCGGCTGTATGTTCAGCGGCAAAACTGAGGAGCTCATTAGAAGACTAAGGCGCGCGGAAATAGCCAGGCAAAGAGTTGCTATATTCAAGCCCGCAATAGATAACCGGTACAGCGACGATCATATAGTTTCCCACAGTGATGCAAAACTTAAATCGGTTGTTGTCAGCTCTGCGACAGAAATACCGGAGCTTGCTTCTGAAGCTCAGGTTGTTGGAATAGACGAAGGACAGTTTTTTGGAATGGAACTGGTAGATGTATGTGAAAAATTGGCTTCTGAGGGAAAACGGGTGATTGTAGCAGGACTGGATCAGGATTACAGAGGAAAACCATTTGAACCGATACCACAGCTACTGGCAGTCGCTGAATATATCACAAAGACCCTTGCCATTTGTATGGTATGCGGGAATCCCGCCGACCGCACTCAAAGGAAGACAGGAAGCGGTGAAAGATTTTTGGTTGGGGCAAAGGATATTTATGAGGCGCGATGCCGCCGCTGTTTCGTCCCCCCGGCAGAATGAAAAACAAAATTAAACAGGTGGTATTACAATGAAGAAGTTCATCTTGTTATCTGCACTTATAACGACAACAATTGCAGGGAGCCTCTTTCTTTCGTCCTGTGGAAAAACCAGGACATCAACTTCTCCAGATAGCGAAGTTGGGCTGGTTTTCGATGTAGGTGGCCGAGGCGATAAGTCGTTCAACGACGCTGCATATGATGGCTTACAAATGGCTAAGGACAGTCTCGGGATAAAATACCAGTACATTGAGCCAAGCGGTGGCTCTGACAGAGAATCTGCACTGCGCCAGCTCGCCAGTCAGAGTAACATTGGACTCATTTTCGGTGTGGGTTTCATTTTTACTGACGATATTACACAGGTTGCGAAGGATTTTCCTAACAAATATTTTGCCTGCATCGACTATTCTTACGATTCGACTAAAACACTCCCTCCAAACCTTATTGCTATAGAGTTCCGTGAAGAAGAAGGCTCTTTTCTGGTTGGAGCAATTGCAGGGCTTATGACAAAGACAAACATTGTGGGATTTATAGGCGGTATGGAATCTCCCCTGATCAGGAAATTTCAGGCGGGATATGAGGCTGGAGTAAAATATGCTAATCCAAAAGCAAAGGTACTCGTTGCATATGCAGGTGTAACAGGAGAAGCGTTTAAGAATCCTGCAAAAGGGAAAGAATTAGCATTGAGCCAATATGCTCAGGGCGCCGACATAATTTATCATGCTTCCGGGGTAACAGGACTGGGCGTATTCGAGGCAGCCAGAGAAATGAACAGGTATGCAATCGGCGTCGACATGGACCAGTGGAAGGAGGCACCCGGTCATGTCCTCACAAGTATGGTAAAAAAGGGAAATATTGCCGTCTATGATATAATCAAAGAATGGAAAAGAGAGGGGAAGAACTTTAAAGGCGGACGAGCTGAGATTTTCGGCCTTAAAGATGGGGGAGTGGATTTTGTTTATGACCAGAATAACAAGCCTTTGATTCCTGAAAGTGTTTATCAAAAGGTCGAATCATACCGTCAGATGATCATCGAAGGCAAAATAAAAGTCCCCACTCAATGAGCTGCAGTTGTCCTTAATGAAGTACGCCGTTGAACTTCTGAACATTACAAAAAGATTTGCACGAACTGTTGCAAATGACAATGTCACGCTGCGCGTGGAAAGAGGCGTCATCCACGCGCTTGTTGGTGAGAACGGTGCAGGAAAAACCACGCTAATGGAGACGCTATATGGCCTTTACCAGCCTGATGAAGGGAAAATAAGGATAAACGAGCGCGAGGTAAGAATACGTTCTCCATATGATTCAATAAGGCTTGGCATTGGTATGGTGCACCAGCATTTTATGCTGGTCCCCCCTCTTTCAATTCTCGAGAACATAGTCCTTGGTGCTGAGTACGTCCGCAATTACATTCTCGATTTAAAGAAGAACCGTGCTGAAATTTCTGAACTCTCAGAGCGATTTTCCCTGAAGGTGCCACTCGACGAAAAAATTGAGAATGTGGGAGTTGGTGTCCAGCAGAGGGTCGAGATACTCAAAGCTCTTTATAGAAAAGCCGACATTCTCATACTGGATGAACCAACAGCAGTCCTGACCCCACAGGAAACTTCTGAATTTTTCAAAATATTGAGGCAACTCAAATCTGAAGGAAAGACAATTATCCTTATCACTCATAAACTTAATGAAGTAATGGAGGTCAGCGACAGCATTACGGTGATGAGAAAGGGAAAGAACGTAGGTGAACTGAAAACTGAAAAAACCAATCCGGAAGAAATTGCACAGTTAATGGTAGGGCGACCTGTCCTCCTGCGTGTCAACAAAACAACCATGCAGCCGGGTAAACCGGTTCTAAAAATTTCTAACCTGACTTTTGTAGATAAGCGTGGATTAAAATTACTGAAGAATATTTCGTTAGAAGTTAGGAGCGGTGAAATTCTCGGAATAGCAGGTGTCGAAGGTAATGGACAATCTCAACTCATAGAATGTATTGCTGGTTTGTTGACCCCATCATCCGGTTCAATCCAAATAAATGGGATTGAGACTGCTGGACTGAATGCGCAGCGGGTATTCGAAAAAGGGCTCGCCCATGTGCCAGAGGACAGGATTAAACGCGGACTTGTCATTGATCTGAGCATCAAAGAAAATTTAATTCTTGGCCTCCATACCAATCCACAATTTAGCTCCCGGTTTAGACTCAAGAGACCTGCTATAGAACAAAATGCCGCAACGTTAATAAAAAGGTATGATATCAGACCCCCCCACCCTGACCTGCATGTCCGCGGACTATCTGGTGGGAACCAACAAAAAGTAATCATTGCCCGTGAGCTCTCCAGGAATGCCGATGTTATAATAGCCAGCCAGCCAACGCGTGGTGTCGACATAGGGGGGATAGAGTTCATTCATCATACATTGATTGCAGCAAGGGACAGTGGCAAGGGGGTATTGCTTATTTCTGCGGATTTAAATGAAATATTGAGTCTGTCCGACCGTATTGCTGTAATGTTTGAAGGTCAGATTGTCAAGCTTTTTCCAGATAATAAGGTCAGAGAAAGCGAACTCGGCCTATATATGACGGGATCAATCCCGAAAAACAATAACGGGTTGGAAAATGAAGATCATGAAATCAGCGCTTGAAAGCCCATTCTTCCAGAATTTTATCGTTCCCCTCACCGCTGTCCTGCTCTCATTTCTTGTCGGCGCCATATTCATTTTAATCGTCGGGAAAAATCCTGCCGAAGTATACTCTCTCCTTTTCTCCCAGACGCTTGGCAATAGTTATGGGATTGGACAGTTGCTCTTCAAAACGACTCCTTTGATATTTGCAGGGCTTTCTGTGGCGGTTTGCTTCAAAGCTGGACTATTCAACATAGGCGCACAGGGACAGCTTCAGATAGGCGCCTTCCTCACAGCAATTATCGGTATGAAAACTTTCGGTATCCCTCCTTACATTGAGATTCCTCTTCTCCTTCTTGCAGGAATGGTTGGCGGGGGTATATGGGGGTTTATCCCGGGCTATCTGAAAGCCAAACTTGGCGCTCACGAAGTTATTAACACGATTATGCTAAACTTCATTTCTACGGCACTTATCAGCTATTTTGTAACAAATATCTTTAATGTACCGGCAACAGTTCATACCCCTCCAATTTCACCAGCAGGCCATCTTTTGAGACTTGACCAGATCTTCCCCGCATTTGAGGGCTCACCGGTCAACATGTCTCTCCTGATTGCCATCGCCACCGTCATACTTGTCTGGTACTACATCGATAAGACCAGATATGGTTATGAGCTTAGAGTCGTTGGACTTAATCCAAGAGCAGCGGAATACGGCGGCATTAGCGTCTCTCGACAAATCGTGCTCAGCATGGTGATAGGAGGAGCAATTGCTGGTTTGGTCGGATCAAATTTCGTCATGGGTTATAAGTACTACTACGAAGAGGGTTTTTCAACAGATACCGGTTTCATGGGAATAGCAGTTGCATTACTGGGAAACAACAACCCATTTGGAATCATTTTATCTTCTCTCCTTTTTGGCATGCTTGAATACGGCGGATTGGTAATTAACACTATGGTTCCAAAGGAGTTAGTCAGCATACTTCAGGCCATTGTCATAATATTTGTAATTTCTTCAAATAAAATCTTCAGACGCATTGTTATAAACTTAATTAAAAAGAAGAAACTCCTTATCCTTCAGAATGATTAGCCAGATACTTTCAATAGCATTCGTTGCACAGACAATTCGGATAACAGTTCCATATGCCCTTGCTTCACTGGGAGGTGTGTTCAGTGAAAGAGGCGGTGTCACCAATATCGCTCTCGAGGGAATCATGCTTAACGGAGCATTTTGTGCAACAGTAGGAACGTACTACACCGGTGACCCGTTTGTTGGAATAGCGTTCGGTATTGCCGGTGGATTGCTCACAGCTTTAATCCATGCAGTTATTTCAATTAACGTTAAGGCTGATCAAATTATCTCAGGTATTGCAATTAACCTTTTTGCTGTCGGAATTACAAAATTTGTCCTGGAGATAATTTTCCACAGCTCCAGCAATTCCAGCAGAATTTCGGGACTGCCTCATATACCTCTCAATTTTCTTAAGAACTCTCCTGAAGTTGCAAGATTGTTTGGAAATCCCCTGGTGCTGCTATCCATTGCCATTGTCTTTGCCAGTCAAATCATACTCTTTAAGACAAGATTTGGACTGAGATTGAGAGCGGTAGGAGAAAATCCTGAAGCCGCAGACACTGTTGGAATCTCCGTCACAAAGTACCGTTATTATGGTGTTTTGATAAGCGGAATTCTTGCTGGACTGGCTGGTGCATGGCTGGCATTTGATCAACACTCATTTACAGATGGTATGTCCGCTGGACGAGGATTTATCGCTCTGGCTGCCATGATTGTTGGCAAGTGGAACCCACTTGGGGCAGCGTCTGCATGTCTTTTGTTCGGTTTTGCTGAAAGCCTGCAAATCCAGCTGCAGGGTGCAGGGATTCCAACACAGTTTGTCCAGATGATACCATACATAGCCACAATCGTCGTCCTGGCTGGACTCATTGGCAGGTCAGTAGCGCCGGCTGCTGATGGAATTCCTTATGAAAAAGAAAAATGAACGCCTTAAACATTGTTAACAGGAATCTGCCTTTTAAGGATTCAGCTGATTTTATTCGAAAGAAATTTGGTGATACGAAATACAAAGCTGCTATTGTCCTCGGAAGCGGACTTGGTTCGCTATTGGATTATCTGGATCAGGAAGATTTCATCTTAACAGAGCAAATACAAAGCTATCCCCCATCCACTGTAGAAGGACATAGCGGTAAGATTTCAAAAGCGCATATCAACGGTAAGAATTTGCTTGTATTTAGCGGGAGGGTTCATTATTACGAAGGGGGAAGCCCGCACGATGCTGCGGCAACAAGCCTCCTTTCATTTCACCTGGGAATAGATACGATAATATTAACAAATGCAAGTGGGATTTTATACGACAGGTTTTATCCAGGTGACCTGATGATGATAACTGATCATATAAATTTCACATTTGTCGATATAGTTAAAGAATTAAACCTTGTCAACAAGAAGATTGCTCCAATTTATTCTCCCACTTTCTTCCCTGCTGCATGGGAAGCAGCTAAAGTGGCAGGGGTACAGCTTAAATCGGGAGTTTACGCAGGTGTGACCGGGCCATCATACGAGACCGCAGCTGAAGTAAAGATGCTAAGATTGCTCGGCGGGGATGCTGTAGGAATGTCCACAATCCATGAAGCAACAATAGCAAGATATCTCGGCATGCAGGTATTTGGTTTAAGCTGTCTTACTAATTATAGCACGGGATTGACAGCAAGCAGGCTCTCTCACTCAGAGGTAAATGAGATTGGCAGGAAGGTCAGCAATGACTTTTCAAAATTTATGATAGAATTTATAAAAAGAATTTAAACCGCTTAACGTAGCTTTCACGACGGATTTTTCTTAGAAGTTTTTGCTGTATCGCTTCCAGTTGACTGAGGATGGGTTTTCAAATAAACACTCATAATATATTCAGCAACTGCCTTGACCTCTGCGGGTTTTAA
The DNA here is from genome assembly GCA_049966155.1 of Candidatus Kryptoniota bacterium. Taxonomy (GTDB): domain Bacteria; phylum Bacteroidota; class Ignavibacteria; order Kryptoniales; family JAKASW01; genus JBMFVE01. The sequence goes on from JBMFVE010000014.1 coordinate 6,907, forward strand.
TCCCTGATTTGGCATCGGTGGATAGCCAGGCAACACCTGGCGGGGATTCATAATAAAATCTTCAAGCGCGTTCATTTTCCCAACAAACTGACCCAGCACTTCATTGTAAGGCGGCCCCACCAGGCGCCTGTCGAACCTGTGACATGCACTGCACCTGCCATTGTAAATATCCTCACCGCTGACGGTTTGAACGTTAGCTGCTGGCGTTAAAGATGCAATCATCTGTTCGTATCGGCTGGATAGAACCTGTGCTTGAACACGCGTAGAATACTTGACAATCGATTCCTCTTGAGCTGCTGAAACAGCTACCAGAACGATTGCACCAACAAGTAAATACGCAGACAGGTCTATCGTGCTTTCTTTGAGCATTGAGTAAAATATCAATAAAACCATAAGTATAATGAAAAGGGTAACCCCAGCAAGTCCGAAGATAGCCTCCGACAAAGCATTTGCCGGAGCTGTCTGCACATCAATAAAAACAAGAAGTGGCTCAACCGCTGCAGCTATAATGCCAGCTGTAGCCAGGAATTTTCTGACAGAGGCATTATAATCAACAGATCTTTCCCTTAAGATCCCGCCATTCCATCTGAAAAAGAAAAAAAGTCCAGCGACAGAAAGAGTGATTACTCCAATATTTGCAAACTCAATGATTTTCCACAATGTCTCAATATTGAAAATAGATGTCAAAATAGGATGAGCCTGAGTCCAGCTTGAACTATCCCCTGCCCTTTGAAATGCCGCAAAAAAGAAAACCGTTCCAATCAGATAAACTACCATCCCGTATTTCCCTGTCCACGATCTGAGTGAGGACGAAGACCTGTCAAAAAATTCCATTTCAGATGAAATCTTGTTAGACGGAGAGTTTATTTTTGACAGCTCCACCAACGAACGCAAATGTATACTGTATTTGTAAGCATATAGCATAATGTATGAAGCAAGGTAAAAGAAAAAAGCGAGGACAATAAGGGATGGTATTCCATTTTTCATCCCGGCAAAAATTTGAATGAAAATCAGAGCAACAGTCAACGTAGGGATAATGCCAAGGGCAAATAGTACACCCTTATTGGGTATAACGAGGTCAATCAGGTCCTTTACGAATTCCTCCCTCTCAGGAGATTGTCTTTCAAATATTATGGCAAGGGTGCCCCCTACAAGGAGTAGGCCTGAGTATACCTGAAATAAGGTTAAGGCTATTACAAATAAATAATGCAGCAGCTCAAGATGTTCATTCGATTGAGGAATTACAAGGTTTTCTAAAAACTCCATTTAAATTTATCCTCCGGTAATCATTTTTCCTTTAAACAGTCCAACCTCCTTAAATGAGATTGTCCAGAAATATTACAAGGGTAACAGCAAGAACATACATGTTTAATTTTAAAAATGTAGATTTAATTACCCTGTTCACAACCTGGCTCTCTTCAAGTAAATTCATTGATTCAAGTATTAACCATATTCCTGATAAGCCAACCAGCATCTCCGGTATTATTCTTGTAATAGCTCCGGAGAAGGAAAAAGCCAGTGAACACATTACGAGCAAAACAATGCTAAAAAAAATCATTGCTTTAATTGACGGAGATCGGAATCTCATCTGCAAAGTTGGAAATCCGGCTCTTCTATAATCCACCGAGTAAAGCTCCATCAGAAGCCAGAAATGGGGTATCTGCCAGACAAAGAAAAACAAAGCAATAGATAGGATCCTTGGAGATAAGAGATCTCCATTTGCCGATGCCCAGCCAGCCAGCACAGGGAAAACCCCCACAAGGGAGCCTGGAATTACAGCAAATGAGCTTACCTTTTTGAGTGGCGTGTATATAACGTTGTACGATATTAGCGCCAGCAACGAAAGACCAAACGCAGTATAATTTCCGAAATACATTATCATGGTGCTACCTATTAGAGCGAGAAGCACTATAATCATTACTGTTCTTTTTCCGCTAATCATACCCATCGGGAGCGGACGATTACAGGTCCGATGCATCAGCCTGTCTGTCCGCCGCTCCTGAAAGTGATTTAACGCCGCAGAAGCACATGCCAGGAAAAATATTCCCAGTGAAACTTCCAGCATCCTTAACGTGACCATTTTATTTGCCAGGACATAACCAAAAAGAGCAGACATTCCGACAAAAAATGTTATCCTGATCTTGATCAGCTCAAGGAATATAGACAAAAAGCCATGTGCCGACATTGGCAACCGATCTGAATTTACAACCAGAGCCAGAGATGAAGCTGACGGTGTTGCAAAGGTTTGATCCTTTGAGTGCTTTTCACCGCTGTACAGACCCCCACCAGCGGGTTCCATTTTCAACGTATGCATTTGTCAGTTCTTCCTATCAGTGCCATTTACAGCAACCTGATTTGCCATTCCGGAATTAAGCCATTTATCAAAAGCATCAGGTGTTACAACGTTAAGCTTCGTGTACATCAGTGCGTGATGCAGTCCACAATATTCAGCACAGGCAACATCATAGGAACCCAGGTGTTCAGGGTAAAGCATCATATAAAATACAGAACCAGGAACTGCATCCTGTTTTTCTCTAAAAGCAGGGACGTAAAAACTATGGATGACATCCACAGAGGTAACGAGAAACTTTATTGGCCTTCCAAGGGGTACATATACGGTATCAGATCGCTTCCCGTTAGGATATTCGAAAGTCCAGCTCCACTGCCTGCCAATAACTTTGATTGGATAAGCATTGCTCGGAACAGGTCTCATTTCCGCAAATCCTTCGTATCCATAATAAAACATTGCGAGCGCCAGCAATGTCGGGAGGGTTAGAAACAACGTTTCCACTATGAAATTCCCCTCTATGTTTTTTGACCTGGGGTTTCTCTTCCGGCTGAACCTGAATACAAAATACACCATGACAATTGTAATACCTGACAAAAGTATTACACCCGATCCGGCAATAAACTTCATTACATCATCTACAGCCAATGCATGATGGATAGCTCCAGGAAGCATTATTAAATCCTCACTTTCTAAAGAAGACATCAGCAAATGTCAAAGCAAATATCACAAGCAAAACCACACCTGCGACACTAAGAAAAATTTTAAAAATTCTATCTTCAAATTTAATGTGCATGAATATGTTCACTACCAGTGACGACTTCACAACTGCAATTATAAGTGCCACAACAACCGTCAGTGCCGCCAGATTAAATCCCGCCACCGCAACTGTCAGGCATGTTAAACTGATAAGCGCAAGCCAGACCAGAACGTATGTTCCATAACCGGGTCCACTTACACCATTTTTAACATTTTCTTCCATTTTCAACCTCAATTTATTAAATAAAAAAGCGGAAATAGGAAAATCCAGATAATGTCAACAAGGTGCCAGTATAGTCCGGCGTTTTCAAGTTTAATCGGGTCATCAGCAGATATTTTACCCTGCAGAACAAAAACCAGCATAAAGGTCAACACAATGATGCCGACAACCACATGGAGGCCATGCAAACCTGTCATTGCGTAATACAATCCGAAAAATAAATTAATCCCATTTGTATCATTCAGGAGCTTTGGAGAGCCCGGATAAAGGCCCCTTCCTATCTCAGACGACCATTCAAAATACTTATTAAGCAAGAAAAGCAAGCCAAAAAGAATGGTAATACCGAGAAAGGTGGCCGAAATCCATTTCTTACCTCTTTCTATGGCTGCAATTGAAAGGGCGACAGTCAGACTGCTTGTTAAAAGTATTATTGTATTAAGTGCACCTATTAACGTATGTGTTTCAAATCCCGCCCGATGAAAGTCAGCTGAATAAACATATCTGTATGCCGCATAAAGAAGAAACAATCCCGTGAAAAGTAAAAGCTCTGTAAATAGGAACAACCACATTCCAATCTTTGCACCCTTTTCATCTTTGTGAGCATGCTGCGCAACCAGCACCTCAGATCGGGATGCAACTTCAGTAATCTGACCCAATTTTATTCTCCTTCTGGATGGTAATATGGTTCACGAGTGACAATAGGTATTTCCTCAAAGTTCTCTTTTGGAGGAGGAGATGGTATGGTCCACTCAAGAGTTGTGCCTCCCCATGGATTGTCGCCTGCTAACGGACCTTTGCGCATTCCATGAATCAAATTTGTAAACATTATGATTAAACCAACTGCAAGTACCCACGATCCTACCATTGACAAATGCTGAAGTCCTTCATATTGAGGAAGATATGTAAAATACCGACGTGGCATGCCTTCGTATCCCAGTATGAACATTGGGAAGTATAGCATGTTAAAACCGACGAACAATATCAATACGCTCCAGCTGGCAACTTTCAAATTATACATTCTCCCGAACATCTTTGGCAACCAGTAATGAAGAGCTCCAAAAAATATGAAAACAGCTCCACCAAAAATCACATAGTGAAAATGCGCAACGACAAAATATGTATCAGTCACATGAATGTCTGTTGCTAAAGAACCAAGCACAAGCCCGGTCAGTCCTCCGATTGAAAAAAGGAAGATAAAAGCCATGACGAACAAAAACGGAGGTTTAGGATCTATTGATCCTTTGTACATTGTTGCTACCCAGTTGAAGACTTTTATTCCACTTGGAACTGCCACAAGAAAAGTTAGCAAGGAAAATACAAAACGCGCTGTATCGCTCATTCCAGTAGAGAACATGTGATGCCCCCAGACTAAATACCCGATAAATGCAATTGCTAAACTCGACAGTGCTATTGCTTTGTATCCAAAAATTGTCCTGCGTGCAAAAGTGGTTATTATTTCAGATACCACTCCCATAGCAGGGAGTATCATTATGTAAACCGCCGGGTGGGAATAAATCCAGAATAAATGTTGATATAGGAGCGGATCTCCACCCCTTGATGGATCAAAAATTCCAACGTTGAAAACTCGTTCTACAAAAATTAACAGGAGGGTTATCCCTAAAATTGGTGTGGCAATTACCTGAATCCAAGCAGTTGCATACAGAGCCCAGGTAAAAAGCGGCATCCTGAACCAGCCCATCCCTGGTGCCCGCAAACGATGGATAGTTGTCAGGAAATTAATGCCTGTCAGTATTGAAGAAAATCCCAATATAAATGCAGCTAAAACAGAAAGCGTTACATCCGTACCTGTTCGAATTGAATACGGAACATAGAACGTCCATCCGGTGTCAACCGGCCCTCCCTGCAAAAAAAGGGAAGCTATGGCGAGCATTCCGCCAATCATATAAATCCACCAGGAAAGAAGGTTCAGTCTTGGAAAAGCAACATCTCTGGCACCAATTTGTATTGGCAGGAAGAAATTTCCCAGCGATGCAGGTATTCCCGGAATCACGAACAAAAAAATCATTATGACGCCATGAAGCGTAAATAATTCGTTGTAAGTTTGCGGGGAAAAAATCTTTCCACCAGGTGCAATCATTTCAAGCCTCATTAAAAGGCCCAACGTCACACCAACAGCAAAAAATGTTAAGGTAGAAACAAGGTACATAATTCCGATCCGCTTATGATCGGTGGAAAATATCCATGATAAAATACCGCTTCGCTTACCGGTGTTGAGTAAGTAATTCTCTGCAACTGATGAAGGTGCTATCGCTATGTCTGCCATATTGTTAACTCCTGTTTGGCTTGACAAACTTTTTTGTTGAAATTAAAAAGACAATGAAACCAGCAATAAATATCATTGTACCAAGTCCAACGATACTCATAATATTAAATACCAGCTTGTTACCACCCGGATCATGACTGAAACACATTTGAAGTACCCGACTCACTATCATATCTGCCCTGTTGCCCTGTGCATCCAGAAGTGCCATTTTTAAATCTACAGGGAGAAAGGAGGTTCCATAAATATACCTGCAAATTTTTCCATCTTTACTCAGGACAATTAGAGCTGTGGGATGTGTAAATTTCAAATACCTATCTCTCATATAGTAAAACCCAACAGCATCCGTTAATTGCCTGATTGTCGCACTGTCTGAAGTTAGAAACTTCCAGTCATTTGCAGGGAAAGGCCTGTGCAACATTCCCCAGTATTGCTCTTTTTTGTCCATCGCCTTCTGCGGGGTGTCGGCCGGATCAAAACTGATAGTAGCGACTTTAAAATCCCTGCCCGGTTTAGCATCTACCCTATCAATAACATCGCTCAGTCCAACCAGAACCTGATCACAAATACCAGGGCAGGTAAAATATGCTAAATCAAGGATCAACGGCTTCCCTCCCGAAACCTCAGCAAGAGAGATTGGCTTGCCCGATTCATCTCTAAAAACCAGGTTCATTGGAACCGTCTGTCCAAGCTTCTCATCGATACCCACTTTAATATGATTTCCCTCATATCCAGAAGCTCCAGTTATCGGCAGTGCATAAAACAGAGCAAAAATAAATAAATGAAACACCAATAACTGACTCTTATTTTCCAGCAATGTTATTTTCTCTTGAAACAAAACCATATGCGCCTTTCAGGAAATCATACATCACCTGCCATTGTCCAACGGTGAGCTGTGCAGCTTTAGGGTCAAACCCATTATGGACTGCATTGGCAGTTACTAATAGAACAAAAAAATTCAAATCTTTGCTCCAGAAATTCGAATCCAGGAGAAAAGTGATTGCACGGTATTCATTCTGTACAACAGAGTGAAATATCTTTGCCCCTTCCTCTCCCTCATGGGCAGAAAGATATGCTCCAATTTCATCAATCTTCCTTACCCTGGCTATTCCCGATTCATTTATTATCTTCATAGCCTCCGATACGGGCATCGTTACAAAAGGTGTTGAACCAGCTTTATTCCCGCTAAGGTTATACTCCTTCTCAACTGCCCTGACTTCATCAATGGAAATCTTTGGGAAATCAGTTGAAAAAGTTCTAATGTAAGCGATTAAATCAATTCGATCTGAGACCGGTAAAACGCTGTAAGACACCATTGCACTGCCCGGAATACCCTGAGTTAACGTCTTGAACATCCCGGACAATGTAGGGCCATTTACCCAGTTAGTTTGCTGGTGAAAATTACGTGGCCTGGGGTTCAGCGTTGCAGCTGCAGGTCCATCGCCCTCGCCATTTGAGCCGTGACAGGTAGCACAGTTGGTCACAAAAAGGGTCTTCCCCCTATTTATCATTTCAGGTGTCGGGGCAAGTATAAGATTAAGATTTGTAGGGGCGCTGGATGACACCGATTTTTCACTTACAGCTGGTTCAAAAGGGTTCATGGAATAGGATGAATCAACAGCTATGTCTGGACGAACTGAGTTTCTGTTTATTCTGGTGAGATTTGTAACATAAATCAGTCCAATTGCAATCACAATTACGGTGAAATAAATGTAAAACAGCGGTGTCAGCCAAACTTTTTTCACTAAAAACAAATCTCTTCTTTCCTTATTATCCATTCTTAACTCCGTCCACAATTAAAGATGAAACTCAAGGCCGCGCTTTAATTTTGGATCACCAATTGGTATGAGGTTAATGCCGCGTGACTTCATTGCAAATGTTACTATAATCAGTCCAGCTGCAACCAATAGTGCTGAGATTTCACTTAACCCAAAAACTGCCCTGTCTGGACTGTAAGTGGGCATGACAATCCAATAAATATCAACAGCATGTGCAACAAGAATCCAGAATGATATGAAAACCAGTCGAGCGGGATTCATCTTTGCAGATCTTGTGATTAAAGCAAAAAATGGGACTATGAAATGTATGAAGAATAATGCAATAGAAACAATCAACCAGCTTCCATGGATTCTGGGAGCTATCCATGCTGTTTCTTCTGGAAGATTTCCATACCAAATTAACATAAACTGACTGAAAGCTATATACGCCCAGAAGTTTGCGAAAGCAAACAACAAACCACCCAGATTGTAGTAGTGATCACGGTTCAGCTTAACGGGAAAATATCCCTTCTCATTTAGAAGAACAACAAAAATAGTCGCTGTAGCCATACCGGACAGGGCAGTACCGGCAAAATAGTAAACCCCAAAAATGGTAGAATACCAGTCGGGTGCAAGGCTCATCAGCCAATCAATCGAAAATGCTGTTACTGTCAAACCAAAAATAGGGATAAAAGCAGCGGACAACTTCACATTTGCCCTTGTGAGTTTCTGATCATTAACGATGTCCTGTCTCCGGGAATTCTTAACAATCAGGACGTAAAAGAGAGACCAAACTGCAAGCACAAAAAGGGTTCTGAAAATAAACGATGGAACATTTAGATAAGGAGCCTTCATCAGGAGAGCCGGATCGGTTTTAACGATTCCATCCCTTGTCCATTCATATACTTCGTGAAGAGCAAAAAACAATGGAAAAGCAAAAACGAATAAAAACGGAATTAATGACGAAATAAACTCAAAAACCCTTCTCATTGGTGTGCTCCAGACAGCCGAGGCAACATACTCCACACTAACCCAGAACAGCGCTCCTAACCCGATGCTTGCCACATAAGCAAAAACCATAACGCCTGCAAAAATAGTATGGTCAGATGAAATGAAGTAGGAAAGAATACCAAGCAGCAATCCAGCAACCAGAATTAAGCTTCCATTCCTCAACAGAGAATGAGGAATTGGCTTCTGGTTTAAATTCTTCGGCAGGAATGAGTCGTTGTTATCCAATGTCTTATCCCTTCACGTTATGTGATTTCTGAAGAGCACGAATATACCAGACTATCGCCCATCTTTCGTCAGGAGGTATTTGACGGGCATAAGAAGGCATTATGCCCATAAATCCATCAGTGATGACCTGGTAAAAATGGCCATCAGGTGCCTTGCGCAGTGTATCACTATGGAAAGTAGGTGGATTTGGAAACTGCCCACGGAGTCTACTGTCGCCATTCCCCTGATACCCATGACAGGGACTGCAGTAAATATTGTAATCCCGCTGGCCGGTTTCCAGGACTCTCTTTGTAGGCAAAAGCGGATTTACCATGTAGTTTTCAGCAGCTTTCATATCATTTGCACCAAAGAAATATGGCAACTGACCCCTTGCTACAGTCCCCTCCACAGGCGGTCTCATTGCAAATCCATCTGCATAAAATGTGCTTCTGGTCTCAGGCAAAACTTTATTCTGATTGTTTAATGAAGTCCAGGGACGCATGAACAACAATTCGTTCAGTGTAAAATATGTTGCACCCGATGAGACCAAAGCTACAAGTATTATTGCACCTATGAACTTTGGATCGAGAATGGCCTGATGCAGAGAAATTTGCTCAGGCTTGTAATAAATTTCTTCGACACTTTCAGCCCCCAGTTTTTCAAGACGCTCAGAAATAGAGTTTGCATCAAAAAGAGGGTCGGTCGACTCAATGCAAATCCCAAATTTATCAGATGAAACACGCTTCATAAAGCCGGTATCGTGAAGCGGATGACTATTTCTGGGTAAGTTAAGAAAAATAATCAATAGACCGATAACAGTGGAAACTGAACCAAAAAGCACACCAAGCTCAAATGTAATAGGGATATAGTCGGGAAGCGCAAACAATGGCTTGCCCCCAATTAAAAGTGGATAATCCACTGAATTTGTCCACCACATAAAAAGCAGCGCTGAAACTACACCTATCATTCCTGAAATCAGCGTGACAACGCCGACTTTCGACTGCTTTAATTTCATAGCACTGTCCATACCATGCAACGGGTATGGTGTGTAAACGTCAAAGTCCTTATACCCGCTTTCGGCAATTTCCTTTGATGCAAGGAGAACTTTATCAGGGCTGTCAAAAAGCGCCGCTATGCCATATAATCTTTCATCCTGCATGATCTTCACCTAAATGCAAACCTGGTTGTGCATTTTCATTTACGCTTTTCACTTCAGACATTGATACCACCGGCAGGGAATGAGCAAAAAGGAGAACCAGCGTAAAAAACAGTCCAAAACTACCGATTAAAATTCCGAAATCAGTAATTGTTGGTTTATAGATATGCCACGAAGATGGGAGATAGTCCCTCGCCAGTGAAGTTACTATAATGACATACCTTTCCAGCCACATTCCAAGATTTATGAGGATTGAAATTACAAACAGAGCCGGTATTGACCTTCTTACCCTTTTAAACCAGAATAGCTGAGGTACCAGTACATTGCACGTCACCATTGTCCAGAAGGCAACTGCATAATGCCCGGTTGCTCTATATATCACAGTGTACCAATCAATGGGATGACCACTGTACCATGCTATAAAAGGCTCCATTATATAAGCGTAAGTAACCATACTGCTTGTGACAAGAATTATCTTCGCCATCCTGTCAAAATGATCAATTGTAATTATATGTTCGAGATTAAATACCTTCCGAACAACAACCAGTACGCTTATAACCATTGCAAATCCAGAAAAGATTGCGCCTGCAACAAAGTATGGAGGGAAGATTGTTGTATGCCATCCAGGCAATATCGAAACAGCAAAGTCAAAACTAACGATACTGTGAACTGAAAGGACAAGCGGTGTGGCAAGGCCTGCAAGGATAACATAAACCTTCTCGTAATGTTGCCAGTGCCTGTTTGAAAATCTCCATCCAAGCGACAGAATGGAATAAATTAATTTCTTAACTTTTGATTTCGTCCTGTCACGAAGTGTAGCCAGATCAGGAATTAATCCGATATACCAGAACATCAACGACACTGTAAAGTAAGTAGAAACTGCAAAAACATCCCAGACAAGGGGAGAGTTGAAATTTACCCAGAGTGCATGCTGGTTTGGAACCGGAAAGATATAACCCGCAAACCATGGACGTCCGAGGTGAATCAGCGGAAAAAGCCCTGCACAAATCACTGCAAAAATAGTCATTGCTTCAGCAAAGCGCGCAATGGAGGTTCGCCAGCGCTGACGGAACAAAAATAAAATCGCAGATATTAGTGTGCCCGCATGACCAATTCCAATCCAGAAGACAAAATTTGTAATATCAAATGCCCAGCCGACGGGGATATTGTTCCCCCACATCCCGATGCCATACCTGAAGGTATAATAGAGCGCCACCACTCCTATTAAGAGCATCGTTAGTGTGACGCTCAATGCCATTAGATATTTTTTCGAATATGGCCTATCAATTGGTGCAGAAATTGATTCATCAATTTCCGCTGCTGTGGGATTTCCCAGTAAAAGGGGTCGCGCCTTTGTGTAATCAACTACTTCCAATTTCATACTCCGTTCAAGTATTTCTCAGCTTAGCCTTGTATGTAACGTTTGGAACTGTATCCAAACTTTCGAGAACGTAATAACCAAGCGGATGTTCCCTTTCCTTTGACACATCCGACTCAGGATCGTTCATATCTCCAAAAGTAATCGCTTCTGCAGGACACGCCTGCTGACATGCCGTTTTAACATCACTCCCCTTAAGCTGTCTCCCCTCTTGAACAGCTTCCTGTTTGGCTTCAATAATTCTTTGAATACAAAAAGTACATTTTTCCATTACACCTCTCGATCGCACCGTAACTTCTGGATTATACATCATTTCTACAGGTTGTTGATCATAATACCCTTCCTTGAAATGATCACGGAAATTAAAGAAGTTAAACCGCCGGGCTTTATAAGGGCAGTTGTTCGAACAATACCTTGTGCCGACACATCGGTTATAAACCATCATGTTCAAACCATCAGGACTGTGGGTGGTTGCTGCAACAGGACACACGTTTTCACATGGTGCGTTGTCGCACTGCTGGCACAGCATCGGCTGCACGCTAACCCTGGGTAAATCTGGAGGCCCTGAATAATACCTGTCTATTCTCAACCACTGCATCTCACGTCCAACTGCAACCTGGTCCTTTCCTACAACAGGGATATTATTTTCCGCATTACAGGAGATCACACAAATACTACACCCTATGCATTTGTTCAGATCAATAGCCATCGCCCATTTGATGCCGTTGTATTCGTATTTCTTATAAATACTTTTAGGTCGTTCTGCTTCTCTCTCTTTTCTTATGAATTCCGGATCTTTTTCATATTCATTCAGGGTGCCTTCACGAATAATACCTCTGTCGAAGGGCATTTCCTTCAGCAGAGTATCGTTAAGAGAATGATGCTCCATTGTGGTGACCAGCTGATACTTCTCTCCGGTACGTTCAATTTGGACATTTGATACTATCCAGCGTGATGGCGACTTACCATCATTCATTAGAATATTTGCATTAACACCGACCTTATTAGCAACAGTTCCTGAATTACTTCTCCCATACCCAAGTTCCACTGCAATTGTTCCATCCGCCATGCCCGGCTGTATAAGAACAGGTAGTTTTATTTCACTTCCATTTGCAGATATTTTAATTACATCATTTGAATTAACACCAAGGGTTTCCGCTGTATGCTGCGAGATTGCCGCATAGTTGTCCCACACAACCTTGCTCACAGGATGAGGCAATTCCTGAAGCCAGCCGTTATTAGAAAACCTTCCGTCGCCAATCTGATAACTTTGATATAAAATGAGTACATGTCCGTTTTTATTGGAAGGCTTTGAGATGGTGTAAAATGCGTCAATTTTAAAAGCTGGGTTTGAACCGACCGACTCATTAACATAAACCACCCCATCGTGCAGCGCACTGTACCAGAACGTCTTAAAATCAACTGCTAAATTTAACTTCTTGTAAATCTCATTTTGCCAGCGGTTCATCAGGTAGTTATGGTACAGGTCTTCGTTAAACGCCCCCGGTTTTCCTCCGATCCATACGAGCAAAATAGCTTCTTTCTGACGCGTTGAATACAAAGGATAAATTACAGGCTGTTGCATGCTGAAAAAACCTGTACGGGTTTTATAATCATTCCACGACTCCAGATCGTGATTAACCGGTAACACCCAGTTACTCAATGCTGTCGATTCGTTATGACTCTGGGTTAACGTCACCACCGTATTAACTTTTTTTAATGCTGAAGCATACCGATAGCTTTGTGGCAGGTGGTAAACCGGATTTGAATCAAAGTGAATAACGACACCCACACGACCTGAGTTCATATCAGACATTAGAGAGAGCCAATCCTCCTCGGTAGTCAAATTATAGTTGACAACCGGCAGCTGATCTGTTCTGTACAGTCTGGTCCCTTCAATAACCTCATTTAGCAAATTTACTGCAATATGAGTATCCGTAGAGAGTTTGTCCCCCGCATAAACAATTGCTGAACCTCGGTACTTCAGGAGATCGTTGACAAGCATCTGAATATCTTTCAGATTAACTGATGCCTCCTGTGCGAACCCCGAAAGTGAATATCCGCTTAATAGTTCTGCGAGTCTCTTATCCAGTGCGAAACGTGAGATCTGACGTCTGACTATAAATTCATTGAGAAGGGCCATTACAAAATTAAACTGCAAATCGGGACGAATGCGGATCCTGACATCTGCGTTCATTCCTGTTAATGTCATTCCACCCTCAGCAACGTACAACTTGTTGAAAGCTTTTACATCATCTACATTGCGGCCCCTGGTGAAGAGCCGAATTCCCTCAACAATGTTACCCTCGGATCCAAGAAAGTCGGATTCAATAGAGAGAATGACCTTTGCTTTTTCCCATGCAATCAATGGAAAATTACCCGCTCCATAAGTTCGCCGCCATGCATTCTGGCGGTTTTCGTCCGAGAACAATTCGTAAGAAAAGATGCTTGCAGCAGGATAACGGTTGACAAATTCTGTCAGCACCTGTAAAGAGCCTGGGGATGTAATGGTGTTTGTAATTAAGGCGATCCTTTTCCCTTCTAAGACACTCTTTGAAAGAGCCTTAATAATTGCTTCATCCGCTTCTTCCCACGATGAAGGGGAAAAATTCCCTTTCCCTTTTTGTTCCAAAGGCCCTCTGATGCGCTCGGGATCATAAAGGTTTAAGATTGATGCCTGTCCGCGTGCACATATCTTACCCCTGTTGACAGGATGCTCGTCGTTGCCGTCGATTTTAATTGGCCTTCCTTCCCTTGTCTTCACAAGAATTCCACATGCATTCTGGCATCCGCTGCAGGTGGAAGCATAATAGTTTGATACACCTGGGACTTCACCAACAGGCTCCTTGTTGTATGGGATGACCTCCCCTTTATCCTTATAAGGCGCACAGCTTGCAGCAGCGAATGCCGCTGAAGCGGACAAAAGGGCTAAAAACTTTCTCCGCGATAATGCCGAGAGATTATTAACGTCAAACCCGTCAGCCACATTCGACATAAATTCATTTGCGCTTTCCTCAGGAGATGAACCATTCCTGTGATATTGCTCCAAACTCTTCCAGTAAAACTTTCCTTTTTCCCGATTTTCCCTGTTCTGATCAGACATTTTTTACAACCTTTTTGCCTCTTTTGACAGCTAATTTATTTACTGAAATCTTTATCCTTTTATCTCTGCTGGAATGATTGCGTAATTTTAAAATTGGATTTGATATGAACCGAAAAATCATAAGTCCAATTACTCCAATCCCAAGGGTCTTAATGATTTTCCTCCTTCCGGTGGGAGCAACAGGCTTATTTAATTCATTATCTTTCATGTTAGTTCTCCCCCATCATCTATGACATGCATAACAATAGGTTGGCCCTGGCTTAATATCTGCAATGTAACTGAGCCTCTGTTGAGCATTCCTGTGACAATCAAGGCAGGCAGACATCGTAAACGAGTTCACCTGTTTTATAACATCCATATCCTGCACACGTCCATGGCAATCCTGACACCTAATTCCCTTGTTCACATGAAAGCTGTGACTGAAATATACAAAGTCAGGCAGACGGTCTACTTTCTTCCATGGGATTGGTTTCCCTTCGTCATAATATTTTGTCAACCTGATAATTTCAGGTCGAGTCTTCCTGGCAATTGTATGGCAATTCATACACGTACTTGTTGCAGGAATTACTGCATATCTTGACCGGTATACACCAATATGACAGTATGCGCAATCTATTTTCATCAAGCCTGCATGAAGCTTGTGAGAAAACTTAATGGGCTGCTCAGGCTCGTAACCAATTCCTTCCCGTTCAGGACGGGTTACAAAATAAGTAACTGCTACAGATGTGAGGGCAACAAAAATTAAAATGGGTACTCTAACTCTAAGAGTATATTCAAGAAGGGTCTTGTTCATCTTCGATTGTCCACCTGAAAAGATGTGAGCAATAATAATTGAGATAATTGCTAACCAATGAAGATTTTAACAACAGCACTGTTAGCATTGACTTTCAAATCATTTTTTAAAAAAGAATTGTAATGCGATAATTCTGCAAAGCCATTTAAGACTGGCAGGAAGACTTTTGGTCTCAATGCCATTCCTTCTTCAGTGTGCAAATTATTTTACAAGGGTTAAACACCCTCGCAGGAACCTCGCTAAAATATATTCAGCTCAGTTAATAAATACGGTGCTTATTTTTTTAAAAAGTTCCTGAAAATAATTCGTCAGCTGCTACTTTAGCGAGACCAGCAATTGATTCTTCTCAACAATATCGCCAGCTGAGACAAATACCCCCTCAATTACAGCTTCGCGCGGTGAACGTATTTCATTTTCCATCTTCATTGCTTCGAGTATCACAAGTGTTTCACCGCGTCCAACTTTCTGCGAAGTTGTAACAGCAACTTTGACCACCAATCCGGGCATGGGTGCTCTTATTTCAGAATGATGATGAGTCGACGCTGAAGACTTCATAAATTCCCTTAAAAGGATTTCCCTGTCCGTAAGGAGCGGAATCCTGTGCAGTACGCCCGAATCTATCACGTTAATGCTTTCACCATCCGCATCATAAAAAATTTCTCTAACCTTGTTGTCAATCTTAACCAGTATTCTGTTCTCTGATGAACTCAAAAGTGTATATTTCAGTTGACTTGAGTCGAGTAAAATTCCATCGTCTGTCAGCTGAAATCTTATAACCTCTCCTTCTCTTAAGAAGCCAGGCATTATTCTTCAAACCTCCTGTCAAGCCACTTCGATTTCATTTTAACTTCTTCTTTCCCATCCTCAATTGCTTTACTGGATTTCAGCACCACTGATGCCACAATAAAAGCATCTCGCGGAATATCATTACTATCAGGTTGGGTATTCCAGAATTCACTGACAAAATTGGTAGAATATCTTCCGCTTTTAAAGGGTGCTGATTCCATAACAAAACTGCAGAAAGGTATTGTGGTTTTGACACCCAAAACAACATATTCGTCCAGAGCACGTTTCATTTTCCTGATGGCATCTTCACGGGTTCTTGCCCATACACTCAGCTTGGCTATCATTGGATCATAATAGACAGAAATCTCGTTTCCCGACTCTACTCCCGAGTCAACCCTGACGCCGTTTCCAGAGGGTTCCCGAAGGAACTTAACCACTCCAGTATCGGGCAAGAAAGAATTATGCACGTCTTCAGCATATATCCTGCATTCAATTGCATGCCCTTGCTTCATCACATCTTCCTGTGAAAAAGAAAGCTTTTCACCCTGGGCGATCTTTACTTGTTCCTTAACAATGTCTATACCCGTAGTCAATTCGGTAATTGGGTGCTCAACCTGAAGTCTGGTGTTCATTTCAAGAAAATAGTAGTGTCCTTTATCATCAATGACAAACTCCACCGTTCCAGCATTTGTATATTGACATGCTTTTGCCGCTCGAATGGCAGCCTCCCCCATTTCATGTCGAACTTCTTCAGTTAATGCTGGCGAAGGAGTTTCTTCAATAACCTTTTGATGCCTCCTCTGAATTGAGCATTCTCTCTCGAACAAATGGACAATATTTCCATATTCGTCTGCAAGTATTTGAAACTCAACATGACGCGGATTGGAAATAAACTTTTCTATGTAAACCCTATCATCACCAAATGCAGATAGTGCCTCGCTTTTTGCTGCGCGAATATTTCCCTCAAGCTCGGCACGAGATTGTACTACTCGCATCCCTTTTCCCCCTCCGCCTGCTGCTGCTTTTATAAGAACAGGATACCCAACTTTCTCAGCTGCGCTTACAGCTTCTTCAATATCCAATATAGGATTTTCCATACCCGGAACAACAGGTACTCCAAAATCTTTTGCAAGCCTTCGCGCAGCAGTTTTGTCACCCATAGAAGAAATTGCATTCGGGCTGGGCCCGATAAAAATTAAACCAGCCTTTATAACAGCATTGGCGAACTCTGCGTTTTCAGAGAGGAACCCGTAACCGGGATGGACTGCATCAGCACCTGAAATTTTCGCAATACTGATTAACTTTTCTATATTGAGATATGTATCCTTTGCTTCTTTACCTTCCAGATTATAAGCTTCATCAGCATATCTGACAAAAGGCATTTTTACGTCTATATCAGAGTATACTGCAACAGACAACAACCCCATTTCCCGGATTGTTCTCAAAATACGAAGTGCAATTTCACCTCTATTTGCGACGAGGATCTTATGTATTTTCTTCATTGCGAACCTCGCTTTATTATTTTAGCTGTTCAGATAGTCTTTAATTCTCTTTCAATTCAATAACAGTCACCCCCTGACCCCCCTCTGTCAAATCGCCGCTGCGGAAAGACGCCACAAAAGGATGATTTCGCAAAATTCCTTCAACTGTCTTTTTTAAAGCACCGGTGCCTGTGCCGTGAACAATTTCTGCTATGTGTAAACCTGAAAGGTAAGCTTCGTCAATGAATTTCTCTACAGTGGTCTGAATTTCGTAAGACCTCATCCCTCTTATGTCAAGTTTTGTGCTGCTGTTCACCTTCACCTCCACAGCAGTCTGACCGGTTTGTTTTCTCTCACGTGATGCCTTTTCAAGTTCGCTTTCATGCACTCTCATTTTAAGACCATTTATGTCTATGAGGAGCTCGCCCTGATCATTCGTTTTCTCTATCACCCTTCCAACCAGAAGAGTTCCCCGCAGAGCAACATCATCGCCAATTACAAAGGTTGAATTGCTGTGCATTACATGTGTGTCTAAAAGGGAACTTACCTTTTTTTTGATTTCTTTAATGCCCGAACGTGCATTCTTAATTGATTCTTTATTAGCACTATTCTCCCGCAGTTCTTTTATTACAGATTCGATCCTTTTATTGACATCCCGTACTAAATCCTGTGCTTCTGCAAGAGCTTTCGTCCTTATTTCTGCGGCCTCCTTTTTTGCATTGTGCAATTTCTTCTCATAATCCTGCCTTAAACTTTCAGCCAGCTCCTGCTCATGTTTAATTTCAATAATTCGCTCACGCAGTTCATTTTCAAGACTTTCCACCCGAAGCAGTAAACCTTCAAGCCTGTTCCTTGACTCTCCTGCGTAGCTGCGGGCACGGGCAATTACCTCTGAGGAGAGGCCTGTTCTCTCTGCTATTTCAAAAGCGTAACTTGAGCCGGGTCGCCCGGCTGAAACCCTGAATGTCGGTTGAAGACTTACCTGATCAAATTCCATTGCCGCATTGACCATCTTCGGTGCGTCACTAACAAAGGCCTTCAATCCTGAATTGTGTGTTGTTACAAATGCGGTAACTCCTCTATCACGAAATGCCTCCAGCACAGCGGATGCAATTGCCGCACCCTCGTCCGGTTCTGTCTCTTCCCCTAATTCATCCACAAAAACAATTGTGTTCTCATCTGCTTCATTCAAAATCCTGACAAAATGTGTTATCCGGGAGGTAAATGTGCTTAAATCATTTTCAATTGACTGATTATCACCTATCTCTGTGAATATCTTCCTGTAGAGAGGAATTTCGGTTCCAGGCGCGGCAGGCAGAGGCACTGCTGATAATGTCATTAAAACAAACATGCCAATTGTCTTAATGGCTACAGTCTTGCCACCTGAATTTGGGCCACTTATTACTACAATTTGCTGATCATCTGACAGGAACAAATTTAAAGGCATCACCCTCTCTTTTCCCAACTTTGCAAAAAGAAGTGGATGCCTCGCATTCATAAGGCGAGGTCTTCTTACCCCATTAACCCGGGGAATAACACATTCAAACTTAACAGCATATTGGGCACGTGCAAAAAGGGAATCTAAATACGCAATTACATCGACATCCTGCATTATGCTGGAATAAACTTCCCGAACCTGAGAAGTTAAGTCACGTAATATCCTCTCCACCTCCTTTTGCTCTTCAAACTGGAGCGAGACTATCTCATTATTGGCCTCAACAATTGACGAAGGCTCAAGAAAAACCGTCTGGCCAGTTGCACTCTGTCCATGAATAAGACCTGAAACTTTATGCTTGTAATCGGCTTTAATCGGCAGCACAAATCGTCCATCCCTTTGAGTAAAAATATCTTCATCTGAGTATTCCATGTCTGCAAAAGATCGTGCAATTTGTAGCAGCTTTTTCCTGAGTGATGCTCTTAAATGGTGCAGGGATGATCTCACCCGATGGAGTTCCTTACTCGCGTTGTCCCTGATATTTCCATCCTCGTCAATTGAATTGCTTATGTTATATTCGAGCATCGGATCGGGATATAGGCGATATGCCACCTTAGCAATGTCAGACAAATCTTTCTCTTTCAGCAATCTTTTACGGGTTACATCAACAATATGAAGAAATCTTGAAATTTGAAGAAGTTCCTTTCCCTGCAGCATACTCCCTTCTTTTGAAGCACGAATAAGATAGGGGCGCACATCCACAGCCCCATAGAGTGAAGGAGGATTGCCACCCTGCAGAAGTAACTCGGCCTGATCAACAAGCCTGTATTCTTCCTCAAGTGCCGCCATGTCAAAATAAAATGGAATATCCGTAATATACTTTTCACCTATCTCGGTCTGACATAAACCCCTTATTAACGAAAGGAGCTTTGGAAATTCCAGTTTTTCTAATGAGCGACGGAGCTCATCGTCGAAAAAGTTTAACTGGTCGACAGCACTCATCACATTGAATCTCTGCGCTTGAAAAGCCCATCAATAAAAGATCCCCTCTTCCCCGGACTGGTAAATGTTTTATAAACTGAACCTGCAAAATTCTTAACCGGCCTGTATAAAAAAGACCTTTCCAGCGATGGACCCTTAGCAGGAATATTAAATAGTGATAATAATAATAAAAGTAAACTCAACAGCAGTGCACCTTCGAGAGACCCAATAATCAAACCACCCACTTTGTCCCACAATCTGAGTAGTTTTGCCTTTGCGAACCATCTTGAAAAAATATGTGCAAAGAAAAGGAGCGCTGAGAGAACAACTGCAAGCCCTATGATTCCTGAGACAATTTCAGAAAAGCCTGTTAATTGTGAAATATATGTAGCAATGCTTCTGGAATACCTCGCTGCAATAATTATCCAGAGCAGAAGGGCACACAAAGTAAATAGTTTCCTGAAAAAACCTTTTGAGTAGCCGTGGACCGCTGCCATTAAAAGAACGATCCCGAGAACTATATCTATGCTGCTTACCACCTATCCTCCCGTAACTGTAGTACTATGATGAACCTCCCTGAGCTGACAGCCTCGACCTGACTATTTCCTGAACAGTCTTCCCATCCGCCTTTCCCTTCAGCTCTTTAATTGCAGCCTGCATCACTCTCCCAAAATCAGATAACGAGGTAGCGCCCAGGTTTTTTATAATGTTTAAAACAATTTGTTCAACCTCCTGCACCGACAATTGTTGCGGCAGATATTCATTTATTATTGTTAGTTCTACCCTCTCCCTGTCGGCAAGGTCTTTCCTCCCCCCTTTTTCAAATTGTTCAATTGCTTCCTTCCTCATTTTTGCTGAACTAACGAGCACCTGCATCTCATCTTCTTCCGACATACCTCCAGGCTCTACTCTTTTTTCAACCTGCTTCTCCAGCAATTTTGCTTTAATCATACGAAGCGTCTCAAGCCTCTCTTTGTCTCCTTTCAGCATTGCGCTTTTTATATCACTATTTATCCGTTCAATGATAGACATAAAACTCATCTCCGCTCATCATGTTAGTTTACCTGGAAATCTAAGAGTCGTACCGCTTGCCGACTCCATCTCCCTACAAAGAAAGAGAACAGCTTCACCAATTTCTTTTGGAGTTACCCTATGAGACCTTCCTGTTGAACCTGAAAAGGCCCTGTTGGCCTCCGTATCAATGATGGATGGTGCAATTGTGAAAACTGATATTCCATCGTCAAGATACTCACGGGTTGCAGCCCTGGAAAGGGCGTCGACAGCCGACTTTGAAGCTGTATAAACAGAGTTTTTTGCGCCACCTTCATATATTTGCATCGACACAAAATTCACAATTTTCCCGAACTTTTGTTTGACCATTACAGGCAGAACAGCCTTCATAATATTAAATGTGGGTATTAAATCCATTGAGAGCATTTTCTCAAGTTCCAGTAGTGAATGCTCATGCAGCTTTTTACCCCCCAACCATCCACCAAGCGCATTTAGGAGAAAGTCGATACGGCCAAAACTATCCAGAATCCTTTTAACTGATGCCTCTGCCGAATTTTCATTCGATAAATCAGCATGAATCAGGAGGAACCTCTGCCCGTATGAGGCAAACCTCTCCATCAATTCACCTTCACGGTCCCTGCTCCTGTATACAAATCCAACGTTGCATTCATTGTTAAGGAAAATTTCTGCTAATTCTTTTCCCACCGACCTGCCTGTGACAAGTGCTACTTTCCCTTGCAAGCTTTTTTCCATAAAAATAATTTAGTGACCTCTATGCCGAAAATCAATTTAATATATCTGACCGCCGCTTCAGGGCATCGATTAGCTCTTTCCTTTGACTTTTTCACCATTGAGGTTAAATTCTTTCAACTCTGGATAAAAACATAACTTAAATACAAAGGAGATAACCAATGAAGGTTCTCATTGCCGACAAGCTTTCTGATAAGGCAGTTTCAGCCCTGAGGCAACTGGGTATGGACGTATCGGTTAATCCAGATTTGACTGCTGACGATCTGCCAGGCGCAATTGACGACTTTGACATACTTGTAGTGAGGTCAACCAGGGTCACTGCGCGCACAATCCAGTCAGCAAAGAATTTATCTCTTATCATCCGTGCTGGCGCAGGGGTAAATACAATCGACGTTTCGGAAGCAAACTTGCGCGGAGTATACGTGGCTAACTGTCCGGGAAAGAACACCGAAGCGGTTGCTGAACTTGCAATGGGATTAATAATTGCAGCTGATAGGCAAATAGTCAATGCAGCTTTATCAATGCGTGAGGGTAGGTGGAAAAAGAAGGAATTTGGAAAAGCAAATGGACTTAAAGGGCGAACACTCGGAATTGTAGGACTGGGAAAAATTGGAATGGCGGTTGCGCAAAGGGCACAGGCATTTGAGATGAAGGTCATCGCATGGTCAAGGAGTTTGACTCCCGAGAAAGCGGAGTCCCTTGGTATAGGATATGCCTCTACACTGCAAGAAATAGCGGAAAGGTCGGACGTCATTTCAGTACACGTTGCATACAAGAAAGAAACACACCACCTCATTAATTCATCTTTCTTTTTTGCAATGAAACAGGGTGCAATCTTTGTCAATACATCTCGTGGTGAAGTGGTTGATACTTCTGCGCTTAAAAGCGCAATCAAAGAAAAGAAATTAAGAGTTGGCCTCGACGTTTTTGAGGACGAACCTGTAACGGGTGAAGCTCCTTTTAATGATACAGAGTTATCATCATTGGTCTCGGCGACCCCGCACATAGGTGCGTCAACTGAGCAGGCGGCTGAGGCAATTGCTGATGAAGTTGTTACCATTGTTAAGGCTTTTCAAGAAACAGGCATGCCTGTTAATGTCGTAAATGTTAGAACAAAATCATCAGCAAATACTTCACTCGTGGTAAGGCACTTCAATAAAGTTGGTGTTCTTGCTGCAATACTGACCAAACTTAAGGAAAACGGCATAAACGTCGAAGAGATGACAAATACTATATTTGAAGACTCAAAAGCAGCATGCTGCACAATGCTTATTGATGGTTCTCCTTCCCGGGAAGCTATTGCAGAAATGGAAAAGAACGAGAATGTGATTGAAATTTTAGTTAAGCCCCTGGTGCAGTAACTGAGGGTGGCGATTTATTAAATTAAAGTTTATTGGGCTTCATCGGTGTAAATCCGTCCATCAAGAATATGGACTCTTCTCCTGGTCCTTGATGCAAAGTGCTCATCGTGAGTGACAACAACTATTGTTTGCTTCAGTTCATCGTTTAACCTTGTAAACAGGTCGTAAATCATTTCGGCATTTTTTGAATCAAGATTGCCTGTTGGCTCATCAGCCAGAAGGAGCAGCGGCTCGTTTGCAAGTGCACGCGCAATTGCGACCCTTTGCTGCTGTCCCCCCGAAAGTTGATTTGGCTTGTTATATCTCTTCTCTGCCATTCCAAGCTGTTCGAGAATCCCAAGTGCACGCTCTTTTGCCTCTCTGGAACTCATTCTTCCGCGTGCCATCATTGGAATCATTACATTCTCAAGAGCATTGAACTCAGGCAGGAGAAAATGGAACTGATATACAAATCCCAGTTTTGTATTTCTCAATTCAGCAAGTTCATCTTCAGACATGGCAGTAATATCTTTCCCCTCCAGAAAGATTGTGCCGTAAGTGGGCTGATCCAACCCTCCCATTAAATAAAGAAGGGATGTCTTTCCTGAACCACTAGGACCGGTTATTGATGTGAACTCACCACGTGTAATAGTAAGATTGACGTTGGCAAGGATTGTAGTAACGATTTGTTCCGAATTAGACTTCACAGAAAGTTCTTTTGTAACATCAATCAATTGCACAACAGCATTATTGTTCACCTTTCACCTCTAAGTATGTCCACAGGGTTTAAGCTTGCCGCATTTCTCGCCGGTGTCACAGAAGCAATTGCACTGACGAGCATTGCAAAAGCAGAAGTCAAAATGAAATACCACACGCTCTTCCCCATTAATAACCTGTCTGATCTGATAGGGCCCGATTGCGAAGCCGTAACAGGTATTGACCCAAGAACCTGAATCATAACATACCCAAGTACATCACCTACAATTGCACCTATCACCGCGACAATTAACCCCTGAAGCAGGTAAATCAAGGTTATGTCTGATTTTTTAAATCCAATTGACTTCAGTATGGCTATGTCCCTATACTTTTCAAGAACGTTGGTAATTAAAACATTTGCAACACCAAGACCAGCTACCAGCATTACAAAAAACACCAGAAAATACACAATTCCTGAAATCATTTTAAAAAGCGATACAAAATTCGCTGCCTTTTCTTCCCACGTGATGGCTTTATAATTTGTTTGATCCTTTATTTCATTTGCAATCATTGCGTCTTTTGGCAAATTTGAAACGCGAAGGTAAAGGTAATCCACCTCTCCAGGATTATATCCAGCCAAATTTTGTGCAAGGCGAAGGTTTACATAGCAATTATCATCAATATCGTTTATCCCTGTGGAGAAGATTCCAACAATGCGCAAATTATAAATACTTCCTGTAGAAGAGGCTATTTCTAAGTGATCACCAACCTCTGCAGTTAAATTGCTGGCGACAGTGGTCCCGAGCAAAATTCCATCAGGTGTCTTCTCCAGTGCCTGGAAACTTCCGTTAATCATGTTCTGGCTAAATTTCTCAATCCTGTCCTCAACCGCTGGCTTTATTCCAAATAGCTGAACAGGCTGGGTCAACGTTCCAAATGTAGCAATCGCATTTAAAGATACAACGGGTGATATGACTGTAACGAGTGAATCACGTTCAATCATTTGACTCACCCGTGCATAATTTTTAATTATGTCTTCATCCTGTCGGTCTGTATTTTTTATAAAATTCACTATCCGCCGTGGTGAATATGAAATAAGTGTATCTGGAACCACTGGACTTATTTTTTCGCCAGATACGATGATATGAGGGGCAATATCAACAATCTTCTGGATAAAGCTTTGAAGCAGGCCATCCATGAGCGAAACTGCTGATATCAGTACCATTACCCCTACACTGATCCCAAGCAAAGTTAGTCCAGTCTGCCTCTTGCGATTAAGAAGCTGTCTGGATGCTATTTTGACCAGGTGATAATACGGCTTAACTTTCATGCTCTCAAAATATCCACAGGGTTAAGTCGGGCAGCGCGGCGGGCAGGACCTAAACTTGACAATGCACTAACAAGGATTGAAAACACTCCAGTTAAAAGAAAATCTGATATCTTTTGAACTGTTACAATGTGAGTGCTTCTTACAACTGCCCCCTGTCCATATGACACTGGCAATGAAGATATCAGGTTTGTCAGATAATGTCCACCTGCGCACCCAGTTAATGCACCAATAGTACCCAGAATCAACCCTTCAACAAGAAAGATCCATTCAATGGTAGCTTTGCTAACACCCATTGATTTCATTACCGCAATGTCCTTTTGTTTTTGCAGAACTATTGTAATTAGAACATTTGAGATTCCGAAACCGGCGACAACAAAGACAAAAACCACAAGAAAAAAAGTAATCCTGTTGTTCCTTTGAAAAATATCCAGCAGGTTTTTGTTAGCTTCCTCCCATGTTTCAGTTTTGTATCCCGTTAATTCCTCAATCTTTCTGGAAAGAGAGTTGACGGCGGACAGCGAAGTGGTATGTATTCCAATCCCGCTCACGGCATTTTCTGAAATACCTGCTATAGTCTGGGCGAGCCTTAAATTTATAAAAGCATTATTGTCATCGACAGACGAAAATCCGCTTGTAAATGTGCCTACAACTACAACATTATACAGCTCCCCCTTACCCCCTGTAAAACGAATAATCTGATGATACTTTGCATTCACTTTTTTTGCCAATCCCGATCCAAGTAAAATCCCATTGCTTGTGAATTCAAGCTCAGCAAGACTACCTGATACGACATTCTTTTTTAACTGACCAATTTTTGCTTCTCGTTCCGGTATGATCCCCTTTACAATACATTGATGAGTAACCGCACCACGTTGAATAATTCCCTGTATGAAAACGTAAGGCGATACAGCATCTACTCCTGAAAGCCTGTCCACAAGTGAAACAGTTTGAATATACGGCCTGATCTCTTTTTTCTCATCAGGAATTACATGTGAAGTCATAATATACCTGCTCCGTGAAGAAGCTCGTGAATCCACAAGCAGTCTCTCCTTTGCCTTCACCTTCTCCCCTTTAATTGTAATCAGGGGTGAAATGTCGATTATTTTCGATTGAATATCGGACATTATTCCATTTGCAAGGGCGAAAGTCACTATCAAGACCATTGCACCAATGGCAATCCCTGCTATGACCAAAATGGTTTGCTTCTTCTTTTCAGACAGATGCCTTAAAGCAACAGACAAAACAAATTTTAACCTGGAAATCATCAGCTTCCCACAACATTTACACGGGTATTGTCTTTAAGGTCAGCATTGGGTTGCAAAATGATTTGCTTGCCGACAAGACTATCAGCATTTAGGATCTCAACAGACCTCCCGTCTGATGTGCCTATCGCTACCTGCACCCGTTTTGCCTTCCCTTCCTCAACGACAAAAACATACGCCTCTGATCCATTTTGATAAACAGATGATCGAGGTACAATGACTACGTTTGAAATTTCACCTGTTACTATATTAACCGTTGCAGTCATTCCAACAGTTAAGTTGGCAGGAATTGTTGCCAGCCTGATAAAGACCTTAGCAGTCTTGGTCGATTCATCCGTCTTTGGAACAACCCGGTACACAGTACCGTCAAACTTTTCCGAACCAAATGCATCAAATGCTACAACACATTTCTGGTGAATTTTAATCCGGCTGAAATCCTGTTCGTCAACATCCGCCTGAACCAGCAACGACGTGGGAGACACTATTTGAAAACATTCACCGTTTGGTAAAACAAAATCTCCCCTCTTTACCTTTGAAGAAGTAATTACACCATCGAAAGGAGCTGTAACTTCAGTTTTTGTCAGCCTTTCCTTCGCTAAATCCAGAGAAATTTGACGCTGCTTCAATATTATTCGAGCTAAATCGGCATCGCGTTGCGCATCCTCAAGTGCTTTTTCTGTTACACTGCTGGTTTGAAATAGTTTTTTTATTCGTTCAAGATTTTGTTCTTTGTTCTGCAAATCTATCCTGGCAGACTGCATATCCGCAGTTGCTTGCTCAACTTGCAAAATGTAGTCACTCTGATCTGTTCTTAACAGGGTCATCCCCTTTTTCACATTCATTCCCTCCCTCGCTCCAACATAAACCGCAATCCCTCCGTTTTCAGACCTTAAAACCGCCATTGTGTCTGCAGTGACCACACCCGTGGCATATACGACGGTTATTATATTGCCCCTTTCAACTTTAGTCAGGACCACTTTTTCATGAACAAAAAGGGGACGGACTATAAAGTATATCAGAGCAACAGCTGCAAGTACAAGCAAGACAAAATATTTTTTTCTCATGAGTCCACCTTATTTGAAATTCCATCAAAGAAAATTGAAACTAGAAATTCCACAGCCTTTTTCTTCAGCTTTTTATCATGTTCATAAAATAAATTGTTTAAATGATAGGCATAAACCATGTGATTGAAAACCTGTGCCACTCTAAGAGTATCCACTTTTCTAACTTCACCATTTTTAACAGCCACATCAAGCTCACGAGCAAGTATATTATTAAGTTCCATGTGAATTTTATAATGCTGACTCTCCTTCCATCCGGTAGTGTTTATCTTGCTAAATTCCCTCATAAGTAACCTCAGAAAATCAGAATGTTCCATAAAGTGCTCAACTAACCGATCTACAAACATTGAGAATTTTTCGCGGGCAGTCCCTCCACCATTCATTGAAACTCTGGCAATCTCATTAATCTCCCGAAATACATCTTCCACAACACCCAGGTACAGTTCTTCCTTAGTTGGAAAGAATTTATACAAGGTTGCTTTAGCCAATTCAGCCTTTTCAGCCACCTCATCGATTGTCGTGCCGTCATATCCTTTTTTTGAAAATACTTCCCTGGCAGCCTCAATAATAACCTTTTTTCTAAATTCTATCTCCCTTTTTCTCCGTGAATTTTGTAGCCTCTTCATTCTCTAATTTAAACTCTTCAGTTCAAATATAATAATGGATGGTTCAGTAATCAACGTACATTTCCCTTATAGCTTATTTTTATTGGAAGGCTTCATCCCCCGGGCCTGACCTCAAAAACCCTCCTTCAATTAGATACACAAACGATGGGCAATCCCCACATGTACAAGCTGTGGTTTCAAACGAACCTATGAAATAGCATGTTAAGGAATTGATACGGGATAAATTTAGTTTTCCGAATCGTACGAAATAATTGAAAAAATATCCCTTCCCTTTAAACGCTCCCTCCCTCCGAGTGAAGAGAGTTCTATCAAGAAGCAAAGCCCGATAATTTCTCCACCGAGTCTTTCCACCAATCTGCATGCAGCATCTACCGTCCCGCCTGTTGCCAGTAAATCATCGTGCACTAAAATCCGGTCTCCCTTTACTATGGCATCTTTATGGACTTCCATTGCGTCCTTACCATATTCCAGCTGATATTCCTCACGCACAACCTCAGCAGGCAGCTTACCAGGTTTCCTGATAGGCACAAACCCCGCATTTAACCTGTAGGCCAGCACACTTCCAAAGATGAATCCTCTCGATTCAACAGAGACAACCTTATCGATCTTCATTTCCCTATACCGATTGTACAGCTCATCGACAACATATGTAAAAGCATCCTTATCCTTAAGTAACGTAGTAATATCCCTGAACAAAATCCCGGGCTTTGGGAAATCGGGTACACTCCTGATTTTGCTTTTAACGTCCATTACCTCCACTCCAGTTTTTTCTTGTTTATAAACGAATTTATTCCAATTTTAAAATCATCAGTGGAACGTGCCGCAGCATTCATCATTGCGCCGTACTGCATAGCAGTATCAAATGGTAAATCCTTTGCCGTGGCAAGGAGCTCTTTAGTCAGAGCAATGGCAGTTCCACTTGTGCTTGCAACGAATTCTTTCAAAGTAGATGTAACTTCCTCTTCAATTTCCCCGTCAGTGATGATGTCTCGAACAATCCCCATCTTAAGGGCTTCACTGGCATCAATGATTTTCCCTGTAAGGAGAAGAAAGCGCGCATGAGATTCAGGCATTTTCCGCAGTGCCAGGTTCAACACAATTGCCGGCACGAAGCCTATTTTAACTTCTGTAAATCCAAACTTCCCAAGCTCCGAAGCAAAAACAATGTCACATGCCAGAACAAGTCCAAAGCCCCCGGCCAGTGCTGGCCCCCTTACAACAGCACAAACCAACTTCCTGCTCCTGTAAATATCCATAAGGAGCTCTCTTAAGCCGATAGAGTCTTCATAGTTTGATAGAGAAGAGTTTTTCGATATCTTTAACAGGTAATCAAGATCAGCTCCAGCAGAAAAAGCTGGCCCTTCGCCTTTAAATACAATTACCCGAACTTCACGATCTCCCTCTGCATTTTTAAAATAAGTTCTCAGTTCATTAATTGTGACATCATCGAGTGCATTTCGCTTCTCAGGCCGGTTCAACGTGATATATGCAACGTTGTCCGAAATCGAGTAAAGTACTCTTTCACCCATTGATTACTCCTTTTCAGATAACTGAATGATCAGGTGCCAGATCGCGGCAGGCACAGGCATAACAGACAGCCTCGGAAGTCTGACCAGTTCAAAGTTCCTCAGCTCCCTAACTGCTTTTATACGAGTAAGTGGTACAGGTTTCTTCAGCTGGCGAAGCGGTTTTATGTTTACAACAACAATTTTTGGGTCGCTGGAATTGGGGTCGGGATAGGGATCTCTGGTTACCTCTGCAATTCCCACCACAGCCTTTTCCTCTCCCGTATGGTAAATAAGACATTCATCTTTTACCTTCATTGTCCTCAGATGTTTCAACGCCAGATTGTTGGTTACGCCATCCCAGACTGTTTCCCCATCCCGAACCAGATCCAGAAACGAATACTCATTTGGTTCAGTCTTCAATAGAAAATAAGACACCTTTCACCTCATATTTAAATTGCACATAGAGACACCTCCATCAATATGCTCAAAGAAATTTAATCCATCAAGATAACACCAGCCTGAAGGTCAACTGACATGGAAAAACATCAAGCCTGAACAGCGTGACTCTTTTCCATTTTGTTCAAGTAGATGTTATAGAGATACATTAGTATTGTTGCCAGTATCCCGATTCCTGATAGGACAAGCCATATTTCTCTTGGCTGGTGTAATGAATAGCCCGGTGCAGCATTAAGGAAAGGTTTTGCCAGTGTCGAATACAACCACCCCCCAAAAGTCCCTCCAACGAACCAGGCGATCGCAATCGGCAAAAATGCATACCCCTGGAACAATCCTTCCTGTCCTCTTGGTGCATGGTCTGCTATATACTCATAATACCTGGGAGCCTGTGTCATCTCACCAAGTGAAAATACAACAAGTCCAGCTATGATATTCCATATTGAAGGATGTATTGCGATAACAACCCAGCTCAAACTTGATACAGCAAAACCTGCAACAATAGCATGAATTGTTGGTAATTTGCGCGTCAGCCTGTTGACAATTACCTGTAAGAATATTATTGACCATGCGTCAATCGATTCAATAATTTCAAACGGTGCCGACTTTGAAATAAAATCCGTAATGTAGTAAGGAAGGATTACAAATACCTGCCAGAACATCAGCCAGTAGAGTGAGAAAATCAACAGGAAAACCATAAACCTACCATTGGTGACAACCCTAATCATATCTTTAAGTTTGTCAACAAGCGAGGGCTGCCGGGTATCACCCGTCAGCTCCGGCTCCCGATAGAATATTAGTGTTGATAGAAACATAAGAGCGCAGGTAACGGCACTCACCATATAAACTGAGACAATACCTATTCTGTCCCTGAAAAAGTAAGCAATGACAGGACCGGTTGCACCACCGACATTCACAAGGGTATAGTAAATAGCATATCCAAGCGACTTGGTCTGTGGTTTCGATGCTTTTGCTATTGTTCCCAGAACAGAAGGTTTTATGAAGGATTCACCTATAGCAGTTAACACAAGCACAACCACCAATGCCCAGAAAAGTGGTATACCACTGAAAAAAGATCTGAATGAATTACTCCCTGACATTCCAATAAAAAAGTACCCAAATGCCATCAAAAAGAAAGCAAACGAAAAAGCTTTCCTGAATCCATATTTGTCTGCAAATGTTCCAGCAAATATGGGAAGCAAGTATACAAGTCCACCAAAAATCGACGAAAGCTGCCCCGCCTCGATTTCGTTAAACTTCAGGTAATTGCGCAAAAATATGCTCATCACTGCAGCCTGACCGTAGTAGGCAAGGCGCTCAAAAAGTTCGAGAACATTTGCGACCCAAAAAGAGGGGTAAAAGCCATTCAAAATTTCTTTAAACCGGGACTGTAATTTCATGCTTCCTCCATTGCTGAAATAATCCGTCTATTTTATCAACGCCATCGATTTACAATCAAAATAGGAATTGGCCATCAGCCTGTAGAAATAGATACCCGACGTATAGTTTCTCCCATCAAACTTTACAGAGTGTGCACCCGCACTTAGGTTCTCATCCAACAAAGTCTTAATTAGTCTGCCGAGAACATCGTAGACCTTGATAACAACCCTTTCAGGCCTGTTAAGAAAAAAACTTATTGTGGTTGACGAATTGAATGGGTTGGGATAATTTTGCTGTAATTCAAACCCGGTTGGGCTGGACAGATTTACTCCCGTTACAGACGTGCTGTCTATGATAATGCTATACTCTGTATCGGCTCTCTCAACCAGTCGTACGTAAAGCCTTTTCTGAACATCATCAAAATAATACCCGGAATAATTCTGCTTCAGTACATCAAGCGATTGCGCAGGATAAATCTCCTTGCCATTAACAATTACAGACTTGGGACTTGAAACAATCTGGTGAAAATCCAGTGTTAACACTTTCTGAAATAAAGATCCTGGAAAAGAACCCGAGGTCTTGCTAATTGAAAAATTTATTCGCGCTATTGATCCGGACAGGGTAACCTGCTGACTGAAAGTGGTAGCAGAAAACATGCCTTTCTGGTAATCGAGAGTGGTACCATCATCCTCATATAATGTAAATGAAGTTTTACCTGTAACACTCGGATATATCTCAACTAAGAGCGAATCATCTTTTAGACTGTCTAAATCCTGCAGGAGGGAGTGCATTGGAATGATGCTCCCCGATCTGACAAAAAGCGGCAGGCGGTCGACAGGTGTATTAACAACAACATCATCGCCACCTGTAAATAAACTATCAGTCCAGAAATCAACCCAATTTCCCAGAGGCAGGTAGATGGACTTTGAGGTTTCTCCTTGTTTTACAACAGGTGATACCAAAAAAGCATCACCCCACATGTAAGAAGAGCTTTCATTATAAAGGTTTGGATCCTCTGGAAATTCAAGAATAAGCGGCCTGGCAAGAGGCATCCCCTCCAGATATGATTGATATGCAGTAGAATAAATATAGGGAAAAAGTTCATACCTCAGATTGATATACTCCTTAGAAATCTTCTCAGTAGCAAGACCATAAACCCATGGTTCTGTTCCAGCTCCACCTGTACCGTGCGCTCTTGTTATCGGACAGAAAGTTCCGAATTCCATCCATCTGGCATAGAGTTCCGGAGTGGTTATTCCAGCTGTGAACCCACCTATATCGGAATTATGGTAGCTAATTCCTGACATCCCCATGTTAAGAAGCATCGGAAGCTGAACAGCCAGTCCACCAAATGTCTTGCTGACATCACCAGACCATGTCACTGTGGCAAACCTTTGTATTCCTGCATACCCGGATCTTGTGAGATTGAACAGCCGTCGACCAGGAAAACTTTGGTTAAAACCGTCATAAAGTGTCCTGGCCCACAGGAAGTCATAAATATTATGCACCTTAGAATCCGAGCCCAGATAAAAATTCATATCGGGGTAGTCCCGCTCGGGTTCCCCTAAGTCTGTCCACAACCCGGAAACTCCAGACGAGAATATAGAAATATACTTATTCCACCACCAGCTTTCTGCTGCAGGATTTGTGATATCAAGTAAACCGGCGTTGCAGCTGCAAGACCACCAATTCGGGAGAATATATGGCTGACCATCCTGTCCCTTCGCAAAATAACCATTGTCAATTGCGATCTGGTAATTCACTGATGGTTGGACAATATACGGCTCGGTTATTACAATTGTCTTGAAGCCTCTGGAGAGAAAATCAGACATAATCTGAGGTGGATTCGGCCATGAAGCTACATTCCATGATAAATCCCCCATGTTCCTGAACCAATAGAGGTCGAGCACAATAGCATCACATGGAATAGAATCAGCCCTCATTCGTTGAATCATCCCCGATGCCTCTGAATAATTATGATACCCATACTTTGACTGGATGTAGCCATAAGCCCACTTCGGGAGGAGTGGCGCTCTGCCTGTTAACCAGGTGTAATCCCGAAGTACCCCTTTCATATCCTGTGAAGCAATAAAATAAAAAGTAGCTTTCCCACTATCAGCTGAATATGTAAACATCTCCGGGTTTGAACATGCAATGTCAAAGTGGCCCGGATAGGTATCGTCAAAAAATATTCCATAATTTCTTGAAGAGATGACAAATGGAATGTTGACATTCATAGTATTTGGAGCAGGCTGACCGTATCCCCCGGTCTGGGTATTGAAGCTGTCAAAGCTCAACCCGCGCAAATCGAGACTGTTCGCACGCTCGCCTGTCCCATAAAAATGTTCATCACCCTGCACATGGAATGAATAACTCCAGCCGCCATTGGAAAAGGTAAATCCTCCGTCATTTCCTTCTGACATTATAATATTTCCAAAAGCATCTGAGAGTGTTAATCTAATAGGGTATTTCATACAGTTGACGGTCAGATGACCTGATGTCACTGTAATCGAAGAATCTTTTTCGGATATCATGGGATATATGGCGGTCGAAGTATCTCTGATCACAACAAAAGAACTATCAGGGACCGATAACGAATCAGGCAAAAGGTCTATCCTGACAACGTCTGACCTGTAAAATGTTATTCTCATCACTGAGGGTCCAGAATGCAACTGCACGGTCTTTCCGCTGGCATACCAGTAGGATAGATTACCTGCTCGAACCTGAGCATTACAGAGCGGTATATAAGACAAAGTCAGTAAACCAAGAATGAAAATAGTAAGAGTTGACCAAAAATTGCCTTTAATCATTTCTCGAGTTATGTTAGTTTGGTTCCTGCACCACTAATTGATGAATTTTGACATTAAGGACAGTTTAAAATCCTTATTAACACTTTGAATTATTATTTTTAAACAAGTCAAATATAAACATAAATTGCTTTTAATAGAATTGATTTTTTATCTCCTTGCGTTCGGATTTTTCCATTCACGTGCACCAGTTCAAAAAAATCCAACGCTCGAGAAAATATCTGAATTTATTTCTTAGAATACTTATCTTTAACACAGTTGCTTATATCAATTGAATTTGCGCATTTTTGAAGAGAAATCATTTCAGGAAAGTAATTAGTCATGGGCAAAATCGAAGCTCAAACTGTTAAGGGATTCCGTGATCTGATGCCCGCACAGGCAAGGCGAAAATCAGAGATAATTTCAAAGATTAAAGCAGCGTATGAACAATTTGGCTTTCAACCTGTTGAGACACCTGCACTTGAATATCTGGATATTTTGCTTGATGAATATGGAGAGGAAAACACAAGGCAAATATTCAAATTAAAAAGTCCAGAAAACCAGGATGTCGCACTTAGATTTGATTTGACTGTCCCCCTTGCTCGCCTTGTTGCACAGTACAACGACCTGCCAAGGCCATTTAAGAGATACCAGGTTGCAAGTGTATGGCGAGCCGACAAACCAGATCCTGGGCGGTTCAGGGAGTTTACCCAATTTGATGTTGATATTGTCGGCACATCAAGCCAGCTCGCCGAGGCTGAGGTCATCAGCGCAGTTGTCAATGCACTGACAAGCATTGACATTGGTGAATTTGAAGTGAAAGTCAACAGCAGGAGAGTTCTCAACGCGGTGGTGAATTATGCCGGCATTCCTGATGAACTGGGGAAAAATGTATTTCGAGTGCTTGATAAACTAAACAAGATCGGGATGGAGAATGTAAAACTTGAGCTGACACGGGGTCGTTATGACGTGTCAGGCGATTTTATTCCTGGACTTGGGCTCGATTCTGGGAGTGTAGCAAAAATAGAGGACTACCTTATGCTCCCAAAAGGCGACCGCAAGATAGTTACGAAAGAGCTCTCTTCCCTCCTTGGAGACCAGAGTGCAGTGGAACTTATTAAACTTGATGAGTTCCTTTCTGTCCTTGGTTTAAAAAGCGAAATTGTTTCGTATGACCCAACTATAGCAAGGGGACTTGACTACTACACTGGACCCGTCTTCGAAGTTGTTTTGAAAGATAAGGCGCAATTTGGCAGCATTGCCGGAGGTGGGAGGTACGATGGATTGGTTAAACGCTTTACCGAAGTAGAAATACCTGCAGTTGGATTTTCAATAGGCGTCGACCGTCTACTGGCAGCAATTGAAAGCAAATTACCAGCTGAAAGCCCTGTTGACATCGTGGTCACAGTAATGGATCGCAATAAATTATCTGACTACCTGTCAATTGCCAATGATCTGCGTAAATCTGGAAAACTTATCGTGGATCTCTACGTTGGCGATGAAAAGAGCCTCAGAAAGCAGTTGCAATATGCCGACAGAGTTGGCGCTAAAATCGCTGTAATAGTTGGGCCGGATGAGTTCCAACGTGGAACTGTTACGATAAAAGATCTGCGTAAGGGTAAAAGTGAAAGTAAGGATATTTCCGACAGAGAGAAATGGCTTAAGAAAACGCGCGAAATACAGGTTGAAATACCTCGAAGCGAAATGACTTCAGCTTTGATAACCATTTTATCTTCCGTAGGATAGCCCTTTTAATCTTATGTTATTTAAACGATTATGGTTTAATTGGTCTGAGGCAGCTTTAACACAGGAGGAAGTATGAAAGTTAAAATCAAAGTATTAGCTTTTCTCTTCATCCTTTCAATAATCGGGTTTGCTCAGGAAAACAACCATCTCATCAACCCACTACCCTCAGGAGATTTTTCAGGTTCGACAAAGTTTGGTCAAGATGATGAAAGGCCGGTCAGGGATAATGTTGGCTTTTGCTGGAACCCATTGGAGATGGAAAGGCTTATCTCCTATTTAAAAGAAAATAATTCAATTAGTTCACCCCCACGTCATATGGTAGCTGCAATCTCACCCCATGATGACTATCTTTATGCCGCCCGGGTTTACTATCCCCTTTACCGTGTGTTTCGAGCCAGAGAAGTTGTCATATTTGGAGTTACTCACAGTACAGTTCGATCACAAATTGGGGATCCCCACAACATTATAATTCTCGAGAGCTACAGAAAATGGCATGGACTTACTCACCCTGTTTCAATATCGCCGCTTCGTGATTTCATAAAGGCGCGTCTTGACACCTCAGACTATATGGTGAGCAACAAAGCTCACGCTCTGGAACATTCGATAGAGGCGCTCATTCCATTTTTGCAATATTTCAACCCCGATGTGAAAATTACTCCAATTATGGTTACCCAGATGCAATTTGAAAAAATGGACGAAATCTCAGGAAAACTATCTTCTATAGTTTCAGAATACATCAAAACCAACCACCTCGTTCCGGGGAAGGACATTGCATTCTTGATTTCATCGGATGCAAACCATTATGGACCTGATTTTAACAACAACCCATTTGGAGTAGATTTGGATGCTCATACAAAAGCGACATATCAGGACAAACTCATTGCGCAGCGTGACCTCGAAGGAAAGATAACACCTCAAAAGGTCAAGGACTTTTCAGGTGAAATGAAAAATGTGGTCTGGTGCGGTAAATTCTCCATCCCTTTTGGACTGCTGACAGTGGAAAAAGTTGTGCGTGACTTAAATTCTGACAGCCTTGAAGGTAAGCTAATTGCATATTCTGATTCTTACACTGAAGGTGTCATTCCTTTAAAAAATACTGGAATGGGAACAACAGCGCCATTTTCACTAAAGCACTGGGTTGGCTGGCTTTCTGCTGCTTACTACATTGACAAAAAATGAATATTATGAAGCATTCGCTGTAGATTCCTGGACGGTCTACAGCGAATTAACATACTTACTTATGCGCCCCTATTTAGAAACCTCAAGATCATTTATCACGTCAAAAGCATCCGTATGAAACCTTATCTGGTTTCCTATATAGTCCTTCAAACTTTCCGAGTTGACCTTCCCCTTTAAAATAACGGTGCTCATATTGACGATGATGTGAATTGGTGGGTTCGGCTCGAACGCATACCCAACAAAAAACGGATCATCATAAATTAACCTGGCGCATCTGTACTGTAGATACTCGGAGCCCATCGCATTTTTAAGATCATTGACAACCTTCTTTACCCCTTCAACCCTTTCTGCCTGAGAAACAAATTCTGTTGCATGCCATGGAACGTGCACCCAGCCCTTCAATGTAACAACCCCATTTGAAGCAGACACATGGACCCAATCAAATACCGAATAAAAAATGTGGCTGGCAATCTTTTTCATCACTTCACGAGCCAGTTGGCCATCGGGAATATAGGCAGATGAAACCTTAAGTTCATTTACAACCTTGTATGAGCCTTCTACCCCCTGTGCAAGCTTTTCGGCTTGCTTCATTTGATAAATTGTTGGAACACTACCACTTAAAGTAATGGTGTCGTTGCTTACCATTACATTAACATTCCTGTTCTTAAGAATACCCTCTTTGGCTAACTTGTACTCAACAAAAATCTTAATCGTACTGTTGTTATCCTTTTGTTGTTGAGCAAAGCTCACTGTGACAAAGGTACCTATTATGGTCATTATACTGACAATAATAGACAAGTTTCGAATTATTTTCGACCTGATAAACATGACATACCTCCGCTGTTTTAGTTTGTGTTTTATTTCCCTGTTAAAAAGGAAAATGAATTTACTCAACACTCCCAATCCCGGCGCTTACATTAATTGACGAAATAAAAATCCATGAGTTTCAGAAAACAAATTGAGGCCATCCTATTCCCTGCCGGGGAATTTAATGAATCACATCTCTTACTTACCCGATTCTCCAAATGTCTTAATCAATCCCCGGGTTAACGCATCTTTTTCAGTTTTTGACAGCCGTGCTTCAGGGTGCATTATTAAATACTGAAATGGAGGCATATCACCCTCCCGAACTTCTTCTGCCGCTCTCGAACCATGATTTGTTCTCCCTGGCACCCACTCGGAAACATTAAAATCCTCCCTTGCCTCATCAACATCACTCTGAACTAACCATGAGGCCGGTGCAATATTACTGTACCATGGCCATGAGGTTTTATTACTGTGGCAGTTCCCACATGCTCTGTAGAAGAGGGACTCAGTTTGCGGGCTATCCCATTTGGGTTCACCAACAACGGGCGGGTTAATGTGACTGTGTCCATAAGGCACAAATTGTATTATTATAAAAAAGCCGATGATAGTTAAAGCAATCTTCAAGATTATATTTTGTTTTTTAACCATTGAGATCCTTTTGGGTTTTTATTCGACAGTTACGCTTTTTGCAAGGTTTCGAGGTTGATCAACGTTACAGCCTCTTTTTACTGCTATATAATAGGCCAGCAACTGCAGCGGTATCACAGAAAGAATGGGGCTCAGGATTTCCGAAGTCTCCGGTATTTCTACTATATGTTCGGCAAGCTGCCTCAATCTGCTGTCGGGAGTGTTGGAAATGGCAATCACTCTACCCTTCCGTGCGCGCACCTCCTGAATATTGCTTAACACTTTATCATAAGTAGAATCCTTGAGAGCAATAAACACCACGGGCATATTTTCATCAATCAGGGCTATTGGACCATGTTTCATCTCGGCTGCTGGATAGCCTTCCGCGTGAATGTAAGAAATCTCCTTTAACTTTAAGGCTCCTTCAAGAGCAACGGGGAAATTTACCCCCCGTCCCAGGTAAAGAAAATTCTTTGCATTACGAAACTCATCCGCTATTTTCTCAACTTCATCAGATCTATTCATAATTTGTGCAATTTTCACCGGGAGCTCCAGGATTTCCCCGGCAAGGGTTTTACCCCTCATTTCATCCATCATTCCTTTCATTCGAGCAACGTACAGATTTAAAAGATTAAGCACGACGAGCTGGGATGTAAATGCCTTAGTTGAGGCTACACCTATTTCCGGACCCGCATGAATATAAACACCTGCATCTGCTTCACGAGCTATTGTACTCCCAACCACATTTACTATTCCAAAAGTTGGTATTCCATTATGTTTTGCCTGACGCACTGCAGCCAGTGTATCGGCTGTTTCTCCACTCTGACTGATTGCCCAGACCACATCCCCCGGCATCAGAACAGGACTCCTGTACCGAAACTCAGAAGCATAATCAACTTCGACTGGAATTCTGGCACATTGTTCGATTATGTACTTACCAACAAGAGCTGCATGCCAGGAGGTCCCGCATGCAGTGAATACAAACCTTTTTGCTTTTAAAATGACATCCGACACATCCTCCAACCCGCCTAATTTTGCCATGCCATCTTCTTCAATAATTCTGCCGCGCATTGCATTCTTCACCGTCTCAGGCTGTTCATGAATCTCCTTCAGCATAAAATGCTGATATCCGCTCTTTTCAATTTCTTCAATGTCAAATGTGATTTGTTCCATTTCTCTAACGACAGGCTCGTCATTCAACGTCCGCACCGTAACATCAGTGCGTGAAAGAGTCGCCACATCATTATCTTGCAAATAAACAACCTTTCGTGTATGATTGACAAGC
The DNA here is from genome assembly GCA_049966155.1 of Candidatus Kryptoniota bacterium. Lineage (GTDB taxonomy): Bacteria > Bacteroidota > Ignavibacteria > Kryptoniales > JAKASW01 > JBMFVE01. The sequence continues at coordinate 46,386 of JBMFVE010000014.1, forward strand.
GCTGCTGCATCTGATGCTACAAGATTTTCATTTTCACCAATTCCTATTACCAATGGACTTCCCCGCCTGGCAACTACGAGCCTGTCAGGGTAAAAGAGAGAGAGCACAACAATTCCAAATGTACCGTCGACTTCCCTGAGGGCTTTCATCACCGCTAATTCAAGGTCATTTGTGGACTTGAGAAACTCCTCTACTAAATGGACAAGAACTTCTGTGTCTGTTTCACTTATAAACTTATGTCCAAGAGATAATAGTTTTCTCCTTAAGGCCGTATGGTTTTCAATAATACCGTTATGAATAAGGGCTGTCCCGGCGGTGCAATCAATGTGTGGGTGAGCATTAGCTTTTGTCGGCTCCCCATGAGTTGCCCACCTTGTATGACCAATACCAATACTGCTGGAAGGCATATCATTAACTATAGAATCAAGTTTAGATACGTTTCCTACTGTCTTCTCCACAAAAAGCTTATGGTCGGTGAAAAATGCTACACCTGCTGAATCGTACCCGCGATACTCAAGCCTCTTTAACCCATCTATGATTATTTTTCTGGCATCCCTCTCTCCAATATACCCTACAATACCACACATGGTTCCTCCTTTTGTTAGTTAAGGAAACTTTAAAAGTTATATCCTCTGTTGGGTCCTTTTCAATAGGACATGAAATTTTTCTGCTTCAATGAAAACTTTTTAATCCAAGGGCTGCCAGCATTCGTCCGCTATTTTCCCCATCTCTTCTGTAAGAATGAAAGTTTAAGTTGCATATAGTGCACTGTTCACTTACCTCTATATTTTCCGCTGGAACACCTATTTTCATTGCTTCTTCTGAGTTTACAGATTTTAGATCTAACATATACCTTCCATTTCGATTCTCAGTTAAGAATCTATCATCAAAATAATTTGCAACTTCTTCTCCAACTTCATAGCAGCATTTACTGGCGGCTGGTCCTATGTACAAAAATACATCCTTCATTTTGGAATTAAATTCATGAATGAAGACATCCAATGCTTTCATAAGTATTCTTTCCTTTGTCCCGCGCCAGCCAGCGTGTACCGCACCCACAATTTTTTGAGAATGATCATAAATAAGTATTGGAACACAGTCAGCAATGGAAATGGTAAGCAGTAAATCAGGATGATTCGTAATTAGAGCATCTGTGGCTCGATACGTTCCGCTCTTATGAACAACTGTAACATTTGAACTATGAACCTGATTTGCCCGGACAACATTCCTCTCATTAAAACCAAGGGCAGAGAAGAACTCTGCCCTATTTTCAACTTCCTCTGCTTTCATACTGAAAAGCGATTTTTTTCCGGGTACTCTTAAGCTGACGCCGTGAGGCACACCCAGAATCGACAGCAACTCAGATTTAATGAATGTGGGTTTAGATGCTATCAAAGGCTTCCTTGAGATCTCGTATAATGTCATCAACCTTCTCCAGACCTATGGAAAGCCTTATACCACCGGGATCTATCCCCTTCTTAATCTGCTCACTTGCAGGAATTGCAGCGTGGGTCATACTACCCGGATGTTCAATTAAAGTCCTGATATTGCCAAGGCTTACTGCCAGAGTAATGGTGTATGCGTTCTTTGCAACGTAATTTATAAACTTTTCACCGCGCTTACGGCTGTCCTCTGGATTTTTCCCTTTTAAAACAAAGTATATCATTGATCCAGGAGCAAAGTTACCATCAAAGTCGTGCATTTGCTTCTTTGCCCTGTCATGATGTTTGAAATTGTCAAGACCAGGGTAGTTTACCATTTCAACTTTAGGGTTGGCCAGAAGAAATCGCGCAATTTGCATAGCAGTTTGCTGTTGCTGGCGCAATCTCACAGGCAATGTTGGCAACCCGTAAACAAGGATGCTCCATGCGCTCTTTGTCGAAAGGACGGCACCGAAATCTTTGCGAAAGAGCAAAAGCAGGTCGCGGCTCCACAAAGGCCCTATTACAGCCCCACCAAGATCTGTTCCAAATCCCCCAATGTTCTTTGTCAGAGAATGTACAACAAAATCAGCGCCATGTTCCAGAGGGCGCTGACAAAACGGACTTGAGAAAGTATTATCAACCACCACATAAAGTTTACGATTTGGTTTTCTCTTTTTGTTTTCTTCAGCAACAATGTTAGCTATTTCCTCTATATCAATGATATCCAGGGTTGGATTTACAGGGGTTTCAAAGTATACCACCCTTGTGTTTGGCGAAATGGCTTTTTGTAAATTTCTGGCATTGACAAGGTCGATGAATTTTACATTAATCTTATATCTGGGATACCATCTGGTGAGAAGTTCGTAAGTACAACCGTACAGGATATTATGAGCAACTATTTCATCACCAGTTGCAGTTAGCATTCCGAGTGCAGCTGAAATAGCACCCATTCCTGAGCCAAATGTGACACATGCTTCACCTGCTTCTGCAAGTGCAAGATTTTCTTCAAGCATATCCTTGTTTGGTTCTCCCAACCTGTCATAAATATAAATTGGGGCGGGACCTGGAACGTCAGGTTCATTTGAAGTATGAGCAAATTCAACAAATCCCTGGGCACCTCGCTGTGCAGATTCTAGTCGAAATGTTGCACTTGAGGTAATTGGTGGAACAAGGTGGTGAGAGTAATCCCATTTCTCTGTATAAGCCTTTCCATAAATGAGATGTGTCTCTGCACTATAGTCATTACTAACAAGCAAAGGCTTGCGATTGACTTTCTTGCTGAGTTTGATTTTCTTCATGATGCTTGCTCCTTTTCGTTGATTTAGAGAGGGCTGCTTTTTATATTATTACACTAAGTTAACACATTTGCACCATTAGCTCAATTGGTAGAGCAACTGACTCTTAATCAGTGGGTTGCAGGTTCGAGTCCTGCATGGTGCACCAGTATTAAGGGGGTGATATTACCTATCCTCACTCTTCCTTTGTTTTTGTTCAATACAAATAAGACCGACTTCATAATTACAGGACATTTTCACTGACTCTCCCGAGTCCCCCTTTCCACATGAACTAACCTATAAGCCAAGCTTCTTCTGTTTAACGGTATCCTGTACAACCACTTAGCATAAGCTATTAAAGACTTCTGCCCCGTCATGAGTTTTGACCCTTCTAAATTTATTTTTTCGATATTTTGAAATGGAATCCTGTCTATTGTAACAACAGCAATAATCATATCTGTGGAACGCTGTTTACCATTTTCAGTTTCAAATTCCAGCCTATATGACTTGCCCTGTGGAAATACAAAGTCTGTACCTGCTGAAATATAGTTGTTCCTATCTATAGCGTTTGGAAAGAGTACATTTACTGAATCACCATGGATATCGAGAATCGTTAAATACCCGGGCTTTGTCGTTTTAATTCTCATTGTTACAGGTTCGTATTCCTTATAAGTATCCCTGTCAACTGTTAGTTTTACTTCAAACGACGGATCTATCTCACCCTCTGGTATTCCAACAAGTGCGTGTACATGAGCAGTTAACCTGTAAACTGTATATGATGAGTCCACAGGAATAGGCTTATCAAATCTGACCTTTTCATCAAGTATCAACCCGCGAGAATTTGATTCTGTAAATTCAGAAAAAAAGTCTATCAGCTTGTTATCTTCTTCTGATTTCAATGAGAGTGTCCCGCTGACTACTTCTATCCCTGCTTTCTGTAAAGCATCAGATCTCGCTTTGCTTAAGGCTTCAGTGTGTATCTTCTCCATGTCGTTTCCTGTTGCAGTCCCTTCGCCATCATACCATTTCTTCACTGAACTATTTTGTGCCAGTGCAATGGTTGTATTTAGGACTATAAAAGTAAATATCAGCTTCATTTCTCTATTCTCTCAATTACCATATTGACATTTCCCTCCAGCTGTGCCTCTTGAGGCCGCTGATATAACCTGTTCGAATAATAAGGCAGCCCCTCATTACGGTTATTTATATATCTGATTAGTTCACCGGCTGTGATTTTGCCATTTCCGTCATAATCCGCATTGCCCTGCAACCCCTTTAAAAAAAAGTATGTGAACATCCCATGCCTCTTCTCTTCATACCAGTTCGACACCTGTTCTGCCCTGGACGACTGAAATATTACTGTGCTCGAATCTGCTATAAGTGGATTGTTTACCCTCAACAGTGCAGGACTGGCATATTTAATTAATGTCTTCCCACTACCGGTCTGCCCTGAAAAACACGCATCTACAATAATTATCTTCTGCCTGGCATTGAGTTTCTCTATATCCAGGTAAAATTGTTTCGTCTCATACGCATTATCATCGCTTACATAGTTCGGATTACAATCCCACGGTACAAGATAAGCTTCGTGATTGGTCGTGCTTGGTGCTCCATGACCTGTATAGTAAACGAACAAGTCTGAACTTCCATCTGGCTTGAGATAGGAAGGCAAAACTTTTTGTATGTAGGTCTTAATCTGCCCGTAAGTCATAAGCTCATCAGGATTTTTAGGAAGTATATTCTCTGGACTATATCCAAGAGCCTTTATCAAATATTCCCTCACAACCTCAGCATCATGCTTTGCATATTGTACTTTAGGTATATCTTCATTTTGGTAGTCAGAAATTGCCAATATCAGAGCCACAGCATTCTTATTCTCAATTGAACTGTGTGGAATCTCCCTATCTACATCTATACCTAGCCCTTTTGAAACTCCTATGATCGGAGTCTTCTCCTCATCCTTTGGCTTGATTATTATTTCATTCAACTGCGCCATGACTTTGTTGAACTCTAAAGGAAGCTTAATATTACTTATACCATATAATCCAAAGTGCTCGTTTAAATCCACATATACCGGTACCCCTGTTGCCCTATTATTTGTATATATACTAAACTTAATATCCCTGTACTCTCCAGCTGAAAGATTTCCAAGACTAAAACTCGTGTTGGATCCCTCCGCTATGAATACATTTTCCCCTAATTTTATTGCAGCTGTGACATCTCTTGCTTCTCCTTTCCCGGCATTTTGTATCCTCACGGTTATCTCCACTACCCTACCTGGCCTGATTATTGTGCTCCCATCAGCATCTTTTACACCTACATCTGCAACTATCAGCTTAGGTGGCACAAACGCTTTTGTGCTGAACACTATCTTTACTGGTGGAGGCTCAAATCCATTTAATTCATTGAACCTGAATTCAAGCGGTACTTCCATACTTTTTACAGAATGTGTTGCCTCTACATAAAATGTGTATGCCTTGCTCTCCCCAGGCATTATGTCCCCTATGTTGAACTGTGGCCTATAGTTAAGCCCATCATACGAGCCAGGTATAACAGTGCTCCCTACCTGATAGGCCATACCCTTTCCTGTGTTTGTTACCCTGATAGTGATTTCACCCCGCTCATCCGCATCCAGGAGATTATTCCCTGACGGTTCTTTAAATGATAACTGAGCCACTAATTGAGGGGGTAAAGCTG
>JBMFVE010000015.1:0-39474 GCA_049966155.1 Candidatus Kryptoniota bacterium
GCGTTAGAGTGCACGCGTATGGACCCTGAAAACACTCATCAAGTATTCGACTGGCTCTGGACTTCCGGCCAACTGTCCGGGAAGGACATCGCGTACCTGCCTGCACTCGGAATCGAGGCGGTTATCAACCTGGCTCTCCCAACTTCATCAAACGCCTTACCCGGAGAGGCTGAGCTTATCACACGGCAAGGAATAGCCTACATTTTCAGCCATTAACCTGCCTGGACTCAACTACAGGAGAAAGCACGTATGGCAACCTTAACCGAAGATATGAAGCGGGTCATCCGCGAACAACGGCCTGGCTATGTCGCCACTATCTGTACAGATGGAACTCAAGGATGCCTGAGAGTCCAACAGATCGTCACGCACGTTGTTGCTGTCTTAATTCCCTTGCTACAACTAACATGTTCCTCAATGATGGAAGGATTTCTTCCCATTCCCTTGTCTTCATACCGCAATCTGGATTTATCCAGAATTGTTCTTTAGGGATCAATTTAAGCGCTCTTTCTATTGTCTTCTTTATTTCCATCACTTGTGCAACTACGGGCGTATGAACGTCCCAAACCCCAAGCCCGATTTGCCTATCGAATTTCACCCGTTCAAAACTTCTAAGGATTTCGCCTCCACTTCTTGACGCTTCGATCGAGATGACATCAAAATCCATTTGAGCAATGTATTCGAGAATTTCAGAAAATTCAGAATAACACATATGAGTATGTATTTGTGTCTCAGGTTCCGACCTGGATGCTAAGTTGAATGAACGCACCGCCCATTTAAAGTACTCGGGCCAGTCTCTTTTCTTTATTGGTGCCTTCTCTCGAAATGCCGGTTCATCTATTTGGACAATTTTAATACCGTGCTTTTCGTAATCCCTTATCTCGTCTTGCAGAGATAAAGCAATCTGATAGGCAATTTCAGATACCGGTATATCTTCTCTAACAAAGCTCCAGGCTATCATAGTAACTGGTCCAGTAAGCATTCCCTTAACAGGTTTCCTGGTTAAACTTTGGGCAAAGGCGATCTCATCCAGGGTCATCGGTGCAGCTCTATAGATATCACCGTAAATTATAGGGGGCCTGTAGCATCGCGTTCCATAAGAAATAATCCATCCGTTTTTGGTTGTTGTCATACCGTTTAGTTTCTCAGCGAAGAATTCCACCATATCACTTCTTTCAAATTCCCCATGAACGAGAATGTCCAGGGACAAATTTTCCTGTATTCTGATTGCATCGATTATCTTCTTCTTTATAAAAGCGCTATACTCTTCCCTGGTAACCTTTCCCGACTTGAATTCTTTCCTCATCCTTTTCACTTCGTCAGTCTGTGGAAAGCTCCCAATCGTAGTTGTGGGAAACAAAGGCAAATTTAACTTCTCTTTTTGTATCCTGATCCTTTCGGAATAGGGAACTGCCCTGATAAAATCTCTGTCAGTCAAGCTTCTAATTCTTTTCTTCACATTTTCATCTTGATAAGAATCAACAGGATCTCCTTCTGAGGGCTCATTTAAATGACCGACTTTGCTATTTAAAATTCCTTCCCCCTCTTCCCCATCAATGGCTTGCGAAATTAAATGAAGCTCATTTAATCTTTCTTCTGCAAAAGCAAGTTTGTTAAATATTTTATAATCGATGTCTTTTTCGCTATTTACTGACACTGGCAAATGGTAAAGTGGTCCTGCGTTGGAAATCACCAAATGTTTGGCAGCGCGAGATAACTCTCTCAGAAATTCAACCAGGCTATTGACACTGGACTTCCAGATGTTTTTGCCGTCAACTATTCCTGCTATCAGCACTTTGTCGCCCGGGAAGCCATAGCGTTTGATATTAAAATAATTGCCCTTGCCGTGTACAAAATCTAATCCAATCGAGCTTACCGGGAGATCGTATAAGTCATTGAGAAAATCCACGCTTTCGTAGTAGGTGAAAAGGTTTATCCTGACAGCCTGCTCACCCTGACAGGATATCATTTCGTAAACTCGTTTTATCGCTTTTATATCCTCAATGTCAGGTTCCAGGACAAAGGCTGGTTCATCAATATGTACTTCCTTAAGACCTCTTATTACATTTCTGTAAATATCACCAACTGCCATTAAGTATTCATGAAATTCGTTTTGTGAAATGCCAGTAGACAGTTTTAGAAAGGTAAACGGTCCAATTAAGTACGGGATTCCCTCTTTGTGTCTTTCCAGATATTCTTTTGGCTTATTCCAGTGTAAAACAAGCTCTGAAGCGTTCAATACGGAAAGATCCGGGACAAGATAATGATAGTTGGTATTGAACCACTTTACCATTTTCAAATGGTGCCCACCTCTGCAGAGTTCGTAATACTCGTGAAGATTCCGTGGTTTGTATATGCCCAGCATAATTGCAGTGTCAAGCATATTATCATAAAATGTCATCTCCCCAACGGGAAAACTTTGAACATACTTCTTATAAGTAGCTATCATTTCATCTTGCAGATTGTCTATTCCTGCCCGCGTCTTCTCTTCCGAAGATTTGTTGTACCAATATCCTTCTATGATCTTTTTGTATTCTCTATTTCTTCCGATTCTTGGAAAGCCGTAAGCATAGGTTTGCATATTTATCTCCTTCATCTAATTGAACACACTGTTACATATTGTTCTGCTTCCACTTTTATTGTCTGCAGTTCTTGTTCAGAGTAGCTCATTAAATTGACGAAACTCCGATCCAGCGTTTTTTCGGCCACAAACGTTTGAATTACATAAAGTCTTGCGCCTTTGATGAGTTTTGCGATTTCAATTATATCATCTTTAGACAAAAACGATTTTGGGACCGTTGTTCTAAACTCGTAATCAATTTCGGAATCCATAATAATACCAATACTTTCCTCTATTTTTTCATCATCCACCACTGTTCTGACTACTTCTGCATATTTTTCAAGTGGTGATTTCACATCCATGGCGATGTAATCCACAAGCCTTGAACGAACTAATTCTCTCAGTACCTGCGGTTGACTGCCGTTGGAGTCTATCTTAACTAAAAAGCCATGCGATTTGATGTTTTCTATAAAGCCAATCAAGTCCTTCTGAATAGTTGGTTCTCCGCCAGTTATTACAACTGCATCCAATTTCCCAATGCGCGTCTGTAAAAAGGAGAAAATTTTGTCCTCAGCAAATGGTTCATCAAACAACTCGGGATCCACGAGCTCGGGATTATGACAATAGGGACACCTGAAATTACAACCCTGGGTAAACACGATTGCCGAAATTTTTCCGGGATAATCAATCAGGGAAAATTTTTGCAATGCACCTATTTTCATTTGACTTTTTCTCCTAACATTCCTATCGACAGGCTTGACTTTATGGAGAACGTTTTTCTCAATCTGAATTCTTCTTTCTTGCCCTCATTCCATTGCTTTACAGGTCTAAGATAGCCAACAACACGAGAATATATTTCACATTCCTCGTTACAGGCTGGACAATTCGCGTGTTCACCTGAAACATAGCCATGACCGGGACAAATTGAAAAGGTGGGAGTAATTGTAAAATAAGGCAGAGAGTAACCTTCACAAACTTTTTTAACGAGATTCTTCACGCTTGTATAATCTTTAATACGTTCCCCAACAAACACATGGAAAACAGTACCTCCTGTGTATTTTGCTTGCAGCTCATCCTGTATACTTAAGGCTTCGAATACGTCCTCTGTCAGGTTGACCGGGAGCTGTGTGGAATTTGTATAGAATGGCTCTGCATCCCTTTCCCTGACCTCGTTCTCGTTTGCGCAAATTATGGAGGGGAATTTCTCCTTATCTCTTCTGGCCAATCTATAAGATGTTGCTTCTGCGGGAGTAGCTTCTAAGTTATAGTTGTTCCCTGTCTCTTCTTGAAATTCTGTTAGTTTGTTCCTCATAAAATCCAGCACAGCTGAGGCAAACCCTCTACCTTCCTCAGACGCAATATCCTGACCATACAAATTCAGCGAAGCCTCGTTCATGCCAACCAAACCAATGGTTGAGAAGTGATTTTTCCAATACTCCCCAAATCTTTCTTTAATCGCTCTCAGGTAGAATTTCGTATATGGGTAAAGTCCCTGGTCTGTAAGCTTTTCAAGTGCTTTTCTTTTTATTTCTAAACTTTCCCTGGCAAGCTCCATTAATTGCCCCAGTTTTGTTAGAAATTCATTTTCATCTTTTGACAGGTAGCCGAGTCGAGGCATGTTAATCGTTACCACCCCAATAGAGCCAGTTAGCGGGTTGGCACCGAAAAGTCCGCCACCCCTCTTCTCCAACTTCCTTGTATCAAGTCTCAGCCTGCAACACATAGACCGAGCATCTTCCGGATTCATATCAGAATTTACAAAGTTTGAAAAATATGGGATTCCATACTTTGCAGTGACCTGCCATAACAAATCTAAATTTTGATTTTCCCAATCAAAGTCTTTTGTAATATTGTAGGTCGGGATAGGAAATGTAAATACTCTGCCTTTTGCATCACCTTCAAGCATAACTTCCAGGAGTGCTTTGTTGAAGATATCCATTTCTTCCTTGTAATCTCCATAAGTCGTCTCTTCGGAAGGCCTCCCACCGATAATAACTGGACTATTTCGGAGGAAAGATGGAGGATCGAGATCAAGAGTTATATTCGTGAAGGGTGTCTGGAATCCTACCCTTGTAGGAACATTGATATTAAATATAAATTCCTGCAACGCCTGTTTTACCTGATGATAGTTCAACCCGTCATGTCTTATAAAAGGCGCAAGTAGCGTGTCGAAATTGGAAAAGGCTTGTGCTCCCGCGCTTTCACCTTGCAACGTATAAAAGAAATTGACAATTTGACCCAGAGCACTGCGGAAATGATTTGCTGGACTACTTTCAATTTTCCCCGCAACACCTTTAAATCCAACCGCCAGCAAATCCATTAAGTCCCAACCCACGCAATAGACAGATAGCGAGTCCAGGTCATGAATGTGAAAATCCCCGTCCAGATGTGCATCTCTGACCTCCTTCGGATATATAGCGCTCAACCAATACGTCTTCATGATCTCCGATGAAATGTAGTGATTCAATCCCTGCAGAGAAAAAGTCATGTTACTATTCTCATTAACCTGCCAATCTCTTTGATCCAGGTATTGACCGACTAACTCGGTACTTGCCTTTGTAACAAGCTCCCTCATCCTTGTATGCTGATCCCGGTAAAGGATATACGCCTTTGCGGTCTTCCGATATGTAGAGGACAACAGAACTTCTTCGACAATGTCCTGAATCTCTTCAACATTCGGAACGTCACGCACGATTGTTTGTTGAGCTAAGTTTATAACCCTGATGCAAAGCTTTTCAGCAACTTCTTTACCGAATTCGCCTGTTGCTTTACCTGCTTTTGCAATAGCATTTGTAATCTTGCCGCTGTCAAAATCAACGATGCGTCCGTCCCTTTTTTCAATTTTGTTAAACATTACAATCTCCTGTATGTTTTTAGAGTTGGTATTATTGCGACAATGGCATCGGGGATTAATTAGAACTACCCTTCCGGAAGGAGTTTCTGTTGTCTTTAAGTTAGAACAATTGAAGCAGGTGCTCTTCGCAACAAAAAAGCCCTGACCTTATCCGGGAGTGATAAATCCGTCTGCTTTATATTGCCATAAATATTGTTGCGACGGACAACCTGGATTAGATCAAGGCTTATAACTCTTCCGCTGCTTATAAGCGGAATGAATTCAACCTCTCCCTCGAAGGCCTTTGTTCAGAATGACGCTGGCAGGTCTCCTGGCTTTCCCCATCTCTAATCAGCCTTCCCATCCCACCTAAGGGGGACAGTGGCAAATGCTTGTCAGAGAATTGAAGATGTCCGAAAGAAATTACCTTTTCGACATCTTCAGGGATTACAGTTGCGGGGCAGCTCCCGATTTTCACGGGATTCCCTTTTAATCACGGCGCCTATGCCGGACACCAGTGTCGCTAATTTTATGTATAGCAAAGAACTCAGGTTAATATAGCAAACTTTCAGATAATGTCAACCTGACTGTGTAAAATTTTTTTCGGTTTGGCTTAATGCACGAGTTACATTCCGCGTCCATGATTTTAATAAATAGTATTTCTGTTGTCCCCAACGCCATCCTTAAGGCTTATATAATTCCCCCTGGTCTAATGCGGCGCAAATAGAAGCAATATCTCCAATCTCTTCACCAAGTTTAGCTGGCACCACCCTGCAAACATTAAAGGCATCGTCTAACGCTTCTTTCTTAAATTCTTCCATAGCTGGGCCTAAAATGAATTGTCCCAATCTGAACCCAAGGGGTCCAAGTATAATCATTTCAGGATTTAGTATATCTGCGATAAGAGCAAAAGCTCTCCCGAGATATTTTCCTGACTGATGCAAAACTGATATGGCATCAGTGTCTCCTTGAAATGCAAGCTCACCAAGTTTGCGAGCGGATATTCCATCAGGCCATCTCTCTGGAAACATAACTGCCGACAATTTTGACATTCCAGATCCGCTACAATAGGCTTCAAATGATCCTGTCTTCCCATATGCCTCAGGGCCAAACTCCGCTGCCCGAATATGCCCAATCTCTCCAGCAAGGAAGGTCGTCCCACGGTATAACCTGCCATCCAGTATAATCCCGGCACCAAAACCAGTACCCAGAGTGAGAAATACCAGGTTTTTACAGCCCACGCCAGCACCAAAAAAATACTCCGCAAGTGCACCCGCATTACCGTCATGTTCAATGTAAACAGGTACATTGAATCTTTCTTTCAATATTTTTTTTAATGGCACATTAACCCAGCGCGGTAAATTGGGTGGCGATTTTATAACTCCTGACATTACATCCAAAGGCCCTCCTATGGAAACGCTAATTGCCTTAATCTCATATTCTGACAAAGAAAATATCTGCTGGATATGAAGCTCAAGGTCTCCAAAATAAATCGGAAAATCTCTGTCAGCCCCGGTAGCAAACTCTATACGCGAAATAATTTGAGCATTTAAAGAGGCAAGAACAACGGCTGTCTTGGTGCCACCAATATCAACACCGATTATAGCATGTTTTTTGTTATTTTTCATTTTAAAGCGGAATCCCCTGCTTTATTTCAGTCTTTTGAACACTTAGAAAATAGAGCCGATGGTCTTTTTGATTGCTGGCTATAGCGATGTGCGATTCATTTAGTCTCTCAATCTTTCCGTTAGCCTTTTCATGTGAAATTGATGTTTTCATATGGTAAACTGTTTTTAAGAAGCAGTGGAATGGTACTTATAAATCTTTTTCATCGTATCAACCAGGTACTCGATTTCTTCTTTTGTGTTGTAAAAGTGAGGTGAGACCCTTATTAAACCCTGACGCACAGCAACTTCGATCTTAGCTTCTCTCAACTTAGCTGAGTAAGCATCTGCATTGGGAACCTGGATAGAGATTATGCCGGCTCTCTGACTCCTATCACCAGCTACCATAGTTTTCAGACCAATCGCCTCAACCTCTGATATCAGAATGTCAGCTAAATCGAGCACATGCTCTTCAATATTCCTGATTCCAACCTCAATTAGAGTTGCAATCGACTCGTGAAGACTTGTAATGCCGATGAAATTTAACGTGCCATTCTCATACCTTCTTGCAGTATCGTCAAGTTCCAACCTATATCGTGTAAAATCATTAAAGAAATCCTTTATGCTTGTCCATCCGAGATAGGACTGTCTCAACCTTTCCTGCATCTGGGTGGATATATATGCAAACGCTATACCCTGGGGAGCCATCAACCACTTTTGTCCGCCTGTAGCAAGGAAATCAATTTTCATTTCGTTTACATCTATTGGGACGACGCCAGCAGATTGGATTGCGTCAACCGAAAAAATTATATCGTGTTTACGGCAAAGTTCCCCGAGAGCTTTCAAATCAGATCGAAATCCTGTAAGAAACTGAACATGGCTGATTGAAATGAGTTTTGTACGATTAGAAATCTTGCTTCTAATATCCTCAATGAGGACCCTCCCTTCCTTACTCTTTACAAAGTCAACTTCCACACCAAACCTCTTCAGGTTCAGAAAAGGGTATACATTGGCAGGAAATTCAATATCATTAAGAATAATTCTATCTCCAGGCTTCCATTCAATCCCTGTCGCCAGAAGATTTATCGCATTTGTGGTATTATCAAAAAAAGCAATCCTATCTGGCGTTGTGTTAAGCAAAGTGGCAGCATAAGCTCGAGTTTCATGGAGGATGGGTTGAAATGATAGATAGTTGTCGATCTGAGTTTCTGATCTCTCATTAAGATACCTGTTTACCGCCGCAACAACCCTGGTTGACAATGGCCCTGTTGCTGCATGATTCAAATATATCGTTCCAGATTGAACAACTGGAAAGAGTTTCCGGTACGCTTCAATATCATATTTCAACATGACGCTTCCTTCTTTTAATTATAACCCTGAGCTTCAAAGCATGATAGGATTCAACCATTGGAAGGTGCCCCAATCGAGCGGGAGTTCACACGTTTCCAATAAAAGTAAATTGGTATGCCCAATAAAATAAATGCCAGGCCAGCCAGAGACTGAATTCGTGCAGTTACAAGCGTATTCACAACGAACCAAAATGCTACCAATACAAAAAACAAAGTTGTGTATGGGTAACCAGGAGTCCTGTATGGGCGCTCCACGTCAGGCATGGTTCTTCTGAAAACAAAAACCGCTGCAGCGGTGAGACCAAAGAATATCCAGTCCACAAATATGGCATATGTAATCAATTGCAAAAAATTTCCAACCATGAGAAGGACAATTACCCACATGGATTGAAGGATAATAGCAAAACCTGGTGTGCGGTATTTCGGGTGGATGTAAGCCATTTTTCTGAAAAATACTCCATCAGATGCCATAGCATAATAAATCCTCGGAGCGCTCATGGTATAGATCCCCGCAGTTCCAAAAGTAGAGATAATAATTGCCACCGAAATAAATATCCCCCCAATTTTTCCAAGTACCCTGCCTGCCGCGTCAGCAGCGACATGGTTTGAAGAAGCAATTACTGGAACTGGAAGAATGTACAGGTACACAAGGTTGACCAGGACATAAGCCGTTATGACAACAATAGTGCCGAATATAATTGAAGTTGGAAGACTTTTCCTGGGATTCTTTGCCTCTCCAGCAAGAAACGTTGCATGTTGCCATCCACCGTAAGCCCAAAGGACCCCAACCAGAGCCATTGCAATTTCAGCACTCAGATTGGTGCCCAGGTGACCCGGTATCACCTGATCAAATGAACTTCCATTGTGGCTTCCGAACATGAAACCAGCTGCAATTAATCCGACGACAGCAGCTACCTTGAGGACTGTAAATATGCTTGCAAACTTCCCCGCAATCACAACACCGAAGTAGTTTACACCTGTCAGTAATATTATCCCTGAAATGGCTACCACCTTTACACCCAGAGGGGAAAGGTGAACGAAGTAGCCAATGTATGAGGCATACACAAGGGCTATCGCAGCGATACCTCCGGTGTTCACCACGACAAGATAAGCCCAACCGTAAAGAAATCCCCAGATGCCGCCATACGCTTTTGAGAGATAAACGTAAACACCACCTGCTTCCGGGATCATCGCTCCAAGCTCCGCGTAGGTCAGTGCCCCGCAAAGTGCCATCACCCCTCCAATTACCCAAACCAGAATTATTAAAGCGGGCGAACGTAGCTCTCCTGCAATTGAAGATGGCGTCATGAAAATCCCTGCCCCAATAATTGACCCTATGACAATCATGGTCATATCGAAGGTATTTAGCCCTCGAATAAGACCCCCTGTTGAGGAGCCGCTCTCGGTCTGCGTCATTTCAAATTCAACACCTTTCGTTAAGTTCTGATTAACAAGCAAGAGATTGGAACCCTGCAATTTGTCACTCCGGCTGATGGAATAGATAGCATTGCGTGGCTTCCTGTCACCTGGCCGAAATTGTTCATGACCTGTGCATTTTACTTGAGAATTTTTTCCTAATTAGGCTGAAATAATGTAATCGGATTTCAAAAAAATTAAAAGTCGAATATCGTATGAAGAGCGCCTATTCCAGCCTATCTGCACAGTATTCAATTGAACTCATCTCGTTCTTTACTGCAACGCGGTCTACTGTTAATGCAGCGTTAGGGAGAATAGTCACTATAACCAACTGCCGTGTGTTTTCCACCAACATGTCCATTAAAGGCACGGACAGGGTCTGTCTCTCTGGGTTCAACAAGATTATATCCCACGTCCGCCACCGGGTTTACATAATACTGTCTTGCCCTCGTTCATTCCTGAAATTTGAAGCACACTTGTCTATATAAAACTTCGATGACGATTCACGCGTTTGCCACCAAATAAGTATAACAACCAGAATCCATAAAACAGCTGCGACAGGTGCGTAATATGTTATAAGGGAGACTCCTGTTGATTGAGGCTTAAGGATGAAGAGAGTGCTACTGATTAGAAATGAATGCATAAGTATGGCTATAAGCAAACTATCCGTTTGGTCATAAACCCAAACCATGAGCACCCGGTAGGCTGGTAGTACCAAGACGTAGAAAACCAATGGAGGCAAAAAGAGCGATAGAGAAAGAACCTCAGAAAAATCCCCACTTCCTTAGAATGTAATGGGAACATGTAACGCTCCCCACAGGAAGCAAGACACAACCAATTTTAGCAGCATATTTTTTTGTACATGGTTTATGCTGTTTTGCTACCTCCCTTTGAAGAACAAGATTTAAAAGCCAGAAAATCCAACCGCTGACCTCTTCGGCAGAAATCCACCATCACAATGCGTCACATAGCAGGCGGCGCGCAGGCACCATCAAGGAACAGATTTTCACAGCTTTTATTTTAAAAACAAATTATATTATACATAAAGTGTGATTCTTCAACTGCCTAACGTAGGAGAACCATTATGAGAAAATCATTGCACTTTTTTTTGGCACTATCATCGTCTCCAGAAATCTCTTCAATTGAAAGACGACTGAAAGGATTGTTACAGGGTTTTGTCATTTCACTATTTATTTTCTTAATTGCCATGTCGATTACCATTAAAAATATTAGAGCACAATCTTTAAGATACCCTCCCACTTTTCGCGACACCGTCGTTGATGACTACTTCGGAACAAAAGTTCCAGCACCCTACCAATGGATGGAAGATCAAAACAGTCCAAAGGTTGAAACGTGGATCGAGGAACAAAACAGGGTGACGTTCCAATATCTCGATAAAATACCTGTGAGAGACTGGATAAAAAAAAGATTAACAAAACTCTGGAACTATGAGAAGACCGCTGTACCATCACTGTGCAAACAATCGAACGGGCGCGGTCTATTGCTGTTTTATAGCAGAAACAGCGGCCTTCAGAACCAGAGTCCAGTATTCATGCAAAGCTCCATCAGGACGAGGGCAAAGATGGTGCTTGATCCGAACAAGCTTTCACCAGACGGGTCCATAGCGCTCCTCGAATACAATCCTTCACCAAACGGGAAATATCTCTGTTACGGTCTATCTCAGGGTGGTGCAGATTGGGAGGAATTCCACATCTTAGATGTTGAGACAGGGAAGGAGCTTGCAGACACAGTTCATTGGGTGAAATTCTCCGGTATCGCCTGGACTAACGACAACAAAGGATTTTTTTATTCTCGTTTCCCGGAGCCGAAAGAAGGAAAGATGCTAACATCCGAGGCAGTTGGACAGGAACTTTATTACCACAAAATCGGGACACCTCAAAGTGAAGATAAACTCTTTTATGACCTGAAAAATTACCCGGGATGGTATGTCAGTGGCACTGTCAGCGACGATGGGCGCTACCTCTTCATCATTTTAAATAAAGGAACGGAATCGCGTAACAAGGTTTTTTACGTCGATCTGGAAGACCCGATGCACCCGAATCTATCCTCGCCCGTCAATCCCCTGTTCACCAAAGACGATGCCGAGTATTATCCGATCGGCAACGTAGGGCCGACAATTTACTTACAAACGACTCTCAACGCACCAAACCGCTGTATTGTATCGTTCAATATTAACAAACCAGATATCCTCAATTGGAAAACTATCGTACCGGAATCGAAAAATGTAATTGAAAGTTCTCTCCTTTCAGGCGAACATATTGTCGTAAATTACTTAGTTGATGCAAAAAGCGAGCTTGAAATATATTCGCTGGGTGGGAAAAACGAAGGCAAGTTGCAACTTCCGGGGATTGGCACAATCAGTGGGCTAAGTGGTCATTATGATTCTCCTGATCTTTTTTATGCGTTCACATCTTTCCTCTATCCGACAACCGTGTTCCACTATAGCTTCAGAACTCATAAGAGTTCTCCTTTCCATGCGCCCCACGTTGATTTCAAGCCGAACGCGTTCGAAACAAAACAGGTGTTCTATCATTCGAAAGACGGAACACTAATTCCAATGTTCATTACTATGAAGAAAGGAACTAAGCTAGATGGAAAGAACCCGACACTCCTATACGGTTATGGAGGCTTCAACATCAGCATAACGCCCTCATTCAATCCGACAAATATCGTCTGGCTTGAGATGGGAGGAATTTATGCCGTCGCAAACATTCGCGGTGGCGGTGAATATGGTGAAAGATGGCACCATTCAGGCATGCTGAACAAGAAGCAGAACGTATTCGACGATTTCATATCAGCCGCAGAATATTTAATAAAAGAAAAATACACATCAACACCATATTTAGGCATCGAAGGTTATTCAAACGGCGGCTTGCTTGTCGGAGCGTGCGAGACACAGCGTCCGGACCTGTTCGGCGCAGTATATGCTGGTGCCGGCGTTATGGATATGCTGCGTTACCACAAATTTTCCGCGGGTGTAGGCTGGGTACCGGAGTACGGTTCATCAAACGACTCAACCGCGTTTCAATGGCTTATCAAATATTCGCCGGTACAGAACATCAAGTCCGGCACCTGCTACCCTGCAACAATAATCACGACTGCTGACCATGATGACCGCGTGGTGCCGAGCCATTCGTATAAGTTCGCTGCAGCATTGCAACATGCACAATCATGCGATAAACCCATCCTTATTCGTGTGGAAACCAGGACAAGTCACAACTACATGCCGACTGACAAGAGGATTGCTCAAGCGGCAGACGTCCTATCGTTCATGGCTAACAACTTGGGTGTAAAGAAAGTTGATGCAAAACAGTAATTGAAATTGCGAAAGGTACACTGCAGCGTTTTCTTCTTGATTGCTCTGGCATCACTTCTGAAATTTCGAAATGCGTGAAAAGTTTGGCTTAACAGACCTGAACAACTCTGTCTTTTCGGCCGCAGTCATAGTTTCCATCTCCTTACTGCGTGGGGAGAGATAAGTGTTCCACGCTTCTTTTACAGCAGACAAGAAGCCATCGAGCTCCTTTTTAGAACCAAACTCCTTTATGCCCCTTTCCTTGAGATATAATTCCTGCTGGATATTCATGAAATGAAAAACATCGTCCATACTCTTTGAAACAGCGACAGGCTCACGAAATTCATTTATCATTTTTTCGAGGTTCTTTTGCGCAATCTCGTTCCCTGGGTTTTCCCTAACTGCAAGCTTCCACATTTTTGGGGCGTCCTCACGTTTGTGTTGTTCCCACAAGACAACACCAGGACCATTGTAACATTCGGAACGCTCGGTGTGGTAAGTTTCTGGGGTGAGCTCCAGCGATCTTCGATAGGTCTCTTCAGCTTTTTCGAACTCTTTAAGTTCTCTTTGAGTCTCGGCAATGTGGTACAGTATTGTAGAGTCGTTCGGAAATTTGCGGTCGGCGTCCTGCAGGATGTTGAGTGACTCCTGCAACTTTCCCGTTTCGCTCAGGCAGAGAGCCAGGCCAACGTGGACTATTGTTGTGTCAGGATACTTTGCTGTCAATTCACGTGCAAATGGAAGCGCACGGCGGAACTTCTTTTCTTCAATCAATTTCTGAAGTCTCCTGAGGCTGCTTTCCATGTCTCATTATCGTATTGACTATTTGTCACGCCTACTCATTCCCCCCTCCAAGAAATCCCTTTATGACATCATTGAGAATTCTATGCTCGATTAGAAATGCATCATGCCCATGCATTGAATGAAGTTCATAATAAAGAGCGTTCGGTATCATTTCAGCAAGCGCGCGCTGTTCAGAGGCCGGGTAAAGCATGTCGGTATCGATTCCAATGCATAACACTCTCGACTTTATTCCCGCAAGAACATTTGGGATCTTATCACGGCCATATGAAATATCGTGTAAATCCATTGCATATGTTAAATAAAGATAAGTTATAGGGTCAAATCGCTCTACCAGCTTCGAACCCTGGTAGTGGAGATAGCTTTCCACCTGAAACAGGTTTTTCCTGTCAAATCTGTTAAAGCCAGTCTCGCCAAAGATTCTCTCCCGATTGAACCGTGCAAGGAAGGATTCCGGACTGCGGTAGCTGATCATTCCTATCATTCTGGCAAGTGCCAGTCCATGATTTGGCTCCCCGCTATATCGGCCATCTCCGTTCTTGAACGACATGTCGTTCAATATCGCCTGACGGGCTACTTCATTGAGCGCTATCCCCCATGGTGTATGAGCAGGACCTGTGGCAATTGGAACAGCATTTTTTACCATCTCAGGATAAGAAACAAGCCACTCCATGACCTGCATTCCTCCCATTGACCCACCAATGACGAGCTGCAGCTCGTTCACACCGAGATAATCTAAAAGCTTCTTCTGAACTTTAACCATGTCACGGATGGTCATTTGAGGAAATTCTTCCCCATACATTGTCATAGTTTTTGGATTCAATGAAGTTGGTCCGGTTGTACCGTAGCATCCTCCAAGAACATTTGAGCATATGACAAAATAATCATCTGTATTGAGTGCCCTGCCAGCACCAATTAGAGGATCCCACCATCCAGGTATTTTGTCATTAACAGAATTGTAAAAAGCTGCATGTGCACTCCCTGTCAGTGCATGACATATCAGAATCGCATTGGTTCCATCTTCATTGAGAGTACCGTAAGTTTCATATGCAACATCTATCGGACCAAGCGATTTGCCACATTCAAATTCAAACGGCTCGGATTCAGTGTAGAGCCGTATGCGTTTTGTTTTTACAATTGTTTTCTCAAAAACATCTATCATACGGTCACTTTTTTTGAGGCAGCTTCAAGAGCCTCATCAAAATCAGTAATTATATCATTTATATGTTCAATGCCAACGGACACCCTTACCATGTCGGGAGTTACACCGGCAAGTAACTGCTCCTCGGCATTCAACTGCTGATGAGTTGTGGAAGCAGGATGAATGGCAAGCGTTTTGGCATCACCAACATTGGCAAGATGGCTGGTGAGTTTTAAATTATTTATGAATGCCCTTCCGGCTTCCAGTCCTCCTTTTATTCCAAAGACAACCATTGAACCGAACAAATCCTTTCTAAAATATTTTAAGGCATTTTTGTGATCAGGATTGTCTTCAAATCCAGGATAAATTACCCAGTCAACATTCGGATGCTGACGAAGGTGCTCTGCAAGTCTGGCAGCGTTTGCACAATGTCGATCCACTCTAAGTGAAAGAGTCTCCAATCCCTGAAGGAGGAGAAATGAGTTGAACGGACTGATGCATGGACCCAGATCACGTAATCCCTCCACCCTCGCTCTTATAATAAAAGCTATATTTCCAAAGGGTGAGTTTGGTCCAAATGTCTCGTAAAAATTAAGACCGTGATATCCCGGGCTTGGTTCTGTAAAAATAGTGAACCTTCCATTTCCCCAGTCAAATTTTCCAGAGTCCACAATTACCCCGCCAATGGATGTACCATGTCCACCAATCCACTTTGTTGCTGAAGCAACTATTATGTCTGCACCAAAATCAATTGGCCTGCAAATATATCCAGCAGCACCAAATGTGTTATCTACTATAAGAGGTATCCCATTATCATGGGCGAGCTTTGCAAGAGCTTCTATATCTGGGATGTTTAATTTAGGATTACCTATTGTCTCTATGTACAGGGCTTTTGTTTTATTGTCTATAAGTTTTTTAAACGCCGTCGGCTCGTCACCCTCAGCAAATTTAACATTGATTCCAAGCCTTGGAAAAGTAACCTTGAACTGGTTGAAAGTGCCACCATACAGGTTCGACGTTGATACTATGTTATCTCCTGACTGGCATATTGTTGTTATTGCAAGCATCTGAGCTGCCTGTCCACTGCTTGTAGCAAGGGCAGCAACACCCCCTTCGAGAGCGGCTATCCTCTTTTCAAAAACGTCTGTTGTTGGGTTCATTATCCTGGTATAAATATTTCCAAACTTCTCCAGACCAAAAAGTGCGGCAGCGTCATTGGTGTCGTCAAATACATACGATGTCGTTTGATAAATTGGAACCGCGCGAGATTTTGTGGTGGGGTCAGGAGTCTGCCCGGCGTGCACCTGTAAAGTCTCGTACCTATATTTTCTTTCCTTACCATTACTGGTCATTTTGTCTCCTCTTTTTATTTTATTTTTAAAATTTGATTTTCAACTATAAAAAAAACCTCTTCCTGCAACGAGAAAGTATGCAAGAAGAGGTTTAAATATCTTCTTCATCTTTCCCATGCAAGTTACATGGGCAGGAATTAGCACCGGACTCCCGCATTTAAGCGGAACGGTTGCCAGGGTTTCATAGGGCCTGTTCCCTCCACCCTTCTGGATGAATATTTTAAAAACTTCTCAAAGAACTTAATGTAATATAATGAACATACTGTTAATGTCAATAGTTTCAAAAAAAAATTTTTCACCAGCTTTATATATTTCTTCCTCACCGTTCACTGTTCTCTCTTCTAACACAACACAATACGCGTCACTTTCAGCAATTCAATTTGAATTGATCTTAATATCTCGGCAGACCCGGATCTATCTCATCCACCCATTCATCTATTCCACCAATGAGATTCTTTACACGGCTAAATCCCCTTTTTCTTAAAAATTCAGCCGCTTTTGCGCTTCTTGCGCCCATCTTGCAGTACACCACGATTTCCTTCGACGGGTCTAACTCGTTTACCCTTTTCGAAAGTTCTGACAGAGGAATCAAATATCCACCAATATTGACAATCTCATATTCATGCGGCTCACGCACATCGAGAATGAAAATATCATCTCCGCGATCCAGTCGTTCTTTCAGTTGATACACAGTTATTTCCGTGTCGTTATCTACCGACTCCTCTTTTTGTACAGTATGAGGCACGCCACAAAATTCCTCGTAGTCAATCAGTTCGTGTATCACGGGACTGTCACCACAAACCGGGCACTCTGGATTTCTGCGCAGTTTCAATTCACGGAATTTAAATTTTAGCGCATCAAACAAAACAAGTCTGCCAATTAACGGCTCCCCCTCACCAAGTATCAATTTGATTACCTCGAGAGCCTGGAGCGAACCAATAATCCCGGGCAAAACCCCAAGAACACCCCCCTCAGCGCATGACGGCACAAGACCTGGGGGAGGTGGAGAAGGATAAAGGCATCTGTAGCAGGGCCCTCTCTTTTCCTCTTTACCAGATAGATATTTACCCGTAGCGCAAAATACGCTCACCTGTCCGTCAAATCTCAGAATGGATCCATAGACGTTTGGTTTCCCGAGAAGCACACAGGCGTCGTTAATAAGGTAACGTGTTGGAAAATTGTCTGTACCATCTACAATTATATCATAACCCTCAAACAGTTTAAGTGCATTAAAAGAGGAGAGCTGTTCCTCATAAGTTTCTATCTCAACATTTGGGTTGATGGCAGACAATGTTTCCCGAGCAGATTCCAGTTTCGACCTTCCGATATCTGACGTTGAATGGAGCACCTGCCTCTGAAGGTTTGTCAAATCAACCACATCAAAGTCCACTATTCCAATTTTACCGACTCCAGCAGCAGCCAGATAGAGACCCACTGGCGAACCAAGTCCACCCGCCCCAATCATAAGAACCCTGGCTGCCTTTAGCTTTTTCTGCCCATTGATGCCAACTTCAGGAATCAACAGATGCCGGCTGTACCGTAAGATTTCTTCTTTAGAAAGCTGAATCTCATCTTCTACTGTCGTGGTATCTACACCACCAGCAATTGAAGGTATAATGCTGATGGTGTCAGATTCGTTTAAATGTGTATTTTGCCCGGCAAGATACCTGATGTCTTCATCGTTCACATAAATATTAACGTAACTGCGCAGAGCACCATTTTCAGCGTAAAGATGCTGACGTAAATCAGGATATCTGGTTGTAAGAGCCTGTAAAATTTCTCCTACTGTCTTTCCTTCAACTTCGACTGCCTCTTTTTTATCTGTATAAGGACGCAGTGGCGTTGGAATAAAGATTTTTATTGCCATTATTTCTAACCTCTATTTATTTGTAATTATGAAAAGCCTTCTTTTACAAATGCTTCTTTATTGAAAAATTGTTACACAATATTATCAACCCATGACATTTTGCTTATCAGCTTTACTGTCAACAGTGAGTTCAACTGATTCAAAATACCTTAAATTGTTTAATCTCCATGCGGTCATGTCCTTTGCTTTTTCCCGCATGATTGAGACTATGATGTAAACAAACCACGGTAAAGCATGTTCTCTGTCAAATTCTGACGGTGCAGCAGGATGATCTGGATGAGAATGGTAGAACCCGAGTAAATCCAGGCTTTTTTCTGATGCTATTTTTTCAGCCTTCATGTATTGTTCAGGAGTAACATAAAATCTCCTTTGCCGATTCTCACCCTGCTCGTTATCGAGTTCTACGACTTCCTCGATAACCTGATTTATCCCGTCATTTGAGCCGAGTAATATACCACAGCACTCTTCAGGGTATGCCTTTTCCCCATGTTTTCCTATTTTGAAATATGATTCTTCTGATATCCTTATCATCTTTATCCTTCTATTATTTGCATATTCTTTTTAACTGACCCGGATGTAATTCTCTGTTTAAGCATGATTATCGGATGTGCTCCGCTCCATATCTCGCACCGCTGTCTGGAAATATGGTTACAACAACTCCCGACTTTAACTTCGAAGCAACCTTTATTGCCGCCGCCATTGCTGCTCCTGAAGAAATACCAACAAACATCCCTTCCTTTCGCGCGAGTTGATTTACCATCTCATAAGCTTCCTCTGTTGAAATTGCAATCCGGTCATCAGCAATTTCAGGATCGTATATTCCCGGGACAATCGAAGTTTCCAGGTGTTTGAGTCCTTCTATCCCATGGAGAGGGGAGTCGGGCTGGAAAGCAACGCAAACAATATTCGGATTGAACTCTTTCAAACGTCGGGCTGTACCAACAAAAGTCCCTGTTGTTCCAAGACCCGCAACAAAATGAGTAACGCGTTGATTGGTTTGTTCCCAGATTTCAACTGCTGTGGTGTTATAGTGTGCTTTCCAGTTCGCAGGGTTATTATACTGATCCGGATAATAGTATTTTTCCGGATTGGCGGCCACCAATTCCCTGACCTTCTGCTGTGCCCCGTCTGTGCCTGAAAGTGGATCGGTAAAAATTATTTCCGCTCCATATGCTAACAATGCGTTCTTACGCTCCTGACTCGCATTGGAGGGAAGGGCAAGGGTAACCTTATATCCCAGCGCACTTCCTATCATAGCATAAGCAATGCCTGTGTTTCCACTTGTTGCGTCAATAATAGTCCTGTCAACGGTTAATTTTCCCGAGCTAATTGCCTCAAGTATCATGCTTAAGGCTGCACGATCTTTGACAGAACCTCCTGGATTAAACCATTCAGCCTTTGCATATATTTCAACGGAATTATTGAGCCGGAAAAGTTTGCGAATCCGCAAAAGAGGAGTATTTCCTATTTGTCCAAGTATAGAATATTTGTTACGAATCTCCTCCTCCAGTTGTGATATTTTAAAATGTGAGGTTGCAGAAGCTCCGACACCGGTTATGTCACCGGACTGGCTCCTTGTGCGATAAAAATCCGCTTTTTGTTTAACTAACTCTTTCAATCCTTTTCCCTTTCTGTAATTATAATTGAACAAAAATATCATCTAAAAAATTTCATTAACAAAGACTTCCCTGCACCCGGCACTTACCATTTTGACACTTAGCCCGGTGGTGAGAGAATAAAAAAGCCCTTCGTTTGGTTTCAACGAAGGGCTTAAAATTCAAAATCTATGTTAGTTCAGGTTACACGTTCACACCTCCGCGAAACCAACGTGATCTTATAATACAACAACAACATGAGCATGCTGCGTCAATTCTCTCGTTGATATTCGCCAAAGGTGTTTTCGCTTCCATAACAATTGTAATATAGTTATGTGCTATTCTGTTGTCAAGTTTTAAGTATCCAAAAAATAAAGACGATTGATTTGTTTAAGATGTTTAACATGATAGTTGCGATTCATCTTCCTTGCAACCAGGATAATGGACATTTTTCCGAAGTTGATCCCCTTACCATTTTCAATCTTAGACAGCCAGTCATTGAGTTGTTACTACAATAATTTTATCTTTTCTGCATGAAACTTAAAGCATATCTTTCAGGCGGTATGGAGTACGCCGACAATTACGGTGCTGACTGGCGAACTGAAATGGAACATTGGTTGAAAAGCGAATTAGGGCATGAGGCATTTAACCCGGTAAAAGCAAGTGATGAGTTTCTCTCAAAGAACTATCCAAATTTCGATTTTAGATTGTCAAAACTATCCGACCTGCCGGTGCACAAAAAAATTGCCGCTGAAATTGTGAGGATTGATTCAACAGAAATAATATTGCACAGCGATTATTTAATATGTTATTATGATGAGAGTGCACAGCGCGGTGCAGGAACAAAAGGCGAACTAACAGTAGCTGCAATATTTGGTAAGCCTGTCTTCCTGGTCAACGGCCTCAGCCTGGAAAGCATACCAAGCTGGGTGATAGGCTGCTCCACAGATATAATGAACTCATTCGGTGATCTTAAAGCCTTCCTGAAACAGCGCTTTGCCTGAGTGATGAAAAACCGACCAAAACTTTCAACACTCCCTCCAGAATTACATAACCTGACAATTGAACCTGAAAGCAGTGACATTGTCATCAATAAAAATACTGCAAGCATTTTCATCGGCACAAATTTTGAGCTAATGCTGCACAATGCAAGATTATCCACAATAGTTTTTACAGGAACTTCCACAGAAATTGGCATTGAATCCAGTGCAAGGGATGCTCTCAACAGGGGATTTTTCCCTGTCATTGTTACGGATGCGGTATCATCCTCAGACCCTGATGCTCATGACCGTTCACTTCAGAATTTGAAAAATATGATGATTTTATTATCCTCTGATGAACTGAAGTCCATCTGGAGTAAAGAGTAACTGAGCCCCTTACAGTTTATAAACCGTGCAGCAATGTTTTTAAAAATCAAGCTGTCTTATTTTTCTGATTCCTTCCAGCGTAAAATCATGTTTTCTCTGGAGCGGTGATCTGTACCTCAAAATCCAAACCTTCCCATTTCTTAGCTTCAGGCCAGTAAAAAGTGAATAGGAGTGTCGTTCCAGCCGGAAGTCCTCCTGTTGGCAGGTCAGCGACATACACCCCGGTACCGGTTTCCCTTGTATTGGTATCATTAACTGAACCCCAGCTATCTGAGCTCCAGTGGACAACTGCAGAGGCAAGCACCTCAATGCGGAGAGTTTTGCCAGATGGGATTGCCCTGGACTTATGATTGAATCTCCAGCAAGCGTATGGAGAATTGATCTTCTTATTAATGTAGCGGGAAACTGTTTGTGGTGGCATATCGAAGACATGTCCATCTTGCAAAGAACGGCGCAGCTTGACATATTCTGCATGTGCCCATACAAGGGGCATTGCAGATCCCGAGGGCCTTCCAAAGAAAAGCTCTTTATCTGGAATGTCAGCCGCATCCCATATTTGCTCAGGAATCATCCCCCCTTCATTGGCAAATCCTTCCATTGCTTTTAAAAGGCGCACCGCTTCATCATGCCGCCCTGCTGCGAGTTCGTAATGTGCACGCTCTCCAGTTAAAAGTGGCCAGGCGCGTCCAATGCCTGTACCATCAAATGGGGTACCATCCTGGTGTTCTCCATAACCATCGTCATTGTAACGATGCCAGGCCGGGCCGTAAGGAGTGTTTACTTTGAGAAGAGCATCAATTACTTTCACCGTATTGACAATCCGAATATCGTCAGGCGCCCGCAATCCAAAGCGCACAAGTGCCAGAGCATCTGGACTTATGATTTGTGACGCTGGTTCAGTGCTCCACTGCAACGGCCGATTTTTTATTGCCACAAAACCCGAGGCTGGCGAAGCAGCGTCGGATTGTTCAGGCGGAGCGATGCGGACGTAATAGCCTTCAACTCCGACATTGCGTGCCAGATCCGTTCCCGTCACATACGTCCAGCGATCAACATTTGCATTCCAGACATCAGCTGTCTCACGAAAATAAGTTGCCAGCTCAGTCTCATTATTAATGTCAGCATGATCTGCTGCCGCAAGCAATGCCGCTATTTCTACTGACAGGGTGAAAGTGGAGTAGCCTGGATCTTCCTCCCAGCGATCCTCCTGTGTGACAGGACCGTTGCGTACTACAAAACTGGCGGCTTTCCGCACCATTGGCCAGAAGTGCATGAGGTCATCTTTATTCAGGCTCCCTTCCCTATAAGCTAAATCCACCAGCAGGATAGGGAACGCAGTCTCATCTATCTGTATACCGTTCCAGTATGGAGTGCCATCGAGCCACATGTTTTGAGGCCAGTGACCATCCGCCTCCTGGGTTGCATAGAGATAACTCAATACACGACGTGTGTCAGAATATGCCCCTGCTGCAAGGAGTCCTCCCGCCGCCTCAACCAGATCTCGTGTCCAGACAAGATGATAACCACCAAGGTCATCATCCCCTTTTACAAATCCCCATGGTATGGAAAGACTTGCAATAAGTCCACCTGGAAATCGTTTTGCCTCATGGGATCCTAAAACAGCCATACTGGTGTAGTACAAATCAGGTCCATCCTTGTCACCTTTTTCCAATGGAATTAATTTCTTTTTCCAGTTCTGCCATTCCTGAATGTACCTTGCTTTTGCTCTATTAAAGCCATCCAGCATGCTCCCCAGGGCGCGGTGACCTGCTTCAGCATGATTGAGTCCGAAACCTAACGCAAGCAGAAATGTTCCTTCGCATGCTTGCAGATCAATTTCCCCTACAATTGCAACGTTTCCGTTCTCAGCAAGATTGTAGTTCCATGTCAATTCCTTATGGTAGATCAGGTCCTGCCAACCGTCCGAAACGCCGACAAAACCAGCTGAACGCTTCAACCATGGAGCAGAAGATGCAAGTGCAAGGGCATATCCATCCCGACGTGCAAAGAGCATTGGAACCCCTTTGTGATCCCCTGTCCATGCAGTGTTGCCGCTTCCGCGATTTCCAAGATGAGGCGCCAGGAGGACGTACAGATGATAATCACTCAATTTCCCAATGAGAGGTTTAAACCTCGTAAATTGAAGTAAAACGTCTCTTCCTGGATCCGTGATGATTTCTTTTTCAATCTGATAGCGCCCCTGCAAACATGTATTGATAAGATGGTAGCCGGGGACACCCTCAGCAATGTATGAGACATTAGATCGAGCATGGCGCTTCTCTTCTGAGAAAAAATCCCGACCATCCGTAACAATCAGTCCCATGTCGCGAGTGCTCGCCTCATCAATTCTAGGGTAATAAATTTCATTTAAAATTCCATGGCTAATTGTAAACCAAACCCTGCTCTCCAGACTGCGTGCAGTTCCCATTCCGCATTTGGCGCTGGATGTCCACCGCGCTTGACTCCCCGGAGCACCGGGAGCATTAAGATTTGAGTGGTTCATTATCTTTACTCCATTCAATCACAGATTTAATTTCATCTGGCGACTGATGATCAAACGCCATTTTGAAATCAGAATAAGCATAACGGTGTGTTATCAGTTGATCTGCTAGGTTGCCCCACCTTAAATGAGCCTGAAATAAATCATTTACAGCCATCTGGTAGTGATCTCGGCTGGCATTGACGCTCCCTAACATCACCTGATTGTTCAGCACCAGCTGGCGTATCAGTTCCGCGCCAGGGATTTGTAACGGTCGATCTCCCCCCGGAATACCTGTCAGCACGTAAAGACCATCCGGAGCAAGCGCATCAAGCAAATTAAAAGCCAGGGCGGGAACGCCTGTGGCTTCAAGTATCAAATCGACAGCTCCAATTGCTTCACTTACTTTTTCAGGTGACACTTTTCTTCCATCCACATATTTTCCACCAATTTGAGTAAGCCACTGTGGACGCATACTTTCAGCATCCACAATATCCAATCCGAAAACCTCTGCTCCACGCAACCGCAGTGCAAGTGACGCCAGCAATCCGATTGGACCAAGTCCGGCCACAAGGCAGCGCCGTCCGTGCAGCCAATCAGGGCGTGCAGGAGCATCAGGTAGTCGAGCGCTTTGAAGGCGTACCGCTTCATCAATTGCCTTTTCTGCAACCGAGAGGGGCTCGGTCAAAACGCCAACGGATTTTAGTTCGGCGGGAACATGGACAATATATTTTTCTTCATCCACAACATATTCAGCCTGATAGCCATTCAGCCCCCAAATTCCCCTTTCTCTGTATTGGCCTGTAAGACACATATCGGATCTATTCATTGCACATGGTAAGCAAATGCCGCAGCCGCGACGCACGGTGAACACAGCATAGTCTCCCGGCTTAACTCTTGTAACGTTTTCTCCCACCTCCACAATCTGTCCAAACATCTCATGGCCGATGATTAGCTCCTTCTGCCCATCAGGGGCGCGGGAACGTCCACCGGATACTTCCTCCCGATCTGTACCACATATTCCGACACGGAGTACCTTTACTTTAACCTGATCAGCAGATGTTATGGTTGGTTCTGCAATATCTGCAAGTCTAAAGGTGGTTGTACCTGGAACCAATACTATGGCTTTCATTTATTCTCCTTTTCTCTTTTCAAACTTACAATAAAAAAACTCAAAACCAGCCCCACAGCCACCCCTGCAGTACCCAGTCCAGATACAGCCCCGTAACCCCACTCTCCAGCTGACCAACCACCCCCCGCTGAGCCAATCACCCCGGCAAATGCAGTAATGGCACTGAATATCCCCATCCCTTCCCCCTCACCAGCAGGTGAATACTCTGCTGCAAGTGAAGTCCCGGCAACACTCATTAAAGACCAGGCCAGGACCAGGAATAAAAACATAACCAGAGCAAGTGCCCCCTCTCCTGCAAAATGCTCCATTCCGAGCGCAAACAGTCCAACGAAAGCGATCAAGCGTACACCCAGAGCAGCCTGTAATACGCGTAAAGAGCTAAAGCGGTTCGACCAGCGACCCGCAGGTGCATATAGGGCCAATCCTGAAGCAGCTGCAACTGCAAAAGCTGCTGAAGAGATTTCAGGTCCCGCTCCATATAATTTTTGCATCAAAACAGGATAGAGAGAAAAGAAGGCTGCTGCACCTGCAAAACTAAAGAACCACATAATGAGAAAAAGAGCAAAAGGCCAGTTAAAACTAAAAACAATATGTTTCAATGTTCTAAGATTCAGGCGATGGTAAAAGTGTTGCGGCGCATTTAAAGTCCACCTCACATGCCGAGTAGTATGCTGCAAAATCAACTCTCTTGAATGTGTATTCACGGGCGACCGAGTTAATGAACCGGGCAAAAGAGCAAGTGCACTTAACCCTCCAGCAATAATTAAACCGATATGGCTACCGGCCTGACTTAGAAGTCCAGCCAACAGCAGGCCACCAACCTGTCCACCGCCATAAAATGTCTGAAGCCACCCAATACGATTATCCCATTCCGATGAAGGCCACACTTCTACTATAAAAAGGTTAGAGACGGTTGCCGATGCCGAAGCACCCGCCCCCTGTATAAGTGCGAGCGTAAGATAGAGGGCTAATGAGTTTACGAATGAAAAAAGTGCCAGAGCTATTGCGTTCGTTAACAATCCACCCAACATCAGCCAGCGGTGCAGATGGTAACGGTCTGCCAGACTTCCCCAGATAGGAGCTGCAAGCCCACCCAGATTGAATGCTGCCATCACCCAACCAACAGCAGCAATGCCTCCACTGAGGTTGACCGTCAGTGGAAGTAAAATCGGAGCAATTCCAGCCATTGTAGCGCCCAGCAAAGCGTAAGATACATACCACGGCTCTACATACTTTCGCCATTTTGATGCTTTTTGCAAAATTGAGTTTTTCATAGGATTAAGAAGTCCAATTTCCAGGAAAGGTTTTAAACCCAATGGAAAAAGGCTCTCTTTATCAAAATATAAAATGTCCTTTAAGTTACATTGCTACAGATGGATAAATTCTGGCTCCAATAATAACCAGCGCGGCAAGTGAGGCAATCAAAATGACAAAATCATACAAAATCCCATAAACACTTGTTCCACCAACAAGCATCAATGCCCTGAGTACATCTACCTCATACGTCAGTGGATTGATATGCGCTATAAATTTTAACCAGTCCGGCATTATTGAGATCGGATAAATTGCATTGCTTGCAAAGAAGAGAGGCATCGTCAATACCTGTCCAATTCCCATAAACCTCTCTCGTGTTTTAACTATACAGGCGACAATCAGTGAAAAAGTTGAAAAGAGTCCCGCACCGATAATTATAACTGCAATGATTCCAAGTAGTGACAGTGGTTCCCATGATAGCTTCACTCCCAGGAGTAAAGACAGAGCATATATTATTACAGCCTGCGAAATTGCTCGAATACCTGCTGAAAGTGCCTTACCCAGAACCAGAGCAGACCGTGGAGTTGGGGATGCGAGGAATTTGTGGACGATACCGAGATCACGTTCCCATATTATAGCTATGCCGTAAAATATGGCAATAAAGAGAACGCTCTGCGCAAGAATACCAGGAGCCATAAAATCTATGTAACGAAAATTCCCGGTAGGTATGGCGCGCACGCGTGTAAACACTTCACCAAACACAAGCATCCATAACGCTGGTTGAGCGGCACGTGTAAAAATCTCTGTAGGATCGTGACGTAACTTTCTCGCTTCAAGCTCTGTTATGACCAGAGTCTTTTCTATAAAATTTAAGATCCATTTCACCAGGCTAAAGGCTGGAATATTCAGAGCGTCATCCGAGTCGACGTGCCGTACGCCTTGTTCTTGAGACATCTTTTATGCTTTCTCCTGTCATATTGTTTTCTAACGTGCTTCCAACATAATATTCAAAGACCTTATCTAATGTAGCGCCATCCAGTCCAATCGATGCTTTTAACTCGGCTGGAGAACCAGATGCCACGATCTTTCCGTGATTCATTATGGCAACTTTGTGACACATAGCATCGGCTTCATCCATGTAGTGTGTGGTCATAATGATGGTTGTACCACGTTCTGCGAGTGCACCTACATACTTCCAGACGGTTTCTCGAGCAACTGGATCAAGGCCAACAGTTGGTTCATCCAGGTATAATATGCGTGGATTGTGCATTACAGCCTGAGCTATTTCAAGGCGTCTTATCATACCACCTGAGTAACTTCTTACCAGCTTGTCTGCAGATTCTGCAAGCCCCATAAAATGAAGGGCATCTTTTATCCGCTTCTCCCTTTCTTTTGACGGAATGTCATAAAGTTTGGCAAATATGAGCAGGTTTTCGTAACCTGTCAGTGAACCATCTGCTGATAATAGTTGTGGGACGTAACCTATAATCCTTCGAACACTTGATGCATGGTGTATGATGTCGAATCCACCTACTATTGCATTTCCTGAGGTTGGCGGCAAAAGTGTTGTAAGCATTTTTATTGTTGTTGTTTTGCCTGCACCATTTGGACCGACAATCCCAAAAACTTCACCAGGTGCAACATAAAAGGATATTGAATCAACAGCTGTAAAAGCGCCGAATTTTCTTGTTAGATTTTTTACCTCGAGAACTTTGTTACTGACAGTTAAAGGTCCTGTCAACACAGTGGCAGGTCGTGTCTCACTGGAAACCAAATTTGTAGCTCCTTCTTTTTCTGTCATAAAACTCAATTTAAATTAATGTCACCACTCATCTTCTTTCAATGCATAAAATCGACGTTTTAATAAAACACACCAAACTCTTTGTTTAATCCATGCTGCTGTCAAACGCTTTTTCACACATCCACAGGTTTCGTTTAATCGGCTGGCCATTGTATTTTATATGAAATTGTTAGATAATTTTTGTATGCACTCAGATATTCTGAAAATGAGGTTTACATCAGGTGTTTAAAAATCACCCCAGGGGACTAATTGTTCTCTTTATGACTGAAATCTGGGAACGGTTTGGCTTCTATACTGTTCTTTCAATATTTGTTCTCTATTTGAATGAAAACTTCCACTGGAACGAAGCAACAATTGGGAATGTGTACGGCCTGTTTATTGCCACAACATTTTTTCTCCCACTGATAGGTGGATGGATTGCCGACAGGTTTCTCGGATATAGTCGAACTATCATAATCGGACTCTTTACCATGGCTACAGGATATGCACTTCTGGCCACTCCCACCAACAAAGCCTGGCTCCTTTTCCTTTCACTGGCTGTCATAGCTAGTGGTACAGGTCTTTACAAGGCAAATATTTATGTGCTGGTTGGCAACCTGTATACGGAGTCTAACGCAGCCCTGAAGGATGCAGCTTTCAGTATCTTTTACATGGGTATAAACATAGGCGCATTCCTTGGGCCAATTGCAGCTTCTTCAATAAAAAATTTTATGCTGACTCATTACCATGTCACACTTGCAAGGGCATATAATGCAGGCTTTGGCGCTGCTTCTGTGGGAATGCTGCTGGCAATTACAATATTCCTTTCATTTAGAAAATATCACAGGATGGCAGACTATAGGGTCAGGAAGGAATTAAAAAACAAAGAAGGAAATAAAGCGATAACACAGGAGATGGATTTGAAGTATTCTAAGCCTGAAGACCCTCCTTTAAACCTGTCAGCAGAAACATATCACAACAAAGAGGAAAAGGACCGGCTTATATCTCTTCTTATAATCTTTTTATCTGTCATTTTCTTCTGGATGGGTTATTACCAGAATGGCTATACACTGACGTTATTTGCAAAGGATTACACATCAGCGTATGTTGGCCGATTTACATATCTTTTCTTCAATCCAGTTTCACTTCTGTCAATTCTGGCATTACTTCTGGCCCTTTCTTCCACATTAAGGAAATCCTCATCAAAAAAATCAAGGATTACAGGATTTGCTGTAATATTGTTAGCTCTAATTGTAATGACTGTCAAGTTAATCAGTTTTAACGATGTCAATCAGATATCCCCGGAGAGTTTCCAGGTTTTCAATCCTTTATTTATCATATTTCTCACGCCAATTCTTGTTAGTTTGTTCAGTTACCTCCGCAAACGGGGAATGGAGCCATCTTCTCCTGCCAAGATGGCTGCCGGGATGAACCTTGAGGCCCTCTCTTTTGTAATTATGATCGCTGCAGCTACCAGCCTTCCGCCCTTTGGCAGGAACAACAGTATGCATTTTGGGGGAGTTAGTCCATACTGGCTTATCTCATCGTATTTTGTTATAACACTGGCAGAGTTGTTTTTAAGCCCAATTGGATTGTCTTTTGTTTCAAAAGTTGCTCCAGCAAGAATGAAGGGGGCAATGATGGGAGCATGGTTTGCTGCACAGGCGACAGGAAGTTATCTATCGGGGTTTGTTGGTAGATTTTATGGGGAGTGGCAGCAATGGCAATTTTTCTTATTGCTGGTTTTCACATCGCTATTGTCAGGCGGAGTGGTAATTGCCTATCTGAAGCGATTGAAAAGTGTAAGCGGCGGATAAAGGAAGTAAGTGATGTCCTGATTCAATTTACATGAAATCCAGCGTATTAATATCTTCATCTGTTAAGCCAATTCATGCGAACAAATAACCGCCTTCTTTCCGGTTTCTGCTTGCTTGAATGCCTTTTAATGAAATTGTGTTCCGGACATAAGATTGGAAATGCAAATTTGATTGTAGAAACTTAATAGGGTGAGGTGCATATTTTTGTGATTGATTTTTTAAACAATTGAAACCGAAAAGGAGACATGCACCATGCGCCCAGAACAAACCACTCAAGAACAGGCAACGGGGGAGATGTCGCTTTAGCCCATTGAGCTCTCTTACGAATCAAGAATAACAGAAGCCCGTGAAATATTCACTGAGATAATGGAAAATCCGGCAAAGGAACACTTTGAGAGTCAGATATCAAGATTGGCTCGGCGCTGGTGAATGGGAAGAACATCTTAAGAGTAATTGCTTTAACTGGAAATAATTGATCAAAGGTCCAGAGAATTGGTTTTTAATCGATTAAACCAGATGCTACATAAATCTTATTCTCAGCTGAACAATCTCCGGGTCTGCAAAAATCCGCATAGGCGGTCCCCATGTTCCAGCTCCAGAAGATACATAAAAGTGAGTTGTACCGATTTTCCTGTACCCATACGCTAATTCATATACCATTCTGGTTATGTAGTTAAATGGCCAGAGCTGTCCATAGTGTGTGTGCCCTGAAATCTGGATGTCAATTCCATTCTCAATTGCTTCTTTAAGATGAAATGGTTGGTGATCCATAAGTATGATGGGATATTTTCTGTCAAACCCTTTTATAATTTCAGTTAGAGGGCGCCGATTCCGGGATGAAAAATCTTCGCGTCCAACTATGTAAAAACTCTCATCAACAAATACACCTGAATCCCGAAGTATTTTTATTCCATGCTCGCTTATGTATTTGCAGGCTTTCTCAACCCCACCAATATATTCATGGTTCCCTGTAACTGCATAAACCCCAAGTGGTGCATGAATTTTACGAAGTGCTTCACCAGAGTTCAGGTGTAAGACAGGGTTGAGATCACCATCCAATATATCGCCGGGCAGAAGTACGACGTCCGGAGATAGTGAATTAATCTTATTAACAATTGATTCAATTCGATTGCGACCTATAATGGAACTTAAATGAATATCGGAAGCTGCAACAATATTTAATGTTGTATATTTGCCACCTTTTTTGGGAATTGAAATGTCAATTGTACGCACTCGTATGATGTGAGAATTAACAAATCCATACACTACAAGGATGATTACAAAAATTACGGCAATCACAGCGGTGTTGTGAAAATACCGTGTCGACGGTAAAATTATCAAACCTGGAAAGATCTGGAGAAAACGGTTAATTAATCTTACAAAGTCAATTGCACCAAGAATAAGTAAAAAGTAAACAAACGCACCAAGCCAGAACCCACCAATCCAGCTGAGAGGCCTTCCAATGACCACTATATCTGCGCGCTCAAGGAAGACCGATGCAATAAAAGAAATGGCAAGGAAGATAAATACACCGGTGTAAATGGTTCTGATTGTCCCTGTGATTTGAAATGCCTCCGCACCACGTATATAAATGTAGTAATTTGCAATCCCATACACTGAAAGTATGGCTGTGACTACAAGTATGAAAATAGTATTCTTCATTTTTTTACTCAAAAATTATGTCCTGTTGGAATAAGAGCATCAGTAATGCTGTCCATTTACAAATATACTGTCGCTCAATCCTGAATTTACCTTATAGTTCGAGTAATAAATCACCACCCTCCCTGTCACCCATGGATGAAATCTGCCGCGTGGTAATGACTCACCCTGCTCTATGTTTTGCCCTTCAGATTTTAAATCGACATCAATCTTTTCTGGCAGTGAAAAAGAGTTAAAAATTCCATAAGTGATTCTGGCTGTCATTTCCACACCACGGGGTAGCCTGGAAGAGATTTCTTTAATAAGCCACTTCTTCTTATCAATTGTCAATATGACATTCTGCCGTAACCTGTCATTCTTCGGAATCAGTGAGACCCTCACACATGAATCTCCATCGCAACTTAACGAATCCAACAATTCCACGACGAATTTATCGGGGTCAAATCTGCGTGGATTGAAAATTCCAATTTCCTTTGGAACCATAAAAATTCCGCTGGATTTTATTTTAACTTTGTCTGGACTCTTGTAAAAAAATTTCGCTTCCATATCCGGCGCCTGGACTTCCTGAAGTTCAAAATGAACACGCACATCAACAGCATAATCACGAATTCCTGAAAATTTACTGAGGACATTGCGAAGATAGCTCACTCCTCTTTCAGCTGGAGCGCTGGACAATATGAAGGAAGCACCTGTGATTAAACAAAGTTTATAACAAAAGCTCCTGATAAAGGCTTTTTCTGCCATCCTTTTCCAATATGGGGGAATTATCATTTGCATTGATGATGGATTATTATTCATCAGCTCTTTATATCCTTTTTCAAAAAAACATAGTATGAAATTATAAAGAACAATGCATCGTGAAACAGCAATGCACCCGCATCTTTTGCAATCCTGTTCCAGTTTAACGGCTCATTAAGAAATAACTGCCATATATTCATATAAGTTGTAAACAAATACGGCCTAAGAGCAGCAAGTGTATCAAATGGAAGGTTCCCGACGATAAGGAAAACTATCATTACAGCCATTGATCCTATAATCGGCCCAACGGAATTTTCTGCAATGGTTGAAAGCAAAAATGCCAGTGAGCCAACAACCGACATTGAAAGGATTGCTGCAAGAAAAGCCAGAAGTGTTCTTGATGCAGCTATATGCGCAGGTAAAATTACAATATGTGGGATTTCAGTCTGGATTCTAATCGCATCTCCGTTTCCAAAAAGTGCCAGCCCCAGTCCAATGCAGAGCGCTGACATAAATATGAGCAGAACTGCCGTGTAGAAAAGCATGGTGAGATATTTATAAAAAATAATTTTAGATCGAGATGGGGGTCTAATAAGAAGAAATCTGATTGTTCCTCCTGTTGCTTCAGAAGAGACCATATCACCTGCTACAAGTGCAATTAA
Source organism: Candidatus Kryptoniota bacterium (assembly GCA_049966155.1). Classification (GTDB taxonomy): domain Bacteria; phylum Bacteroidota; class Ignavibacteria; order Kryptoniales; family JAKASW01; genus JBMFVE01. The sequence goes on from JBMFVE010000015.1 coordinate 32,720, forward strand.
GAATGGAACATGAATGTAAAGAGAATTCATTATAAATGCGGTGATTGTCCAGACATTTAAAATGTTTCCAGACATAATAAAATCTTCAGTTGCAACACCAGCAATAGTCCGTACCATGGAATCGTGACTTATTTTGAAAATTACTTCGAGGAGGACAACTGCAATAAAAATTGCGGCAAATCCAATATAAGTTCGCAAACGGAGGAAGGTCTTTTGAATTTCCAGACTAAAAAGACTCATACTTCAGAAGCTCCCTGTGTAATCTTCAGGAAGTAATCCTCCAGAGTACGTCTCGGTGAAAGTGCATAAACATCGATTCCATTTGCAACAAGCAATCTGTTCAATTCAGCTGCCCTGTGAAAATCAAGGCGAACATCAATTTTCTCAGTTTCACCTCTGGAATCTTCAGCAATGGAAATTATTTCTACCCAGCCTGTTTCTCTTATAAGCTCAACAGCCCGATTGCCGGTAGCAACATGCAAGGTGTAGTATGTGGAATCAGCTCTCAAAAGTTCAGCAACCGAGCCCTGAGCAATAAGTTCGCCGTGATTAAGTACAGCCATTCTGTTTGCAACTGCTTCCACTTCGGTCAGCAAATGAGATGAAAGAAATATAGTTGTACCATGTTCCCTGGATAACAGCAAAATGAGTTCTCTCACTTCCTTCATCCCCTGAGGATCAAGTCCAGAGGTTGGCTCATCAAGAATTATAAGATCCGGCTTTGTGAGAATTGCCTGGGCAATTCCAAGCCTTTGCTTCATGCCATGGGAAAATGTTTTAACTTTATCAAATGCCCTCTGCTTCAAGCCTGCGATTTCTAGAGCAGTGAGGATCTCATCCTTTTTTATTTTTCGCGTCAATGAACCAAGTATTTCAAGATTCTTATACGCGGAGAGATAAAGATAAAAGTCGGGTTTTTCAACTATACCCCCTACTTTTGAGAGCACAAACTCTCGGTTTTCTCTCACATCTTTGTTAAAGATTTTTACAATTCCGGAAGTTGGATTTAGAAGTGTAAGGATCATCCTGATTGTTGTGCTCTTTCCAGCCCCATTTGGACCGAGAAATCCAAAAACATCTCCACGGTAAACTTCCAGATTCAGGTCTTTAACAGCCCATCTGTTGCCAAATCTCTTGCTTAATCCCGATGTTGATAAAATTATTTCACCCATTCTTTAATTACTGTTTGATTTTAATATGTCACGTTTGATATTCCCTTTCAATATCTGATACAAAATGTACCTGGCAAGACTTTTTTCTGCATCTGTTTGCTCACTGCATAGCTTCTGACGTTCGTTAAGAATGAGAACACATTCGCCATTAGCAAATCTACTGAAGTCCAGTCCAGTGTAAGATATCACAATCTCAGTTTAAAAGGTGACCTGGTAACCGGGTATTGTGATGATTTTGAACCAAAACAGGACCAGATGCGTCTAACAAGTGTTGTCTATTGGGCAACCAATAAATTATTAATAAGTTTGGAACATGCTTTATGCAACCAACGTTAACCATCTTAATGAGATCGAGATCTCTTTTGGTATTTTGCATCGCTATTCTGTCAATTGCCCTTTATTCGTGCAGCAATAATTCTGCACCCACTGCACCCCGGATACAAAATCCAGGATTGGCGGTGTCTATAAACGGATATGGCTATACTCTGGATTCAACGTACTACAAAGTTTGGTCAGACAGTTCGTATGAAACATATCTCATGGACACCACTATAAATGGGACAAATTATAGGGTTCTTCTTGACAACTCAGGTTACCAATATTTCTACGGCCCAAAAGGCTATTCCGGTTTTTTGCCTTATGGTGGAAGTCTCGTAATGTTCGACTCTGCCCTGGCATCACTCCCCGATACAATGCTTGAGGGACAGGTTTACACACGTCAAACTACTTTCACAGTTCAGGGTGTCAATTATGTTCTTGCTGACCAGGATGTGATACTTGATACTACAACTGTAAGTGTACCTTTCGGCACCTTCTCAAACTGCGTGGTGTTGCAATCAACTTCCTCAATTACAGGTGGGGGCCAGACAATGGGAGGTACTACAGTTTACTGGCTCGCTAAGGGCCCATCGGACATATACCGGCAATACGATACAGGATACTCAATATATATGGCTTATGGCGTGGTAAACCGCATCGGTTGGGGTGTACCGGTTGGGAAGAATCTGCCTTGGACTCAACTGCCACAATATGCGACAACTTCCGGGCCGAAGAGACCCATCAGTACTCTAAGCCAGGGAGGTTTTAATATTCAGTCGATAGGCCCTTACATCCTGAATTCTATGATACCGAGACCACGATCGGCATTCCGCGGTCGATGATGCAGTCAATGAATGGGTCTGACTTCACTTACGACGACATGGTGCCTGGAGCATTAAATTCCAGCAGCTTTCCCCCGCCCCTGATTCTGTGGCTCCAAAGCTGGCAAATTCGCGAAAGACAAAGATTGTGAAAATCAAAATGCACAGGTATATTTATAGGTGTCATTTTTAGAAAGACAAGATAGCAGTCTACAACTCCCTTGTTTAATTACTAATAACTTTTCACAATCAGTGGAGGACAGTATGGACCACTCAATGACAACTACTGCTTTTGAACTCGATGGGTATAGAGTAGTCAAACAGCTCGGCGTTGTCCGGGGAATCGTAGTGCGTTCACGATCACTGCTTGGTACAATTGGGGGCTCACTTCAAACCATTTTCGGTGGAAATATAACGCTATTTACTGAGCTTTGTGAGAAAACTCGCGGAGAGGCTTTCGACATGATGGTAAAACATGCGGAGGAGCTTGGCGCGAACGCTGTCGTTGGAGTTAGATATGACGCCACAGAACTGATGAGCGGCGTTTCTGAGGTTTTGTGCTATGGAACAGCTGTTGTCGTGTCGCATGTGTAATTTTTTACAAAAGATTTAATCAATTTTCTAAAGGGCAAGTCATGAGAAAATTTGTGAACCGTTACTTTTTGACGGCTCTTTTGTACGTTGCTCTCTTAAGCTTTGCCTGTGGCAGACAGGCTCCTGATAATCAGGATTTGGTGGAGGTGCGCGCCATTAATCCAGATATTCGGTTAGATATCCGGTATGCGACTGACAGCAACTTCACTCATCAGCAACTCTACCCTGTTGCAAAGTGTTACCTCAGGAAAGAAGCTGCCGAAAGTCTCAGTGCTGTCCAAAAAGAACTTGAGAAAATAGGATTGGGGCTAAAAGTATTTGACGGATACCGTCCTCTTTCAATTCAAAAGAAAATGTGGAAAATATTCCCTGACAGTCGGTATGTTGCCAATCCTGCTACTGGATCGAGACACAACCGCGGCGCTGCAGTAGATGTCACACTCGTCGACAGCCTGGGACACGAGCTTGAAATGCCGACAGGGTTTGACGACTTTACGGAACGTGCCCACCGGAACTACAATAATCTCCCTGAAAAAGTGATTCAAAACAGGCAGCTCCTCCAGGAAGTTATGGAACGGCATGGCTTCATCGGACTATCCACAGAATGGTGGCACTTTGATTTAAAAGACTGGAAGAAATTTCCTGTAGTTGATGTACCAATAAAATAGGTGTACATCATCTCATTTTTAAGGTTCAAAGTCACTCGACGACTGGCAGATTGCCCGGAATGCTTCCGCAGAGATTGAGTTTCTTATTCTAAAGTCCTAAATTCGTTTGACTTCAGTTCGCACAGAGAACATGAAAGCAATACATTTGGACACCTGCCAATCGGGATGGTTTTCAGATAACAACTATATCTCGAGCATTCTTTGAAATACCTCATGAAATATGAAGGATGAGCACGTCTGGAACTTATCTCTACACTCATTTCGGATTTATTCTTACGGCACATACCGCCAACCCCATAGGAGGATTCCACCATGAGGAGGGGTTTGTATCTTGTAGCTATTTTGTGGCAGTTATCGGTTTTACCCGTGTTGACTACAAATGGCCAAGAGCGCTCGGTGTTCAAGCAGAGTTTTCCTCTGTGACCACTCTGCGCGGAATCGACCCCCTTGTCATTCAGTGCCGGTTTCTGTGTTGGAATACAACACCGCTGTGTCGCGTCACCGTATGGACATATTGCCACGCCCTCCGCTATCAAAGAGGGCAATGGCTTCTCTTCTATAAAGATTCATAATATCCCTGTGAAATATGGTGGGCCTCTTGCTTACCGATTTAGCGATTCGAACTGCATTATAAAGATATGTTTGTTCACCTAAGACGAACATCTTTGAAAGTTACATCTGACGCCCACGAGAACATGTCGTCAATCAACACGACAATACTTACACTTGCCGTATTTGACGGAATAGCATCAAATGTAACCGTGAATTTAATCGGAACGCCAGCAGGAAAAGTTTGGCCGGCGTTAGCTGGTATCACAGTTGCATCTATGAAGCGGTATTGCTGACCATCCTGGTCTAACAGGTAGGTCCTGCTTTCCGGATTGGGTAACGAAAAATCGTTTGAACCATTATGAAGATTTTCTAAAGTCATCACCGCTTTCACTCTGTTTTTCTCCAGTATTTCTATTCCCGTGAGCCTGACACGAAATCTTTTTTCAAACTCGACCTCTTTATCCTCAACCTTGAATATCATGCCAGGTGCAATTGCTTTTGAGGGACCAGCAGGAGCACTCGTGTTATTTTGCATGGTGCTTACATTTGGTGATGCAGAGACACCACCTGATGCCATCAGTTTCAATACAGACTCATCCTTAAAAATCTCCGTTGAAGCAACCGCAAATATTTCTCCCGTCTCTGTACTGATGAGTCGAGCATTGACGCGTAGACTCTGAGCAAGATCAGTAATGGTGCCTGAGCATATTGCGTCAACACCAAGAAGCTTGCCCAATTGCTTTGCTGAGTTAGGATCTATCATCCCCGTTAAGCTTAGCTTCTGTTCCGCTATTACTTTATTAAGTAACTGTCTCTCAATTACTTTAAACATCTTCGTCTGAAAGAGCCTTGTGATTAACTCTTCTGCAAGGTATTTACCAAAATCGGTCACGTTGCCGTCCAAATCTGTAAACTGAACGACGGCAATTGTAGTTTTCTGGTAGTCTTTCATTTCTTTAGCAATCTGCTGACTGAGCTCAGCAACACGTTGATCCAAACTGCCCTGTGCAAAAACCGAAGCAGTTATAAATAGAGTGAATAATACAGGCGAAACCATGAACTTCTTTACCATTATTTTTTCCTCCTGGTTTAATAAATGGATAATATCTGGCTTAGCAGGGATTCTGCAACTCTCTGACCAGCGTTTTGGAGTGCGTTGATTTTTGCCTGCTCAGCATTGTTACCAAAACCCTTTATGTTTGTAAATGCTTCCTCAGCAATAACGTTATTATGGTCAATTGAAATTGCTTTTACACTACCAGTGACAGTGCAAATCTGTATTCCTTCAACCGGATTTAATAAAGCTGTATGGAACTCTCCCATTATTATTATCGAAAACATGGAGAAGAATTCGCTTCGCATTCGTTCGAAATCACTTTGGTTCAGAAGTTTTCTTACACGCTGAGCATTAAGCCCGCTAATGTCTCTTTCTGTTAGTGGACTTAAACCGGCTTTTGTAAGCTCGTTTGAAAGAGTATTGAGACTTATGGAACCACTGCCGTCATCTTCATCAACAATTAGAAGAACTTTCAAAGGTGGTGCTTTCTTAAGCCGAACAGAGAAAACTGTCGATGATGTCGAAAGTGCAACCAGCTTGTTCCAGGGAGTAAATGCAGCCGCAGTATCCATGAGTTCTGAAAAATCGAGCGCTGCCTTAATGGAGTATAGTCCGGTTTCTGACCTTTGTAAAACCTCAACGTTGCTTGAAGCAATACCATCACGATCGGTTATGGCTTTTTCAGCGATTGTCCCATTACCGGTAGTAAAACGAAATAGTGTTGTCAAACCTTCCGCCGGAATCTCTACACTATCCCTTAATACAACCTTTACCTGCAATGGAATGGGAAGCGGTCTGCCAGGAATTCCTTGCTGGTTGTCACCGCGTAATTTTACAATAGACAGATTTGCAAGGATCTCTGAAGCCAGCGAAGTGATATCGCTGGCAGGGAGTGTCTGAAAATTGTCACTGTATGAATCGGGGGTTGGTTGAAATAGGCGGTAGTAGGGAAGTATATCATTGAAAAGATGTACACTTTCAAAAGCTTGCTTCAGCTCAGTCAGGCTCCGCAAAATCTTTCCCTGGTTCTTAAATTGCCTGGATAAACGTAAACTGTTTTCGTACTGATTTCTCAGCTCAATTAGTCTCGCTCGAAAGGGAGCTCCGGCAACCTCACGGTCTAAAACAGCCAGTGAATAGTAAACACGTTCCTGTGAGTCATAAAAGCGATCTACTATTTTCAATCCACTTACGACGATCGACGATGTGATTGCAATGTTGGCGCTTGTTGTGCCCTGCATTTTGCTTAATTTGTCCGTCAAAATTTCAATTTCGCCTACAGAAATTTCAGACTTTATTGATGCGATGATTTGACTGGCGATCTGTGAGAAAGCGCGGTGGTCAGCAAGGTCTTGGTCTTTTACAATATCCCCTGAAGCCTGCGCCAATCCTCGTCCCACAAGGTAACGATCCGCCGGATAAGCAACATCCGTTCCTGACCTGACCCAATCAGGCACAGAAGCAGCCCGTATTTCCTTTTCCTCCTTTATTGTAGGTAGTGAAGCCGAGCAACTGAAACTTAACGCAGACAAGATAATGATGCCAAAATTAATGAAATGCAAAAGTAGCTTTT
>JBMFVE010000016.1:0-4879 GCA_049966155.1 Candidatus Kryptoniota bacterium
TGTAGAGATAGTCGATGTTACAAATGGGATAGACAAAGGTGATTCGGTAGGGGTGACTCCTGTACTTGGGACAACATTAAATGCCAACGGGACAGGTGATATTGCACTCAAAGACAATGGCAATGGAACTGTAACCATCTTTGTGCTCGCTACAAATAACGGACTCGGTGCATTTACGTTTGATGCAAAGCTGACAGCTGTCCAGGAACATTTGACCGGAGAGAATCCAACATCGTATTCCCTGAGTCAGAACTATCCCAATCCATTCAACCCAACCACTGTGATTGAATATTCAATTCCAAGGAACAGCTATGTAACCTTAAAAGTTTATAATGTTCTGGGAGAGGAGGTCAAAACCCTGTTTGCAGGTGAACGAAAGGCAGGATCTTATAGTGCAACTTTTGATGGTGCGCAGCTTGCCAGTGGAATATATTTCTATCGGCTGCAGTATGGCCCTATGTCAATTACAAAGAAGATGATGCTGGTCAAGTAGGGTTTTCCTCAGGAAGGATAAATTAAAAGGGTTTCTGAGGCAGCACAACTTTGTAAGTGAAAGTCAGGCGGTGCCAAATGGTACCGCCTGATTGTTTTTGACAAATAATGAATGATTCTTAGAAGCGGTTCCTGCTGGAAATTTTAAAAAGGCATCTGCTGCGTGAGTTCGTTCCAGTGTTTCAATTTTTTGTACTTGACATTATCATTTTAAGTTTGTAATATGTCTCGAAACGGTTCGATACAGATTACATGAAAGAAACCAGCAACTGGCAATTTAAAAGGCGGAGGATGATTGACCGACGAAAGACCGACTATCAGGGATGTTGCTAAAAGAGCCGGCACCGCTGTAAGTACTGCGTCGCTTGTTGTAAACAATAAAGGCTACGTCAGTGATGAAGTCAAGAAGAGGGTTCTGGAGGCTGTAGAAGAGCTTGGTTACAGACCAAATCGAGTTGCGAGGGCGCTGGCAAAGAACTCAACGGAAAATATAGGCTTCGTTGTTGCACAGGAACACTTCTCGAAGGTCGAACCGTTTTATACAAAAGTATTTCTCGGAACGGAATTTGAAGCCAGACAGCATGATTATTACATATTGCTGACAACTGTTCCAAAGAGCTTTAAACCGAGTTGCATCCCAAGATTCATAAGGGAGTGCAGTGTCGATGGTGTGATCTTTGCTGGTAAATTAAGTGAAGGTTATGTCCGTGCTGCTCTTAATAATGACATTGCTGCAGTTGTAATTGACTACCGATATCCCAGGTCAAAGGTGCCCACCGTCAACATAGACAACCTTCAAGGAAGTGCATTGGCAGTTGAACATCTTATTAAGCTTGGACATGAAAATATTGCATTTGTGGGGGGTGATCTTCAGCATCCGTCAATCAGTCAGCGTTTCGAAGGATACAGGAGGACTCTTGAGGCAAATGGCCTGAAGTATACTGAAAAGCTTGTTTCGGTTGATGAACCAGGTACGGGGCCGGATGATGGATACAATGCAACGATGAAGATCCTCAAATCGAAAACTAAATTTACTGCTATTGTTGCTTGCAACGACGCTGTTGCAATTGGTTCAATGAGAGCTTTGAAAGAATACAATATTGAAGTCCCGACAAACGTCTCTATTGTCGGATTTGATGATATAGAGCTATCATCTCATATTGACCCAGAACTTACAACCCTCAGGGTACAAAAGGAGGAATTGGGAGCTACTGCGTTAAGAATCCTTGCTCAATCCCTTAAATCTGAAAAAAGAATAATCAGTTCAACACTAATCGAACCAGAACTCGTCGTAAGAGAATCGACTGCTAAACCATATACATAGGAATATTTGGTACAAATGAAGGCTCTGTTGTTATCAGAGAATCATGAACTTTCCCTTTTGGAAATGAAACCTTTGCCAGTTCGCAATGGTGAGGTCAGAATTAGGGTATTGACATGTGGAATATGTGGAACAGATAGCCACATAATTAAAGGGGAATCCAGAGCTACATTGCCAGTGGTATTGGGACATGAGTTCGGAGGTGTCGTCGTTGATGTAGGCAGCGGTGTTGACAGTGTTATACCCGGCGATGTGGTGGCAGTTGATCCGAATATTCATTGCGGAGAATGTCCCTTTTGCAAAACCGGTAGACCAAATTTTTGCGCCAATCTTAAAGCTGTCGGGGTTGATTTAAATGGCGGGATGGCGGAACTCTGCACGGTTCCAGCAACCCAGGTCTACAAAGTTCCCTCTGGTTTTAACTTTTCACTTCTTTATCTCGTTGAACCATTATCATGCGTTATACATGGGATCGATATGCTTAATATAAAACCGGGTGAAAAGATATTGATTGTCGGTGGAGGAAATATTGGGTTGCTGTTCGCTTTAACTCTTCACAACTTTGCAGGTGAGTTAGCGATCATTGAAAAGAATCCACGCAGGTTGCAAAACGCCCTCTCCCTCAATATAAGAAAATTCAACGAAGATAGTGGGAAAACCGGCTTTGACGCTGTAGTAGAAGCTACGGGGACAGTTGATGGTTTTCTCACAGCTATCAGATACGTTGTTCCGGGTGGCCGGATCCTGCAGTTTGGTGTTGTTCCGTCGGACTTGGCTGCAGATTTATATCTAAATGATGTTTATGCCCGCGGTGTGTCAATTATAGGTTCGTATCTTAATCCCTATACATTTGACAGAGCTATCCGGTTATTGTCAAGCAGTCCTGAGCATTTTTTAAAGATTCAGGTTTCACATTTTTCACTTGACGAGTACAAATCAGCATTTGAAGCCTCTAGAACAGGCAGCGTGATTAAAGCTGTATTCCGAATAGGTGAGGTGTGATGAAGACTCGCGTTATATGTATTGGTGAGGTTGTATCCGATTTGACTTACACCGGTAAATATCTCCGACTTTCGATTGGCGGTGCCCCTCTTAATGTCGCCGTCGGTCTAAAAAGGATGGGCCTTAAACCCCAACTCATAACAACAATTGGCGATGATTGGTTCGGAAGACAGGCTATTTCTTTTATCAGGCGCGAAGGGGTAAGTAGCCAGATAAAGGCAATTAAAGCTGTTCCTACGAGAATTTCGATTGTATCTAATGACATACGGGGTGAAAGAAGTTTCAGTTTTATTCCCGGGACAGGTGCTGATGAGTTTATTTCAAGACTTAATTTTAACACAACATGGCTTGATGATGTTGATGCAATTTATTACGGAACCCTTCCTTTTTGTAATGGGCAAATCCCGGAGGCTTTCGTAAAATTCCTGGAAGAAGCGAAAAAGAGAGGTATTGTTCGATTTTTTGACCCGAATCTTCGGTTAGGTTTGTTTAAGAGCGCCGTCCATGCTAGAAAGATTACCCGCGATTTGCTGCAGTACGCTGATATATTGAAGCTAAATATTCTGGAATTGAGCTTCTTAACCAGCAAGAAATTGCTAAATACCCGGATTCTCGATGGCATTGCCGAAAAGTATCTGCAGTCAGGACTTTACGCTTTGATTGTCACAAAGGGTAAAAGCGGGAGTTCCGTATGGTCTGAATCGGGCATGGCTTATGTTCCTTCCATCAGTGTGAAATCGGTAGATACGACCGCATGCGGGGATGCATTTATGGCAGCACTAATTGCCGGATTTCTTGACAAATCCAACATGAACAAATCGTGGGTGAAAATCCTGAACTTTGCGAACGCTGCAGGAGCCCTCTGCTCCATGAGGTACGGGTCAGCTGACTCGGTTCCTACTTACGCGGAGACTTTGAAGTTTTTAAATAAAAGTAGAAAGTGAGGTGATTGTACACATTTGAAATTCCTGTTCAGTTATACATTTTCACTAACTTCAATCAACTAAAAAATGAGGAGGTAATAACCATGAGATTACATGGTATCCTTTTTCTCGTTAGTTTTGCCCTATTGAGTGCGTTCCTGCTGGCACGCCCTGCTGCGGCTCAAACAAATCTTGTATACAATGGTAGTTTTGAGAGTGGCAAGCCTGCGTTGTGGCATCCTGTTGTGGGGAATAGCGGAGCGACATTAAGTTGGGCGACGGATCAGTATCACAGTGCGAGTCATTCGTTGAAGATAGTTAAGACGAGCACTGGTACGGGTGCTGCGATGTGGCAGAGTGATAATATGGTAAGGTACTGGACTGCGCGGATATACGGTGGTATAGACATCAAGCTTGGTGCATATGTGATGACGCAGAACGTGAATACAAATCCGGCGAATCAGGATGGGCAGTGGTACATACAGTACACATTTCTTGATTCAGCTGGAGCGATGATAGGAGGACAGCCGTTTATACTTCCGATACCGCAGAGTAGTGCGAGCACTGGAGGATGGGTAGCTGACACAAATGGAGTTGGGACAGTGATACTTCCGAAGGATGCATGGAGTTTGGTAGTGTCTGTAGTTGGAGGTAAGAACGCCACAGGTACTGTTTGGGTAGACGACTTCATGTTCCTAGGACGGAACAACCAATGGGCGGGTGAGATGTTCAACCAAGCGCTTGAAGCAGATGATGGATGGTTTTACTGGGAGCCGAACGGTCTGGTTGCAGGACCTGTATACTGGCCATCAGCTATATTCTCCGGTTCAGGCGTGACGAACGAGGCTGCACATACAGGTAGTTATTCGTTTAAGCTTAATGCTCCTGTTGGGCGTCAGCCTGGGGAGATAGTGTGGATATCGAAGTTCATACCGATACCGCCGAACAGTGCAGGCAAGAAGTATGTATTAAGTGCATGGGTAAAGACTAAGGGTATAAATTTAGATTCATTGAAGAACAATTCTGCTTATAGGATAGGCTTTACGTGGACATGGATGAAGGGGGTTAACGACACGGCGACAGGATGGAATGAGGACAAGGCGGAGGACTACCAGTTCACATTGCCGGCTGCCGATACAGC
>JBMFVE010000016.1:4977-37773 GCA_049966155.1 Candidatus Kryptoniota bacterium
ATTACCGTTCCAGACAACAACGTAACCAGCGTATCGGTTAGAGCCAGATCATGGCCCCAGTTTACAGGCACAGCTTATTATGACGACTTCCAGCTTGCTTCTCTTCCAACTGTAATTGTAACCGGAATTCGGGATGATAGACCCGCTTCCAGGAATACGCTTCCCACAGAGTTTAGCTTATCTCAAAATTATCCGAACCCATTTAACCCATCAACGGTAATATCATACGACATACCTAAAAAATCTCATGTCTCGTTGAAGGTATACAACATCGTCGGTCAGGAGGTAGCTACGCTTTTTGATGGTGAGCGAGAACCCGGCAGCTACGTTGCTGTATTTGATGCCGGAAAGTTATCGAGTGGAGTGTATCTGTACATTCTGCAAGCTGGTGAAACCAGGATAACTCATAAAATGCTGCTGCTTAAGTAAAGTTCACTGTGGGATGCAACCGGTTTGTGGGTTGCATCCCATCCCTTTTTAAAGCACATGGCCAGATTTATCTTTTTGGACCGTGAAGATGACTTTGATTAAAACAAATCGCATCAGATCGGTATATCTGGCCTTAATAGTAATTGATTTCTTAGCAAATCATTCAACAGGTATAGGTCAGCAATTGGCTATTAAGAGAATTTCTCAAATGCCTGATTTTCCACATCCTTATGAAATGAGAAATTGGAAAGATGTGGCAAAGGAATACGATTCTTTTGTATTTGATATGAATAAAACAGGCTCCTATCTTCCCCTTGTCTGGCTTAACTACAACACCATAAATTATCCTTCCAATCCAACCTTTGGATTAAATACTGTGGTGGGTACAACAGTCCCATCGTCTGCTGAGGCAATTAACTGCCTTCCGGCTTTAATCGGGGCATCTCTTATAGGCATCGACAAAACAAACCAAAATGGAATTAATTGGGTCGCTATGTCAAAAGAGTGGTTTAACAAAAATAATCACCAAGATATATACAGAAATCATTGGAATGATAACACGAATGACGACATGTGGTATGAAACAATGCCGAGCGTATTTTTTTACCAGCTGTCGTCCCTATATCCAGCCGTTACAGAGTTCTCTAGTCAGTTCATGTCCACCGCAGATCGATGGCTTCAGGTGGTGCAGATAATTGGCGGGAGCACTACTCCATGGAAGGTACCAAACTTTAATCATCGTGGGTTTGATTTTTCAACCATGTCACCCTACGATGGCAAAGTTCCTTTTGAACCAGAAGCTGCAGGAGCTGTTGCATGGATCCTGTACAATGCCTATATCAAAACAGGGATACAAAAGTACAGAGTTGGCGCAGAACAGTCGATGGAATTCCTTAACAACCAGACAGTAAATCCTGCATATGAACTGCAGCTGTCTTATGGTGTATACACTGCTGCTCGAATGAATGCTGAATTAGGTACAAATTATGACGTTGAAAAGATGATTAACTGGTGCTTTGACATTGGTCCATTGAGAAACTGGGGGGCTATTGTTGGCAGATGGGGGTTGTACGACTGCTCCGGTCTAATTGGCGAGGTAAATGGGAGTAATGACTATGCTTTTTTTATGAATACGGTTGAACAAATTGGTGCACTTGTCCCATTAGTTAGATATGACAGCCGATTTGCTCAAGCTATTGGCAAGTGGGTTTTAAATGCTGCAAATGCGCTTAGACTTTTCTATCCCAGATACCTTCCTCAAGATAATCAAGATCAATCCAGTTATCTCTGGTCAATGCAGTATGACACGCTTTCGTGTATCGCCCATGAGGCCATTCATCAGTTTTCTCCACAGTCATCCTCTGTTTCTCCTTATGCTTCAGGTGATGCTGTGACCGGCGGGTGGGGGAAAACAAACCTAACGCTTTATTCTTCTTCTCATGTGGGAATACTTGGTGCGATTATAGACACCACAAACGTACCTGGAATTTTAAAGCTTGATCTGCTCAAAACAGATTACTTCCATAGGGCTGCTTATCCTTCCTTTCTTCTTTATAATCCAGATTCTATAGCTCATGATGTAAATATTGATATGGGCTCTGGTATGCATGACTTATATGATGCAGTTGCACACCAATTTATTGCTTCAGGTGTTACGGGTACCACTCAAGTACACATAACTTCGAAACAGGCGATTATAGTTGTAATCATCCCGTCTGGAGGCGCAATAAGTTTTGCCGGGAACAAAACGATTGTTAATGGAATTATCGTTGATTATAACAATGGTACAATTTTGTCTGATCACCCTCCGCGGATTAAATCTCTTGCTGCTATCGATAGCACTATTTTGATTAATGGAACAACCCGCCTTTTTTGTTCTGCTGAAGATATCGATGGTGATTTCATCAACTACAGGTGGAAGGCATCAGGAGGTTTGCTTGTCTCCTATGCGGACAGCGCTGTTTTCACTTCACCAGATTCTGCAGGAAATGTTTTTATAGAGTGCATTGTAACGGACCCTCACGGGTTGTCAGATTCTACCAGTATAGTTCTAAATGTTGTGAAGCACGTAAATCATTCACCTGTTATCAAAAGCATCCTTGGCCCCCCAAGGGTGGTAAACTTAGGCGGAAGGTTAAGTCTGAAATGCCTGGCATCGGACCCTGATAGTGATAAATTATCATATTTTTGGTCATCTGATAACGGAATAATATCAGCTTATGACTCATTGGCGACATGGACTGCCCCTGATTTTCGCGGCTATTACTATATCCTGTGCAAGGTCATGGATCCATACGGAGGATCAGCAAAAGATAGCATCGGAATTCTCGTGAAGGATTTTTCTTCATCTGGAAGTGGCAAGCTTATCGCGTTTTATCCATTTGACGGGAACGCAAATGATGCCAGTGGCACAGGGAATAATGGTGTTCTTTACCGTGTTATACCCGACACAGACCGCTTTGGAAAAGCCAATGCGGCTTTCTTTTTTGACGGCGGAAGCAGCAATATAACGGTCCCTTCATCCCAGTCGCTGAATTTTACACGAGCGATGACAGTGAACTTCTGGATGGTAAAGGATGGGCCTATTTCTCATGAGGAATATATCATATCGCATGGAAGCTGGCAGAACCGGTGGAAGGTATCGCTGACTACCGACTCGAAAATTCGATTTACCATCAGGACAAACAACCCTTTCAACAACGGAATAAATGATGTGGATTCCGACGGCAGAATTAGTCCTGCAACGCTGTACAATGTTACGTTACTTTATGACGGTCTCGGCATGGAGATATATCTGAATGGCGAACTTGATGCTTATTCTCCGTGGACTGGAGATATTCTTCAGACATCTTATCCGCTTATGATCGGGCAACAACTGCCTAATGTTTTCGACTACAATTTCAGAGGTATACTGGACGATGTAAGAATTTATGATTACCCACTGCCCCCTGCTGATATTCAAGCACTGTACAGTGGGGTCTCATCGCTGGGTGGTGGTAAGCCTTTCGTGGTGAACTCTTATAGGCTTGATCAAAATTACCCTAATCCTTTTAACTCTTCTACCATCATAAGAATTTTTGTGCCGAAACTGTCACACGTAATAGTCGATATAGATGATGCACTTGGAAGAACTGTACAGGTGCTGGTTAACAGGGAAGTATCAGCAGGTAGTTATTCTTTTGCTTTCAATGCTGCAAATTTTCCGTCAGGAATGTATATAGCCAGATTAATGTCGGAAGGTTACCTGTCGTCAATCAAAATGTTGCTCATAAAATAATAGAGTAAAAAATTAAATTTAGGAGAAATTGATATGGTTGGTCAGCGTTCGCTCTCCATGACGGTTTTGTTGCTGATTTTTATCACTTCTCTTGCTTACCCCGGTACAAAGGGAAAGATCTCGGGCAGGGTTGTAAACAGTGTAACGGGGGAACCAATTGTTGGAGCGTCGGTTGTGGTCGAAGGAACAAGATATGGGGCCTCAACGGATCTGGACGGTAAATATGTGATAATAGATTTGTCTCCAGGCACCTATTCTGTTCGTGCAAGTGCTGTCGGGTTTAGTGCAACTCTTGTAAAAAACGTGATAGTCTCTGCTGATCTGACGACAAATGTGGATTTCAAACTCGCTGAATCTTCAATTCAGACTAAGGAAATTGTAGTGGTGGCTCAGCGTCCTATGATTCAAAAGGATCTTACATCCTCTGAAGCAAGGGTCAGCTCAAACATGATTCAAAAATTACCTGTTGAAGATGTGCAGGGAATTGTAAATTTGCAGGCAGGTGTTGTGGACGGGCATTTTCGAGGTGGAAGGACAGGTGAGGTAGCTTATATGGTCGATGGCCTGTCGGTTAACGACGCTTACAGTGGCGAACCAGCTCTTCAGGTTGAAAATTCTGCAGTCCAGGAAATACAGGTCATAAGCGGCACATTTAATGCCGAGTATGGTCAGGCAATGTCTGGTGTTGTAAATGTGGTAACAAAAGATGGTGGCAGTAAATTTGCTGGTCAGGTCACAGCATATTCTGGTAGTTATTTAACTCCTCATACCGATGTCTTCTGGAACGACGGCAGCTTTAGACCTTCAAGCATTTATAATCTGGAGGGTGTGCTGAGCGGTCCCCTGCCTTTTCTGGAGGGATCATCGTTCTTTTTGGACTCAAGATTGTATAACAATGATGGAGCAATTTATGGAAAGAGAGTTTACAATCCGGGCGATTCCTCAAACTTCAGTTTCAATCCATGGTATATCCAGTCTACAGGCGACCAGAAGTATGTACCAATGACTCCCGACCGTCGATGGACACTGATGGGTAAAATATCACTTAAAACCTTTGGTGCCGACAGACTGGATCTTACCGGTCTATATCAGTGGCGATATTTTAGGAATTACGAGCACAATTTCAGGCTGAATCCAGATGGTGCATACAGGAACTATGACAAAAGTTTTAATTCAAATATTGAATATACCCACGTTTTTGGTGAGAACACATTTTTTGTAGTTCGTTCATCTTTAATGGATACCAGAAGCTACCAATATGTTTATGCCGATCCTTTTGATTCACGTTATGTGAATCCTGTAAGGCTACAGCAAAGGCCAATTGATACATTCTATACCGGCGGCACAGACATGTGGCATTACAATCATGATACCAGAACCTATATTGTCAAAGCAGATTTGACAAGCCAGGTAAACAAACAGCACCTCTTCAAGACAGGGGTTGAATTTCAATTTTATCGACTCTGGTCTCACGATTATCAGGTGAGATTGGATGCTACAACAGGCTACAAGCCCGCTCTGCCACCTGCTAATGCAACTGACAACTTGGAGTATTCAATGCGGCCCGATCAAATATCATTTTATTTGCAGGATAAGATGGAGTTTGATTATTTAATTGTCAATGCCGGCGTCAGATATGATTACTTTAAACCAGCTTATTCGGTACCTCTTAATCCAGATGCTTTACCAAATACTTCATTCATAAATGCAACTCCAAAAAATCAGTTAAGTCCCAGACTTGGATTGGCGTATCCGATCACAGATAGGGGAGTAATTCATTTGAGCTATGGAGAATTTTTTCAGGTTCCCCCTTTCCAGTACCTGTACCAAGACCCTGGATATAAGGTTATGGTTTCAGGTCAGGTGCAGACCGTTGTTGGCAATGCAAACCTGAAACCGCAGAGGACGACTGCTTATGAGGTTGGCCTTCAGCAGCAACTGAGTGATGTTCTTGCAGTCGACCTCACGCTTTATTACAAAGACATTCGCAACCTGATTGATACCGAAATACATGATTATTTAAACGGTGCAGCTCAGTATGCCATGTTTGTCAACAGGGACTATGGCAATGTGAAGGGGATAGTCATCAGCTTCGATAAGCGATTTTCAAATGGCTTTTCAGCTAACATAGATTATACTTTTCAGGTTGCCAGGGGGAATGCCTCAGACCCTTTGTCGGTTTATCTCGATAATCAAACCAATCCTCCGAGGGAAAGTCCAAAGTCACTCGTGCCACTGGACTGGGACCGCCGACATTCTTTAAACCTTACCCTAACTTATGGTAAGGAAAATGACTATGACGTAAGTATTGTTGGACGGGCTGGATCGGGACTCCCTTATACTCCATCTCAATCAAACTACAGATCTGCCGGCGTCAATAGCGAGAATAAGCCAGCCATATTTGATTTAGACCTGTATGCAAATAAGTATTTTAGAATCAGTGGACAATCACTGTCGGTATTTGTCAAGGTTTATAATTTGTTAGATGCTATGAATGAACTTAACGTATTTACAGATACAGGCAGGGCAGGATATACAACATCCTTGATTTATGACCCGCAGCCACAAGCCATTAACACACTCCATGAATACTTCACCCGTCCGGATTTTTATTCGCCTCCGCGACAAATTCTCTTTGGCATAACAATTAATTTTGGAGGCCAGCAATGATTTTGAAGAGACTTTTACTAGTATTCTGTATTATTTCTTTCCTTTATACCAGCCAGGCTGTCAGTCAACAAATTCTCGATATGAATAAAGGAAATATCCTTTATACTAAGAAAGGTATAATGGATGGCAACCTCGTCAGGACAATTTTTTTCAACCACGGGGAAGTTGCTCACTGGCCTGACCAGCCATCAGGAGAATGGCCTAAAGGTTCCGGCCATTCTTATGTTGACGGAGTAGCTATGATTGCACAAGCGGAAGTGCGTTATAAGGGACAGGTTTTTCATCCTCTCGAAACAAGATATAGAGAATTTATGAGGTATGCACCGGATGGCACGCCCTGGGGATGGGAACCTCTTCCTAATTACGCAAATATGACGCAGAGCTCTCCTGCAATGAGTAATAGTCCGGAAACCTGGCCCAGCCACTGGCCGGATCGACCCGCAGATTGGGACGGTTACTGGAATGGATTTTTTGGCAAGGGTGTTGAGAATGCAGATCTGGAGACTTATTTCGTCTTTGATGACAGTCAGGACAAGCAATATGCGATCCAGTATGGGTTTTATCCGATTCCATCCGACACAAGCCGTGGCGGACTTGGATTGCAGGTCAGAAACAGAGGATTCCAGTGGTCACAGGTTCTGGCTGAAGACAATATATTCTGGTATTACGAAATCCAGAATATAGGTCAGCAGGATTATCCGAAAACATTGTTTGCTCAGTATGTTGACTGGGGGATTGGTGGAGTTGGAGGGAGCGACTTTAATAGCGGGGCATACGATACCCAGCTGGATATTTCTTATTCATGGAGCGAATTAAAAGTAGGTCAACCGGGCAACTGGAGTCCCGTCGGTTATGCAGGATATGCTTTTCTTGAAAGCCCGGGTATCTCTGACGATGGGATAGACAATGATGATGATGGATTGACAGATGAGCGAAGGGATAATGATGCCGGGACATTTTTAACCGATTCAACTCAGGATAAATTTTACACCAACGCTAACAAGTTTTATGCATGGTATGGCCACTACTGGAGGCCTCACTGGTCTGGTGATGAAAATGAAAACTGGAAATCGTACACAGATTTAAATCATAATGGGAAATGGGATCCCGGTGAACCATTAAACGACGACGTCGGAACAGATGGTATTGGCCCTGGTGATCCGGGTTATAAAGGCCCAGACCCAGATGGCTCGGAAGGTGATGGGAAGCCAGAACAGGGTGAACCTGATTTCGGTATTCTGGATAAGGACGAATCTGATCAACTCGGTTTGACTGGATTTAACATTTTCCCTGTACATGTATATGAACTTCATGATGATGAACAAAACTGGGCAATCCTGACGACACTCACGCCTCCTTCAGACCAGATACTGAGGGGAGTCAATCTGGCCAACATGTTTGCATCCGGATTGTTCCCCTTACACCAGGGACAGACCGAAAGATTTTCTATGGCACTGCTGTTTGGAATGGACAGGGATGACCTCGCAAGGCGAAAGAAGACAATCCAGCAGATATACAACGCTAATTACCAGTTTGCCAAGCCGCCTGACAAACCAATAGTAACGGCTGTTCCAGGAAACGGTAAGGTTACGCTTTATTGGGATGATACCGCTGAGAAAACTTATGATAGGTTTTTGCAGCAATATGATTTTGAAGGGTATAAGATTTATAAATCAACTGACCCCAACTTCCTTGAATCTCAGGTAATTACAGATGCCTTTGGCAAACCAACATTCAAGAAACCAATAGCTCAGTACGATAAGGTAGATGGGATTAAAGGTTTTTTCCCGATTAGCATCAATGGTGCAGAGTTTTATCTTGGCAACGATACAGGGCTGAGGCACTCTTTTGTAGATACTGACGTTCAAAATGGCCAGACCTATTACTATGCGGTAGTCTCTTATAATTATGGTTATCTGAGAACTAACGTGGCAGGGCAGCAGGAAGGGATACCACCAGCAGAATGCACTTCAAACATCAAGGTCGACGCCAACGGGAATGTTAAGTTTGTTGACATCAACTGTGCAGTTGTTGTACCCCGTGCTCCATCAGCTGGGTTCGTGCCGGCTCAAATTGCAGGTCAAATCCAGCACAACGGTCCCGGTACAGGGAATCTCCAGCTCAATGTTCTTAACGCCGAAGCTGTCAAGAACAACGAAACATATCAAATTACATTCAATAATACTGGTAAATTCAATGATTCACCAACACCAACTTACACATTGCAAGACCTGACAGAGAACAAAGTTCTAGATTCGGACATTCCTGTTACTTCCTATGGTCAGGAAATCCCTGTTTTCAATGGTGTTATTGGGTACATTTACAATGACAGTGTAGCTGTCGTCGACTCGACGGCGTGGGAAAAGGGTAATTGCAATTATTTGGTGAAGGTGGGGCTGGATCCAAAGTTCGCAACCACAAATGTGAACTACCCGGCGGATTTTGAAGTGAGATTCTTCGATCATGTTGTTGATACGTCACAACATCTTTATTTTGGAGGTCCACAGGCTAAGCCAGTAAACTTTTCTGTCTTTAACCTTACAGAAGGGAAAAGAGCGCCATTCTTTTTCTTTGACAGGAACAACGATGGCGAGTTTGATGCTGGTGACGAAGTGGTAATTGTTTACGGAGATTCAGCAGGCAAGGTGCCACTTTCCGGAAATCCTTATAAAACAGCATGGAGCGTCTCTTTTTACCTGGATACAACTAAATCCAACCAGATTGCACCTCAACCTGGAGATGTATTTTTCATAGGGACCACCAAGCCATTCCGCAGCAATGAAAGCTTCACATTTACAACAAAAGCGGCTTTTGTGGACACAGCTCTTGCTAAATCTTCTCTGGATCAAATTGCTGTTGTTCCAAATCCATATTTGGGTGCAGCTTCATGGGAGCCACCTCTTCTTTTTCAGACTGGACGTGGGGAAAGGAGGATTTATTTTACGCATCTCCCTAGAGTTTGCACGATAAGGATATATACGGTTAGAGGCTACCTCGTCCAAACACTGTATCACAATAGTTCTGCTGATAATGGCCAGGAACCATGGAATTTGCTTACTAAAGACGGAATGGATGTTGCCTATGGTGTATACATATATGAGGTTGATGCGCCAGGGATTGGTAAGAAAATTGGCAAGTTTGCTGTGATAAAATGAACAGGAGCATGCACATGAAACGTAATTTGGTTGCTATCATTTCCAGTTTTCTATTTGTATCTTATGCCAATGCACAGCAAGGAGTTTCAAAAGTCGGGACAACCGCAGCAGCATTTTTAGAAATCCCCGTCGGTGCAAGAGCGCTGGGGATGGGGAATGCATACGTGGCAAGCGCTCTTGATGTTTCTGGAATTTATTGGAATCCAGCAGGGATAGCAGGGATATCATCTGGACAGGTTCTTGTTCAGCATTCTAATTGGCTGGCTGGAACCACTTTTGATTATGCTGCATTTGCTTTTCCGCTTGGTGACTTAGGCACCGTTGGGGCATCGGTTACGGCATTTAATTCTGGTGATATGCAGGTAAGGAATGAAAATTTTCCAGACGGAACAGGGATATATTTTAACGCATCAGACGTGGCAATCTCCGTGTCGTATGCTCGTCCTCTTACAGATAGGTTCTCTGTGGGAATTAATGCTAAATACATTCAGCAGTCAATCTGGCATGAAAGTGCAGCCGGCTTTGCAATCGACATAGGAACGATGTTTCGGACGGATTTTATAGGCGGATTGAGAATAGGCGCATCAATTTATAATTTTGGCACAGACCTGCAGATGACAGGTGCTGATCTTCGGCAGTTTCATCCCATAGACCCGACAAAGCTAGGAACCAATCAGAATATTCCGGAAGATATTGAAACTGCAAAATGGCCACTTCCGTTGAATTTTCAATTTGGCCTTGCTACCGAAGCTATTAAAACTGCCGACAATCGATTAACCGTGGCACTTGACGCACTTTATCCGAGTGATAACTTCGAAAGCCTTAACCTTGGCGCCGAGTACAGCTATGAGGAATTCCTCTTCATTCGTGCCGGTTACCAATCTCTGTTCTTAAAAGATGGAGAGGGGGGTGGTTCTGCCGGGATCGGAGTTCAGCATGAGCTTCCATATACAAATCTAACTGTTGCATTTGATTATTCTTACAATGACTTTGGCCGACTCACTGCTACTCACACGTTTACGCTGCGCCTGAGTTTTTAAGTATTCATCATGTTAAATTCAATTCAAAGGATCTCGCTGGTTGTATTAGTAATTACCGTGTGGAGCTGTGGATCAAAAACAGAGCATACTTTGAACAATCAACGGGTTGTAATCACATACTGGGCTGCTCCAAATCAACAGGAAATGATGCTTGCAAGCCAACTCGTTTCAGAGTGGAACAAAAACAATCCAGATATTTACGTCAGGCTACAGGCTCTCCCTGCAAATCAATCAACAGAAGAGGTCTTGATGGCAGCAATAGCTGCAAAGACAACTCCGGATGTCTGTTCGAACATCTGGCCTGGAACAGTTCCAGAATATGTTCGTGCAAACGCACTCGTCAGATTGTCTCAGTTTTCGGATTTTGACTCTCTGGTAAATTCACGAATAGGCTGGGACCGAATGGCTCAATTTAGATCTGCAGATAGTCAGTATTATCAGATTCCATGGAAAACAAATCCCGTGATGATGATTTACAATAAAAATATCTTTCGCGCTGCCGGCATAAAGGAACCACCACACACTTACTCGGATTTCCTTTATGATGCCAGGAAATTGACATTCGACTCGAACGGCGATGGGGTAAAAGATCACTGGATGGGTTATCGTGATATCAGGCCAATCTGGTGGCAGAGATATTTTGATTTTTTTACTTTTTATTGCGCAGCTTCCCATGGTCATCCTATAGTTAGCAACGATGAAGTGAATGCCGACACGGCAGCAATTGAGAAGGTATACGATTTTTTCCAGAAATGCTTCAGTAATCAATACTTTCCGAGAACAACCTTTCAATACGACCCTTTCATTGCAGGAGTTGTGGCGACTGAATTTGTTGGTCCATGGACCATATCCTACATCCAGCAAAATTTCCCCGATAGGATTAATTATGGCATTGCACCGGTACCTGTTCCAGATTCGGCTGGTGGCCCGGTTTATACATATGGGGATCACAAAAGTATTGTTATATTTAGCACGACCAGACATCCGGAAAAATCGTGGAGGTTTGTCAAGTATCTCCTCAGCGTGAAAGCTGATTTAAATCTCCTGGAGATTGCCAGCCAAATTCCTGTTCGAAAAGACATTCTTGAGGAATCACAGTTCAAAAAATTTTTTAATAAAAATAAATTAATGAAAATTTTTGCGGAACAGTCAACATATGCAAAGGAGGTCGACCAATCGTACGATCAAAAAGAAATTTTTGATTCTATAGCCCAGGAATTTGAAAAGTGCTCCGTTTACGGCAAGGAAACACCTGGAGATGCTGCAAAGAATTTACTGAAAAGAATAAAGCTAATAATAAATTGGGACAGATGAAAAATCGACCAACTTTTCAGGGTTTAAGTCTAAGTCTGCCATATCTTATCTTTGCCTCTGTTTTTGTTATATTTCCATTAGCGTTTTCGATATACCTCATTTTTCAACGCTGGGATGGAATGTCCCCAGCTGTGTTCATAGGATTTAAGAACCTAATTCGTCTTTTCCAGGATGACCTGTTTTACCGATCCGTTCTTAATACGCTGATATTTCTAATCATTAACGTCCCTCTGCAGATATGCCTTGCTCTTCTTTTTGCTGTGTTGCTTAACAGCATAACGTTCATGAGTGGGCTGTTTAGAGCAATATACTTTGCACCCGTAGTGGTTTCTGGTGTAGTAGTGACCATCCTCTGGCAGCAAATGTATGGATATGACAACGGTGTTTTAAATACGATTTTGTCTGGAGTTGGTATTGGAAAAGTACCATGGCTGACGAGTCCTGCGGTTGCCATGCCTTCAATTGCAATTATGGCAACATGGAAGAATGTAGGGCTCTACACCGTATTGTTCTTGGTTGGCTTACAGGATGTCCCTTTTGAACTTCATGAAGCAGCTATTATTGACGGTGCAAATTCCTGGAAGAGATTTTATCGAATAACTTTACCTCTTCTTACTCCAACGATGGTGCTTGTTGTCATACTGTCAACAATAAATGGGTTTTCTCTTTTTGTGGAGCCTTATGTAATGACCGGCGGGGGGCCGATGAATTCCACCATGTCTACACTTTTGTATATTTACAACCAGGCTTTTTACTTTGGCCATTTTGGATACGCAGCAGCTCTCGGGCTATTTTATGCAGCAATAATTTTCATCGTGGTTGTTATTCAAAGAAAGGTTTTGAAGGAAGAATGAGAAGAGCTGTTTTGTTGATAATTAAATATACCCCTGTCATTCTTTTCGCGTCGGTTTTCCTTTACCCCTTTCTCTGGATGGTTTCCGGTACATTTAAATCCGATTTCGAAGTGATGGGATTAAGCATCATTCCGTCTCATCCAACTTTAGCCAATTATTTATTGGTGTTTGAGAGGGTGCCTATTATGCGGGCTTTGTTTAACAGCACTGTTGTTTCTCTTGCAGTGACTTTTTCAGTTGTCATTTTTGGAGCAATTGTAGGCTACTCACTTTCAAAGATAAAGTGGAGCGGTGCAAAATACCTAACTGGTTTTATAATCTTTACAATGTTAATCCCATTCCAGCTTACTCTGATACCGACTTACTTAGTAATTGTAAAACTGGGCTTAACTGACAATCTTCTGGGCCTTATTATTCCCAATGCGCTCACTGCTGTTTCCATAATTATGTTTAGACAATTTTTTCAGTCAGTTCCAGATTCACTTCTGGAAGCTGCGAGAATTGATGGATGCAGTGAACTGGAAATAATTTTTAAGATCATATTGCCGATATCCAGGCCAGCTTTCATTACAGTTGGAATACTGACTTTTCTCACTTCGTGGAACGATGTTCTGTGGCCTTTAATTGTAATAAGAGAGCGTTCACTGATGACTCTTCCGCAACTGGTTACGGTTTTTGTACTCGGTGGAGAAGCCGAGACACACCTCGGGGCAGAATTGGCCGCCTCAACAATTTTGGCTTTACCAATCATAATCCTGTATGGCTTCTTTCAAAAGTACTTTATCCAGAGTTTTATCACATCAGGAATTAAAGCATGAAATTTTATTTTTCGCTTATCCCCCGAATTTCTCTTGCTCTAATGGTATTGTCTGCATCGCCAATTGAGGCAAGAATCTCCCATTCTGACACATTGAAGTCATTGATAACCTTTCAATCCACTCACGATCCTTTGCTAGATACAATAATAGTAGCTAAAGTAGCCGGAGTAAAGTTGACCGCAAAAGAGTACCTGCTGAATTATCTCTTTGGCCCATCTTTTGTTTTTGAGCTGAAAAATCCCAGACATGCACTCCTGGACGCAATGGTCGATGAGTGCCTTTTTTCAGTTGCAGCCAGGGACAGCATTGCAAACCTGACAGAGGAAACTGCAAAGATTGCAAAAGCAATTCAAGATGATATTGCAACTGAACAGCTATACCGAAAACATATCTGGGATACAGTGAGGGTTTCGGACTCTGAAATAAGGGAAGCAATAAAAGAAAGCATGAGGACGATCAGCTTCAGATGGATATACTCTCCTTATAAATCAGGAATTGACTCGCTGTCAGGAGAGGTTTCTAAAGTCGGGTTCGATTCTGTCTACAGGAAGAACGACATTGATAGTACTCATTTTAGATCTACCGATTTTTTCCATTTGAAGATTACTTCACCTGAGATTTATGAAATGGATGCCTTTGCCAGACAGGGGGATGTGTCTGAGCCAGTTAAAGGACCTGATGGCTATTACATTTTTAAGATAGACCAGCTATTGTCTTCTCCGATCATAACCAAATCCGAATATGAAAAGAGAGCATATGAAATTAGAGAGGAACTGCGTCAGTACAAAGCGGATGTTGCTTCTGATGAATATGTTGACAATATGCTTAAGTCTGAACAACCAATTATAAAAAGAGACGCATTTAATTTGTTATCCGGTTATATCGGGAGTGTGTACCTTAGTAAGAGTAAGTTTAACGAACTAGGAATTTCTAAACTATTAATGACCGAAGCAGGGCCAATTAATGCTGCTGGAGTTAAAAAGCTTGGAAATATGGCTCTGATAGAATTTAAATCAGGTCAAATAACTCTTGGACAGTTTCTTGAATGGTTCCATTTAAGGAGTTTTAATTTCAAATTTTCGGAATCGAACATAAATGTGTTTTTACACGATGTGGAAAGCTATGTATGGAGGATGCTCCGTGATCAGCTGCTTATCCGTCAGGCACATCGGGAGGGCATGTATTCAAGTCCAGTGGTTCTACGACAGATGGAAAGATGGAAAGAAAAACTTTCTGCATTAGCAATGATCAATCATATAATTTCCGAAATCAATCTGGACACGTCAGCTGTATTCCTTTACTGTAAAAAGCATTTTTCAAAATACAAAATTACAGGTGATACCCTTTCAGATTTTCGGAATCGTTATGACGATATCAGGCGAGATTATCTTGATTATGCCGAGACCGAACGATTATTGCATACATCGATTATACTGTCTCGGATATACCCTGTTACAAAGTATTACGACGTTGTGGACCGACTCAATTTGCCTGGTCCGGGTAAGGGTCAGCCGATAGAAGTCGAATATTTTAAAACAGGGGGGACCTTTCCACGAAAAGCATTCCCAACAATTGAAGAAATATGGAGCAAAATTATTTATTAAACTCTAAGGAGATTCTGAAATTGAGCTACAAATACAGTTCACAAAAGATATTTTCGGGTCATAGTTATGGAAATCGACACGCATTTTTAAGGCTTGGCCCAACTGCTGACATCGAAGGCCTGTGGTCTTCACGGACAAACAAATATCTTCTTGGCAGATTTAGAATGTTATTTTATGTTGACGGTTTGATGGCAGACGCTGGCGAAACGGTTTTTGAAGTGCACAAGCAATCTATATTATTTTCCAAGAAGGATGTCACCATCAGTAAAGAAGTTCTCTTACCGTTCGTAGATGATTTAAATGGGGAAATAGCACTGGAATCGGTTTACCAGAGGATTTTAGTGCAAAATCAGTCGTGTGAGAAAAGAAACTTAAAAGTTCAGATG
Organism: Candidatus Kryptoniota bacterium; assembly: GCA_049966155.1. GTDB lineage: Bacteria > Bacteroidota > Ignavibacteria > Kryptoniales > JAKASW01 > JBMFVE01. Next base: position 20,525 of record JBMFVE010000016.1, read on the forward strand.
GAGATTTTATTTTATGGTATTGATTCACCCTTCTTCTCAAAAAAGACAGAAGTTGAGGAAATTTCGAGAAGGATAAAGATTAAAGCCGAAGGGTCACGGATTGTAGCCTTCGATATGGAGGACGGATCATCGGTTTCAGTAAACTTCAGCATCGAACCGGCAGAGGTAAATATTGCTGATCGGGGTACTTCAGTGTCGTTAAATTTTTCCATAGAAGCTTTTGAGAAAAAACTGATTAACATCAAGTCTGGTAGGGAGTTATCCAGTGCAGTATCCTACGATTTCGAATATCTTGAAAAACTTTCCCGGGATAGCTATGAACACTACATGTCAATTACTGAAATCATAACTCCTGATGATGTCATTAATAGAGGTATTTACTGGGCAAAGGCCAACACAGTTAGGGTGTGGCACGAGTATCTGAACGGTCAAGCCTTTACGAATGACCCGCCGCAGGATATAGTGGTTGTGAGGGATGTAGCCTGGTTTGTTTTCGGGGCCAATTACTTTCTCCCTTCTCTTTCCAGGAATCTTCTGGAGTTTGTAAGGAAGTATTGTGTACACCATAATGGGAAGCTGACAGAATACGTTCATGCTAATGAAAAAAACCCCTCCCTTCACGATTATCGGTTAAATATCAATGACGATACCCCGTTATTCATTTTAGCTGTAGAAAGCTATTTAAATGCTGTCGATGATCGGGGTTTTTTAAGGTCGATTTACCCCCTTCTAATTCAAACAGCCGATTACATTCTAAGCCAGGTTCGGGATGGCCTCGTTTTTGCAGATACCGATGGAACAGGAGTATGGGGGATTGCTAGCTGGAGAAACATTATCGAAGGATACAACCTTGGAGGTTACGTAACCGAGATTAATTCGGAATGTTATGCAGCACTCAAAAGTGTATCCCGGATTGCAAGGAGGACGCATGATTTACCGAATGCAGAAAAATATGAAAGAGCAGCCGAAAGTTTAAAAAGCACGATATTGCTTGAGTTACAGGACAGACAAAGTGGACTTTTTTATTTGAATATTGACAGGTATGGACAGGCTCATGCTGATATTACCGGTGATTTGGTTTTCCCTGCGTTATTTGGCATTGCCGACGGAAAATCTAAGAAAATAATCATCGATAGATTACTCAGGCCAGATATCTGGACAGATTACGGAGCAAGAACAGTTTCAAAATCAGATCCATCCTATGATCCTGAGAAGGGGATGCAGCTGCTTGGCGGGATATGGCATAATCTTACGGCATGGATCGCTATGGCTGCAAAGGAGTTTCGGAAAAATGTTGTTGCTGAAACCCTTAACAAAATTTGGAAATACTGTGAGGCTGAAAACCCAATTCAGTTCAAGAATGTTGTTCCGGGTCAGTTTCCTGAAAGGTTGAACGGTGATACATATGAAAGCCTCGGAATGTCGCTTAGTCCATGGATGCCCCCAACGTACTTATGGTTGACAATTGAAGGTCTGTTGGGACTTAAAATGGAAAACGGATCTGTGTATTTAGAGCCATCGATTCCGGATGACTGGAAGTTTCTTTATGCATTCAACATACCACTGAATAAGTCTCGTGTTAACTTCTTGGTGTATGAAGGCACGATTTTTACCGATACTGAAGTTAAGTCAAGCCATGATGTCAGAATCGGAAAATTCCATGTGATTTACGATGACAGGGGCGTCAAGATTGTTACTTTTAGTGATTCAAAAGGAACGGAGGTGTATTCAATCTCTGAAGAACAGAGACACCACGAGGCTCATTTTATCCTCGATGGATTTTCCAATCGCACAGTCAGGAAACTGTATGATTCGGCAGAGGCTTAGCTCTATCATCGTTTTTGTTTTAATTTTACTCTATGCTTTTTCTTTGAGTGCTCGTCAAGGTGGGCTTCATTTTATAAATAAGTCACATCTTTTGTCCCTGGCAGAGAAAGTCTATTTTGAACACGATTCTGTATATGTGATTGATATATATTCTGACTATCCAACTTACAGGTCTGTAGAGGCTAAAGGGGAAGGGTTTGCCTGTGTAGATGATGCTGCTCGAGCAATTGTATTTCTAGTCAATTACGATAAGCTGGCACAAACAAAAGAAGACAGCGCTCTAATCACCGGATTGGCTAGATTCCTTTTGAAGATGCAAACTTCTGACGGCAGATTTTATAACTTTGTTGAAAGAATTGGTGGAAAGGTCGTTGTAAATCGCACAGGAATTACCAGTCAGGCGAGTTTCGGATGGTGGGCAGCCAGGGCGATCTGGGGACTTGGAACTGCTGCTGTATACTTTAAGAAAAATGATCGCACTCTTTATTCGGCTGTGGTTAATTCCCTCAACAAAACTAAGCACCCGCTTGATTCTGTTCTGTCAGAGTTTGGAAAAGTCAATGCGTCAGGCTGTCCAACCTGGCTGATATATGGTGATGGAGCGGATGTTTCATCTGAACTGCTCCTTGGATTGAATGAAGCATACAGGGCAACAAAGGATTTGTTTTATCTTACATCTTCCGAGAAGATTGCTCAAGGCTTGCTGAGGATGCAGCGTGGTAAATGTGATAAATTTCCGTTTTCTGTTTTCATGTCAAATAGATTCGAATGGCATGCATGGGCAAATTCACAATCAGCGGCTTTGCTGGATTTATACAGGATTAATTTTGATCCCCATTTGTTAAATGCGGCACTGAGAGAGGTCAATTGCTTTTTACCAAGATGGACTGGTGCTTTATTCTTCAGGGGGTTCCATATAGACTCAACCAGGATTAACTATAACGGACAGATTGCCTATAACATACGGCCTGCGCTCATGGCAGCTGTCGAAGCATATCGCATTACCCGCATTGCAAAGTATAAGACACTGTCCCTTCTGATTTCTTCCTGGTTTTTTGGGAACAACACAGCTAAAGTTGTCATGTACTCAAAAGAGACCGGAATTTGCTTTGATGGTATTGAAGACTCCCTGAAAATTAATCGAAATTCAGGTGCTGAGTCAACGATAGAAGCTCTCTATTCTATGCTTCTCCTCAATAAAGCAGGAATAACAAATGTTGATGTGAAAAGTATTTCTAAACCATCTCTAAACGCAGGAAATTTTACATACTCTATTAACGGGAGAAAATTAGAGTTGATGATTGCGGAAAATGGATTTCGTGTATCTGTCTTAAGAGCCAGATAACCGATTAAACCCGGAGATTTTATGTCAAAAATGAAATATACTCTCGAAAGATTGAACGGCGGTGAGCCGCTTTTGAAGCCGGATCATTTGAACAGATGGGAAAATCGAGTTGTCCTCAATCCAGCATGCATCTTTCTTCAAAACGTAGATGATGTGTCCATGGTGGAACGAACACTTGGAGTGTCTTTCAATACATATAAAAATGGCGGTGTTGTGTTGCTTTTTTACAGAGCTCAGGGTGAAAGACGATACAATAAATCCAGAATTGGATTGGCTGTCTTTTCTCACAAAATGAGTCTTATTTATCGCCACCCATTTCCGGTCGTGGAACCCGAATATGATTACGAGAATTTTGGTGTAGAAGACCCGAGAGTTTCAAAATTCGGACACCATTACGTTATGGTTTACACAGGATTCTCTAAGCAAAGATCCAGCAGAAAATCTGCGAAGGATGATTTTGGAAGGACTCAAATATGTATGGCTTTTTCTGATGACCTTGTTCACTGGACTAAATTGGGACCTGTGCGCGGTGAATTAAATGAGGTTAATAACAAGAATGGCGCATTCTTTCCGGATGTAATCGACAGTCATTATTATATGCTTCATAGACCAATGAAAGGCAAGGACAGCATGTCGATTCACCTGGCACGATCAAAGGAGATTGATGGAGAATGGGAAAACCTTGGTTTGTTTATGAAAGCAGAGCCAGATGCAATTTTTAAAAAATCCTGGATTGGAGCTGGTGCTCCTCCAATAGGAATTGGTTTAAATCAATATCTGATGCTATACCACACCGGCCACTACAAACATGGAGGTGAAAAAGAGTATGATATTGGAGTTTGCAAACTGAAGTATGATGGAAAGTTTAAAATATCAGACAGGAATGATAGGCTGCTTGTGCCATCAACCAGATATGAAAGATCCGGTGATCCAGAACTGGGAGTAAACAACACTGTTTTTGTTTGTGGAGCTTACAGGATAGAGGATGAAATCTTTTTTCCGTATGCGGGTTCAGACAGTGTGATTCTCAGTGCAAAACTGAGGTTTGAACAACAATGAAGGAAAATATTAAGCTTTCTTTGAACGGGACATGGACATTTAAGAACGCATCAAAACATGCTGAGGCATATCCTACCGGGAAAGGATCTTACATGGGATTTGTACCAGGAACGGTACACACTGACCTTTTAACAAACAATCTCATACCAGACCCGTTTTTTGGACTGAACGAGAAAGACGTTCAGTGGGTCGAGGAGTGCGACTGGGCATATGTCAGAGAGTTTGAACTTGTAGAAGATCATCTCAGCTACAGCATGGCTTTTTTATTTTTAGAGGGCGTTGATACGGTATCTGACGTCTTTTTAAACGGGAAGTTTTTGTTCAGAACTACAAATATGTTTGTTTCTCATAAAGTGGATATAAAGAGCCATCTTAAACGGGGCGTAAATAAATTGCAGATAATATTACGTTCGCCGACAAAGTACGCTCAAGAGCAGGAAAAGAAGTATGGGAAGATTTTTGCGGAACTGGATTCTTACAGGGTTCACATTAGAAAGGCGCAGTACTCTTTTGGTTGGGATTGGGGACCGCGTCTGGCAACAAGCGGGATCTGGAAAGATGTGTATATTGTCTTTAGTGAGTCTGCTGTAATTGAAAGCATTTCTATTCAAACATCCAAAGTTCTTATGAATGGTGCGCTAATTCAGATTCACACTTCGGCTTTAACGAATGGATTTAGCAGGCATCATTTGCGTTGGATGATATCGATAGATGATAAGCCTCAGCCTCAGATATATGAATTTCCTTTTTCAAAGAAATTGCACAGGGAGCTAAAAGTAGTTAACGTGGAACCATGGTGGACACACGACCTTGGGAGCCAACACCTTTATAACTGCACGGTATCACTTCTTGGTGATGAAGACCATTTAATTGAATCTAAGTTTCTTCGAACCGGGTTCAGAAAGATTGAACTCGAGCGTAAAAACGATTCAATTGGAGAAAGCTTTATCTTCCGACTGAATGGCAAAAGGGTATTTATTAAGGGTGCAGACTGGATACCTATGGACTCATTTGTAACGAGACCTGATTCTGGCGACTACAAAGCTCTCATCCTTGCTTCAAAAGAAGCCGGCCTGAACATGCTGCGGGTTTGGGGTGGGGGAATCTATGAGAGGGAGGAATTCTACCGGGAATGTGATGCCTCTGGCTTACTGGTCTGGCAGGATTTTATGTTTGCCTGTGCATCATATCCTGAAAATGATGAGTTCATAAAGTCTGTAAAAATTGAAGCAGCGCAAAATGTTCGTAGAATATCCAACCACCCGTGTGTGTCGATTTTTTGTGGCAATAATGAGTCAGAATGGATATGGCACTCAAAGACTGGCCGCAATGTTAACGATATGCCTGGTGCTAAGATATTTAAGGACCTGCTTCCGGGAGTTGTTAAGAGCATATCTCCTGGTATTTCATATTGGCGCTCGTCGCCATTTGGAGGGGATGATCCCAATAGTGAAACTGAAGGAAACCACCATGAATGGAATATTTGGAGTGGTTATAAATCCTTTAGAGAATATGAGAAAGTAAATCCGAGGTTTGTCACTGAATTTGGTTTTCAGGCACCTCCGTCATTAAGGACGATTGACACATTTACACTGAAGACAGATAGGTATATTCAGAGCAGGGTTATGAGACATCATAACAAACAGCTGGAAGGGACGGAACGACTTTTTAAATTCCTTTCTGGAGAAGTAAGAATTGCATCTGATTTCAGACAGCAGATACTTCAGATGCAGCTGGTGCAGGCAAAAGCAGTAAAAACAGGTATGCTGCACTGGAGAGCAAGAAAATGGAAAACTGCTGGAGCAATTTTCTGGCAACTGAATGACTGCTGGCCTGTTTCAAGCTGGTCTGCGGTAGATTATAAAAAAAGACCAAAAGCATTGTACTATTGGGCAAAGGAGTTCAATAAACCTGTGAAGTTGATATTTCAGAAGGAAGGTACCTACGCATATCCCATCATAGTTAATGATGTAATGAAATCTCTAAACGGAGATATTGAGCTCAGCATCATGAGGGTTAATGGCATTATTGAAGAAAAAATTTCAAAACAGGTGAGGGTTTCCGAAAACTCTGTAGTCAAACTTCGTGATATGAAACTGAGAATCCCGGAACCAGAATCGCTGGTGCTGGTAGGGAAATTTGTAAACTCGGAAACAGGGAATAAAATAGATATGGATGACTATATTGATTCACCCTGGCTGGACTTTCAGTTCAAAGTTCCCGAAATAATTTTTGAAATATCTGATTATGATGCTTCCATGAAGAAAATCACTTTTGTCAGTGATTCATTTATTCATGGGGTTTATGTCGATTTGGGGGAGCAGGTTGGCGAGGCATCAGACAATTTCTTTACGCTTTATCCAAACATCAAGAAAGAGGTGTTGGTAAAAGCTGATTTATTGGAAAAGCCTGTGAACTTGCTGACCCCATTAATTGTGGCTTGAAATGTCAACTCTATCTCATTTTTAAATGATTGAAGGAGACAGGAAATACAAAAAAGTACTTGTATTTCAACCAGGAGCTTATTTATATTAAGCTGATGACATTAAGTTACAAAATATATAAAAGCCACCGGCAAGAACTTAACGATCTGAAATGTATATCGCCCAGCCAGGATTCACGATTCTGGCGTAACGGATATTACTCCTACTTTTATTTCCCCCGATGGGGGAAATAATCTTATTTTTAAAACATACCCGTCGATCTTTAATCAAAAACTCCCAAATAATCATCACTATTAAATTGTAGAATCAAAAAAGTTAGAAAGGAGTAAAAGATGGTAGTTGTATTTGAGGAAGAGGCAACTGAAGATGAAATAGAAAATGTCATTAAAACGCTAAAGGACTATGGGTTTGGTGTTCATCGTTCAACTGGTGTGTCACGCACAATAGTTGGAGCAATTGGAGTCCAACCAGAATTTGACCACCGCCAGGTACAGGTCTTGCCCGGTGTTGAAGAAGTTTATCGGGTTACCGAACCATATAAGCTGGCTCATCGGACATTTAAACCAGAGGGCACAGTAATAAATGTTGGTGATGTCAGGATTGGCGGCAACGAGGTGGTGGTAATGGCAGGACCATGCGCCGTTGAGAATGAGGATCAATTATTTGCTGTTGCAGAACATGTATCAAAGCATGGGGTCAAAGTACTTCGCGGTGGAGCGTTTAAGCCACGCACTTCACCATACTCCTTTCAGGGCCTTGGTGAAGAAGGTCTCAAACTTTTGCGGAAAGCTGCAAACCATTACGGCATGATAGTAATAACAGAAGTGATGGATAGGAGTCAGATTGAGATGGTTGCAGAATATGCCGACATTCTTCAGGTTGGGGCACGCAACATGCAAAATTTTACACTGCTTAAAGACCTTGGTAAAATTTCGAAACCGATAATGCTCAAGAGGGGTATGGCAGCAACTATTGAGGAATGGCTGATGGCTGCTGAATATATTCTATCGGGAGGAAATCCAGATGTAATGCTATGCGAACGGGGTATTCGGACCTTTGAAAATGCTACACGCAATACACTGGACATTAATGCCATACCGGTTGTACATAAGAAAAGTCATTTGCCAATAATTGTCGACCCATCCCATGCTACCGGGATAAGAGAAAAAGTTGTGCCTGTTGCACGCGCAGCTGTTGCTGCTGGCGCAGATGGGATAATGGTTGAAGTTCACAATGACCCTCCACATGCTTTATCTGACGGAGCTCAATCTCTTTATCCTGAACAGTTTACCGAGCTTATACGTGAAGCAGCACTCATAGCTTCTGCGATTGGAAGAACGCTGACATAACGTTAGATTAAAATTATGAAATTGGGTGTTATAGGCTGTGGATTAATAGGTGGATCAATTGCGCTGTCTCTTGAGCAAAAACACAGCATCAGTGTTTTAGACAGATCGGACAATACAGAAAAGATCAGGGAACGTCTACCTCAGGCCATGATAACGGATAAAATGGAAGTGTTTTTAAAAGATTGTCCAGAGGTTATTTTTATAGCCGTTCCGGGTAGCAGTGTGATAGATATAATGCGTAATCTAGGTAACGGCCTTAAAAAGGGAACAATAGTTACTGACACCGCCAGTGTCAAAGTACCCATAACGAGAGCGGCAACAGAAATATTTAAAGATGGAGTAACATTTATTGGCGGCCATCCGATGACTGGTTCAGAAAAATCTGGAATCGAGGCAGCTCAGCCACTTCTCTTTCAAAATTCAGTTTATGTGCTCACACCTTCAGAAGATACCCCTCATGGATCACTTGAAGTACTGATAGGTATTCTTAAGGAGCTCGGTGCCCGGGTACTGCTTACAAGTTCCGAGCTGCATGACAGGATAACTGCAGCAGTAAGCCATTTGCCTCAGATTCTTGCGGTCGAACTGGTAAATCTTATTGATGACCTTTCAGCTCAGGATGCAAATTACATTTCACTGGCAGCTGGCGGGTTTCGAGACATGACTCGAATAGCCTCAAGCAACTATTCAATGTGGAAGGACATTTTATATTTTAATGCGCAAAATATTGCCGAAATGATAGACTTGCTTCAGACAAGGTTATCTGCAATTCGCGAAAACTTAAAAAGCGGGTCAATTGATAGTTTAAAGACAAACTTTGTTCAGGCCAATATGGCCAGGGAGAAAATTCCCAGAGGAGCGAAGGGATTCCTCCAATCACTTTACGATCTTTCAATCATGGTTGATGATAAGCCGGGGATGTTATTTGAAATAACCAGATCGCTGTTTGAGAAGGGAATTAACATTAAGGATATTGAGCTCATAAAAGTTAGAGAGGGATCTGGAGGTGTTTTTAGAATATCTTTTGAAAGTCGTGAGATAATGAACATTGCTGCAGAAACGCTCGATAGAAAAGGTTTCACTGTCCTCAGTCGCGACAGAGATTAATGATTATTCAGCCTCTTCATCCTCTGCTGTTGTTTCCTGAAGTGGGGCTGTTTTAATTTTAACACTTGAAAGATCTGGTTTAAACAATGAATCTTTCTCATCTGAAAATATATTCTGGAAATCTCCGTATTCGAAAAATGGTAAGAAGCGCTGGGCATATTCATATAGCTTCTTGAGATAATAATTTATATTGTAATCCTTCTTTTGAGCTGACCTTTCGTCGTAAATCCTTGCGTTTGAAAATGTTCGTGGATTTGCATCCGATCCTGTTATGTAAAATGATACCCTGTCACCCGGTCGATACTGGAGGCCAGCTGAGATTACAGATTCATAGCTCGCCGACCTATTCCTTTTGCTTGAATTAACAGAAGCTGTATACTGTTCAATTGATTCTTTAAGTGTTTCCGTCCGAAGCATTTTCTCTAACGGCATCTGTCTTGATGAAATTGAATCACTGTATTCAAGAAAGAGTTTATGTATTCCTTCTATATCTTCTCTCAGGAGCATTTCAATGCAGCTATTGATAAATTCCCTGCCAAATTTTTCTATACTCCTGGAAATTAGTGCTGACCCCTTTATTTTTATTTTTCCGTCGTACCCTAAAAGAGCATAGTTCTTTTTTTTGTAGCTCAGCATCTTTTCGTATCTGCCATCAAGTGTTAGGTTGATTCCCGAAGGGAGCTGGTTCGATATTCTTTCAACAAACTCCTTTTCTTTAGTTTCCCCTCTCCATCCTTCAGGTGGGACGAAATAAATTCCATCAGTATCAACCTCAACAACAATACCCCCTTCTGCTGCAATGCTATCAATCATTTGCTTTAAAATTTTTTGTCCGCTTTGAGTAACTTTATCGGCCGACTGAAAGTCATTGAAAATTCCACGCGGGTACCCAAGGTAACCGTAAAATGAATTAATTAGAATTTTTAGTGAACTTTGAAAAGCATCCAGTTTGGACTTTAAAATTGGGTCGTTCTCAAGTTTCATCTTCTTTTTTGTCTCAATCCTGAGTCTGGTCAAATGTTTCAGCAACCGTTGAAATGCACCGAGGGAATCCGTTGATGGCTGTATGCCGTATGAAAGCATTATTGATGGGTACAGTGATTCCACATCGGAGTGAACAATTGGTCCAAGTACACCTCTCCAGAATACATCAGTATATCCCCCCGTCGTCTGTTTGCCTATCTGTGGCTTAGGTAGTGAATGCTTTCTTCGTAAGTATTCTCTGACAAGGAGAGCTTCAATTTTAGCAGCGGATCCAATTCTACCAATTTGCCCATAGTTAAAAGGAAGCATCTGAGCCAGGTAAAAATTGGTCTGTGACAAATGTTCTGCAAGAAGTCGCGTTTCCCTGACGTCGTCAAGGGCATATGCGATTAATTTTTCTGGATCCTGATCCCATACCTTTGATATTTCAGACCCCGGGATATAGACTCGATTTTCATTTGCGAGTCCGAAATATTTTGCAACATACTTCAGCCCATAGCTTTCCAGGTCTCTTTTTGACATGTCATAAGACTGTACGAGAAGCCATGTGTCTATAACATGCCTGCCCGGTATTTCTATATTGGAATATTCAATTTCCCTTTCAGCAAAGGATATTCTGCCTGGAGATGCGCGAGGAGTTGCGCCGCCTCGTCCAACTTCAAACTTTATTCCATGCATTTCGCATCTGCGCATTAAATATGGAAGGTCAAAGTTAAAAATGTTATGCCCTTCAATGACATCAGGATCACGGGATCGAATTAATTCAACAAGCTCCCGAAGCATTTCATCTTCACCCTTGTTTTGCCCATTGATTACATATGTCCATCCACTATTGTCCGACAGTGAAATCAGGATAATTCTATCTTCTGGTCGATGGCTGGATGAAAAACCGTGTCTGGAATAGGTCTCAATATCAAGCTGCATACGCCTGAGTTCACTAAACTCCATATTCTTAAAAAGAGTCATACCTGTTTGTGTTAGGAACTGGTGAACAGGATCCTGCTTGATATAAACTGCATCAATTTCGGAAACATCATCTGCAGGGATGGGCGCAAGTTTATTGTAGTTTTGCAAAATTGTACGAAGAGCAGCACGCATATCCGACCATTTCCGGAATATACACAGGTGCTTATAAAATCCAGAACCTGATAGCGGGACATTCCAGTATTTCTTATCATAGGACTTTAAAAGAGATATATCGCTTAAGAAAAAGAATGGATAAAATCTTCTTGAAACAATTTCCCGTTTGCCCTCTGAATCCTTCACGATTTCAACTGAAGAGTCACCCGTCTGGTTTACAGATATTATCCTTTCTTCGTTATTATGTCCAAAGAGAATCGAGTCAGTTACTGCTGGATTACTCATTTATCTCCCGTCAGGTATGAACTGATTCGCGAAGCAATCATTGCTATGGCTACCTCGTTTTCTCCACCTTTTGGTATTATAATATCAGCCCATCTCTTGCTTGGTTCCACAAATTCCAGATGCATTGGTTTAACAGTATTGATATACTGAGTTATTACGGATTCAAGCGTTCTTCCTCGTTCCATTATGTCACGCCTCAGTCGTCTTAGCAATCTTTCATCAGCATCAGTGTCGACAAATACTTTTATGTCCATAAGATCTCGCAGAGTCTTGTCGACAAATATTAATATCCCTTCAAGAATTATGACTTTTCTGGGAACTATATGCTCTTTAATTTTTAACCTGCGGTATGTGGTAAAGTCATATATTGGCTTTTTTATAGGCTGGGAATTCTTTAGCCTTTTCAGGTGCCTTACAAGCAGGGGTGTATCGAGCGAGTTCGGGTGGTCAAAGTTTATCTCATCGATGCTTTTCCCCTTGAAAGCGGACAAATCTTTGTAGTATGAATCGTGTTGGAGGATGATGACATCTTTAAAGTGTAATCTTTCAATAATTTTCTTTGTAACAGTTGTTTTTCCTGAACCTGTACCTCCCGCTATGCCAATAAGAATGGGTTTCATAGATATATATTGATCTTCTTTACAATGTGCGCTTAAAGCTGTTATGTGTTAAGTTACGAATGCATAATAAGATATGCAATTTAAATACGAATAAATGGAGTGATAACTAAAAAAAGACCGCCACAGGTAACAGTGGCGGTCTCCTGATATCGGTTGAGCTATCGAAGCTTAACGATGAATGATTTGCACGTAGTCGCGAGAACCGTAACCGAGGTATAGCTGGCGCGGTCTTGCTATCTTTTGCTCGGGATCTTGCAGCATCTCCTCCCACTGAGCAATCCAGCCGACAGTCCTTCCGATGGCAAAAAGAACAGGGAACATGTCAACCGGGAACTTCATCGCCTGATAAATCAGTCCGGAATAGAAGTCGACATTTGGATACAATTTCCGCGAGATGAAATAGTCATCCTGCAGTGCTATTCTTTCAAGCTCAAGAGCTATATCCAGAAGAGGGTTCTTTCCGGTTACTTCGAAGACATCGTAAGCAAGTTTCTTGATGATCTTCGCACGGGGATCGTAGTTCTTATAGACCCTGTGTCCAAATCCCATTAACCGCTTCTCGCCTTTTCCCTCTTTTACCTCTTTAATAAAGGCAGGAATTTTTTCTTTGGAACCAATTTCCTTGAGCATGCGGAGCACAGCCTCATTTGCACCGCCATGAAGTGGGCCGTAAAGCGCAGCTGATGCAGCTGCAAGGGCAGAATATGGGTCAACTTGTGACGAACCGACGCTTCTCATTGCGTTTGCACTGCAGTTTTGCTCATGATCAGCGTGAAGTATAAAAAGTACGTCAAGGGCTTTCTCGAGAGCTGGATTTGGGACGTACTTTGTCTCTGTCATCTTGAACAGCATGTTCAGGAAATTACCGGCATAGCTCAGATCGTTGTCAGGATAAGCGTAGGGGAGACCCATGCTGTGTCTGTAAGCAAACGCAGCAATAGTCGGGACCTTGCCTATGAGTCGGTATGTTTGCAGCTTTCGGGACTCTTTGTCAAATATGTTCTTTGCATCAGGATAAAAAGTTGAAAGAGCTGCAATTGTACTGATGAACATCCCCATTGGATGTGCATCGTAATGGAACCCATCCATGAACTTCTTTATGTTCTCGTGAATTATTGTGTGATGGGTAATGTTGTACTTCCATTCATCGAGTTGACTTTTTGTGGGTAATTCACCATGAATTATGAGGTATGCCACTTCGAGAAAATTGCTCTCTTCTGCAAGCTGCTCAATTGGATAACCTCTGTAGCGCAGGATACCCTTGTCACCATCGATGAATGTAATTTTGCTCTTGCATGAAGCAGTGTTCATGAAGGCCGGGTCATAACTCATCAGACCGAAATCGTCAGCACTAACTTTAATCTGACGTAGGTCGGTTGCTCTAATCGCACCATGTTCAATTGGGATTTCGTATTGCTTTCCGGTGCGATTATCCGTTACGGTTAACGTGTCTTTCGGCATGATTCCTCCGTTGTTCGGATTTTGCTTGTTCGTTTCATTTTGGTTTGAAGATGTTGATTATTTAGTTCAGGCCGATTCAATTTTTCATCTTCATTACCTTCTTGGGATTCGTAAAATGAATCGGCGTCAATATAGGCGGGATGAATAATATTTCTTGTCAACCTGGCGACCACGGTGTTGCCTCTTTATATTAGATTCAGCTAACTTAAAAAGGTTCTTCTTTACCTATATCCAGGTGGGGTTTCCAGGAATCCTAATAGACCGGGAAACCTCCCCCTTCATTCAGTAACCACAAACTCATCAATCTGGACATGCGGTGTTCCATCAGGTCCGATTCCAGTAATTTTATACTCTATTTTGTCTCCAGCATTAAATGGACCAATGATTGCTGTCCAATAGCTGTTATTTTTTCCGTAGTCGTTATAGCGCCATTCTGCTTCAACGGTTTCAGTGCGCTCAGTTTTTCCTTTATTCAAAACCTTAATATCGACTATGATTTTCTGTCCCATTTCAATTGGATAGCTGCCGATCCACAACACCACTTTATCATGTGAGTGAATCTCCGTCGGTGTTCTGGGTGCATCGTCAGTATCATGCCATATAACCATGATCCGGCCCTACTTTATGCTCGAACTAAATTTTAAATTCCTCTATACAGCCGGGTTGCTATCTAACACGACTTCATTAAAAAGTTAATTATTTTTTCCGTGAAAAGAAAAACAAAAACTAAGATAATTTTTCCACTATCCTTTAATGACGGCCAGTGGCTTTAACTGAGCCACTTTTCTTGCTATACCTGCCTTATGCACAACTTCGACCACTTTACTCACATCCTTATAAGCATCGGGCATTTCTTCAGTTAATCCCGATTTTGAAGCACCCCTGGCGACCACTCCTCTTTCTGATAGCATTTTTACTAGCTTCTCTGCTGATATTTGCTTTTTAGCCTTGTGGCGACTCATTCTCCTCCCGGCGCCATGACATGACGAACCAAATGTCTCTGTCATGGCTGATTCAGTTCCAACGAGGACATAAGAACTGGTTCCCATACTGCCAGGGATAAGAACGGGCTGTCCAACCGTTCTGTAGTCATCAGGAATTGTCGGGTGCCCCTTTGCAAAGCTCCTTGTTGCTCCCTTGCGGTGGACGAGTACTCTGACCGCTCGCCCTCTATACCTATGTTCCTCGAATTTTGCCATATTGTGAGCTATATCATAAACAACAGAAAGCTTCTCTCCTGGAAAAAATTTTAAAAAAACTTCTCTGACTTCATGCGTAATCAGTTGTCGGTTCGCAAAAGCAAAATTTGCTGCAGCAGCTGCAGCTGAGAGGTATCTTTTTCCCTCCAGAGATGAAACCGGCATGTATGCTAATTCTCTATCAACAACAGAAATCTTATACTTATGCATTGAATCCTGCATTATTTCCAGATAATCAGTGCAAACCTGATGACCCAGACCTCTTGACCCCGTATGAATCATAACTGTAACGAGGTCTTTGCTCAGTCCAAAGGCTTCTGCTGCTTCTCTGTCAAATATCTCAGATACGTATTGAACTTCCAGGAAATGGTTGCCTGAACCAAGTGTCCCTAATTGGAATAGCCCTCTTTCTTTTGCATGCTGGGAGACATTTGATGGGTCAGCGCCCGGCATCTTACCATTTTCTTCAATGTGCAAAATATCTTCGGCAAAGCCAAAACCGTTATTAACCGCCCAGAGAGCTCCGTTCACGAGTACTTCATTGAGAATTTGCATATTTAATTTTAGCATGCCCGGTTTGGTTGTTGAGCCCGTCCCTGATGGCACAGCCTGGAAAAGTGACTCAGCAAGTCTTGAAATTAAACCTGAGATATCATTATAACTTATATTTGATCGGAGGAGTCTGACCCCGCAATTAATGTCGTATCCAACCGCTCCTGCTGAAACAAAACCATCAGTTGCATCGCTCGCCACAACCGCTCCTATACAAAATCCGTAGCCCTGGTGTGCATCTGGCATGGCGAGAGAGGGTCCGATTAAATTTGGCAGTGTTGCTGCATTAGCAATTTGATCCAGCGTCTTATCGGCCTTCATAAATTCAATTAGTTCATCGTCTGCAAAAATCAGCCCTTCGGTGTTCATTCCCGGTTTGTAATCCCGGGGTAGTATGTACCTATAATCACCAATCTTCTTAAGCATGGCTCATCATTATTTAAATTTAAGTCAAAGGAGCGAAAGAAAGATAATGTCTTCAGAGAGTTATTTAAAAAATGTTGGAGCCTTTGCGTGAAGGAAGGGACTGTAAAGTTTTAAAATATATTATTACTGTAGGAAACCTATCCACCAGAATTTTGGCTTGCTTGGCTGACCTAAGAAGGTTATATTTTTAAAGATCGCGGGGTGGAGCAGCTGGTAGCTCGTCGGGCTCATAACCCGAAGGTCGAAGGTTCGAATCCTTCCCCCGCTACGACGGAGAGTCCCGCAATCGGGACTCTTGCTTTTTGTTCAAATGCCTCTTTATACAAAAGAGAACTTTTTAGACTTACGGGACGTGGCTCAGCCCGGTTAGAGCACCTGCCTTGGGAGCAGGGGGTCGCGGGTTCAAATCCCGCCGTCCCGACCAATCTAAAAGTTGCAAATACCGGACGAAATCCGAACCTTTTTTGAACGAAATTCCAACTGACTTGTGCGTTGCCAAAGGCGACGCACACCCACCCACCACCCAAATCGACCGGGCGAACCTTTGTATCACAATTAAAGATGGTGATTCCTCCATAGATACATACGCTCTAAAAATGGCCAGAGCCCTTGATGTTCCCGTTGATAATTTATTAAAGTGATTTAACTATGACCAAAGAGCAAAAATTTTATAAAGCATTACAGGATGTTTTGTTCTGCTTCTAATGGAAATGGACAATTTTCAAATTAAATTAAGAGAAATAAAGATGAACAATGGAGCAGAATACAACCAATAGCCGCAATAGGAGGCATTATAGTCCATAGGAGGAGGAAAAAGAGAATCAGAAACTAAGAGAGAAACTATAATCAAAGGACCAGGTGATATCTCTGAGCTTGTTCAGGAGAACATTATTCTAAAAAACTTAACTGGCGAGATTTAAATGGCCGTTGGGGTGAGCCTGACACAAG
Source organism: Candidatus Kryptoniota bacterium (assembly GCA_049966155.1). Taxonomy (GTDB): domain Bacteria; phylum Bacteroidota; class Ignavibacteria; order Kryptoniales; family JAKASW01; genus JBMFVE01. The sequence continues at coordinate 37,211 of JBMFVE010000016.1, forward strand.
GGATGAGACAGTGGAGTATACAGAACAGACGCGCAACAAGATGGAAATAAAGACAATAAGGCTTCTTAGCTGGACAGGTATAACAGCTGGCTTAACCGATCTGGTATTGCCGATAGACACAACGGGAAGGTACCACGTACCAGACGGATACTTCCTTATCAGTGTCATTGATGGCTATTCTCGTTACATAGTGCATCATGAGCTAAGAACGAGTATGGAAGAATACGATGTCGAGATAACAATTGAGCGTGCACTGGAGAAATTTCCTTTTGAAAGACCAGGGTTGATCAGTGATAATGGCTCACAATATGTTTCCAGAGACTTTGCTGAGTTTTTGCGTTTAACTGGCCTCCAGCACACAAGGACATCAGTTGGTTACCCTCAAAGTAACGGCAAGATTGAAAGGTTCCATGAATCAATCAGTCAGGAATGCTTGAGAAAGAGGAGCCTTATCGATATTGAAGATGCACGAAAACAGGTTGCTGAATATATTGAGTACTACAATACCAGACGTCTTCATAGTGCTCTTTACTATCTCACGCCTGAAGATTATCTAAATGGCA
>JBMFVE010000017.1:0-11116 GCA_049966155.1 Candidatus Kryptoniota bacterium
TCCGAACACGGCAGTTAAGCCCCTCAGAGCCGATGGTACTGGTCGGGCGACCGTCCGGGAGAGTAGGTCGTTGCCGGGAATATTATTAAAAAAGGGCCATACCTTATAAGGTATGGCCTTTTTTAATAGCTCAATGGCTGATAAAAAAAGGATCTCTGATAAGGGATAGAATCGGAGGAATACTTCAGTGGCGAATGTTAATACATGGGGTAATGACGTGTGCTTTGGGGAACGCCGTTTCACCAATAATCGTTAAATCTCTAAGAGTGACAATAAACGAGACATTCCACCATAAAAATATCAAGCTCTCTCCGTATGCGCTGGTTGGACGGTTTGCTCAAAAAATATTCTATATATGCATACTGTGTGTTTTCCCATTGCTGACAGCAGGTGTTCTCCTGGCGGGGGGACTGAGTCCTCAAGCTCGGCTGACGCAGTATGTTTTCAACTCCTGGCAGGTCAAAGATGGTTTACCTCAAAACTCCATTCAGGCCATCTGTCAAGCGCAAGATGGTTTTATCTGGTTTGCTACTTATGAAGGACTTGCAAGGTTTGATGGGATTTCATTTAAAACATATGATAGGGGAAATACTCCTGCCCTTCTCAGCAACAGGATTGTCTCCCTGACTGAGGATCAACAGGGTCATCTTTGGATAGGGACGTACGGTGGCGGTCTGACCATGATGGCAGCGGGTTCATGTGATTTGCCGGATTCTTTCAAGACCTTCACCACTCAGGATGGATTGCCGAACATGTACCTCCTTATCAACCAGATGGTATGTGACCGGGATGGTAATGTGTGGTTCCTAACAGAGCACAAAGGGATTTCGAGATTTGACGGGAAAAAATTTGAACAATTTGAACTATCATCTGGAGAAATTAATCACCCCGATCTTTACAGATCGCTTACAGTTGATTCAAAAGGAGAGCTTTGGGTTGTAAGTGGGGGACATCTGTGGCATTACATTAATTCCAAGTTTCATCTCATCCCCGCTCGGTCAGGAGTTCGGGGAGTAGTTGCCGTCGGTCCAGCATTCCACACGGGTGTCTGGTCAGCATGTCTTCAAAAATATGGCGATGTAAGATTGGTACATCTGGACAGTGATAAGGTACTTGAAAACATCGATGTGGGGAGAGTCGGAGCTGTTGTGCAATCGTGTCTCTTTGAAGACCAATATGGTGCTGTATGGGGAGCGCTTTCCTCTGGAAAATTAATGAGATACTACAGTAAAAGGATTGAGACATACTCGACTGAAGAAGGACTGACGAATGAATTTATTCAAACTCTGTTTCAGGATAAGGAAGGATCACTCTGGATAGGTACGAACGGCGGAGGAGTTGACCGCATGCGAAGTTCTCCATTCGTAACAATTGGGAAAAAAGAAGGTTTAATAGATGAAAACATATGGGCGTTATTTGCAGATTCACACAAACGACTCTGGATCGCCCCTATTGGTCCTTCATTGTATCAGTGTAATGATGTAACAAATTCCCACGCTCCCATTATTGTGAAGAAATTGAAAGTCCCAATGAGAAATTACTTTTCTGCAACTGAAGACAAAGAGGGAAATGTTTTTCTGGGCAATAGTGTCATTGCAAAGCCATCAGGTGAGCTGATTCACAACAAGATCTTTCTTAATTCATCGCTCCTGATTTTACAAATTGATCATAGGGGTACTTTATGGGCTGGATCCCCAGGTCAGAGTCTTTACAAATATGAAAATGGAGTCTGGAAAAGATTTGGACTTCTGGACGGACTTGTAGGGGATGATGTGCGTTCTTTGATGGTTGATCATCGGAATATTCTCTGGATAGGCACGCAAGAGGGGCTTTCGGGATTCAATGGGAAATTGTTCAGGAATTACACCACACAGGATGGGTTGCCGAACAACTGGGTTCGCTCGACTTATGAAGATTCCACAGGAAATATATGGATAGCCACAGATGGAGGGCTGGCGAGAATTAGAGATGGGAAGATTTACGCATATACCACTGCTTCGGGCCTTTTCTCGAACACGATCCACATAATTCTTGAGGATGATTCAAGCCGCTTATGGATGAGCAGCAATAAAGGAATATTTGTCGTCAGGAAAAATGATCTGTATGAATATGACGCCGGGAAAATTCAGCGGATCGGCTGCCGTGTCTATGAGGAGGCAGATGGGATGCGGAGCTCAGAAGGCAATGGGAGCTTTCCACAGGGGGGATGCCGCACAGAGGATGGGCGCCTCTGGTTTGCGACTGTTAAGGGTGTTGCAATTGTGAATCCCAACCAATTTAACTCAAGTAAATATATTCCACCCGTTGTAATCGAAGAGGTGACAGCGGATGGGAAGGTCATTTCCCAGAAACATGATCACATTGTAACATTTGGAACTCGGAGTATAAACTTCAAATTTGCTGCTCTTGCTTACAGGATACCCGGTAGGAATAAATATAAATATCGTTTGGATAGGTTTGACAGGGATTGGAACACTGAGAGGCACCAGACAACCGCTACATATTCAAACCTTAATCCCGGGAGATACGTTTTCAGGGTTATTGCCTCTAACGAAGACGGTGTCTGGAACACACAGGGAGCAACATTTGATTTTACCATACCAAGTCCGTTCTACATGACATGGTGGTTCAGGGGCATTATTATTGTGATTAGTTTTGGCGCAACAGGAGGCAGTATTCGGTTCATAGAACTTCGCCGGGTGAAACGGCGTCTGAGACAACTGGAACATGAACAAGCTCTTGAACATGAGAGGTCAAGAATATCCAAAGATTTGCACGATGAGGTTGGATCGAGTCTGACAAAAATAATTATACTCTGTGAGCTTTCAAAGAAAAGCAAAGGGAAGTCCATCAGCAGTAATCTGGAAAATGTGTCAGTGACTGCCAGAGAAATCATAGATAACATGAGCCAAATTATCTGGGCAATAGATCCAAAGAACGACACACTCGAAAATACATTGTCATATGTCAGGGAATATATTGCTGGAACTTTTGAACTCCTGAGCAGGAGAATTGCCATTAATTTTCCTTTGAATATTCCTCCAGTTGTGGTTTCTCCGGAGTTTCGTAGAAACGTGTTTTTGACCATCAAGGAATCATTAAATAATGCCATCAAATACTCCTCAGCAAATCAAATTTGTACCGATGCATCAATTGAAAATGACCGGCTTAATATTCGTATTAGCGATAATGGTGTCGGCTTTGATCTTCACACCATGTCAGGATTTGGGAATGGCCTCAAGAACATGAGGAGCAGGATAGAAAATATCGGCGGTACTTTGGTTGTCGAATCTAGAATTGGCCAGGGGACGACCATATCCTTCAGTGTACCGATTCGAACGTTTGTGTGATTGTTATTTTATTGAATAAACCTTTAATTAAGCGTATTGATGAAAAGCAAAGGCATTCGCGTTGTGATAGTTGATGATTTACCGGAGATTCGAAATGGTCTTGCAGCGCTTATTGGAGGCTCACCGGGGTTTAAATGTGTAGGGGTATTCGAAAATGGGTTCGATGCCCTCGAAGGTGTCCGTTCCTTATTGCCCGACGTTGTTCTCATGGATATAGATATGCCGAAAATGAATGGTATTGAGTGCACACGCAGGCTGAAGGAAGAGGTTCCTGATCTGCCTGTGATGATGTTGACTGTTTTTGAGGACGACGACAAGATTTTTCAATCTATTCTGGCAGGTGCAAAAGCTTATATCTTGAAGAAGTCTCCACCTGCCAAGCTGCTGGAAGCTATTCATGACCTACAAAACGGTGGGTCTCCAATGTCAAGCCAGATTGCACGTAAGGTTGTGATGGCGTTTCAGCAAATGGGGACATCAACAAAGGAAGCTGAAAACCTGACTGTTCGTGAACAGGAAATCCTCTCTTATCTGGCGAAGGGTTATCTTTATAAGGAAATAGCTGATACGCTCTTCATTAGTGTTGACACTGTCCGCACTCACCTGCACCGCATATATGAGAAGCTTCAGGTTCGATCCCGCACTGAGGCAGTTTTAAAATTTATTAATAACAAATACCTACCTTAATCTGCATACACTTCGTACAACCTTTGTTGTACCACTCATGTGGAAATTAATATACTTTTAGGATTTCCTCTTCTAATAATTACGCATATCGTCGTATTGTCCTGTTTTCACCTTCAGCATATCTTTTCACGTATTTAAAACACTATACAATTTTAAAACAATCATAAAGGAGAGTGGTTTATGAAAAAATTGAGTTCAGCTGTCGTCATAACCCTGGCTTTGATCAGTATACTTTTACAAACCCCGGCCAGAGCGCAAACTTCCGACGCATCCACGATCATCGATCTGGTGGGAGGGAAGTTTACAAAGATATTTTCCACGTTTGGTACGCCTGCAGATTTATACACAATTAGAGGGACTAATGCAGCGGATGACTATGTGGTTGTTGATTACCCATCCTTTGGGTTTAAGGTCAGAGGTAAAGTCGTTCATATGGCAATCTTCTGGAAAGAGTATACCGGCGGGGTGAACGGGATTCATATAGGAGATAATAAATCAGACATTCTTAACAAAATGGGTAATACCGATGACATTCAGAAGAATTCAGACGGCTCGGTTTCCTATTTTTGGCCAACAAAGGACTATTACTTTGGTGTGGTTTTCGACGAAAACGACAGGGTAACAATGATAAAAGTGGAAACCAAATGAATTATCTGAAAGGGATTAATTATGCAGAGGAATATAACAAAAATTAGTGTGCTTTTAAGCATGGTTTTGGTATTTGCCGACACGGTCTGTTTTGCACAGAGCAGCTCCGCGAACGACGATCTACAATCTACTCTCAGCGGCCTGGCGGAATCGGCTGCGCAGGGCTATATAGCACCAATAGTGTCGGGATTTGGAGCGGATTTAAATTCAGGTTGGGTGCATCGAGCACCCCGCCCTGTTAAGTCTTCATTTGACCTTGAGATAGGAATTGTGGCCATGGGATCATTTTTTTCTGCTCCAAACAAGAGTTTTGATATAAGTGCGCCATATAAATTTGATTATAACTCAGCCGATCGTATGCTTCCACCTTATTATACTGGCGCTTACAGGGATTCCGTCAGACAGCAAATTATGAAGATTCCCTTTACTGTTACGATATCCGGTCCAACAATAGTAGGTTCAAAAAAGGATTCTGTTAAAGTGAGTTTTTCAGGGGGCACGGCTACCGTAACCTATAATGGCGTCCAGCAGACTGTTAATGTTAACCCTGTGGTTGTAAATACAGGGGCTACTGGTTTCCTCGAGAATCTACCTGCGCTTCCAATGGGGGCACCCCAAATCTCATTAGGGACGATTTATGGTACTTCAGTTGCATTCAGGTTCCTGCCAAGTGTCACCCTGGACAATAAACTGGGTAATCTTTCATACCTTGGTTACGGATTTCAACACAATCCATCGGTTTGGTTTGGAAATGAAATGCCAGTAGATTTGTCGCTTTCTTTCTTTACACAAACTCTGAAGGTCGGAACCATATTTGAGAGCTCGGCAAGGGAGTTCGGCATCTTTGCCAGCCACAGATTTGGTCCTGGTGCCCTCAATATTACACCATATCTTGGACTCCTGCTTGAGAGTTCTTCAATGACTGTATCTTACGACTTACAAACCACGGGTCCAGATGGTCGACAAATTACTACTCCTGTCTCGTTTAGTTTAAATGGTCAGAACACGAGCAGACTGACGGCAGGGTTATCGCTAAAGCTAATTTTTATTGCTATCAGTGCCGATTATTCCTTTTCCAGGTACAACACTGCAAGTGTAGGTGTCGGGGTAATTATATAACAAATGTGAAGTTCTTTTAAAAAAATTTAGTGGACCTTTAACAGGTCCACTTTTTATTTTTCCGCTTTATGCCAGATGATTCCATTTGAGATGATGTTTCAAAAAATAAACAACGGCGGCCATGTGTCCATGCTGAGAGTCATTTATTCCCTTTCAGTCACTAACGATAATTTTTTTAATTTCATTATAGTTTTCCGTTGACGTTGACAGAATATTTGTTAATATACTTAACTGTTTTCGTAGTGAATCGGCATTCTTTGCTTCAATAGCTCGTGCAATGCCCGGTAAGGGCTGGCTTGCGTATCCTGTGTAAAATCCTGGAGCATAAATTGCGTGTTTAAACCAGTCTGATTTTGGAATCCCATCTTTCAGGATAAACAGCCTTTCTGCTCGCATTAATCTATTGTTTATTTCTGCGACCTGTTTGTCGTTAAGTTTTACAGTCGTTATGAGCGAATCCACATAATGTGATATCAGTTCAAATTGTCCGGCTGCCTGAAAAACAGAATCAAAACTTACTTTTTCAAGATCGCTAACCTCCCTTGCACTTTTTTGCCGTTCATGCAAATACATGATGATTGCACGTGCATAATCAGAATATCTCAAGGGGAGAATTTTGTCATCTGCCATGCGCATTGCGGAGATCCCGAGCACCCTGGCAACAGTTGCATGATATTCAAAGGTTGGATCTCCCCAGTGTTCCATCCAGTAAAAATCGTCTAACATTGAATGGTAAACTCCATACTGACCACCGAAACCGAAGTCAAAAGATGGAATGCCAATATGTTCAAGAAACACCGTAAAATCCGATCCACTGCCGAGTCTTCCCAATTTTGTTAAGGCTGTCTCCGGAACTGTATGATGCTCCTCATAATATTTTTTGTTCTGGTCAGCGAACCATGATTCAAATACACTCTTTCCTGTTTTAGGATCTGTTACTGATTTTGTAACGTCCATGATAAATTTGTCCAGAGAAGGAACTGAACTCGATCCAAAGTGCCGACCGCTTACCGGTGCGTCAATGTTAATATAAGCCACTGCGTCTTTTGAAAGTTCCTCCGATCTCTGTTCCCCCCATTCTGTTGATCCGATCAACCCATATTCTTCACCGTCCCACGAACATAGCAATATGGTTCTTTCGGGTCGCCATCCTCCTTTAAGCAATTCTCCAAATCCTCTTGCCGTTTCAAGAAGTGATGCAGTCCCGCTGTTAGGATCGACCGCGCCATAAACCCATGCATCCCTATGATTTCCAAGAATAACTTTTTGTTCCGGGTGTAAAGACCCGCGAATTGTGCCTATTACATCCCATATTGGCCTTATCTCGTAATCCATAACTAATTTGAGATGTACTTCTGTACCTCCAGGACCAATGTGATATGTCAGGGGTAACCCTCCCTGCCAGTCATGAGGGACAACAGGCCCGGCCAAACCTGTTAGAAGCTTTTGAGCGTTTGCGTAAGAAATCGGAATGCAGGGAATTTTAGGGATGTCCTTCACATCATTTAAGGGGATCCTTTTTGCATCCTTTGTAGATGCATATCCAGGGGTCAGGGGGTCACCAGGGTATACGGTTAAATCCTGTATGCTTCCACGCTGGACGGCACTCCAGGGTCTCATTGGACCGCGGGGATAAATATCACCCTGCACATAGCCGTCATCTGCTGGGTCCGAATAAATGATGACGCCGGCCGCACCATTTTCCTCAGCTACCTTAACCTTGATTCCTCTAAAACTTTTCCCATAGCGCACCAGCATTATTTTACCTCGAACGTCTATGCCTAATGAAGAGAGAATCTTGTAATCTTCAGGAAGCCCATAATTAGCATAAACAACCTGGCCGGTAATATCACCACTGGGTGAATATGCGTTGAATGGCAACACTATTTGTGAATTGTGGGTATCCTTGTCCCACTCCCACCCCTTTTCGTTTAGATCCAGGATTTCCTTATGCGGCTCAGTGATCTCCAGAGTCTCACTCATAGGATATGGTAAGTACACGTAGTAGGTCAAAATTTCAGAAGGTATCCCATATCTTTCGAATCGGTCTTTGACAAAAACTGCCAATAAACTATCGTCTTTGCTGCCGGCAATGTGCGGCTCCTGGGTCAGTATAAAGAGGTTTCTTTTGCAGCTGTCCGGGTCTGGTATGGAAAGGTACTTACTTTCGTATGCTTTTTCTTGCTGAGCATTTAAGATACCAGCGGCTATGAGAATAGACATTGTAAAAAGAAGGTGCTTTAACATTTTGTATCTCCTTTTTAGTTCTCTTGATTTTCTGGAAGGGAAAATGATTCGTTGCAGAATGTAAAGACCACGTAATTATTTTGTCGGAGGGGTTCTTCTCGCAACAAAGTAAGTTCTACGAATATATTTAGATCATCGTAATTTCGGCCTCTAAAACATTGGCCTTATCCGTAAATATTTTGCTCGTCGTACTCCTTAATGAAAAATCCGTTGCTGCGTTTATTTACACGGTGGAGAAAATACCGCATAATAATAATTGCTGCAACAAGTGGAAGTGCAAAGAGTCCGACAGCTTTCAGAAATGTTTTCATCTTTCTTATCTTTATTTGTAATTTTATTTCTCTATCGGTTGTAACTTACCTTTAACATTTTCTGACAAAATATATTTAGTAGCCTGCCACAAATCAAGCGAAATAGAAAATTATAGTACGATTTTTTGTGCAGTTTGATGCGGGTCACTATATCAGCCGGCACGCCATCTTTTCATCGTTGCATTTTTGCCCGTTCACAACTATTTTGCTATACAGTTTGTCACAATAAAAAATCAACATGATCGAAAATTTTAGCAAAACAGGCGGAGAAGAAACCCAATCGAGACAGGTGAGGGAGAGGTCACAAAGGAAAATCGATGTTTCTGTGGTGATTCCTTTGCTTAATGAGGAACAATCACTGATGCAATTGTCCCTGGCATTGCGAGACGTACTTGAAAGAATGAACGTCACATACGAGGTTATTTTTGTGGATGATGGGTCAACGGATAACTCGTTACAGATTCTAAGGGAAATTCATCGGAAAAATCGCAGATACAAGTATATAAGTTTTCGTCGGAACTACGGGAAATCTGCAGCTCTTTCAGTAGGATTTCAGCATGCAGCAGGAAGGTATATAGTTACTATGGATGCTGATTTGCAGGACGATCCCAACGAAATACCGAGGCTCATTCAGAAGCTTGATTCGGGTTTTGATCTTGTCAATGGGTGGAAAAAGAAACGGCGTGACCCGATTACAAAAACAATACCATCTAAACTATTTAACTTCGTGACATCAATAACCACAGGTATAAAACTCCGTGACTTCAATTCAGGACTTAAAGCTTACCGCAGGGAAGTAACTGAAGATCTCAAGGTGGTGGGAGAAATGCATCGGTTTTTACCTGTGCTGGCACACTGGGCAGGATATAGAGTTACAGAAATTCCTGTTCAGCATCATCCGAGGAAATATGGCAAAACTAAGTTTGGCTTTAGTCGTTTCTGGCATGGCTTTCTTGACCTGATGACTGTCTTATTCACAACTCGCTACAGTAAACGCCCGCTCCACTTTTTTGGTGTGTTTGGATTGGTGAGTTTCCTGACAGGATTCCTAATTGACCTTGAATTGGCAATTGAATGGGCAATGGGGAGAACAGCAATAAGCAATCGTCCTCTTTTCATTGTTGGTGTATTGCTGATAATTGTAGGTATTCAGTTTATTTCAATTGGCCTTCTGGGTGAAATGATAACCAGGACACAGATTAAGGAAGAATATTCAATAAAGGAAAAAGTTTGTAGCTGATAAATGCCGGACAGGACAACCGTTGTTCACAGAGATTGTCGGTTCTTTCGGGGTCACGTCCCCTGTAAGCCACATAAGCAATATGGTGTCCATTGCGGTGAATGCACCTACTACGCTCCTGTAAGTCAGAGGTATTTGATTATAAAGCTCGGTGCCCTTGGTGATGTTATTCGCACAACCCCATTGTTGAGAAAGATAAGGGCTCTTGATCCAAACGCGGAAATATGGTGGGTTACATATAGCCCTGATTTTCTTCCTGACGATGTTGACCGCAAACTAAAGTTCGATGCAGCATCCATTTTGCAAATTGAAGATGCCAGCTTTGACTATTTATTCAGCCTTGATAAGGACTATGAGGCAATATCCCTGGCCAATCGAGTCAGGGCGAGGATAAAGCGCGGGTTTATGGCAAAAGATGGGAAAACAGCACCATTCGATGAGCTTGCGGAAGGGAAATACCTTACAGGTATTTTCGATGACATTAATAAGGCAAATAAGAAAAACTACCTGGAAGAGATTTTTGAGATTTGCGGCTTTAAGTTTAATGGTGAAAGATACATACTTTCTAACTTTGCTGAAGATGGATATCAATGGGAAATTGATCTTCCTCACCCTTTAATTGGGCTGAATACAGGATGTGGGGGGAGGTGGACAAGCCGCCTCTGGAGTGAAGATAGTTGGTCTACGGTTGCACAATCCCTTCAGGGAAAAGGATTTGGAGTAATTTTGCTGGGTGGTGAACAGGAAGACGAACGGAATAAGAGAATAGCGGCAAAGAGTGGTGCAACTTATCCCGGATATTATCCCCTGCGCCAGTTCATAAACCTGGTCGATCAGGTGGACATGGTAATTACAGGAGTTACAATGGGGCTACACATTGCAATTGGCCTCAACAAGAAAATTGTTCTAATTAATAACATTTTTAATAAGAACGAATTTGAGCTTTATGGATTGGGTGAGATAATAGAACCAGAGAGGGAATGCAAGTGCTTTTTCAGCCCTCGCTGTGTCAATAAAGAATACTTTTGCCTTGACTACCTGAGTCCTTCAAGGGTAGTTGAAAGTGCTCTTCGGGTCATCGGTATAAAGGCAAATGCTACAGTCAAATGAAAATCGTAATTGTCAGCACTGCTTACCCGCTGCGCGGTGGGATAGCACACTATGTCTACCTTTTATACAAACACCTCTCAAATAGGCATCAGGTATCGGTCGTTACATTCAAAAGACAATATCCGAAAATACTTTTTCCGGGGAAGTCGCAGGAAGAAAAAAGCGGAGAAGGTTTTATAATTCCAAGCGTTGCATTGATGGATTCAGTAAATCCTCTGACCTGGATTAAAACAGGTAAATATGTAGCTTCTCTTCTTCCCAATCTGGTGATTTTCAAATATTGGATCCCCTTTTTTGCTCCTCTTTTCGGAACGGTCGCCCGAATTTCGAAAAAATTATCTGGTTGCAAAGTATTATTTATATGTGACAATGTTGTTCCTCATGAAGGAACGCCGGTGGATCGG
>JBMFVE010000017.1:11124-35032 GCA_049966155.1 Candidatus Kryptoniota bacterium
TTCGAAAAAATTATCTGGTTGCAAAGTATTATTTATATGTGACAATGTTGTTCCTCATGAAGGAACGCCGGTGGATCGCTTCCTGACAAAGTGGGCGTTCAAACCGGTTGATTTCTTCATTGTCCAGTCAAAGTCCGTAGAAAAGGATTTACTCGCTCTTATGAGAAATCCTGTTTATAGAAACGTGCCCCATCCTGTGTATGAGATATTCGGAGAGTCAATTAGCAGAAAGGTTGCGCGGAAAGAGCTTGGATTCAATGAAAACGAAAAGGTCGCGTTATTTTTTGGATTCATCAGGGCTTACAAGGGACTGAAAGTCCTCCTTGAAGCAATGCCGGTTGTCCTTAAGAATGTTAATTTAAAGCTCCTTGTTGTTGGAGAATTTTATGAAGATCCGAAACCGTATATCGATTTTATTAAGGAGCATGGTTTAGTGGGGAACGTAATCCTCATCGATAAATATGTTCCAAACAGAGATGTTGCGCTTTATTTTTCTGCTGCAGATCTCGTCGTTTTACCATATGTCAGCGCAACTCAGAGCGGAATCGTGCAAATAGCGTACAATTTCGGCATTCCGGTTATTGTGACAGATGTGGGTGGACTTAGCGAAGTTGTAACCGATGGTGTCAGTGGCTACGTGGTTGAACCCAATTCACCGATAACTCTTGCAGATGCTATCGTTAAGTTCTACTCAAACGACAATGCTGCCAGATTGAAACGCGGTGCTCAGATGCAGAAGGAAAAATACAGCTGGGAAAATTTGGTTAAGGCAATAGAAAGCTTCGTTCAGGATTTTAGTTGAATCCTGTTTTGCTGCTAAATTACGCAATTCTCTGCAGCTTTTCATTGATTCACTATCGATGCTTAGTTAATTTAGCTCAATGGAAACACAAACCAAGGAACTTGCCATAAATCCGGGGCTGGTTAAGAAATTTCTCATAGAATTTATAAGGGAAGAGACTGTTAAAGCAGGATTTAAAAAACTGGTGGTTGGAATCTCTGGTGGAGTTGATTCTGCCTTAGCTGCAGCTCTGGCCGCTGAGGCTCTCGGTGAGAAAAATGTGATAGGTATCATACTTCCTTATAAAGAAACCAACCCCGAAAGTATATCAGATGCAAATCTCTTTGCATCAAAATTCAGGATCAGGTATGAGACTGTCGACATTACTTCGGCAGCAGAGCCTCTTATTTTTTTAGATCCCTCTATGAATAAAGTTAGAAGGGGGAATATCCTCTCACGCCTTCGAATGATAGTTTTGTATGATAGATCTGCAAAGGAAAACGCCCTCGTGCTCGGAACAAGTAACAAGACTGAACTCCTTCTTGGTTATGGGACATTGTTTGGTGACATGGCACATGCAATCAATCCGCTTGGTGACCTTTACAAGACGCAGGTCTGGCAGCTGGCGGAGTTCGTAGGCATTCCAGAAAAAATTGTGAAAAAGAAGCCAAGCGCTGATTTGTGGCTTGGCCAAACTGACGAGGACGAACTGGGGCATAGTTATGCAGAGATAGATGCAGCTCTTTACCTCCTTGTTGATCAGAGAATGACACCGGAGGAGGTGATAGCGGCCGGCCACAGCACACGACTCGTTAATGACCTTGTTAAAATGATTGTTCGAAGTCAGTTTAAGAGGAGGCCCCCCCTAATTGCCAAGATCAGTCCGAGAACCATAAATATCGATTTCAGATACCTTAGAGATTGGGGAGTGTAGTGGGTGACAGAGAGCCAGGCAAGCTCTACGTTGTAGCAGTTCCAATTGGAAATCTGGGTGACATTACCTTTCGGGCAATCGACACACTGAAATCAGTAAGCTTTATTGCTGCCGAAGATACGAGAACGAGTTCTATACTTCTGAGACATTATGGAATTTCCAGGCCGCTTTTGAGTTTTCATAGTTACTCAACTCAAGAACGTTTGGAAGAGATAGTTAATAAAATCCTGAATGGTGAAAGTGCAGCTTTGATAACTGATGCAGGTACGCCCGGGATATCTGATCCAGGTTATGTGCTCGTCAACAGTGTACTCCGGCATGGATGCGATGTCGTTCCAATCCCCGGTCCTACTGCTTTAATTACCGCTCTTAGTGCAAGCGGATTACGCACTGACCGGTTTGTCTTTGAAGGGTTTCTTCCTTTAAAGAAGGGAAGAAAAACAAAGCTCATGCGTTTAGCTGAAGAGACGCGCACAATTGTTATATATGAATCAACGCACAGAATTGAACGTACACTTGAAGAATTGCTGAATGCTTTTGGAGACAGGAAGTGTGTTGTTGCAAGAGAGCTGACAAAAATTCATGAAACTTTTTATCGGGGGAGTATCTCAACTGTGTTAGCTAAGCTGAAGCAAGATGTGAAAAAGGGCGAATTTGTAATAATTGTTGAAGGGAAAGAAAATTGATTAGTCTCATTCCTTCGTGGATAGAGATGGGATTTAAGAGATTAATTGATCCCCTTGCTCGTTTTCTGGGGCAAAGGAATGCCAATCCGAACTGGTTGACAACATTGGGGTTTGTTCTTAGCGGCTTTTGTGGTTATGAAATTGCAAATGGTCAATTGGTACTCGGTGGAGTTCTTGTGCTGGTTGCCGGATTGTTCGACACTATAGATGGAGCTGTTGCAAGAAAAACCGGGCGCGTTACGCGCTTTGGCGCCCTATATGATTCAACAATGGACAGATATTCAGAGGTAACGGTTTTCTTTGGAATAGGTTTCTATTTAATTGAGCACCATTTTTATTTAACATCTGTGATGGCAGTTTTTGCAATAGGCGGATCAATTATGGTTAGCTATGTAAGAGCACGTGCTGAAGGGTTAGGGTTCAAGGCTAATGTTGGCCTGGCGCGCAGACAGGAGAGGGTCGTAATTCTCGGGCTTGGTTTGCTCCTGAATATTTTTAACGACTTCTGGAATTCGGTATTTAAGGGGGTGATGGAAATGGTCTTCGGGAATGGGATGGCATATCCACCACTGTCTTTAGCAGCAGCGGTTTCCTTACTGGCTTTCCTAACTAACATCACCGCAATTCAGAGACTTTACTATGTTAAAAAGCAATTCGAGAATGAAAATAAATAAACGCTTTCGTGTCCTTGCATAGTGTAAGGATGTCAGAGGCACCTTTAAATTTTTTGGAACAGGGTTATCTCTCTAATTTAAATTAAACCTGAAGTAAATAACTGCTTCCAGTGTCCTGTAAATCAGATGGAAACTTAAGCAAATATGAAAGATAGTGAGCGTAAAAGGAGGGCTCAGGAAGATGCACTCATGGTCAAAAGAGCAGTTGCCGGCGACCAGGCCGCTTACAAAGCCCTGATTAAGAGATATAAGATTCCCATTTCCCAAATCGTTTATAGAATCATCAGGGATAAGAGAGAAGTTGAAGATTTAACACAGGAAGTTTTTATTAAAGCATTTCAGCATCTTCCGGATTTTAAGTATGACAATCAGTTTGCGTCATGGCTTTTCAAAATTGCCAACAACCATTGCCTGGATCACATACGAAAGAAAAAACTGCATATATATTCCATACATGAGATGCAATTTTCAAATGAAGATGAATCAGAGTTCGAAATTCCAGATTCCACTTATGAACCAGATCTTCAAATGTTGCGTGAGCAGAAATCAAAATTGATAAAAAATGCAATTAATTCCCTCCCTGAAAAATATCGTAAAGTAATTATTCTCAGGCATCACGAAGAAATGAGCTATGAAGAAATTGCCCGGGAAATGAAATTGCCCGTTAATACAATTAAGGTGCATCTTTACAGGGCTCGGGAAATGCTTTATAAATATCTGAAAGATAGAATAAAGAATTATTGAAACATATTTTGCTGGATATCGTAATATTTCGTGTATGAAGCCACTTATATTTGTACTGCTGTCTTTTTCTCTGGCATTTTCACAGAGTAAGGAATTCAAGGCAGATGAGGAGCTGCTGGGTGCAACCAGCATTGACGCCCGAATAAATCTTGGGCTGGTGGAGATGCAATTGCGAAGGACGGAAGAATCTGGTAAGGCTTTTAAAGTTGACTACAGCTACCCTCAGGAGAGCAAGCCTCCCGAACTATATTATGAGGTGAGCTACGGCAAGGGATACTTCAGATTCTCAAATGATCACAACAGTGTTAGCCTGTTCGGACTCAAGAGCCGCAAGAACAATGCATATATTGAGCTCAGCCGCAGTGTCCCGCTTTCCCTTGAGCTCAACCTTGGAGTATGCAATGGCAATATTGATCTCGGTGGAATGAAGCTAAGGAGAGCAGATATATCAACAGGTGTCAGCAGCTTGCATCTCAATTTTTCAGAGCCAAATCAAATTCGTGCTGAGGTTATAAGAATTAAAGGTGGTGTTTCAAGTATTGATGTTTCAAATCTGGCTAATGCCAATGCTTCCAGAATTGAATACAGTGGTGGAGTTGGTTCTGCCAAACTCGATTTTGGTGGGAAGCTTCAGGGTGACTGCAGTGCAAGGATAGAAACAGGCCTTGGATCTATAGAAATACTTGTTCCAGGAAATATGTCTGTGACGATAAGAACGCCTGAATCTTTTTTAACTGGCATTGATGTTCAAGGATTTTTCTCAGAAGGGAAAGGGATTTATCGCTCGAAAGAGACAGGCGGTCCGCATCTTGATATTAGAATTGAATCGGCCTTTGGAAGCGTGAGTGTCAAGGCTTACTGAACACAGTGGAATTTTAATACGCCATCCCTGGGGAGAGAGTCAATTAAGCTGTTCCCCCGCCAGACTGAAATCGAAGCAGTAATTTCAACATCCAGGCAAGTCTCCATTTGCAGGCCGATTATGGTAATCTTTCCAATTGAGTAAATAACGCCGTAGTGTCCTTTATCTGTTGATGTGTTTACTGAGAGTGTAAAATCCTTCCCAATCTCGCATTCCACCGGTATTGGAGAAAAGATTTGAATTTTAATTGTTGAGTCGACAGGTTCTTCATTAAAATCTATTCTGAAGTATAATGTATTACTGTCGTTTCCAAACCAGAGTTTTTGAATCGTAAGGCCACTTTTGTGCATTGACCCTTCAGGCTGCTGGAGGGCAAATCCTGCTTCAAACCACTGGCGCTCATCTATTCTAAGGACATCTGGCTCTATGCGTGAGGATGGATTTTTGAATCTCAATTCCTCCCTTTTTCTCTTTATTGGTACTTCAATTTCATCCGGTGGAGTCAGGCCACAAAGTAAGTAAACTTCCTTAATGTGTGAGCGGAACAATTTGTCAAATTCAGCTGCTTCGTGAGAACTGTGTTCATCACCATACCACCAGCACCAGTCAGAACCTTCAGCTATGAGGAGATGATTATAAATTTCTTCGCGCCTTTTTGTTCCTGTCACCTTGTTGGCTTTCTCTAAAAGTGCGCGGGCATCCGTCAACATTTCCCATGCCTTATTATCTTCCGGGTGTCCAATCCATATATCGAAGTTCGCATTTATCCATGAACCTGGTTGGAGTGTGCCGAGTACTCTTTCCCTCTGGGGGGCTAACTGTGAAGGGAGAATGGTCTTAAATCTTCCGTCATTACTAAGTCTGTAATACAGAGTACGTAAGAAGTCTTTTCCGTCACTTTGATAATATTCCCATGCATTTTCTCCATCGAGAATTATTGTCACTGCAGCATAGCGAAACACCTTCTCTCCGTAATTTAAAAGTAATTTATTTCTGATTTCGTCGAGTCGCCCTATAAAGTCTGCAGCAGCGTCGTCAGGTGACCAATGTGAGTATACAAATCCAATGAGATCTGAAAGCAAATGATCTCTGAAGAAAATATTGACATATTTTTCTCCAGCTTTAATCCTGTATGGGAAATACTTTTCCAAAAATGAATTTGTAAGGGGGGCCATATCTTTCTTGAGAGTTTTCAGTAAAATAGATTCATCGGTAGCAGTCCAGTCAATACCGTTTTCTGCTATTATCTTGAGTGCATCCATACTCAGTGCACCCTCAGCTGGCCACATTCCCCGAGGCTTGAACCCGAAAGCTTTTAAGGCAAGTTTTAATGCTCTTTTAACCTGTTCGTTTGCATCCACAGGATAAGAAAATCTCTTCTGTGGAAGCCTTGTTCCTGGATTTGCTTCGGCTGCAATGTTTGTGTCGCACAGTAAAGGGAGTATCGGATGATAAAAAGGTGATACAGAGATTTCAATTTGGCCCTGTCGTGCTGCATTGATGTGATGAGGAATTATCTTTTTTAAAATTTCTACTTGAGCAGACAACAAAATTTCTTTGTCTTCTTCTGAAAAATTTTTGCTCTTATCGAGCAGCATTTTAAAAGGTGGATCAAATCTGGAATATTCGCCGACCCAGGCAAGGTTCCACCAAACCTGAAGATCAAGAAAATCCTGATTGCTAAATTTATTTACAACTTCGTAAAGTTCAGCTTCCTTACTTATTTTCCCTCTTTTTTCGAAAAGTTCCCTATATCGGGGGTACCTGAAGATCATTCTTTCCGCATTTGCTGAAAAAAAAGTTTTCAGTGCTTCAATCCGATCCTCAAGTGTCAGGCTAACCGCAGGTTTCTCTGACAGGACCTGAGCTCTGTCCTTCGTTCCATTTATCAGGTAATCATTTATCTGCAGGATTAGGGAAGGAGTAAAATTGAACGTTTGTTTTATTGCAGGGAAGTCATCCAGGATTCTGACCATATCCCAGTAATCTTTAATCCCATGCATTCTAACCCACGGCAGAACGAATGTTCCGTCATTCTTATAGTAAGGCTGGTGCTGGTGCCAGATGAATATTAAGTTCAGTTTGTTTTCTAGCGTGGCCAAAGTTGAGAACCGTAAGGAGTTTCTTGATCCCAGATAGGAGTTATGAGTCTGTAATCACCGAATCCAGTTTCATCAAGAAATACAAATCGCCTGTTTCGTTCGTAATAGTACCAGATTTCATACGGTTTACTGTCTATATCGAACGGGTGTCTGTCTACACTATTAGGGGGGCCAAAGAGAATGTATACCATTCCCATGTCAGTTTTCCATCCCTCGAAGTAATGTGTAAAATGTTCATTTGCGTACGCTACCCTGTTGTAATATTCCTCCATCAGTCTGTTTCGCTTTGAGGACGGATTTGTATTGTAACGGTTCCAGAATGCAATAAATCTTTTCTCTTTTGTAAAGAGGTCTGGTGCTGACTTAATGCTGTCAATTGTTGCTCTCCTTGCTATGTAAACAAGCTCGTCAGCTGCTTTGTCGAGGTCTGTTATGGTCAGGGGAAGCTCAGGGAAATGAATTGAGAAAAACCTTGTGGCATTTGCCAATATTGGCTCATTTTGCCCAGGGGAGCTCTTCATAGTTATGCTGAGCCTGTAAAAGCCCATTGGCAGGTTCCCCTTTGGGATTTCCGTTATCATTTTAACTGTGCCTGATGCTCCGTGTACCCACTGGGAATGAGAATACACAATTTTGTTTTTTGTGCCAAAGATTTCAGTGAGAACAAATACAGAATCAACATTCTCCGGAACGTACATTTCGTAAAAAACAGGGAATGAGTCCCTTGCAGAGATCACATTTCCTTCAATGTTGGGCACTATGGTCATTTTGCCATCAGTATGAGATGAGGCTTTTAAGAGCATGACATCGCTTAATGAAGGAGATGATGCGGAATAGTCTCGAGCTGTGAAACTCCTCCTTCCCACGTAAGATTTTTGAGTCTCGTCGTCCGTAATAACAATCTGGAGCGTATATGTACCAGGTGGTACAATGAAGTGTCTCTGAGTAACAGACGCTATATTTGAGCTTACCGTCTCATTGAAGTCGTTTGACGTTGCGTGTTCATTCCACGACCTGTCAAGTGCAACCGTTCCAGATTCATCAGTTAGTTGAAGGTTTACTTCATACGAGGCAGCGAAAGTATTCCCCTGCTTTACAAATTGTAGTTCGTTATATGGTATCTGAAGGTAGAAATCTATTCTGCTTCCCCCCGAGTCGGATTTGAAATTAAGTGCATCAAAATAAAAATGTGGCGGAGAATATGAAAAAGATTGTTGAAGTTCCACCTGAGCGTTTGCAGTGACAACTGCAACAATTGTGATGATTAAGAAAATTTTCATGGCATACCTCATCATTTAACTTCACCATACAGATCGTGTTCAAAAGCGTCCTCAATCTTTACATTGACAAATTCCCCTGGTTTTACATCTGTATTTGACCTTATAAAAACCTCTGTATCAATTTCCGGAGCATCGTGCTCTGTTCGGCCGACAAAGTTATTCTCATCTCTTTTGTCAACAATGACTTTAATTTCTTTCCCCACCAAATTTGCGTTTTTCTCTGAAATTATCTTACGCTCAAGTTCCATTATTGCTGCCTGCCGACTCTCTTTTTCGTCGGCTGGAACGGGATCTCCAAGCACTGCTGCGGGGGTTCCCTCTTCCATTGAATAGGTAAAAACGCCCAATCTGTCGAACTTGAATTCACTTACAAACTCATATAGTTCACGAAACTCCTTTTCTGTCTCTTCAGGATAACCAACAATAAGAGTTGTCCTTAAGGAAATACCAGGCACTTTTTCACGGATTTTAATCAGTAAATTGCGTAGTTTCCGCCCAGATATTCCACGGCGCATCGATTTCAAGACCCTGTCTGAAATGTGCTGTATGGGGATATCAATGTACTTGCAAATTTTTTCATTGTCTTTAATTACATCAAGGAGTTCTTCAGGGAACCTGGAAGGATAAGTATACATCAGGCGTATCCATTCTATGCCATCAATTAGGCTTAGCTTTTCAAGGAGTGCCGGCAGTTCTCTTTTCCCGGTAGTATCCATTCCGTAATAGGTGGTGTCCTGTCCAACCAAGATAAGTTCCTTTACTCCTTTACTTGCAAGGCGACTTGCCTCATTTATTATAATGTCACTGTCCTTTGAAATATGTCTGCCCCGCATCAAAGGAATGGCGCAAAAAGAGCAGGGGTTATCGCAGCCTTCTGATATTTTCAAATAAGCATAGTGAGAGGGGGTTGATAAAATCCGGTCACCAGGGATGTCGTATCTGTATTCAGCACCAAGGTCGGAAAGAATTTTCCCAATATCTCTCGTTCCGTAAAATGCGTCGACTTCCGGGATGCCGTCCCTGAGCTCCTTTTTATATCTTTCAACCATGCATCCGGCAACAATAACCTTCTTTGTCTCACCGGACTTCTTATTTTGTGTTAAACTGAGAATTGCATCTATTGACTCTTGTTTTGCTGCGTCGATAAAGCCGCACGTATTAATTATGGCTACGTCAGCATCGTCACCGGAATTGACCAGCTCATATCCGTTAGCAGCCAGCTGGGCGGCCAGAAATTCGCTGTCTACTTGATTTTTTGGGCAGCCGAGAGTCAGAATATGAACTTTCCTTTTCATTAAACTTTCATCGTTTAAAATAATTTAAGATGCCACATGACCGCATTCAATTCAAAGCGCTGGAGGCCGCAGGTTTCTGGAGTACTATTTATCTCGTTTTGCTCAATGTCACATCATAATCGTCAGGTATAATCGAAGCAGCTGAATGCAGTGTTTCCCGGATTTCAGCCAATGAATTCAGCCTTACAAGTTTTGATCTCAGGATTGAAGCATTTGGAAGGCCGTGGAAATATCCGTGGTAATACTTTCTGAACTCAAGTATTCCCCTCTTTTCGCCCTTCAGTTCAATCTCCATCTCAATATGCCGCAAGCAAATGTTAATTCTCTCTTCCAGTGAAGGCTTTACCGGCAGTTTCCCGTTCATCAACGATTTTATCTGGCGAAATATCCATGGGTTGTTTATTGCACCCCTGGCTATCATGACACCGTCACATTTTGTGAACTCAAACATTTCTATTGCGTCCGCGGGCTCTCTTATATCGCCATTTCCAATTATGGGGAGTTTTGCAACCTCTTTGACCTTTCTAATCCAATCCCAGTTGGCTTCACCATCATGGCGCTGGTCTCTTGTTCGCGCATGTATGGCCAGTGCTGATAAGCCTGCCTCTGCACAAATGTCGGCAACATCGAAAATTGTTATGCTATTAGAATCCCATCCAAGACGCGTTTTTAAAGTGACCGGAATCTTTACAGCTTTTCTAACCTGTTGGATAATTGCTTCCAGGGTTTTTAAATCCCTCATCAAACCGGCGCCTGCTCCTCTCGATGCAACCTTCGGGACCCAGCATCCGGCATTGATATCAATGAAGTCGGCCCCTGCATCTTCAGCAATTCTGGCAGCGTCGGCCATTACATCTGAATCACTTCCGAATATCTGTATTCCCACAGGTCTTTCGAGATCGCTTATCAACAATTTGTCAATAGACTTTCTGGCAGCCCTGGTCAGTCCTTCTGAACTTATAAATTCAGTATACACTATGTCTGCGCCAAATTCCTTGCAGAGGAGTCTAAAGGGGAGATCGGTAACATCCTCCATTGGTGCCAATGCAATGGGTTTGTTAAGAAGATATTTTCCCAGTGATATTTCCATCGTCTTAAAGGTTATGGGACAATTTTATTAAGCGGATATTCAATTATACCTTCAGCTCCATTGCGCTTTAATTCAGGTACCAGTACCCTAACAACCTTTTCGTCTATAATGGTTTCAATTGCCACCCATTCCTCATCTGCCAGCGGCGATATTGTCGGTTTTCTCAGCGCAGGGATCATGCCTACTATTTTAGGAAGGTCAGCGCGTCGAAGGTTCATCTTTAATCCGACTTTTCCCTCTGCCTGAATTGCCGCCTTAAGTAAAAGTGAAAGTGTTTCAATTTTCTCCCTCTTCCAGGGATCAGCAAAGGAGTTTCTATTTGCAATCAGACGTGTTGTAGATTCCATGACCACATCTATTATTTTGAGATGATTTGCTCGAAGAGAGGTTCCTGTTTCGGTTACTTCGACAATTGCATCAGCAAGTTCAGGAACTTTTACCTCTGTCGCACCCCATGAAAATTCTACAGATGCCTTTACGCCTTTTCGAGAAAGGTAGTTTTTTGTAATATTAACGACCTCTGTTGAAATTCTTTTTCCCTCGAGATCCATTACGCTGTTAAAATTAGAATCCTCCTGAACTGCCAGGACCCATTTAACAGGTCGCATGCTCTGTTTGGCATATATCAACTCAGAGACCTCATATACGTCACTCTGGGTCTCCACAATCCAGTCTTTTCCTGTAAGTCCTGCGTCAAATGTCCCTATCTCAACGTAGCGTGCCATCTCCTGTGCACGTACCAGCATAATTTTAATTTCTTCGTCATCAATGGTGGGGAAGTAACTTCTTGAGGAGACAGAAATATTGAAACCAGCCTTCTGGAAGAGGCTGAATGTCGATTCCTGCAAACTTCCTTTAGGCAGCCCAAGCTTTAAAATTTTATCTGGCATTAATTTCGTTTCCTCCAGTTTTTTACTTTCTAAAAATAAATTCAACACTGTCCGGTTGAATTTTAATTATCTGTGTATTTTGCGGTACTATTATGTCTGGAACAAATTTGTTGGTCCCGAGGTTTTTCAAGACTGAGTAATCAACAAAAGCATGAATTGAATCGTTTGTCAGGTCGGCAATAGTCTTTATTCCTCCTCGTAGGGTAACGTTTATTACCGGCGGCAAAAGCATTATTTGAGACGAATCTGTTAGTCCGCTGATTTTTACCGGTATTCCTGAGTACTGGTTCTCCACGATTTGTTGAACATCTGTAACCACTTTAACTTCATCCGTAGAAAAACTCACAATATTACTGAGTGAATCGAGCAGCGGCACTATTGTTTCCTTTGTGCGGTCAGCATTTTTTATTAAACGAAATGCTGTTGGCCATGCTCGGATTGAGCTGATCAGTCGTCTTGCGCCCGAAATCGTTACAGAATCGGGTACAATTTGCTGTGGGCCGACGGTCATAAACCCCTGCCTTGGTTGGACAACGACGCGGGAAACTATGGGAACCACCCTTTGGGAGATGGAGTCAATGGCCAGCACAACTGTATCTGGATTATAGCTCAATATTTGAACATTGCTTCCTATGTTTAATGAATAACCGAACTCCCTGCTTGTAAAGATAAGCTTCTGGCTTTCAACATTTGAGAGGTCTGCCTCAATTTGAGTGGAGGGGGAAAAATAAGCAGATGCGATTTGCCACCCCGTTCCTCTTAATCGTACAACTATTGTTTTAGGTACCTCTGAAGCAAGGGCCATCCCGTCGGGTAAATTCTTCACTACGAACGGAACACGAAGAACTATCGTATACTCCTCGTTCATTGATACCGAAAGCCACACAAAAAAAGAGAGAATAATTGATGCTATTATTACGTGCGTTTTCTTTTCCATTCTATGAATTTATTGGTCAAAAGGTTACTACGCAGGTCTTTCAGTGAGAATGGCGTCTCTGTTCTCCATACACCATATAAAAATTTACTGCCCTGTTGGCGAAATTCCAATGAGATGACTAAATTAATTGGATGGACATTGAGTCGCTGGCTCCGAGACTTAGGAGTTATCTTACGGATGTCGAAAACGGTGAAATTAAACAGGCAGCACTTGCCGAATTAATTAACCTGACAAGGTCGGCTGCCTCCAGTTACATTAGAATCATGAGGAGAGATGCGGCTGGAATTTTGAAGGAGTCGGGCTTCACCATAGACGACCTCGCAATTGACAGCTGTGGGGAAATATTTGGTAGCAAGAATGGGGAAAATCTTTATCAAATTCGTAGGTTTATATCAAGCCTTTCTCAACCTCTTGACAAGATTAACACGTTATCTGTGTGGTCGGCCTTTTTTGCATTTGTCAGACGGGTTGTCGACGTAAATATATCAAGAATCTTCTCACAAATCGACCCTGCAGGCTCAAAATTGGCTCGCAATCTTAAGGAAAATTTGAAAAGGAGTAAAGAACTTTATTTTTTGAAAACAGAAGCAAGCGGATACGTGTTCCCAAAGGGGCTTGATTCCCTTAATTCACTCCCTGAGTATCCTCTTGAAAAACTGCAGAAGGATATCTCAATGTACAAACCTGGAAATGCAAAAATATCGGACTTTTTAAATGCAATTTATCAAATTTTAGCAGACCAGGAAGAGTATAGACGTGTAATCCCTTTCAACGTCCTTGTAAATCTTCTAAAAAAAATCAATGTTCAGATAAATGCTGATTTGACGGAAGACCAATTTTCATTTGAGCATGAGCTGATATCCAATCTTGATCGTGAAATCATGTTAAGGCAGGTTGAGAAGGTCGTTTCAGAGAAGATACTTTCATCGTACTTGTTGAAGGGAAAGGTGAATGAATCAGAAGCCAAAACCTTGTACCTCGTAATCATTAAAGTTGTTGAAGACTGGCTTTCAGATGAGATCTCGGATCCCGGTCTTTATGGAGTTCTCAAAATGTTTGTTTCTGTGGATCAGATGGAGTATGAAAAGTTCTGGCGTGTAAAACTCGAATATCTTCTGCGGGTTGCCAGGGAAGTGCTTGTGAATCTGATTGACACATGACAGTTTTTCTGGATACACTGGTAAATGTAAGAATGTATTATTGTGATGAGTAGCGACGGACATTTATTAATTTCAGATGCTGAAGCGTATTTGTTCGACGAACCATCTCTCTCTTCTGTTCAGCGTCAATTAATTATAGAACATATAGAAAAATGCACATTTTGCTTTGAATTGGTAAAGCTCACACAGGAATTTCACGATGATCTTGGAATCAGCCTGTCCGGTACTATGCCTGATGATGTGTTAGGGTTGGCAGAAGCAGCATTTGTAAAAAAGCGCAAGCTTTTACTCCCGGATAGCAAACTCTCTTTAAATGCAGGTGCAGAATCTGATTTAATTCTTTCATTTCGCCTCTCTCCTGTTCAAAAATATATATCCTTTTTTAAAAGGAATCCTGTTATTTCATCTTCTCTTGTTCTTGCTTTTTCTCTAATGTTTTTGTTCGTTGTCCTGAGGCTTCTTCCAGTGTCACACAACAGGAATCCTTATTTTGCGCGTGTTGAGAACTCGGTCTTGAGTGTTTACAATAAAAATGGAGAGCTTTTATGGCAGAAGTCGGTTCCCGGTCTACCCGATGCAACAAGCAGGGATCTTTTTGATTCAAACAGAGGCGAAAAGAGATATCTTAACGTATGTGATATTGACGGCACTGGGGAAAATGTCGTTCTTCTCTCGGGAGAAACAATTAAAGGAACTTACAGCACCGATTCATTATACTGTTTCAACTCTAATGGTAGTTTAAGATGGGTTACAGGGACGCAACTTTACATAAATTTCAAGAAGTTTCAATACGCCTTAAGATCACGTTGGAGGATAATAGAATTTATAACACTAAAACAAAAACAAGGGAGTAAGCCTGGACTGTATGTCATAGCCTCAGATGTAATTTTTCCTTTTTCAAAAGTTATGGAGGTAGATTCAAAGACAGGGAGGGTAGTTCAGTCGTTTACAAATCCCGGCAGGCTTGAAAAGATAGTGATAGCGGATGTAAACAGAGACGGAAGAGAGGAAATAGTCCTTGGAGGAATTAACATGGCTTATCGAAGAGCATGCGTCGTTGTCCTTGACCCTTCATATTTTCAGGGAGCCGGTCCTTCAAGAGGTGATTATCTCACAAGTTCTTCAATGGAAGGTAGCGAGATGTATTATATATTACTTCCTCTCACTGACGTTGGAAGAATACTTGGACTGAAACAGCTTAATTATACCCAGCATCTGGTTGTTGATTCAAATGGTTTTGTAACTGCAAAAACTGTAGAAGCTGTAGGTGCCCCTGTTGGAGGGTCAGTCTTTTACCATTTTGAAAGGGGCATGAACATTAAGAACTTATATTTTGACGATGGCTTCAGAAAACTCAGGCATGAACTGATAGATGAAAGAAAGATTGCATTGCCGGTGGACTCTACTTATATAAAATATTTGAGGGCTTCGGTCTTGTATTGGGACGGGGCTCAATTTATCAATGAAGATAATGTAAATCGTAACTATTTGGATCGTTTAAAAACTTTGAGCAGCCGATAAATGGAGATTTTTCTGGAAACGCTCTGACCTGTTGAAATTTACATAAGAGTCAGCAAATTAGGATTGCACAGAAGACGTGCCAGGAAGTCCTTTTAGAATTGAAATGCTTGGTGGTAATTTATGATGGAGGGTTAAAGGGATTTGACTTTTGGTAAAAGTTTAAGGTTGTTAATTCTCCTGTTAATCTCTCTTTTCCCCATGCTGGGAGAGAGGGCTAATTCAACTTATCCATCTCGTTTGAATGTTCTTGCGTCAAGTAAATCTTCAATGAACACATCGTTGAGATCAGCTGACAAAGTTTATCAAAATGGTGAAAAGATACACTACTATCCCATGAGTGTACTGCCAATAATAAGTGTTAGGGTAATTAATCCTTCGAATATATTTGCATTTTCGCAAAATTCAGTAATTCATTTTGACGGTTTAAAATGGGCTATCATTTACTCCCTCACAAATGCACAATTTATCAGTGCAGACTGCGATGGCCGATATCTCATATTTTCCGTGGATTCAGTTGGAACCAGATCGCTAACCCGTCCCTATCTTTTTGTTTCCAAGATTGTGAGAGGAAAAAACGGCTTGAAAGCATCCTTTCCAACTTTTTTAAACACAAAGACATCAGATCAACCGTTTGTCTTATTCATTAGACCGGCATCAGCAGTCATTGGAGGGATCATGCAGGCCGGCTTTCTTAAACTGGGTCATAAACCGAAGCGATCCAAATTAATTTTTAATTATAAAAGCTATCCTGCTGACGCCGTTACCTACTATGGAAATATATCCTTTTGTAAATCCACACGGGACAGCTCTCTATTTGCTTACACATCGAGATATGTGGCAGAAGCAACATGCAATGGAGATGAGTTGAATTTAAAAAGAATTTTGGATTTAAATGATTTCTGTAATGAGAATTCAAAGATGAACATGGCTCTTGATAATCCAGTCATTAGTTTCCTGAATCGGTCATTTGGGGTTATAAGGAGTTGCAAAAATTTACTTGTATATTTTAAAAATAGAGAAAACTTACCCCCCGACGTGAAGCGAATAGTTAATTTTCCACTTAACCCGGAAGGTATAGTGTCAATTTGCACTGTCAGTCAAAAAGAATTCTGGGTTGTAACTTCTGACGGTATTTTGCTGCGTGCCGATAGGAATGGTGAAAAATTTGACGATTGGCATTGGCAAAAAATTGGAGTCATACCAGACGTCGGTCATATTTATTCTTTAACATTTGTAGATTCAAATAGAATCCTTGCAGCCGGTTCCTCAATAACCATTTTTGATCGGAAAATCGCCCCCGAAGAGTGGCAAAAGGGCTTCACAAAAGGAACCAATGCGCCACTCTTCAGCCTTTTTACATTTTCACCCGGGACTAACTATGGAGTTGGAATTAGAGATTTTAACAACGACGGTATTGAGGATGTGGTTCTGGTGAGTATTGCCGGCGCAAATCAACTTTACCTGTTTAATTACCCGATAGATATTTCTTCCAATAATCTTGACCACTACCTTGTTTTCAGGGGTTTGAAATCAACTGCCGGCGGATCAAGTGCATCTGGTTATTCTGAAGATGTTGCAATAACTTGTGGCGACATAAATGAAGACGGAAGCGAGGATGTGATAACGAGCTCTGTTTCGGGACCCAATCAAATTTATTTAAATAATGGAGCAGGATACTTTAGAGATGTCACAGATAATTACGGACTTAATTCTAATCCGGGACGTAGTGAAGGTGTGGCTCTTGCAGATGTCAACAACGATGGGTACCTCGACCTTTTTGAAACAAGCTTTAACGGAAGCAATAAACTTTTCTTGAGTGAGAATGGAGCTTCCTTTAAAGACGTGACTGCGGCAAGTGGACTTGTGTCTTACGGAA
This sequence comes from Candidatus Kryptoniota bacterium, assembly GCA_049966155.1. Lineage (GTDB taxonomy): Bacteria > Bacteroidota > Ignavibacteria > Kryptoniales > JAKASW01 > JBMFVE01. The sequence continues at coordinate 27,957 of JBMFVE010000017.1, forward strand.
GTTCAATAACAGCAACCTTTTCAGATGTCAATGGAGACGGTTATCCGGATTTGTATGTTGGTAGTTGGGGGAACCAGAACAAATTATATAAGAACAATGGTAATGGGACGTTTACCGACGTTACGGACATATCTGGAGCCGGGTGCGGAATTGACAAAAAGACCAATTCAGTCTTATTTGCCGATTTCAACAATGACGGCAAACCGGATTTATTTGTTGGTAACAAAGGGGGAGGCAATCGGTTGTTCATTAACGAAGGTAATTTCCATTTTAAGGATGTTTCGAAGGAGTGTGGACTGGGGGATACTATGTACAGCTACGGCGCTGCATATGGAGACTTCAACAATGACGGATTGTTAGACCTTGTTGTTGTCGGATTGGGAGAAATTAGAATTTATCAGAATACAGGTATCGACGCATCAGGCATACCACATTTCAGAAACATAACTGCCGAGTGTACTATTCCTAAAGAGTATATCGATGGGTATAATACAGGTGCAGCAACATTTGATTTAAACAAAGATGGTAATCTGGATTTAATCGTTGGCCAGTTCAACGGTCGGTCTTTTCTTCTCAGAAATAACTTCAGTTATTTAAATAGGACCAACGACAGGTTCATAGAAGTAAAGGTTGAAGGCTCAAGGAGCAACAGAGATGGAGTGGGGGCAAAGTTATTTCTTTATCATAATGGAAAATTAATTGCCTTCAGAGAGGTGTGTTCCTCTTATGGCTATGCCAGTTCCAGTTCGGAGATCCAGCATTTCGGAATCTCAAATCCGGAAGGTAAATATGAATTGACTGTTTTTTTCCCGGCCAGTAAGATTGTTCAAAAGGCCACAGTCTCCCCAGGAGAATTCATTACTATCAAGGAATACAGTGGAATAAAAGAAACTTATTACATTGTCAGGAAAGCGATTCTAACCTGGATCTCAGGGAGTGATCCGCAAGAGGGCATCAGGAATTTTTTGTTGTTTGTTGGTATTCTTGGCTTATTTGGCTTTTTTTTCAAAAGCCCTGTTGGAACCAACTATTTATCATACATTTTTAAGTTTAACGGCATAGTCGGAAAACCGGAAGTTGATCCAACTTTTGCAATCAGAGTGATTCTAATTCCTTTAGCAACATATTTATTATCCACTGTGGTTGTTTCATTGGGTGAAAAAGCTTTTTTGAGTAACGTGATATGGATGAGTGGGAAGGATGATTTTTTATTGGTGGGCATTGTTCCTATTGTGCTGGGTCTGGCATCTGCGCTCGTGATGGCTGTGCTGGATCGTCAGGATTTTTACAGGAAAGCCATCGCAAAGGAGGTCGTTTACAAGCTCTTTGCAGGATTAAAAGCATTTGATCATGGTGAGGGATCGAAAATGGTTCTTGAGAGATTGGCATTGTTTTCAAAGAATGTGCCTGCATTAGTGAATACTTACAAGATGGGATCAAATTCACCTGAGCTGACGTCATCTGAGATTGAACAAATAGCGGCTCGCTTTCAAAAAGCTTTATCAGATTGGAAGGAAAATGTTCGTCACGAAATTGAAGAAGTAATTATGTTGGCAGAGGCAGTTGTGGATATTGATTCCAATGACAAAATCCGTGCGCTCGCTCTGGAATTAAGGAACTCCGAAAAGAAAATTTCCAAAGTAATCAGCAAGCTGGATAGCCTTTTTCGGACAAATTTAAAGCTTGAAGATAGACAGCCTTTGAATCACTATCTCAACTTTATGAACGAGGAAATTTCGCATTTGAGAAATTCTTTGCGTAGCTTTCTCGAATTGGTTTCAAAGGTTTATACCTGTGATGTCAATAAAGTTGTAACACAGATTGTAAACCGGTTTCAGGATATTATATCCTCAGGTATCAATATAGTATCAAATTTATCCGATGAATCGGCTTGTGCGGTTGTTGATAAATTAGAACTATTTAAGGTACTTGAAACTATGGTTGAGAATTCTCTACAGGCTTTCTCAATTACAGCGGATGTCAAGAGAGACTATACTGTAACATTATCTGTAAAAAGTATTGGGTCTAAAGTAAAAATCGTTGTAGAAGATGATGGGCCGGGTTTGAGCGACAAACAGGCGGAAATTATTTTCAATAGAAGGACAAGCACCAAGGGTGAAGGACATGGATTTGGTTTGATTTATGCTCGTGAAATAATTGAGAGGTATGGTGGAACCATATATGTTGATAAGGAATACCGAAATGGAGCCCGGTTTATAATTGAGCTGAGGGGAGTTTTGTAATAAAGGTAAATGTGTTCATATAGATTTACTCTAACTTAAATCTGCTGAGAAGCGTGATGCGTGAGATAATTGACCTTATCTCAATCTGTGATTAGATTAAAGCAATTATTTTCAGGGAGGGTTTATGAAGAAATTGATAATGCTTTTACTTTTAGTATCAGCAGGTCGGGGACAGGATTTCCTCGTTACGCCTCAAAATCAACGTTTTATATTTACAGCCGGGAGTGACAGGATTCAGTCCACGCAGTACAATCCATCATACCTTGGATTATATAATCGTGGTGCTTCTTTGGATGCTTATTTTTTTTCACCAAAAGAAGGCACATTTCATTTTTCAGGATATTCATTTCACGATTTTGGTTTTTATGGTCAGCTTGGCAAATTTGGTTTTTCTTATAGAAATGCAGCTGCTTATGGTGAAAGGAGTGATGAGTATACCATTGGATTTGGCGCCGGCAATGAAGGCTTCGCAGTTGGTGCTTCGGCCACATTTCTAAATGCATTTGGTACTTCAAAGCTTATTCCCAATCTGGGTATCATATGGCAAAATAAATTTTTTAGCATAGGATCGTCATTGCATAATTTTTCTGACCGTCAATTGGCTCTGCACAAGATCTGGAAGGAATGGGATATTGGATTGGGTATACGTCCAATGGGGACACCCTTTCTAAGTCTTTATACCGATGCTGTTCTTTATTCTGTTGGGACGAGTTATAAATTTGGTGTAAGTCTCAAGCCACTGCCAGGGCTAGATCTATTTGCAATTTATCATCACAATGTTCTTTCGTATCCTGCTGGTTACACCTCCATCCCATCCTTTTATGGCCCACCGACAAAAATACTGGAATTTCATGAGACAAATACTTTTTCAATTGGTATAAGTTTTAATTTTTCACCTCATTTTTCAATAGGAGCTTCACGTTCTGTCGGGCCTTCTGGAAACTCTGCAACTTTTGGAGAGGCCATGTTAACTTCAGAGATAATGCCATCGATCATTAGAACAAAAAGAATTGCTGAGGTCGTAATACGCGGCGCAATTCCGGATGAAAAAGAAGAGTCGTTCTTATTTGCGAAACAGAAGAAAAATCTTTTCGATTACGTCAGAGAAATAGAATTTTCTGCCAGCGATCCTACCGTTGCTGCTCTGGTACTTAAGATTTATCCTTTTTCGCAAAGCGAGGAGTTTTTCTCACTTTCAGGCGCAACTCAGGAACTCGTTGAAGCCGTTGAAAAAGTCAAAGAAAGTGGAAAGAAAGTATATGCATTTCTCACAGAAGGGGCCGGGGCTGAGGAGCTTTATCTGGCAAGTGCAGCCAATAAGATTTACATGCCAGCTGAAGGAATTATAGCAAACTATGGCATCGATTTGAGCCTTGTTCGCTTGAAGGGATTTTTTGATAAGCTTCACATAACATGGAATGCGATTACAGCTGGAAAATACAAATCGACGTTTCATACTACTTACACCGATTCGGCAACAAAAGATCAGGCAAAGCTTATTTACGGATTGGTAAGCGATTTGTATCAACAGATGATTGCTCAGGTTGAAAGGAATAGAGGAATTCATCTTGACAGCATGACAAGGCGTGAACTTGCCAGTATTATGTCACCTTCAGAAGCAGTGCGTCTGAACATTATAGATGGCCTTATGTATTACCAGGATTTCAAGAAGCTGGTTAGCAAGGAGGTTCTCGGCAAGGAAGAGAACAAATTTGAATCTCCTGACAGCAAATCCCGGTATATTTTTGAGTGGGGAGAAAAACCCTCTGTTGCTGTAATCGGTATTTATGGCACAATTGTAACAGGAGAGAGTTCACCACCTTCGCCTATTAATATTCCGCTCTTGGGATACGGGAGAATGACAGGATCTGAGACAGTTGTCTCACAAATTAGAAATGCAGTCAGTAATCCGAATGTAAAAGCTATTGTTCTCCGGGTAAACAGTGGGGGCGGTTCCGCTTTGGCGTCTGATGAAATTTATAATGCAGTGAAAGAAGCGGCAAAAGAAAAGCCTGTTATTGCTTCGTTTGGAAATGTTGCGGCAAGTGGCGGATACTACGTTGCAGCCGGGGCTAAAAAGATATTTGCTGACTCTGCGACAATTACAGGGAGTATTGGAGTGGTACTTGCTTTTCCTGAACTGACGGGATTTCTTGAAAAAGACCTTGGTGCTAATGTGGAAAAATACAGCGCAGATGGATTTCAAAGTGCGCTGTCGCCTTTTAACAGGTGGAGTGATGTGGATAGGGAGTATGTGCAAAAATATGTAAGCGGTTTATACGCCGACTTCCTGTCGAGGGTAGCATCAGGGAGAAAACTTCCTATGGACAGTGTAAAAAATATTGCTGAGGGTAAGGTGTATACTGGAGCCCAGGCGATTGAAATAGGTTTGGTGGATAGTTCAGGCAGTTTGGATGATGCAATAAAATATGCAGCTAAGGTGGCAGGAATTGAAAAAGATTTCGCCATTCGCTTTTACAAAGTCAAGGGTTTATTCCCAATAGGCAATCTTGCGGACATTCAGATGGCCCTTTTCAGGCCAGCAGGATTTTTTTAAGCCTTTGGATTATGGTACTTAACTCAAAATATACGGCTAATTTAGCTACTATATCTCTTATCTTTTGTCAGTATTAAGGTAGGGGAGCTTCTTTAAAGAGGGGAGAAGGTATATGGAAAGATTGCTACTTGTTGATGATAACATAACCTTTTTAAAAGATGCAAAAGCTATTCTGGAAACCAGGTTTGAGGTTATTGAGGCATCCAGTGGTAAACAGGCAATAGCATTATTGAGAAAAAATAAGGTTTCGGCAGCGCTTCTTGATTACAAGATGCCGGACATGAACGGCATTGAGGTTATGAATCAAATTCATTCGGAAATTGACGACCATCTTCCTGTTATTATCATAACAAACCATGGTGATGTGGAAACAGCTGTTCTTGCAATGAGAGAAGGTGCTTACGACTTCATTTCTAAAGAATTTGATTTGAATATTCTTTCAGCAAAGATCTTCAAAGCGCTTGAGAGACGGAATATCGAAATTCAAAATGAAATTCTCCAATCTGCAGTGAATGAAGCACGCGATGATTTTGTATTTAGAAGCGAGCGGATGAGAAAGATCAATCAGGAAATTGATAACTTTGCAAAGCATGACAGCAGCGTTCTTCTTATCGGGGAAACAGGTGTTGGAAAGGACGTGATAGCTAACGAGATTCATCGGAGAAGCAGCAGGAGTGATAAACCGTTTCTTACTCTTTCCCTTGGGGAAACCAGCAGCACACTAATTGAATCTGATTTGTTTGGTCATGTGAAAGGTGCGTTTACAGGTGCCACCAAGGATAGGGTTGGCAAATTCGAAGCGGCCGACGGAGGCACGGTATATTTGCCGGAAATATCGACTTTAAGTACGGATTTACAAATTAAGCTCTTGCGATTTTTGGAGCAGAAGACAATCGCGAGAGTTGGGCAGGATGCAAGTCAACCGATGAAGAAGTTGAATGTCAGACTGATATTTGCTACTAACGAGGACCTGAAGGCACTGGTTGAAGCAGGTAAGATGAGGAGTGATTTTTATTTTCGCATAAACATTGGACAGCTGGTTGTTCCGCCACTCCGGGAAAGAATAGAGGACATAGATGCATTAGTTGAATATTTCATGAAAAAGGAAGGGAAACCAGATCTGAAGGTGAGCCGAGATGCGCTGCAGGTCCTGAAGGGTTATGAGTGGCCAGGAAATGTTCGAGAATTAAAAAATCTTATATCCAATGTCACAATGCGCGTTCACGATGAAGAGCTAAGGCCTGAGCATTTTATGATGTGGTTGAGCGAACCGAATAATGACAAAAGATCTTTTGGCAGGAAGATTCTTGAAACGTCTAAGTTACCGCGGTGGTCGGAAGCAGAGAGAGCGTTTCAGGAAGAATACTTCAGGGAGGTTTTGAAAAGAACTCGTGGAAATATAACAAGGGCTTCCCGCATTGCTGGTATGACAACTCAGGGATTTAGAAGGGTTATAAGGAAGTTGAATCCTTCTGATGATTAATTGGACATAGATACGGTTGCTTTTCCATTTGTGAATGGTTATCTCCTTAACAACGGGCAAAAATTCTGTCTCTGACTGAGGAATGTGGTTATCTTGTCTGAGCTGGGTGGACAAACGAAAGTTTTTGAAGTCAGGTAGAAACAACTGTTTCCAAATAGAAACAGTTGTTTCATCTTGTGAATAACTCTCCTTCTATTTTGGGCTAATTTTACTGTTTTTCTTGTGGCACGGAAATTGGAGTATGGTATCATGAAATTCGGGAGATTATTTTGCGGAAAAGTGAAAGATTGATCGGGTCGAGCAAGGCGAAGGCGCGACAGAAAGTCGAGTTAGAGAGGTACAGGCTGTGTCCTGGCTGTGGGCTCTATTATTCCATGGCTGAACAGGTTTTATTTTGTCCAAATTGTGGAGAAAGGTTGATCGAGGAATGCCCGCGCTGTGGAGAACCCATTGTATACCCGACAGCAAAGTTTTGTCCCGTATGTGGTCAGAAATATGGAAAAGAATAACGAGACCAGACGCCTTTCCGTCTTTCTGAAGTATCTTTTTGTTCCCTTTCAATTTTCTAGAGGTGGAGAACTGCCGAAGGCGGAAAAGGTCAGAGAGCTTAAAAGGGAGGGTTTAGAATGTCGGTCGACCTGAAATTAGTCAAGCATTTAAAAGGGACAAGAGTAAGCCACGCTTGCCTGGCCAGAGCACAGATGGTTGAGCAGCTCAGGACTCGGGGAAATACCGAGAACGATATAATTGATAGCTACGAAGATGTTTTCCCGCAGGACGGCAAGCCGATGGG
>JBMFVE010000018.1:0-34663 GCA_049966155.1 Candidatus Kryptoniota bacterium
ATTCCATATAACCCTTATGAGCCTCAACCATATAACCGTTGGACATTCCAGGGCATGTTCGACATATCAAACGAAATAAAGGTAGCGGAAGAATTTTGGAATTTTCTTGGTGGAGATAACACTTATCAGGAATTACTGCAAATCTTTCAAGATGTTGGCCTTGAGCTGAGACCCGAGATTGATAAAAAATTTTCTAAATTTGCTCCTGGACCCAGGTGAGGAGAGCCACCTATGTGCCAGGTGGAATTGGCTTGCTGGATGGTAGGTTTGCTTCCGTTGGAAACCGAGGAAGTGCCTGTGGTGTATAACTCCTGATGAGTATATGGCATTGCTAGGGGCGATTTTGGTGAGGGCTACAGAGGCTGTTCTTTCAGGACAGTTGCTCCCGTTATACTAATTACTTCTTCTATATTTTTCTTCAACATGAACGCAGCAATCGCAAAATATAGAAACGTCAAAACCACAAGCTCTATTATCTGAACAATTACATTTTCCCAGCTCCCATTCATTTGAGTTATAATGACAACTGACTGAAGGTATGGGGTAGTTGGCAAAAGGTGCGTCAACATTCTTAACCAGAAAGGGAGAGACTTCATTGGCCAGCTCAGTCCAGAAACAAGAAAGAAGGGGTAAGAAGTAAAAACCAGAAATTGAAGGGTAGTAATCTTTTCCTTAAAGAACGAAGAGATAAACAATGCCATGAAAGAAGTTGCCATTATTGCAAGTAAAGTCATAGTGGCAAGGGAGAGCCAGTTTCCGTTCAAGTTTAAAGAAAAAAATCTAAAGTAAATTGTAAAGATAAAGAAACCATAAGAGCTAAATATTAATGTGTATGGCAGCACTTTCCCAATAATGAGAACAGCTATACTACGGTTCGATAACCGGTATGCTTCACTTAACGAATTCATTTCAGTTTCGCGCGAAAAGCTTTCTGATACTCCAAGTAAAAGGGTTTGTAGCAATACCAGAGTCAACAGACCCGGCAGGATAAAATTACCGTAGCTTTCAGATGTATTAAAAAGTGGTCTGAAGTCGAGCCTCAGGGGTTCAACCAACCTTACTGCTTGATTGGCACTCATTCCCTTTGACTGAAAGTATCTAAGTGAGATTTTATCTCCAAGTGCAAAAGCTACTTCATTTAGAGCTCTATTTAAATCATTTGAAATCAAAAAATGGCTTGCGTTAACATACGCAGGAATGGTTAAAGTTTTTCCTGATAGTACATTTTGTTCGAATTCCTCAGGTATAATTATAATTCCCTGCGATTTGCCGTCAACAAATAATTGACGTGCCTCGCTGTAGTCAGTCAGCACCGATGCCACATGAACAAACTCACTTGAATTAATAGCCCGTATTAAATTGCGTGACATTTCTGATTGGTCTTCATCAACAATCACCACAGATTCCTTTGTTTGCAATTTATGGTAGTAAATGGAACCGTAAAAAATTCCGTAGAAAAGAGGAGCAATCAGCACAATCAGGAAAATATCTCTGTCTTTTAATATATTTGCGATTTCTCTATAAGCAATTTTTTGGATAAATTTACCGGTCGATTTCATTTCAAGTTGTTTTTTTAGTTTCATGTCTGAATTCACGCATTTGTCTGATAAGACTGGCATAAGATACAATTAAAGAAACAATAAGAAATGCCGAGAGGGCAATTATTTGTGGGATAATAGAAGTAATTGGTGCGTTGTATTGATATATTTTAACAAATGCCTCAATAAAATATGTATAAGGAAGTAGGTGAGCAAACCACATATCCGGTGACGGCATGCTCCAGAGAGGGAAGATATAGCCACTTAATATGATGGCAGGGGTGCTCAAAAAAATTGACACTTCAGTTGAAAAAGACGGATTTGGAAAGAGTGATGACACTGCCAGACCCGAAAAAACCGATGATGAAATGTATAATAACAGTATAATGAGAAGAATACCAGGGGAGCCATGAATAGGTATATGATAAGTCTGAAAAAACAATCCAATCATAATTAGGGCGTCCACAAGACCAGATAATATGTAAACTGCCGACTTTCCAAAAATAATTGATAATGCTTTACCTTCTGCCGTATTGACAAGATCTCCAAATGTGGATTCTTTTAATTCTCCGGAAATCATTAATGCGGATGCCATCATTATAGCCATTCCAAGAGTAGATGTTGCCAGACCGGGTACAATGAAGTTCTCATAGTTATAGAAAGGGTTAAATAATGAATGAACATCTACGAAAAGTGGCACAGATATTTCTCTTGCCTTACCAATTGGTATTCCCTGTGATATCAATCTTTTCAGTGTAATTGAAGAGGAAAAATACTTAATGATGGATGCTGTTTCTTTAAAAATATTATTGTCAATAATAATATTTGCCGCGTTATCATAAACAACAATTGTTGAGTAAGATCCGGAAAGAACGTTTCTTTCTGTATTTCGGGGTATGTATATTGCACCATATATTTTCCCCGATTCAATATCCTTTTCAACTTCATTTATTGAATTGGAGTACATGGTAATTGAAAGAGTCCTTGTGGATTCAAAGCTCCTTATGAGCTCCCGGGACAGATTGCTATTATCACAGTCTACCACCGCAACAGGAATCCTGGTAACTACCTTTGAGCTGTATATTTCCGCAAATATCAAAAAGGAAAGATTTGGAAGAACGATAAGGAATATGTATAGCGGAACCCTCGACTCGATTCTTTTGAGCTCTCTTTTAAAAACATTAATTAAAGAGTTAATCATTTTTCACTAATAATTTTTGTAATTAAAGTTCAACATGGACTGTCATTCCTGCACGAATACCCGGAATTGGTCGACACGGTCGCAGGTGAATTTCAAACGTCCTCACATCAAAATCTCCTTTCTCATTTGTTGCTTTCCATGTTGCAAAATCAGCCATTGGTGAAATGTAAGTAACTCTGAAAGAATATCTCTGGTTGTTAATTGCAGGTATACGTCCATGTAATATTGAATTTATTTTAATACCTGCCATCTGTGTTTCACGCAGCTGCAGTACAATCCATACATCGTCAGGATTAATTACTGTAACGACAGGGTAACCCGCGGCTGCAATTTCACCCTTATGTACGATCACTTTTGATACCTCTCCGTCCAGCGGGGATATAATTCGAGTTTCATTTTGATAAGCCCTTGCTTCTCTGTAAGCTCCCTCTGCCTGATGAAACAATGCTTCTGCGGCTGCTATTTCTTCCTTTCTTGCGCCATTTAATGCCATCTCATAATTAGCCCTTGCAGCGTTAAGTTGCTCCTGTGCAGCTTTATATTGGAATTCAACCTGGTCATATTGCTGGTCTGAAATGACACTATCCTGATGGACGCGCTGGATTCTTTGAAAGGTTTTTTCAGCAAGTTCGTATTGGTGTTTTGCCTGAAGATAAGCCATACGTGATTCCTCTATAACTTCTTTTCGTGCACCATTTCTGGCAAGCTCCAGTTTTGCTCTGGCGGCATCCATAGCGCCGCGGGCTTCTTCAACTTTTGCGTCTATTTGCTTGCTATCCAGTTGCGCTATTAAATCACCCTTGTGTACAGCCGCACCTTCTGAAACAAACAATGAATCTATCCGCCCCGGAACTTCAGAGGCAATGTCAATTTCCCGCATTTCAACAGTTCCCGTTAAGACGATATTGCTTTTTGCTGACGATTGAATTACAAGAGTAGAAATGGAAGCAATTACAAGTAACAAGGGCAAAATAAGTATTGCTATTCTTTTCATTTTTCATCTCCAGCTTATAAAGATTTCCAAATTTGTAAAATTGCATCTGCTTTACCTGCAGCAGCGTATAAGTCTTCAATAGAAGAGTAATAGACAAACAAGGCTTGAAGTCTTTCTATGCTTTCTTTTTCCAGAATAAGTTCTGCGTCAACAACATCTGTAGATGTGCCCAGTCCACTTTGAAATTTTTCCTCAGCAGCGCGCAGGTTTTCCTTTGCCAGGGAAATATTGTATTCAAGATTAATATACCTTTCCTTTGCATCTGTCATTGAGCGGTAAGATTTGTTTACCCATAAATCAACCTGGCGAGAAGCCTCCTGCTGCAGGTTCTGGATTTCCAGCTCCAGGTGTTTTGCCGATTCAAGCTTATCGTAATTTCCAAATCCATCAAAAAGCGTTACCGACATTTCAATGCCTGCAGCCCACCCTGGCTCGAGCGTGGAAAGATACTGAGGAAAGAGTTCGTACTTTCCAAATGCCACAACCTGTGGTAAAAGATTTCCTCTCTCTGCAACATATTTGTCATGAGCCTCATTTTGTTTCTCCGATATATATTTGAGGATGGGCTGATTATTTGCAGCTTCTTCCAGAAAATGGCTAATTGGTTTGTCAAAGGGGATATACACCAGGCTATCCACAGGTGATATATTTAAGGTATCATCAACATTTATGACGTGTTTCAGTGCTATAACGGCAAGATACAGTTTGTTCTCCTCATCTATCAGGTTTTGTCTTGCGTCTGCTACTGCCACCTGTGCCCTCAGGTAGTCCTGTTTTGAAATCAATCCCTGATGATATAAGTTCTCTGCCTCCCTTTCATGTCTTCTCATAGCACTGAGAACATTTTCTCTGGTTAGGACGAGCTGTTTGAGGAGCAGGACAGTCAAATAATCTTTTACTGTCTCCTCTATGACCTCATTATTTATTTGTTGCATTTGTTCCACAGCTGCTCTTTTGCTTGAAGATGCAGCATGTTTTGCTGCAATAAGTCGTCCTCCTGTAAATATTGGTTGCACAATTGTAAAAGCCGCTTGAGGGTAATTTTGCTTTTTGAATAAATCAATAAATGGAGGAAGATTAGCGTCAAGGGCTGCGTAATATTGCTGGTTAAGGTAATATTTTTGTTCATTTGTGAGATTGACTCCGCGAAGGATACTGTAAATGTTTGCAATCTCAGTTTGGTTATTTGCCTGCAAAGTAATTATGGCTTGCCTGATTGGTGTGAGATCTACAATTAGTGGATTGTTCAGGTGCATATATGTCCCCTGCAGGGTTATCTTTGGAAAGAAATTTGAAGACGCTACATTGTCCTCGTATCTGCTTTCAATGACTTTTTCCCTGTACTCCTTTATCCTGTTATTGTTTTGCCTGGCAAGTTCTATTGCTTTAACAAGAGTCATTCCCTGGGAATAAGCATTTGCCGCAAACAATTGCAAGAAAAAGAATACGAGCAAGATTAGAAGTTTATAAAGATTTTGTTTTTGTTCCATAACTGAATTGCCATTCATTTTAAAGGTAAAAAAATTATTAAACTGGGTTTTGAACAACGCCATGTTTGATAACCGACTTGACGTTGTCTCTAAGTGTATTAAGCGAAACGTCCGGTGGATGGTTTGCCCACTCATGTATTACAGCCCTCAGGCCGCCGAGTAAAAAATGCCTGAGAACGGTTACGTTAAGATGGGGATGAATGAGTCCTTTTTTTACTCCTTCCTGAAAGACCTGGGTAGCAAAATCAGAAAATTTATCGTATGGCCTTATTACGCTTGCGTTGTTGTCCTGTAATATAAATGTAAGTTCTTTTGCGTAAACCTTTGCAAGATCTGGATTTGAAATAAGCTTATCAAAAAAAAGGTCGATAATGGAGTCGAGTTTCTCAATTGGGTTAATATCATGGCGTCCGGCTATCAGCCTGGATTCGTTTTCAAGTTCTTTCCACAGGTGCTCGAAGACTTTGTAAAGCAGGGTCTTCTTGTTCTTGTAATAAAGATAGACACTTCCTGTGGCAACTCCTGCTGCGCGGGCAATTTCCGATATCTTTGCCTGGTAGTACCCATGTGAAGCAAATACACGAATGCTTGCTTCGAGAATATCTTTTTCCTTGTTACCTTTCTTTGTTCTCACGGCAATTTATCATTACTGAATCACGGTTCAATTTACAACATTTAAAACGAATTGTCAATACCCTTTTGACGTGGAAGGGAAGAGGTTGTGTATATATTTGTAATGAACCTATTGTCAATAGCCTGCTGACAGAGGAAGCAAAGAGGTTCTGTATGGATTTTAAAGAGAGCTATGGGTTTTTCCTGAAGGAGAGCACTACCTCGCCAATGACAAATAACCGCCTGTCGTCCGGGAGAAATGAAATTATTTGAAAAGAGTTGTTAGACGGTTTGAGTACAATTTTCCTACCTTCGGTCCAGTATTCCCTGACAATTAGAACACCTGATGTACTGGCAATGACCAGACTATTTTGTTGAAATTTCTTTTCTCTTTTGCAAATTACAAAATCGCCTTTAAGTACTCCTCTTAAATTCATTGCTTCATCGTCAACTTTTGCAGCAAAGAGTTCGCCGTCCGGGAGGAGCTGTGAATCAAAATAAACTATGCCAACTATGTTTGAATAAATTACTTCTCTCGATTCAATTCTTGATATTACAGGTATCGCTCGTATTGACGGAGGATATGGTCTGGAATTAATGTCAGGCTTTGGCAGACTAATTCCCCTTGATCGTCCGACCTCCCGTTCAATGAATCCCTTCCGTTCCAGTGCCTTCACCAGGTCACTTATTGCACGTGTTGATCTAATCCCAAGATGCAGACCCATTTCACGATACGTGGGAGGTTTTGAGCGCTCCGATATAAATTTTCGAATAAATTCCAGTGCTTCGCCTTGACGCTTCGTCAGCCCTTTTGACATTGAAATCAAAATAAAAAAATAGACTTAAGCATTCAAGATTTTCAGAGGGAGTTAGAGTTGTGGTGCGTGACTTGCTGCGCTCTTTGCTCATGGTATGCATAGTCCATGTCGTAGAGGAAAAATTTCAAGGGTTGAAACATAAGCAGGAAACCTCATCGGGAAATATTCAAGGGGAGGTCTTGATAGGCACTGCAGTGTTGAAACATAAACAGAAAACCCCATCGGGGGCTAAGTTCAGGTTACGGTCGGGTAGGTGCGTAATTTAAAATTATAACGGCAGTTGACCCTTGAAAGAAGAAAAAATTCGCAGATTTTGTGATGGTAATCAAATTTTCTCAATGTAATGTAAAAATTGCTTGATTTTTGGAGTGCAATGGTTATATTTGGAGTGTGGTGGGGAAAAGTGGGGAAGAATTCTCACTTTTCCCTGGTTGAACGAAACGAAAGGTGATAGGAAAATGTCGTCATTCAAAGGACGTTACGAGTACGTATTAGATTCAAAGGGACGACTCAGTATTCCAGCAAAGTTGCGGAAGAGTCTTTCTCCAGAAGCGAACGATACCTTTGTAGTTACCCGAGGAATTGAAAAGTGCCTGTACGTCTATCCTCTAGATGAATGGCGTCAACTTGAATCAAAGTTGCGCTCCCTCAATCAGTTTGTAGAAAAACATCGGTTCTTCACCCGGACACTCCTGATGTGGGCTTCAGAAGAATTTACACTCGACAGTCAATCTCGCATATCTATTCCGAGAAATCTCCTTGAGTTTGCAGGGATAGAAAAAGAGGTGATTGTCATTGGCGCACTTGAAAGAATTGAACTATGGAGTCCAAAGAACTTTGACGACTACATGAATTCCCAGACGGAAAGTTACGAGTCCGTCGTCGAAAAAATTATGTCGGTAAACGTAAGTGGTTCCTGAATTTTTTCATGAACCTGTTCTGCTGAAAGAGAGTGTTGATTTACTGGTGACTGATTTAAATGGATCATATGTTGATGCAACATTTGGTGGTGGAGGGCACACGCGTGAAATCCTCCGGCGCCTGTCGGCCAATGGAAAGGTCATTGCCCTTGATGTCGATTCTCAAGCAGAAAGAGTTGCAGGTGAATTAGAGCAGATTGATATGAGATTGAAATTCTTCCGTCGCAATTTTAGCAATCTTAACGATGTCGTTAAAGAATCAGGGATTGAATCGTTTAACGGCATCCTCTTTGACCTTGGAGTATCGTCATACCAGATTGACCTTGAAGCCGGTATGAGTTATCGGCGTGACGAACCGCTGGATATGCGCCTTGATAAAACTGCTTCTCAGTCTGCTTATGACATTGTTAATACGTATGATTTTGATAAATTAGTATGGATTTTCTGGAATTATGGAGAAGAACCAAAGTCCCGACAATTGGCAAGAGCAATTTTAAAATACCGTCAGAAGGGTCAAATCAAAACCACAGGTGAACTATCCAAAATAATTGAGAAAGTTTGCGGTAAAAGTATAAAATCACTATCACGGGTTTTTCAGGCAATACGTATAGCAGTAAATAATGAACTGGAAAATTTAAGTAATGGTCTCAACAATGCAGTTGAGTTACTTAATGTTAAAGGGAGAATAGTTGTCATTTCATATCATTCGCTGGAGGACAGGATAGTTAAGGAAAAGTTTAAGTATGAAGCAAGTACATGTGTTTGTCCTCCTGAAGCTGTCATATGCACCTGCGGTAAGGTGCCAAGACTGAAAATATTAACCCGAAAGCCAATAGTACCTGGTCGGGACGAAGTTGCAGGTAATCGAAGAGCAAGGAGTGCAAAGCTCAGAGCAGCAGAAAAGGTCGTATGAGCAATCAAGACGAACAAATTAATGTGAATTCTGACAGGGAAGAGGCTAAACCTTCTTCACGTCATTCTGGAAAGAAAGTCCCCTCTGTATCAAAGTTTATTTTAATTCTGGCAGGGGTGGTAGGAATTTTTGTCTGGATTGTAAACAACAGTGTGAATGTCGACCTGCTTGTTGCAAAGATAAGTTCACTCGATTCACTTTACTCCAAATTAAAATATGAGAATGATTCGCTGCAGGCAGAGGTGAAAAAACTTTCAAGTGCCGAGAGAATTACAAAAATAGCGAGCACAAAACTTGGACTGACTTTCAGCAACAGGTCTCTCAAGGCTATTGAACTCGACAGGGATTTGCTTGAAAAAGCTGAGAAAAAGGATGCAGAGGACAGTGCAAGATCAGCAAGATAACATTCAGCAAACGCTGGAGAATTTGCCAGAAAAAAAAGAGCCTCACGGCAATTTGCGAATTGCCGTGCTCCGGATTGCCTTCACCATTATAACATTAGCAGTATTAGCACGTTTAATTTATGTTCAGATATTAAATGCCCCATTTTATCAAAATACTGCACGGAAGCAGTATCAGTCGACTGTCCCACTTCATGCTGAAAGAGGACTTATATTTGACCGCAATGGATCAATATTGGTTTCAAACTGGGTTGGATATTCTTATGCCGCAGATCCGGAATTAATGAATCCAGAATCAAAGCAAAGGACAGCAAGAAGGTTTGCATCTATTTTCAACCTCCCTGTAGAATATTTTCTGGGAAAACTCGAATCAAAATCGAGATTTGTCTGGCTGGCGCGCAACATAACACCTGAACAGGCAGCTGCGCTAAATAATTTTAAAGTATTTGGCGTCATTCGAATACCTGAACAGAGGAGGCTCTATCCTTATGGAGAGGCAGCCGGTCAGGTACTCGGTTTTACAAATGTTGACGGAAAGGGATTGAGTGGAATTGAGCTGGAGTTCGATTCAGTTCTTGCAGGAAAAGATGGTTATGAGGTAATGCAGCTGGACGGCATCGGGAGGAAGATGCCTTCAGTCGACTATCCGAAAGTTGACCCCATCCCCGGAGAGAATATTGAATTGACAATTGATCTTAATTTACAGCAAATAGTTGAAGAAGAACTTGCTGCAGGGGTGGAAAGGGCTAAGGCTGCTGGTGGATCGGCGGTATTTATAGATCCACAGACAGGCGAAATACTTGCAATGGCAAACTATCCCGGATTTGATCCCTCGAAGTATGCGACATATTCAGGCGATGAGATGAGAAACAGAGCTATTACAGATGTATTTGAGCCTGGTTCAACATTTAAAATAGTAACTGCAGGTGCAGCACTGGAGGAGGGAATAGAAAGGCCGGACAGTCGGATTTATGCTGAAAACGGCAAATATACATTATATGGAAGGTTAATAGAAGATTACGAACATGCAGGCTGGATCACATTCAGGCAGGCGGTGGAAATTTCAAGTAACATAGCGTTTTCAAAAATTGGTATGAAGGTGGGGGCAGACAGGTTTTTCAGGTATGCACGTGACTTTGGTTTTGGGGTTAAGACAGGAATTGAACTGCCTGGTGAAGTTTCAGGAGAGCTAAAGAAACCATACGAATGGTCGAGGGTGTCACTCCCTTTCATGTCCTTTGGTTATGAGGTAATGGCAACCACACTCCAGATGGCGGATGCTTACGCAGCTGTAGCAAATGGCGGTAGACTTATGCAGCCATATATTGTTAAAAAGATTTTCAACAGGGATGGAAAGACAATTTTTGAAAATTCTCCGATGGAAATCAGGCGTGTAATTACCCCATCTGTTGCCCAGACTCTCCAGGGGTTGTTAACCGATGTAGTTGAACATGGTACAGGAAAGCCTGCAAAAGTTGACGGATTGTTAATTGCAGGAAAAACGGGAACTGCTCAAAAGCTTGTTGAGGAGAAGTATTCAAAGAGATTTTACCATGCTTCATTTGCTGGTTTCTTTCCAATTCCAAATCCACTAATTGCCGGATATATAATGATTGATTCACCTCAAAACGGGTATACAGGTGGACAGGTTGCGGCGCCGGTGTTTGGAAGGATTGCATCAAGAGTTTTTGGAATTTTAAGGCATAAGATATACGACAGTCAAAATAATGTTAGAATGGTTTCAAATGAAGGAACTTCAGAATCGGCCGATGTTCAAAAATCAACAGAAGCGGGGACAGTTCGCGTACCGGATGTGCGCTGGCTTGATGTTGAATCGGCAAAAGATATACTCTTAAGTTTTAATTTACAGGTGGCCGGGAGGGGAGGCAAAGGTACAATTGTAATTTCTCAGGAACCTGCACCAGGCTCACTTGTTCAAAAAGGGAGTAAGGTTGTCTTCTTTTCTGAAGATCCTTCCAGGATAACCACCATGCCGGACTTCCGCGGAGAAGCGGCAAGAAAGGCCTCCACATTTTTACTTTCAGCGGGGATTCCTTTTAAAGTAGTTGGCAGCGGACAGGTTGTCAGTCAAATGCCTGCACCAGGCTCGCCAATTAACCATGGCACATCCGCCACAATTTACTGTCAGGATGTAACAGATTTTGAAGCGAGAATGAATTAATGAAATTATCGGATCTTTTAAAAAATCTAACTGTAATCTCGGTACTTGGAGATACCGGAAGAGAAATTTCAAATTTGACTTACGATTCCAGAAGGGTTGAGAAAGATTCACTATTTGTTGCTCTCAAGGGTTATTCAACAGATGGACATCGGTTTATTATTGATGCTATTGGCAGCGGCGCGAGCGCGGTAGCGGTAGAGGACAACGATATAGTCCACGACGACTATTTCCTATCACACAAAACCACCAAAATAGTTGTCCCGAGCACCCGCCGCGCTCTTGCCATTCTTTCAGCAAATTTTTACGGACACCCTTCCGATAAGTTAAAGATTGTCGGGATAACAGGCACAAACGGCAAAACAACATCTTCATATCTTGTGAAATCAATACTTCAGGATGCAGGAGAAAATGTCCTTCTCATAGGCACAATTAATTATCTTTTGAATGATAAAATTATTCAGACAGCAACCCATACCACTCCAGAATCACTGGAATTAAATCAAATTATGAGTTCAGCCTTGAAGCAGGGGGCAACATCTGCCGTTATAGAAGTATCTTCTCACTCACTCTTCCTTCAAAGAGTTTACGGAATGAAATTTAAAGCTGCCTTATTTACAAACCTTACGCAGGATCATCTCGACTTTCATGGCACAATGGAGAATTACTTTAATGCTAAAAAAATTTTATTTGATGGGCTTTCAAACGATGCCGTTGCAGTTGTCAATCTGGATGATGAGTATGGAAAGAGGATAATATCAAATTCACCTGCACTTAAACTAACCTACGGGTTCAGTCCTGAAGCCGATTTAAGGATTATCAATGCCAATTACACTACTGAAGGGACTGAAATAAATGTGACTTATGGTGGAAAAACATATACTGTTTCCTCAAAGCTTGTTGGCAGGTTTACTTCCTACAATTTATGTGGTGCATTTGGTGTCGGAATATCATTTGGCATAGATCCTGAAAAAGTTGCACTATCGCTTTCAAAAGTTGACAGGGTCAGGGGGAGGTTCGAGCGTGTTAATTCGGAAAATGGTTTTATGGTTGTAATTGACTATGCCCATACGCCAGACTCGCTGCAGAAGACCCTGCAGTCGGCAAGAGAGATTTTAAAATCCACAGGGAAAGGGGGGCGGCTAATTACTGTTTTTGGGTGTGGCGGAAACAGAGACAGGACAAAAAGGCCCAGAATGGGAAAGATTGCAAATGAACTGAGTGATCTGGTAATTGTCACATCAGACAATCCAAGGTTTGAAGAACCTGAAGCAATTGTGGATGAGATTTTAGCCGGGATAAAAGATAGGAAAAATGTAATAAAAATTGTCGATAGGCGAGAGGCAATTAAGGAAAGCTTGAAACTTGCAGGCAAAAACGATTTAGTTGTCATTGCAGGGAAAGGGCATGAAGATTACCAGGATATAAAAGGCGTTAAGTATCACTTTGATGATAGAGAAGAAGTGGAGAAGGCATTAGGTTTGAGAGATTGATAACAATTCAGGATTTAAATCAGATTCCGAATATCGAAATTTACAACCTGAAATTTCGGCAGGCAAAGTCTGTCTCGACCGATTCCCGTTCTGTCGTCAGAGGTCAAATTTTCTTTGCACTGAAGGGGGAGAGGTTCGACGGCCATGATTTTGTTCTCGAAGCAATTAGAAAAGGTGCAGTTTGCGCAGTTGTCAATCGTCAGTGGTTAAATGAAAACAAACAGGCAAAGGAAAAATTTCCTCTTGCTGTTGTAGACGACACGACAGTTGCTCTTGGCAAATTAGCCCTTATATACAGAAAGAAGTTCGATATACCCGTTATAGCAGTTGGTGGATCAAATGGCAAGACTACAGTCAAAGAGATGATTGCAAGAGTACTGTCCGCCGGTTTAAAAGTACTTAAAACAGAAGGAAACCACAATAATCAAATCGGTGTCCCGCTGACATTGTTTAACTTAAAGCCTTCTCATGATGTTGCGGTAATTGAAATTGGCACCAATCACCCTGGAGAGATGGAGAGCCTCTGCAAAATTCTGGAGCCGACTGCTGGATTGCTGACAAATATTGGGAAGGAGCACCTTGAATTTTTTAAAAATATAAAAGGAGTAAAAAAAGAAGAAGGTGTGCTATTTGAATATCTTTCGCGCAATGCCGGGACGGCATTTGTAAATGGAGATGATATAAACGTTTTTGAGCTGAGCAAATCCGTGAAAGAGAGACATATATATGGTTTTACAAACAGAGTTGGGGTTCGCAAACATGTTTCAGGAATGCTATTTGGATTTGATGCAAAGGGATGTGGTGTATTTGAAATAAAACATAAGAGTGAAGTTGAATTAATTCATTTAAAGGTTTCTGGCATCCATAATGTTTCAAATGCCCTGGCTGCTGCCGCAGTTGGTAGCTATTTCGGACTTCCCCTTCCTCTAATTAAGTCTGCGCTGGAATCTTTTACATCCTATGAAAAGAGGATGGAGGTGTTCAATGTTAACGGTGTAACAATCGTTAACGACACTTACAACTCCAATCCTGAATCTACAGCTGCAGTTTTAAGATGGTTATCGGTGTTACCTTCAAAAGGGAAGAAAATTACAGTACTTGCAGACATGCTGGAGCTGGGAAAGGCTTCAAAAAAAGAGCATCAGCTTGCAGGCAAAGAGGTCATCAAATCAAAAGTCGATTTGCTTTTCACATATGGTCAAATGGCTGAAGAAATATACAGGACAGCCAGGCAAAATATAAAATCAGAGCATTTTACAGACAAAAATGAGCTTGTGAAAAAATTATTGGCCGTTGTCAAAAAAGGAGATTTAGTTGTAATAAAGGGATCACGAGGTATGAAAATGGAAGAAGTTGCAGAAGGATTAAAAAAAGCACTTCAGCGGAGGGTCAACTGATGCTTTACTACTTTTTCGATCTTCTGGAAAAGCAGTTTCATCCTCCGGGATTTGGAATCTTCAGGTACATTACGTTTCGTTCAGCACTTGCTGCCATTACTGCGTTGCTTTTAAGCTTTCTAATTGGGCCCATTGTAATTAAGAAACTCCGTGAGCATCAAATTGGAGAGGAGGCTAAAGTAGAAGCACCTAAATCGCACCTTTCAAAAGCAGGTACACCAACAATGGGTGGACTGATAATTCTCGGGTCGATTCTGACGGCACTTCTTATGTGGGGTGATCTGAGCAATACATATATACTTTTAATTTTATTTACGACTGTCTGGCTTGGATTGTTAGGCTTTACAGATGATTATTTAAAGGTCATAAAGAAAAAGAAAAAGGGCCTGATTGCACGCTATAAGCTAATTGGCCAGATTGGAATTGGTTTAATAATTGGATCAGTTCTCTATTTTGCTCCTGAGTTCAGGCTTTATAATTCAATTACAACTGTACCATTCTTTAAAAATTTAAATTTCGATTACTCATACTTTTATATTCCCGCCATCATATTCATTATCACCGGAACTTCAAATGCAGTTAATTTAACTGATGGGCTTGATGGACTTGCCATAGGTACTGTTGGGATTACTGCTCTGACCCTTGCATTGATGAGCTATGTCTCTGGAAACATTGAATTCAGCCGATATTTAAATATTATATATCTTCGGGGAACGGGTGAGCTAACTGTTTACTGTGCGTCACTTGTTGGCGCATCACTTGGCTTCCTCTGGTACAATGCCTATCCCGCTCAGGTTTTCATGGGCGATACAGGTTCACTTGCCCTTGGCGGGGCTATTGCTGCAATTTCAGTAATGATAAAAAAGGAGTTCGTCCTTCCAATCCTTGGTGGAATTTTCCTTGCAGAAGCCCTCTCTGTCATAATTCAGAGATTGTACTTCAAATACACAAAAAAGAAATATGGTGAAGGAAAAAGGGTCTTCAAAATGGCTCCCATTCACCATCACTTTGAACTGACGGGCGTTCCGGAGCCAAAGATTGTCACCCGTTTTTACATTATCGGCATACTCCTTGCAATTTTAAGCTTAACAACATTTAAAGTGAGATAAGTTTTGTCCAGGCCGGAAAAAATATCAGGTGCAAAAGTTTCAGTTATAGGTGCTGCACGCAGCGGCATGTCGGTTGCCCATCTTCTTAAGCTCCAGGGCGCTGAAGTCTTTGTAAGTGACAGAAAGCCTGTCGAACAGTCACAAAAAGAAATCGGCATATTAAATCAGGAAGGGATATCATATGAATTTGGCAGGCACACTGAAAGGGTCCTTGATGCAGACTTCATTGTTGTTAGCCCGGGCGTACCTGAAAAGAGCGAAGTCATGGTGAGTGCCCTGAAAAAAGGGCTGCCGATATACAGCGAGCTTGAAGTTGCATCATGGTACTGCCGGGCGCCAATTGTTGCAATTACAGGTACAAATGGGAAGACAACCACAACAGCGTTAACAGGAAAGATGTTTGAAAACTCCGGTCGAAAGGTCGCTGTAGCAGGAAATATTGGATTTCCGCTTTCAGATTTTGTTATGGATCTGGATGAGGATTCAATTGCTGTTGTTGAAACATCAAGCTTTCAACTGGATCACATTGACACATTTAAACCGCATGTTGGTGTCTGGCTCAATGTCCAGCCAGATCATCTTGATAGGTATGAAAGCTACGAGGCTTATGTACTTTCAAAGACAGGATTGTTTAAAAATCAAAAATTAGAAGATTATGCAGTATACAACAATGATGACCGCATTGTAAAAAGCCATTGCGAAAATCTTCCTTCAATAAAAGTGCCGTTCAGTCTGACAGGTGTGCTCCATCAGGGTGCATATACAAGAGATGGAAAAGTTTATGTTGCACTGGGTGGAAATGCAGAATTTGTAATAAATCCATCTGAAATACGTATAAGAGGTATTCACAATTTGTACAACTCACTGGCAGCATTAATTTCAGCATACGTTATGGGGGTGCCTGTTGAGATCATTTCTAAAACACTCCGTGAGTTTAAGGGAGTGGAGCACAGGCTTGAGCCTGTTCGAGAAATTAACGGGGTTCGTTACATTAACGACTCAAAGGCAACAAATGTCGATGCAGTATGGTATGCACTTGGGAGCTTTGATTCGCCAGTAGTTTTAATTGCGGGGGGAAAGGACAAGGGGAACGATTATAGTCCGCTTTACGAACCGGTAAGGAAAAAGGTGAGGGCAATGATTTTAATAGGTGCAGCAGCGGACAGGATGTTTAAGGAGTTTTCAGATAAAACAAATTGCATAATGGCATCAACCATGGAAGATGCAGTAAAAAAGGCAAGAGAGGTGGCATTGCCAGGTGATGTTGTACTTTTATCTCCTGCCTGTGCGAGTTTTGATATGTTTCAGGATTATGAGCACAGGGGGAGGGAATTTAAAAGGGCGGTCATGGAATTATGAAAGAGACTGTCCATCACAGGCCTGCCGACAGGTTTATACTTTTCATTGTCCTTATGATGATGGCTTCCAGTCTGTTTATAGTTTATAGTGCAAGCGCATTCTGGGCAGAACTAAAATTTAACAATCCCGCATATTTGTTCCAGACTCATCTGTTCAAAGTTTTGTTAGCTACTGTAATACTTTTCATTATACTCAGAATAGACTACCACATTTATTCCAGATATCTCAATTTATTTCTTGGTGGGTCATTAATACTTTTAATTTCAGTTCTCGCACAGCGGGTAATTGTGAAAGGGGCTGCAAGGTGGATACATTTAGGTTTCCTGAGCTTCGAGCCTTCAGATTTTGCCCGTATTTCAATAATTCTTTTTATAGCTGTTTATCTCACTGAAAACCGGGAGAAACTTAACGATTATCATTCCCTGATAAAACCACTTATTATTACCGGCATTGCTGCGCTCTTAATAGTTGTTCAGCCTAACTTCAGTACAGCAATTATGCTCCTTTTTGTTGTGGGCATAATGTTGTTTGCAGGAGGGGTGAGGCTGAGGCATTTAGCTCTCCTTGGTACTGCTATCATCCTTATAGGAAGTCTCGTTCTCGTGATTGAATCCTATCGCGTTAACCGAATACAATCCTGGTTAAGCAACGGTTCCAATAACTATCAGGCGCGTCAATCAATCATTGGATTTGGCAATGGAAGCTGGTTTGGAGTAGGGCCCGGGAACAGCAGACAGAGAAATTTATTCTTACCTGAATCTTACGGCGACTTCATTTATTCAATTATAGGCGAGGAATATGGTTTCGTAGGCTCGGTTGCTGTGCTCATGGCTTTCCTTCTCTTTGCCTGGCGGGGAACAGCCATCGCTAAAAAAGCTCCAGACCGTCTCGGATATACTCTGGCTGTCGGGATTACATCCTCCATATGTATTTATGGCCTTGCCAATGCGGCAGTGGCAATTGGATTACTGCCAACAACTGGACTTCCCATGCCATTTATAAGTTATGGTGGGACTGCCTTGCTCATTAATGCATTTGCAGCAGGTATTTTACTGAATATCTCCAAACAAATTCCAGAAACAAAAGTCGGTATATCAACTGAAACAACGGCATCGGCAGATAAAAATCTGCCCCCTCTTTTAAATCCTGTTAAGGTTACAGGTCGGTCTGGACAGGTTGTCGGGAGGGTATATAAATGACGGTCAGGGTCTTGTTTGCAGGTGGTGGAACAGGTGGACACCTTTTCCCGGCAATTGCAATAGCCGAGAGGTTGAGAGATTTTTCCGATGTGGAGATCTGGTTTGTTGGAACAAAGGGAAAAATTGAGTCAAGGGTTGTTCCGCAGCTCGGCTATACATTTAAAAGTATATGGATTGGCGGACTTGTAAGGGGGATGAAGCTTTCAAATCTCCTTATTCCAATAAAGGTAATTGTTTCGATCTTACAGTCCTTAAAATTAGTTATGACATTTCGCCCACATGCAGTTGTTGGCACAGGTGGATATGTAGCAGGTCCCGTTTGTGCAGCTGCTGTCATGACCCGCACCCCAATTATACTGCAGGAGCACAACAGTTATCCTGGAATTGTAACCCGTATATTTGCCCCCTTTGCGCGTGAGGTTCATATTGCATTTGAGGCTTCCAGAAAGTATTTTCGAAATCAAAAAAACCTATTCTTAACAGGGAGTCCTGTAAGAAAACTGTCAAGGTTCAGCAGGGAAGAATCATTAAGTTACTTTGGATTGAGCACTGAAAGGAAAACCCTGTTTGTTACAGGAGGGAGTGCAGGAGCCGTCGGACTGAACAGCGCAGTTCTTAAGGTTGTTGATGAACTAATTGAAAAGAACTATCAGTTAATCTGGCAGACGGGATCAATAGATTTTGACAGGGTCAGGTCGAGCCAGGAGAAGCATCTCGATTTTGTAAGCGTTAATAAATTCATAGATAAAATTGAATATGCATATTCTGCTGCCGATGTTGTGGTGTGCCGGGCTGGCGCAACCACAATAGCAGAACTCATCCAGTTTGAGTTGCCCGCTTTAATTGTTCCATATCCATATGCAGCTGCAAATCATCAGGTTGAAAATGCAAAGGCACTTACAGAATGCAATGCAGCGGTCATGGTAGAAGAAAATCAAATTGAGGAGAAGTTTAGAACTGAGCTTATAAATCTCATATCAAATCCTGAAAAGCTAATTGAAATGCGTGAGAACTTAAAGAAGCTTCAAAAAGGCGATCCTGCTTTAACAATTGCAAAATCAGTAATTAAGATATCTGGAGAAAATGCAAAAGGTTTTTAAGAGGCGATTTGAGTTTTACTATCAATCTGTAGCGGTTTACGCCACTGCATTTATAATATACGTACTGATTCGAGGCACATTTTCGCATGATGAATTTAAAATTGTGTTCAGGGATCCAATTGTTTATGTCTTCGCAGCAGTAATTTTATATTCGCTGGCAGTGCTTGTGTACAATTTGCTTTATCAAAGAGATGTTATTGTTGAGGAGGATGCCATAGTATTCAGGAACAGGTTTAACAGCAAAAGACTGCCGCTTCAGGAAATTGAAAGTATAGTGGTAGGGCGTCCAAAACGGGTAAAGGTACGAGGGAGCTTTAAGGTTATTAAGCTGAGACTAAAGAGGCATTTTAAGGTTTTAAGGATAAATCCAGTTCATTTTCAAAATGAGCTGGACATGATAAAAGTTTTTCAGGAGTTAAGTCAAAGGATTTCTAAAAATGTTTAAGAGTGTTCGAAAAATACACATGGTCGGCATAGGTGGTATCGGAATGAGCGGCATTGCAGAAATCCTCCTTGATCAGGGTTTTGAAGTCAGTGGCTCAGACCAGCAGCTGAGTGAAACCACAAAGCGGCTTGAAGAGCTGGGTGCAAAGGTATACAAAGGGCATTCTGCAAATCACTTAAATGATGCTGATGTTGTGGTTTACTCCTCTGCAGTTCATTCTGACAATCCCGAACTGGTTTCAGCTGTTGAAAGAAAGATACCAATCATCCGCCGTGCAGAAATGCTTGCAGAGCTTATGCGCACCAGGTACGGCATTGCAATTGCAGGAACACATGGAAAGACAACCACCACAAGCATGACAGGTCTCGTATTGATGGAGGGCGGACTCGACCCGACAGTAATAGTTGGGGGTAAGTTATCAAGCTTTGGTGGAACAAACGCAAGGCTCGGACATGGGGAATTTATAGTTGTTGAAGCAGATGAATTCGACCGTTCTTTTTTACAATTGACGCCAACTATTGCAGCAATTACAACTCTTGAGCGCGAACATCTCGACATTTATACAGACCTTGAAGATATAAAACGTGCATTTGTTCAATTTGCAAATAAGGTTCCATTTTATGGGTTTGTCATTCTCTGTCTGGACGAGCCATCAATTCTGGAAATTATTCCTGAAATAAAAAAGAAGATCGTCACATACGGTTTAAATGCTCAGTCAGATTTGCGTGCATCAGCAATTACATATAATGAAAGAAAAAGCAGTTATCGTTTGGTGTACAAAGGCAAGGATATGGGCATTATAAATTTAAATGTGCCCGGTCTTCATAATATAAAAAACTCAATGGCTGCAATAGGCATTGGACTGGAGCTTGGAATTGAATTTGAAAAAATTAAAAGAGCCATTGAATCCTTCAGTGGAGTTTACAGACGATTGGAAATAAAGGGAGAAGTCGGCAACATAATGCTCATTGATGATTACGCACACCACCCTACAGAAGTACAGGCATCGCTTTCTGCATTAAAAAGTGGATGGCCTGAAAGGAGAGTGGTTGCAGTTTTTCAACCTCATCTTTATTCCCGTACAAGAGATTTTCACGAAGAGTTTGGGAAGAGCTTTTTCAATGCAGATGTCCTCATTGTCACAGAAATTTATCCCGCTCGTGAAGAGCCAATTCAGGGAGTAAGTGGTGAACTGATTGTCAACGATGCACGCTCATTTGGGCATCGTGAAGCATATTTTGTTCCAGAAAAGAGTTCACTTGCTGACTTCCTTTTGAAAACTGTCAGGCCGGGTGATATTGTCATAACCATGGGAGCTGGAGATATTTCTAAATACGGTCAGGAATTTCTGTCAAAATTAGAGCTCCGAGCTTCAGGGAAAGTCGGCAGCGAAGTTGTAAAACGGTTTATAAAGAGGAAACGGTGAAACTGGACAGAGTATATATAAATTTCACGATTGCTCTTTCTGCTGCAGCTGCTCTTTATTTAATTTCGGGCAACTGGAAACATCAGCTGGTACTTGACAGGATTTTCGTAAAGGGGGATCGAATATTAACCCGTGATGAAATAAAATCGCTTGCAGGGGTGGATTCAGGTGCACTCCTTTTCAAGATAAGTCTTGCAGCTGTACGTGACAGAATTGAGAAAAACCCCTATGTAAAGCGTGTGGTGGTTGTCCGGCAACCCCCTTATTACTTAAGTGTTAATATTACAGAGCGTTATCCTGTAGCACTTATAGCTACAGCTAACAATGCTATGTTTTCAGTCGACAGGGAAGGGATTGTTTTACCCCTCCCATTAAAGAGAAAAGCAAATTTGCCTTTAATAACCAATGTCAATCAATCCATATCAGTTGGAGATACTGCAAAAGGGATGCTGAAAGAGGGAGTTGAATTAATAAATGATGCAATGGATCTCTCGCATGAAACCGGGAATGACATTGTTGCAAACATATCTGAGGTCAGGCTGAGCAACGAAGGGTTGATATTATACACAACTGCACCTTCCGTTCAGGTAATAGTCGGCAAGGGCGACTTTCATCGGAAGCTGGTTTACTTACAGGCTTTTTTAAGCCAGGTTACAGCTCAAGGTCAATTTTCCTGCAGGTATGTTGACCTCAGGTTTGACGGTCAGGTGGTTGTTAATAAAGCGAGTAAAAAGACTTTAGCAGAGGTTAACAGATGAACAAAATAATTGTAGCGCTCGACATAGGAACAACGAAAGTTTGTGCGCTTGTCGTGGAGTCGGATCGAAACGGCCGGCTCAATGTGCTCGGGATAGGCACCAGCAAATCTGGTGGAGTCAGCCGTGGGGTTGTTGCAAATATTGACCGCACGGTAAAATCCATACAGGAGGCTGTAGGCATTGCAGAGTCAAAAGCAGGGACAAAAATTAAAAGCGCTATTGTTGGTATTGCAGGTGAGCACATAGAGAGTTTTAAAACAAACAGCATCATTACAATCAGCAACATGGAGCATGAGATTACAGAAGATGATATAGACCGTCTCATCGAAGATGCAAAGAGAGTTCATCTTTCCCGTGACAGGCAAATTATCCACATCATACCGCAGGAATTTACAATTGACGGACAGACCATTACTCATGACCCGATTGGCATGGCGGGAGTTCGTGTGGAAGGTTCGATGCACATTGTCACCGGACTGATTACTGCTGCCCAGAACATATATAAGTGCGTCGAGCGGGCGGGATTAAAGGTGCAGGATCTTGTTCTCCAGCCTCTGGCATCAAGTTACTCAGTCTTAACAGAGGAAGAAAAGGAAGTCGGCGTTGCCCTTCTGGATATTGGGGGCGGGACAACAGACCTTGCGGTTTTTGAAGACAGGACAATTCGGCACACTGCCGTGATTCCAATTGCGGGAGATCATGTAACAACAGACATAAGAAAAGGACTTGGTGTTTTAACAGATCAGGCTGAAGAATTAAAGGTAAACCATGGTTATGCAATGGTTTCAGAGATAATGGATGACGAGCCAATTACAATACCGGGCATAGGCGGCAGAAGACCTGTGGAAATTAACAAGCGCTTGCTTGCTCAAATTATTCAGCCAAGGGTAGAGGAGCTCCTGGAAATAGTTGCAATGGAGATAAAAAGGAGTGGCTATTCACGCCATTTATCAGCAGGAATAGTACTCACAGGTGGCGGTGCCCTTTTGAGAGGAATGCCCGACCTTGTAGAGCATGTCCTTGGCGTACCTGCAAAAATTGGAATTCCGCAAACCTTTGACGGGGGATTTGCACGTGA
The DNA here is from genome assembly GCA_049966155.1 of Candidatus Kryptoniota bacterium. Lineage (GTDB taxonomy): Bacteria > Bacteroidota > Ignavibacteria > Kryptoniales > JAKASW01 > JBMFVE01. The sequence goes on from JBMFVE010000018.1 coordinate 22,431, forward strand.
GGTTGAAAATCCAATATATGCAACAGCAGTTGGACTGGTTCTCTATGGACTTCATCCTGGAATGGGGAAGTCGACAATAACCCAGGAAGATATTTTCGCTGAAATTCCAAGGCCGACAGTCAAGCAGGAGACATTGTTTGGCGATGACGTGGTCATTTCCGGGCAAAATAATCAAAAAGCAAAGGAACCTGAGAAACCCCAAAAAAGTTTTTTGCAATCGTTTATACAATCGGTCAGGCGATTTATAAACAGGAATATAGACAATGTTTAATAAACCAAAAATTAAAGCAAAATAAAAAGGAGGCACAAGACCGTGTTTGAACTTGATTCTGAAAAGCAAGGACCACGAATTAGAGTAGTGGGAATAGGCGGATGCGGTGGCAACGCAATAAACAGCATTGCACGTCGCGGAATCCACGGTGTCGATTTGATTGCAGTAAACACCGACTTACAGGATCTGGAGCGGAATGCAGCCACTATGAAAATTCAGATCGGTAAGACAACTACACGAGGCCTTGGCGCCGGTTCAAATCCTGATATTGGCAGGCGTGCAGCTCTTGAAGCCCGTGAGGAGTTGTACCGTGCCCTCAAGGACAGCGATATGGTTTTCCTGACCTGCGGCATGGGAGGTGGAACAGGGACCGGAGCAGCGCCAGTTGTGGCAAGTATTTTAAAGGGGGCTGACAGGGATGAGGTTGCAAAAAAGGAACCCGAACAGGACTCCACCCCGCTTGTTGTTGCAGTCGTTACAAAGCCATTTGCAACAGAAGGGAAAGAAAGACTGCGCCATGCCGAGGCTGGAATTGAAGAACTTAAAAAACATGTGGATGCTCTTATAGTTATTCCCAATGAAAAACTCCTTGTCATATCTGACAAGAACACAAACTACATAACTGCATTTCAAAAAATTTACGATGTGCTTTATGATGCAATTCGCGGGATAACTGAAATCATCACCAGACCAGGTCTTGTAAATGTAGACTTTGCCGATGTTAGAACCGTATTATCCGCTCGTGGAGATGCCATAATTGGAACTGGAATTGCCAGTGGTGAGAAACGAGCTGTTGAAGCAGCAACCGCAGCGATCTCAAACCCGCTTCTCGAGGAAGTTTCACTTGAAAGAGTTGAGGGAATTCTCGTCAGCATAACCGCCGGTACTTCATTTGGTATTCATGAATTTGAGGAAATAGTCAAAACCGTGCGAAGTGTAGCAAAGAATGGTGATGACGATAGTAAGATAATTGTCGGAGTATCAATAGATGAAAAGATGGAAAAGGAAGTTGGTGTAACTGTAATAGCGGCCGGATTAAATCACCGCACCAACACTCCGCCATCAGCACCTCCTCCTGATACTCGAAAGAAAATCCTCAGTAAATCTGACAAAGATACATCATGGGCTCCAAAGGGATGGCGTGCTCTGGATGAGCCAACCTTCGAGAGAAAAGGGATCAACATTTATCTGAATGAGCTTAAAGATGCTACTAATGAAGATGAAAACAAGGCACCAAAGCAGGGTGAAAAGCCCGCTTTCTTGCGAAAGGTAATGGATTAACTAACAATTAGATTGGAAAAATGACATGGAAGCTTTAAACTCTGTTGTCGAAATAAGGAAGCTATTTGCGATGGAGAAGCGAGAACTCAACATAATGTTAATTGAGGATGATCCGGACATACCCAAATTGACCCGCCTGTACCTCAAACCTTACAAAGATGCGGAATTCAATTTAATCTGGGTTGAATCTGGTGAAGATGCAATGAGGTTCCTTGAGGACAGCCAGAACCTTGACATTATACTTGTGGACTATCAGCTTCCTGGAATGAACGGTCTGGAAGTAACCAGACTGATCCGGGAAAAAGGGCTTCGCATTCCTATAGTCTTCCTGACAAATGCAATTGACTTTAAGTTAGCTGTCGAAGCAATGAAGCTTGATGTGGAAGATTATCTCCTCAAAGAAGAGGCAATATCCTCGATTCTTCCGAGTATAATTTTGAATGTAGTTGAGCGTGTTAAACTTCGGGAAAAACTGGCTGATGCTGAGGTGAACAAACTTGCGCAGCGAGAACGGCTGGAAGGGATAAAAAGCCTCATAGTTACAATATCGCATGAGTTAAATAACCCGCTTGCTGCCCTCAAACTTTCGCTCAATGTTTTGGAGCGCAAACAGGTTCCGCCCGATATACAGAGCTACATTAATATTATGAAGGACAATGCTGAAAGGATTGAGCTGGTAGTTTCAAAATTAAAAGAACTGAAGTCGGAGAAAATCACCTCATACATCGGCAACATCAAGATGATAGATTTGTCCCAGCAGTCTGAATGAACGAAAAGACTCTTACACTGGTTGTAGACGACGAGAAGAGCGTAACAGAGTTATTAAAGGCGCAGCTCGAGGAGGTTGGATTTTCTGTCGACGTTGCAAATGATGGCGCATCAGGAATAAACAAAATTCAAAATAAGAGATACGACATCATCCTTCTCGATTTAAAAATGCCCCGCATAGATGGTATAGAGGTATTAAAGTTTGCAAAGAGTGCACAGCCAGATGTTCAGGTAATTATTTTGACAGGATATGGGGATATAAAGACTGCTGTGGATACAATTAAATTAGGAGCATTTGATTTTATTCCAAAGCCCTACAACTTCGACGAGCTAATTGTTGCAATGAAAAACGCACTGCATGTGCGCCGACTTCTCATAGACAACCGGGTGATGAGAATGCAGCTTGGCGAAGGGAGGTATGAGATAATTGGCAACAGTCCAGCGCTGCAGGCAGTCATTGATCTTGCAATAAAGGTCGCAGACAGTGATGCTTCGGTGCTCATTACAGGACCAAGTGGTTCAGGGAAGGAACTGATTGCTCACCTCATTCATGAAAACAGTCCGCGTAAGAAAAACCCATTTGTTGCTTTAAATTGTGCATCCATACCTGACACACTTTTAGAAAGTGAACTCTTTGGTCATGAAAAAGGGGCTTTCACCGATGCTCATACACTCAAGCAGGGTCTGGCAGAAGTTGCCGATGGAGGTACACTTTTTCTCGATGAAGTTGGAGATATAAGTTACACTGTGCAGCCAAAGTTGCTGCGGTTTATAGAAACAGGGACATTTAGAAGAGTTGGGGGAACAAATGAGCTCGGTGTAGATGTCAGGATTATTTCCGCTACGAACAAAGATATACAAAAAGAAGTTGATGAAGGGAGGTTCAGGGAAGATCTTCTTTACCGTTTAAATGTCGTTCATCTTGAAGTACCGCCGCTGTCCCAGCGCAAGGAAGACATTCCTCTTCTCGTGGAACATTTTCTTAAGAAGCGAAAAGGGGGAAGGATGGTAAAGCGGATATCAGAAGAAGCAATGAAGATACTTATGGAATATGACTGGCCCGGGAACATACGTGAATTAGAAAATGTGGTGGAGAGAGCTGCATTGTTAACTCCGGGAGATGAGATACTGCCCGAATCAATTGCGCTCGGAAGTAGAGGTAGAGGGGCTGATCTTAAGAGACTTCCGACAAAGCTCTCACTTGCGGAATTAGAAAAAATACACATTGAAAACGTTCTTCGAGCCAACAATTACAACAGAGCTAAATCCTCAAAAGCACTCGGCATCAGTCAGAAGACACTTTATCTCAAAATAAAACACTACGGCATAGACGTACCGGAAAAATAAGTCGTCTCGCTAAAATCGCCTCTTGCCTCTTATTAGTTTCAGTTTCGCGTCATTTAATTAGGATTAGCTTTTTCGTGTCGGTGAATGAGCCGGCCTGTAAACGGTAGAAATAAACACCACCGGGAAAACCCTGAGCGTTCCATTGCTGCGAGTACATCCCGGGAGGCAACTCCTCATAGAGAAGAGTTGCTACTTCTCTTCCCAGAGCATCAAATACCTTCAATGAGACAAACGATTTCGATGGAATACTGAACGAAATATTAGTGGCCGGATTAAATGGGTTCGGATAATTCTGTTCCAGCTGAAAGTCTTGTGGTAGATTAGCCGATGTTGTAGAATCAGAGGTAATCATCTCCGAGAGTGGCCTTCTCCATACCCCGCCACCATAGGTTCCAACGAATATATTTGTGCTGCTGACAGCAAATGCTCTGACGTTCTTATTTATTAAGCCATTATTCACAGGCATCCAGCTTTTACCATTATTACCTGACAAAAACACACCACCGCCCAATGTTCCTGCAAACAGATTATTGCCGATTGCAGCAAAGGCAGTTACAAAGCTGTTTGTTAAACCGCTATCGATAGCTGTCCAGTCATTACCATTGTCAGTTGACAGAAAGATCCCTCCGTTGGTTCCTGCAAATACACTGGTGCCAGCTACAGCGAGGGCATTGATATAGTTGTTGGTTAACCCGTTATTGACAGCTGTCCAATTTGCGCCACTGTCTGTTGAGAGGAAAACGCCACCATCGGTCCCTGCAAATACATCTGTGCCCGCAACAGCAAGAGCAAGAACAAAGGTATCCGTTAACCCGTTATTAACAGCTGTCCATGTTGAACCGCTGTCCGTTGATAAAAATACGCCAATGCCATAAACTCCTGCGTAGATGTTCGTTCCACTGACTGCAAGCGCGGTGACAGTAAAGCCTGTTAAGCCATTATTAACTGCTTTCCATGTTGAACCATTGTCAGTTGATAAAAATACTCCCCCGCCACTAGTGCCGGCAAGGAGATTTGTTCCGAAAAAAGATAGACAATCAACAACGCCACCGTAGGGCCCATTTGTTTGGACCCATTGGGCATACAACTGGGTTAAACCAAAAGATAGAGAAAAGAACGTGAAGATGAGTGTCCCCGAAATATTACGGATAAGTTGCAAAATGTTATTCATTTCCTACTCCTTTCCTGAAATAGTAAGATTGAATAGACCATTGGCAATTAACCGACTCAGGGTTACATGTGCGATTTATCCCAATACGCTAATTGGAACTACACACGCACTCCCCTTTATACGTCTTGCAATCATTGTTACACTCCGATCCTGCCAGAGATGAATTTTTTAAACCTAACATAGCTGACAGCTCGCTCTTGTCAGTTTGGGAGAAATATACTTTCTCGCTATAGATTTGTCAACAATAGCTGTGATAAAAATCAACTATTAATTCTCTCATATGTTTTTTTATAGATTCTCATTTGAGGCAGCGATTCTCTTTAACAGAGATTTTAGTTGAGGCAACGAGTGGTGTTGCCCGACATCATACAGCGATTTAACTTTCAGTAAACAAAGGAGATCACTATATGAGACTTTTCCTGAAAATGTCCTTTATGATAATTTTGATAGTAAATGTCGCTCATGCTCAGGTTATCTCGTCTCAGGAAGCTTCAACAACTGATCGGGAAATCAGGAATTTGCTTAAAATTATATCTGCGGATTCACTCAGGGTGTACGACAGTACACTGGCTTCATTTGGAACAAGGCATACCATGTCCGACACACTTAGCTTAACCAGAGGCATCGGAGCCGCACGGAGGTGGATTGAGTTAAAGCTCCGCTCCTTTGCAGAGAAAGACCCCAGCTTTAAGGTTTATGAGGATAGGTTTACAATCGACAGCATGCCACGAATATCAAAGCCGACAACCCTCGTCAATGTTTACGGGGTCCTGTGGGGCAAGGAAGGCATCAACGGGCGATATGTTGTTATATCAGGGCATTACGATTCCAGAGCAACTGACGTAATGGATGATACATCTGATGCACCAGGAGCAGATGATGACGGAAGCGGTTCTTCGCTGGTAATCGAGGCAGCACGAGCATTTACCACTATCCATTTCCATCCTGACGCAAATATTATCTTTATTTGCTTTGCCGGTGAGGAACAGGGACTGTATGGGAGCGATCACTTTGCAAGGGAGGCAAGGAAGAAGAACCTTAAAATAATTGCCGATCTTAACAATGATATTGTTGGAGCAATAAGGGGCGGCAACGGAATTGTTGAAAACAATGTCGTTCGGATCTTTTCGGAGGGGTATAAGGAAATTACAATTGGCGGAAGGAAGTTGAATCCCGAAATAATTGGTTATGAAAATGATAGCCCATCCAGGGAATTGGCGCGGTACATTTGTGATAATTCAAAGCGGTTCCTCCCTGCATTTAAAGCAGATTTAATTTTCAGGCAGGACAGGTTCCTGCGCGGCGGTGACCATGCATCTTTCAACAGGTATGGATACGCAGCAGTACGTTTTACCGAACCAAACGAAGACTATAATCACCAACATCAAAACGTGCGCGTTGCAACTGAAATGGTAAACGGTAGACCGGTGAACGTGCAATATGGTGATCTCTTTAAATTTGTCAACCCGGGTTATCTCTCTAACGTCTGCCGCATGAATTCCCTTTCTGCAGCATTGCTGGCGATTTCTCCACCAGCCCCAACAAATCTGGAAATGCTGGTCGATAAGCTGGAATATGGCACACGTATAAGGTGGGACAATCCTTCTAAAGGAAAAGGGATTGCGGGCTGGAAAATATATTTTCGGAAAACTTATGAGCCTTATTGGTCTAATTATGTATTTATGAGTTCTTCAACAGACTCAACTGTTGAGTACAACTTAAAGAACCTCTCAAAGGATGATTACATATTTGGAGTTGCTGCAGTTGGAACAAATGGAGCGCAAAGCATACCTGAGGCACCTCTACCCGGAAAATGAAGTCTAAGCTGGAAAGTTCAATGGAAAAACTTCGTTTTTGTATTGGGAAATTGAAACCAATTATATAATTTTGAAGAGGAGCAATTCACGTCATAGAAAGCTAAAGTTTGAACCCTGAACCTGTAAGACCAACATTAGCCGAGCGACTTGGACCGGGAACAGCTATTGCTGTTGTCATTGGCTCAATAATCGGATCTGGAATTTTCCTTGTCCCTCAAAAAATAGCTCTTACACTTAACGATGCGGGGTTTGTAATTCTCGTTTGGGTATTTGGTGGGCTCCTTTCTCTTGCAGGTGCATTGACAAATGCAGAGATTGCAGGTATGATTCCTGCGGCAGGGGGCCAGTATGTCTACTTCAGGGAAATTTATGGAAGTTTTACGGCATTTCTCTATGGCTGGACAACATTTATTGTTTATCAAACGGGTTCAATAGCGGCTATTGCGGTTGCGTTTGCAAAGTATTTTGGGTTTTTCTTTCCATCATTAAATAACCTGCAAATCAATTTTGGATTTTTTATCCTCCCCGAAGCCGGTATTAAACTCGTCGCTATCGGCGCAATCCTTTTTGTTACAATGGTTAACTACTTTGGAGTACAGTTTGGTGGTTTTGTGCAGAGGTTGTTTACAATATTAAAGGTTACTGCTATTGCAGGAATAGTCATAAGCTGCTTTGTTTTTGGTCAGCCTGCTCAACACGCTTTTTCCCCTTTCTTTTCAACAGGGAGAAATTTATCCATTATCGGTGCGTTTGGCGTTGCTCTTGTATCTGTACTCTGGGCTTTTGACGGATGGAACAGCGTAACTTACCTGGCAGGTGAGGTAAAAAATGCGGCAAAAAACATACCCATTGCACTGGTTACAGGAACACTTGCTGTTCTGGTTATTTATGTTGCCACAAATTTAGCATATATGTATGTCATGCCAATCACCAAGATTGCATCTTCACGCCTTGTAGCAGCTGATGCCGTTTCACAATTCTCGGGCAAAGAGGGTGGCGCTTTAATAGCAATTGCAGTTATGCTTTCAACCTTTGGTACGGTTAATGCGACCACCATGACAACTGCCCGTGTTTACTTTGCAATGGCTAAGGACAGACTTTTCTTTAATGGAATAGACAGGGTGCATCCTAAGTTCAGGACACCCTATATCTCGCTCATCGTTCAGGGACTCTGGGCATCGATCCTTACGCTGACAGGCACGTATGACCAGCTCTTCACATATGTCATTTTTGCATCATGGCTCTTTTATGCTCTTGGAGCATTTGGAATATTTATTCTCAGAAAGAAAAGACCTGATGCATATCGCCCTTATAAAGCGCCTGGCTATCCTCTGGTACCTGCCCTCTTTGTTCTTGTAGCGGTATGGTTTGTTTACAATACAATCGTGACAGATCCAAGGGATTCACTCATTGGCCTTGGGCTGGTTTTACTTGGATTACCTGCCTACTTCTATTGGAATGCAATAAGGAATTAAATTCAGGCCTTTCAATTGCAATAGCATGGTAACTGTCAAAACCCAGGCTATTTTTTCTAATCATAATAGCCCACAAGATTAATGTTGCTGATACCGAAGATATCTAAAGTTTATCCGGTCAGAGGAAATCTGAAAGACCAGCAGTTAATTCCTGGATACTTAAAAATTCAGCTAAAAATCATATCCGAGGGAAAAATAATAAGCTGGACTTGAGAAACCCTGTAAATTAAACCGCCAGGCTATGTCCAGTCTCAAAAGGAAATAGAGCACGACCATCCTGGCACCAAATCCTGTCCCAATTAGCAAATCTCTTGTTTCAAGTCCCCCCTGATTATCTCTGTCGAAAGCCTGGAATTTTACATAATTATGATACCAGTCGTATCCCCACGCTGAGCCAATGTCAATAAATGCATTTCCGAATAGAGTTTGAAATAAAGCAATTCCGCCCGGCGCAAGAATACCTAACATTGGAAAACGAAATTCCATATTCAATAATGCGAAGTTGTTTCCAAATTTTGCATTGTAGTTGTAACCTCGCATTGGAACCACTGGAGTTAAGAATGCATAGTCTTCAGCATTCCTGATTGGTATGAAGTTACCGTCAAATCTTGCGTTTATCCAGTTATCCGTTCCACCAATAAAAAACTGTTGCGGATTTTCTCCCGTAGATGTCCCTGCAAATACCCTCCATGCAAATGTGTAAAATGTGCTCCACAAACGAATGTAGTCACGGTAGTCAAGAAGAGCGGTGACAAAGCTTATCCCATCTCCAACTTTTGGAGTGCCATATAATGAGAGATAATACCGTGATCCATTTATTGGTGCAATATATCCCCAGAAAGAATTATCATGAACGTATCTAAAAGTTGGCATTATAACTGTTCTCAGCTGCATTGGCTCATAGGTTTCATCCAGGTTCTCACGTGATAAGTTAAGCCAGCTCAGTGATCCTTCAAGCCTGTTGTATTTGTCAAGAGGATATGATGTGGATAAACTTATTCCATAAGTTCTAAATCTGTAAAGGTCCATAAAGCCACTATACGGAGAGTAAATATATAGAAATCTCGCACTGTGAAATCCATAAATTGAATAATCAAGACGGGAAGCCAGATATGTGTAGGCAAATGCATAATCACTGTTCTTTAAATCAACCAGAAGATTTGTTAAAAGGAAAATCTGATGGTCACCAAGCATATCGCTAAATGCCATCACAGTACTCCCCTGTACTCCAAAGAAAGTATTATACCCTGCATTTCCATATATAATATCTGGTGTAAAATTTATCCTGTACTTTTGTGCAAGGTAATTTCCAGAACTATCTACATTCCCCTTTATGTCAAAATTGCTGTTAAAAACAGGCGTTGCAAAAAGACTGTCGACTTTCTCTTCCTGACCAAATACGTAGTTACGCAAATCAACTTCAACATCCTTCCCGTAAAGTCCTTTAACCTGAGTGGTATCAACCCCTGACTGGCTTCGAGAAACATTCTCAGTAATTTTCTCTTCTTTTGTCTGACCTGATGTGTCTGCTGCAAGCTTCTTATATTGCTCTTTCATAAAAGGAGTGAGAGGAACCTGGTTTTCACTGAGCAATTGATCACCCGGATATCTAAGCAAAAATATATCAAAGCCTCCGTTCTGTAAAGATGAAAAAGCCAATTTGGATCCATCTTTGCATAGACTGAACTGATAAATTCCGGTTATGGAGTTCGTTACAGGGACTGCCCTGTCGCTGTCTACAGCCATATAATAAAGGTTCGCTATCCCGCTTCGGTCAGATATAAAATATATATGTTTGCCGTCAGGAGCTGCTTCAGGATATGCATCATCGCCAATTGGGAAATTTGTGATCCGCTTAATAAGTCTTGTGGCTAAATCAATCGAATAAATACTTTCTTTCTGGAAATTGTATTTCCACATTTTAAAGCTTTTTGGAATTTCTCCTTTCGTAAGAAAATTCCCCCGATCACTGACAAAATAAATCCTGGATCCATCGGGCGACCAGGAAGGGTCTGCATCGCTAAATACATCGTCTGTTAAATTGACAAGCGATTTATTTGCAATGTCATAAACATATATATCTGATTGCTGCGCCTTTAATCCAACAAAAGCAAGCTTGTCGCCGTCAGGTGACCAGGCTACTGAAAACACACCATTGAGATTTTCAAATGGAAGTTTTGTCTTCTCCCCGGTCTTTACATCTATCAAGAATATTGCATCCGATCCACCTGCTTTTACAGCAATGGCTATTTTTTTTCCATCTGGCGACCATGAAATGCCGGGAGTTAAAAGATGCAGCTCCTCAAAGTTTTTTGTTGTCTGACCATCAACCAGTTTCTTTATAACCTTGCCGTCGTTAGCGTTCATCAAATAAACACTCATATAATCATCACGGTCAGATATAAATGCTATTTTGTCACCCTGTGGAGAAATTGCTGGACTTGTATTGTAAAAATCACCAATCTTCTTATGGTCGGTAAGTTCCTTTGCAAAATCCTGTGGACGCTTCCGAATTGCAATGTCCGGCCAGTACATAACCTTTTGTTCATGTATCCATCGTTCAGAAAGCTCTTTTATACTTATTCCAAGCGCACTTTTAAATCCCTGTTCGACACTTCTTGTGCTTCTGATTCTGCTCAATATCTCCGATATTTTTTCATGTCCGTATTTATTTGCAATATACCACCATACAGATTGTCCACCCCGGTATGCAAAATAACCATTCAACTGGTCTATCGGTACAATATATTCATTTATGGTTGCATCGCGCATGAACATATCTGAGTTTGTATCCCATTTGAGCGATTCATATTCTGCCAGACCTTCATTAAACCATGCGGGGAGCTGTAATGTAATGTTGTTTGTAATTATTGACTGAATCGATCCTCCGTAAAACATATCGTTCACAACCGCATGTACCAACTCATGGTGAATTACATGTCTAAATAGTTTATAGGAGCCTTCGAAAGGAACAACAACCCTGTTCTTGAACAATTCTGTAACCCCACCAACTCCTTCTTCGAGATATCCCGACACAACATTTGTCTGCTGCCAGTCGTTGTGTGACTGATATACAATTATCGGGACACGATTAACGATGTCGTAGCGAAAGTCTCGACTTATTGATGCATAGGCTGATTCAGCTGCTGATGCCGTAAATTCAGCCAGATAGTACTCATCCGGATAAAAGTATATGTCAAAATGCTTTGACTGTATGAAATACCAGTCAAATTTGCGATATTGAACTTTGTTTTGACCAAAGTTATCCTCCCCCTGCGCATTTGCCTTTTGTTCAAAGAATAAGAGAATAGCCGCTGCCAGGAGTAAGATTTTTTTATTTAAAATATTATCCATCTTCAGGGAAACTTTATTAATAATTTCAACCAAAATCAAGTTATCAAAGTTCTAATTTCAGGGAACAAACTTTATAAATGTTGTTTCATGGTAACATTTGACTCATGTACGACATGTCCAATGTTTGACGCATAAGAAATCAGTAGGGTTTGAAAGACATACTTCCCCCACCGAGAAATGCGATGCCGCCAAGAGGGTAGTACCCGGAGTTGAGGCTGATGAGCCCGGTGGTGTCACTCATGTCGCCGGCCCGGGCGGAAAAGAATTCCATGAAGAGCAAGAACTTGAAAATTCACCCACAGATGCGTATTATGCCGATGGTTAGTGGTAAACGCAGGTTAAGCCAAAACAATATAATCAATAGTTAAGCGCCCCTGAGGCCCGGCGCAGCGAAACGATAGAATGAGGTAGACATTGGCGAAACGAAGAAACAGCAAAAACATGACAGGGACAAACGGCGCAACAGTGGGCTATGAATCCGAGCTCTGGCAAATGGCGGACGCGCTGCGCGGCTCAATGGACGCGGCTGAATACAAGCACGTCGTCCTCGGTCTGATTTTCCTCAAGTACATCTCTAACGCCTTCGAAGAACGGTACGCCTTGCTCGAAGCCGAGAAGTCCAAAGGTGCCGACCCCGAAGACCCCGACGAGTACCGCGCGCAGAACATCTTCTGGGTGCCACCAGAGGCGTGCTGGGCTAAACTCCAGGCACAGGCCAGGCAGCCCACCATTGGCCACCTAGTGGACAG
>JBMFVE010000019.1:0-34502 GCA_049966155.1 Candidatus Kryptoniota bacterium
TAACAATATATAAACTCCTGCACCCGTGCCTTAATATTAGACCGGTACCGACCAGCTCAATAATACAGGCATCCCAACCACTTCTCTGCGGCTCTATCGCTGCCTATATCGGATTTCAGGATATGCCCTTTACCTTTGTCTCGTCCTCCTTGCCTTCTTTTATCACAACAAGCTTACTCACCTTTTCATAACCGCCTTGCTTTTCAATGTATCCTTTATCGAGGGTACAATTAAATTCGGTGTCCTGTAATTTGTTTTTATATAACGATAGGTATTTATTTAGAATATTATTTCTCAATGCATCGGACAATCTCAAATCATTTGGACGCAAATATTGCGGAAAAAGCTTTCCATTTCTCTCTTCCGGAAATGAAACTGTAATTGGAGAAAGCATGGTAAAATTCATCCTTCTTTCCCACTTAGGCTCAGGCAAAATCTCCACCTGCTCCACTGCAAATCGATTGTATGCCCTATCTATATAAAACTCCCGTTTTTCGAAAATTCCAACAACAACGTGCTTTAACGTTTCATTTACAGGCATGCTTATGTACCACCGCATTACGGGTGATAGAATCGTTAAGCGCTTTCGTTCCCTATCAATTTGGCGATCCTCAACCATTAGTTGTGAAAAGCAAAAATGCTTGAACCGACGGACAAGCCCATCAGGGGAAAATCCGCTTTTGTGTAAAAATTCAGAATAGGAAGGGGAAGATTGTTCAATCCACTTGTATATAACAGATGATAGGCAGTACTGGTAACCGAACGATAATGTTATCCCGCCCCTCAGAGCCCTTACCCTTAGTAGCAGCCGCATTTGTAAACCTGGATTATGATAACCTCCGGTTTTCTAATTCTATCACCGCCCGGTAACTCGCTACCCGCGAATTATCAAGCCTTGTCCGTTGACTTTAAAGAAAATGATCTAAAAAGTCAAGCCCATAAACAAAATTTTTCAACTGGAGCAGTTGTCGTTTCACCGGTAACCGTACAATATGATGGTTTCTCAGTCAAGACCACGGCATAAAGGAGATTGATCCCTGTCTGGAGTTTGGACTACTTAGTTGTTAGATTAACAGGTTAAAATTTCATTTCTACTATAAATCAATTGCTAAATATTTAGAATAATCAATATGAGTTATAAAATGTTGCTCTTCTCATAATAGCTGCATAATATACACACCCATGGAGCGACTTAACAAACAGATGGAAAATCAACTAAAAGAGTTCTTAAAAGAAATTTCACGCAAGGTGGGAGCTCATCCAGATGAGAAAAAAATTGTAGCGTTTAGCTTCAGGAGAGATCAATTTTTCGATTCTTCCAAAATAAATTCTATTCTGAGGAGTAATACTCCATCTTTTTACATGAGTAGAAAGTCATCAAAGTTCAAACTACTCGCAGTTGGAAAAGCAATAGAAGTATCTACAAATCGAGAAGGGCAATTTGATGAATTGAAAAACAAAATCAGTCAGGTGAGTAAAAATTTCGTTTCAAATATCGAAGGTCCTGAGTTTGCTCATTTACCACTGTTCGTGGGTGGCCGACAATTTTATTCACAACCAGGTTCTGAAACCTGGAAGGATTTTCCTGCTTCCTTTTGGTTTATTCCAAAGTTAATGATTGTAGAACACAATGGCATGTCAGCGGGGATGTTTACAATTATAGACGAAATCAGAAAGATTGATCCTGATAAGGCTGTGCTAAACCTACTGATGGAACTAAATCGCATTGACCTGGCAGGAGAGTCGAAATCAGCAAAAGTAACCATTAAGTCGATTGAAGGAGATGCCCCGGCCGACAAAAAGCGATGGGCTGATATGGTAAAGAAAAGTCTTGAAGCAATTGAGAACCAAAAAGTTAAAAAAGTCGTTATATCACGAAAGGTGGAAATAACGGTCTCATCAGAGCCTGATTTTTATGTCCTAACAAAACGTTTGGAAAACGATTATCCCGATTGTCATACATTTGTTTTTCATTCTGGCGAATCATTTTTTTTTGGCGCTACCCCGGAGCGACTTGCAAGTTTTTCACATGGACGAATTTACACAGACGCACTTGCAGGTTCAGCACCTCGTGGAAAAAACATTGAAGAGGATACAGCAATCGGCCAACAATTATTAAGCGATTCAAAAAATCTGGCAGAGCAAAAGTTTGTCGTGGATTATATAAAGAACTCACTCCTGGATTATGTCGATGAAATCTCTGTTCAGCAAGAGCCTCAATTAATGAAACTTGCTAACATTCAGCATCTGCATTCAAAGATTGCAGCAAAATTGAAAGATGACACAGCTATGCTTTCTGTGGTTGAAAGGCTTCATCCTACACCAGCGGTGTGCGGACAACCCAGGGAAAGCGCACTGGAGTTATTAACAGAACTGGAGGAATACCAGCGCGGAATGTACGCAGGAATCATAGGATGGTTTAACTTTAAAGGTGATGGAGAATTTGCTGTGGCAATTCGTTCAGCTCTTGCTAAAAATAACAAAGTTACTGCTTTTGCGGGGTGTGGAATAGTTAAAGGTTCACAGCCTGAGGCTGAATTCAACGAAACGAAACTAAAACTAAAACCAATTCTCTCACTTTTTGAAGATGAAAATTAACAGAAACATAGTCTGGGCTGAGACATTTGTCAACGAGCTGGCGCGAAATGGGGTAAAATACGCCTGCCTTTCCCCGGGTTCCAGAAACACCCCCCTTACCATTGCATTTGCTTCAAACAGGAAAATAAAGACGTATGTTCATATAGATGAGAGGAGCAGCGGCTTCTTCGCATTGGGACTGGCAAAAGCAACAAGATCACCCGTTGCAATTGTCTGCACATCCGGTACAGCTACAGCAGAGCTCTATCCAGCTATTGTTGAAGCGTACCAACGCCGGGTACCATTGATAGTCTGTACTGCCGACAGACCTCCTGAACTGCATGGCGTTGGTGCCAACCAGACAATTAACCAGTATAATATGTACAAAAATCATATACTGGAATTTTTTGATGCAGGGGTTCCTCGAATAAGTTTTCGCAGCTTGTTTTATTTAAAAAAAATAGCGGCAACTGCAGTTTACTCGAGTAGTGTAAAGTCGTCAGGGCCTGTCCACATAAACTTCCCATTTCGCAAGCCGTTCGAGCCAGATGCGATTACTGATGAAGTTGACAATGGTTTGTTTGAGAAAATTATAGAAACTGAAAAAGTAATAGTTCCAGCTAAGAAGCCTTTTCCCCAGAACAAATTAAACGGCGATATTGAAAAAATTGCCCGTTTAATTTCCACGGTAGAAAAGGGATTGATTGTCGTTGGCCCAAATGATGTCGATAAAACATTTACAAGAGAGATAGTCTTATTATCCAGACAAATAGGCTATCCAATCCTGGCTGACGGCGCCTCTCAGCTCCGCTTTGGACCCCACAATAAATCTCTTATAATATCAAATCACGATGCAATTTTTAGATCAAAAGAATTCATAGATGCGCACCAACCAGAGCTAATATTGCAGTTCGGACGAACAATTACTTCTAAAGGCCTTGAGACATTTTTTGATCATTCAGATGCAACTCGATTCCTGATCAACAAATATGGAGATTGGTTTGATCCATCTCGCGGGGCAATTAAGGCAATTGCCTCTGAGCCAGCCATTTTTTGTAGCCAGATTCTCCAGAATCTTAAGATGCAAAAAATGAGACCACGATCAGGAAAATGGATTGAAGATTTTATGAATGCCGAAAAAATAGCAAATGAAATTCGAAAAAAAACAATTGAAGCTTCATCATTTCCAGATGAGCCACGTGTAATTGCAGAAGTTCTTGCTTCCCTTCCATCTCGCTCCCGTATAATGTTATCAAACAGCATGCCTATTAGAGATTTTGATTATTTCGCAGCCAATAATGACGTAGAGATCACCGTCTTCGACAACAGAGGCGCAAGCGGCATAGATGGCATTATTTCAACAGCTCTTGGAATTGCCTCAGACCGGCGTTATCCCACTGTTCTCATAACAGGCGATCTTGCTTTCTATCACGACTCAAACGGACTTCTTGCTGCAAAAAAATATCGCATCCCATTAATTATTGTCCTGATCAATAACAACGGCGGAGGAATTTTTGAGATTCTTCCTATTTCAAATCATAGAAAGTACTTCAAGGATTACTTCCTCACCCCTCACAATCTGGATTTTGCGAAGGTTGTCAATACTTATGATGGCCTTTATACCCTGGTAAGAAGTTGGAGCCATTTAAGAAAATCTCTGAAATCTTCATTTAAAAAGAACACCTTTTCAGTCCTCGAAATTAAAACAAATCCCAAACAATCGCTGAGAGTCAGAAGGAGATACTGGCAGCTGGTTGAGAAAGCTCTCGATGATCAGCTCATAAAATCAACATAGCGTGTTTAAACAAATGTTGAAGGATGCAGCGGGTATTAAGCTCAACATAGAAATACATCATCCGTCTTATGAGTCTCCAGTTGTTTTCATGCTCCATGGATTTACAGGCTCGGGCGAGGATTGGAATGAAATCATTTCCTTCATTGGAAATAAATTTACATATGTGACAGTCGACATGATTGGTCATGGCAGAAGCAATTCACCTGCAGAAGTTGATTACTACAGAGCCGAAGCAATAAGCAATCAGCTTTACGAACTTATTAAAATGTTCGATGGAAGAAAAATTGCTATAGTAGGTTATTCAATGGGCGGAAGGGCAGCATTGACATTCGCAGCAGTATTTCCGGAAATGCTCAATGCGTTGGTTCTTGAAAGTGCAACCCCAGGCTTAACTGACGATGTTGCAAGGCTGGAGAGAAGAAAGACGGATGAAAAACTTGCTGCTTTCATTGAGAGCCACTCAATTGGTGAGTTTGTTGATAAATGGATGAACCAGGATCTCTTTAAATCACAAAAAAAACTGAAAAAGGAAAAGCTGGAAAGATTGCGCCAGCTAAAAATGAAAAATAATCCAACCGGGCTGGCAAACACGTTAAGGGGGTTCAGCACAGGAGTTATGCCACCTTTATACGACAGGCTTGATCAAATAAAGTGCCCAGTCCTTCTCATAACTGGCGAGCTGGATGAAAAATTCTCAGAAACAAATAGGAAAATTTCACATATGTTCCCTATAGCTGAACATGTTGTGATTGGGAATGCAGGACATAATGTTCACCTTGAAAGACCGAAAGAGTTTTCGATGGCTGTTAAAGACTTCTTAATAAACAGCCTCTTTAAAGAACCGTAGGGTTCAAACGACTTCAAAGTTTATCACATAATTGTTAACTTTTTCATGAAAAACATTAAAGGTGTGAATATGCGTTACAATTGGAAGAAGGTAGGAGAGTTCGAAGATATTATTTATGAGAAAATGGACGGTATTGCTAAAATAACGATAAATCGGCCTGAAGTGAGAAATGCCTTCCGACCTGAGACCGTAAAGGAAATGTATCAGGCTTTCAGTGATGCAAGGGAAGACCAGACTATTGGCGTCATTCTACTGACGGGTAAGGGCCCTGCAGCTGATGGCAAATATGCCTTTTGCTCGGGTGGCGACCAGCGTATAAGGGGAGACAAAGGCTACGTTGGGAGAGATGGAGTGCCGAGGCTCAATGTGCTCGATTTGCAGAAACTTATCAGGAGTATTCCAAAACCCGTAATAGCACTGGTAGCTGGATATGCAATAGGTGGCGGCCATGTTCTGCATGTCGTTTGCGATTTAACGATAGCTGCAGATAACGCGATCTTTGGACAAACTGGCCCAAGAGTTGGGAGCTTTGATGGCGGGTTTGGAGCAAGCTATTTAGCAAGGATAGTAGGACAGAAGAAAGCACGTGAAATCTGGTATTTGTGTAATCAGTATACTGCACAGGAAGCACTTGAAATGGGTCTGGTAAACAGGGTTGTACCTGTAGAAAAATTGGAGGAAGAGGGGGTTGCATGGGCGAAACGGATTCTGGAGCATAGCCCTATGGCAATAAGGCTTCTTAAATCAGCTTTCAACGCAGAACTCGATGGACAGGCGGGGATTCAGGAACTGGCCGGCAACGCAACACTTCTTTACTATATGAGCGAAGAAGCTCAGGAGGGAAAGAAGGCATACCTTGAAAAAAGGAAGCCGGAATTTGGCAAATTTCCTAAACTTCCTTAATTAAATTTGCTTTAGTATAATAATATCAATGAGAGCAAAATGACTCGGCTGATGTGTGAAGGTTATACAGGTTTTCGAGATTTAAGTTATTATACAAGTATAAGGGCGTAAAATGGCTGATAAAAAAAGAAGCTTTCAATCAAGATTTAACAGCTGGGTTATGGCAAGCCGACCAAAGACACTACCGGCGGCAGTTGCTCCTGTAATCGTTGGCTCCGCCCTTGCCATAAGCAAAAGCAAATTTGTCCCGGTTTATTCCCTTATTGCCCTTGCATGCTCACTCCTCATACAAATTGGAACTAACTTTGCTAATGATCTTTATGACTATCTCAGGGGCGCAGATACTAAAGAAAGAAAAGGACCGGTTAGGGTCCTTGCATCCGGCCTGATTTCCGTTAAGGAAATGAAGGCGGGTGTATTTGTGGTCTTTCTGACAGCATTCCTTTTAGGCCTTTATCTTGTAAAGGCTGCAGGTGTGGTCATTCTTATAATAGGCGTTGCTTCAATTGCTGCTGGAATTGCGTATACCGCAGGGCCATTTCCACTTGCTTATCATGGCCTGGGCGACCTGTTCGTCTTTACTTTTTTCGGACTTATAGGCACAATGGGAACATATTATTTGCACACTCATGAATTTTCCTTCCTTGCGTTTCTTACATCAGTTCCCATCGGTGCTCTGGTAACAAATATACTTGTTGTGAACAACTATCGAGACATTGAAGAGGACAGGGCATCAGGGAAAAATACCCTTGCTGTTTTAATAGGCAAAAATTTAACACGCTATCAGTATGTTATCCTTACAGTTTTATCATTCCTTGTTCCAGCTATACTTTTCAAATGGTTTGGATATTCAGCATGGATATTCCTTCCATACTTAACAATTCCAATAGCATATAAGACAATGGTCATGCTGAAAACTCTTGAAGGTCGACAGCTTAACAAAACATTGGAGCTCACAGCAAAATTATCAGCACTGTACGGACTCCTCTTTGCCGTTGGACTCGTTTTGTAATGAATATTGGGTTTGAATACTCATCATACATACTGAAGTTCCGCAAACCATTTGTAACATCGAAAAGGATATTTACTGAAAAAAGGGGCCTGATACTAAGTCTAATTTCAGATGCAGGTTTGATTGCGAATGGAGATGTAGCACCGCTACCAGACTTTGGCACGGAGTCGATTGAAGATGACATAAATGTTCTTAAGTATTTAAAAAATCCTATTGAATTTGATGCTACAGATCCACTTAACAGTATTATTAAAATATGCAGGGATTTTCAGGATTATCCTGCACTGAGCTCAGGTATTGAACAAGCGCTTATAAACCTGACATGTGGAACACTCGGAACTGATCTCTCAAACCTTCTTAAAAGAAATGCCAACCAAACGCTTTTAGTAAATGGGCTTATAGACCTTATTTCTACAATGGAAGCAAAAGATAGGGCGCTGAAACTTGTAAATGAAGGATTTGAAACAATAAAGCTTAAGATTGGTAAAGATGATTTTAAAGAAGACTTTTCCTGCATTAAGGCTGTTCGCGAAGCTGTTGGGGAAGACATCAAAATTCGTGTCGATTTAAATGGAAAGTGGTCATTTGATCAGGCTGTCCAAAACCTTAAAATCATTTCGCAATTTGACCTGGAATACGCTGAACAACCAGTATCCAGTATTGATGAGTTAATTGCACTTTCTAAAGAGGTTTCGATCCCAATTGCTGCTGATGAATCGGTACGTGATATAGAGACTGCCCGGAGAATCCTCGAGACGTCAAATGTAGCTGTTCTTGTATTGAAGCCAACTATTATAGGGGGACTCCTTCCATCTCTTGAAATTGCAGATCTGGCTCACAGATTTGGTAAAGAGGTTGTAATATCGTCTGCATTTGAATCTTCAATAGGGAGGCGCCATATTTTTTATGTTGCATCATTAGTGCAGAGCAGTTTAGCTCATGGCCTTTCAACAGGCAGCTTTTTTACAAAGGATATCAAACCTGAAAGTTATAGGCTCTCCAGGGGAAGAATTGAAATTTATGATCCAATCCTGAAAAGAGGATAAATCATAATGCCATCATCAATTTTTTCCAATTCATCCTATGAAAATTTCAGAGTTTTCTACGACGGCCAGATAATTTCCGGAGGAAACCTTATGGAGAGGGTTGCTGCAACTGCAGGCAGCCTGGCCTCATCAGGATTACATCGGAATGATATTGCGGGAATTTTGAGCGATAACTCTCTTGAGTTTGTAATAGCAGTACTTGCATTATGGCAAATTGGTGCTGTCCCGATGCCAATCAGCACAAGGCTGACGGATAACGAAATTTCTAAAGTGCTTTCCTCTGTTTCATGTTCTGTACTTCTGACAGACAGCCAGAATGGCAGCAGGAGTATCCTGAATAAAATACGCAGCTTTACCTTTGCAGATTTGACGTATGAAAAAGCAAAAAGGGTAATGGAGATGTCTGACAGGTCTTATGACGAGACAGCTCTTGTCATATTAACCTCAGGTTCTACAGCAACACCGAAAGGGGTCCGGCTAACATTTAAAAATCTGGTTTACAGCGCATTAGCAAGTGATCAGTTCTTCAATCACAAAAAAGACGATAAATGGCTTGCCAGTCTTCCATTTTACCATATTGGTGGATTTTCAGTTATAACAAGATCACTTTTGTTTGGAACTGAACTAATTATTCCAAGTGATCTAAGTCAGGATGCAATCCTGTACTCTATCGGGGAATACCATCCTTCATTTGCATCATTTGTCCCAACGCAGTTGAAAAGAATTTTGGAAAAGGGAGGCACTTCCCATCAATCTTTGAGAAAGATCCTTCTCGGCGGGGGATTTATTGACAGCAATTTAGTCAGAAGTGCAATTGAAGCAGGTTGGCCAGTTGCAAAATCCTACGGTTCATCTGAAACTGCTTCGTTTATTACAGTCCTTCCACCAGAAAATTTCAACAATAAACCTGAATCTGCTGGCAAACCACTGGAAGGAAACAAGATCTTTATCGTCGATGAAAAAGAAAAATTACTGGCTGCGAATGAGCCAGGAGAGATAGCAGTTGAAAGTCCAGCAGTTGCAGGGGGATATATAAACGATGAATTGCTCACCCTTTCGAGGTTCAGAAAGGGAATTTATTATACAGGGGATTATGGCTATATGGATGGCGATGGATATTTATATGTACTTGCCAGGAAGGATGAGTTCATAATCTCTGGAGGTGAAAAAATTAATCCACGCGAAGTTGAGATAGCCATTCTTAACCATCCGCAAGTTGAAGATGCAGCTGTGTTGGCTCTCAATGATTCAGAATGGGGGCAAATAGTGGCGGCAGTTGTTGTGCCAAGAGGACAAGCTGAAATAACCATAAGCGATCTAAGAAGATTTTTGAAAAACCGCCTTGCTTCATATAAACATCCTAAGAAATTATTCACAGTGAGCTCAATACCAAGAACTCCCCTTGGCAAAGTAAAGCTGGGGGAATTACAGGAGATTGTCAGGGAGATAAATAACTCTTCACCATTCTGAATCAGCTCATATTCTCACTTGAAGTTCTTCATAGTTCGCACTAAATTTTTCCATCACTTGCCACTAAAAATTTGATGAGGTGATCAATGAAACTCTTCGTTTGCGTTAACCAGGTCCCCGATACTGAAACAAAAGTAAAAATTTCCGCGGATGGTAAGACCATCGATAGGTCAGATGTCAATCTTATTCTTAATCCGTATGATGAATTTGCTGTCGAAGCTGCATTGCAGCTGAAAGAAAAGTTTGGCGGCGAAGTCACTTATGTCTCAGTTGGTGGTGATTCCAACAAGGAAGTCATCAGAAAAGCTCTCGCTATGGGAGGCGACAAAGGAATTCTCGTTAAGACAGAATCAACAGGTGATTCCTATTCGGTTGCAAGGGCAATAGCAGGAGTACTCAAGGATGCAGGCGCCGACATGATTTTATTTGGAAAGCAGTCGATTGACTACGATGATGCCGCGGTCGGAACAATGGTAGCTGAATTCCTCGGCATGCCGTCCGCTTCAGTTGTAGTGAAACTTGAAGTTTCCCAAAATGTTGTCATTTGCGAAAGAGAGATTGAAGGTGGAAAAGAAACTGTGGAACTCACAATGCCTTGTGTAATAACTGCACAAAAAGGTTTGAATGAACCACGCTATCCATCTCTCAAGGGAATAATGGCGGCAAAATCCAAGCCAATTACCGAGGTCATTGCTGCACCAATTGCACCACTGGTGGATGTACTTGAAATGAGGAAACCTCCTGCAAAACAGGCTGGAAAGATTCTCGGGACAGACAAGACTGCTGTGCCGGAGCTAATTAGGCTCTTACACGAAGAAGCTAAAGTTATTTAAAATTAAAGGTGGTGAAATGAAAATACTTGCTTTTGCAGAACAAAGAGAAGGGAAGTTTAAGAAAGTTGCATACGAAGTCGTGCATGCTGCACACCAGGCTGCCTCACAACTGGGTGCTGAAATAGGAGCACTTGTTGTTGGAAAAGATGTCGAAGCTATTGCACCTGAATTAGGTGGGTATGGAATAAAGACAGTATATGTTATTGATGACAATAAGCTCAATTATTATTCATCAACCGCATATGCAAAGGCTGTTTTTGCGGCGGTTGAATCAACGGGGTCAGACGTCCTTTTCATTCCAGGGACAGCAATGGGGAAAGACCTCGGGGCTCGACTGGCAGCTAAACTGGGGGCTGGACTTGCAGCGGACTGCACACACCTTAAGTATGATGGCAGTGAAATCATTGCAACAAGACCTGTCTATGCAGGAAAGGCCCTAATTGACGTGAAAATTAATTCGCCGAGAAAGATATTTACATTACGGCCAAATGTTTTTAGTGCAGGGAGCCCTTCAGGAGAAAAAGCTTCAGTCGAGAAAATAAATGTCACATTTGAAGATTCAGACTTTACCTCCAGGGTAACGTCAGTTTCTGCAGCAAAAGCAGGGAGACCTGATTTGACAGAAGCAGACATAATTATTTCTGGAGGGAGGGGACTTGGTGGACCGGAAAACTTTAAGATGATTGAGGAACTGGCCGATTTACTTGGAGCAGGCGTTGGTGCTTCCCGTGCGGCTGTCGACGCCGGCTGGCGACCACATGAGGATCAGGTCGGTCAGACTGGAAAGACAGTGTCACCTTCACTATATGTTGCAGTGGCAATTTCCGGTGCAATACAACACCTTGCAGGGATGTCCTCATCGAAATATATAGTTGCAATTAACAAGGACAAAGAGGCTCCGATTTTCCAGGTGGCTGACTATGGTATTGTTGGTGATGCCTTTGAAATAGTTCCCGAGCTGACGCTGCAGTTAAAAAAAGCTCTTGGAAAAGATTAACCTTTGGTTTAAAATATTTTATGGAAACAGGAGATTGTTGTATAAGACGCTGATATGAAAAAATACAGGAATGAGAACGCAAGGCTAAGGATTTGTCAATTTATTATATAGTACCGGAGGTACGTTGGACAAGGTTTTAGTAGACATATTGGGAATTTCCCCCAGCCCATCCGGTCCTGGGGCATATGCACTTATCCTGAAGGAGGCTAACGGAGAAAGACGACTCCCTATTATAATTGGTCAATTTGAAGCACAGGCAATTGCATTGGAATTAGAAGGGATAAAACCACCCCGTCCTCTGACGCACGACCTTGTAAAGAATGTCCTTGAAACCCTGGGCAACTCGCTTGCAGAAGTTGTAATAAATGAATTGCGCGACGGAACCTTTTATGCCCGCCTGGCTGTTGAGGGCACAAACGGGTTTCATGAAATAGATTCAAGGCCGAGCGATGCAATTGCAGTGGCAGTGAGGTTTGGTGTACCTATATATGTCAGCGAAGAAGTTATGGAAGAAGCATCCTTTATTCCTGAAAACGAAGAGGAACCACCCCCTGCTTCAAAACCTGAGGAACACCCAAGAAAATCAAAAGAGAAGTCACCGGCACTTTCAAAAGAGGCAAAAATACAGCAGCTTCAGAAGGATTTAAACGATGCTGTAACTCGGGAAGATTACGAGAGGGCAGCAAAACTAAGGGATGAACTGAGGCGGCTTCAAATGGGAGACTAAACTTAAGAGGAGGCAATGATGAGATCCTTTTCCCTCATTTTATCAGCTCTTTTTTTGTTCACAATTCAGCAGGGCCTTCAGGAACAGCTGGCAAAAAGTGATCAGCTATTCAATTCTTTTAACAACAAAGCTGCATATAACCTGCTACTGGACATCCAAAAGAAATATCCCGATAATGCCGAGGTTCTTTGGCGCCTCTCACGGGTAGTATATCACATCGCCGACCATATGCCCACCTCAACAAGCGCAGAAAAAGACGAACAACTTGCTCAGTACCAGAAAGCTTATGCATATGCAGATGAGGCTGTAAAATCTGATCCCAAAAACTCTATGGCTTACACCTATCGTGCCGTTGCTAATGGGAAGATTGCCCTTTTTAAAGGGGTTTTCAGTGTATCAGGGATTGTAAATTCAGTCCGGCAGGATTGTGAAAAGGCTATCTCATTGGATCCAAATAATGCAATTGCATATTATGTTCTAGGAAGGACGCATGCAAAACTGGCAGAAAAACCAAAAATGTTTCGATGGCCACTCGGATTGGCATGGGGAAATATTGATGATGCCATAAAGTTTTACAATAAGGCTGTCTCAATCGATCCAAACTTTGTAATGTTCAGGCTTGATCTTGCAAAGGCTTACATATCACAGGATATGTTCCAGCAGGCAAGACTCCAGCTTGAAGCCATCCCACAACTTCCCAAGCGGGACGAGGACGACGACCAGATGAAAGCTGAAGCAGCAAAACTCCTCCAGGAGATCAAGAACAAGTAAGTAACTATACCTCGAGAATAGCGCGAGAAAAAATTGAAATTAAAAAGCATGAACTTAAAATCTGTCAGGAAAAGTCTGTTCTTATGCTTTTACCTGGTTCTTTTCAAATACCTGCTTACCAATTTTGCAACGTGAGCACCGTCGCTCCGAACAAAGTGTCCTGTATAGCTGTATAGCTCCCTGTTGATGAAGGACAGACTCAAAGACATTATCACCATCGAAAAGCTGCTCTTTCATTGCCAGAGTTAAATTATTGTCCTCAAGCGGGTGGAACTGTTCCATGATTTTTATGGCCTTATCCTGGAAATAAGGAAGTTCAAAAGTTTTCCCTCTCAGATAAAGCAGTGGCAGAACAACATTGACAATTATTTCATTTGCTCTTCCAGCACCTATTAGCATTCGAAGTCTCGAAGCAGCTCTTGTCCCAAATACATAGTGATTTGCCCAATAGCCACCCGAAGGCACAATTAAAAAATCTCTCCATGTGCGAATGAAACCAGCATCATCTTTCTCAGCTGCATCCTGTAACAACAGGCGTGCTGAAAAATACCTCAGGCGTTTAGAAAACAGGATGCTTGCACCGGCCAGACGAACAGTGGGAAAATTTTGCGGCCTCAGCCTGTGGAAAAGCCATTCTGTTTCGTCAATATGTTCACGTTTATAACTTTTCTTTGAATCTTCCCATATTAAAGAAAGATTCTTGATGTATAACCTGGACTCATCATCGTATTTCTCATATGAGCCAGGTAGTAAGCCTGCAACACCAAAAAAAATTGCTTCAGTGTTGAGCAATTTGCCCTTTGATTGTTCAGTTAAAAATTTTAATGAAACATTTTGAGATAGCTTTCTGAAAGTAATTGTGTTCTTGCTGTAACCGAGACCTTCTATAACACCTTCGTACAGAAGCTGATCCCAGTATTCTTCACGCTTGAGTTCCTCAGTTGAATATGTCCTGTGTTCAATCGCCAGTTCAGAGAAATCTCTGAAATACCGTTGTTTTGTCTCAAAAACAACGGGACGGTTCTCATCAATTATGTCCTTCAACCTCTCTTCGTATCTTCCCACTTTATGGAGGAACCTCTTTTCACCAAGGCGTTTGAGATACTCAAGCTTTATATCACGTGAAACTTCGCCGTTCTTTTCCGAACATCTTAATGTAAATTCGCGATCACTGTTCTTACGCAGTTGCAGGATACTTTCGGCGTCAGGCAATAAAAACCTTGTAAGCTCGACAGTCTCAATGACCCTCCCCGATTCAGTCCGCGGCGCCTCCTTGCTGTCATTGACGCTGACTATTTGAAGAACTACAGCGTTGTACCTGCGATCTGTGTAATGCTCGTGACTGTACCACTCTGATGACTTTTTATGGAACTCAATGTCACCTCTTAAAGTTTTGCCATTAATTTTAATCAGTGCATTCTTGAAATCCGGTCCGCTGTCACTGTTAGTATCACCGGCTTTTATAATTTCAATAGCTGCTCCAGTTGTACTGCGAAGATTTGATTTTGAAAATTTTTCTGCTCTGTAAATTTCTTTTAGTTGAATTTCAGAAATAGAATTGTTTAAATTCACCTTTCACCTCTGTAAAAAACTCGGGTTCTCTTCACTACAACTCTTTTTTTACCAGCAGTTATTAACGCATGTTTTAAACTGTTGGAACACGACTGTAGATCAATCCTATTAACCCAAATTTTCCATGCTCTATAAATAAAAACCACAATTTGCTTTTCATTCCCTACATAAATATACAATATTTTTCCGAAATGCTGCCGTTTAAACCGAGAATTACCAGAATCATAACTTACTTTTTGAGAATCGTGCTATAATAAAGTGCTTTCTCTCTGACTTTATCTGCAAAATTTTCATCAAATCCAGAGAAGATAATATCTCTGCCGACATTTACTATGAGCGGTGCAAAACCATTCCGCGCAACAGAAGCCACTTCTTCCACTCCACCCCCCTGGGCCCCCACTCCGGGTACAAGTAAAGGAATATCTGGATACCTTTTCCTTATGTCAATGAGCTGCTCGGGATTTGTTGCACCAACAACTGCACCAATGTTGTTCTTGTTGTTCCATTCAATTAACTTTTCCAACACCACCTCATAAAACTTCTTCCCCCCAACATTTAAGAACTGAAAGTCCCTTGCCCCCCTGTTTGAGGTCAGGACCAAAATAAAGACATCCTTGCTGTCATATGACAAAAAGGGTTCAATGGAGTCATAGCCCATGTATGGGTTTAGTGTAATTGCATCAACATTAAAATACTCAAAAAAAGCCCTCGCATAATACTTTACGCTGTTGCCTATGTCACTTCTCTTGGCATCCGCAATTACATATAGTTGTTCCGGCACATGGGCAACCGTTTCAGCAAAAGTATACCACCCTCTTTCACCTAGTGCTTCATAAAAAGCAGTATTCAGTTTATATGCGCTTGCAATATCCTTCGTTGCATCAATAATTCGTGTGTTGAATTCAAGAACAGGATCTTCAAATTCAAAAAGAAACTCAGGAATTTTTTCAATGGATGGATCCAATCCAATACATAAAAATGAATTCTGTCTTAATATTGCCTTAGAAAGTTTATCAAAGCTCATTTTGTATTCTGGAACTTACTGTCAAAATTCTTCCACATCATAGACTCTACAGGTCGGGTTGTCCTCTTATTGTACTTTGCTGATCTTTTTTGATTATATGGAACCAGTACCTCTCCGCTGATTTCAAAATATATCAGCTGCCCTATCGGCATCCCTGCATAAATCCTCACAGGCTGCTTGACACTTATTTCCAGTGTCCACGTGTTGCAGTAACCTACATCACCCTTACCGGCAGTAGAATGAATGTCGATCCCAAGGCGCCCAATGCTCGACTTTCCTTCAAGAAATGGGACAAAACCATGTGTTTCAGTATACTCCTCCGTTACACCAAGATACAAACGACCCGGCAGGAGGAGAAACCCATCTTCTGGAATCTTAAAATAATTCAACATATTATGCTGTCGTGCGTCAAGTATTTCCTCACGATAAACCGCAAGTGTGGATGCCAGGTGCACATCATATGAGTTTGAGCCAAGATATTTTCGATCAAATGGTTTAATTACTATGTTCCCTTTATCTATTTCTTCAAGTATGCGCCCATCTGTTAAAATCATTTCTCAATGTTCCTTTCTATTCGCATAAAAGTTCAAAAGAATTCCTACCATTATCCAGTCCGACAGGATTGATGAACCACCATAGCTTACAAATGGCAAGGGTATTCCTATTATTGGAGCAAGGTTGACCGTCATTCCTATATTTATAAAGACATGGAATAGCAAAACAGACACAATTCCAATTGCCGATAGACTTGCAAATTTTGTCTTCACAAGTTCAGCAATTCTCACACCCCTAAACAACAAGGACGCAAACAGGAGCAGCGTTAGAATTCCACCCACAAAGCCAAATTCTTCTCCAATAACTGTAAAAATAAAATCAGTCCATTGTGCAGGGACATAACGTAATTGAGTTTGTGCCCCATGCAAATATCCCTTTCCAAAGAGCCCGCCGCTGCCAATCGCAACTCTCGCCTGAAGTGCATTATATCCTGCCCCCTGAGGATCTATGTTTGGATTTAAAAAGACCTGAATTCTCTTCTGCTGGTGGGGAGCCAGCAGCTTTTTATAAAAGTATTCCATGAACAATCCAAACGACACAATGACAAAACTTAATGTAACGGCAAATAGTTTTCTCTGGCTTAGCACAAGAAACAAAATACCAAATACAATGACTGTAATGATCATAGGCACTGTACCGGTAAACTCGGCAATTACAACTGCAACTGGCGCGAGAAGAGCCACAACTATAACAGGCTGCAGCCCGGCCCAGAACAAAATTGGAAACAAAATAGCCATGTAAACTATACTGGTACCGAGATCTGGTTGAAGCAATGTCAATAACATAGGGAATCCGACAATAGCCGTCGACATTGCAACAACCTGCAACTCTGAAAGATCATTCCCCTTTTCTGACAGAAACTTAGAAAGTGCAAGGATTGTGGCAACTTTTGCAAATTCAGATGGTTGACCTCCAATTCCAAAAAAACCCAGCCAGCTCGTTGAACCGGCGACTCTCTTACCTGCAACGAGAATGAAGATTAAAAGCAAAATGGTAATTCCATAAATGAAGTATGCTGACGACTGCAGGTACCTGTTCGAGAGGAACATGATGACCAGAGCAATTATCATCCCACCGACCTGCCACACGACATCTCTTACAAAATATTCGTGAAGACCAGAATTAAAAGTAGCGCTAAAAACTACAACAGCACCGAGAATGCCCAGTGCCACTGCTATAAGGAACAACTTGAGATCGAACGATTCTTTAAAAAAATCAAACATCAGTTTACAATTGAGGCGTTTGCGGCGACTGCTCCCTTAAGTTCATCTTGCCGGGGTGAAGTTACAGGTTCACTTAAATAGTACTTAATGAGCTTTGCTGCAATTGGCGCAGCAACAGCACCCCCAAAACCCGCATTTTCTATCATGACACACATAGCAATCCTTGGATGATCGTACGGAGCAAATGCAATGAACCACGCATGGTCCTTTCCACGGGGGTTTTGAGCCGTGCCTGTTTTCCCTGCCACATCAATTCCAGGTATTATCGCAGCGTGGCCGGTACCGCCAGGTCCATTGACCACGAGATTCATAGCTTCTCTGAGCTGATCAAAAACCTCTTTGCTAATAGGTATCTGACGCTCATTGTACTGCGTATAATAAATCCGCCCTGTCCTGTGATCACGAACGTAATTTACAAGATGAGGCTGGAAATATTTTCCATAGTTGCAGATCGCCATTGTATATGCAGCCATCTGGAGCGGGGTCGCACTGACTTCTCCCTGACCTATTGCGAGACTTATTAGATATCCGTTTGTCCACTTGTTCTTGCCATAAACTCTGTCAAAATACTCTGGAGAAGGAAGGACACCCGGATTTTCCTCCTTCAAATCTATACCTGTTTTTTGACCAAAACCAAAGAGTGACCCAAACTTTGTCCAGTTGTCAAATCCCACTTTAAGCATAAGATTGTAGAAAAATACGTTGCAAGATTTTTCAATAGCCTCTATTATATTTACCGTTCCATGGGCACCGTGACATTTAAATATCCTGCCCCCGTAAAAAAAAGATCCCGTACAGTGTATTGTCCAATCATCGTTAACAATATCGTTTTGCAGAGCCGCACTTGCCAGGACCATTTTAAAAGTCGAACCGGGAGGTAAGGTCGCAAGCGTTGCACGGTTGAAGAGTGGATGATCAGGATCATTATTCAACCTGTCCCAGTCCTGTCTGGAAGTATACCCTGAAAAAACCGAAGGGTCGTAATCGGGAGCGCTTGCCATCGCTAAAACCGCGCCGTTGTCAGGATCAAGAGCTACAACTGCTCCTCGTTTTCCAGCTAAAAGGGATTCCGCCATTGCCTGGAGCCCCTCATCAATGGTAAGGTAGAGGTCAGATCCGTCTTCTGAAGCTATGTCATCCTTGCCATTGTTAAAATCACCCACTACCTGTCCACGGGCATTCACTGCCAGAAATTGATAGCCCTTTTCACCGCGGAGGATTGTCTCATAACTGGCTTCAAGGCCACTGTATCCAACTATATCTCCCGGTTTGTAGTAATCCCCCATAGTTGCAAGCTGGTTCTCAGATATTTCCTTCGTAAAACCAAGTATATGTGAAGCTCTTGCTTTTCCAACATAAACCCTTTTAGGTTCAATATCAAAATATACTCCAGAAAAACGTCTCAAATTCTCTTCTATTGTAGTCAATGCTGAAAAAGGAATATCCCTTTTTAACTTTACGGGGAAAAAAGGAGAAACTTCCATCCCAATCTTTATCCTTCTTTCAATGTCAAGAGTGTCCATTTGAAGAAGCTGTGCCAGTTCAGCCAGTTGATTTCGCTTAAATTCATGGGGAATTATGGAAATTGTATAGGAAGGATCGTTTTCAACCATAACATTTCCGTTTCGATCATAAATTTGACCTCTCAAAGGCTGACGGATAATTACCCTTGTGGTGATTTGTTCTGACTTCTTGCCGTAGGAAATCTCGTTTGCCAGCTGTAAATCCCACAATTTAAAGGCTATAACGAGGAATGCAGCAACTATTACCATCCTTACCACGAAGGCACGGGCATTCGAACCAAAGTCGGGATCAAACATACCTGGTCTTTCGACCTATGCTAAATATTACAATGAGTGAAAAGATGGCTGTATATATTGTTACTCCAAATGTAAATTTTAGAAAAACATAAAAGTAATTCAAGTCCGATCCGCTCTGAATCAGTGGGAGCGAAAAAAATTGAGCGATAAATATAGACAGCGCAGATACCCATGAGAAGTTAAGTGTTTTCCCAACCAGTTCAGCATCACTCTCCTTATAAAAGAATCCTGCCACAAATGCCGCGATAACCCCAACAAACGACGTGTATCCAATAAAATGCGTGGTCAGCAAATCATTAAATAGCCCTGCTGCAAAACCGGTTATCATTCCCGCCATTTGCCCTTCTTTCATGGATATGTAAACAATGTACAGTAATATGAATTGTGGAGCGACGGAACTAATTGTAAAAAAATCATCCCCAAATTTTTGAATTATCAGCACAACAACTCCGATAACTATATACCTAAAAAAACGCGTAATCATTTTGTCCGGTCAACCCCTGAAAATTCCTGTGGACCAGGCGGCTTATTGTACCTCATCACAAATACAACGCTGATAGATGAGATATCTACTGCAGGCAAAACCTCTATTTCTTTAAAAATATCGCCCCGTTTATCATAGGCTCTGCTAACGGTTCCTATTGTAATATCCGGCGGTACGAGACTGCTCAAGGTTGAGGTTTCAACAATGTCACCAACTTTTACCTCATAACGGCGAGGTACATTCTTCATTGACAATAGACCGAATTCGCCGGCATCTATGATGCCATCAGCCGATGCACCGACAAGTCTGGCAGCTATGCGGCTCTCTTTGTCAAGCAATGTTTGCACCAGTGAATAATGCGGAGTCACTGCAATTACAATCCCAACCAACCCATCGCCTGAAACCACGGGGTAGTTCATACGCACACTGTCAGCCGACCCAATGTCAAGCGTCATTAAATTCCTTCCCCCATCCACTGACCGCCCGATGACGTTTGCGGGAGATAATTTATATCCGGAATTTTGCTGAAGGTTGAGCATTTTGCGCAGCTGTTCATTTTCCAGCAATGAACGACGTATCCGAGCAGTTTCATCAATAAGGCGGGCGTTTTCATCTTCGAGTTCCTTGTTTTTTGCTGCAAGCCCAAAGTAGGATGTAATTCCGTTAAGTGCTGACTCAAAATACGCTGTAGTAACCAGTCCGACAGCCTGCAAATCCCTCAATCTCGACCCTCCGTTTGCTGCAACAAGAAATAAGGAAATCGAAACCAGCACAGCAAAAATCACATAATTTCTTGCAAAGCGGAAAAATTCAGAAATCCATGACCACATTCAAATAGCCGTCAGTATCGCCTGCTCTTAATTAACACTTTTGAATACTCACTAATTTTATCAAGTACCTTACCGACTCCCCGGGCAACAGCTGTTAATGGATCCTCAGCAACGTGAACAGGTAGGTTTGTTTCCATTCTTATTCTCTCGTCAAGTCCCTTTAAAAGAGCTCCTCCACCGGAGAGCATTATTCCCCTATCCAGAATATCGGCGGAAAGCTCGGGTGGAGTCCTTTCCAGGGAAATCTTAACTGCATCTACAATTGCACTAATTGGTTCATTTAACGCCTCACGGATCTCTACAGAGCTCACCTCGGTGGTCTTCGGAATACCTGCAACAAGATCCCGCCCCTTAACCTGTATAGTAATTTCCTCTTTCAAAGGCATAGCTGATCCAACTTCACATTTTATGGCTTCAGCAGTTCGCTCACCAATCAAAATGTTATGGTTCTTCTTGAAGAATTGGATAATTGCATTGTTCATTTCATCACCAGCAATTCTTATCGATTCCTCGTTTACAATTCCAGAGAGGGCTATAACCGCTATCTCGGTTGTTCCTCCCCCAATATCTATAACCATATTTCCAACCGGGGCATCGACATCCAATCCAATCCCAATTGCAGCAGCCATTGGTTCCGCTATGAGATGAACTTCTTTCGCACCCGCATGCTCGGCAGCATCACGAACAGCACGTTTTTCAACTTCGGTTACGCCGCTGGGTACACTTATCACTATTCTTCGACTTGGTAAAACACCAGCGTGTACTGCCTTAATAAAAGACCGAAGCATACCCTCTGCAATTTCAAAATCGGCAATTACACCGTCCCTCATTGGCCGGATTACCTGAATATCCCTGTGTGTACGGCCAAGCATTTCTCTTGCTTCGTGGCCAATTGCCACAATACGCTTTGTATTCTTGTCAAAAGCAACTATTGACGGCTCTCTGAGAACTACGCCTTTACCTCTCATCCATATGAGGGTGTTCGCAGTGCCGAGGTCAATAGCAAGATCGTTAGATAATAATCCAAAAATTCCCATTTATCTTCTTCTTTCAATGTTTAAAATGTCTGATTCCTGTAAAGACCATTGCAATTCCATGTCGGTCTGCTGCTTCGATAGACTCCGCATCCCTGACAGAGCCACCAGGTTGAATAATTGCAGTTGCTCCTGCAGCCGCTATTTCTTCAACATTATCTGCAAAAGGGAAAAATGCGTCGGAAGCGGCAATGCTATTTTGCAAGCTGAGGCCAGCTTCAGTCGCCTTTGAACGGGCAACTTTAACGGAATCCACCCGTGACATCTGACCTGCTCCCACACCCAATGTTAACTGATTTTTTGCAAAAACTATGGCATTAGATTTCACATGTTTGCAAACTTTGTAAGCAAAAATCATGTCAATCATTTCTTCATCAGTCGGCTGCCGTCTCGTAACAATCTTCAATTTGTTCATATCTAGCAGTGTCATATCTGATTCCTGCGCAACATAACCACCACACGAGGTTTTTATTTCAACCTGGGGTTGAATCCTCTTTATTGACCTAAGAAATCGCCTGTCCTTTTTCTTTTTTAAAATTTGGATAGCTGCTTCAGTATAAGAGGGCGCAATTACAACTTCCAGAAAGATTTGATTAAGAATTTCCGCAAGTTTCTCGTCAATTTCTCTGTTGAAAGCCACTATTCCGCCAAATGCAGATTTAGAATCGGTTTTCAGTGCTTTCTGATAAGCTTCAAGAATGTTATCAGCTACTGCTGCTCCACAAGGATTGGTGTGCTTAATTATTGCACAGGCTGGCTCATCAAATTCTTGTATGAGCTTTTGAGCAGCGTCTATATCAACAAGGTTGTTGTATGACAGTTCCTTCCCGTGAATTTTTTCAAAAAACTCTTCAAAGTTCCCGTAAAATGCGGCTGTTTGATGGGGATTCTCTCCATAGCGAAGATTCATGGAAATCCCGGCACCGACAAGAAGTGGATCATGGAGTTTTTTCTCATGAAAGAACCGCTTTCGGAAATACTGAGCAATTGCAATATCATATTCAGCAATTCGTTCGAATGCCTGGGTTGCCAGTTCCTCTCTTGTAGCGATACCAATTGTGCCACCATTTGTCATTTCAGACATAACCAGTGGATATTGAATCGGATCAACAACGACTGCACAGCTCTCGTAATTCTTCGCTGCTGCTCTAATTAACGATGGGCCACCAATGTCTATATTTTCAATGCATTCGCTTAAAGCAGCTCCTGAACCAACAGCTTCTTCAAACCTGTACAGGTTGACAACCACCAGATCGAATAATACAAGGCTGAGTTCTCTCATCTGGTTCAGATGTTCAGCCGACTGTTTTTTTGCCAGAATGCCAGCAAAGATGCCGGGATGAAGGGTCTTTACACGGCCGTCAAGAATTTCAGGGAATTTTGTCAGTTCTGTAATACTCCTGGCAGCAACTCCATTATTAACAAGAAACCTCAGAGTACCTCCAGTACTGAAGATCTCCACGCCATATCCCTCAAGAAACTTTGCAAACTCATCCAATCCAGTTTTGTCGGTGACGCTAATTAATGCTCGACTTATCTTCAATTTTGTATTACCCGTACTTTCCTTCCTCTTATTTCCAGTTTATTTTCTTCAAAAAGTCTTATGGCAGAAGGCAAGAGCTCGTATTCCAAATTGTGAACTTTCCTGGCAAGGCTTTCTGTCGTTTCATCTTCTTCCAGCTGAATGCATTTTTGAAGAACCACTGCTCCATGGTCGTAGTCGTTGTCGACTATGTGAACCGTTGCTCCACTGACCTTGCATCCGTAGTCTATTACTGCCTGATGAACTTTCATCCCGTACATTCCTTTTCCGCCAAAGGCAGGTAAGAGGGCAGGATGGATATTTATAATTTTATTTTCAAAAAGGCTCACAACTTTCTCAGGAACTTTTGCCAGATAACCCGCAAGCACAATAAACTCTATTTCATTCCTTAGAAGCACTTCAATAAGGGCACCTGCAAACGCTTCCTCATCATGAAATGACCTCGGGTCAATCACCGCCGTCACAATGCCAGCCTTTCTGGAGTCAGCTACTGCGTCACATTCTCTATTTGACACTACCAAAACGACTTCGGACTTGAGAAATCCCTCTTCGTGCTTCTTTCTGATATTAAGGAGGTTTGTGCCTTTACCGGACACAAAAACTGCGAGTTTCATTCGTGAAAAATTACAATTTGGTGGAACAAATAGCAATCATTTTCTTAATACCCTCGAGCAAAAATATTACAGTTCAAGCTGACAAATCAGCCCCAATTATCCTTAAAACAAGAAAATGCTGCCCACCCCCCAACTTAATAAGAAAATAGCATATACCTCATTCCCTTACAAGCTTATCAAAATAAGCCATAATCTCCCGTTTTAGTTTTGCAGTAATTCTTTCGTTCATTGTCCTTTGACCGCGGGCTACAGCTTCGCCGTAAGTGACATGCCCCTCCCTTCCATTTTCCAGTGCAGAGATTATTACTTCCCCTGTGGAATCCAGAATTGAAAACTCATAGCTCCACCGAACAAACTTTTCAGGCCTGTTAAGGTCGATCTCCTCCACACGTTCCGAACATTGTATTTTAAGTGCACCTTTTTGGGCTACAGGAAAGCCAAGCTGATTTACTGCACCTGCAATCACGGGAATGACCTTGTCACTGTCATTACCTCTAACTGAAATCACAAATGGTATTCTCTCCTGCGCAGATTTGCACAACTCATTTATTTTATCAGGATTGTTCAAAGTATCGGCATACTGATAGCCTGGATTGATAATTCTCATCTGGTTAATTAGACGATTATTCACCTGGCTTACTACATTGGCAGCTTCGTAATAAGCATATTTCTTTAATGGATCGCTGTTATCATTTCCACTATTAATTAAACGGTAGATTCGTCTTTCGTTATCTGTAATGCTTTTCATGTAAATCTCCGCTGTGGGCTCACGTTCCAGAACAGCAAGCACGTATACCTTCCCCAAATTGTCTGTAAAAGCTTCCGGGTAGCGCACGTTATACAGGATCTGATTCGAGGATACTGAAATTTGCTTATTGACATCCGTCTTATTTTCCAGCGACGATTGACTTTCAGACTTAATCAGTTCACTGTAACGTGAATTTATCGTTTCGTCAAGTTTAATATTTGATTCGAATATCTTCGAAAGGTTTGCCAGTGCAACATTTTCAGCCTCCTTTCTCGAATCGCCAGTACCAACAGCTACCAGGTAATCTGAACTTGGATAATTCTTTTCAGGATGGTCGATCCATACAGGCTTATTTTCCTGCGCATTAGTCGCGATTTGAAGTGAAATAAGAAATAAAAAGGTTAAACGTGCCATCATATAATTCTCCACTTAACTGTAGATATTAAATTTGTAACTGTCTTTATTCCTGCTTTTTAGTTCAAATATGAAGATTCAACCAAGTTTAAACCATCCCCGGTTATCAATATCTGTCCTTTATCATCTACATATAAAAGGCGACCATCAGCAGCATAATACTTTATGGTAACAATATGCACACCGGGCTGAACTTTAACTTCTCCCACCATTGCTCTGGCGGGAAAATATCTTGAAAGCCTTAAATCTGCATTCTCTGTGGCGTCAACCATTGCACCGGTAGCAAGTCTGGTAAGGTTCCCCCATACTCCACCTCCGGTTTTCTTATCAAGTTCCTTATTTAAAGCCTCATTTGCCAGTCCTTTTGCCACCGTTCTGATAATTGTTTTAAGGTAAGTAATTCCTTCGTGCAATTTATATGTTTCAGCTGCCGCATCTTCCAGGCTTTCAATTGTCTCTAAGCTGCCGGCTTCACGATGATCAACTTCAACAACAACCCTTGATACCAGTGTTCCCTTTTTCTCCATGTAAGGAAGTGAGAACTTAAAATGATAGCTTGCTTCCATACCTGGCCATTGAATAACGTCGATTTGCTTCTGATTTTTGCCATCAGATTGATATATACCAACAGCATCCTTGAAGGTGTATATACTGAGAGTTCGAGCAAACAGTTCAGGAGATTTTCCAACAAAGCTTACGATGTTTAACCTGGTTCCCGAAAAATTATTATCAGAACAGGATTCAAGGGTCGGCATTGGGAAATTGTAAAAATACGATTCTTCTTTCCATGTATCCCTTATCCTACGTGCATCAATTTCCGCATCTGAGCATTTCCCTTGAGATCTGTACATCAAGAAGCTGATGTAATTGGCAAGTGCGGAATTTGTAAAACGGTTATGCTCAACTTTAAATTTGTGTCCTGTTGTATCCTGCTTACTTAAGTCATCTGCTATCTTTCTGTATTTATCTTCAAGCTGAGCCAGTTTGTTGTTGGCCCGTCTTACTTCCACAAATGCGTCGTCAAACTGCTTCATCTTAATATAGTTCAATGCTTTAAACACATTGAGGTACACATCTTCATAAGCTTCCCCACTGTAATCAAGTGCATTATCATTAAGCAACATTGATACAATTGCCTTAGAAACGCTTTTGGTATATAGTTCGTCAATCGAGTTTTCGGCAAGTGTTAATGATTCATTGCTCTTTAGTTCCTTTTCTCCATAATGATACAGCATTCCTAAATCAAGGTAAAAAAGGACACGATCTTTTGCCGAATAATACTCGTTCTTTCCGGATTCCAATTTAAGTGCGGCTCTCCCGAATTCCCTGTTCGAAAGAGCCTTATCCACCTCAACAAACTGCTGCTTCTGAGTTTGCATTGAAGTGCATCCCGATAAGACTAAAGCAACAATTGCAATCCCTGAAGAGACAATTGATAACTTGCCATTCATAACCCACCCTCTTAAGTTGAAGTTTTTAAAAGCCGATTTTTAAATTAGACTATATCTATTTGGTAAGCTCAAAATTTTTTATTATCGAAAATCTTTCGGCCGAGCATTCACCAGGTATATCCCGCACGCTCAATTACTTTTTTAATCTTTTTAGTATCGATCCAGACCTTTTGATTGGTTTGAAGGTCTATCAACTGCAGGTCTACCTGGTAGAACTTCACTTCTGTACCTCCAGACCTATCTACTATGTCCTTTATACTTCCCTTTAGCATATAGTCCGCGCCTGTCTCAGCAGCGAGCTTCTTGGCTGTCTCCTCAGAAGCGTTTGTTTGCTGATCGAGCCTCTCATCCCGAACTTCTTTTCTTTCCTGCTTGTTTGCAACGAAAGTTACCCTCCCACTATTAACAAGCTCTCTTTCTATGTCACTGATGAACGTACCTGTTTCAATGTGTTCGGAACTCAGATTAACCACCGTTCCTACAATAACCGCTGGCTTCCGTTGACTCTGTGAAACAAAATCAGCCAACCATGCTCCTGACAGCATACTGGAAACCATTTGCTCGGCAACCAGACGAGAATCGGTGTCATTCCAGCGACCACTTAAATCTCTTACTGTGTCAGTTGATACTCTCGTGACCTGTCTCGTTGGAGAGCAGCTTATGAAAAAAACAGTAAAAACAATTGGATAAAGGAAACGATTCATATTAACCTCAATCTTGTTTACGTACTATGAATCTCAATACCGAGAGTTATCACATAGGTATTCAATAATTCAGTAAATTGCTCCCACTGATTCAGGACTAATGAGGCCCTGAACTTTGTTCCTGTTTAAATTTTTCATATTTGTCAACCTCATCCTGAAGCTCTTTAAAAGCTTGAGATGCTCTAAATCGGGTGTACATCTGATTGTTATTTTTGATTTGCTGCATCAGTGCAGAATTGGCTGCACCAATTGGGTATTCGACCAGTACGTATGCTCTCCATAAATTGCCATCTCTTACCGATTTTTGATTTTTCACCCTGCTCCCGTTTAACGTTGTAGATACTACAGTCTTTTCAGCCTGGGTGAACATCTGAAGGATTTGCGCATCATTTCCTGTCCCCGTCTCTTCTACAAATCTTTTTTGTAATCCCTGAATTTTTAACTCAAGCTGCCTGCCTATGTCAGCTCTCGCAGCAGCTGTCGCTTTATCCACCGCCATCTGCATATCCTGTGATGCCTGGCTGTTAGCAGCATACAGAAAATTAGGGTCTTGTGGTACATTGGTATACCATTCAGGTATATCGCCTGTCCCTGCGGATTGAAGAGATTGGGATCCTCCGCAACCAACCAGTATAACTGACAGAAAAGCAGCGATCACATATCCGACAAGTTTTGCTTTTTTCATGTTTTTCTCCTTTTTGATTTTAGTTTCATGGTGCACGACGCAATCACTCGGGTGGGAAATTAAGCTACCAACCCAATATACGTCGTTGACTAAGTTATTTGCAAATCGATTAATCAAGAACCCGAGCAGCCCCTTCCCTGATTTCATTTGACAATGACGAGCTTTTTAGTTCGAGAAAAATTCGCGGCAATCATCTTGTAAAAGTAAACGCCACCAGGGAGGTTCGAAGCATTAAACCTCACATTGTATTTTCCACGAGGTTTCAACTCATCAACAAGTCTTATCACTTCCCTTCCAAGCAAATCATAGATGAGAATTTTCACCTGTGATTCGTGAGGGATAACAAATTCAATTGTCGTGGTCGGATTGAATGGATTAGGATAGTTCTGAGAAAGTTCAAATTCATCTGGTACAATTGTTTGTCCATTATATAAGGCTAATCCGAGCCTTGCAGCAACACTAGAACTTCCGATTATATAAGTTCCCTCCCCTTCAATTAGAATTGAGTCTTTAGAGATCCCCGTCAGAACATACTTGCGGCCATCCTTAACTGACCACTTTATCTCAACAAATCCCTTTACACCCTGAACGTGAATTGACAGCGTAGAATTGGAGTTGGCTAGATTTCCCGAAAATTTGTCATTTGAATACCGAACATCAAACATATTTTCAGGTGGGCGCGGAGGCATGTCATACTGGATGATATCATTTTGTTGGGAGGAAAAAAGAAGCATTCCCGACCCACCATTTGCATCTGTAAATGTAATTGTATTCCAGCTTTTCAGCTCTAAAGCACGGTCTTGCTGAGAAGTTTTTGACATGGATGCTGAAGAAAGAAAGAGTTTTCCCGGCTGTGTTGCCTTCACCCAGATACCCTGTCCTGGAATTATCGACGTCGCTATTTTATACCCGTTTGAATAAGAGAAAAAATAAGAAGAGATTATTGACCCCGGGATCTGTTGAATTGATGATGTTGATGTTGTTGAATACGTGGAGCCAATTAGATTCCAGCCTGATGCAACTGTAAAAGTATCAGCCGCAAAAGGTTCTCCCACCAGGAAAACAACTGATGAATCTGGATAATTAATCCAGTATCCCTTTCCATGTTCCAGCGTACTTACCGACTGGTATCCTCCATGATAGGAATAGCAGGAAATATAGGAAGAAAATGATCTGGTAATGTCCCAGTTCTTAAGCCCGACAGGAATAGAAACCATATTCCAGCCAGGCTTAAGAACAATATTCCTGGTTACAGTAAATGTATGAACAATGATAACTGATTTTATTGTGTTGTCGTTGATTTTAATATTTCCAACACTACTCATGTCAATACTGAGCTTTCCCCCCATCGTGACTGCATCATACATGTGAAAAAAACCACTCCAGAGCTTCGTTGTATCCCATGTTATGGTCATGGGGTAACCCGATGAGCCAGGCTGAAACTGCAATGTCCATATATTTTTCTTGTTCTGAGCATTAACAGTATCCCTGTAGTCCACAGCGAATCCCTCGTAACCCGAAACTATCCACCTGATATCAAATGCTCCTGAAGGCGCGACGGGGGGAAGTTCAAATTCGCCCAAATTAGCATCCAATCCATCCGTTGCTCCCACAAGTTCTCCAAAGCGAAGGGTATCTGTGACACCTCCGTTGTCTGTTACAGTCAATTTAAGTGATCCTGTCGATTGTGCCATTCCCAAATTTACTGCGTAAACCACTGAAGCAATCAATAATAAGGTACAGTATCGCCCCCTCATCGGAATTTCCCTTTCAATTTTGTTATCTGAGGAAAACAATTTTTTCTATAAATACTTTATTGCCTGCAGTAAGCTTTGCAATATATACACCGGAAGAGAGACCAGATGCATTAAACGTAACCTCATGAACTCCGGCCGAGCAATATCCCTTAACAAGTGTTTCAACTTTTCTTCCTGTCACATCATAGACACTTAAATCAACAGGCTCTGCTCTCGGCAATTCAAACCTGATTAGAGTTGATGGATTGAATGGATTGGGATAGTTTTGCTCAAGATTTATTCTTATCGGAAGTCGAAATTCATCCTTAGTAAGAGAAGTAACAGCGGAGATACATCTTAGTGTAAATGACTTCTCTGTAGAATCCTCAATTGTTAATTTATCATCTCCTTTCATCTCAATTATGTTCATTCCGCTGCTGCCCTTTTCCACAATGAAATACCTCATCCCTCTTTGAATGATATGCCAGGATACCATCAGCGGATAGCGGCTGGTTTGCACCTCTACATTTAAATCAGTTGTATCAGTTTTCTCTGGAAGAAGTTCCAGGAATCGACCAGAAACGAAGCGCGCATCAAAGGCTCCGTCAGGCGGTTTTGGTGGAAGCTCATACTTTAGCAGAGTCAACGAATCTATGTTTGATCTGCCGAAGAAAAGTTTCTGCGAAAAAGAATCCGCGTCTGTGACTATGAGAAAATTGAGGGTGTCGAGAAATGATGAATTTACACTCAATGGGACCAGAAAAGGATTTAATTTATCAGAGACATTCATCTCACCTTTTTCTGCTGACGAATAAATTTTATTCATATCTGTACGCAAAACAAGAACTCCCGGATTATATACCTTTACCCAGTAACCCATGCCAGGTCTTAATGAATCAGCAACCCGGTAACCGTTCTTAAAGCCAAAATAAAAGGAGGACAGATTCCCCGTAGGCGATACAGTTACACTATCAACTGAAATCGATGAGCTGATTGATCCAATAAGGTTCCACCCTGCATGAACAAAAAAACTATCCAGAGCTATAGGAAGTCCACTGATGCTCATGAAATATGGTGAACCAAATTTCAGCCAGTAGCCGTACTGATTACGCAGCGTATCTGCAGGAATATACTTCAAATCAAAACTAAATGCCTTTGATACGGCATAAG
Source organism: Candidatus Kryptoniota bacterium (assembly GCA_049966155.1). Lineage (GTDB taxonomy): Bacteria > Bacteroidota > Ignavibacteria > Kryptoniales > JAKASW01 > JBMFVE01. The sequence goes on from JBMFVE010000019.1 coordinate 30,586, forward strand.
GGAACAAATTCGTTAGCGCATAACTGTCAGGGATTACTGGAATAGATACGAGATTCCAAGAAGAGGCCAGGTTTCCGGTTATTGTTATCTTTCTTGATAAAATTTTATAATATCCATCGTTCGTTCTGGTCAACACATTTTTCCCTGTGGTATCACTGAGCACAACACCTGACAGGTGTACTTGAAATGTTCCAACTGTATCGCTCAATTTAGCAGGCATTTCAATTATTGCGCCCATACCCGGGGAAAACGATGCCAGTGATGGCGAGTATGCAATTACTCTAAGCATACCCGGAGACAAAACCGATGCTGTGATGATATGGTCTCTCCTTCTGGATGTAAGTCGAATGGAATCAGGAATGACCGAAATTGTTGAAGGGATTTGAACATCGTACTGAATCCCTGTTATTGGTTTCATATTTTCAAGATCGAGCTTAATTATCCCATTCTCATTTTTAAAGCCGAAGCCATTTTCTACGCTCAGGACATCCGGGAAATATACGTTAGCCGATAACGAAATATACGCTGGGTCGTGCTGTACATCATTGCTTCTTATAGTAATTTGACCACTGTTTGTTCCCTCGACAACTGAATGAAAGAGTATGGGTAAATTTCTTGAATTTCCTGGTGGAATCGAAGCAGGGACAGTGAACAAAGCTTTATATGATGGATTATCAATATAAAATGAGTTTATAACAAGTGTATCGCTTCCGCTGTTTGAAATAACAAGAGAAGCTCTGGCGGTATCCTTTGCTGAGACGCTTCCAAATTCAATGATTGATGCATTGAGCCAAAGCGATGGAGACACGACCTGAATATTACCGGGGTATGAAGCAGACATTATATTTTTGGCGGTTGAATCGCTTATTAACGCACTTAACAGCGAAAGAGGGTATCCACCACCCTGACCCAGCACAAGAAGATCAAGCGTAAGCACCACTCCGTTGGAATCTTTAAAGAGAGAATTCGATGGTGAGTACGCAACGACTGTAAGCGTGTTTGCTGATGTATCTACAGCAACAACGTGATCCGTAGCCCTCGGTGATAAATGTGCTGAACCAGTAACATATCTGGCGACAACAGGGAGCTGGAGCCTGAATTGAAAGCCTGTGAAAGGCTCCATGTTGTTAATTGATATCGGAATGTGAAAGATATGGCCAGATCGTCCATTTGCAGACCCCACTCTCAGTTCATTAACAGCGAAACCAACCCCGTTAAGCAAAATCTCTGCCGAAAAAGCAGAAGGATCGTCAGAAACCACATTTAAGGAATCAGAATACTTACCTTTTTTGGAAGAGATAAATGATACCTCCCTATTAATCGTGCTGCCTGGAGGGACAGTAAACCCGCTGGAGTCGTTTATACTGAAAACATAGCCTCTTGTAGAAATGCTTTTGATATTTAAAGGGGTGTTGCCATCATTGGTAAATGAAACTGATCTGACAGATCTCTGATACAACGGGACCGACCCAAAGTCGATGGTCTTTGGAACAATTTCAAGATGAGGAGCCACAAGTGTAAGACGCCCTGGATACACATTTGTGAGAATATTTTGCTGTATAGAATCGGCCACGACAGCATTTTGGATTTGCAGCATATACACCCCAGGTGCTGTCCCACTGATAAATTCAACAGTAAGGACAGCACCGGTTGTCCCCTCAAGTGTACTCTGGCTGGTAGAGTACACCACCAATCTCAATACCCCTTGTGATACTACTCTTGCTGATAGTAAATGATCTTTTGCTCTCGAAGTAAGATGTGCCGAAGCATCCAGGTAGGTAAGAACAACCGGATAAACAATATCAAGCTGGAAACCAACAAAAGGACGGTCATTTGATATGAAAAGAGAAAACGATACGGTTTTATTGGCACCAGCACTGACACTATCAATATACATGATCGTAGAAGCAATAGACTGCTGTGTATGTGTCAACACCATTGATGCTAAAATAACGGCAATAACGGTTAATAGCCTATTGCTTCTCATACAGTTTACTCCCGCATCTCCTGAACGTCAGAACATTGAGGATTTCATACAGATTACCTCAAAACCATCATTTTAGTGGTTCCAATTATTTTTAAGGTGTTATTTTGCCAGATTCTGGCCTGGCAGAAATAGACCCCAGATGCTACAGAGAGACCGTTGTTGTTTCTTCCATCCCAGATAACTTCATGATATCCCTTCTTTTGCGATCCCTGCTCAATTGTTCTTACCTTCTGGCCGAGAATATTGTATATGATCAATTCAACATTGCTCACATCATCAGGCAAACCGTATCTAATTGTGGTTGATGGGTTAAAGGGATTTGGATAGTTCTGGAAAAGCATGAAAGATTCTGGAATTAAAGGAATCCCATTGTTATAAATCTTTGCACTAATTGCGTTCCCATCTACACCTGAAAGGACAGCTGATATGACGGAAAAATCTTTAGCTTTGGACTTTAACAAAGCAATTTTCCCTGCAGGAATGGAATTCCCTTTTAAGCTATATGCTAACACAACGATAGTATCGCCATTAACTTTAGCAGTTGCCACTTCAAGTCCATCAAAACCGTTCATGTACTCAAATAAACCGGGATCCTTGCAGCCTGCGATTTTCAGTTGAATTCCTGCAACTGCAACAGGTGAATTAAGCCATACTTTGTCATCAGTTAAATCAATCCTTGCCTCCACATGTTCAGATTTTGTGTTTGAAGCAAGTGTGAGAGTTCTGCCAGCAGTGGACGACGGATGGAGGATTATGTTGATAGTACCAACAATGTCAAGAACATTGATTACAGAATCCCCGTTGACATCAGCAGCACCAAATATGAATGGTGCAGGTTTTTGTCCCAATATATAAGACACATCCGCTATTACATCGAGGACATCTACACTAAAATCACCATTGGAATCACCTGGTTTTGATGTTAGAGCCTTTGTGCCGACAAACTTCGAATAGTCACTTTCTGTAAAATCTGTTCGGACAACTTTATAGGCATAATAATAGTTCTTGCCCGGGGTAATATCGAAGTCGGTGTAAGTTGTATCGGTAACCATAGTTTTACTGATAAGTGTGGTATCAGAGTAAGTTGTATCAGTGACGTTGTTGAACCTGTAGAGGTTGTAACCAAGTATGTCTGAGACATCTGGCTTTACCCAGTCAAGTCTAATTTTCCCCAACCCTGCCGTCGCAACAAAGTCAGTTGATGAAGTACCGGCAGCATCTATCAGGAAACTGAATCTCATATCTTCAATTGGTATTTCGAAGCCTTCGAGATCCCTCGCTCCTGCAACTCTAATTGTATTTATGCCATCACCCGTATAAAGCTTGACAGTTTTGTAAGCTGTCCAAACCTTATGATCAGGTGACCAACGTGCAGAATCGGTCACACCCTGCTGATTAAATGGCGGGCGCACACCAAAAGACAGCTGAGGCGTATATACTGTGTCCATCGGGCGGTTGAAATAAACATCGAAACGATGAGGCCCGACACCAATTGGGTTCATAAGATTCCTCTGGTCCTGAGGATCGATGCCGTCAACAAGAACTTTCCAGACAATGCCGTGAGCAGAATCGTATGGAGTACTTGAAAATGGTTGGAATTTACCGATCGGTCTGCTGGCGTCAAACCAGAAGTCTTTAATCATGCTCGCAATCCTAGCCGAGTCTGTCGTTCCCCAGTACTCATTCTGACATTTTAGTATATCAGCGCCTCCGTCAAGTCGTAGGGCAATGTTCCCGGTTCTCCCAAAGCCGATGAAATTGTTAAACCACATTGCAGAGTCGAGATCCGAAGTAATGACCCAGAAGCCATCTCCGCATTCTATCCCACTAAAATTATTGTACCTTATTCTTGGTGGAGATACAACGATACCAGCCATCCTATAAAGCATACTCTTGTAAAGATTCGACTTTATAAAATTTGGGATCGAAC
>JBMFVE010000020.1:0-25343 GCA_049966155.1 Candidatus Kryptoniota bacterium
GCTTGGATCGCCCACAATATTGTGGTGGCTTCGAAGAAATGTATCGCTCTCTTGAGAAGATACCGTACTTGCAATTTGAACTGCTGCTAGGGTACCTTGAACTTCGGGGCCAGAAAAAGCTGCATGCCGCAGTTGGTTTCTTTCTCGAACAACACAGGGAGCAATTCCATGTCGAAGAATCATTCCTCCATATCCTTGAGAGGAACAAACCTTCGACGCCCATGTATTGGGACCGTTCGAACAAAGGCGGTAGCTATATCAGGCGTTGGAACCTCGTGGTGCCGAAAATGGTAGCAGAGCGAAGCTGGGAGGAATTTTGATGTTTTCAAAAGAATACCTCGAAAAGTTACATCAGAGGACTGGCTTCCCGGCAGAAAGTCTGCAAAAGCAAATGACACTTATGGACGTGCTGCGAGAAATGAGCCGACATTTTCGGAGTCACGAGCAAGTTGGATTGGCGAAAGATAGACTTTAGCACAATCGATAATATCGATCAGAAAATGATTAATGAAGAGTTAGCACCGCTCCTCAAGCAAGACGAAGTGCCAAACCTTAAGCAAATGAAATCGAACGCGAAGGAAATCCTGGCTGCTATCCTCAACTACACTGAGAATGAAAAGAAGTTCCTGGATAGGTTTCTCGACGACGGTCGATACGAGCCGGAATTGTTGTTCAATAACGAGCAAGCTCAGCTTGTGAAAAATCACCCTGCTGTCCTGTGGAAACTTCAGAATTTAAGAAAATTCAAAGGCCTGAATTAGTGATCGCAGAACCAGAAATCTGAAAATACCCACATGCAACGAAGCCTTTCTGAGACATGTCGTTGTCTTAGTCTTTTTGTTGGTGCCAGTTTCTCTCGCTCAGCAAACGCCTCCTTAAGACCCAGGCTCATGATTGATAATGGCTCACTATATGTTTCCAGAGACTTCCCTGATTTTTGTTCAATTGGCCTCCAGCACACAAGAACGTCAGTTCGTTATCCTCAAAAAACTGCCGCAACATCATTACATCCCCCTATATCGGATTTCATGCATTAACATTGTTCCTTTACAGGTTGAACAGCTCTTAATTCACACCGTGAACATTTTAAAACTTAGCTTCGGGCTTGTATGGTGACCTGAATGAGCCGGGTGGAACCTATTGTGTTTCGGAATCGTTGAAAATAACAGACAAAGCAGTCTGAAAATAGAAACTATTGATGTTTGAAATGAAAGGCATCTCAGTTAGAAGAGTGATGTCTGCAAAATTATGCGTAAACCAAAAGATAAAAACAACAAGCCGACTCTTGTCATTCTTGGAACTGGCTTTGCGTCATACAGTCTGCTGAAAAATATAGATTGCGATTTCTATAATGTTGTTGTCATAAGTCCTAGAAATTACTTTCTATTCACACCGCTCCTTCATAGTTCAACTGTAGGGACTGTAGAGTTCAGAAGCATAATAGAGCCTGTTCGTAAATTGGGAGGATGTATTGAATACTTTCAAGCAGAGTGCATTTCAATTGATAGTGAGGGGAATTCAGTATTGTGTAAATCGGGGAATGGCGATAGACTTTTTAAAGTCGCATATGATTTTCTGGTAATCGGAACAGGGGCTGTAAACAATACATATGGCATACCTGGTGCAGAGGAGCACGCACTTTTTCTCAAGGAGCTTCCTGATGCGCGCAAAATCCGCCGTAAAATTTTGACTCAGTTTGAGCAAGCGAGTGTTCCAGAACTAACCGAAGCTGAAAGGAAGCAAATGCTGAGCTTCGTGGTAGTGGGTGGAGGCCCGACCGGGGTGGAGTTTGCTGCTGAACTGAACGATTTAATAGAACGTGAAGTTAGAACTACCTACCCAAAGTTGTTTAAGTTGGCCGGCATTACACTTTTAGAAGCGAGCAGTCACATATTGAGCGCTTTTGATCGGAATTTAGCAGAATACACCCTGAGGTTGTTCGAGAGAAAACATATAAACGTGATTAGAGGGGTACCTGTGATAGAGGTTCGAAAGGATTCGGTCGTCTTACGGGATGGCAGGATAATTTCATATGGCATTCTCGTCTGGTCAACAGGCATCGGGCCCACAAAACTGGTGAAGGATATGACGTTTCTTAAAGATAGATTGGAGAGGATACTTACTGATAATTTCCTCAGAGTTATTGGTACAAAAAATATTTTTGCTGCTGGCGACTGTGCAACGATAAAAAATAGGCCTCTTCCCGCCACAGCTCAAATTGCTCAACAGGAAGGGCTTTATCTTGCAAAATATTTAAACAGGTTAGCAAAAGGAAAGAAGATTAAAGAATTTCGTGACAGGAACATGGGGATGCTTGCGTACATTGGCAGCCGAAGAGCATTACTTGATTTACCGAAAGTCAAAGGGAAAGGGTTTGGAGCATATCTATTATGGAGATCAATCTACCTGACAAAGCTCATCAGCATCCGAAATAAGATTCTGGTGCTAATGGATTGGTTCAAAGCTATAGTGTTTGGCAGAGATTTAAGTATTTTGTGATTTATTGCATCCTATCATGCTATGATTGATGATAAACAAAAATATAACATGCTTTATACAATCGGGCATTCGACTCGAAAGATTGAGGATTTCATTTCAATCCTCAGTCACCACGCCATCGACATGATTGCTGACGTGAGGACAATACCCAGGTCACGGTATAATCCACAATTTAATAAAGACGCACTGGCTTATACACTTAATCAAGCTGGAATAGGGTATGAACATTTTCCGGGACTTGGAGGATTGCGCCATGCACGTCGTGATTCATTGAATTCAGGTTGGCGCAATCTTTCCTTCCGGGGCTTTGCAGATTATATGCAGACTGAGGAATTCAAGATTGCTCTGGAAGAGCTTATTCATCTTAGCACACGTTTTACCGTTGCGATTATGTGTGCCGAGGCTGTGCCATGGAGATGCCATCGATCCTTAATTTCTGATGCTTTACTGATCAGGGGATTGAATGTCTATGAAATCATCAGTTTGTCAAATGTCAGGATTCATAGTCTGACCCCCTGGGCTAGAGTTGTTGGTGAAGATATTACTTATCCTCTGCCGGAGGAGTAATGCTGGCGAGAATTGTAACTTTTTTAAATTTGATTTTTTTGATCAATGTCAAGGGAAAGAAAGACACCGTTAGTTATTTTGTTTAAATAACATTCAGGAAGCATGAATTGAATTATGAAAATCAACGGCGATACAAATGTTGCCAGACTTCTGGACGAACATCCTGAACTATTGAGCGTTCTGGTGGGAATTTCTCCAAGCTTTAAGAAGCTTGAAAACAGGTTTTTGAGGAAAACAATTGCCAGGAGAGTGAAACTTTCAGATGCAGCAAAGATTGCAGGAGTGGATTTGGGACATTTGATTGAAACTTTGAATGCAAAAATAGAGCCTGTTTCTTCAAGGAGCAGTGAAGAGCCTGAGTTGAATGAATCGGAAGCGTTTGAAGATTATTCAGAAAATTTTGAATATGATGATTCTCAATTTCAGGAAATACTGGATGTTAGAGGTGACATAGCATCCAACAGGGATCCTTTAAATCGAATAATGCATGCGGCAAAAGATATTAGAGTTGGGAACATTCTGGTTGTCATAAATAGTTTTGAACCCATTCCACTTTATGATGTTCTTGGTAAAAAAGGTTTTGTCCATAAGACTGAAAAGCATGGAGAGGATTTTAAAGTACTATTCAAAAGGGTGTCAGCTGGTGAGACTGTTCAGAAAGAAAAGGGGACTTACGAGGTAAAAGCAACTGAAGTTGATCAAGATGAGAAAGTGGTGGAAATGGATGTCAGGGGACTGGAGCCCCCGGAGCCAATGATGAGGATTTTAAAAAAATTGACGACTCTGGAAACCAATGAGATTTTGCTTGTACATCACCATCGTGAGCCTGTATTTCTTTACGACAAACTTGAAGAGAGAGGCTTCACTGCGGTAGCAAATAAGGTAGGAGATAATCACTACAAGATTGTCATAAGACGAAAAAGTAGCTGATGAACTTAAAACAGTACTGTCATGCTAAGTTTAAATATAAGCGGGTTAAATTGAATGTCATTTGAACTTGGAGATGCCGCAAAATTGACACCGCCGTTCAGACTGGTGGCAGCTTACTTTATAACCTCTGTTATTTTCTTCGTCCTCGGGACTTTCTTGACGTTCGTAAATTTCCAGGACTTTCAGGAGTTTTATTTCCAGCCGCATATACTTGCTGTCACACATACCCTTGCGCTTGGCTGGATAACAATGATTATCTCCGGGGCGGTGTACCAGCTTATTCCTGTAGTATTCAGGATCCGCATATTTAGCATTTATATGGCATATATTCAATATTTTCTTTTGACCGGTGGGGCAATCGGCATGATTTATGGCTTTTATGAATTCAACATTGGGGTCGGTTTTATTGTTTTTGCGTTAATGGCATATACTGCAATTGTAATCTTTGTTTTTAATGTTGTAATGACGCTTTTAAATATAAATGAGTGGAACATTACCGGATACCATTTTTTCACGTCAATGATCTTCCTTTTCACAGCAGTATCGATTGGACTTTTGCTTGCTTTAAATTTGCGATATGGCTTCCTGATGGTAAATCACCTTGAGATACTGAAAATCCACGCACATCTGGCAATTGCCGGGTTTGTAATGATGGTGATCTTCGGCTCAGTTTATCAGCTTATTCCGATGTTTGCATTATCATATGATTTTTCGAAATTACCCGGAATGATTGCATATTTTTTGATAGTAATTGGTCTTGTAGGTTATGGGACTGCGATTACTTTTGGAGATAACACAGGACTGGCAGGTATATTTTCAATTATTACAGCATTGGGTATGTTTTCTTTTTTGTATCAGGTAATAGTCATTTTGAAACACCGTGTTAGAAGAAAGCTCGATGCTGGTTTAAAACAGACAGTGATTTCGTTTATCTTTCTCGGACTCTCTTCACTTATGTATGTTACATCATCACTATCCAACCAATTACCAGGTGTTACCCCATATGCCGCTGCATCTGCCACAGCATTTCTTATTATCTTTGGCTTTATTGGTTCTATAATACTTGGTCAGATGTTGAAAATAGGCCCTTTCCTTGTTTGGTTGCGCAAATATAGTGCGAAGGTTGGGATTGCAGATGTCCCATCACTCCACGAAATGGTGAATCAGAAGCTTGCATACCTTCAGCTTTTTTTGTGGACTCTGGCGGTTCCAGTTGCAACAATAGGAATCCTTATTTCAAGCCAGCAGCTGCTTTTTGCAGGAACAGCCGTGATGTTTGTGTCTTCAGTTATTTTTTCTATAGTCCAGTACAAAGTTTTTGTCAGGAGTTAGCTATGGATATTACAAAAGAAGATGTCATAGAAGCATTGAAGGAAGTCCATGATCCCGAGATTGGCATAGATATAGTCAACCTGGGTCTGGTATATGATATTGATATTACGGATACTGAGATAAATGTAAAGATGACCCTAACAGCACCTGGTTGTCCACTGAGCCAGAGCATCGGAACCTATGTAAAGAATGTGCTTTCGGTGCTTGATATCACAAGGCGAGTCAATTTAGAAATCGTGTGGGAGCCACGCTGGACGCCTGCCAGGATGAGCGACGAGGCAAAGAGGGAGCTGGGATATATCTAATCCCGATCGTTAGCCTCGTTTCGTTGCAATTCTCATTTTCTTATTGTAGTTTGCCGTTGGTGTATGCTGTGGGTCTTATTTAGTTTTTGAATCATTCTAAGGTTCCAGTGTGCCACTTTGATTTCCAAATCAAGCTTCAAGAGTTTCAGAATTTACTAAAGTACCTCTAACCGTAAACAAATGGGTTTTTAAAAATGACAATGAAAGATCAAATTGGTGTAGGTGTAATAGGTGTTGGAATTCTCGGTAGGCGTCACACACGTGTCTATGCCGAGCAACCAAACGCTAAGCTTGTTGCTCTTGCCGATCATAATCCAGCAAAGGTTGAAGATCTTGCAAAGCAACATGGAGTTCGGTTATTCTCTGACTACAGGGAAATGCTCGAGGTGCTTGGTCCAGGCGGCACAGGTGAGCTTCAGGCGGTGAGTGTTGCAACTCCAGATTTTGCACACGGCGATCCTGTACGTGCAGCCCTTGAAGCTGGAGTCGACGTCCTCGTGGAAAAACCACTGACGATGTCCATTGATGAGGCGAAAGAACTTATTTCAATATCAAAAGGGAAGTCGGCTGTATTAATGGTAAATTATAGTCAAAGATGGCTACCTGAAAACATCAGAATAAAGGAGTTAATACAGGAAGGTGCCCTCGGGAATATCGCATTTATTGAATCACATAAATGGGATACAGCATGGGTTCCCGGCCAGATGATAAAATGGGCAGGCCAGACCACACCAATTCACTTTATGTCAAGTCATGATATTGACCTTATTATTGACTGGCTCGGAGACAGGGTAAAATCAGTAAGTGCACTCAAACACCATGGTGTTCTGGATTCCGTGAAAGGTTTGAATAACGTGGTGGATGGTTATGTTGCCATATTACAATTCCACCGGGGTACGCTGGTATCACTTCACTCATCATGGATAGAGCCACCTTCATTTCCTGTCATCGCAGATTCTCATCTTGAGGTCCACGGTAGCAACGGATCAATTTTTCTTGAGGGATCAACCAGGGAAATGAAACTTTATATTGGAAATATGTCTGAAAAAGTGATTTATAGCGGGCCATCTACAGCCACTGAAGTTGATGGAAAAATTGAAGGCGCTTTTACAAAATCCCTTCAGGCATTTCTTCGTGCTGTCAAGAGAAGAGAACTTGATACACCAACTGCAGCAGCCAGCACGCTGCATGTGGTTCAGGTTCAGGAAGCAATTGTAAGATCTGCAGAAACAGGAGAAACAGTATATTTAAATGCAGGCAATTTATGAATGAGGATAAATCAAACAACCCGGCACTTAAGTTTATTATAATCTTTGGGATCATAAGCCTTTTTGCAGATATGACTTACGAAAGTGCAAAAAGTCTAAATGGTGAATTCCTTGCCATACTTGGAGCAAGTGGTGCAGTTGTAGGTTTGGTCTCCGGGCTTGGAGAGCTTCTTGGATATTCTGTTAGAATGTTTGCTGGATATGCCAGCGACAGGACAGGAAAATACTGGTCATTTGCATTTACCGGTTATCTTATAAATCTCTTTTCAGTGCCTGCAGTTGCTTTAGCAGGGAACTGGCAGGTTGCTTCTATTTTGATGATATTGGAGAGGGTTGGGCGGGGGATAAGAACGCCTGCACGGGATACTATCCTTTCACATGCAACTGAAGGGATAAAAAGAGGGTGGGCATTTGGGTTACACGAAGCACTTGACCAGATTGGCGCACTTGTTGGTCCATTATTGGTTGCGCTAATTTTATTCTTAAAAAATGGATATAGAGCTGCTTATGCGCTTCTTCTAATTCCTGCAGTTATATCGATGCTCTTTTTAATTTACGCAATTTCCCGCTACCCCAATCCTAAAGAAATTTCCAGAAAAAAGGAAAAAATTCCAGATGTTAAAGGATATTCCAGAACATTCTGGATATATCTTGCAGCTGTTGCATTTGTTGCTGCCGGGTTTGTTGACTTTCCATTAATTGCCTTTCATTTTAAGAAAGCATCTGTAATGCCAGATGGATGGATACCAATTTTATTTTCTGTTGCAATGGCTGTGGATGGATTGTCAGCTCTCCTTGCAGGGAGAGTATTTGATCGCTTTGGTATTAAGTCACTTGGGTATTTTGTCGCCCTAACTTCACTTTCCACACCTCTTGTCTTTTTGGGTGGCAGCATATCCGGCGTTTTTGGGATGATTTTGTGGGGAATTAATTTAGGTGCACAGGAATCTGTAATGAGAGCAGCTGTTGCCGACCTGGCTTCTACGGAAAAGCGTGGAACTGCCTATGGAATTTTTAATACAGGTTTTGGGCTTGCATGGTTTGTGGGGAGTGCAATTATGGGATGGCTTTATGATGTTTCTATTCCTCTGGTTGTGATTTTTTCAGTATTGTGTGAGCTCATTTCAATACCAATCTTTTTTAAGATTGGTTCTGCTGGTAAAGATATGACAGTAAAGTAAAAAAATGCTTGAAAATTTGTTTAAGATTCTCTTTTTAAGGCTGGTATGATTTGTAGCTTTCGTATAAAATCTTTGCAAGGTGGACCACATTCCTTCCTGTTCCCTGTGTGATTTGAATGTTGCATGTTCCACACGTGGTAACGACTTCGTCAACACTTAATCTTTCTATCTGGCTGAAGAGGCTTTCTCCAATACTTAAGGAGAGATCGTAAAATTGTTTTTTCATTCCAAATGTGCCTGCCATTCCACAGCATTTATCCTCACTTAATTCCACAACCTCCAGTTCAGGGACAAGTCTGAGTAATTTCAAAGGCTGGTCAGCAATTCCCATTGGAACGGAATGACATGGATTGTGATAGGTTATTCTCTTTTTAACCGGGCCAAAGTTTGTGTTCAATTCACCCCTCATGTAAAGGTTGTAGAGGTAATCGGGAAGTTCAAAGACATGTTCTGCAACTTTTGCAGCCTCTTCAGTTTGTAATATTTTCGGATAGTCATCTTTAACTGCAAGTCCGCAACTTGGTGCAGAAAAAACCACATCAAACCCATCTGCAACATATCGATAAAGTTCAGCAACGTTCCACGATGCATCATCCATGACCGCATCTACGTTTCCAGTTGTAATCTTAGCAATTCCGCAGCATCTCAAAGTGTCAGGTATGCGAACATCAATTTTATTTCTTCTTAAAACCTCTATTGTAGCAATTCCTTCACCATTAACATCATTAAAGTTTGCAAAACAACCGGGGAAATATACAACCTTCCTTTGTACACTGTTTAATTTTCTTTGTAAGCCGAATCGCTTGTAAAGTGGTTTGTGGAATGCAGGGAGTTTACGGCGTGCATCGATTCCATAAAGTTTTTCAAGAGGTTTTCTAATAACTGGCAAATTTAAGCCGATGTTGGAAAGAGGCGGAAATACAGAGGCAGCTGCAGAAAAAACAGGGAGCCTGTTTATAAATTTATCCTGTCCCGTGGGCTCAGTTTTCCTTATATATGTAGTTTTCGCTTCGATAACAATTCCAGGTATATCTATTGCCGTGGGGCACTCAGTCAAACAGAGTTTACAGTTAAAACAGTAGTCGAGAACAGATTTAAACTCATAATTTTCAAGATAATCGATACTGAGATTTCCGCTGATGATTGCTCTCAGCATGTTTCCCTTTGCCCGCGGAGTAGCACGCTCATCATTTGTGGCAAGTGCAGTTGGACAGTAGCTCAAACATACGCCGCAGCCATGACATTTTTCAATTTCGTGAGCAACTTCCTCGTTATCGAGTGAGGTGCCGGTCTTAACTCTATGGTATGAGCTCCCGTAGCGCAAATCGTGCACTATTGAAGTTTCCTGTAAATCAACGATCTTGCCCGGATTAAGAATTCCCGGTGGGTCAAATATATCCTTGACTTTTTTAAAAAGAGAGTAAACTTCTTTCCCATAAAGCCTTTCAAGAAACGGGGTTCTTAAGAGACCGTCGCCATGCTCTCCGCTTAACGTGCCTCCAAGGGAGATTGTCAAATTATAAACTTCGCTCGAAATGGGGTCAATTTTAGCAATATGGTCGGGATTCTTCAAATCCAGAAGGGCTATTGCGTGCGTGTTGCCGCTTCCAGCATGTCCATAAAGGGCATAATCAACTCTGTATTCAGAAAATATTTTCTGTACGCCAAGAAGATAGTCCGGGAATTTTTCTACCGGTACGGCAACATCGTCAACAAAAGATGTTTTTTTCCCCGGTTCCTCAATGCGATAAAAAATTGCTGATGCTTCTTTTCTAATTCTCCAGAGTTTAGCTGATTCAACTTTGCTGCGGGGAACTATAATTTTATCCGAGAGCTTCAGTCTTTTCAGTTCCTCCACCAGTGCACCAATTTTTCTGTCTGCTGCTTCCTTTGTTTCCTCTTCAAATTCAAAAATTAAAATTGAAACAAAATCCTCTTTCAGCAGTGAATCAATATCAGGGTCTATTCCAATTGCAGCTCGCGCAAAGGTTTTATCAAGCATTTCAACTGCTGCAGGGCTAAATTTGAGCGACTCCCGTGCAGCTGTGCCTGCATCGTAATAAGATTTGAAGTAAGCAATTAAATTGCTTTTAGCTGATGGAAGGGGAACAAGCTTCAGTGTGGCACTGACAACTATACCCAATGTCCCCTCACTTCCGCAAATGAGTTTGACAGGATCTATCCCCTCAGGCTTTACAGATTCCAGAAGGTTATATCCACTTGAGTTCTTGGCTACATGTGGAAAATGATCTTTGATAGTATTATAAGAAGGGGAGATGAGATCGAAAACCTCCTGTTCAAGCGATGTTGAGGGTGAATGGAGTCCTGATTTAAATTTTGTGAGTTCACCATTTGCAGTTATTACTTCAAGTTCGAGCAAATTGTCCTTTGTAGCACCATATTTAACTGTATGTGCTCCTGCAGCATTTGTTCCAATCATTCCACCAATTGTGCATTGCTTTCCGCTTGATGGATCAGGCCCGAACATAAAATTTTCTTTAGCCGCATAATTGTTTAATTCAGATAATACAACACCCGGTTCAACACGAACTGAGCCAGTTGCTGGATCAATATCGGAAATGTTCCTGAAGTATTTATTGAACACCAGGACTATTCCGTGTCCGATAGATTGTCCAGCCAGACTGGTTCCCGCACCACGCCCTGTTAAGGGTATTGAATTTTCCCTGCAGTATTTAACTGTAAAGATAACGTCGTCCAGGGTTTTTGGTATAACCACCCCGAGAGGCTTAATCTGGTACATACATGCTGCAGTGCTAAAAAGGACGCGTGAAATATCGTCAAAAAGAACCTCGCCCGAAATCTTCTTTGAAAGGTCAGAGGCTATGGCTTTGCTATTTACATCCATGGTGATAGCAATTGTGATTTGAAATTTTTTTCAGTTGCTTGAGTGTCGTGTTTGACTTGAATTTCCGTTTTTCTCCCTGTATTGAACTATCAAATCTTCTTCGCACGGATTTGCCTCCAGCTGAAAGGTGGGATGGTCTATACCGTATTTATTTTGTAAGTCTAATTCAAGTCCCTTTGTAATTTCAGCGGTTTTACTGAGCGGCATGTCCTTTACAACTATGTGTGCAGAAAGGGCGCGGAAGTTGGATGAGAGACTCCATATATGAAGGTGATGTATATTTTGAACACCGGGGTAACTTTTAATGAAATTGGCAACTTCCTTTAAATCTATTCCTTTTGGAGAACCCTCTGTCAGTATATTTACTGATTCCACAAGGAGGTCCCAGGCTCCCTTAATTATAAATATGCCTATAACAATTGAGATAATTGCATCAAGAATGCGCAGGTTAAAGAGAGAAATTAAGATTGCGGTGACTATTACCGCAGCCGATTCGAGGGCATCTGTAAACAAATGGAGAAAGGCACTCCTGGCGTTGAGGCTTTCCAACCGATGCGGTTTTAACAAAAGAACAGAGAGCAGGTTGGCAGTTAAGCCAATTGCTGCTATGATTAGCATGAGTTTGGTTTGAATTACAGCCGGAGATGAAATGCGTTCAATTGCTTCATAAATAATATATAATCCAATCAGCACCAGAGTAACTGAATTAATCAACGCTGCCAGTATTTCAACACGAAAATATCCATAAGACTTCTTCTCATTCCCGCTCCAGGTCATCATCCTTGATGCAATGAGGCTTATTATGAGTGAAACAAAATCGCTGAAATTATGAAGGGCATCGGAAATAAGTGCCAGACTGTTTGCAAGTAATCCCCCTGCAAGCTCAGTTGCAAATATTAAACCATTCAGCACAATTGAATAAAGGAGTTTTCTTTCAAAAGCGTTCTTCTTCAACATGGCTAAAATTTCGTCAGGTTCAGTGTGATAATCAACTCAAAGTTTATCTGTGAGCATTCAAATTAAATTCCTTTTTTTGAAGTTATTCTGGAGAATTTCCTGGCCGGTTCTTGAAAAGGAGTAAAACTGACAGGAATAAAAAAGGAACCATTTATCGGCTTACAGGTTTTAGTTTAATCCACTATATTTATTCAATAGTCCGATGCAAAAATCGAACAGGCATTTGCTAAAATAATAGTGCAATTTTTAAATCTTTGTTCGTCTGAACGTCAGGGCTTCAATAGACTCAGACAGCGGCAGGAACAAATGGAGGATACATGTATGAGGTATTTAAAAACAATTTTGGCGGCGCTCTTAATCTTTTCTGCTGTTAATCTTTTATATGCTCAATCATCGGGTAAGTCTGCAGGCGGTAAGAAAGATCTTGCAATAAGTTCATCAACATTTGACGGGATGAAGTTCAGATCTATTGGTCCAGCTCTTACATCAGGAAGAATAGCAGCATTTGCTGTCGATCCCAAAAATCCTGCTCACTATTACGTAGCAGTTGCTTCAGGCGGAGTGTGGAAGACTGAAAACAACGGAACATCATGGACTCCTGTGTTTGATCATGAGGGGTCTTATTCAATTGGTGCAGTGGCAGTTAATCCGGACAACTTCAACGTTGTCTGGGTTGGAACAGGAGAAAACAACAGTCAGCGCAGTGTGGGATATGGCGACGGTGTATATAAGTCAGAAGATGGTGGGAAAACATGGACGAACATGGGACTGAAGCATTCTGAGCATATAGCACGCATATTGCTCGACCCGGTAAATCCAGATATTGTATATGTTGCTTCTCAGGGTCCGCTCTGGGCTCCAGGCGGTGAGAGGGGATTGTACAGGTCAACAGATGGTGGTAAGACATGGAGCTGCATACTGAAAATAAGTGAGAACACAGGGGTGACTGACGTTGTAATGGATCCAACAAATCATAATGTCCTGTATGCAGCATCTTACCAGAGGAGAAGGCATGTCTGGACTCTAATAGATGGCGGTCCTGAAAGTGCAATTTACAAATCAACAGATGGTGGACAGACCTGGACAAAACTCAAAGAAGGACTGCCCGATGTTGACCTTGGCAGGATTGGACTTGCTGTATCACCGGTTTCTCCGAACGTAGTTTATGCTACCATTGAAGCAGCTGAACATAAAGGGGGTATATTCCGTTCGACAGATTATGGTGCTTCATGGGAAAGGATGAATGATTTTGACCAGACAGCAATGTACTATGGGACAATATATGCTGACCCAAAAGATGTAAATCGAATTTATGTGATGAACACTTTAATTCAGGTTTCTGACGACGGTGGAAAGACACTTCATCCACTTGGTGAAAAATGGAAGCATGTGGATAGTCATGCTATGTGGATAGATCCACATAATACAGACCATTATCTGGTGGGATGCGACGGCGGCATTTATGAAAGTTACGATAGGGGGAGGACATGGAACTTCAAAAGTAATCTCCCTGTAACACAGTTTTATGATGTTACAGTGGACAATTCATATCCGTTTTATCATGTTTATGGGGGAACTCAGGATAACAACTCACTTGGCGGTCCGTCGCAGACTTTCAGCGAATCTGGAATTGTCAATTCAGACTGGTATGTAACTGCAGGTGGTGATGGATTTCAGTCGAGGGTCGATCCTGTAAATCCGAACATCGTATATTCTGAAAGCCAGTACGGTGGACTGGTTAGATACAACCGCTTAACCGGTCAGATCATTGGAATTCAACCGGTGCCTTTGAAGGGTGAGCCTCCTTTAAGATGGAACTGGGACTCCCCTTTAATTATAAGTCCTTTTTCTCACACAACATTATATTTTGCAGCTAACAAACTTTTCAAGAGCACAGATTGTGGAAATAGCTGGACTGAAATTAGCGGTGATTTGACCCGACAGCTCGACCGCAACAAGCTTAAGGTCATGGGAAAAATCTGGAATGTTGATGCCGTGGCCAAGAATGCGTCCACTTCGTTTTATGGTAACTGCACGGCTTTGTCTGAATCTCCATTAAAAAGGGGATTGCTTTACGTTGGTACAGATGACGGCCTTATACAGGTAACAGGCGATGATGGAAAGACGTGGAGAAAAATAGAAAAGTTTCCCGGTGTTCCTGAAATGACATATGTCAGTCGGGTTCTGGCCTCTCAACACGATCCGGATATTGTGTATGCCTCTTTCGACAACCACAAGAACGGCGATTTTAAGCCATATATTTTAAAAAGCACGGATGGAGGGAAAACATGGAATTCCATTTCGAGCAATCTTCCCGATAATGGACCTGTTCTTTCGATTGCCGAAGATTTTATTAATCCGGATCTCCTCTTCGTTGGAACAGAATTTGGCCTTTTTTTCACAGTTAATGGTGGAAATAGCTGGACACAACTCAAAGGTGGACTCCCTACGATCCCTGTTCGTGACATCGCCATACAAAAAAGGGAAACAGATCTTGTCCTGGCGACTTTTGGCAGAGGGATTTACATTCTTGACAACTATGCTCCTTTGCGTTATTTAAATGAGGCTTTTTCATCAGAAAAAGCTTTTCTCTTTCCAGTGAAAGATGCGCTGATGTTTATAAAGTCATATCCATTGGGTGGAAAAGGTAAAGCCTTCCAGGGAGAAAATTACTTTACTGCCGATAACCCGCCATTTGGTGCGACATTTACTTACTACCTTAAAGAATCCCTCAAAACCCAAAAAGAGCTTCGCAGGGAAGCTGAAGCAAAGGCTGAAAAGGAGGGTATTACCATTCCATATCCAACCCCGGAAGAACTGACAAAGGAAAGTGAAGAGCCCCCTCCTCAAATTTTGCTCGTTGTGTCCGACACTGCAGGTAATGTTGTAAGACAGCTTTACGGCCCAGGTAGTTCAGGTATTCACAGGGTAACATGGGATTTAAGAGCTCCATCCAGGAGTGTTAATGATAAACCGATTTCTGCCAGAAGTGGCAATGAACCATCTGGTGAATTTGTAACACCAGGAAAGTACTGTGTAAAGCTGTACCAGGTCGTCAACGGAAATATGAAGGCGCTTGATGGGCCGAAGTGCTTTAACGTGGTGCCACTTAACAGAGATTCTTCAAGTTTTGAGGATAGGGTTGTACTTGCCAGATTTCAAAAAAATGTCCTCAAGCTTCAGGATGCTGTTAACAATGCAGTTGACATTTCAAATAAACTTAAAGAGCGTCTCATTGCAGTTGTCAACGCACTCCACCAGACACAATCGGATGTGTCGGCTTTGCTATTACAATCATATTCAATTGATGCTGAATTAGATTCCATTTTGATTTCACTGCGTGGTAATGTGTTGCT
This sequence comes from Candidatus Kryptoniota bacterium, assembly GCA_049966155.1. GTDB lineage: Bacteria > Bacteroidota > Ignavibacteria > Kryptoniales > JAKASW01 > JBMFVE01. The sequence continues at coordinate 15,262 of JBMFVE010000020.1, forward strand.
TCAAGGTCTCAATGAAAACACTCCTTTATCAATAAGAGACCGAATAAATGGAATAATTGACAATGAGTCAATGGCAACAGGACGTCCTACTCAAACAGACGTTGATTCTTATGAAATTGCCAGGGATGAATTTCGCACCGTGCTGCTGGAACTTAAGAATATACTGGAAACAAAAGTTCCATCATTAGAAAAACAAATGCACGACGCAGGATCTCCACTTATCCCGGGTCAATTACCGAAACTTGAAAACCTCTGAAATGGAGATAAATAATGATAAGCCATCGTTTAAAATTCTTTTTAATCCTATCAATTATACTTGTTCCATATGTAATTTTTGGACAGGTAAAAGTTGAACTTGACGAGCCGGGTCAGGATCAATTCCTGAACAGTCAGCTCTGGCAATTTGCAAAGGGTACCGACTACTCATCAATACTCCCATATATACATAAATCTCAAATTAATTCTCAAAGGAATTTACTAAATGAAGTTACACTCCCAACTGGCTGGAAAATCAGTCCGGCAGGGAAACAGGTTAGTTTAGGACGACTCCCTTTTAATGCAATTGAGTACAACGGGCAATTGCTTATTCTAAACAGCGGTTACTATTATAAACAACCCCAGGAAATTTCTGTTGTTGATGTAAAAACAGGTGAGCTTAAGCGCACACTCAATGTGGAATCCCTTTTCCCGGCTGCATGTGTGGGCAGGGATGGAAAACTTTATGTCAGTGGAGGATTTGACTCAAAGATATACCAGTTTGATGAGAATTTGAACCTCTCTGCCAGCATTACTATCAATGGGTACACATCGGGATTGGATGCTTTGAACGATTCCACCATTGCTGTATCATGTTTGACAACGACAAACAGCAAGGGTGAGTATGACAGAGGGAAATTGGCAATTGTCAATACAAAGCAAGGCAAGATTGTAAAAGAGGTGGAAGCCGGATACTTTCCCTATGATGTTAAAGTGGTACAATCAAGAATATTTATCTCAGTTCTGGGGGAAAACAAAATTTTAGTTTACGATTCAAATCTTAAAAAAATTAAAGAAATAAGAGTTGGATTAAGCCCTGCTTCTATGACATCTGGCTACAACTTTCTTTATGTCGTGAACTCAAATTCTGATAATATATCAGTTATTAATACAGGTACCCTTAAGGTGGTGAGGACTTACAGGTTGAATGAGAAAGGGATGAAGTTTGGGGCATCCCCAACCTCATGTGCAATAAATGGAAATAAATTGTATGTAACTGAAGCTACAACCAATGCAGTTGCTGTTCTCAATTTGCAGTCTGGAAAATTAATGGGATATATACCCGTTGGCTGGTACCCAACAAAGGTCCTTTTTGCTGACGGAAAAATGTTTGTAACGAGTGCAAAGGGGATAAAATCTCGAAGGCCGAATCCAGATGGTCCTCAGCCTGTTAAAGGAAAGGGTGGGCCTGACTATGTGCTAACTTTACTCCGGGGTACACTTTCAATTATAACTCAGGATTCTATAAAAGTTAAATTAGCTCAATGGACAGGGCTCGTAAAAAATGGGTCGCCTTTGTTCACACCTGCGAGAGGATTCAGGATACCAATTAAACATGTTTTTTACATAATCAGGGAAAACAGGAGCTATGATCAGGTGCTTGGCGACCTTGGGCGGGGAAATGGTGATTCAACATTGACAATCTTTGGAAGGTCAATTACACCAAATGCTCACAAAATAGCTGGTGATTTTGTAACTCTTGACAATTTTTATGTGGATGGTGAGATAAGCGTTCTCGGTCACAGCTTCACCACCAGCGGTTATGCCAGTCCTTTTCTCGAGTGGCTCGGCAATGTTGGCTATTCGAGCAGGTATAAGGGATATCCTTATGGGACGGTGCCAGCCGTTTTCTCACCTCTTTATATATGGGATGCACTTGATTTAAAAGGAATTGACTATAGGGTTTATGGAGAGCCATACTACCTTTCCACAGAAGCCTATAAGCTAATTGTTAAGAATTTTGGCGATGAGAGTGAGCTCGCCAGGGCATTTTACAGCCACAGCATGGAGCTTTCGGCGAGTGTTGATAGGGGGAAGGAATTTTCTGACTTTGCCCGAAGATATTACGGCAGAGCCAACAGTATATCCGATGCAATTGAACTTTTAAGTGATAACTCGTTTACGTCAGGACTCTCAAGGATATTTACCGGGGGTTTGATATTGCAGCGAGCTCTTTCAGCAAGTTCAAAGTTTAAATATGACTTTGCGAAATTCCTGTACCACTATCCCTTTAACTATTATACCTGGGATTTGAACTATTCTGACCTCAAGCGAGTTAAAGCATGGAAAGAAGATTTTCATAGATTGGAAAATGAAAAGAGAGTTCCCGCTTTTGAATATATCTGGCTGCCAAACGATCACACAGGAGGGACAAATACGAATTACCTCAATCCCTATCAGCTTGTTGCTCAAAATGATGCTGCACTTGGCATTATACTGGAAACAATATCAAAAAGCCCTATCTGGAAGAACAGCCTTGTCCTTGTTGAGGAAGACGATGCTCAAAATGGACCCGACCATGTGGACGCAACGCGGACAGTTGCACTGGCTGCAGGGCCTTACGTAATGAGAGATAAGGTGGTAAGTGAAAGATATGATCAGCTCAGCATGCTCAGGACAATAGAAATTATTCTCGGTTTAAACCCACTTAATCTTGGAGACGCTCTGGCTGTACCGATGTTTGGGATATTTACAGGTAAACCGGATTTTCGCAGTTACGTGCCAGCTGCGCATTCCAGCCTATTGGCGCCTTCAGATGTTGAATTGATGGATGCTTTTGAAAGGAAGTAAATTATTTAATGCGTCTTCTATTTCACCTGGCTTAATTAGACAGAATTTTTCTTAAATTTACCTGGTTAACATTTCTGATCAGGCATAAGATGATTTATGATTTTATAGTTGTCGGTGGCGGTCCTGCGGGGATTTCTGCTGCCATTGAAATAAAAAAGAAGGGGCTCTCTCCACTTGTCATTGACAGAGGGAGTCTGGTTAATTCCATACAGAATTTCCCAGTAAATATGATCTTCTTTTCAACTGTGGATTTACTTGAGATAGGTGATATCCCGTTTGTTTCGGCATCATCACATCCAACCAGGGTAGAGGCTGTTCGTTACTATCACAGAGTTGCTTCCCATTACAGCATAGAGTTCAAGACATATACCCGGGTTGTTTCAATTAGAAAGGACTCTAAAAATTCATCGTTTGTTGTTGAAACTGTAAACGAATTAAATTCTCAATTAAATTTCTTTCGCTCTAAGAAAATAATACTTGCCACAGGTTTTTATGACAATCCCAACCGAATTGGTGTTCAGGGTGAGGATATGCCGAATGTTTCCCATTATTATAGCGAGCCCACAAGATACTTCGGTCAAAAGGTAGTTGTGATAGGTGGGAAAAACAGCGCTGTCGAAGCAGCGCTGGAGCTTTACAGGAATGGGGTAGATGTTACAATAATTCATCGTGGGTCCTGGTTTGGTAAGAGTGTAAAGTACTGGATCCTTCCCGATATTGAAAACAGGGTAAGAAATGGCCAGATAAAGGCTTTCTTTGATGCTCATGTGAAGAAAATTACGTCAGATCATATCGTTATTGAGCAGCGCAGGGAAGAGATAGTTTTAGACTGCAATTATGTCCTTGCATTAACAGGTTATCATCCAGACATCAATTTTCTGAGGAGTGTTGGTGTGGCGGTAGATGGCAATACCGGTGTGCCGGAATTTAATCCTGATACGCTGGAGTCAAATATTGAGGGAATCTATCTGGCAGGTTCTATACTTGCCGGCTACGATTGTAATAAAATTTTTATAGAAAATGGGAGGGAGCACGGCAAAATCATCGCAAAGAATCTTTAAAAGATATAAATGAGGATAAGCTGTGCTCATTAAATATCTTTATTGTCCATGTAAAGGAGCTGAACAAATTGGTTGCCTGAGGATGAGAGTTACAATTTTTACACCATGGTTTGGTAAGGTTTGCAATGACCGACCGTAAGGGAATTCATAAAACGGGTCTTCTTGGAATGGATGAAGATGAACTCAGGTCATTTTTTGAGGAGATCGGAGAACCCGCTTATCGTGGAACTCAATTATATACATGGCTCTATAACAAGAGAATTACTTCATTTGAGCCAATTACCGCGTTTTCAAAATCACTGAGATCCTATCTGTCCGAACATACGGCAATTCTTTATCCGGTAGTAATAGAGAAACAGCACTCTCAAATAGATGGGACAACAAAATTCTTACTTGAGTTAGAAGATGGAAATAAGATAGAATCCGTTTTAATTCCACGTCAGAAAAATGCAGATGACTTAGACTCCTTGACAGAAACAGTCTGCGTATCAACACAGGTGGGGTGTGCTCTTGGTTGCAAATTTTGTGCAACAGGTGCTATGAAATTTACCCGTAATTTGACTGCAGGTGAAATTCTATCTCAGATATTGATAGCTGAAGAACATGCAACTCGAAGAATCACAAACGTGGTATTTATGGGAATGGGTGAACCACTTCTCAACATAGGTGCTGTGGTAAAAACAATAAAGATTTTGGTTGATGACAGAGCTGGCAATATGAGGGCTCGTGGCATTACTGTATCCACTGCTGGAATTCCTGAAGGGATTATTGAGCTTGCAAAGGTTCCAATAAGGTTCAGACTTGCAATATCTTTACACAGTCTCAACAGGGAAATAAGAAATTTGCTCATGCCAATTAATAAAAAATATGAAATTAACCAGGTGATTGAATCGGCAATTGAATACTCTAAAGCAAAACGTGATAGAATAACATTTGAATATATTACATTTGACGGTATTAATGATTCAGACAGGGATGTCAATAAACTGGTTACTCTTTCAAAGCGAATCCCGATGAAGATAAATTTAATACAGTATCATCCCCTTGATCACCTGAGCAAGCTTGGTCTAAAGGTTGATGCTGAGGCAATTGGTCTTGCCCCGAGCAAGAGAATTAATGAATTTGCAGATGCACTTCGAGCCAGAGGCATCACCGTGTTCATTCGCTCAAATGCCGGTCAGGACATAAATGGTGCCTGTGGACAACTGGCTGCAAAAAACTTACAACGAACAAGAAAAAAAATGGTGATATCATGAGACTCATTCTTTTTGGCGCACCTGGAGTCGGGAAAGGAACCCAGGCAAAGATTTTATCTGAAAAATTCAATATTCCGCATATTGCGACAGGCGATATTTTGCGAGAAGCTGTAAGAAACAACACAGAGCTTGGAAAAGAGGCAAAGTCGTTTATGGATAAAGGTGAACTTGTGCCGGACAGTGTAATGTTTGGAATAATTCGTGAACGGTTGAAGCAAACGGATACAGCAAATGGATTTATTCTTGACGGATTTCCAAGAACGTTGCCTCAGGCTGAAGAGCTTGAGAAGGTATTTTCTGAGCTCGGAATAAAATTGGATGCTGTTGTAAGTATAGAGGTGGATAATACAGAAATTGTAAAGAGACTTTCCGCAAGAAGAACCTGTCGGTCCTGTGGTTCAATATTTAACCTCCTTGTGGACAAAATTGAGGACTCCATCTGTCCAAAATGTGGCGGCGAGCTTTATCAAAGAGATGATGATAGACCTGACACAGTGCAAAGAAGATTGGAGGTCTATGACAGACAGACAAGCCCTGTTAAAAATTTTTACGAATTGAGGAACATTCTCAAGAAGGTTGACGGTACAGGGAGTGTTGAAGAGGTGACATCAGGGATTATAAATGTGGTTAATGTATAAATAAGTTACTACACATGGGCAGCATTGTAATAACAGGTTAGCTGTAGATTGGGGGTGATTTGATTTCAAACACAGTAATTAATTGATTGAATCGTTATATTAGACGAAAACCAAGGAGGAAAACATGCGAAGGTTATTATTTGTGGTAACAGGCATCATACTGGTATCACAGTTATCATTTTCACAGGATCTGGGTTCAAAACTTTCTAAAGTCGGTTCAGACTATGCAAAAGCCTATCTGCAGCCTGGCGTGGATGCATTTGGAGCTGATCTTAACAGCGGCATGTTCAATACAGCAAAAGTAGGGGGAATACTTCCGTTTGGATTAAATCTTTACATTGGCGTTAAAGTTCCTGCAGCTTTTGTCTCAGGTTCAAACAAAACATTTGACCTGAGCTACTCTGATACAGTTCATTTTTCGCGTACAATTTCATCTCAAACCTTTAACATTTCTGTTCCAACGACCTTCACAGTTACAGGTGCGCCTACAATCTTTGGCGACAAGGCAGCAGGTGTTGCAACCGGACGTGCTATAAAAGACACGACAATTGCTGGTCAACCAATTCATCTCGATTCCACTATTACCATGAACACAATAGGCGGTCTTGGTAACATCAGCCTTGCACCCATTCCAATTCCACAGGTGGGAGTTGGTTCATTGTTTGGGACGGATGCATTCGTGCGCTATCTCCCAAAGATAAAAATTGGTGATTATGGGTCAGTTGATCTTTTAGGTTTTGGTGTGAGGCACAGCATAAGTCAGTATATTCCACTGATACCAATTGACATATCTGTGCAGGTTGGCTGGCAGACATTTACAATTCGTGACTCATCAGATAGTCAGGTGCTAAAGGCTTCCACATTTGCAGCAAATCTTGAGGTGAGCAAAAAGTTTGCAATTTTAACCTTATATGGCGGTTTACAAACAGAAAATTCAAATGTTGATGTCAGTTACAATTACATTCCACAGCCAACAGCTTTTATTCCAAATCCAAAGCCTGTAAATATCTCATTTAGTTCAAAGGGGAAAAACAATTTCCGTGCAATTGTTGGATTTACTCTTGGACTTGGTCCTCTCGAACTTAACGCTGATTACAGCATGGGACAGATTAACGTTGCAACTGCGGGGATTGGAGTATCGATTTAAGTTTGATTGCTCTAAAATTTTAAACCACAATGCATATTGAAATAGTGGAGCACCGGTAATACATGTAATTTTCAAAGGAGCAGTTCCTTGAAGACCAATCATACAATTAGCTCACTTCTCATATCCCTGATGATGTTGGGGATAGCATCGGCAGGAACCAGGTTTGGGAATATTTCATCGAATCAAAAGCTGGCATGGGGTCCTCCCGGATACTTTTTACCGACTCCGAACAAGTTATCTCTTCAGGGAGTTGTTGTAGTCAAACTAAAACCGTCAGTAATACCATCTGTAGCACGATTAATGAAAGTTCCTGAGATTGAGAGCAGGATATTGGGAGAGGCCTCATTGCAGTCAATACAATCAGTAGCTCATATCCTTGGAGTTAGAATTGACAGTGCAGCGAAAGTATTAAGTGATATTTATATCATTAAATACACCGGGGCAGTGGTTCCTGATATGGTGGCAGAGGCTTTAAAAAAGAACCCTGACATTGTTTATGCTGAGCCGCATTACATTTATAGGGTTTCAGATCAGGCTTTTGTCCCTAATGACTCGCTCCTCTCCTTTCAATATGCTCTCAGTAAAATAGAGGCTTTCAAAGCATGGGATACCACGCTTGGTGATTCAACTGTTGTGGTAGGCGTAGTCGATACAGGTGTTTACTGGATGCATCCAGATCTTTATCCAAACATCTGGCACAATCCGAACTGGCGTAACGACACCAATTATCCTGCCGATTCAATTGGATGGGACTTTGGAGGGACTACTGGAACGCCAGACAATGATCCAGAGGAAGATGGTCCGCATCATGGTACACATGTTGCGGGAATTATCGCAGCCGTAGCAAACAATTACATTGGTATTGCCGGGGTTGCTCCAAAGGTAAAACTCATGGTTGTAAAAGTATCTCAGGGGAATATGGTAGATCAGAATGGCGAGCCTTATATAGTTTATGGATATGAAGGTATTGCTTATGCAGCAAATCACGGCGCAAGAATTATAAACTGCAGTTGGGGCGGAGTAGGATATTCCCAGTTTGAGCAGGACGTAATTAACTACGCTACCAGTAAGGGAGCCCTTGTTGTTGCTGCCGCAGGGAATGACTATCATTCAAATGAATTCCAAACTCCTGCTTACTATCAAAATGTCCTTTCCGTTGCGGCAACGGATCAAAATGACTATGCAACAGCCTTTACGAACATGAGTTACAATATTTCAGTTTCGGCACCTGGAAAGGACATTATTTCCACATGGGATAAAAACTCATATACTTATTTAAGCGGTACATCCATGGCATCGCCATGTGCTGCTGGCGTCGCAGCGCTTGTGGCAAGTTTACATCCCGACTATACTCCACAGCAAATTCTTGAACAGGTTCGGGTAAGTTCAGACAACATAGACAGCCAGAACCCATCTTATACTCATTTGATAGGGTATGGACGTGTCAACGCCTACAATGCTATTACGGTATCTTCACCCGGCATTTCGATTACAAATATTGCAATGAGTGATTCAGTTGGCGGGAATGGCGATGGCCAATTTACTGAAGGCGAGGTTGTGCAGGTATTTGCTATATTGCAAAACTGGTTAAGTCCAGCGTCAAATGTTCAGGTAAATTTAACCACAACAGATCAATACGTGACAATCATAAATGGCTCTGTTTCTATTGGCGCAATGGGTAAAATGGCAAATTACAATCTCCGACAGAACCCGTTGAGTTTTAAGGTCAACAGCGGAACTCCACCTGGACATCTTGTTACTTTTCTCATTACAGTAACTTCAGGTTCATACTCAGATTATGCTGGTGTGCAGGTGATGTTAAAGCCTTTGTTCAGTCAGTTAACAGAAAACAATATATTTACCACCGTCGCGGCAAAAGGCAACATTGGATTTAACGATTATCCTAACAATACACAGGGGATAGGTTTTGTTTACCTCCCGGATCGAGACAGCATTCTCTTTGAAGGTGCATTTATGGCAGGAATTTCCGCTTCAAATGAAGTTGATGTTGCAAGAGATCAAACTGGCAATCAGGAATCGGCTGATTTTACGCCTGAAGGACTTGTAAAAGTGCTAACACCAGGGAAAAAAGCTGACCAGGAATCAATCTCAGCTTTTAATGATAGCGCCGCAACCACAAATCGGGTAGGAATAGAGACCACACTTCACACATATGCTTATGCTGCTGACACACTATCAAACTTTATAGTTCTCGAATATAAGATTAGAAATCTCAATTCGTATCCTTTGAATAATTTTTACGCTGGACTTTTCTTCGACTGGGATATTGGTCCGAATGGAAGCAACAATATAGCGGCATATGACGCAAAATATCAGCTTGGATATGCTTATAATGTCACCCGTAGTCCCCGAACCTATGCTGGAGTTGCACTACTATCGGGAGGGGGTATGAACTATACTGCCATAAACAATGCGGATTCAATAAACGGCATTTATGGTGGGTTTACCAAGATTCACAAATGGCAGGCATTGTCTGGTGGGACAAAGAACAATTATGCCGGGCCCAGCGATGTTTCGATGGTGGTAGGTGCAGGACCCATTGTGATACCTGCTGATTCTGACACAACTGTCGTGTTCGCACTTGTTGCTGGAGATACGCTTTCTGACCTTGAAAAGGCTGTAGAGGGAGCTTCGGCGGCTTATTACGGCTTAATAACAGGTGAAAAATCCAGGCCAGTGCCACCCGAATCATATGCACTTCTACAGAACTATCCCAATCCTTTCAATCCAGACACACGCATAATATTTGAACTCCCTGTCGAATCAAAAGTGAAAGTGACAGTATACAATATTGCAGGTCAGGAAATAAGCACTTTAATAAATGCTGATCTGGTGGCTGGAGAGTATTCACTCAATTTTAATGGCTCGCACCTTCCAAGTGGAATATACTTTTACCGGCTAATTGCAACAGGTAAAAATGGGACATTTACCCAGGTCCGTAAGATGGCATTGATTAAATGATCGCCGGAATAAACTACTCCATAACTATCTGGATGAGGGGGAGAGGCGCTCCCCCTCCAATGTTCCAGACATGGTAAGACTCTGTAGCCATGTAGCGAGGAGTCTGGAAAGGTTGTTCACCAGGCGACTCGGCAACGTAATCTATAGGGTGCTACGCGAAAGCCCAGGTTGC
>JBMFVE010000021.1:0-13715 GCA_049966155.1 Candidatus Kryptoniota bacterium
CTTCTGACGGAGGTAACTGACTAAAAGATTGATGTACCATGCTGCAGTTTGGCTATTCTGAAAAGATTCCATCGTCTTAAACCTTCTTTCCAGTTGCTTGTTGACACTCCCGGCAAAATTGTTCGTCCTGGGTAAACCGCTGATACGGTGGTGTACCATCAGGTTGTCCCGATATGTGGCTTGGCGAAGGCAAGAGCAGCAAGGATTCCCGTCTTGCTTTCTAAGTCCTCTTCCTCTTTATTGAGAACTCCTGTTGAGGCTTTTTAAAATACTAAATCTGACCAACTATCAGATACTTCCTTATAACATAGTTTCCGTCTTTTAGGAGATCCAGCGTGTAGAGGTAGTTGTCATTTATTGCGAATGATGCCACTCCCAACGTTCCACCTGGCTTTGAAAATTTTAGTGACGCTTCATATGAGCCATTTGAGGAACTGTATCTGTCAATCACCTCTACATTGTACTTGTGTGTTGCTGGATAAGACAAAAGATAAATTTTGTTTCTTCTGATGCACGCATCCAATACAACTGGTCCTGAACCTACTACTGAGAACTCTGTTACTTCTCTACCCCCGATATTTTTTTTGTTTCCCATGAGGGCCTCAGGCATAGGGACCTTATCTATCAAATCAACACTGTATTGCTCATTGCCATTGAGGTCAAAGCTCAGCAAGCGGCTCACATTGCCTCCTATTGCAAAAATAGTCTTACCTGAAGTGAGAAGATAAATGTCAATTATGGGAATGGGTAGTTTCTCACTTTCAAAAAGACTGACATCTCCAAAGCTCGCAATTTCTCCCCCATTGTCTTTGTAAATGGCAAAAATATCCTTAATACTCATACGCTGCACCACAAAAGATGTATCATCAATAGCAGCAACGTGGATTGCAACCCCGTTTGGCCTAACTGTCCTCAAAAATTTCCCGTTAGAAGAAAATTCTGAGATAGTCCCGGAGGATGCATCCAACACCAATAGCAATCCTGATGGACAGATGTCCATGTCATGAGGTTTTTCGAATTCGCCCGGACCTTTTCCCTTACCATTTCCATAAGTAAACAAGTACTTCCCCTCAGGAGAAATTTTTAGTACACCCGGAATGCCTTCATCAAGGATATAAAGGTTCCCTGAACCGTCAACTCTGAGTCTTGATGGATATACAACGTGTGTCCGATCGTTCTTTAATTCATTCACAAGTGTCAACTTCACATTAAGCCAATTTCTGTCCCCCACCTTGACCTGATTCTGTGGGTTAGCGCCGAATGCCGGAAAACCGCCCTTCAGCAGGAAAGCTGATATCCCTATTGATATGAGCAGTGGGACAACTAGTATTATAACCGCAAAATACAGATCGCTCTTAGATCTCATAACCAACTCCTTCTTAAACACGGGAAATAGCGGCGGATAATTAAACGCGTAGGATGATTCATTAAGAAAATTATTACACCCACAATTAAGAAATTTCTGAAAAAATAAATCAAAGGTGATTCGTTGCTGACAATCGAGACAAAGCAACCACAATCAACGGGACCTTCCCTTATTATTCTGACTGTAGTTACCATAGTAAATATTAATATAGCAAAAAGCATCAACTGTAATGAAACATTCGGTTTAAGACCGACTATGACAGAGGTGCCAAGGAGTAGTTCAAATATGACTACATATAGCCCAACCACGACTGGCAGGTCGCTCATGTCTCCAACTATGGTTGAGACAGTATTTATAAAAGAACTAAAATTCGCCAATTTGCTAATACCTGATGCAAAAAATATGCTACCTAACGCTACTCTGAGAATCTTATATGACATATGAAACCAAGTTATCCACCAGCTTCACACCTGATACTGCTGTGCTCAACACTGAGAAGCTCCGCGTCATTTCTTATGACTTGCAAGAAAAACAGGCCTTTGTTGCCACTGCTTCGTGAGATGGAGCAGTGCTTCTACACATTAACATCAATATTGTTGATAACTGACTACTTTGACCCTTGCCTCATGAGCCAGGTTGTAGTTGCCGCCTACAATTAGCGTATCACCTACCGATAAGCCATCAAGCACTTCATAGTACTTGTCATTGCCCCTTCCCAGCTTAACGTATTTCCATTGGGAAAGGCCATCCTGTACTGTGAAGACAAGCGTCCTGTTGTCTCTAACAAGCACAGCAGATTGTGGAATAATTATAACGTTTCTTAACTCACTTGTTCCGATCTTTACTGATGCGTACATTCCCGCTTTGACTTTTCCCTGCACATTATCTACCACTACAGTAACTACAGCTGTTCGCTTTTGAATATCGACTGAAGGATTAATTTCCTGAACTTTTCCATATAGCTTCAACCCGGGCAAAGCTATGAACTCTGCTTCTGCAGGGTCACCCTCATGAATTTTCACTAAATCAGTTTCCGTTACATCGCATTTAATTCTAATTTTTGATACGTCGATTATCTTCATGCAGAGCATTCCAACTTCCACATAACTTCCTACCTGCATTACACAATCTGACACTACTCCGTCAATAGGAGAAACTACTCGCGTATTCTGTAGATCAAGCTTTGCCTTTTCATAATTTATTGTCGCAGATGTCAATCCTGTACGACCTGCAATCACATCTTCACGGTTTACCGTGGAATAAATTTCCATTGCTTCATAGTCCCTTTTAATCCTCTCATACTGATCTTTCGACATTCTTCCTGACTCATATTGTCGCCTTGATTTTTCATAGAGAGCTCGCAAACTATCAAGCTCGGCAATCTTTCTTGCATTAGCTGCACTGGTTGTAGGCGTCTCTTTCTGCAGACTGTACTCTATTTGCGCCCTAAGCAACTGGTCACTTGCTCGCTCAAGATCAAACTTATATTGTGTATCGTCTATTTTGAAAAGTAAATCTCCCTTTTTTACCGGTTTTCCGTCAAATACGCTCATCTCAATTACCTGTCCGCTTACCATAGGCTTAACCTCATAACTCACGATCGGCAAACAATAACCATTTGTGGTCACCCAGGCTGTCAGTTCTCCTCTGTGAACTACCGCTACTGATACGGGGAATACGACAGATGACTGTTCCGCACCTGTTAATTCCTTTGTAAAATTCTCATTAGAATCCTGGATGCGATTATTCGAATTGCTCCCCTTTAAAAGCACAAGAATTCCAATTAACAAAATTGATGCAGAAGTAACAATTATAATGAGCGCTTTCTTTCTCATTTCATGCCTCTTGTTTCTTAGATTCAAGAAGTTATGTATGGATCATCTGGTTCATCTATATCTTTTTTTGCCCGTCCCTTGCCCGAAGCAATTCTGTAAAAAGAAGGCATAAAGAGCAATATCATTGGAGTTGAAACGAGTATCCCACCTATTACTCCAAGTGAGAATGTATACCAGAATGAATATATATTAGCATTAATTACAAAAGGAGCAAAGCCTGCAATTGTCACAACAGTTGTAATTAGAATGGGTCTTAAGCGCGAACTTGCTGCATTAGCAATTTCCTTTTCAAAACGATCGGGCTTCCCTTGAACCACCTCGCGTGAAATCCTATCGACAAGAAGGATCCCGTTATTTACAGATAATCCAATCAGAAACAATACAGCTGCATATCCGCCCCTTCCAAAATTTGCATCGGCAAAATAAAATATTGAAAAGAGCCCAACCAGAGACATTGGAACAGACAAAATTACAATAAGAGGTTTCTTGTATGACTCGTAAAGAGATGCTGTCACCATAAAAACAATTAAAACCGAAAGCAAGCCAAGGAGAATAAGTGGTACAGCCTGCTCCTTTTCAAATGTAAAAAAGAAAGCCTCGCGCTTTAACTCATATCCTGGTGGCAGTGATAGGGATTTTACAACTCGATCTGTATAAACATCACCAAATTTGTATGGCCCTTTAAAGTCAAAGGTAATATACCTGACGTACTGCTGATTGGTTCTCTCTACTTGAGGCATTACAGGTGAAACAGCAATGTCAACAAGTTTACCAAGGCGAACTAGTCTGGAATTGAAGTTTAACATTTTATCGCCAATGTTTTCTAATGAAGTGTTCTGGAAGTTAGAAAACTTTATGGTAGTCAGCACTGGCTTATTGCCAATGTCAATATACATCTTGCCAGCTTCTGAAGCTACCTCGGGAATAAATTCCTGAGCAAAGTCAGAGACCGTTCCGCCAATTGACTGAAGTGCTCGACGATTAATTGTTGCAACGACCTCGTAACTCTCGGATACCCACGGGAGGCGATCAATGCGAACATTATCTACACGAGGATTTCTTGAAAGAAGATCGCTGACCTGTCGAGCAATTTCCTTAACCTTATCGTAGTTGTATCCCAACGCTTCAATTGTAAATGATGGAGATACCTCACCACCTGACCAATAGCCGGGTCCAAAACCGCTCACTGCAACAGTAAACCCACCTGTCTGTGCAACTAAAGATGTCATCCTGTCTTTAATTATAAACGGAATAGATGTCATAGCAATTTTTGGATCAAAGTCAATCCTGACAGTTGCCTCACCACTTGACACTCTGGTAGTGTAACGCTTGATTACTTTTTCGTAAGGCTTAAGTGCTCCTTCGATCTGAGCCGCAAAGCCATCGATCCTCTCAATTGGCGTACCCTGAGGAGCCTCAATGTAGACAACCAGATATGTTTCCCCACCAAATCTCCAGAGTTCCCCTTTGTACACATGCTTGAAGAAAAGATTTGTTGACCCGCCCAGTCCATATTCGACATAGGGCTTGATTGATTGGTAGAAATCACTGCCTATAGCTGAATTGTAAAACTCAGCCAGATGTTGCAACAATGATGGGCTCTTTTTAATATTATTATGCAACTCTATTCTGTCCGGAAGAAGCCAGACTGGAATTCCTATAACCCAGATCACAAACAACACAGCAATTTTTCTATGCCTTAGAATTGATTTTTCTACCTTTATATAAAATCTTTTAAGACCTCTGATAACACCCCCCTCACTTTTGATTTGGTATACCCTGGCTCTGACTGTTAACATAACAAGAATGGGAACAAGTGTAAAAGCAACAAGAATAGAAGTCAAGAGAACAATAGATGCTGTCTCAGCAAATTGAATGAAATAGGGCTTCAGATTTTCAGGAAGAAAATAAGCTGGGATAAGAGCTCCCGTCGTCGTCAATGTTGCAGCAATGAGCGGCAGTTTGATTTCTTTGACTGCGTTATGAAGAAGGATTTTAATTTGCTTACCTGAGCCCTCCGCTGAATTCGAAATTTCCATTTCCCTTACCATACTTTCCACAACCACGATACTGTTGTCAATAGCTATTCCAATTGACAATGCAAGTGCTGCCATTGTCAAAACGTTCACACCTATGCCTGTGATTGAAAGGAATATCAGCCCACCGGAGAGAGAGAATGCTACTGAGACAACAATAAGAAAAGATATAACGATGTTCCGAAAGAAGAGAAGAACAATGAAAAGAATCGCAACAGCTGAAATTGCGGACTTAGTAGCTAATTCGGACATCTCGTTCTGCATATCCGTAGTCCTGTCAAGAATTTTAACGAGCTTTAAACTGTGCGGCAAGACGGATGAGAGTTCAGCGACTTTCTTTTCTACCGATTTTTCTACGCTGAGCATGTTGGTGCCCTGTTCTCTTGATATTTCAATCGTGGTTGATGGCTTGCCGTTTATCCTGACATAACTGGTAGGTGTTGCTATTGAATCGACGATTCTCGCAACCTCACCAAGCTTAACACCTGATTTCTTATCAATCAAAACCTGACTCAAATCTTTTAGGCTCGAAATTTTAAATCCTGTATATATAAAATTCTTTTCACCACCCTGAGAAATCTCACCTAAAGGCTCAGCTGATGTCCCTGCTTGTACTTCACTTATAATATTTTTGACATTAATTCCCGCACTTTCCAATTTTTCCTTATCTAGTAAAATATAAATCTCTCTCTCAGAACCGCCCATTATGCGAACGTTGCTGACACCCTTTACCCCCATTAAAGCTGGTTTTATGCTCTCTTCAGCATACTTTTGAATTTCCATTAGACTCAAGTTGCCGTACAGATTGTAACTCATGAAACCCTGAAGTGACGCAAATTCCTCAGGAACAAATTTCGTTATCGTAGGAATTCCAACTCCATCAGGAAACTCATTTTTCAACCCTGAGAGGCGCTCAACGAGCTCAATTCGTGCAAAGTCCAGGTCTACATCTTTATCAAACTCTATACTTACAACCGACTGACCAGCTGATGATATAGAATTGACATTCTTGACTCCGTCAACTGACCATGCTACTTCTTCTATTGGGACAGTTACACTCCGAACCACCATTTCACTGGAAGCATCTGGCCAATCGGTTACTATATTGAGTCTTGGAAAATCAACTTCTGGACTCAGTTCAACGGGAAGATGACTTAGCGAAAACAGAGCCAATGCCCCTACCATAAGGTGAATCATTATCACGGCTACAGGCCTATCCATTATGCTATTGTGCATCAGTTGAAAAGATCCTTTCTCATATATTTTTGGCCTGCCCTGTACGTGAGATTATGTCAAAATACCTGTACACTACTGGAATTAGGAATAGGGTAAAGATGGTTGAACCAATCAATCCACCTATGATTGGATAGCTGATAGCGGCTGCCAGCTCCAACCCCTTACCAAAGCCAAATATTAGCGGCAGCATTCCCAATATCGACGTGAGTGTTGTCATTACAATGGGTCTGAATCTTTTTCTCATGCCATCTATGATAGCCTCTTTAACACTCATTCCGTACCTCCTGTTATGGGTAATCATATCTACAGCTATAACAGCATCATTGTCCATTGCTCCAAACATTATAATTAGTCCAATAATCGACATAAGGTTATAGCTCTGATGAAAGAGATACATCGTAATTAGCGAGCCAACCACTGAAAAAGGACTGGTCGTTAAAATTACAAGAGGATATATAATGGACTCATACTCCGAAGCTAATATAACATAAACCACAAAGATCGAGAGAAGGATTATAATGAGAAGACCCCTGAACATATCTCTTATGTCATCAATCTTACCGCCAACGATGATATGGTATCCCATTGGGAGGTTCATTCTGGAAGCTATATTCTGAATCTCCGATGCAGCCTTAAAAATTCCAGCTGCCGCCACATTTGCATGAATGCTCACGACCCGCTGTTGATTGTCATGTAAAATAGATGAATACCCGCTGGTTTGTTCCACCGACACCAGATCCCTGACCGGGATCCACAACGTTTGGTTCTCCACTGACGAAGCAACATTAGCATCCATGACTGAATTCAGGTCAAATGGTTCGCCGTTATCATCTGCAATGATCCTGACTGCGACTTTTCGATCTGTTTGATTAAAATAAGTTACAGCCCTTTTCTGAATGAGATTGGATATTGTACTTACAACCTGTTCTGTTGTTAGATTGTAAGATTTTATTTTATTACCATCGAGCGTCAGCCATATTTGCGGGCTGGTTGCGGTCAGGTCATTCGCAATTCCAACATCTGTTAGATAATGTATCTTTTTTAATCTCGACAAGAGCTCTCCTGCTATTCTGTAGCTAACATTAAGGTCGTTCCCCGCTACTTTAATATCCAGGTCGTTCTCTCTTGACTGAAGAATGCGTTCAAATGTAGTAGCCGGTCTGGTTATAGTAATATCCGCTGAGTATAAAGAAAGAAATGTATTCAGGTTCTTTAATGCTGAATGGACCCCCTTCACTACCTCACTCACCGGAATATCATCTTGAGTTGTGCACTCGATGACTGACAAATTTGATTTAGCAGTGAGCGCCTTAAAGTAATCTTCACGAGAGGAAATACCCACATCGGCAACAACGTATTTTATATACGGGCTTGCAGTAAGAAGTGATTCAACTTTGGCCGACACCATATTAGTCAGATCAAAAGTTACTGAAGGGGGTAGTGATATCTGCACGACAAACCTGCTTTGATCTATGTCAGGTGCTTCTTCAGAAGGAATTAAGAAAACAATTCCTCCTGCCACCACTGTCAACAGGAATGTCAACAATAAAACCTTCATGCTATTGTCTAACGAATAACCAAGCAATTTTAGATAAAAGGATTTCATCTTCTCGTAAACTAACAGAACAGCAGACGCCAATCTGCTCTTGGCCCCTCTTGTGAGATCAGTATTCTGCTCCTTCTCCACAGCCGAATGTTTAATTCTGGTCAGCATACTTGGCACAAGCGTTATTGCGACAAGCAGAGAAGCCAAGAGCGACAATGTCATGGTGATTCCCATATCCAGGAAAAGCTTTTGAGCAATCCCCTTTACAAATACTACTGGCAAAAACACTGCAACGTTTGTAAATGTAGAGGCCGCTACAGACAGATTTATTTCCTTTGATCCTTCTATTACCGCATTAATGACAGTGTAACCCTGCTCACGAAGTCTGGAAAAATTTTCTACAATTATTATTGCGTTGTCCCCAATCATACCAATGCCCAGGGCTAGACCCGTCAAAGAAATAATATTAAAATTTATCCTGAAGAAATACATTAGTATGACCGTCATCAAGATTGAAAACGGAGTAACCACGCCAACAATTAACGGATACCTTGGATTACGGAGAAACAAAAAAAGGACCAGAAGGGCGAGAAGCGCTCCAAACAAAATAGCCTGCTCGATGTCAGTGATTGATTTGCTGATGAATTTAGCCTGGTCTATGAGGGTAGTTAGCTTAATAGAAGGATATTCGCGATTAAGTTCAGCTACTGCTGAATTTACCTCTTTACTCACCTCTATTGTATTAGCACCGGCATCCTTTTTTATATAGATAAGTATTGCCTCCTTGCCGTTTACACGGGTAAGGCCCTCCCGCTCAGCAAACCCCTCGAACACATTAGCAAAATCACCTAACCTGAATACGGCATGGCCATTACTGACGTTGACGTCCCTTATATCCTGTAAACCCCGAAATTCGCCAACTGTTCGAATAGGATATCGAAAAACCCCTTTTAAAATAGTACCGCCCTCAATGTTTAAATTCGAATTCTTCAATGCCTCACTTATCCTATCAAATGTCAGTCCCAGTGCCTGCAATTTAGAAGGATCAATCTCAACATAGACCCCCCTTTCTGTTCCCCCTGCCACAACTGCCTGAGAAACACCGTTTAATTGCTCAAACCTCCTCTTTATTAATGATTCAGCTAGTTCGCGCAAATTCGAAAGAGACGTCTCAACGGCAATTTGACGTGGTGAGAATTCGGGATCAGAACTGCCACTCTGATTAGATGTGCTTAAGGGTAACGTTGAGTTTTGATCTGTATTCGAATATTGAAGTGAAATGGTCATTATCGATTCAGTTGAAGGGTCAATCTTGTAAATCGTAGATCGCCCTACTTCCTTGGGGAGTGTGCTCTTTATTTCGTCGAGCTTTTCGCGTACTTCAAGCATCGCATAGTTGATGTCAGTTCCCCATGAAAAGCTTAGAGTTATGAGTGACGATCCGTTTCTTGATATAGATGTAACTTTTTTTACCCCACTAACTGTTGATACAATGGACTCAATTGGTTTTGTAACCACCTTTTCAACTTGCTCAGCAGGTGCTTCAGGATAATCGGTTTGCACAAGGAGTTCCGGTATTTGGATTGAAGGCAGGAAGTTTACGCTCATCTGAGTAAAAGCGATGGTTCCAAGCAATGCAACCCCGAAAAAAAACATCGTGGTTGTAACGGGCCTTGAAACAGACAGAGTTGTTAAAGACATTGAATTACCCTTCCACCGTCCCTTTAAGCAATGAATATGTCAATGTTCCACAGTTAAATTTACACTACCCGTGGTTTCGAGTAAAGCAACCCCGAGGCAAAACATTCGCTAACTTCCCTATTTCGAAAACCTGAAATTGTATCGAACCAACGCGGTGACAATAAGGGCACATAAGACCAAGATTGAGTTAAAGATAGTCGACGCGATCTGACTTGATTTCACTGAAACAGCCTTTATTTCCTGTCTTTCAAGATTTTATATCTTACAATAGATTGCACCCCGAGATTCCCGGTGTCGATCCCATAAGCGTAGTCACCCTTAACAACTTTCAATACCACTGACCTCGCAAGCGGTATGTCTTCTATTTTCTTCCCCTCTTTGGTGAATATCCACCACGAGTAATTGTCTCTATCTCCTGTGTTTACAGCAACCCAAACTCTGCTCTGTGAATCAACGAGAAAGTCTTCAAACACAGGTTGGTACTTCGGTAAAGGGGTCCGTGATCGTTCGAGGTCAGTGACACTAAGTTGTAAATCAAGCTTCTCCAATCCTTCTCGCCACAATCTGTCATTCAAGCCTATCTTAGCTACAGGGGATCTTATAGTCTTTATCACTTTGCCACCGAGGTTCAATGCATTTATCGACAGATCACTGTTCTCAGCATAGTAGATATAACCGTCAGAACCAGCGTGAATCACCGGCCTCTCTGCATATGGCATCTTTGAGACCATGAACCCTGGTTCTGTGAATACTATGTATTGTTCCCCATGGAGTGTCAGGAATGGGTTCTTACTGACAAATGTTCCATCCCTTCTAACCTCGAACAGAGAAAGATCGTGAGGTTGCATGAAGTTCTGCGGCGAATAATCATTCGAATAGCTTAACAGGAAATTCCCGTTTTTCAAAATCCAGAACCCGTTGAGGCCGGAGTTCAAAGAGCCGACCGTAGCAGGCCTCCCAAACATACCCGGTGCATTCGAAATCCTTATAGTACCAACGGGCTTATCGTACGAGTTTCTCGTGAGGATCGTTATCCTGTAAAGCTGTGGGTCATAAACAAACAGTGAATCTTTCGATCCAATCTGAATTCCCCAAATCCTTTCGAACTCACCAGGGCCTTCACCCTTTCTTCCAATATCTCTAATGAACTTCCCGCTTGATGAGTAAAGATGAACTACCGAGCGCACCAGGTCGCCGACGTAAATTCTACCCTCCCCGTCAACTTTTATTCCTTGCACCAGGCCGATTCTACTTCCACCGATTATTATATCCTTTTGCAGTTCAATCTGGCGTACCTGTTGGGCAAGAGTGTCATTGAAGGTAATAAAGCAAAGAATGACAATGCACATACTCAAAAGTATAGATTTCATACAACCGATGATCCTTTCTCTGTATAGAGGTCTAGACAAAGATCCCAATCTTTTTCAATTCAAGCTCTGCCATCAAGTAAAAAATGCGATAAGCTTAAATAACTTCTCGTTCAGGCCTCTGGACTGTTTGCGTTAGGGCCGCAGCGCCTCTGATCTTCAGCGGGTGATTGAGTCGCACCCACCGAATGCCATCAGGCGAACAAGCTTTACCTCCAATCAACCTGACGCGTACTTACAATGAACTAACTGCATGAGCAACTGGTTAAATTAGCGCTGCAAGCACCATTACAAGTGCAACAGGCTCCGATTGTAGCACAGCACTTGTTCTGCGTTGTTGCGAATGCGGTCGATTGTGTCAGGAACAGGCTGAAAGTGTACCCTTCCCACCATGATGCTGAAACGTTAGTGCTCGGCACTGTCTCCTGTCAAGTGAGAAAAGCGACTGCGAAAATCAATTGCGGTTTTCGCCGCCCGGATTCTTCATCCACAAAAGCTTCACTGCTTCTTCCAATCCTGTCTCAGCCTTTCCATTGCCACTTATCGACCTTTTCCAATCGGTCGGAGTCACGCCAAGCCGTTTCTTAAATGCGTCAAGAAAAGTCCTCAGGCTGAGATAACCGACGCTGGTGCAGAGCATGTAGAGGTTGTCTGTGTGATTTCTGCAGATAGCTCGTAAAGCTTCTTCTAATCTCACTGTCTCAATCAGCTCATGTGGACACATTCCGTAATGAATGTGGACTATCTCCTGCAGATATGAAACATTGATTCCAACTTCCCTTGCCAACTCATCAACTGTGAATTGATAGTCAGCAAACCTGTTCCTTATTGTGTCCATTATCTTCTCAATCCTTTGCTGACGCATACCCCCCCGTTATCTCTCGGTAGTTTTGTCTTGGTACTCATTGCTTCCTACCTCCGTTGCTATTTTCTGCTTCAGCTTATGGTTTCTTTTTCCTATCTAGTGGTGAACACACCAACACTGGTTTCCCAATACGAACTAATGGTGACCAGCGATTTATCGTCCTGCGAAGCGCTTGTCACGCTCTTAACCCCATCTACAGTTGAAACGACCCCCTCGACGGGGCGTGTGACACTCTTCTCGATCCCTTCAGGCGGCGCTCCACTCAGGTCTGTCTCGACAAGAATCTTCGGAAGGAAATCCACTCCAATCTGTGTGAATGTAATGACCGCGAGCAAAGCAACCCCCGAGAAAAACATAAATGTTGTAACACGACGCGAAAGAGAAATGATAGTTAAAGACATACATTATGCCTCCTGTTCAAAGCAGCGCCTTTTTCGCTCACCAAAAAATTTAATTGCCCGAACGGTGAAATACAAATCGCGCAGTACATTCGGGTGTGCGACAAAAATGTAAGAGGTTTTCATCAGGCAGCCGACCTGTAGGCCCAAAAATCGTCCCAGTGATGGCTCAAGAAGATGCACCGCAAAGCATCTATGCTGCTTGCTCCTTTTACTGTTTAATGCATCTCGACGAGTTGTCAACGACCCTCTAAGAGGCCGTAGGCCTATCGGGTCGAAGACCCGTAGAGTCTGTAATTAAATTTGTGTAAATGGATTTTTTAAGTTATAGACCATTGTTCAACCTTGTCAGCAATGATAATAGAGAGATGAGAAAGAACACATGTCTCTTCGAGCTTCTCCAACGAGATTTGAGCTGCTTCTTCCGTCGGAGCACTGTATACATTACGGAGATCTTTCATGAACAGCTTCTGATCCTTGAAAGCAATGTACTTTAAAGTATTGCGGATTAAATGGATTATACAGAGCTGGACCTCAGTTTGCGGGAAGACTGTGTTTATAGCTTCAGGAAAACCCTTCAGCCCATCAACACAGGCAATGAGTATGTCATTGACACTTTACGATAATAGGATCGAAGCTGCCGTTACGATCCCTGGGGATCTAATTCTCCATTGTCATTGCGAATGGTTTTATGAGTTTTCCCGTTGCGGCTATTGCCACTGTTCCTGCCTTCCGGCGAGTATCTCTGGTAACCAAGAAAGAAATTTCTGCCGTTATGACTCTGGCTGCGAGGACAGGTATAAACGGGGGGAATGATGCCGTTGGCAAGATAGTGAGACCGAAACCATGCATGTATACAGCTTTCGATACCCCGGAAGTGAATATGCGGCCGGTCAGGACTGTCGCTGCAAAAACCATGATATCCAGTCTAAAATTTCCACCTGGCATATGGTAGCTTCAGTTCACGGACGGAAAGGCGAACCGCTCCATATGGCGCTTATTACCATCTGGAAAGCAACGCCGATAAGCCACACTCCTGTGACTATCAAAGCGGATTTGATTTTTCGGAAGCCGGTTATGACAGTAACGCCGATAGCAAGCGTGGCAAGATACCAAATTGTAAAAACATTAATGCTGTTCAGGAGGATGAAAAGCGGGAGATTGGACATCTTGTCTTTTATAAGGAAATCCAGGCCGACGATAGCCTGCAAGTCCGTGACTTGCTGCACTGATCCGATCCCTTTCGCGTATAAAGCAAGTAGATTCACTACGCTCATGAGAAGAACTATCATCTCCGAATATGCTACCACGGAAAAGACCTTAGGGTATGCGAATTCGGGAGGCGCATCCAGAAGGATACATATG
>JBMFVE010000022.1:0-8679 GCA_049966155.1 Candidatus Kryptoniota bacterium
AACTTCCAGCTCCGGCTGGATAGAGACGAAGAAGATGGTCCTGATGAAATAACCGCATTTGTCAACTCATAAGAGGCTAAATTTCAGATCGACGTCTGAAAAGGCGGGAGAACAAAAAAGAATCAGAGTGACGTAAAAAGACCTTTTTCCTGCAATTATCTCTGTCGGCTTGGTTAGTTGCCTGAATTGTTTAAAGGGTAGCTCTCGACTTCAGACGCCTTCATCTGCGTTGCTTTAAATCTATGAATCTCAAAAGTCATGCCGTTGCTGAGGCCTTATATATTTTGATGGAAACTTAAAAACAAGCATAGGGGATGAAACTGATAAAATTATAGAATAAAGCCGATGTCCGACTTTTCTTTATAATTTCTTTTTACAAATTAGTTCAGTCTTTGCAAATTCTTAATTGTTCGCCATGGGGTGCACTGGTTATATTCATTCGGTTACTTACAAAGTGAGGAAGAACCTCGACATGGTATTAGAGATTTTGATATCTGTAGCTTTGCTTATATACCTGGTTTATTCCCTGATTAAACCGGAAAAGTTTTAATATGCCTATGAAAACTGGAGTTCGTGGCCAGCTTGATGCTGGTTCTGAGGGGGATTACAGGTATTAACATGTCGATGACATTCGGAATACTCGATTTTCGCAACGTTCTTGAGATCCTGGTATTTCTGGTTGCTCTGGCAGGATTAACCCCATTACTGGGATCTTTTATGACGAAAGCACTGAACGGAAAAAAGAATTTTCTGACGCCGGTCTTAGGCGGATTAGAAAGAAGCATATACAGGTATTTCCACATCGATTACAGCTCTGAAATGAATTGGAGGTCATACCTGTATGCAGTTCTGGGATTCAGTGTTGTTGGATTGATTGTGCTCTGGCTTCTGCAGATTTTTCAGCAGTACCTTCCCTTAAATCCAGCACACCTGCCAGGTGTCTCAGTGGATCTGGCGTTCAATACAGCGGTAAGCTATGTCACAAATACAAATTGGCAATCTTATGCTGGAGAAACCACTCTGAGTTACTTCACACAGATGGTAGGCCTTACAGTTCAGAACTTCGTCAGTCCTGCAGTAGGCATGGGCATTCTGCTTGCTTTAATTC
Source organism: Candidatus Kryptoniota bacterium (assembly GCA_049966155.1). Taxonomy (GTDB): domain Bacteria; phylum Bacteroidota; class Ignavibacteria; order Kryptoniales; family JAKASW01; genus JBMFVE01. The sequence goes on from JBMFVE010000022.1 coordinate 1,109, forward strand.
GTGGAATTGCCAGAAAGTCAACCGATACAATTGGCAATTTCTGGGTTGATATCGTTCGGATGGTTGTTTACGTACTCCTCCCGATTTCGATAATACTGACTATAGCACTTACCAGTGAGGGAGTTGTTCAGACTCTTAATGGGTACGTCCATGCAACATCACTTGAAGGGAAGGAACAAATCATACCGCTCGGTCCAGCTGCATCGCAGATAGCCATTAAGCAGCTTGGAACTAACGGTGGCGGATTTTTTGGTACCAATAGTGCGCACCCTTTTGAAAATCCAACCCCGTTGACAAATTTTTTGGAGATGTTGTCATTGCTCCTGATACCATCGGCAAGTTTATACATGTACGGAAAGATGGTGGGATCGCTAAAGCAGGGGATGGTGCTCTGGTGGGTTATGTTTGCAATGTTTTCTTTAATGCTTGGGTTATCACTCTATTCTGAGTACGCCTTTCATCCTCAATATGCTCTAACTCCTTCCATGGAGGGTAAAGAGACACGTTTTGGTATAACCAATAGCATTATCTGGGAAACAGCCACTACTTCATCTTCTAACGGGGCTGTAAATTGCATGTTTGATAGTCTAACACCTCTTTCCGGGCTGACTGCCATGCTCAACATGATGACAGGAGAGGTAATATTTGGGGGCATCGGGTCCGGGCTTGTAGGTATGCTTCTATCTGTGTTTCTGGCTGTTTTTATAGCAGGACTTATGGTGGGGAGGACACCTGAATACCTCGGGAAGAAGATTGAAGCCTTTGAAGTAAAGATGTCTGTTATAGGGCTCCTTTCACCAAGCGCTGTAATCTTAATATTGTCCGCTTTCGCATCGGTTACCAGAGTGGGAATCTCACCTCTGGGCAACAACGGGCCTCATGGACTTTCGGAAATCCTGTATGCCTTCACATCAGGGGCAGCAAATAACGGCAGTGCTTTTGCAGGGCTGAATGCAAATACGATTTTCTATAATATCGCTATCGCGCTGGATATGATTATAGGAAGGTTTGTCCCTATTGCAACAACTCTTGCAATTGCTGGCAGCCTTGCCCGCAAGAAAGCTGTTCCCCCCTCAGCGGGAACATTCCCAACTGACACAATATTATTTGCATTCTTGCTGACGGGAGTTATTATTATAGTAACAGCTCTAACGTTCTTTCCGGTGGTCGCACTGGGCCCATTGGCAGAACATTTTCTTATGCTGGCTGGGAAGACATTTTAAAACAGGTCTTATGATATCAGAACAAAAAAAAGGGCATAAATCGACCCGCACGTTTGATAGGAAGATAATTCAGAGAGCGGTGCGTGACTCGTTTAAGAAACTCAATCCAAAGATTCTTTTAAAAAATCCGGTTATTTTTGTTGTCGAGGTGGTCGCATTTCTATCAACATACACAGTGTTGAGGCAGGTAATAGTCCATCAGTTATCAGATATTAACTTCAATATTCAGGTTACATTCTGGCTCTGGGTTACAGTACTTTTTGCAAACTTTGCCGAAGCATTGGCAGAAGGGAGGGGCAAAGCTCAGGCAGAGGCACTTCGGAAGGCCAGATCCCAGACAATTGCAAGAAGATTGCAGGACGGCAAAGAGGAGAAAATAAACGCAACTGAATTGGCCAGTGGAGATATAGTTGTGTGTGAGGCTGGAGATATCATTCCTGCTGATGGCGTTGTAATTGAGGGAATCGCCAGTGTGGACGAATCAGCCATAACAGGGGAATCCGCTCCCGTCATAAGGGAAAGCGGCGAGGAAAGAAGCTCGGTGACGGGTGGGACCAAAGTTCTCAGCGATCGGATCCTGGTGCGTATAACAGCTGAACCGGGGGAGACGTTTGTTGACAGAATGATTAGACTTGTCGAGGGTGCAAAGAGGCAAAAAACGCCCAATGAAATTGCTCTGACAATCCTTCTCTCCGCTTTGACAATCGTGTTTTTACTTGTGGTGTCAACATTTCCTGCTTTCATGCAATATGCAGGAAATGTTTCAGGAATTTCTATAAAAAGTTATACTTCACTCCCGATATTAGCCTCTCTTCTTGTCTGTCTTGTACCAACCACAATTGGTGGACTCTTGAGTGCAATAGGGATCAGTGGCATGGACCGCTTGATTAAAAGAAATGTTATAGCAACGAGTGGTAGAGCAGCCGAAGCTGCGGGCGATGTTGATGTCTTACTCCTGGATAAAACAGGAACCATTACACTCGGGAATAGAATGGCTGCTGATTTTCTGCCGGCGCCTGGCGTGACCGTCGAAAGACTTGCTGAAGCTGCACAACTTTCATCAATTGCAGATGAGACCCCTGAGGGAAGATCAATTGTAATACTTGCGAAAGAAAAGTATGGGTTGCGAGCTACGGAAGTCAGAGATGCTGATGTGACATTTATACCTTTTTCAGCGCAAACAAAAATGAGTGGTGTGGACATTCCAGGCAAGGACGGTCGGGAAGCACGTTCTATAAGGAAGGGCTCTGGTGAATCAATAAAGAGCTACGTTGCTAGTTTGGGAAAATCGTTTCCATCGAGTGTCCAGAGGACAATTGATGAGGTTGCTCGCAACGGCTCTACTCCTCTTGTCGTGGTTGAGAATGGAGTAGTTCTGGGTGTGGTGGAACTCAAGGATGTAGTTAAAGGGGGAATTAAGGAGAGGTTTGCTCAGCTTCGTAAAATGGGAATACGGACAGTAATGATAACAGGCGACAATGCTCTGACTGCTGCTGCAATTGCAGCAGAGGCTGGCGTGGATGATTTTATAGCGGAAGCAAAGCCAGAGGACAAGTTAGAGCGAATCAGGGCTGAACAGGCAAATGGCCATCTTGTTGGAATGATTGGTGATGGCACAAACGATGCTCCAGCGCTTGCGCAGGCTGATGTTGGTATAGCAATGAACAGTGGAACGCAGGCAGCCAGAGAAGCAGGAAACATGGTTGATCTGGACAGCAATCCAACAAAATTAATTGAGGTGGTGGAGATAGGCAAACAACTCCTCATGACCCGTGGAGCGCTTACAACATTCAGCATAGCAAACGATGTGTCGAAGTACTTTGCAATTATTCCGGCAATGACCTCAGCCCTTTATGCATTTGGAAAAGCCTTTGGCCCCCTTGAAGCGTTAAACATAATGAAGCTTGGCTCCCCACAGAGTGCCATTCTCAGTGCAGTGATATTTAATGCGCTGATCATTGTCCTCCTTGTGCCCCTGGCGCTGAAAGGAGTGAAATATCGACCAGCCGGAGCAGGAGCTATTCTTAAAAGAAACCTTTTAATTTATGGTGCAGGGGGATTAATTGCTCCATTTATAGGCATAAAGTTGATAGATTTATTAATTAATGCCTTAAAAATTGTTTAAAACTGATGCTGGTACGATGAAAAAGTTTATTATAGAATCAATAAAGGTGCTTTTTGCGATGACATTGCTGACGGGTGTAATTTATCCGTTAGCAATGACGGGGATTGTTCAATTGATTTTTCCTCATAAGGCAAATGGAAGCCTGATAAAGTTGAATGGAAAGATTGTTGGGTCAGAACTAATTGGTCAGGCATTTACAGATGATAAATATTTCTGGCCGCGGCCTTCAGCGACGGGGTACGATGCGTTACCATCCGGTGCGAGCAACTATGCTGTTACGAGCGACACTCTATTAAAACTCACAATCAGTCGGAGAAAAGCTTTTACAAGGAAGAACCTGCTGCCTTCTGATAGCCTTGTGCCTCCTGAGATGATTTACGCTTCGGGAAGTGGACTTGACCCGCATATCAGCCCGGAGGCAGCATTTCTGCAAATAAATAGAGTTGCCTCAGCGCGTCATTTCAACAGGGCACAAAAAGATGAGCTGCGAAAATTGGTTTCCAGTTTCATAGAGCATCGTCAACTTGGATTTCTGGGGGAATCGAGGGTAAATGTGCTTTTGCTGAACATTGCGCTTGACACGATGACTTTTTCTGGTAAATAATCTGATTAAATTAAGTTGAAAATGGGAGAAAACGATTACACGCGGCCGGACCCTGATGAGCTTCTGAAAATGCTCAAGAAAGAGGAAGAGAGGAGCGAGAAGGGAAAGCTGAAGATATTTCTGGGAATGTGTGCCGGTGTCGGGAAAACTTATGCCATGCTGAGCGAAGCCCGCGATGCACTTGAGAAGGGCATTGATGTGGTTGTCGGGTATGTAGAGACACATGGACGAATTGAGACGGCGGAACTCTTACTTGGATTACCAATAATTCCCAGAAAGAAGATCGTATATCGTGGTACCACGCTTGAAGAGATGGACCTGGATGCGATACTGGAGCGCAAGCCAGCCATTGTCCTCGTGGATGAACTGGCACACACCAATGCGCCAGGAAGCCGCCATGCAAAGCGCTACCAGGACGTCCTTGAGATTCTCGACCATGGAATTGATGTATTTACCACTTTAAATGTGCAACATCTCGAGAGCAGGGCAGATACTGTTGCTCAAATCACAGGAACTGTTGTTCGGGAAACTGTTCCGGATTCAATCCTTGATATTGCTGCTGAAATCAAAGTCATTGATATTTCTCCGGATGAACTGCTGAAACGTCTGGAAGAAGGCAAAGTTTACACCGCTGATCGCTCAAAGCGGGCTATACAGAATTTCTTTCGAAAGGGAAATCTGTCTGCACTCAGAGAAATGTCCCTACGGATAACTGCTGAGAGAGTTGATAGACAGTTACGTGAATATAAGCTGGGGGAAAGGATACCGGGCTCGTGGAAGTCAGGCCATAGACTCATTGCTGCAATTAGTCCGAGTCCACATTCTGTGTACGTCATAAGGTGGGCGAGAAGAGTTGCGTACACGATGGATGCATCATGGATAGTTGTTTATGTTGAAAATTCCCCTGACATGACCATAGAGGAAAAGGAACAGCTGAAAAAAAACTTTAAGCTGGCTCGCGAACTTGGTGCTGAAGTGATGACGACATCTGACGATAACATTGCAGATGGACTCATAAGGGTTGCGCGAGAACAAAATGCGAGTCAAATACTGGTTGGAAAGCCAAACCGACTTTTTATGTCAAAGGCCGCAAAACTGGTGGATGAACTTATCGAAAAGAGCGGCGATCTGGATATATATATTGTTGGACAGGAGACGAAAGGAACAAAAAGAAAAGTATCATCTCTGGTTCCTCGACCGCAATCGAGCTTATCACAATACTTTATGGCTGTTGCGCTTGTACTGGCTGCAGCCTTACTATGTGTTCCAATTGAAGGTATTATTGGCTACCGAACTGTTTCCTTCATACTTTTGTTTGTGGTAACTCTCCTTCCACTAAAGGTTGGTCCCGGTCCAACGGTGTTAGCAGCAGCGATTGGTGCGCTGTCATGGGATTTTTTATTTATTCCGCCGCGTTTTACCCTGATAATTGGTGAGGTTGAGGACACTTTATTAGTTGGTATGTTTTTTCTCATAGCCACTGTCACAGGTGTATTGTCAGCGCGGGTAAGGAAAAGGGAACGTTTGGTCCGAATGCGGGAGCAAAATAACGCAGCCCTTTTCGCATTAACCAGAGACCTGTCTTCGGCACATTCCCAGGATGAAGTCATACAGAGAGCAATCTCCAATATAAAAAAGTTTTTTGATGCAGATGTCGCCGTTTTCCTTGGAGATGCAGAAGGTGAAATGAGCACATCACCACATCCGGCAAGCACTTTCAAGCCTGATTCAAAAGAGTTCAGCATTGCTGCCTGGGTTTACTGGAACGAAAAGAAAGCGGGCAGAAACACCGACACCCTGCCATCAGCCCAGGCCACGTATATCCCTATGTCCGGGCCAAGGTATCCATTAGGGGTAATTGGTGTTAAACTAAATGGCGACAGAGAGCTATCATTTGATGAAGAGACCCTGCTCGAGAATTTTATTTCACAGATTACAACTGCCGTAGAGCGTGAGCTTTTGAACGAAATCAACAGAAGGTCAATCGTAATTGCTGAATCCGAAAAACTTTATAAGACACTATTTGATTCAATTTCTCATGAGTTTAGAACCCCTATATCAACAATACTGGGGCTATCGGAAAATCTTCTTTCTTCAGAGCGTGTAAATTCAGGTTCAGATTATGTGATAAGCAGTTTGAAAGAAATCAATATCGCAGCAGAACGATTAAATCGGCTTGTTGCCAATCTAATGGATATCACAAGATTGGAATCCGGCCTTATTAAACTAAGGTTGGACTGGTGCAACATTCGTGATGTTATAGCAGGTGCAATAAAAGAGCTTGAGAAAGAACTGGAAGGTCACAAGCTAACATTGAATATCCCCGAAACTGTTCCTTTAATGAAACTTGATTTTGGCCTTATCCAGCAGGTGTTTACCAACCTGGTGCACAACGCCTGTGTTCACACACCACCGGGAACAGAAATAACGATAGATGTTTCACTTCAAGGTGGATATTGCGTGATATCAGTCTCGGATAATGGTCGGGGAATACCTGAACAAGAGTTGGATAAGGTATTTGATAAATTCCATCGGGTCGAAAATGGGGCAATTGGCGGAATCGGGCTTGGCCTTGCAATTGCTAAAGGGTTTGTAGAAGCTCATCATGGTACTATTTCAGTGCAGAACCGTCCGGAGGGGGGAGTTACCTTCACGGTGAAACTCCCCGTTATTGAGGATGCACCCAGAAAGGATAGGAATTGAACAATAAACCTGTTATCCTTGTAATCGATGACGAGCCGCAAATAAGAAAGCTACTTGAACTGACGCTGGGATCGAACGGATATCTGGTTCGACTTGCAAGTGTGGGAAAAGAGGGAATTGTAATGGCGGCTTCTGAAAGGCCAGATCTGGTGATTCTCGATCTCAGTTTACCGGATATCGAGGGAGTTGAGGTTTTAAAGAAAATTAGAGAATGGTCAACTGTACCTGTTTTGATACTGTCTGTTCGAGACTCGGAATCGGATATCATATCGTGTCTGGATTCCGGTGCAGATGATTACCTGACAAAGCCGTTTCGCACAGGTGAATTGCTGGCGCGGGTGCGTACTGCTATCAGGCATTCTCAGTCTTTAAGTTCCTCACAGGTTTTTGTGCTTGGAGATCTGGAAGTCGATTTATCCGCCCGGGTTGTTAAAAAGCGCAATCAGATCGTAAGGCTTACAGCGACTGAGTATGCGATGCTGGCTTTATTTGTGAAGAACGCCGGGAAGGTATTAACGCACGGTTATATATTAAATCAGGTCTGGGGGCCCTCTTACGCTGAGGAAACCCAATATACCCGGGTTTATGTCGCGCAGCTGAGGAAAAAGATCGAAGATGACCCGACTAATCCCCGATTTATCATAACTGAATCGGGGATAGGGTACAGATTAAACGTGGATGTTTAAACATCCGTCAGGTGTTCATCTTCCACCCATGACAATATTTACTTCTCGTCCGGACATTTTCGACACCCCTTATCATAAGACTTCATTATGTAAAGGAAGAATTGTTATCAGCTTGAAAATTCCAGGATATATCGGCAGAAAAATTAGTAAAAGCTGAGAGAATCTGTGGTTAAAGCTTCTTGATCAAAATTTTCACAAATCATATAAATCACACTTATCTCATATAATGC
>JBMFVE010000023.1:0-5350 GCA_049966155.1 Candidatus Kryptoniota bacterium
GGACGAACAATGGAGCAGAATCAGTAGCCGCAACTGTAGGTATTATAGTTCAGAACAACACTTGCGTCGAATGCTCCTAAGGTGAACACCATACTTACTTGAAAGTCAACATGGAATCAGATAAATTGGTATTGTTATGTTAACGATAACATCACCAAAACTGCAGGTATGTCAAATACTTTTACTTCCGCTTGTGCTGAGATTCTTAACTGAATGTCTTAAGTTTCTCTTATCTTCGTGGGGTATAATGGCATATATTATCGATGAGAGGTTGATTTTTGACGAAAGGAGGATTTAGTTATGTTTAACTTACTCTTTAAGAAGAAGAGTGTCCTGGCTGTGCTTTTGCTTTTCTCGATCATTGAGGTTGCACATTCAAGTACGGGCGAAGATCTCAAAGGGACGTATAATCAACGTGGACAGGGTAATATGAAAATAACAAAAGAATATTATGGAACCACAAATGATGGTCAAAAGGTGTACCAGTTTACAATGGTTAATCGCCGGGGGATGGTGGTTAAGATAATTACTTATGGCGGTGCAATAACTGAGATTATTACCCCGGACAGAAATGGCAAACCTGCTAATGTGGTCCTTGGATACAGAGATTTAGAGGGGTATCTTAAGGGGAAGGCGTATTTCGGTGCCATAATAGGGCGATATGCAAATAGAATTGGTAAGGCTGAGTTCTGGCTGGATGGTGTTAAATATAAGCTCGTGGCAAATGAAAACGGCAACCAGCTTCATGGAGGACCAGTTGGATTTGACAAGAGGGTATGGAAAGCCCGCGGACTTATAGGAAAGCAATCACTTTCACTACTCTTAACATACACCAGCAAAGATGGAGAAGAAGGTTACCCTGGTACTGTGCATACTTCAGTGAAGTACACATTAAACAACAATAATGAACTCCAGATTGAATATAGGGCGGTAACCGACAAACCTACGGTTATCAATTTAACAAACCACTCTTATTTTAACTTATCAGGTGACGCTGCCAGAGATATTTTAGGCGAAGAAATGCTAATTAATGGTGACTATTTTACTCCTGTAGATTCCACTTTGATACCAACAGGTGAGATCAGAAAGGTGGACGGGACTCCTATGGATTTCAGGAAGCTGACACCAATAGGTGCACGGATAAATGATAATTATGAACAGCTTAAATTTGGACATGGATATGATCATAACTGGGTCCTAAATAAAAATGGTCATACATTATCTCTTGCTGCGATGGCAGTTGACCCTGTCAGCGGACGAACCCTTCAGGTTTTTACCACAGAGCCGGGGATTCAGTTTTATAGTGGAAATGTTCTGGATGAGCACTTTCATGTTAATGCTGACAGGCCTCTGACAAAGCGTTTTGGCTTCTGCCTTGAGACACAACATTTTCCGGACTCTCCCAATAAGTTAAATTTTCCATCAGTTGTCTTGATACCCGGTAAGACGTACTTCTCGAAAACGATTTTTCGCTTTGGAATAAAATAACGTAAAATATGCCATGCAAAATCTTGTCAAACCTACTTCTAAAATTGATAGTGATAAAAAAAGGGGCGTAAAAATATCTGTTCTGGTTCGCCAAAAGATGCAGGAAATATTTACTGACCATTCTGAAGTCACGGTTATTAGATCACCAGGCAGAATTAATCTGATAGGGGAACACACTGATTATAACAATGGGTTTGTTATGCCAGGGGCAATTAACAGGTATATATATATTGCAATTGCCCTCAGGAGAGATTTTAAAGCTAACGTCCTTTCTTTGGATTTTGACGAGGCAGTTACTTTTGACACAAGAAGGCCTGAACGTCATAAAAACTCATGGGCAAATTATATCATTGGTGTGGTCAACGCTTTCAAAGAATCTGGACAAGAACTGCCTGGCTTTGATGCCGTATTTTCAGGAGATATTCCAATAGGCGCTGGACTATCATCATCAGCGGCACTTGAAACTGGTTTTGCGTTTGCGATAGACTCGCTACTGGGACTGGGTCTCAGCAAAATTGAGCTGTCCCGATTGAGCCAGAAGGCTGAAAATGATTTTGTTGGGGTGCGTTGTGGCATAATGGATCAGTTTGCAAATTTATTTGGCAAAGAGGGGCATGCAATTTTCCTTGATACGATGAACTTAAACCATGAATATGTTCCATTTAGGCCGCCAGATATGAGCCTGTTGTTGTGCGATTCAGGTGTTAAGCATGAATTGGCGAGCTCAGAGTACAATTTGAGGAGACAATATACTGAATCAGGGGTCTCATTTCTTAGAAATCATTTTCCAGGTGTTAATACATTGCGCGACGTTAATAGGGATATGCTAAAGATATTGCTAAACCACGGAGACCGTGTCATTTATGAGGCATGCGATTATGTCCTTGAGGAGAATGAGCGTGTAAAGTTGTCTTATGATCTTTTACTTAGAAGTGATTACCTTGATTGGGGAAAGCTGCTTTATGAATCACACAAAGGTCTTAAAGAAAAATATCGGGTGAGTTGTGATGAATTGGATTTTCTTGTTGACACTGCATCCCGGATAGAAGGTGTCGTTGGTGCACGTATGATGGGGGGAGGGTTTGGAGGATGTACTTTAAATCTTGTTTATAATCACATAGTTAAGGAGTTCAAAGAAACCATAGCTGACAAATATTCAAAACACACAGGAAGATCCCCTGTCTTTTATGATGTTAAGCTGAGCAATGGGACTGAGATTGTAAATAACTGAGTTTTAAGCGTAATTATATCTTTTGATTTAACGCCTCCCATGTCTTTAAGAATTGATCAATAAGGAATAAGCATGACTTATGTAAATAAAATGGATGATTTAATTCAAAAAGAGTCACATCGTCGGTACAATCCTTTACTGGATGAATGGATACTTGTATCACCCCTTAGACTAAAAAGGCCATGGCATGGTAAAATTGAAGAATCTGGAGAGGATTCGCGGCCACCTTACGATCCACGGTGTTATCTTTGTCCCGGGAATTTAAGGGCAAATGGCGAAAGAAATCCGGTATATGAAGATATATTTGTTTTTGAAAATGACTTTTCTGCGCTCAGGCTTGATTCCACAGAATTTCAGTTAGATAAAGGGATGCTCTTGAAAGCTGAGTCTGAGGCGGGTATTTGCAGGGTGATGTGCTTTACTCCCAGGCATGACATAAGTCTGGCTGAGATGAGTAAATCTGATATTTCAAAGGTTATCGCAGCCTGGAGAGATGAATACATAAATCTGGGGAGGATGCCTCAGATTAACTATGTCCAGATATTTGAGAACAAAGGGGAGTTGATGGGAAACAGCAATCCGCATCCGCATTGCCAGATATGGGCACAATCCACAATTCCTGTAATACCCTCAATTGAAACAAATCGCTTTAAATGGTACCGAGAAAATAACAAGGGTTGCATGCTGTGTGACTACGTTAGGCTTGAATTGGAGGAAAAAGAGAGAATCGTCTTTGAAAATGATGAGTTTGTTGCTGTTATTCCATTTTGGGCTGTATGGCCATTCGAGGTACTTTTGACATCAAAGTCTCATATTACTAATCTTGAGGAAATGGACGAATCGAAGCGATTCCTTTTTGCTGATGCAATAAAGCTTCTAACGGTCAAATATGATAACTTGTTTAATGTGTCATTTCCTTATTCAGCTGGTATTCACCAGTCGCCGACTGATGGAGTGAATCACGATGAGTGGCACATTCACATGCACTTTTTTCCACCGCTTCTCAGGTCAGCAAAGATAAGAAAGTTTATGGTTGGGTATGAAATGCTCGGCATGCCGCAACGGGATATAACTCCTGAAATCGCTGCAGAAACATTGAAGTCCACTTTTGATATTCACTACAAATGTCAGAAGTAATATTTTTAAGGCTACTTACAGCCGCAGGAAGACCGAATTACCAGCTCTGCCTGTACTGTGACGTTTCTCCCGGGCATTGATCTCCCCTCTATTTCTGAAATGAGAATTTCTGCAGCTATTTTGCCTATCATAAATGGTGACTGATTAATTGTTGTCAATGGTGGTGAAACAAGAGTCGATCTTATATCATTTGACATTCCAACAATAGCTATATCTTCTGGAATCCTCAAATGAAACTCATTAATAGCTGCCATTGCACCAAATGCTGCGGGGTCATTAACGGCTACCACTGCATCCGGTCTTTGATTTGCAGGCAGCTGTAAGAGTTTTTTCATCGCCCTGTAGCCGCCGTCTTCATGAAATCCAGACTCCACAACAAGCTGACGTTTGATCTCTATTGAATTTCTCCGTAAAGCCTTTTTAAATCCTTTTAATCGGGCGCTCCCGATTGAGACATTTGTTGGACCACAGAGGTGAGCAATTCTTTTATAACCATGATTTATTAAATGTTGGGTAATTTTTGCTGTGCATTCCTCATCGTCAATGCTAACGCAGCTTGCACCTATGTCGTCCACGACCCGATCAAAGAACACAATAGGTGTCCCCATTCGTGTGGCCTGTAAGTAAGCACTCTTCGTCTCAGGTGTTTGAGCAGTGGAAATGAGTAAGCCATCTACTCTTTTAGCAACAAGAGTCCTAATAGCACTTCTTTCTCGATCTCCGTTTTCTGCTGTATGAGCCAGAATAAGATGATAACCCGATGAATATGTTACTTCCTCTATACCGCGTATGACTTCTGGAAAAAAAGAGTGCGTTATTTCAGGTATGATCACACCTATTGTTTCACTCTTTTTGAGCATTAAACTTCGGGCAATTTCGTTGCGGATGTATCCGTGCTCCCGGGCCACCTGGAGGATTCTTTCCTTGGTCTTCTTGTCTACGTTGGGCCGATCATTAATTGCCCTGGAAACTGTCATAGCCGATACTCCCAGTTCCCTGGCAATATCTTCTAAGGTTACCTGGCGGCTCTTTCCTGTCTTACCTGATGGTCGCATCTGTCGGAATATGGTGATTGCTGTACCACTGTCTCTTGGTGTAATATTAGATAAATATCTTTTAATCCTCAATGCACAGGTTCAGAAGCCAAATATGAACCCTGGACGCTAATTAATTTACCATTGGAAAGTGACCATTATGAGCATTAACCCGGTATATGAAAAATTTTTTTCAAAAAATGTAAAATGTTTTTTTTCTCGACCTATTGTCTTAGCGCCCGGCAGTTGATTAACTTGAAAGGTAAGAGTTGTGCATAGTGCATTAATATGCAAAAAAGCCGAGACAATGAAATGTATCGGAGAATACAAACTTCAATATGGAATAACCCAAAGATGCAGGAATTATCACCGGAAGCAAAATTGGTATACATGTATCTTTACACATCGGATGGTACAAGTCCAGCTGGCACACACAGGATAAATCCAAAGGTTATAGATG
>JBMFVE010000024.1:0-5083 GCA_049966155.1 Candidatus Kryptoniota bacterium
TCTGGTGATAATTCCTGCATCTTTGGGTTATTCCATATTGAAGTTTGTATTCTCCGATACATTTTTTATCTCCGTTTTTACCAGTGGAATACCTCCACTGTCGATTCAAATTTTCTTTTTTCTGTTACAATTTGTCCAATGTATGTTCCGGAAGGGACAAACAGATAACTATCTGTATCGCCTTTCCAGCCAATTGAATGGCTCCCTTTTGTAAGATCGAGGTTTTCTGCAATTGTCTTTACTCTTTTATGGTCGCTGTCGAGAATGTAAACTGAAATCCTTGCCGGTGTAAGGAGGTTAAACGACAGCTTTGTGTTTTGTTTAAATGGGTCAAATAAGGGTGGCTCAAATCTCATAGATGAAACGAGCAGGTCATCCGGACCAATGGGAATTTTGCATGAAGAGTAGAAGATTGTAAGAAGGATTACTGCAATTTTTTCCATCATGGACATAGGATGACCTGCTTATTTAAATTTTCAGTCAGTCTTCGGTAGAGTTCTTTTAGTCGTGCAGTAAAATTAGTTTATTAAAAGTATCAATAGGTCTCTATTTAGAAGACTGATTTTTTAATCAGGGCCATGTTGATATGACTCTGTAAACAGAATGGTCTGCAAATCCAAGCGTTGCCGTTTCTGTCCACTTTGTCAGCGTATTGTTCTGGTATGTTTCGGTTCTTGTTGCAAATGCGCCAAAAGGTGGAGCTCCGGGATAGCTTGGAAGTATACCCTCATCGTGAAATGTCAGCCTTCTGTTGAGAATGTATCCTGTTGAGAGGTCGTAAGTGCTTGTTGCAATTGTTGATTTGCCAGATACTGGATCTCCTGGACTCCTGACGGTCTTTGTGTTTGCCGAGGTGTTAACAGTCACAATTGGGGATGTGAATGTGAACATGTGTGACAGTGTTGCTGTCCCTTTGTTCCTTGTCACTTCAGCAAGGATCTTATCTCCATCCGGGCGGATGTAACTAAATGTCTCGGTTTCCGGCATGTGTGAGTTGTATTGTGTCCATGATATGAACCTCTGTGTCCTGGAAACAATACCATCTGCATAGCCGTATTTTATTGCTTTTGTAATAAGAAGAAGTCCTTTTGGGTGCTGGTGCCGCTCTGTTACCACAACCCCGTAGAGATCCGAACCAATTGTCATTGTGTCTCCGTGGACAAATGTCGTATCTCCACCTGCTGGAATTATAAGGTTAATGACAGGTCTAAGGCCTGATACAGCATCCGGTGACCTCTTCCCAATTTGTGTGCTGGTGGCAATTAGATTTTGAGTAAACTCAAAGTCGTCCATTGCCTCATTGACAATTTGTCTGGCTTCTTCGTCTGTAATTGCAAGCTGTTCTTCTACTGGCTGAGTCGAAAACTCCGACTTCTCCCCATTAAGAAGATTACACCCTGCTGTTATTATTAAAAAAGGCAAAAAAGCCAGTATTTTGATCAGTTTTTTGTTTGATGTTGAGTTCTTCATGGTTGTTCCTTTCCTGGTTTGTTGTTTGTGTTTTCTTTTCCCATTTCAAAATGAAATGGACGCATTGAAGTAGAGCAGTCCTTGCAAAATGCCTTGACGGCTGTCTTCCTGTCAATTACAACTGAAGCCGTGCGCTTGCATTCAGGGCACTGCACCACAATTACCCTTAGTGTTTGCATTTGATTCCTCCGCTGATTTTCGTTTAAACAGAGTTTATGAAGCTTTACTTTAATCTGACGGCTAACGCCGGAGCTTACGTTCCATGTAGCCGCAGATTGTTCAGGAATCGGGAGAGCCTTCGTCATCTTTCGGTTCCTTTGAGTTGGCTTCCCTTAAAAGGTGACAGTTCATACATGCTGGAGGATAGTCTGATGAATGGTTTCCCGATAAGGCAGCTGTGAATCCTGTTTTTTCATCCCCTCTCAGGTCACGTTCACCAGGCTTTTCAGGTCTTTCGAGCTCAAAGATATCTTCTAACCGGCAGTTGAGAAGCCGAACAAGTACACGTGCTTCCCATATCTTTGGCTCGGTGGCCCCCTCATACAGCCTGTAAAGTCTGGGATATGAGATTTGCGCCTCCTTCGCCAGCCAGGACAGTTTAATGCCATGTGAATCGATATAACGCCTGAGTCTGGTGTTGTAAGGAGACCCTTTTACAACTCGAAGTCGTGATTCACTACCTGACTCCGTTAAAGGTTTAGTCCGGTTTTTTTTGATTTGTTTACCCATTTTTTTATCCGGTTTTCCGTCAGTTTGTGTATTATACTGCACGACTCCTATTTTCCTAATTTAATACTTTTACCATGAATAATGCAATAGTTTAAGAAAAAAAAGATTTTTCATTTTTTGCAAAATTTTTTTCACTGTATTCTTTGCCCTTCTTAAGAATTTATGTTGAAGCAGTATGAATGAATGTGTTGAATTGATGATTAAATTTTTTTGTGCTACTTTTATTAAAAACGTGGCACTGAAATGGACAGGCTAATTAGATTTGGCGTTTCAATGAATGATGATTTGCTGGACAAATTTGACACTCTTATTAAAAGACGTGGCTATACGAACCGCTCTGAAGCAATTCGAGACTTTGTGAGAAATGCACTGGTAGAGGAGAGTGTAAATAACAATAAGGCTGCTGCATTTGGGGTCCTTTCATATGTTTATGATCACCATGTGCCGAATCTTGAAGCAAGGCTGACAGGCCTCCAGCACGATTATCATAAAAGCATCATTTCAACTTCACATGTACACATTGATCATGATAACTGTTTGCAGGTTGTAATCTTAAAGGACAGGTCGGATAAAATCAGCAGGATTGCATCGAAAATCCTCAGTTTTAAAGGGGTAAAACATGGCAAATTAGCACTTACCCTTTCGGGAAAAGATATTTGATATTGAGTTTGCAAATAAGACAATGCTTATTAACACTTTTTGTTTTGCAAATAAGGAGAAAATTATGAAAATATTTATTTACACATCTTTAATTCTTACGCTTTGCACTTTAACCACAAATGCTCAGACCTCAGCTGGCGAACCAACACAGACATATTACACCAGTCCGGTTGTTGTAACAGGAACCCAGGAAGAAATGAGCAAAAAATTTGTTCCCGCAAGCATTTCCGTTGTAACAGCAAAAGAATTGCAGTCGAGTGGACAAATATCACTCCTGGATGCTTTAAGTCAACAGGTCCCTGATCTCTTTGTTGCTCAAAGGGGAGTTATTGGATACGGCATAAACACGCAGGCAGGGACAATTACAATGCGTGGACTTGGTGGGAGCCCGAACACTCAGGTGCTTGTAATGATTGATGGGGTTCCGCAGTTCATGGGGCTATTTGGACATCCACTGCCGGATTCATACTTAAGTGAAGATGCTGCCCGGGTTGAGGTTATTAGAGGACCGGCAAGCGTTCTCTACGGAACAAATGCAATGGGTGGAGTTATTAACATCATTACAAAAAGGAACACGGATGAAGGAATAACTGTCAGGGGAGGAGCAAGCTACGGATCTTTTAACACTCAGGAGTATAATGCAGGAATGGGATACAGGGGAGGAAAATTGAATATCCTCCTTTCAGGAGATCACGACCAGACAGATGGGCACAGGCCAAATTCAAGCTTCAACACAAATGATGGATACTTGAATGGAGAGTACAATATAAACGACAATTTTAAACTGCAAATTAATGGATCCATAAACAAGTTTAAGACATATGACCCGGGCACAATATATAAACCGCTGACAGACAATTGGGTGGATGTCATGAGGAGCACGAACAGCATTTCAGTGAATGATAGGTTTTCAGAGGTGGACGGTTCCCTTAAGCTCTTTTACAGTTATGGTGACCATAAGGTTTATGATGGATTTCATTCAAATGACAGAAACCTGGGTGCAATCCTGTATCAGAACTATCGCCCATTTGAAGGGAGCGTTTTTACCATAGGAGGCGATTACCAGCATTATGGTGGCAATGCAGTTAACAACATTAAAAACGTGGACTTTGGAAAACATTATGTGGATGAGCTTGGCGTCTATGCCATGGTTGAACAACTTCTTATGAACCAGCTGATGTTAAATATGGGAGGGAGATTGGAGCACAGCAGTGTCTATGGTAGCGAGTTTGTACCTGAAGCTGGAGTAGCCTGGGCGGCAACTCCTATGACAACTGTTAAAGCATCTGTTTCAAAGGGGTTTAGAAGTCCGACCATTCGGGAACTTTACCTCTTCCCTGCACCAAATCCAGATTTACAGCCGGAAAGAGTGTGGAATTATGAAATAGGTATTCTTCAGTCCATGATGGGGAAAATTGATCTCGAGGCTACTGCTTTTATTGCTTATGGAAGTAACCTGATACTTACCGAAGGAGTTTATCCAAATTTGCATCTAAGTAACTCGGGAAGCTTTACACACAAAGGGATTGAATTTTCTGGACATTACAGGCCGACAGCGAGTCTCAGGATCGATGCAAATTACAGTTACCTGAATCCGGGAGACCAGACTTACTCCACTCCAAAGCAAAAGCTTTTTGTTGGATTAAATTACATATTCAAGAAACTCAATTTGAACTTAAATTTTGAGCATATTGCCGACCTTTATGGCGCAAATAACTCACAAAAGAGATTGCCTGATTATAATCTACTTGGTGCGCATATCTCTTACGAACCAGATCAGTTCATCGGGCTAACTGTTACCGGAGAAAACCTCCTTAATGTGAGCTACCAGACCATCTATGGCTACCCCATGCCCGGTCGGACAATATTTGCTGGAGTTAATTTTAAATTAAGAGGAGAGTAAGAGGGCAGAACCAGCTGCTGCTTCTGTCCGGACAAGCTCGGCTCTCATTTGTTCACGAAATTCATTTAGTGGTTTTCCAACAAGTTCGGCGGCACGTGCGGGAGAGATCATATCTTCACTGAGAGCCCGTAAAATTAGTCTTTCTAATTGTCTCGGTTTTTCTGGAGGAACTACATCTTTCGGCTCTTTTAAACTCCAACCCATTGACCGAAAAGTCCTGAACAGAATTGCAGCATAACTATCAGTAATGATTCCAAGATCCTTTGCCCTATAAACCCACGCCTGCATGCTCATGCCATACTTCTCCTTGAGCATTGCAAG
>JBMFVE010000025.1:0-2261 GCA_049966155.1 Candidatus Kryptoniota bacterium
GCGATGACAAGCAAAAAAATAATGAATTGTTGAACTTCAAAAATGACCAGCTGAAGCCCAACAATAGTGCAGAATCGGCTGCACAGCCAAAAACCAACTTTCCAGAATGGAATATTTTACCCCCGTTCCAGTACATAAATCCCCGAGAAAAAAAGAATGGAGGTTGAAAATTACAGGATTCGCAATGATGAATTGGCGGAGTTCTTCATGGTATTTTGAAAGGCGGACAAATATTTTCAGCGTCCGATTACCTTCTAAGTTGAAGCGGAGAAATGGGTTTGCAACTAATAACAAAAATAAATTAGAAAGGGAAAACCAATGAGGGAATCTTATTTAGAAAAGTATGAAGGTATTGATTGGGGCACTTACTTCTCGTTTCAGAGAATGATAAGTAACTCAATCATAAAATGGATATACGTGGTTGGAGCTTCCTTGTTGACTTTGTATTCGCTATATGAAGTTGTGAACGGCCTGGGATCTCGTGGTGAATTCAGCGATGTAATCATTGGAATAGTAGCAGTAACTGTAGGGAATTTGTTGTGGCGCGTCATATGCGAAGCATCAATTGTGCTTTTCAGTATACATGATGTGCTGGTTGAAATTGAAGAAATCGTGAGAGATGCCAAGCCAACAACTGGCCATGAAATCAAATAAACGCAATCAAACTAAGGTTTAAGATATGAATAAATTGATCCTGGTTTTTGGATTTTTGATTGTCACGAGCGTAGTGTATGCGCAGAAGCCCCTTTTTTCTGATAATGGGCCGAATGAGCCTGTGAAGCTCGATGCAAATGCGGCAAGAGCCGACTTTATGCCGGGGGTCATACTTGTGAGATTCAAAGACAGTGTGAAAATCACTCAGGAAAATTTAGAAGGATTGAAAAAGACAGGTATACCATCAGTCGATGCCATTTTCAGGGAATTTGAAGTTACCTCGGTATCACAAGTTTTTAAGGGTGTAAAGCCTCTTTCTCAAAAACAAATGCTCAGGGCTTTTAATGGATACACGTTCGAGCGTCCGAACCTGCACAATATCTACGAACTGACTGTCAAAGATCCGTCAAAGCAATTTGACCTCATAAAGGCTCTACAGAATGATTCGAGTGTTATATATGCTGAACCCGATTACATTTATTCAATAGTTGAGGACAAACCGGAATCAGAGGTGATAACTCCAGATGGAATTAGGGAGTACTTAGGCAAACATGGTGCCCCTCCTTTGTCATCAGCTAAATCATTCAGTACTGAGGAAAGATTTGATAAGGTCATTTATCAGGCGAAAGCAATATCTCCATCTTCCATCTCAGGAGGAGCCTTGAGTAGCAATGTTAATCCGGGTTCTCCCAGTAGTGTAAGCCCTAACGATCCACTTTATTCTCAGCAGTGGGCAATCCCTGCTGTTCATGCAGATGCTGTATGGGACACGACCACGGGAGACTCGAGTCAAATCATCGCCTTCCTTGACACAGGTGTCGACTGGCACCATCCCGACCTTGCAGCCAACATCTGGACAAACACAGCAGAGGCGAACGGTGTACCCGGCGTTGACGATGACCATGATGGATATGTTGACGACATACACGGCTGGGACTTCGTAAATAACGACAATGACCCAAGTGACGACAACAGCCATGGAACGCATGTAGCAGGAATTGCATGTGCAGTTGGTAACAACGGAATCGGGATTGCTGGTGTCAACTGGCATGCAAGGATAATGCCTATAAAGGTATTTCAGAGTTCAGGCAGGGGAGATGCAGCAATGATAACACGTGGCATCTATTATGCGGTCCAAAAAGGCGCAACAGTGATAAATATGAGCTTTGGAAGCTATGCACGATCGTTGACGATGGAAGCAGCTCTTCAATATGCTTATGCACAATGTGTATTGGTGGCGGCTGCAGGAAATGACAACGCTTCAATCAATTTATTTACGCCGGGCCCATTTTATCCGGCAGCACTTCCTTATGTTATTGGTGTACAAGCTACACAACAGACAATTAATCATTCGCCCGGATTTAAAGCTGGCACGTACCTTGCGGATTTTTCTAATTATGATGAAGATGGTCCGGTGTACAGCCGGTACCCGGATCTTTGGAACTACGAATTGCGAGCCCCCGGAGATGGTATTATAAGTACGATCCCGAATGGAAATTACAGAGTATATAGCGGGACATCGATGGCAGCCCCAGTTGTTTCGGGTGCTGTCGCATTATACCGGCAGCTTTATCCGGGGCAATCACAGGAACTGATGTGGGGAAACC
>JBMFVE010000026.1:0-1203 GCA_049966155.1 Candidatus Kryptoniota bacterium
GCCGGCACAAGCTGAAACCTTTTACATTTTCAATATACTTTCCACAGCTTAAGGGTAACGAACAAGAAAGGTTCAACGTCGGGAATAGGGTCATTTTAAACTTGTCAACTTCTTCACTTGAACTGGCAACGCATCTCTACAACGGGCTATACAATGTGAGAACGTTCGCGCTTTTTGAGAAGAAACTTGGGTTTGAGAATACTCTGGCACTGAAGAAAATTCAGCTGCGACGGTCGGAGCCGATTCGATCGTCAGAAGCAATTTTCAAGACTGTCTCGCCCGTGCTTGTCAACATTAAAGGAAAGTCAGATTGGTATTTACAGCCTGGAGAAGATGGATTTATGGAAGGTCTAAATTTTGCGGTATCAGAAATGGCAAGGGAGTTCCTCGGTTGGCAGGGCGACGTGCGGCTCGAGTTTGAAATACTCCAACATGATGGTAAAGTTTCTGTAAGGCGAAAAGTTGTTTCGCACTATGAACAAAGCATGTCTGCGTTTGTCGGTGCGTTCAAACTAAAAAGTGATCCGGCAATTCTTCAACTTATTTATGATGTCGGTCTTGGCGTGCGTCGCAGCCAGGGCTTCGGCATGCTGGAGGTGGTGAGACAATGAACGACAACGTTATTAGGCTATATCCTTCCAACTGGCTATACAATGCCGGGGTGGTGGGGCTTCTGAGGGTGCAGGAAGAGACTGGCGATCCGATCGAGAGTTATCTGTTCAACGATGGGTCCTTCGGGCTCGCCGAGAGCTACTTTGCTCCGGTTCTCGTCGGGAAAAAGGAAATGTCGAATGCTATCATCAGCCTAGTAAATACCATCGTACCTGACGACGAGCTTGGAGAGTGGCTCACCGAGAAGAACCAAAAAAAGTATGAGAAATTTAAGGAGGACCTAAATGACTTCGCTTTTCGATTTATTCGCGGTGGCAACAAGTTATTTGCCTCGAAGACTCCGTACCAGAACCTTGTACAGCTCTCAGAGTGGCAATCCTATGAATTTCCAGAGTTAGTAAGAAAAATCCCGGAGCTTATCAAATATCCAGTAAGCCATGTTTGTGACCTATGCCGCGAGAATCCAACATTAGTTGAAGACTCAGCAAGTAAGTTGCAAGTAAGACTAGGCAAATTACAATCCACACACTTGAAGGGATTGGGGCCCTCAATTGGCGAGTTTCCAAATGGATTTTGGAATATGAACGAGAG
>JBMFVE010000027.1:0-822 GCA_049966155.1 Candidatus Kryptoniota bacterium
GTTGTTTGACTGCTATTTGTATTTCCCTGAATATATCAAATTAGATAAAGCACCGGTTCGATCCACAGTTGCAGATATAGCTCCTTGGCCGCCTAAAGCGGTCGCTGTGAAAACGACGGAGTTTGATTCGACAGATAAGTTATAGCCTACATTCTTGGTTGATGCCAGTGAAGGAAGAATCATGTAGCCTTTGTTTGTTCCATCTGGAATGCCGCCGATTGACGAAGGTAGAATACAATATTGGTACGCATTCCCTGCAAGGTTATTAAGATCGTTCATAATGTCCTGGTTCATCGTGAAATGGACATTTTGGTTAATTGAATAAGCTAATAAATCACGCTGCACTTTTGCCCACCTGGTGTTTTTCCCATCCCACTACAATGGCGGCAACGCCCGGTACCATTGTAGTCAGGGCACTTTTGCTTTGCCATAATTATCACCTCCTTTCATCGGGCATTTCATATAACTACTATATAACCGAAATCTTTATTGCGTACATGGTGCCGTTTCTGGTCTGTTATACGCAATATTGCGTCCATTTTATTACCTGGTCGAGAGGGCTCACAATCCGACCAGGCACTGTTGTACTAACATGAGTACATATTTAGTGTAGCCAGTTAACCTGTGAAAGTCAAGTTTTCGCAGAGTAGTAAGCGTGCTCTTAACGGTTGCTTTTCATATGCGATTATAACGAATTTTTGAGCCAGTCTTTTGAAGCCAAATAAGTATTCCAACTTGAAGCAATAAATTTGAAAGACCTGCCAATCTAACCATGGGAAGTCGGGTGCCATTTAAATAATTTGATCCATTTCCATTAGAAGC
>JBMFVE010000028.1:0-701 GCA_049966155.1 Candidatus Kryptoniota bacterium
CTTTCAGACCTCACTCCAGATCTGACAAAGGCAATTGACCAGTCCCCTGCTTTTTGATTTCTGAAGACCAGCCCACTTGCGGAATCATAAAAGACAAAATGATATCCTACATCCAGTGTAAACTCTGAACGCTGCAGAGCTGCGGCATATGTGGTATAAAGAGGTGAATCTTTTGTGGCATTAAGATGAGAGAGATAATTATCCTGCGCCCTAATTGTAAACGGGATAACAAAGAGAAACAATGAAATAGCTAATAGCCTCTGCATTTTCATCGCTTAGCTCCAGATGCACAAATGCATTCACACATAGTTTCTAAAAAACCAATCTAACGCGTTATTGCATACCCTTCAAGCTGACAAAGTAAACCTTTTTCCCGACATACAGGCACGGGGATTGATGGAAAAGGGCGAGGAGATCAAGAACATGCTTGGGGTTTGAGGCTCTCAAACCTGAACCCGCTCGCCAGCAATCCCTTGATCGCATCGGAATATCGAGTCAACGCACGCACGCGGTCAGGTCGCTCCGACAGCGCTTTGACGGGGTTGGCGCCTGAAGTCCATTCGTTTTCTCTTGCCTCCACCATCATCAAGCGGTGCATCACCTCGGCAAGCTGTTGGAGCCCCACTACTCCAACGATGTCCCTCTCAGCACATCTACGAAGGAAGCCAACGCATTGGTCAGATTTCAGAAGTATTCCATAA
>JBMFVE010000029.1:0-683 GCA_049966155.1 Candidatus Kryptoniota bacterium
ATATGATTAGTAATAATAAATATGATGACATATAAAACATCCACAGCCTGTCTGGGTTAAACCAAAAAGCTGGTTTGAGTTTGCTTCATCCCGTAATACGGGATCCGCAAAGACAATTATAGAAATAATTCAGAGGTTTCTAAATCATCAATCCTTCAATCCACTTATAAGTTTTCTCCGGCCCAACTCTTAACGGCTGCATAGCGCCCAACCGAGTTTTTCTTTTATCAATTGCATTATATGAGATAAGTGTGATTTATATGATTTGTGAAAATTTTGATCAAGAAGCTTTAACCACAGATTCTCTCAGATTTTACTAATTTTTCTGCCGATATATCCCTTGGAATTTTCAAGCTGATAACAATTCTTCCTTTACATAATGAAGTCTTATGATAAGGGGTTTTGCAACTTCATCGAAATGAGTATTTACTGCTTCAACTATATTTTTTTAAGTTCTTCCATAGTTTCAGCTTCCGTAAAAATAGAGTAATCTAATGCTTTGGCTTCATACCCTCCATCTATAGAATCTTCAACAATAAAAATTATTTCATTTTTCATTTTATCACCTTTATACACTTTTCTTCACCAAATATAAAAAACTGTTATGACAATGGTAATTATATTATACCTCAAAAATTAATATGTTCTGGTTCAGCGGAAAGGAGACCGGTAGCCTTCTTCGA
>JBMFVE010000030.1:0-639 GCA_049966155.1 Candidatus Kryptoniota bacterium
CCTCTCTTGGAGTTCACCCTGTATCCAACGGAAATTATTGCATCTAAATTATAAAATTTTATAGTTCTTTTGACTTTTCTGTTGCCTTCCATCTGAACTACCGAGAAAAACTCGGTAGTTGCCTTCTCATCAAGTTCCCCTTCAGAGAATATATTTTTTAAGTGTAATCCAATTGTATCGGTATCTTTATCAAAAAGAATAGCCATTTGCCTTTGCGTTAGCCATAGCGTTTCTTTTTCAAGTTTTACTGATAACTCAGGACCGTTTTTGGTTTTGTAGATAACTATCTTTTGCGATGGTTGTAATTTCATATTATAACCTTTAAATCTGTTGATGTTGCTTCGTTAAGGTTCATTTTTAACCCCTTAATTATAATTCTTAATCACTACTCCTTCTTTCCAGTATATATTTTAATTTTTCGCTCAACTCTTTCTTTTCTGGCAGATATAGTTTATACTGAGATACAAACAATTTAAATATCATCGCTCACGCTCAAAAGTTCAGCATAA
This sequence comes from Candidatus Kryptoniota bacterium, assembly GCA_049966155.1. Classification (GTDB taxonomy): domain Bacteria; phylum Bacteroidota; class Ignavibacteria; order Kryptoniales; family JAKASW01; genus JBMFVE01. Next base: position 510 of record JBMFVE010000030.1, read on the forward strand.
TGACTCCATGACAATTTGCCAGACAGTGTCTGGCATTTTGGATACTTGATGTAAAGTAGCCGCATATATTGAAGATTACTTCTGCTAAATCCTTTTCCATATTTTGCGGTTAAATCTTTTGATAATCGCA
>JBMFVE010000031.1:0-634 GCA_049966155.1 Candidatus Kryptoniota bacterium
TGTTCATATTCTACAATCCTTTTTCCAATTTCCCAGTATGTCTGGATTAATATATTGTTTATAGTCCTTGCCACCTGTTTTCTTGCTGACTCTAAAAGAGTTCCTATAGAATCAATTAGATTCGTGTAATGCTTTAAACCCTGTTTCTGAACTATTTTATCTTGCTTTCTCATCAAGTTTTTCCTTTTCAAGTTTTACTGATAACTCAGGACCATCTTTGGTTTTGTAAATGAGGATGTTTTGCGGTGCTTGTGATTTCATATTATAACCTTTAAATCCGTTGATGTTGCTTCGTTAAGGGTCATGATTATCCACATTCTTTAATAAATGATCATAATGTTTAGAGTCTGTTTTCTTTATTAAATCAAGGATCGCTAAACAGATTTGCTGAATTTCAGCTAATAATCTCTCATCAAAATCAGTTGGGCTATCCTGATATAAAGGGTGGGATTGGTCTTGACAATAAGATTCTATGCGAGTTTTTGTTTTTGTATCTATTTCGGGATAATCTTCACATAACTCTTGAAACTTTTTATGAATACTCACTCCGCCAAGCGGTATCTTAAATGATATATAATTTTCCAAAAATTTTCTTATCGCATTTGGAAAAATGTAATCCTTTTCTAAAATACTA
>JBMFVE010000032.1:0-550 GCA_049966155.1 Candidatus Kryptoniota bacterium
TGATAACCTTTAAATCGGTTGATGTTGCTTCGTTAAGGTTCATTGTTTAATCCCTTAATAAATTTGTAATAATATTAATCATAATATCTTTTTCCTCTGGTTTGCTTGTGGCAATAAGCAATGCCAGAGCAACCAGCGTTGTATCAGTAATTTTCCGTTCTCCGCTTTTCTTGAGTAGATAGTTGTTTTTCTCTAAAAAATAGACAAAAAGAAATGATGCTATTCTTTTATTTCCATCCACAAATGGATGATCTTTAATTATCAGATAAAGTAAATTTGCCACTTTTTCCTCAATGGTACTGTAAAGTTCTTTCTTACCAAATGTCTGATAAATTGCACCCATAACTGATCTAAACTTATTATTTACTTCCTTGCCAAACAAAGTACTCGCTTCATTTTTTTCTTTAAATTTTTGTTTTAGCCCTTCAATTAAATCTTTACACTCATCATATTTCAAAATAAACTTTGATTTTTTTGTTTTATAGGTGGTAATTTTATTTTCGTCATATTGATAAAGTAAAGTAAATGAATTGGCATATTGCTGAATCAG
>JBMFVE010000033.1:0-544 GCA_049966155.1 Candidatus Kryptoniota bacterium
GTTCTTATTGAATCGTAAAAAGTCATATTTGGATATATTTTATATATTTCATTTATTATATTCATCATGTTTTTTATATTACTTTCACTAATATCTTTAACCCTAGTTTCTTTTATTATCTGCTTCAACATAAATTCTTTTAATTCATCTTTTTCTTTTTCATTCAAAACTGAAAATATTCTTTCAACACCGCGTTTTATGTTTCTTTTAAATTTATTCAACGAAATTTTTTCGTTAGCTTCATATTCATATAGCTTCTTAAAGTCAATTTTAAACCCAAGCTGTTGGGAGACTAAATACAGAACAGAATCAACATTTATCTTTTTCCAACCTCTGAATCTTTTTTGAAGTTTCGAATAAAACATAAGAACACTTTCGATTAAAAGATTTCTCATATTTGCATCTTTCGATGAAATAACCGCATTAGATAGTGTTTCGATCTTTTTAACTATTTGAGAATTCTTTGAAAAAGACGCATTTATAAGATAGTTTATTTTCCTCAGTTTATAGAACTTATATTTAGCCGATGAACTCATTCTCGTTC
>JBMFVE010000034.1:0-527 GCA_049966155.1 Candidatus Kryptoniota bacterium
GATATAAAGTCGTTCATAGATGAGAGTGTTAAGCTTGTACCAGGTATGATAAAAACAGTACGGATTGATTCAGTTGGATACAATCATTTTGTTTTCGACTACTGTTTTGATAACAATCTTAACTTCACAATAACAGCCGACCATGATATGGCAGTTATGGACAATTCTCTGCCAACAGTTTATACTTTGCAATTGGCGTATTTGCTTTTAATCTTGTTCAACTTCTCAAGCAGCATTATTTCGGCGATAACTGGCGCACAAAGACATTGAGAAGTTTAAGATACTACTGGCTGCATTTACCTTCTCGACTTGTCTTCCACGCCCGTTACATGGTAGCTAAAGTTGCTACCACTGTGGAATGGTTCAAACGATTGGATCAAGCATACCTTAAATTAGTAAACGCACCAGCTCCATCTTCGTCATAGACTGTCTGTCTACCAAAATCTTCATGTGATAGTTAATTCACCAGGGTACGCAAGACCCGCTGGATAACTGTCTCTGTATATTCAATTAAATGCCCCCTAACA
>JBMFVE010000035.1:0-507 GCA_049966155.1 Candidatus Kryptoniota bacterium
GTTGTCCCCAGGGATCGCAACGGCAGCTTCGATCCTATTATCGTAAAGAAGTACGAAAGGACGCTTGGACCTATTGAGGACAAAATTATCTCTATGTATGCCAAGGGGATGACGACAAGGGATATCCAGTCCCATGTGCAGGAGCTATACGGATTGGAGATAAGCCCTTCGCTGGTATCACAAATAACTGACAAAATTATTGATCTTGCAAAAGAGTGGCACAACCGTCCGCTTGAGAGTGTATATCCGATAGTCTTCTTTGACGCCGTCCACTACAAGGTACATGATGATGGTAAAATCATCACAAAAGCCGCTTATACGGCTCTGGCAGTCGATATAACGGGGAAAAAGGACTTACTTGGCATATGGATCAATCAGTCAGAGGGGGCAAACTTCTGGCTTTCGATAATGACCGAGTTAAAGAACCGGGGTGTCAATGACATACTCATTGCCTGTGTTGATGGGCTGAAGGGTTTTCCTGAAGCTATAAACACAGTCTTCCCGCAA